>NZ_JBBJSS010000005.1:52998-554122 GCF_038898415.1 Priestia sp. SB1 | reverse complement strand
CCCTCTCGAGTTCAGGGCTAAAGCCGTCTAGTGTTGTTTTTATTATTTTCACTGTCTACTTGACAGGGGGCAATTCAACAAAACCATGTCTTTTTTCTTTATTTTATAAAAAAATCTTATATTTTTAACATCATAAACCAATAAACGCTAAAGCTAGCACCTGTTAAAATAAATGATCCAATAATTAACAATACCAGTGCAACGCGTCGTTTAATCGCTTGAATTTCTCTATCTTTTGGCAAACGTCCCATTGGTCTTCCTCCATTATGTAAATATTTCACGTATTTTCCTATTTTACTCCGCTTTAAAAAGAGAGAACATATGTCAAAGTTACTAAAAAACAAATTATTTTACAAAAAAATTGTATCCACGTTACAGCAGGGCAAAGAATACGTATTTTTTCAGTTAGAAAAGGACTGCTCTAAAGGTTTACTTACATGGCAACAACCTTTATCATATAACTGACTATACTATGATGTTATCCAAAGTTGGAAGAAATCTCAATAAATGTGAGTGTTATAATTACATGATAAGAGTCAGAAAATTTTAAAAAAGAGTGTGAACAAACAATGAACGGTATGTTGATTATTCGGAACGGTGCTCCTTTTTATGAAGGAGCTTCCGTGCCTATTCCAAAAGATAAAGCTTGTATTATCGGACGAAGCAGTGAAGAATGGGAGCCTTATCTGGCCTTTCAAAGTGCTTACATTTCACGCAAGCATTTTGAAGTAACGTACGAAAGCAATGCATTTTTCATTACAGACTTGTTTAGTAAACACGGGACAAAAGTAAACGGAGAAGAGTTACAGCCTGGAACCCCTCGTTTCTTGAAAGAGCAGGATGTCATTACCTTAGCAAATGAGGAGGCAGCTTTAGTATTTAGAAATGATGATATGGATGCAACCCTCGATTTAGGACCTTTGCTAAAACAAATAAATAAGCCATTTTACACATTAGATCCAATTTTGCAGAAAGTAAAAGTAAAAGAGGAAACGTATATTCTGTCAGATAAAGAATACGCGTGCTTAGCTTACCTTCTAGAATATAACAATCAATTTGTTTCAAAAGAAGCATTAAAAAAAAGCGTTTGGCCTGAACGAGTAGAGTCAAATGGAGAAATTCTGGTAGCAGCGGAAGAGCTGAATGCGCTGATTTACCGGGTTCGCAAAAAAATAGGAACATATTTAGAAATCGAAGTGATTCGGGGAAAAGGATATTGGCTGCACTTTAACGAAAATGGACGTGAATAGAATCACGTCCATTTTTTAATCTCGTTTTACAGCATGTACACGTATATGTTTAGCTTCTGCTAGCCAAGATCCGTTTTGAAATAGTTTGTCTTGCATTCGATTTTCTAAGCGCGTAATGAGGACATTTTTAGTTTCTGTCGTCACGTGAGCAAAAAGAGGGGCTGCATTTGTTTCGAGCCAATTACGCAAGCCGTTTTCCCCTTTTAACAAGAGGGGCCGGCTGTAGTGTATGGCCGTGGTGACTTGAAAATTCTGTGATTCCAAAAGAGAAGAATATTCAGCTACAGAAGGGAAGTACCATGGGAAATCTACATCGTTATAAGGGATATCAAACGTTTTAAATTGACGAATGATTTCTGTGAAAATTTCGTCCATGTTTCCTTTTCCCCAAAATTCTGCTACAAATCGGCCATTTGGTTTTAAAGCATTGTAAATATTTTTAATGACAAGGTGAGGGGGACGGATGTCGTGTAAAGTTGCATTGGAAAAAACTGCGTCAAATTGTTCGTAATAAGGAAGGTTAAGGGCGTTTAACTGTTCAAAGGATAGAGTCGGGTACTGATGACGAGCCTGTTCAATCATATTTTCAGAGCAATCGATGCCCGTTGCACGGACATGAAGCTTATTGAGCTGCGAAATAAATTCGCCAGTGCCACAGCCAATATCTAAAATATGTTCGCCAGCTTGAGGAGAAAGAAGGTTCATAGCACTTCCTCCAAATGAAGAAACAAACGGAAGATGATACACTTGAGCAATTTTTTGTTGATTAACAGTTTGACTCATGAAGTGATTCCTCCTTTGTAAAAGATGATAACGATCGTTTTATAAGAAGAAACAAGCTTTGAATAGTAGATATGAAGTTATTGATAGAATTATACCATATATCTTACTTATTATGCCGAAAACTCCAAAGAAAAAGCGCACCAAACTTCTAGCTTGGGCGCTTACAAGCACGAACTATTTTCTAACCATTAACCGAACTGAACAAATAGAGGAAGGTCTGTATGACCCATCTCACGTACGTAGACGTATAAATTTCCTTTATGATGAATTTCATGATCAATGGCCATTTGTAAAAGCTGTCTTCCGGCAAGCTTTCTTCCAAACGCTGCAGTTGCGTCGATAGTCTTGTTTAAATCATCTTCGCTAAGTGAGCGTAATACGTCTACTGTTTTTTCCGTATATTCAGCTGCAAGGTCCGATAATGACTTACCGCTAAAATCAGCTTTTTGACCAAGCGGAGATAAATCACCGGATTTTACCACTGATGCAAATGCATAAAAGGATGTTAAAATATGCGTAGATAAGTCAAAAGCGGACATAGATGTCGGGGCAGGCTTGTATTCGTAGTGACCTGCTTCAATTTTGTTGATTAATTCATTAGTTACGTTTCGATGTGCTAAAAAGTGATGAGTAATTTGTTCAACTGTCATGATAAAAGGCTCCTTTATTATGTATTCGCTTCTGAGTATATCATCTGAAAATCAGAAAGCGAAGAAAAAACTTTATCAAACAGAAAAACAGCTGCATATGAGCAGCTGCTTTTCTTTTTATTAGAAATTACGTTGTTTTAACTCTTCAAGCAATAACTCCATACCTTCGCGGCTTAAAGTTAATTTGCCATCTGCGATTGTTACATTGTCAGAAGATACTTCGCCAGTAATCGCACAAGCACCGTTCGGCTCATATTTCTTTAAAATAATTCGATCTGTTTCGACAAAAATTTCAACAGGATCTTTTACATCTATTTCAAGAACACGTCTTAACTCTTTCGGAATTACGATACGACCTAAATCATCTACTTTTCTTACAATACCAGTCGATTTCATTTTTTAATCACCTTTACTTTTATATTTTATTGAGTACACAAAATATTATTTTTGGAATTTCTAAGATGATTATATACTAGATAACCGCTAAATTTGTCGAAGTTATTAATATGTAAATGAACTGTAATATTATTGAAATATTATCTGTAAATACAAATCCTCCTAAAAAATGGAATATGTAGGGCTCTTTGTATGATATAGGAGATGAAGGAATTAATTACATTTGACATACAATTTTATTTATGTTTATACAGCAATCCGGGGGTAAGGGGAGGCTACATGTAAGCGCAGGAGTAAATAAGTTGAAAGAATAAAGAAAATATGATTAAATTTAAAAAGTAACCTTCTCAAAATAATTAAATCGTAATGATTACGTATTTCAAATAAAAAATTGATAAAGCGAAAGGATGACAAAGAGTTTGGCTAAAAAATCAAAAGTTGTAAAAGAACAAAAGCGCCAAGAGATAGTAGCGAAATATGCGCAATTGCGCCAAGAGTTGAAGGAAAAAGGAGATTACGAAGCGTTAAAAAAATTGCCTAGAGATTCTTCACCAACGCGCTTAAATAATCGCTGCCGCGTTACCGGTCGCCCTCGAGGCTATCTTAGAAAATTTGAAATGTCACGCATTGCTTTTAGGGAATTGGCCTACAAAGGACAAATCCCAGGTGTTAAAAAAGCAAGCTGGTAGTATAAAAGCCCTCATAATGAGGGCTTTTATTATTTATTAGCTGCAAAGTATCGAGCAATTCCTTGATAAATACCTGTAGATATTTGCTGCTGATACGCATTAGAAGAAACAATTTGCTCATCGTGAGCATTTGATAAAAAGCCTAATTCAAGAAGTACAGCACGCTGGTTGTTTTCTCGAGTAACATAATAATCTCCAAAACGAACCCCCATATCCTTCATAGAAGGCGCATTTTCAGCCATGCTTTCTTGAATATATTTTGCTAATTCTTTATCTTTGGATTCACTGTAATAAAATGACGCAATGCCGTTTGCAGAAGATGAAGTAGAAGCGTTATAGTGAATGCTGATAAACGCATCTGCATGCTTTGCTTCACTAACGTTCACACGTCCGCTCAGTGAAATAAAGGTATCGTTTGAACGCGTCATAAATACATTTGCTCCCGAATTAGCTAAGCGGCTTGCCACAAGTTTTGCGGTTGTTAACGCTAGTTTTTTCTCAATCGATGACTTGCCTGAAGTACCAGGATCATATCCGCCGTGTCCAGCGTCTACTACAATAATTTTATCTTTTAAAGCAGTAGATGGGGAAGGCAAACTAGCTGAAGTTGTAGAACCAGCTGCAGCTGTTAACCCTTTTGACACCCATGCTGTTTGACTTGCAGAGTACTGAATTTGCACCCAGTCATTCGTTTCGCCTACTTTTTTGAATCGTTCGCCCGCTTTTGCTACACGGATAATGCCCGCGCTTAAGCTCGGCTGACTGCGTAAATTTGAAGCTTTTGTAATTTGAATCGACTGGGCTGTTTGTGAAGACTGTCCGGAATCAGCTTGTAAATACTGACTTGCTACCCAGCCTGTTTGACCTGATGCTGTTTTAATCTGTGACCAGGATCCGCTCTCTTTTACCGCCGTTACTTTGGAACCCCGGGATAAGTTCGTCACGATAGACGCGCTTGTGCTTGCAGAAGAGCGAACGTTTAATGAGCTAGCGTTAACAACAGCTGACTTGGATGTTGTAGAACCCGAGTTACTAGTCGGTGTAGAAGAACCGGAGCCTGCTTGTAGGTACTGACTCGCTACCCAGCCTGTTTGACCTGATGCTGTTTTAATCTGTGACCAGGATCCGCTTTCTTTTACCACCGTTACTTTTGAATTGCGCGGTAAGTTCGTCACGACCGATGCGCTTGTGCTCGCAGAAGAGCGAACATTTAATGAGCTAGCGTTAACAACAGCTGACTTGGATGTCGTAGAACTCGAGTTACTAGTCGGTGTAGAAGAACCGGAGCCTGCTTGTAGGTACTGACTCGCTACCCAGCCTGTTTGACCCGCTGCCGTTTTAATCTGTGACCAAGATCCGCTTTCTTTTACCACCGTTACTTTCGAACCTCGGGATAAGTTCGTCACGATAGACGCGCTTGTGCTCGCAGAAGAGCGAACATTTAATGAACTGGCGTTAACAACGGCTGACTTGGATGTCGAATTTGCCGTAGACGTACTGTTTGTTTGTGTTTTGTTTATGTATTGAGATGAAATCCAAGCTTCTTTACCGTTATACGTAATTTTAGCCCATCCCTTGCTTTCATCTACTATATTAACGGTGTTTCCCTTCGTTACTTTTCCAACGATAGCGCCGCTTGTACTAGGCGTTGCACGTACATTTAACGATGTAGCAGTTACTTTGGCCGATTCAGCTGCATCTGCGTCAATCGAATGCAAAAGCAATGAAGAGCTTAAAAGAACAGAAGAAACGGCTGTGTACATGACATGTTTTTTATTCATTTTTTCCTCCTTGCAAATTACAAATTTCAACATAAGTTAATTAGTATACAAAGCATATATCGGCAAATAGCCCAAAATTTTGAGTTAAATCTACTATTATCTCATAATGCCGATATTATCCATCATACTATATGTCGAATTTCAATTGTATAATGAATTTGAACTATCTGCCATCCTTAACGATAAAATTTTACATTAATGTAAAATATAATTATATCAAAGGTGAAATGTAGGGATATTAAGGGCATTTAAAGGTCTTTAGCCCTTTGTTCACCGATGTTTTGAGGACATGTTTTATACTAGAAAAAATGTAAAATAGTATAAAGCAGCTGAATGTGAATATGATAGAGGAGAGATAGCAAATAAAAGAGTATCTATCTTTTGGAGGAGGAAACATCCACAATTATGAAACATTCAGAATAAAAATAACAAAAATATATAAAATAATATAAAGCCTGGGTATATCGATGGAAAAGCTCATAGCATAAACAAAAAGTAAATAGTTAGAAAATTCTTTCTTTTTATTTTAAAACATGGTACAGTATAAAAAAGTGAAAGGGTGGAAACTGATATGCGAAAGATTGTTCAGTATGAAACAAAGTGGTCGCTTTTGTATCAAATGGAAAAAGAAGCGTTACTTAATACACTAAAAGATTTTTCAGTAGACATCGAACATATTGGAAGCACGTCCGTTCCAGGATTGGCAGGTTCACCAATCGTTGATATTTTAATCGGCGTCAAACGCGAAGAAGACATAAATGAAGTGCGCGCTATATTAAAAAATAAATCTCACGTATACGTAGCGGAAAAGGAGATGTTCGTCTTATTAAAAGAAGGCGTTCCAGCTTCACACTACCCTCCAATTATGACAGCTAAAAATGCCCGTAAGCTCATTCCACATGATGCTAGAAGAAGTCATGTGTACGTAACGGTCAGTGAATCACCTTACTGGAATGAACGAATTGACTTCAGGGAGCAGTTACGCTCGAGCGAACGTGCTAGAAAAAAATATGAAGGTATGAAATACGAGCTTTCAAAACGATTGTGGAACGATATTTCTACCTATGAGTACAAAAAAGAAGAATTCATTCAGCGCAGTCTATAAAAAAACGTCATTTCAATTGAAATGACGTTTTTTTAATTAATTATCTTGTAAAACAATGGTCTCAAGCTTATCAGCAGTATTTACTGCGAGAACCGTATAGTTTTTACCGCTTTGAAGATTTGTTCCAGGAAGATTTAGTATTTCTTTTCCGTCTGCTGTGGAAACAGATAAATCATACGAACCCGGATTTACTACTTGATAACCTGAAATGCTTTTAAAAGACAGATCTTTAAATAAAGGAGCAGCCCCTTTAGGACCTACGTTTACCGCAGGAGCATCAGGAGATAAATGAGCAACACGTAAGCTTGCTTTTCCATCCATCCCTTGCTTATTATTCGTGAAAGCCTGCAGTTCAAGATTTTCGGCTTTATTTACAGCGGCTACTGTATACGATTTTCCACCGTCTACAACAAGAGTAGCTTCGATGATGGAATCTTTTGTTCCTTTTGTCTTCGCTTCGTATACTTCTACTTTATGAGAACCAGCTGACAAAGGCAGGGAGTTGGAGACATCTTTAAACTTTGCTCCTTCTACTAAAGCTTTGTCATCCACAAAAATGTCTACAGCTGGAGCATCCGGTGAAGCATGAACGATACGAACTTCTGCATTTTGAGCTGGTCGCTCATCTGCAGCAGGAGGTGTTTCAGCGGCAAATACTAACATGCGGCTAAGTGCCAAGAAGGCAATCACTGCTACCATTACGAATAGTCGTTTCATCAAGTATCACTCCTTTTTTAGTATACACAGCTTTATGTAAAGAGAAGGACTGTGCAGTTGTTAGCGTATACTAAATAAAATCAACTATTCGTTTGTTTGTTAACTTTTAACGTGTTTACTGAGATTTCTGACGGAAAAATCGAAGAATAGCCAAAATATTGTACAAGGTTGTTAAGAGCCACGTCAATAAGAAGCCTAGGCCAAGTCCGATATTGGCATCTATATACGTATGCGTGAAGTCATCATATACGACGTAGGCAAGAGGAGCAATTGACAGTAAAAGGAGAAGAAAAAACAAAAGTGTTTTCCATCTGCTTAAAGTGAAGGTTAGATAAAAGAAAAGGAAAGCGGAAAACAATAAAAGACCGTCTCGAATAGCCCAAGGTAAAACGCCGATATGTGGATTAGCGAGAAGAAAGGTTGGAACAATTGAAAGGAGGAAAAGGAGAGACAGCAAAGTCACGTGAAGGGTGTTCTTTTTTGTAAAAGCCGGCATCAATAAAAACGCTGCCGTTGCACCTAAAAGAAAATTACAAATTAAAATAAACTCCATCCAAACACCTCATTTATCGAGTATTACTTTTAGTCTATTCAAGACGCTGTTAAAGTAGATAAAAAAAGCTGCGATGAACATCGCAGCTTTTGATCATTCGAATTTAAATCCTTGTTTTTCAAGCATCGCTCGAACTTCTGGATAATAAATGGTTTTGTAAATAGCGGATACAGTTTGTGACCAGTTGCGGTCATCTGCACCGTTTGTTCTCTTTTTCATATACTCTGCCATTTCAGCATCATAGTCTTGAATCAATGACTTTAAGTCATGATTATAGCTTTCACGATGGTGCACAGCAGCTTGTGGCAATCGAGGCTTTTTCGCAGAATGATCTGCCGGATGTCCAACGACAAGACCGCTTACTGGGAATACGTATTCCGGTAAATCTAGGAGCTCAATGACTTCTAGTGGCTTTCTGCGAATTCCGCCGATTGGTACTGTACCTAAACCGAGTGACTCTGCTGCAACTGTTGCTGCTTCTAAAGAAATTCCAGCATCGGTTGCCCCCACTAAAATTGACTCAAGTCCATCGGTTACGCCAAGAGGCGCATCGTTAAGCTCAGCTGCAATCTTAGCACGATTAAAATCTGCACAAAAGATTAAAAATAGAGGAGCTTGGTCAATCCACGCTTGGTTGCCTGCAAGCTCTGAAAGCTTTTTCTTCTTTTCTTTATCTTGGACGCTAATAATAGTTACTTGCTGTCCGTTAATAGAAGAAGCGGCTGACTGAGCAGATTGAATAATTGTATCTAAATGCTCGTCGCTTACTGCTTCGTCTGTATATTGACGGATAGAACGATGATCTTGAATTGTACGAATTGCTTCATTCATGATGCGTCATCCTTTCAAAGAAGTTATTTTTAGCCTTGTAATGTTTTTACATCTAAAGGTGCTACAAGTACGCCAGTTTGAGCAAATGCTACAAAACTTTGGAAATGAGCTGATTTATTGTGTGCTTGAATTGCTTCTTCGCTTTTCCACTCTTCAATCATCATAAATGTGTTAGGTGTAAAAGCATCTTCAAATAGTTGATAGTTGCTGTTTCCTTCTTCTTGTAAAGAATGCTTAATTAGTTCTTGTACGTTTTCTAAAAATTCTTCTCTTTTTGCTGGGTTAACTTTCATTGAAGCTTGTAAATGAATCATGGATGATTCCTCCTTTAATAATGATGGTGCTTTATATTATTTGTTTTGTTTTTAATCTTTCATTCAATTTACGATTAAAATGAAGATAAGTTCGAATATCATCGAACAATGAAACTATAACACCGATTAAATAACAGTGCAAGGAATTTAGTTCGAAAGTTATCGAACATTGATACACAAAAGAAGCTGTGTTATATTTTAAGCATGAGAAAACCTTATCAACCACCGAAATCTGAAATTAAATTAACGCCTATTTTACATGCATTGAGTGATCCTAACCGGCTGCGAATTGTACAGTGTTTAGCGACAAGAAAGGAGCAGACCTGTTCGTATTATCAAAAATTAAATGTATCAAAATCAACGCTATCACATCATATTAAAGTACTTCGCGAAGCTGGAATTATCAAACTACGTATAGAAGGTACGCAGCACTATTATTCCTTGCGTTTAGAAGAACTTGAGGAACTGTTCCCAGGTCTGCTTCCTTCCATTATAAATATAGATGAGCAATTATTTTAAAAGCTGAACGATGTTTTGTTCAGCTTTTTTGTTCAAAATAAATGTGTCCATGCAGGCTGCATCCAGGATTAAAAGAAGAACGACAGTGAGGGCAAGTCGAGTTACAGGTTAAGTATTCATTAATTGAGAGCTCATGTTTACATACTCCGCAAAGAATAGCTTTTTCATTAAACATAAATGTTGGCCATCTTTTAATGTCGTGATCCGCATGTGCGTTATGACATTGATAGCATGGATAATATGTATGACAGCAATAAAATTTTATTGCAATAATATCTTTATCCGTATGATAGTGCGTACAGCGCGTTTCGGAATCCACTGTGTCACCTTTTACTGCAGGTACAGATTTGTTCATTATCATCACTCCTTATGAAAAGTATAGCATGCTTTTATACGCCTTATCATACATATGTAAAAAGAAAAATGCTATAATAAAACCATCGTTTTACATGTCAGATTGCATGCTAAAAAGATCAGATAAAAATTGATGTCAAAACAGATCGATTAAGTGAAGTAAAGAGAGGAAGAAAAAATGAGTAAGCAAGTTATCGTTTTTACCGGAGGCGGAACAGCTGGACACGTAACACCAAACATTGCCATCATGAAAGAATTAGACAGTGAAAAATGGGATATCCATTATGTCGGTTCTCACAATGGTATTGAGAAAGAATTAATTACAAAATTAAACGTTCCATATCATGCGATTTCAAGCGGGAAGCTGCGTCGATACGTAGATATGGAAAATGTAAAAGATGTATTTCGAGTAGCAAAAGGGGTTGGCGATGCACGTCGCGTGCTGAAAAAGTTAAAGCCTTCTCTTGTTTTTTCAAAAGGCGGTTTCGTCACAGTTCCTGTGGTAATGGCTGCTAAATCTTTAAACATTCCCGTGTTCATTCATGAAAGTGATTTAACACCGGGACTGGCAAATAAAATTGCGCAGAAATTTGCCACTAAAATTTTCACTTCTTTTGATGAAGCCGCAAACTACTTTCCAAAAGAAAAAGTGCAGGTTGTTGGTTCACCTATTCGAAAAGAGCTATTTAGCGGAAGCGCAGCGAACGGGGAAAGCTGGCTACGCTTTTATGATAAGCGCCCCATTTTAACGATTATGGGCGGAAGTTTAGGAGCACGCCGTATTAATGAAATCGTTCGAGAGTCTTTGCCTGAACTGCAAAAGAAATTCCAAATTGTACACCTTTGCGGAAAAGGCAATATTGATACAAGCCTTGAAAAAGAGTCGGGATACCGTCAGTTAGAATACGTAAACGAACAGCTTCCTGATGTTCTAGCGGCAACTGATTATGTGATTACACGCGGCGGATCCAATGCCATTTTTGAGTTTTTAGCTCTTCATAAACCGATGATGATTATTCCTTTATCAAAAGCACAGAGTCGCGGAGATCAAATTTTAAATGCACAATCCTTTAAGAAAAAAGGCTACTGTATGGTTGTAGAAGAAGAGCAGTTAACAAAAGAACTGTTTTTGCGTGAAGTAAATGAGCTTCAGCAGCAGGCAAGTACGATGAAGCGTACAATGCGTGAAGCAACAAAAACGGATGCCATTTCAATTCTTGTAAATGAAATTGAGAAAATGAGCTAAAAAAGAGGCTGAAACAGACGTATGTTAGCCAAAGTGAAAAACGAACCATTGATCAAGGTATTTGATTAGTGGTTCGTTTTTTTTGAATCTATTATTTTAAAATAATGAATAAACATAGAAAAATAAAGCTTTTAAAATTTCAAAAAATGTTGTTGACAGTAAATTTTAACAGGAGTAAGATTACTCTCATGAAACGTTCCACTGTGAAACGCTGAGTCTTTTCTGAAAGAGAAGGAAAGAGCGGAGGACCCAATTATCAGGGGTGAATCTCTTAATTGAGTAGGGTTACTTTCTTGACCCGAACCCGTCAGCTAACTTCGTAAGCGTTAAGAGAGAGGATGGTGTAATCGTGGTCGTTTTCTATAACAGCGGATAGTACGCTCCTTTCAAAATATAGGTGAAAGGAGCGTCAGGATGCATTTATCTAAGCAAATGATTCAAATGATTGAATATCGGGCCATGTGCGATCAGCAATCTTTTGATCTAGCAAACCGCTATTTGTCTACGTTAGTTAATCAAAGTTTTAAACGCAGCAGTAAAAACTATTATTAAGTCTAAAAATTAAATAACAAAGATACGCTTAATCAATTATGAGCGGGGGACCCAATATTTTGTACGTATGTACTAGGGGTGAATCTCTTAACTGAGTAGGGTTACTTCCATAACCCGAATCCGACAGCTAACTCCGTAAGCGTTTTGGGAGTAAAAAATTCGTGTCAATTACGGCTTATTTGTCGTGCATTAAACCGCGGAAGAGAACTCTCTTCTGCGGTTTTTTAGTGGAAAAAAATAGCATCACGTCTCGCCTTTAGCTTTCTTGGACGTGATGGTTTATGTAAAGCAATAGTTACTAAGCTTAGAAGCTATCATTTTTGTTAGGAAAAAGTCAGGAGGGAGCAACGTGGATATAATCATGCTTGGAACACTTGCCATATTAACAGCTGCTATGTACGGAATTATTTGCTGGTCGTCTCATGTAGTAGACGAAAGAGAGGAGAAGTGAACGTGTCGTTCATTTTGTTAGGTATTTCAGTTCTCGTTTTAATTTATTTAGTATATGTACTGTTAAATCCAGAACAATTTTAATAAGCGGAGGAATAAAACGTGGGGATTTTTCTACTATCAGTTGCGCTGCTGCTTGTTTTTGTAGCGCTTATTGCAAAGCCCGTAGGTATTTATATAGCGAATGTGTTTTCAAACGATAAAAACACTAGCTTGGTAGGAAAGATAGAAACAGTTATGTTTAAAGCAGCAGGAATTAAAGGGCATAATCAGACGTGGAAGCAATATGCATTGGCTCTTGTGTTAACAAATACGTTTATGATTTTTGTAGTGTATCTTATCTTCCGGTTTCAAGAGGTACTGCCGCTTAACCCAAGCCACATTAAAGGAATGGATCCGGCTCTTGCTTTTAACACGGCCATTAGTTTTATGACAAATACGAACTTGCAGCACTACAGCGGTGAATCCGGTTTGTCCTATTTCTCGCAAATGGCAGCCGTTGTATTTATGATGTTTGCTGCACCAGCAACGGCACTTGCAGTAGCAATCGCTTTTATTCGCGGGCTAGCAGGGAAGGAAATGGGAAACTTTTTTGTTGACTTTGTAAAGTCAATTACGCGTATTTTACTTCCTATCGCTTTTATAACAGGCATTTTATTTGCGTTTTTAGGTGTCCCTCAAACGTTAAGCGGGACTGTGACTGCCCATACATTAGAAGGAGCAACGCAGCAAATAGCAAGGGGACCAGTTGCTTCTTTTCTTTCAATCAAAGAGCTAGGCAACAACGGAGGGGGATTTTTTGGTGTCAATTCAGCTCATCCATTTGAAAATCCTAATGCGTGGAGCAATGTATTACAAATCGTCCTTATGCTGTTATTGCCAACAGCCCTTCCTTTTACGTACGGAAAAATGATTGGACAGCGTAAACAAGGCCGCATCTTGTTTGTAGCGATGAGTATGCTGTTTATCGTTATTTTAAGCACAGCGTTTGTAACAGAGTGGGGAGGCAATCCAAGACTTGGTGCTTTTCATCTAAATGAAGCGAGCGGTTATATGGAAGGGAAAGAAGTCCGTTTTGGTGTCGGCATGTCGACGCTTTACGCCATCGTGACGACAGCAAGTGAAACAGGTGCAGTCAACACCATGCACGATACCCTGACGCCTCTTACCGGGTTATTAACGCTTGGAAATATGCTGTTAAATACCGTATTTGGCGGTGTCGGAGCAGGATTTATGAATGTTATGATGTACGTCATCATTGCCGTATTTTTATCAGGTTTAATGGTTGGAAGAACACCAGAATACGTAGGTAAAAAAATTGAAGGAAAAGAAATGAAACTCATTGCCGTGACGCTTATTCTGCAGCCGCTGCTAATTTTAGGAGGAACAGCCGTAGCACTTACCACTCATTTAGGAATGGAAGGTATATCAAACCCTGGCTTTCACGGGTTAAGTCAGGCACTGTACGAATTTACGTCGTCAGCAGCAAACAATGGGTCCGGTTTTGAAGGACTCGGTGACGCAACGCCGTTTTGGAACATTTCTACGGGAATTGTTATGTATATTGGACGCTACTTCGGACTAATTACAATGCTGGCGGTATCGAGCTCACTAGCATCTAAGCAGCTTGTTCCCGAAACACCTGGAACATTTAAAACGGATACGTCTTTATTTAGCGGCATTTTAATTGGAACTACCGTTATTGTAGGAGCACTTACGTTTTTCCCAGTGCTTGTGCTTGGGCCGGTTGCTGAGTATTTAACACTGTAATCAAGAAAGCGGAGGATCATAATGAATAAACGGAATTTTGCAAATAATATTGAATTGGATCACAACAGTCATATTCAAGGTTCTGTAGATAAACAAGCTTCATCGATTTTTATTCAATCAGTAAAGCAGGCGTTTATCAAGCTCAGCCCAAGAACGATGATAAAAAACCCTATCATGTTCGTAGTAGAAATCGGGTTTGTAATTACGCTTTTTTTAGCCGTTGTTCCGGACCTTTTCGGAGAAAGTACAGTAAGCACAGGATTTAATGTTGCCGTATCTCTCGTGTTATTTTTCACCATTGTTTTTGCTAATTTTGCAGAAGCATTAGCAGAAGGACGAGGAAAAGCACAGGCAAACTCATTAAAGAAATCTAAAGGCGATATTACAGCTAATCAGCTTCAAAACGGGCAAATGATACAAGTTTCGGCCTCGCAACTAAAAAAAGGAGATATTGTCGTCGTTTCACAAGGCGAAATGATTCCTGGAGATGGAGAAATTATTAAAGGACTGGCGTCCGTTGATGAATCGGCCATTACGGGGGAATCGGCACCTGTTATGAAAGAAGCAGGCGGGGATTTTAACTCTGTAACGGGAGGTACAAGAGTTGTCAGCGATGAAATTACAATTAAAATTTCGTGTGAGCAAGGTGAATCATTTTTAGATAAAATGATTTCGCTTGTTGAAGGAGCAGAGCGTCAAAAAACGCCAAATGAAATTGCGCTAAACACGGTTTTGACAAGTTTGACGATTATTTTTTTACTAGTTGTTGTGACGCTTCCTGTCTTTACAAACTATTTACATTTTCAACTCGACACGGCTATTTTAATTTCACTGCTCGTCTGCCTTATTCCTACGACGATTGGAGGATTATTATCGGCCATTGGAATTGCTGGAATGGATCGAGTCACGCAGTTTAACGTGATTGCTATGTCAGGAAAAGCAGTAGAAGCAGCTGGTGACATCAATACAATTATTTTAGATAAAACCGGCACCATTACGTTTGGAAACCGAATGGCTCATCAATTAACGACTGTAGAAGGCGTAGACGAACGTGAACTGTACAAATGGGCGTTTGTTTCTTCTCTTTACGACGAAACACCAGAAGGACGCTCAGTGGTTGATTTTATCCAAACTCGCATGGGAGTAGAAGACCTTAGAAAAACGCAGGGAACGTTTGTAGAATTCAAAGCTGAAACGCGAATGAGCGGCATTGACTTACAGAATGTATCTGTACGAAAAGGGGCAGTGGACGCCGTCACGGCATGGGTAGAGTCAAATGGCGGGATAATTCCCTCTGATTTACAGCAAAAAGCAAACGAAATTGCAGGAGCTGGTGGCACGCCGCTTGCCGTCGCCGCTGATAATAAAATTTACGGTTTGATTTATTTAAAAGACACGGTAAAACCAGGAATGAAAGAACGCTTTGATGAACTTCGTAAAATGGGTATTAAAACAGTCATGTGTACAGGAGATAATCCTTTAACCGCAGCAACCATTGCAAAAGAAGCGGGAGTAGATGAATTTATTGCGGAATGCAAGCCAGAAGACAAGATTCAAGTGATTAAATACGAACAGCAGCAAGGCAAGCTAGTTGCGATGACAGGTGACGGGACAAACGATGCCCCTGCACTTGCTCAAGCTGATGTTGGCTTAGCAATGAACAGCGGAACTTCAGCTGCCAAAGAAGCAGCAAATATGGTGGATTTAGATTCTGACCCTACTAAAATTATTGAAGTCGTTTCAATTGGAAAACAGCTATTAATGACAAGGGGTGCCTTAACTACATTCAGCATCGCAAACGATATTGCTAAGTATTTCGCGATTATTCCAGCGATGTTTACCTTGGCGATTCCGCAAATGGAGGCTCTTAACGTAATGAAGCTGAATTCACCACTATCTGCGGTGTTGTCAGCGCTCATTTTTAATGCGGTCATTATCCCGCTTCTAATTCCCTTAGCCATGAAGGGAATTGCCTATAAGCCGATGAGTTCTAACGCACTGCTGCGAAAAAATTTGTTCATTTACGGATTAGGTGGGGTATTAGTTCCATTCATTGGGATTAAAGCGATTGACTTATTACTTTCATTTGTGATGTAGAGGAGAAGAAACGATGATACAAACAGAACGAACGGGAAGCATTATTGTTCGCTTAACAATTATGATGATGATACTTTGTGGTCTTATTTATCCTGTTGTGATGACAGGTATTGCTCAAACAGCTGTTCCAAGTAAAGCAAACGGCAGCCTAATCTATTCAAACAAGCATCAAGTTATCGGTTCTAAGCTGATTGGGCAGCAGTTTACAAGCAATGCATTTTTTCACAGCAGAGTCTCTAGTATTGATTATAACGGGGCAGGATCTGGGTCGTTGAATTTAGCACCTTCAAATAAAGATCTTACGAATCGTATCGAGAAATCCGTAGCGGCGTGGAAAAAAGAAAACGAAGTGCCCAAAGAAGGAATTCCAATTGATGCCGTCACAAATTCGGCTTCTGGACTCGATCCTGACATTACGCCACAAGCTGCATATGCACAAGTAGAGCGTGTGGCAAAAGCCACACATATTAAAGCCAACACGCTAAAACAGTTAATCAAAGAACATACTCAGCAAGGGGCTTTTAGTGAAAAACGAGTAAATGTAGTAGAGCTAAATTTAGCTGTTCAACGAGAGCGCTAGTTACATGCACTCGCTTCATGTACTGAAGCGAGTGTGATAAAGGGGCACAAACAATGAAAGAAAAAGAAGCTCATCCATACTTTCGAAGAAAAACTCCGGAAGAACTATTGCGTGAACTTCATAATCAGAAGCGCGGAAAGCTTAAACTTTACATCGGTGCCGCGCCGGGAGTAGGAAAGACGTATAAAATGCTTCAAGATGCGCACGATTTAGTCAAAGAAGGCATAGATGTCGTAGTTGGATATGTAGAAACACACGGCAGGGATGAGACTAAAGAGATGATTGGAAATCTAGAAGTAATCCAAAGAGAAACCATTTTTTATAAAGGAAAAGAATTACAAGAGCTTGATTTGCTGGCGATTGTAAGAAGGCGCCCAAAAGTTGTAATTATCGATGAACTTGCTCACACAAATGTTCCGACAAGCCGCCATAAAAAACGTTTTGAAGATGTTTCTTACCTGCTCAACCAAGGTATTTCAGTTATGTCAGCAATGAACATTCAGCATATGGAAAGCGTACATGACCTCGTATATGCTGTTACCCAAGTAAAAGTTCGTGAAACGGTGCCAGATTTATTTATTCAGCAAGCAGATGAAATTCAGCTTGTCGACGTTACGCCGGAACAGCTGCAAAAGCGGCTTCGTGAAGGGAAAATATACGAAGTCCATAAAATTGAACAAAGCCTGCAGTCGTTTTTTAAGCTTGCGAATCTCCATGCCCTTCGTGAATTAACGCTCAGAGAAATAGCGGATGAAGTGGACGGCAAGCTGATTCATGCGCATGAAATTGGCGTAACAGGTATTTGTGAACGCATTTTAGTCTGCATTCAATACAGTGAAACAGCTGAAAAATTAATTCGGCGAGGCTGGAGAATGGCGAACCGATTGAAAGCAGATTTACTGCTGCTGCATGTTTTTACAGGCGAGCAAACTGAAAGGCAAAAAGCCCAAATCAAACACTGGCAGGCATTCGCTGACCGTTTTCACGCATCGTTAATTGTTGAAGAAGCTAAAAAGCAGAAACCAGCTGCAGTGATTGTGAATGTAGCCAAGCATTATCGCGTTACTCAAATCTTACTAGGGCAATCAGCAAGGACAAGGTGGGAAGAGATTCGAAAAGGGTCTATTGTGAATACGATTATGAGACAGACTCATAACATCGACATTCATATTGTTTCAGATTCAGCAAAGCAACAACAATAAAATGCATATATAATAAAAGGAGAATATGAGTGAATATTGCGTTCTTTTTGCTCCCTAAAAAAGAAGTCGTTACACTATCGACACAGTCAACGATCCGTCAAGCATTGGAGAAAATGGAGTATCATCGCTACTCTTCTGTACCGCTCATTAACCATAAAGGAGAATATGTAGGGACTTTGGCAGAAGGAGACTTGTTATGGAAGCTAAAAAGCCTAGAACATATAGAACTCCATGAGTTAGAACACCTACGAATTGAGGAGGTTCCAAGACATCGCGATTACGAAGCTATCACCATTAACGATGAAATGGAAAGTATTTTGTCACGCGCGTCTGAACAAAATTTTGTGCCAGTTGTAGATGATCAAAACATTTTTATTGGACTCGTGCGGCGAAGAGAGATTATAGAGTATTGCATCTCCCAACTTTTTATACATGGAGAAACGCCTTTAAATGTGAAGATTTAGTTAAGTTTGCGTAAAAAACATAATTTTTACATAAAAGGTAGTCTCTTTTTATATAATTAATGTTATAATAAGAGATGTAAAGACGAAACTTGCGTAATGTAAGCCTCTAACATTTGTTAGAGGTTCTTTTTTTACATAACATAAAACATTTGATTTCAGTTCTTTCTATGGTTAAGTTAGAATAAGTGTTAAAGTAAGAGGTTTCTTGCTTTTTTACATAAGAAAAGTGAGCTGTACAAAGGAGACAAAGCATATTGACTACGGAAAAAACAAAAAGCGATCAATTACGCAGCATATTCAAAACTATTATCTTCGCTATCGCTCTAGTATTTATGATTCGCGCATTTTTATTTTCTCCGTATATTGTAGAAGGTGCTTCAATGAACCCAACGCTGCATAACGGAGAGCGGTTGTTTGTGAATAAACTGTCGTATTCGCTCCATGATATTCGCCGCGGAGATATTGTGATTATTAAAGATGAGGCTAAGAATAAGCATTATGTAAAAAGAGTAATCGGTCTGCCAGGTGAAAAAATCGAAATGAAAAAAGATCAGCTTTATATTGATGATAAAAAAGTAAGTGAACCTTATTTAAAAACGAATCGTCAAATTGCCAACAACATGGATATGGAGCTTACGGGAGATTTTGAACCCGTTCAAATACCTAAAAACGAAGTATTTGTAATGGGTGACAACCGTCTGTACAGTATGGATAGCCGCAACGGTCTAGGTCTCATTGATGAAAAACGGATTGTCGGAAAAAGCGAATTTGTATTTTACCCCATTAAAAAAATAAGAAAAACAACGTAAAAAGAAATGCCGGCGAAGGTATTTCTTTTTTTGTGCCTATGTCTACTCGGTTTCTAGATGGGCAAGCTAAGGAAAAAAGGTGTGAATTAATTGAAGACAGCCTATGAAAAATTATTTAAGCATTTTAAATTTGTTGATGCTCTTGAGATGAAAAACCGATTAGCAATGGGACCTATACTCACATACGCTTCACGAGAAAACGGGGAAATATCCGATATCGATCTGACTTTTTACGAAAAACGAGTAGGGGGCGTCAGCACGGTAATTATCGGCCCCGCGTTTATCACAGAAAATGGCCAAGTAGCACATGGTCAAATCGGAATTCATCGTGATCAGGTCATACGAAAGCTTCATCAACTAACCCAAATGATTCATAGAAGAGGAGCTAAAGCGATTCTTCAACTATCGCACGGGGGAAGAAAGTGCGTAGAAATGGAAAGTAAGTGGCAAGCAATTAGCCCTAGTGAAAAGCCTCACAAACGTAAAGGAAAAAAGCCTGTTCAAATGACCGAGCGCGATATAACTTATATTGTTCAAGCGTTTGGCGAAGCTACCACAAGAGCTATGGAAGCAGGATTTGATGGAGTGGAAATTGACGGAGGAAATGAATGTTTACTGCAGCAGTTTACGTCAAGGCAAGCCAATGAACGAAGTGATTCTTATGGAGGAAGCGCAGAAAACCGCTTCACTTTTGCACTTGAAGTTATTCGTGAAGTGACGCGTCGAGCAGCACATGCGGGCAAACCATTTATTGTGGGATATACATTAGCGCCCAAAGAAAAAGGCTATTTAGGAAATAAAGTGGAAGATACATTTGAGTGGATTGATCGTCTTGTTCATACAGAAATTGATTATTTACATATCAGTGCTTTGCATGAACCTACCTCAAAAAGGGAAGAAAATCCTTCACTGCTTTCTTCGATCATTAAGCATGTCAATTACCGGGTCCCTCTTGTGGGTACAGGAGGACTTACGGCAACGGAAGTCGCAGAAGCTTTTGAGCAAGGTCTGGCTTTAATTACGATTGAACAAGCGTTAGTCGTACAGCCAGATTGGGTAGAAAAAGTGATAAATAGCGATGAGCCTACTTCTATGGATGTGACGTCATTAGATAAAGATGTGAGTTTACCACCTGAAGTGCTAGCTCACTGGCAAGACATGCATAAAAATGACCGCCCTTATTAAGTGAGCGGTCGTTTTTATGTTGTTGACTTAACAAGAAGAATTTTATTTTACTGATACTATAACCAAGCAGCATACATAGACTAAAAGAAAAACTAAAAACACAGTTGACTTCTAGGAATAGTTAGAATTACAATATAAACAACTTATTTATAAAACGGACAGCTGATCGGACATACCGAAGGCTTCTAGCAAACAACTGTTGGAGGCCTTTTTGTGCTCTCTAACAGAAGATTAAAGTGGAGGGACAACATGAAAAAGTTAATTACGTTTGCACTTATTGGCTTTTTAGCTCAGTTAATTGACGGATCACTTGGAATGGCGTACGGGGTGACATCAACTACCCTACTTTTAACGTTTGGAATTGCACCAGCTGTGGCTTCGGCATCTGTTCACTTGGCAGAAGTTGTAACAACAGCAGCGTCTGGTGTTTCACATATTAAATTTGGCAACGTAGATAAATCGATGGTTTTAAAACTGATTATTCCTGGTTCCATCGGGGCTTTTGTAGGAGCCTGCTTTCTAAGTAATTTACCTGGAGATGCAGTAAGACCTTACGTTTCAACATTCTTATTGCTCCTAGGAGTTTATGTGTTATTTCGCTTTTTATTTACGTTTAAAACAAACGAAGAAAAGAGCACCAAACCTTTATCGACGAAGCAGTCCATTCCGTTAGGATTAATTGCTGGATTTGCTGATGCTACAGGAGGAGGCGGCTGGGGGCCGATTGCAACGCCTGTATTGCTAGCTAAAAAAGGCACAACAGCACGGAAAGTCGTTGGAACCGTTGATACAAGTGAATTTGCTATTGCCGTCTCGGCTACACTTGGCTTTTTAATTTCTCTTGGCTGGGAGCAGGTAAACTGGTTCTGGGTAGGCGCTCTTATGATTGGCGGAATTATCGCGGCTCCGATTGCTGCATGGTTTGTTCGTATTATCCCGGCTCACTTGCTTGGTTCGCTTGTTGGTGGGTTTATCATTTTAACAAATGCTCGAACACTCTTAAATACATGGGTATCAAGCAGCTCAACGCAGATAGCTGTATACGCATTTATCCTTATTGTATGGGCAGCAGCAATCGTTTACTCATTTTTACAAGGGAAAAAATATAATCAAAATCGAAACGTAGAAGTTTCGTAATAAAAGGATGGAATAAAAATAGCTTAGTTAAAGGAAAAACTGAACGCATTTGATTCTTGATGGAGAATCAAATGCGTTCAGTTTTTTTATGGTTAGGGTACATGTATGTAAGTGCTTCTAGCTGTTGACTAGAGGGCAAGGCGAAGTCTCCTGCGAGAAAAGCGGAACAGATGAGACCCGACAGGAGCGGCCGCCCTCGGAAAGCGAAGCCTTACACGGAAGTCAACAACGGTGTAACAAGGGAGCATACTAGCGTATTTATCTCATGTTCGTCTTTAGATTGGGATGATTTTGTTATGTCTCAATCTCTTTTAGTAAAATAGACGAGCGTAGATATTTTTTTTACGTCTTATGATACAATAGACGAGTTCATTCATGAGTGGGAATACTTTCTAACACATATAAAATTCATTGAATCGTCGAGGTGTGAAGAGTAAGTGGTCTATTTTATTTTAGTATTAGTAGCAGCTATCGAAGTAATTGTCTTGTTGATTAATCGACCTGTATTTGCAAACATTCCGTATGTGCAAGTATATATTGTTCCTTTGTTAATAGTAATTGTCATAACGATGTTACTTTCGCGAAATCCAAAGAGGTTTATGCGGTGGTTTAAACAAGGGCTTATTACGATTTCAGTCGTTGTACTTGTATTCGTACCGGTTCTCTATGCCAAAAATCTCCCGCTGTATGGTTATAATGAAGCAAAAAAAATGCTTGCGCAAAGAGAACAGCTCTTGCTAAGTCAGTTCCAAAAAGGAAAATACGTATATCCAGCAAAAGACAGCCCTAAAAAATACAGGTATCTATTCAAAGTTCATCGTGGAAACGGCATGCTTGAATATGTATTCGACCCATACACAGGCGGTTATGAAGTTGTGACAGATGTGATAAAAAAATAAAGGTTTAGCTTATTTAAAGCTAAGCCTTTTTATATGAGAAAAAATTGAAACTTTTTGAAAATCTGTGCGTATTTACTAAAGAGCGTTCACAAAAAAGTCACAAAAGGAGTTGCACAATGGCAAAATTAGAATACCGACTGCTAAAGCCTGATGATACGTTTGTATCTATTTATCACTATCAGTCTATTGAACTTGAACAAATTTTAGCAAGAAGAGAATGCGAATTTTTTGTTAAAGAAGGAATAACGTATAAACAAACTTCATCTGCAGTCGAAGATGATATACATATTATTTATGTGAAAGAACATGAACATGGACCGAAAGAGCAAGCAGAAGGTGATCACAGAGAGATTACGTTAGAAGTCCGCGAACTGAATTCTCTTCAAGGACATCCGATTTTATTCGCCTCTTCATTTTATACGCATTTGGACGTATTAAGCTATATCGGAACTGTTTATACGTACTATAATGGATTGGAATGGGAAAGAGACTCTGCGGAAATTGATGAAGACCGCAGCGTATACAGTTTATATGTAACAAAAACAGGCGTAACGTATGAAAGGGGAAAGGCTTAATGTCAAAAACAAAAAAAATGATGGCGGGGGTTTTGACCACTGCTTTAATGACATCGCTCGTTGCCTGTGGTTCAACTGATCAGGCAAGACCAGCTAAACCGAAAGATAAATCGTGCGACAAGTGGAAATGGGATGAAGATACGAAAACGTACTACTGTTCAGATTCTTCTTCTTCGCACAGCGGTTCATATTATCACGGAGGGCGCTACTACGGGTCTAAAAAACAGCTGACCTCATCATCGTCCTATAAATCATTTAAATCAAGCAGCTCGTATAAATCTGGAATTGGGAGCGGCTCTAAAGGCGGTTTTGGCGGGTAATGCATAAAGAAAAGCGAGAAATGTTTTATAAAGAAATTCAAGATTTTTGGTATGACTTATATGGAACAGAGTATGCTCTTTATGACGTCCATATGGAGTCTTCTCACATCATTCATTCTATTAAAGAAGCAGCAAATCAAATCGGGGAACTATTTTTTAAAACGGCACCTTTACTTCGTTCATTAGATGATCAGACGCTTCTTTCTTTAGGATTTCCAAAAGCCAGTTTACCGTACCTGCGGCTGAAAACGATGGAAACAGAAAGTGTTATTTCACGCCTTGATTTTGCTGTTACGGCTGATCAAATCAAGCTTCTAGAACTAAACGCGGATACGCCTACATTCATCAAAGAATTATTTCATGTAAATGAGTTAGTCTGTCGGCATTTTCAGGTTCAAAACCCTAATAAGCTTGAAGAAAAAAAGCTTGCTTTAGCATTAAAACACGCCATTTTTGAAGCTTATAACGAGCTCGATAGAACGAACTATCCAAACGTCGTTTTTTCTTCTCATGATACACATGAAGAAGATAAGCTAACGACTCTTTATTTAATGAAGCTAGCCGATGTAGATGCTACATACGTTCCGTTATCGCAGCTTCGAATTGTCCCTGCCTCTACAGTTGAAGAAGGTGAACATATAGAAGCGGGCGTGTATGATCAACATGGACAAAAAATAGACGTACTCTATCGCCAAACTTATCCGCTTGAACATTTAATTGAAGATGAAGATCCGAGTACGCATGAAAAAGTCGGACACATGCTTTTAACATTGGCACAGCAAAAACAAGTAGCCATAATCAATCCGCCTTCTGCATTTTTACTGCAGTCTAAAGCCGTGCAAGCACTCATTTGGGCTTTGTATGAACAACATCATCCTTTCTTCACTAAAGAAGAGCATCACATTATTGAAACATACTTTTTACCAACGTATTTAGAAGAAGATCCATTTATTGAAAGAAAACAAGCATTTGTGAAGAAACCATCGTTTGGTCGTGAAGGAGATACCGTTGAAATTTATAATGAAGACGGAATCAAAATAGACGAAGATCAGCATAAGACATATCAAAAATACACGGCTGTATATCAACAGTTTATTCCTTTGCCAACTGCAAAAATGAAGACGCAAACGAAAACAGTAGAGGCTCATATCATGTACGGGTGCTTTTTATTAAATGGAAAAGCAAGCGCAGTAGGAATTCGAGCTGGAAATCAAATTACAGATAACGAATCGTATTATTTGCCGATTGGATTAAAATGAAAAGGGGAACTAAAAATGACACAATGGATTGATTGGGCTAGTATAGGGAGTTTTTTATCTCACGTAGCGGTAGGATTAGGGCTATTATTTATCGGAGTAATCGTATTTGAATTAACAACAAAATTTAATGATCGTGAACTTATAAAAAAAGGAAATGTCGCAGTCGCTTTGAAGTTATGGGGAAAAGGAATTGGGCTTGCTATTGTCATTTTCACTGTGTGGAGCAACAGCTTAAATTTGGTAGATGCAACTCTTTGGGGAGTAGTAGGTATCATTACTCAAGTAGTGACATATTGGATTATTGAATTTATTATGACGCCTAAAACGAGCCTAGCCAAAAAAGTAGAAGAAGGAAATGTAGCGGTTGGAGTAACTCTTTTTGCAGCATCGATAGCCGTTGGCCTTATTGTCGCTGGAAGCTTAACATATTAAAAGAAGGCGATTCCTGTTTTACGGGGAATCGCTTTTTTTATGTCCAGACTGCTCGTGTTCACTTAGTAATAATATACGTGTATTTTCACGGTCGGCACGAACAATTTTTTGCTGTGTGTAAAGCGGAATGACAAAGAGCAAAATAAATAAAAAAACATAGCTCATTTTTGTTATCCTCCCATGTAAATTGTAAACGCCTGCTAATAGTGTGTGACAAACAATACGTAAATATAGCATATTTGACTGGATAAACTGGGAAAAATTGAGGGGTGCAAAAAGAATATAATCTTACCTTCAACAAAAACTAAAAGCAGTATAGAGACACGTCTTTTATTAAGAAAGGAGTTGGGAAAAGTGAAAAGGTGGCTCATTTTGTTTTTATTGATCGTAATCGCATCTGGATGTGGACGTCCAGATGAAACGTCTCAACCGAGCATTTTCCTTATACCAGAAGGGTACAAAGGATGGGTTATGGTCGAATATGATAAAGATAACGGAAATCCTAGCAAGACAGAAGGAGACTACACTGTATTTAAAGTAAACGAGCAGGGAGTCGGGAAAACCAAAACGCTTTTAAGCGGCGGCGGCTGGGCAAGAAATAAATATTTCTATGTAAATAAAAATGGAGAGCGAAAGCAATTGAAGCAAGGGAAGATGATTCATGGCACGACTCAAGGTAACAAAAATCATACGGTAACCTACTTTTTCGTCGGCACCGCAAAAGAGTTCGACAAGGCCGGGGACTATCGAAGAAAACTTACCGAAGAAAGTTCTTCGTAAAAAAGAAACGCTGCCTCTTTGGCAACGTTTCTTTTCTATCTTCATTTGAATGTGCAAAAGACGGTGTCTTTTAAACGTTGAATTTCGTTTAGTGCTTCTTCCTGCTTATGAATTACCCAATCTGGCAATGAGTGTTCAACCGACAGCTCGTCGAAACAAGCCCCGCATGTTTTAACTTCAATATAAGATTCAATATATTGAAGGTGATCTAAGTTATAAGCCCAAAGTCGACGTTCAGGGCAGATTGTTTCCAAGTAAAGCGGAAGCTGAAAAAAAGGATCTACTGCTTCAGAAAGTTCTAACGGTCCTTGGCCCTCAGCGCTGATGACGTCTAGATAACCACAGTGAGGACACGTGCATGAGTGCGTTGACCCGCTCAATTTTTTATCCAGTTTTACAACTCGCGCACATAGTTCGCAGTTTGGACATTTTACTAAGATAAAGTCAAGGAACTTATCTAAAAATTGCTGCTGTATTACTTGTTGATTTGTCATTTTTTGTACCTCTAACTGTCAAACTTTTTTTAGTTACGAAAATAAATAATGAAACCTACATACTATTCATAACACATGATGGGGGTTAAAACAACAAAAACCCTTTTCGACAGCAGGGTTGTATGATATAGTATGACAAATCAGAATAAATAAAGAAAAATGGTGAGAAAACATGAGTCAAAACGAACAATGGACATCAAAACTCGGCTTTATCTTGGCATCTGCCGGTTCCGCAATTGGAATCGGAGCCATTTGGAAACTGCCTTATGTAGCCGGAACAAGCGGAGGAGGGGCCTTCTTTTTACTGTTTATCTTGTTTACAGCAATTATTGGTTTGCCGCTTTTGCTTGCTGAATTTGTACTAGGTAGACATACACAAAAAGAAGCAATTCGTGCTTATGATGCAGTTGCTCCCGGTTCTCTATGGAAAGGAATCGGGTATTTAGGTGTGATTACATGCTTCATTTTATTATCTTTTTATAGTGTAGTAGGAGGGTGGATTTTACAATATATTTTTGCAAGCGTCACCGGTCAGCTGAATGGAGTAAGTGACTACGGGAGTTTATTTAACTCGACCATTGCTAATCCAACAAGTGCTGTTATCTCTCAATTTGTTTTTCTTCTTTTAACAATTGTTGTAGTAGCAAGAGGTATTCAAAATGGTATTGAAAAAGCAAACAAAATTTTAATGCCTGCTCTCTTTATTTTATTTATTATTATTATTATTCGTTCTTTAACATTAGACGGAGCGATGGAAGGCGTATCTTTCTTTTTGTATCCAGATTTTTCAAAGCTTACCTCCCAAACCATTTTGTTTGCAATGGGACAAGCATTCTTTTCGCTTAGCGTAGGCGTTTCGGTTATGGTTACGTACAGTTCGTATCTGTCTAAACAGCAAAACTTGCCAAAATCGGCTATTTCAATTTCAGCGTTAAATATTTTGATTTCTTTACTAGCAGGTTTGGCAATTTTCCCTGCAGTCTTTTCAATGGGCGTAAAGCCGACGGAAGGACCAGGTCTTTTATTTATTGTATTGCCTTCTATTTTTGAACAGCTTCCGTTCGGAATTGTGTTTCAAACTTTCTTTTTTGCGCTGTTTTTATTTGCTACTTTAACATCTGCGTTTTCGATGTTAGAAATTATTGTTGCTTCATTAGCCAAAGGAGAGCAGCATAAGCGCATAAAGCTATCTTGGATTTCGGGCTTACTAATCTTTGTGGTAGGAATACCTTCAGCACTATCGTATGGTTTATTAAGTGACGTATCGATCTTTGGAAAAAGCATCTTTGACGCTTTTGATTTTCTTGTAAGTAATATCCTTATGCCTCTCGGTGCTCTTTTAATTGCCATCTTTGTTCCTTGGAAGATGAAAAAAGATGTGTTAATTGAAGAGTTTAAGCATGGTTCGACGAATGTGAAGCGCTGGTTCTCTTTATGGCTTCTTGCTATTCGATACATCGCACCTGTTTTAATTATCATTGTATTTATTAATATGCTAGGCTTTATCTAACGAAAAAACGCTGTTAAAACGCTTGGTTTTAACAGCGTTTTTTTTGGAGGAAAAGGAGGAGTATGATGCTTGATTTCTTGTACGATATGTTTGTAGGAGCAGGGGTATTTATTTTATTATTCGTTCTTTTGCTAGTAGCGAGAACGTCGGGGAAACGCAAGAAATAGGCGGGTATAATTCCCAGTGTAAAAACCTCAAAAAAGACTAACACCACAGAATTAAACTATGATAATATATTATCCTATGAGCATAACCAATGCTCACATATGTTGTGATGAAGCGTTTTTTAGAAAGAGGGAGCATCTTGAGTGGAGAAGTTCTTGTCAAGATTTTATCTCAAGCGTATGAACAAAAAAAGACATTACCAATCGTCTCATTCTCGTCTTTTTTTGAACAAAAAAAGGTGGGCTTTCGTTTAAATAACGATGTGTCCGCTGATATCATCTACCATACGCTTACATGTATTCAGAGAAAAACGTGTGTCCAAGATGTGTTAGTGGAAGTACTAAAAGTTGATAGTCCAAACAATGACGGGGCATTTTCTGATTGTGTATATATTTTAGCAAATGGTACAAACCAGCAAGTGAAAGAATGGGTTCAACCCTTACATCCTAAAAGAGTTACGCAAGGATATCAGCACGGGACACCCATTGATGCGCCACAGTTAAAAAATGACTACCACGTGTTTGCCGTTACTTGGTCATAAGCGTTTAACCCAAAAAACATCCTGCTGTCGCTGCAGGATGTTTTTTGTTAATAAGGACGGGCGTCTTTTCCTTTTTCATTAGCTTCTTCTACCGCATCAGCAGCTTTGTTGCTTCCTAACGGTGAACCGCCTTCTTTTGGCAATTTCCCATATGTAGGAGTCATTTCTGCTCCCATTTCAATTTCTAAAGAACCATCATCATGCATGAGAAGACCGATACCATTAGCTACTCGATTGCCGTAGTCAAAATCACATTGAGTTAAAAGCTCAATCATCTTTGTTTGAACGGTATGGTGGCAGCACTTTAAACCGTCTACTAAGTTTTGAATAAGCTCATCACGTTCCCAGTCTTCTAATAAACGATAGCGTTCACCAGCTTGCTTAAAGTCATTTGTACGGTCAATTTTTTCTTTTTTTACATTCCCTTCAACATAAGGCTGATGAGGTTTTGGATGATCATGCGCTTCTTGAAGACCTCCAAGAGAAGATGGCTCATAATTCACATGCGGGTTCTGACCAGGAGCTGCATCTACATGATAGGCCATTTGACCATCTCGTTGATTTGTTGCTACATGTTTTTTCGGCGCGTTAATAGGCAGTTGCAAGTAGTTTGTTCCCACACGGTGACGCTGCGTGTCGGAATAAGAAAACGTTCTTCCTTGCAGCATTTTATCATCAGAAAAATCTAGCCCATCCACAAGCACACCCGTACCAAATGCGACTTGCTCCGTTTCAGCAAATACGTTGCTTGGATTTTTATCTAGGACCATTTTACCTACTGGAAGAAATGGAAACTGGTCTTCCGGCCAAATTTTCGTGTCATCAAGAGGATCGAAATCTAGTTCGGAATGCTCTCCGTCTTCCATGACTTGCATACAAAGTTCCCACTCAGGGTAGTTGCCGCTCTCGATCGCTTCATACAAGTCTTGAGTAGCGTGACTGATATTTTTAGCCTGAATTTCTTCTGCTTGTTTTTGGGTCAAATTTTTAATTCCTTGTTTTGGTTCCCAATGGTATTTAACAAGAAAGGCATCGCCATCTTTGTTTACCCACTTATATGTATTAACACCGGAACCTTGCATTTGCCGATAGTTAGCAGGTATTCCCCAAGGTGAAAATAAAAAAGTAATCATATGCATAGCCTCAGGTGTATGAGAAATAAAATCAAAAATACGCTCGGTATCTTGACGGTTTGTCACAGGATCGGGCTTAAAAGCATGAATCAAGTCAGGGAATTTAATAGCATCGCGAATAAAAAATATTTTAAGGTTATTTCCTACTAAGTCCCAGTTCCCGTCTTCTGTATAGAACTTTACAGCAAATCCCCTTGGGTCTCGCATCGTTTCTGGAGAGTCCTTTCCATGAGTTACGGTAGAAAATCTGACAAAAACGGGCGTCTGTTTGCCTGCTCCTGAAAAAACTTTTGCGCGGGTGTATTTTTCAACGGGCTCGTCCCCAAGTTTTCCGTACGTTTCAAAATATCCATGAGCTCCCGTTCCTCGGGCATGAACAACACGTTCCGGTATACGTTCACGATCAAAATGCGAAAGTTTTTCAATCAGCTGGTAATTTTCAAGAGTAGCAGGTCCTCTGTTGCCTACCGTTCGAGAATTTTGGTTATCACGAATGGGGTGACCTTGACGCGTCGTAAGCGTCTGCTCGTTCTCTCCGCTTGCATAGCGTTTGTCTTCCGAGTCACCTGATCCGCTAACATTTGTACCATGAATGCCTTTATGGCTCATAAAATAATCCTCCTTATTTAAAACATAACCAAGACTATTTTTTTCAGCACGCGCTTTTTTATTCATTAATATGGAAATAATATAAATTTTTAGAAGAAAAGCTGTTTTGCTGAAGAGGGGAACAAATCCACTAAACGAATAATTTTAAAAAAAGTTTCACATTTCAAAAAAAAATAAATTGTTTTTTTTGAAATATAAAGATAATGTTACAGGTGATTTTTTACCTATTATTAGTGTAGGAAAAGGAATAATATTGGAATATATTAGCTTTTTTGTCGAACTTATTAAGTGTTAAACGACAATAAACTACGACAATATACACCATACGGCTGCGCTACTGTCGTTTCCTGTAACATAAATGTAATATTAGTGATGTTATTTTGTAATAATGTGTTGTTACAATGTAAACGTCTTATAGATTAGTAGATTATGGCATTGGAGGAACCTTTTTTTATGAAAAAGTTGATATATTCGTTAGCGTTATGTGGATCTTTAACAGTAGTACCTACAATTAGTGAAGCTGCTTTAGGAGATGCTACGCTGCACCCAGGAACAAGTAATTCAGATGTGAAAGAATTACAGCAAAAATTAAAAAACAAAGGTTATTTTACATACGGTACAACAACAAACTATTACGGTTCAATCACGACTAGCGCAGTAAAATCGTTTCAGCGCGCAAATGGTTTATCAGCAGATGGTATTGCAGGTCAAGCTACATTTAATAAACTGCTAGGAAGCGGAAGCTCATCAAGTTCATCAGTTAGCTCAAGCTCATTGCTGCGCGTTGGTTCAACAGGACCAAACGTACAATCTTTACAGCAACAGCTAAAGAATAAAGGCTATTTTAAAGGAACTACAACTCAATACTTCGGTTCAATTACAAAGAATGCAGTAATGGCATTTCAACGTGCAAATGGACTGTCTGTGGATGGAATTGCGGGTCCAGCTACGTTAAGTAAATTAAAAAATGGGGGTTCTAGCGCTTCAACTGGCGGTTCTAGCTCTAGCAGCTCAACTATTTTACGTCAAGGTATGAAAGGTTCAGCAGTAAGCAGCCTTCAGCAAAAACTAAAAAATAAAGGTTACTTCTCAGCTGGTGTAACAGGATACTTTGGCTCAATTACAACAAGTGCAGTAAAATCATTTCAACGTGCAAATGGTTTATTAGTAGACGGAGAAGCGGGTCCGGATACGCTAAATAAATTAAACTCAAGCAGCTCTAGCAGCTCAAAACCTTCAACATCAACAGGAAGCAGCACAAGCTCAAGCTCAGCTTCAAAAGTTATTTCATACGGTAAACGTTTTATGGGAACACCTTATGTTTGGGGCGGAGCTGCGCCTGGAGGATTTGATTGCAGTGGTTACCTTAACTATGTATATCGCAATGCAGTAGGTGTAAGTCTTCCTCGTACAGTTGCTAGTATCTATCAAACTGGTACGCGTGTAAGTTCACCTCAGCCTGGAGATATCGTTTTCTTTGAAACGTACCAACCAGGAGCTAGCCATGCTGGAATTTATATCGGAAACGGTCAATTCATGCATGCAGGTTCTTCAACAGGCGTAACAATCACATCATTAAGCAACTCTTACTGGTCAAAACGTTACTTAGGAGCAAAGCGTTACCTATAAGAGTGTAACAAAAAGGAGTAGTTGTATAACTATTCCTTTTTTCTATGCACCGTAAACGTAAAAGTAGGAAATTTTTGTGTCGTTTGGTATGATAATTGGAGAATAAACAAAAGGAGTGTATAACATGGCTATTGTAGATGTAACCATTATTCCGGTAGGTACGGAAACGCCAAGCGTGAGTCAGTACGTAGCTGATATTCAAAAAGTGCTGGCCAAGCATGAAGATGAAATTACATATCAATTAACCCCTATGAATACATTGATTGAAGGGGAATTAAGCAAGCTGCTAAAAATTGTTCAAGAGATGCATGAAGTACCTTTTGAAAATGGTATTCAGCGCGTGTGTACAAATTTACGAATTGATGATCGCCGTGATAAAGAAAATCATACGATGGCTGGGAAATTACAATCAGTACAGTCTAAATTAAAAGCGAAATAAATAATATGCACTACAATAAAAAACGCTTGAGTATCTACTCAGGCGTTTTTTATTGTAGTTATACTTAATTGGCATGCACAAGAGAAAAAATTTGAAAAGCTACGCGCAGCCGAAGGGTTTCCTCTGACGTGTGAATAGGTCTTTTTAGTAACTCTTCGCATTTTTCGATTCGATAGATTACCGTGTTCCGGTGAACGAATAACTGCTTAGCAGTCTCTGAGATTTGGCAATTGGAATTTAGATATGTTTCAAGCGTGTCAAGTAAGATGGAGCGATCTTTCTTATCGTACTGCAGCAAACCTTCTAATGTTTGAGAATAGTAATCCTGTAAATCGTTTGCTGGAAGCAACCTCAGCAGCTCTTTGAACTGTTTTGGCTGATAAAATTGAATAAGCTTTGACTGATCTTTAAAATGGATGGTTTCAAGAGCTTCAACAGCTTCTTTATATGAGTCAGCGATTGTAAGTAGGGATTGGCTTTGGTTTCCAATTCCAAATGACATTCGCTTATCATAGTGACGGTAAACAGCTTCCTGCAAGCGATGCAAGCATTCTATAATCATAGGTTGAGAATGAGGTGTAAACAAGAGAATGTAAAGATTGTCATAGAAAAACAAAACGGCCTCTGTAGGACCTGCTGATAACTCATATTGAAGGAGCTCATAGATCATATCATCATCGCTGTAAGGCGTGAATGTAGAATGAATTTTCCCAACGGCGCAAATATAGCTGTTTCCTGCTGATAAGCCCATTATCTGTGCTTGAAAGGAAGCATCCTCAGGCGTTTTATAATAATTGTTAACAAGCTGATTGAAAAAATCGTTTTTTCGTCGCCGTTCAGCTTCATACAAAGCCTGCTGTCTCATCATTTCGAAGGATAAAACGTTTGTCGCTTGTTCAATCGTTAGGAGCGCTGAATCGGATAAAGAAACTTGGTGTTCAATAAATAAATAACTGTACTTTCTTGTATGAGTAGCAATCGGAAAAAGCGTAACGGTTTTTTTTGTGTTCAAAAAGGAAAAGGTTGTATATTTTGACGTTCGTAAAAACAGCTGCTTAGCGCCCGCTACCGCTTCTTCCATTGGGAGCGAAAAAGGTTCGCGTTTGTTTGTGTAAAAGAGTTCATGGCCATGGGTATCAAAAAGGGCAACGTGAGCATTGCATAACGTTTGAATGGATTGCATAATTTTCTCAATGCCTTTTCCTTGTAAGATGTAGGAGGAAAATAGCTGATGTGTGACCATCGCTTGCTGAAGCTCGGCTGTTTTTTTATCTAAAATAAAGCTGAGAGATTCATTAATAACCGCGCCTAACGTTTCGTCCGTTTGGAAATCAATGATTGGAAAGTGAAGTTCATCAGCTAGCTGACAAATAGAAACAGGCACGTGTTCGAAAAAACGCTTCGTTTTTATGGCCAATCCTGCACATTTCTTTTTAGCCATTCCTTCTACAAGTTTTGCTAAGCTTTCTTCATGTTCTTTGAAGTGATAACCCGTTGTAATTAAAAATTCTCCTTCTTTTAAAAAAGATAAAATATCGGGTGCGTCCATCATATTGACGTTATGTACTTTGCGGGTGACCCCTTTTTGTCCGGCTACTACAGATGCTTTCTCATAAATCGGGATGCGTAAAAGAGTTTGTAGTTCCATTATTCATTACTCCTTTTGTTAAAAATTCTCACATTTCCCTGCGCGTATTTTTATCTACCTTCTATTTTATAAGAAAGTTTAGTTAAAATAAATAAAATTTTCAGAAAAAAATGTATAAATTGTTAATGAAGAAGTTTATTTAATTCTGTAAGATAAAATAAATAACATATAACGTTAGAAAAAGTAACGTATATAAGACTTTGTGTATTTAGTGATAATAGCCAAAAAAACACTAAATCATTGTAGGAAGTGTTAATGAAAACAATCAGTCATTTTCTTAAAATGAAGATAGCAGGAGGGATAGCAATGGTTGCAGATATGACGGGAAAATCTAAGCTTTGTCAGCAAATCGAAGAAAACATTAGCTGGTTGTCACAGTTTGGGTTAGATGAAAAAGAAGGTGTCACGAGGCTTTTATATACGGAACAGTGGAATGCAGCTCAAAAGGCATTGGAAGAAAAAATGAAGGGACTTCACCTCAAAACGTATTACGATGATGTAGGAAATTTATTTGGACGGTTGCAAGGAACGGGTCCAGAACAACAAGTTATTTTAACAGGATCCCATATCGACACCGTGATAAACGGAGGAAAATATGACGGGGCGTTTGGAGTTGTGGCAGGTATCATTGCTCTGCAGTACCTATATGCGCATTATGGCTCCCCTACAAAAACCTTAGAGGTCGTATCACTTTGTGAAGAAGAAGGCAGCAGATTTCCTCTTACGTATTGGGGATCGGGTAATGTGAATGGATTACACAGCAAAAGTGATGCAAAACATGTTATAAATAAAGAAGGGGTTAAGCTAGATGACGCAATGAAACAGCTCAATTTCGGAGAAGGCCTCCACAGCGAGCCATACCGCACGGACATCGCTTCTTTTATTGAACTGCATATCGAGCAAGGAAAGCAGCTTGAAATGTCTCATTGCGATATCGGAATTGTTTCTAGTATCGTCGGGCAGAAACGATTTACAGTATCTGTTAAAGGTGAAAGTAACCATGCGGGCACCACTCCGATGAACATCAGAAAAGATGCATTTTATGTAAGTTGCAAACTCGCTAAAGCATTTATTGAATTGAGCGAAAAATATCATAACGCTTTATACGTAACGGTTGGCAAAATTACACTTTCTCCAAATGCACCGAATGTAATACCAGGATATGTAGAATTCACAGTCGACATAAGACATCATGAGTATAAGGTTTTACAAGAAGCAGAACGAGAAATGAAGGAAATTATAAAGCGAACAGCAGGGGATTTAGAAGTGAATCTCAACTGCTGGATGGATGAAAAACCTGTTGCCATGAGCGAAAAATTATCTGAACTTTCCAAAATTATTTCCTCGGAAAAGAATATCTCCTCCCGAGAATTAGTAAGCGGTGCAGGACACGACTCGCAGGTATTCGGGCGAAGAGTTCCCACATGTTTGTTATTCGTCCCGAGCCAAGATGGAATCAGCCATTCCCCAAAGGAATTCACCAAAGGAGAACAGTTAGAAAAAGGAGTAAGGGTCTTAATAGAACTATTATATAAACTTGCCTACTAGGAGGAATTTGACATGACTATAACAAAACAGCTTCATACACCGCCGCGTACGATTATGACACCAGGCCCTGTAGAAGCAGATCCACGCGTATTAAGAGCATTAGGAACACCTATTTTAGGTCAGTTCGACCCCGCATTTACGCGCATTATGAACGAAACGATGGAAATGCTTCGTGAGCTATTTCAAACCAAAAACAAATGGGCTTTTCCCGTTGATGGAACGTCTAGAGCTGGGATTGAAGCAGTTCTTGCAAGTGTAGTTGAACCGGGCGATAAAGTATTCGTCCCGATTTTCGGCCGCTTCGGCTATTTATTAACGGAAATTGCCGAGCGCTACGGAGCTGAGGTACACAATATTGAATGCGAATGGGGAGAAGTGTTTGACCCTGAGACCGTAATCCAGGAAATAAAAAAAGTAAACCCAAAAATCGTTGCAATGGTTCATGGCGAAACGTCTACAGGGAGAATGCAGCCTCTTAAAGAAATTGGTGCTGCATGTCGCGACCAAGATGTTTTATTTATCGTCGACGCAGTAGCTACTATCGGCGGTACGGATGTAAAAGTAGACGAGTGGAACATTGACGCATTGATTGCAGGTACACAAAAGTGTTTATCTGTTCCGTCGGGTATGGCACCTATTACGTACAATGATCGTATTGAAAAAATTATCATGGAACGTAAAAAAGTTGAAAAAGGAATTGCGACAAAAGCAGATGCTCAAACTGTTCGTCTGCGTCCAAATATTATCAGCAACTATTTTGATTTGAGTCAGCTTCAAGACTATTGGAGTGAGCGCAGGCTAAATCATCACACGGAAGCAACGTCCATGCTCTATGCTTTGAGAGAAGGGCTGCGCGTTATTTTAGAAGAAGGGTTAGAAGAAAGATTTGCAAGACATCGTCTCCACGAAAAAGCACTTGTAGCCGGAATTAAAGCAATGGGATTATCTTTATTTGGCGATGAGCACTCAAAAGTTCCAACCGTTACGTGCGTCTTAATTCCATTAGGAATTGACGGGGAAGCAGTTCGTTCTACGCTTCTTGAACAATTTGGAATTGAAATCGCAAGTTCTTTTGGGCCGATGCACGGAAAAATATGGCGTATCGGTACAATGGGATACAGCTGCCGTAAAGACAACGTTCTCTTTACATTAGCCGGTCTTGAAGCAGTGCTTATTCGAAACGGGGCAAGCGTAAATGCAGGTTCTGCTCTGCAAGCAGCTTTAGAAGTTTATGAGGAAGAAGTAGCGTTGTCTAGTCTGTAAAGATTCGTTATTCACCATATAAAGAAAAGAGGAGATTTTCTATGAGCGAATACTTTTTCACACACCCATATGCATCGCAGCGTACGTGCACGTTTGGAAAAAACGGAATGGTAGCAACTAGTCAGCCTCTTGCCGCTCAGGCGGGTCTTGAAATGTTGAAAAAAGGAGGCAATGCAGTAGATGCTGCTATTGCCTCCGCAGCTTGTTTAACGGTGGTAGAACCTACTTCAAATGGAATTGGCGGAGATGCATTTGCTCTTGTGTGGATAAATGAAGAACTATATGGCCTCAACGCGAGCGGTCCTGCTCCTGCTTCTATCTCTATTGAGGCTCTGCGCGCCATGGGGATAAAAGAGATGCCGGCTCGCGGTTTTGTTCCTGTTACGGTCCCAGGTGCCCCGAGTGCGTGGGTGGAGCTGTCAAAACGCTTTGGCCGGCTACCGTTAAAAGAAGTGCTGCAGCCGGCTATTTCTTATGCGCAAGAAGGGTTCCCAATCTCCCCAATTTTAGGGTACAATTGGGAACGAGCGTTTGAACGATTTACACACGCGTTAAAAGGTGACGAATATAAACACTGGTTTGAGACATTTACTAACAATGGATCTGCTCCTAAGGTAGGGGAAATGTGGCGATCACCAGACCATGCTGCTACGCTGCTTGAAATTGCCGAAACGAATGGAGAATCTTTTTACAGAGGGGATTTAGCTGATAAAATAGCAGCTTTTTCGAAAAAACACGGCGGATTTTTAGCAAAAGAGGATTTAGCAGCTTTTAAAGCAGAGTGGGTAAAGCCGATTTCAACTTCTTACCGAGGATACGATGTGTGGGAAATACCGCCCAACGGCCAAGGCCTTATTGCGCTTTTAGCTCTAAATACGCTAAAAGGTTTTTCTTTTGATGCCAAAGATTCTGTCGATACATACCACAAGCAAATTGAAGCTATGAAGCTAGCGTTTGCAGATGGACAAAAATTTATTACAGATGCTGATAAAATGACAGTAGCAGTTGAAGATTTGTTGAATGATTCTTATGCAAACAAGCGCAGAGGGCTGATTGGTGAAAAAGCGCTTATTCCCGAAGCCGGACAGCCGTCTCATAGCGGCACGATCTATTTGGCTACAGCTGATGGAGAAGGAAACATGGTATCATTCATTCAAAGTAATTACATGGATTTTGGCTCAGGACTTGTCGTACCTAATACGGGCATATGCCTGCAAAACCGCGGGCATAATTTTTCGTTAGACCCACAGCACCATAACCGATTAGAGCCTGGAAAACGAACCTATCATACCATTATTCCTGGATTTTTAACAAAGAATAAAAGTGCTGTAGGTTCATTCGGTGTAATGGGTAAATTTATGCAGCCGCAAGGACATGTGCAAGTCATCATGAATATGATTGATTTTCATCTAAATCCTCAGGCAGCTTTAGATGCACCAAGATGGCAGTGGATTGAACATAAAAAGGTTCTTGTGGAAAAAGAAATGCCTTCACATATTGTAGAAGCATTAGAACGCAAAGGGCATGATATTCATGTGGCTACGAGCAGACATACGTTTGGAAGAGGACAGATTATTTTAAGAGATGAACAAACCGGTGTATTATACGGCGGCACAGAAGCGCGAACAGACGGAGCCGTCGTTGCTTATTAGATCACAGAGAAAGGAGCGCGAGAAATGCGACAATTGGATATTTTTATAGCGTTTTTTCGCTCAGGTATGCTCGGCTACGGAGGAGGACCTTCAGCTATTCCACTTGTAAAAAAAGAAGTAGTCGATACGTACAAGTGGATGGATGACGATGAATTTGGCGATTTATTAGCAATTGCCAATACGCTGCCTGGTCCTATTGCGACAAAGCTGGCGGGATACATCGGCTATCGAGTCGGCGGTATCTTAGGTCTCGGTACAGCTTTATTTGCAGCCGTTATTCCAACCGTTTTTTTAATGGTATTACTGTTGACCACTTTAACGCAATTTAAAGATCAGCCCTGGGTTATGGGGATGACCAAAGCAGTAGTTCCTGTAGTGGGAGTGATGCTCGCAGTTATGACATGGGACTTTTTCAAAAAATCAACGTCTGGTTTAGGCTGGACGCCAGCTATTATCTTACTCATTATTAGTTTAGGACTAATGGAATTTGCCCATATTCATCCAGCAGTTATTATTATTGTACTTATGGCAGCAGCTTGGATTCCGCTAAAACGAAAAGGAAAAAAAGGCGAAAGTGATGAGCACAAGCAAAAGAGGGAATCGGTATGATTTATATTCAGCTATTTATGGCGTTTTTTGTTTCAAATATTTTAGGCTATGGAGGAGGACCTGCGTCGATTCCGCTCATTCAAAAAGAAGTTGTAGACCGCTACCATTGGCTTACCGTTAAAGAGTTTAGTGAAATGCTGGCAATTGGAAATGCGCTTCCAGGTCCAATTGCGACAAAAATGGCGGGATTTATCGGATATCAGCAGGCAGGGATTTTAGGCTCGGTGATTGCTCTTTTTGCAACGATTGCTCCGTCGGTTTTGCTTTTAGTCATTTTACTTCGAATATTATTTAAGTATAAAGATTCACCAAATGTTAAGAAAATGACCAACTACATTCGTCCCGTAATCGCTATTTTACTTGGCTTAATGGCGTATGAATTTTTTATGAATTCATACGGTGATTCAGGTATATGGCAAACTCTATTTTTAGTAGCAGCCAGCTTTCTTTTATTGGAAAAATTACGTGTGCATCCAGCGTTCGTTATTGTCGGAGCACTCGTATACGGAGCTGTTTTCCTTGCTTAAATGAAGCTCTCAAATGCTGAGAGTTTTTTTTGTAAAAGAGACGAAAAGAGGGAGAACAATGGTTGAAAAAGCACTATTAGAAGACGTGCAGGACCTGGTTAACCTGCGAATGCTGCTCATGAAAGAACTGGGAGAACTAAATGGGAGTGAGGAGCTGTTTCGAAAGGCGACAGAAGAATATTTTACTGCGAATATAAATAGCCCAAATAATTATACGGCTATTTTAAAAGTCGATGGAAAAGTTGTATCAGCAGGAAGCATCGTCTTTTTTATACGTCCGCCTTCACCGGGTAACCTTCAAGGAAAAGAAGCATATGTTATGAACATGTATACAGCTTTTGATCAACGAAAGCACGGCTATTCTTCCGCTATTTTAAAGCACTTGATGCAGTACGGCCAAAAAAGTGGTGTAAATCGAATATGGTTAAATGCTTCCGCCGCTGGAAAAAGCTTGTATCAAAAACATGGATTTATTGAATATGACTCTAAAATGGAATACGTGTTTGAAAAAAATTAAAGTGACAAAACTCTTGATAGAGAGAGGTTTGAAGGGGCAATGGTTTTTAAAAAATAAAAAAAATTAATAAAAAGTGTTGACGAAGATAAAAAAACCATTCATAATACAAATCAACATCACACAACATTACACACAACTTGGAAGCGACAAACAGTTTCAAACGATCGGAACTGATTATCCAAGTACGCATACATAGTCAATACTGAGCGTTGATAGGAGCACGAGTAGAAAAAATTTCCCTGTATCAGAGAGCTGACGGTTGCTGCGAGTCAGAACAAAAATTTTTTCGAAGTACATTCCTTGAGCATCTTTTCCGAGCAGGAAAAGACGGCCTGGCCGTTATTTTAATGAAGAGGCAAGCAAAATGCTTGCAACTAGGGTGGTACCGCGAATTTTCGTCCCTACTGACTCTTAAGAACAATCTTAAGGGTGAGTAGGGACTTTTTGTATTTCGGTCCATTATAATTTTATATCCATTACAAGCGATGAAAAGAGCATAGTAGCAAAATCTTCCCTGTATTCAGAGAGCTGATGGTTGGTGCGAATCAGTACAAAAGAGATTGTGAATTACATTCTTGGAGCTTTCTTTTGGCAATAGTCAAAAGCGGCAATAGCCGTTATCTTAATGAAGAGGCAAGCAATGCTTGCAATTAGGGTGGTACCGCGATCAATTCGTCCCTACTGATACAATCAGTAGGGACTTTTTGTATATCCGCATAAGCGGCTGTGTAGGTGTAAAACGGATTTTTAAATACAAACTAAACGAAAAGATCCGTTCAAGGTTGTAAAATCAAAGGAGGATTTTTAAAATGACAAAATCACTAGAACAATTACGAGGACAAATCGACGAAATAAATTTAGAAATTTTAGAATTATTAAATAAACGCGGTGAAATTGCACAAGAAATTGGAAAAGTAAAAGGTACACAAGGTGTGAATCGCTTTGATCCAGTTCGTGAACGTAAATCATTAGATCAAATCTTAGCTAACCATAATGGTCCATTCGAAGCTTCAACAATTCAGCATATTTTCAAAGAAATTTTCAAAGCAAGCTTAGAACTTCAAGAAGACGATCACCGTAAAGCACTTCTTGTATCTCGTAAAAAGAAATCAGAAGATACAATCGTTGACATCAACGGCACAAAAGTAGGACCTGGAAACTTAGAATTCGTAATGGGACCATGTGCAGTAGAAAGCTACGAACAAGTAAAAGAAGTGGGCTTAGCGCTTAAAGAACAAGGCATTACATTAATGCGCGGCGGAGCGTTCAAACCACGTACATCACCTTACGATTTCCAGGGTCTTGGAGTGGAAGGATTAAAAATCTTACGTCAAGTAGGAGATGAGCTAGGTCTATCAATTATCAGTGAAATTGTTTCTCCTCAAGATATTGAAACGGCTCTAGACTACGTAGATGTGATTCAAATTGGTGCACGTAACATGCAAAACTTCGAGCTATTAAAAGCTGCAGGTTCTGTAGACAAACCAATTCTTTTAAAACGTGGATTGGCAGCAACAATTGAAGAATTCATTAACGCTGCTGAATACATTATGTCTCGCGGAAATGGAAACATTATTCTTTGTGAACGCGGTATCCGCACATACGAGCGTGCAACACGCAACACATTAGATATCTCAGCTGTTCCAATCTTGAAAAAAGAAACGCATTTACCAGTTGTAGTAGACGTAACGCATTCGACAGGACGCAAAGACTTACTATTACCATGTGCAAAAGCAGCGATTGCTATCGGCGCAGATGCTGTAATGGCAGAAGTTCATCCAGACCCAGCAGTAGCACTATCAGATTCAGCACAGCAAATGAACATTCCTGAATTCCACAAATTCATGGAAGAATTAAAAGGTGCAGCAGTAAAATTATCTTAATTTCATAGTGATACAGTGATAAGAAACTAGTAGCAAACATTTCCCTGTCTCAGAGAGCTGACGGTTGGTGGAAGTCAGTACACAAATGTGAGCGAATTACACTCTTTGAGTACTCTTTTACAGAGCGGTCAGCGGATCGTTAACAATTCGAGGTGGCAAGCAATGTTTGCAACTAGGGTGGTATCGCGAGAAAAACTCGTCCCTATGACGTAGGGGCGAGTTTTTTATTTTTTATAACAGAAAGGAATCGATAATATGAGATATTTAACAGCAGGAGAATCGCACGGACCTCAATTAACAGCGATTATTGAAGGAGTACCAGCAGGACTTGAGTTAACAGCCGAGCATATTAATGAAGACTTAGCAAGAAGACAAAAGGGACATGGGCGCGGACGCCGCATGCAGATTGAAAAAGACCAAGTTCAGATTAAAGGCGGTGTTCGCCACGGTGAGACGCTTGGTTCACCAATTGCTTTAGTCGTTGAAAACAAAGATTTTACGCACTGGAGAAATATTATGGGTGCTGATCCAGTTGATCATGATGAAGAAGTAAAGAGACAAATTACAAAACCTCGTCCAGGTCACGCGGATTTAAATGGAGCGATTAAATACGGCCACAGAGATATGCGAAACGTATTAGAACGTTCATCTGCTCGTGAAACGACGGTACGAGTAGCCACAGGCGCAGTTGCCAAACAAGTATTAAAAGCTGTAGGTGTAAATATTGCATGTCACGTACTTGAAATCGGCGGTGTGAAAGCTGAAAAAACGGCATATGAGTCGCTAACAGAACTTCAGGAAAAAACTGAAGCGTCACCTGTTCGCTGCTTAGATGAAGAAGCGGGACAGAAAATGATGAAAGCAATCGATGATGCAAAAGAAAATGGAGACAGCATTGGTGGCGTAGTGGAAGTAGTAGTAGAAGGAATGCCTACTGCAGTAGGCAGTTACGTGCACTATGATCGTAAGTTAGATTCAAAGCTAGCTGCTGCTATTATGAGCATTAACGCGTTTAAAGGCGTTGAAATCGGCGTAGGCTTTGAAGCAGCTCGCAGACCGGGAAGTGAAGTCCATGATGAAATTCTATGGGATGAACAAAACGGCTATACGCGTAAAACGAATAATGCAGGAGGTTTAGAAGGAGGCATGACAACAGGGATGCCGATTGTGGTGCGAGGGGTCATGAAACCTATTCCTACCTTATACAAGCCGCTGCAAAGTATAGATATTGATACAAAAGAGCCGTTTGCTGCAAGTATTGAACGATCAGACAGCTGTGCAGTACCGGCGGCGGCGGTTGTAGCAGAATCAGTGATTGCTTGGGAACTAGCATCTGCTATTATCGATCAATTTGGGGCAGATCGAATTCAGTTAATTCAAGAAAATGTAAAAAAACACGAAGAATACGCAAAGCAATTTTAAAGAATAGAGGAGAATGAAAGGTGAAAACACGTGTATTACTTATTGGCGTTGGCCTTATTGGAGGATCATTAGCGCTAGCTATGAAGAAGCATCGTCACGTAACAGTCGTTGGAGCTGATATCAACACAAATGAAGTACAAGTAGCCAACCAGCTAGGTATCATTGATTATGTAGCTGAAGATATAAAAATAGAAGCAGCCCAAGCAGATTATATCGTGCTTGCTACTCCAGTAGAGTATACGACAGCATGGATACACGACCTTTCTACTTGGAAGCTTAAAGAAACGGTTATCGTAACGGATGTCGGAAGTACAAAAGGTGAAATTATGAAAGCAGCCCAAGCGCTGAATAAAAAACGTATTTCATTTATTGGGGGGCATCCGATGGCTGGTTCTCATACGAGCGGTGCAGTCAATGCACGAGCGGATTTATTTTGTTCGGCGCGCTATATTTTAACGCCGTTTGAAAATGAGCAAAAAGAAAAAATAGATGCGCTTATGCATTTGCTAGAGCCTACAGGTGCACAATTTGTACCGCTTGATGCAGCTACTCATGACCAAATCACCGGAGTTGTCAGTCATTTACCACATGTGATTGCAACCAGTCTAGTAAGACAAGTCAAAGGCTATTCAGCAAATAATCATCTTGTTACAGAAATGGCGGCAGGCGGTTTTCGAGATATTACGAGAATTGCTTCAAGCAACCCTCATATGTGGAGAGACATATTGAAGCAAAACCGTTCTATGCTTTTAACATTGCTCGATGACTGGATGAAAGAAATGGAACAAGTAAAACTATTAGTAGAAAAAGGTGACGGACACGAGTTATTTGATTACTTTTCAGATGCTAAAGAATTTCGTGATTCGCTTCACGCATAAAAGGAGAGACAGATTGTGACAGTAAAAGCTTTACGAGGAACGATTCAAATTCCAGGAGATAAATCCATTTCTCACCGTTCCGTCATGTTTGGTTCAATTGCAGAAGGAACAACAACAATTAACGGATTTTTGCCGGGAGATGATTGCCTTAGCACCATTTCCTGCTTTCAAAAACTAGGTGTAGATATTCAAATGATTGATGAACAAAGCGTCGTGGTAAAAGGAAAAGGTATACAAGCGCTAAAAGAGCCATCTGATATTTTAGATGTCGGAAATTCGGGCACCACGATTCGCCTCATGATGGGGATTTTAGCAAATACACCCTTTCATTCAACGTTAATTGGAGACGAATCTATTGCCAAACGCCCTATGAAGCGTGTGACTGGTCCGCTTCGTGATATGAATATTCATTTAGACGGCCGAAAAGACGCTAATTTTACACCGCTTGTTATTCGAGGTGGGAAAGCAAAAGGTATACACTATACATCTCCTGTTGCAAGCGCACAAGTAAAATCAGCTATTTTACTTGCTGGACTGCAGGCGGAAGGAACAACTTCTGTAACGGAACCGGCGAAATCGCGTGATCATACAGAACGTATGCTAGAGGCGTTTGGAGTTAAAGTGAAAGAAGAAGGATTAACCGTTTCAATTGAAGGCGGTCAAACGTTAAGAGGAACGCATGTAGAAGTGCCTGGTGATATTTCGTCAGCTGCATTCTTTTTAGTAGCGGGGGCTATTATTGCAAACAGTCGCATTGAAATTCAAAAAGTTGGGATGAATCCGACTCGAACGGGTATTTTAGAGGTGCTTTCAAATATGGGGGCTTCGATCGAGACAGTCAAAGAAACAAAAGAAACGGCGGAACCCTATGCAGATTTAGTTGTAGAAGCTTCTCACTTAAAAGGTACGGAAGTAGGCGGAGACTTAATTCCGCGTCTAATTGACGAAATCCCAATTATTGCACTAGCTGCCACACAGGCAGAAGGGATTACCGTTATTAAAGATGCTGCAGAGTTAAAAGTCAAAGAAACAAACCGTATTGATACGGTAGTGAATGAGTTAACCAAAATGGGAGCTAACATTGAAGCAACGGAAGATGGAATGATTATTCACGGAGGTACAAAACTTCATGGAGCAAATGTAAACAGCCACGGAGATCACCGTATCGGTATGATGCTTGCTGTTGCCTCTTGTATTGCAGAAGGAGAAACAATTATTGAAAATCGTGACGCGGTATCCGTTTCGTACCCGCAGTTTTTTGCTCACTTAGAGTCTTTACAGCAGTAAATTCCCTTATTATGTTAAAATAGCAGTTTGAAAGTTGTAAGGAATTTATAAAATTAAAACCAATGACTCTATATTTCGCCGGAGAAATCCGATATAATCATTACAACACCTCTAGTATTAAATAGAATTTGGTGAATGATTATGTTTTTGATGATTGTCTACATCGGGGCCATTTTATTTTTTATAAAAATGTTTATGGATCGAGATTTTATTTGGTTTTTGTTTCTATTGCCATTTTTGATGTTTGTTATGTTTTTTGAAACAGACTATCTTGATCATGTCCCTGAATCTGGAAGGTTAATTATCTTTACGTTTTCTTTTTTAGTCATTTATGCAATGGTTTTAGTGTATAATCGATACTTTAGAAAAGAAGGATGTAAAGAGTAAATTCAAATGTGAATCCATTGATAATGATAAAAAAAGCATGCCCTACGGCGTGCTTTTTTTATCGCTTGAATTGACATCCACTGGTGTAAGCGGCTTTTTAGCAGGGCCTTCTACCACAGATCCGTCGTAAGAAAAACGAGAACCGTGACAAGGACAGTCCCACGTGCGGTCACCGGCGTTCCAATTTACTTCACATCCTAAGTGCGTGCATGTAGTATCGACGCAGTGAAGCTTCCCTTGAGGATCTTTATACGCCCCCGTACGTTTGCTGTTTACATATACGACCGACCCTTCATCATTTTGAAGCTGATCGAGTCCTTTTTCAGGCATTGAAAACTTACCGGTAATAAAGTGTTCAGCCACATCAAGATTTTGACGAAAGAAATGCTTAAGGCTAGGGTCCGCATAAAAACGAGACGGATTATACAACTCTGCATATGGGTTGTCTTTCCCGGTTATTGCATCCCGGATAATATGTGCTGCAATGGTGCTATGAGTCATGCCCCATTTTTTAAATCCGGTAGCAATAAAGATATTTGGCTTGCTTTCTTTAAGGGGCCCGATATATGGAATTTTATCAAGCGTAAATAAATCTTGTGCAGACCATTTATAACGAAAATGTTGGACAGTAAAATTTTCTTCGGCGAACCTCTGAAGGGACTCATAGTGAAACATAGTATTAATTCCTTGTCCAGCTTTGTGGCCTTCTCCGCCAATTAAGATGAGTTCTTCTCCGTCAACTTTTGTTGAACGCAGCGAATGAGTAGGCTGATCAGCACTTAAATACATGCCTCCAGGGTAAGCTTGTTCAACTTTTGCTGCTAACACATACGAACGTTTGGCATACATGCGCGTATAGTAAAAGCCCGCTCCATCATAAAATGGAAAGTGTGAACACGCCACTACATATTTGCAAGAAATGCGATGTCCGTCTCTTGTGACAACGGTGGGCGACGTGCTTTCTTCTACATCCGTTGCTACGGTGTTTTCAAAAATCAATCCGCCGCTTTCTGTGAATTTTTTTACTAAATGAAGCAGATATTTTAACGGATGAAACTGAGCTTGATCTTTCATAATAGCTGCTGCTCTAATATCAAAACTAAAAGGAATCTCTGTTGCAAATTCACATGGAATATGTAATCGCTGATAGGCTCGAAATTCTTTACGAACTCGATGGTCAAACTCCAGCGTTTCTCCGTATAAGTAAGCATCTTGTACTGAAAAATCACAGTCAATGTTTTCCGTTTGAATTAAGTTTTTCATAAACTGCAGAGCTTGTTCGTTTGCTTTATAATACAGCAGCGTTTTTTCTTCGCCAATGTGTGAAAGCAGTTCATCGTAGATAACGTCATGCTGAGCTGTAATCTTTGCTGTTGTGTGACCGGTTGTACCATTTAAAATATTATCAGCTTCAATTAACGCCACGTTCAGTCCTTCTTTTTGTAATAAATAAGCCGTTGTAATACCGCTAATACCGCCTCCTACTACTACAACATCAACTTTTCGATTTTCTGAAAGAGATGGGTATGTTGGAAACTTTAAATGATCGCGCCAGTAGGGCTCAGTATCCTTTGGGATATTTGTCAATTTATTCACCTCCATATGATAAGTCTTATTTTTACCATAGTTTTCTAAAAAATGTATGCAAAATAAAGGAATCTACTCTAATAGCACCTCTTGGCTATACCTATTTAAAGAAAAGGAGGGGAAAAGAGTGATTACAATCAGCCTTTGTATGAATGTTGCGAACAAAGAAGAGGTTAACCCAAAACATTTGCTATTCAAGATGCTTCTTTTTCAACGTGGCTTCCACACCAGGACCTTGCCATTTGCTCCTATAGAATTGGTGAATAAAAAGCAGAGCATGAAATGATAAAAGGCTACAGATTTAAACATGCAGAGCAATAAATTCATATAAATGATAGGGAGCATCATATAATAAAAGTATAGATGCTTAATTCGGCAAAAGGTATGTAAACATCAAGGTCCAAATAAAAGGGCAAACGGCATGTTTGTCCTTTTTTCATGATTATAGTGACAATTTTCATATATAGTAATAAAGTATATATATAGCAAAAAAATCCCAATTTTAAAGAATATAAAAAACGGCTTAAAACCAAAACAAGTTGTACTCTTAGAGTATGTAGAACGTGCAAAAAAACGAAATAATATGTAGTATTGTAATACAGGACGTAATTGGGAAGAAAAATGAAAACGTTGACAAAAAGAGGAGGGGTACCATGTTGGGTTCACTACCTAATGTTATAAATACGTCAACGCTCGTGTCTTCAAGTGAACAACAAGAAGCGTCATCTGAATCATTTAAAACATATACTCATAAAGGAAAAAAATTCAAGGTTTATTTACCTAAATCCTATCATATTTTGAAATCTTACCCACTAATGGTTATGCTGCATGGATGTACACAAAATGCAGATGATTTTGCGATAGGCACGCAAATGAATGAGCTCGCCGACGAAAAGGAATTTATTGTCGTATATCCACAGCAGTCTTCTAACTCAAATATGAATAAATGCTGGAACTGGTTTGAACCGCTTCATCAAATTAGAGGATTTGGCGAGCCAGCGATTATTGCAGGGATTGTAAAAAAAGTCCAAAACATGCACTTTATTCAGAAAAATAAAGTGTTTGTTGCCGGTCTGTCAGCAGGAGGAGCCATGAGCATCGTCATGGGGGTAACGTATCCAGAACTGTTTGCTGGCATAGGTGTGTCAGCAGGTATCGAATATCAGGCGGCTCTTAACGTATTTAATGCGTATTCCGTCATGGCCAGTAAAGGTCCTTCCCCCGTTAAACAAGGAAGAATTGCTTATCAGCAAATGGGAAAACGGGCAAAGCCACTGCCGCTCATTGTATTTCATGGTAACGCCGATTCGACGGTAAATGTAGCCAATGCAGATCAAGTGGTTCACCAGTGGATTACAACGAATAATCTTGCTTATAACGGAAAAATAGATGGATGGATTCAGAATAGCCCTGTTAAAACGAGAGAGGAAAAAATCCTCTTTGGACGGGATTATACAACGTATCGCTACGAAAGCAGTAAGGGAGAATTGGCTATTGATAAATATATTATCAATGGAATGGGGCATGCATGGTCAGGAGGGAATTCAGCGGGCAGCTATACGGATCCTAAAGGCCCCAATGCTAGCCGAATCATGTGGGACTTTTTCATGAGTCAAAAAGTATAAACAGAGCATATAATGAGGTTCAGTTGCGTTCTTATCGCAGAGAAGAAGAGCTGAAAGTAGCTCTTCCGGCCCTTATTAGTATAAAGCAGCAGCTGCAGGAGCAATCATTTTAACTAGACGGTTTTTTCTAAAAATTAGGATTTGATTATTTAGAAAACGGGTACTGTAATAAAGAAATATGAAGCCGAAATTACATAGCTTAGGATTGACAGCTTATAGTTGTAAATGTAAGATAACTGCGAGCTGCATTTTGTATGATTAAAACATTAAAATAAGCCGAAAACTGAACAAATAAATAGAAATTGTAAGATGAGCGGGTAAGGAAAAGGAGATTAAAAAATGAATATTGCATTTTTCTTAGTACCAAAAAGTGATGTTGTAACATTAAATATTCACTCCACATTAAGACAGGCTCTTGAAAAAATGGAGTATCATCGCTATTCTACAGTTCCACTGGTTGACGATGATGGTAAATATGTGGGCGTTCTTACTGAAGGAGATCTTCTTTGGAAGTTAAAAAGCCTAGGAGACTATCGCTTTCAAGATACGGAAAATATTAAATTAACAGAGATTGACCGCTATCAAGATTATAACCCAGTTGCTATATATGATGAAGTTCAAAACATCCTTTCAAAGGCAATTGACCAAAATTTTGTGCCTGTAACGGATGATCAAGGCGTATTCATTGGAATTGTGAGAAGAAGAGAAATTCTAGAGTTTTATGCAGAAAGCGCAAGTAAAGTGAAAAATCAAATATAAAAAAGGCCATCTTTAGATGGCTTTTTTCTTGTCTTAGCTGCCCCGCATATACTCCTAAAAACAGGCTTAGGTCATGGCCCACAGCAATGCACTTCCTTGTACTAGTTTACATAATCTATTTATATATAGGTATAAAATTGCCTATATAAATCTTATTTATAGATAAGGATGGTTTATGTGAATTACAACAACAAAAAGAACTGTTGCTGGTGTTCTAATCAGTATTATTACAAAACTTCTGGTTATGATCCAAGAAGTAGCCATGAAGGAAAATGCTGTCATAACGATTATAAGCATAACGATCATTGTCCTAAACATGATGATGATCATCGTTCAGGTCATAAAAAATGTCACCATGGTGGAGGTCACGACGGCAACCATGGCGGAGGTCACGACGGTAACCACGGCGGTTGTCATGGCGGAGGCCACGGTGGCAACCATGGCGGAGGTCACGACGGTAACCACGGCGGTTGTCATGGCGGAGGCCATGGCGGTAACCACGATGGAGGGCATCACGATGGTAACCACAGTGGCTGTCATCACGGCGGACATCACGGCGGTTGTAGAAAACGTCATTGCTGCAAAAGACGTAACTGCTGTTGGGGCTGGGTTTTTTAATACAGGAGCTTCAAAGCAACAGAAAGAACTCAAGAAATTGAGTTCTTTTTTTGTAAGTTGAAACTTATAAACGGTATAATTCGTATATATAGTAAGAGCATTTTGGAGGAGGAAAAAAATGTTTAAAAAAATGTTTGCTAAAATTGGAGTTGGAGCTGCCAAAGTGGATTTACGACTAAATGAAACGGCCTATACGCTCGGTCAAGTAATTGAAGGAGCTATTGTCATCCAAGGTGGAAACGTTCAGCAACATATTAATTTAATTGATGTTGAATTTTGGCTTGAAGTTCAAATGAAAAGCGGTCAAATGCATACACATCGTGTGGAAAGCCTGCGCGCAGCTTCTTCATTTACAATTAATGAAGGTGAGAAAAAGGAAATTCCGTTTACATATCATTTACCTTTGGATCTTCCAATCTCTGCGAGCAACGTTAGCTATTTCTTTAAGACACACTTAGATATTGAAGGGGGAGTTGACTCAACAGACCGGGATCCTGTGCGCATCAAAGCACCAAAAAGCTTATATCAGCTAGTAGAGGGCTTTGAAGCACTTGGGTTTAGAGAAAAACACCATTCAGGAAAATTTAACGGATACAAACAAGAATTTGCATTTTTTCCTACAGACTTCTTAAAGGGATATGTAAATGAGGTTGAGTTTGAGGTAGCCATTGAACGAGAAGGTATACGAGTGTTATTGGAGCTAGATTTGCCTTCTTTCGGCCGGGAGAGGGAAATAAAAAACGAACTCTTTTTTACAAATGATGAACTAAGCCATCCATCCACTATCGCTCGTTTGCTGGAAGAAGCGATGGAAGAGATGATGGAAAATCCTCGAGACTATGAATATTATAAGCCTTCTCACTATGATCAGCATTCACATCATCCACGTATGAGCGGGTTAGGAGGAGCAATGGGAGGCTTTGCAGCCGGTATGTTAGGCGGGCTGCTCATTGAGAATTTGATCGATGATATGTTTGAAGACTCGGCGCTTGGTGAAATTGGAGAAGATATTGAAGAAGCCGGGGAGGATCTGTTGGATGGAGACTTTTTTGATGGAGGAGACGATTGGTAAAAGGGATTTTAAACAACTAAAAAGGATGATTAATGATGATCATCCTTTTTTTCTTTCTTCTTTCTTTTTTTTACTTCTATATACTTAATGTGAAAATCTTCTATAATCAAAACTTTAAAGTAAAATTGCTCATGCTGAATGATATCATTTTTGGTCACATCAAACTTTTCGGTTAACACCCACCCGGCAATGGTATCTACTTCTTCGTCGCTAATATCCGTACCGAGTAAATCATTTACTTGGCTAATGAGCATTTTTCCGTCAAGAATATAGTGATCGTCTTTAATTTTTTGTACATAAGGAATTTCGTCCGTGTCAAACTCATCTCGAATTTCTCCCACAATTTCTTCAATAATGTCTTCTACTGTCACAAGCCCCGCGGTTCCACCATACTCATCAAAAAGAATAGCCATTTGAATGCGTTCTTTTTGCATCTTTACGAGCAAGTCATGAATAGGTACGGTTTCAATTACTTTAAAAATAGGCTTGACATATGATTCTAACGTATTAGTTCCGTCTTTTTCGTTAAATACAATGTCGTTATAAATTTCTTTAATATTAACGAGACCAATTATCTTATCTTTATCTCCATCTTCAACAATTGGATAGCGGGTATATTTTTCGACATTTGCAATTTGCAAAAAAACCTCTACCACGTCATCTTTAGAAGCACTTACAATTTCCGTTCGTGGGACCATTACTTCTTTAGCTAAACGGTCATCAAAATCAAAAATTTTGCTCATATATCGATATTCGGACTGATTAATTTCACCGCCTTCAAAGCTTTCAGATAACAAAATGCGAAGTTCTTCTTCACTATGAGCAGCTTCATTTTCCGAAATCATCGTTATACCAAACATCTTGGTCAACATACGAGCTGAGCCGTTTAATATTTTAATGAACGGATACATAAGTTTGTAAAACACGATAATCGGTTTTGCAAAGTTCAGCGTAATTTGTTCAGCCATTTGAATAGCAAACGTTTTAGGAGCTAATTCTCCTAAGACAACATGTAAAAAGGTAATAACAACAAATGCAATGACAAAAGATAAAATACCAGCAAGCGGCTCATTCGTATGGAAGGTAGTAAAAAGAGGATGAAGCAACCGATCTAGCGTCGGTTCACCAAGCCAACCAAGCCCGAGAGCCGTGATGGTGATACCAAGCTGACAAGCGGATAGATATTCATCTAAATGCGTAATAACATGTTTGGCAGATACGGCTTTTTTATTTCCTTCTTCTAGAAGCTGATTGATTTTTGAACTCCTTACTTTTACAATAGCGAATTCTGTCGCTACAAAAAAAGCAGTTAATGCAATCAAAACTGCGACTAATAGTAATTTTACGGCGATCATCAAAGTCACCACCTTGTATGTAAATGTATATCTTAAGTGTTAGCCAAAGTGGAGAAAACATGTATTAAATCGGGAAAAGAAAAACGCACATAAAAAAACTGCTTCTATCTTTAAAAAGAAAAAGAAGCAGTTTATTATGTTACATGTTCATTTAGGGGAATTAATCTTAACTTTACCATCATGGTCTATCACATATCGGTTCTACAGTTCAACTGACTTTTAGCAAACGTATTGCGAGCGTGTTATGACACCTCCTTTAACTGTAATCCGAGTATATATGATGCATCTCTCACTCCTTTCTATTAGTTAACTGTATTATAATACATAATTAATCAAAATACTACAAATATTCAGAAAATAATTCAAAATGCATAGTTTTTTGTCATTTTCTGAAATATATGCGCAAAAGAGATTGAGACACAACTATATCAATCGAATCTAAAGGGGAACAAATTGGATAAATGGTCGAGTATGGATCGCTTGTTCCACCGCTGTTGATTTCCGTGCATGACTTCACTTCCCGCAGGAGTCTTCGCCTTTCCCTCCAATCAACAGCTAGAAGCAACTCTAAACATAACCTATATTCACTATACTAATGAAAAGATCCGAACGATGAATCGTTCGGATCTTCCTTTAATTAAAATACGTTTGCCCCAGCCTCTTTGTAATTAATGCAGCTTATGGTTATTAGGCATCTGAGGAGAGGCAGTAGCTTTTGCGAAACTTGTGATCATTTGCTGCATATCTTCTTTTGCAAGCTGCGGCACTTGATAATAATGATGTTTGTTTTGATAAAGAGAAATTTCATAAGCCATTTCAATCCAATTAGGAACACTGTCTCCGAATATTCGGCGAACAACAGGATTAGTTATTTCTAAAGCTGTCATAGTTAAAAGAGATGCTTGAGACTTGACTAGACCCAGCATATGACCTGAAATTCCTTTTTCATTAATTTCCTCAACGGACTGATTCGGCTTTTTAGGCTGCGAAGGCTTTAAGCCATAAACAAAGGTATGAGACTGCTTCATGTTATATACATGTGTAGAACCGGCCGGCTTTTGGCCAGTAGAAAAAGCTTCTACGATTAAATTATATTCATTTAAAATAAACTGATATTGCCGATCAATAATATCAAGCAGCTCTTGTTCTTTTACATATTGCCTAAACATCATAAACTGATCCATTACATTGATCGAGCCGGCAAGTGTTTCATGAACGTCAAACAGCTCATGCCCTCCATGGTTCAATTGAGGGGGGACAGCTCCAGTTTGCATGTTTGTAGGAAGTTCGTGATTATTCATACTAAGTCCTCCTTAAAATCGGTATCGACTATAGTCTTTAAACTTCTTCAAGTTTTATACTCAAACTTGATTTATTCATAAAATGTTGCTCTACATAACTTAATTTACCTCTAGTTAGTTAATTAAAGGGTAAAAGTGAAAGGGTTTTATAAAAAAAAAGCGAATATCAATAACAATTCACGATCTATAGATAGGGGAATCAAAAAACATGAATGAGCTGCTGTCATACTCAAGTGAATTAAAACATGAAGCAAATCAACTGGTGGTATCCAACCGTTTATTTAATTTGTTAAGAGAGTACGGTTGCCCGCTCTCAGGGGAGAGTTTTGAGTTAAATGTCATGACAAATCGCATCATTAATTTTTACGTAGGAAATGATGAAATGGATGAAGAATCTATTTTTCACATGGGGTATCAGCTTACAAAGCGTTTTCAACCTTATAAGATGATATTTGCTAATGAAAAAGGTAAGTATCAGTGGAGTGTGTATATGATTCAGAAGGGTGAAGAGTGGAAGCTTGATATTTCCGTGCTTCCAGAAAATATCGTGAAGGGCAAAGTTGAGAAACAAGTATTATTAAAATCACTTCTCACTGAAAAGAAGCGGGAATGTATTTTATTTTTCAAGCAGCAAAGCGGATATAATCGCTACTATACGAGTGATCATGTCTATAAGGCTGTGCTAGAAGATGACATTTACGATGATATGTCTTTTTTTATGTGGCTGCAAAAACAAAAAAAAGGAAATCAACAAACGTAAAAAAAGAGCCGACTGGGCTCTTTTTATGCATGTACGGATGTTTTTACAGGTAAAGCAGCTTTTAGCATCCAAATATGTTTTTCAATGTTGCCAATTGTCCCAATGAATAAGTCAGCTGTTACGTGATCATGTGCTGCTTCAGCTTTTTCAACTGCATTTTTTAGGTTTTTAACAAGTAGCGTATAGTCATTAATTAAGGTTTCTACCATTTCTTCACTCGTTTGCTCATTCCCATCTTCAGAAAGAGTAGCTGCTTGTAAAAATTGCTTCATCGTAGCAATTGGGCTTCCTCCAATGGCTAGTAATCGTTCTGCATATTCATCTATATAGTCCGCCGTCTCATTATAGAATTCTTCAAATTTTTCATGAAGCGTAAAAAATTGAGGCCCTTTTACATACCAGTGAAAGCGATGTAGCTTTGTATATAATACGTTAAAATCGGCAATTTGTTGGTTCAATACGTTTTCTAAATTCATAGTTAATAGCCTCCTAATGAGTTGTTGTTATCTTATGTTTATATTATATCAAATATCAAATTAAAATCAATACTTATTTATAATTATTATTAAATAATAATCAGAATGCTTTTAAATTGCAGTTATTCTCTTTAAAAACTCTAAAGATATGATAGGATAGAGCAAGAGTATTGAAAGGAAGAAGGGGTAGTCATGCATATTACACCAGAAGCAAAACAATTAATTAACAATATACTTGAAGAGCAGGAGATAACAGGAATTCGCTTGTATTTCAAAGGAATTAGCTGTGAAATCCCTAACATTGGGTTAGCTTTTGAAGAGCCTTTTGAAAATGATGAAATGTATGAAGTCGACGGAGTACAAGTAGCAATGGAAGCTTCCATTGTGCCTTATACAAATGAATTAATGTTAGATGTCCATACAACGCCGTACGGCCCAGGTTTAGCATTAGTTGGAGCTAAAGAAGCTGAGTAAAAAATTTATGTAAGAGAAGCTAACAGGTTTGTTGTTTGTTTTGGTAAACCTTGGTTTAATTAATTCAAACGTTAGTGAAATGGAGGGGGACCTATGCTTCTTTCTCATCATGTAACGGTTGAACAAAGACAGCAAATCAAACGCTTTAAACAGCAAATACAAGACGCAAAAACGCTAGATGAGCGCCGTTTGTATCAAGCCCAGCTAAATAAATTTGTTGAGCGCCTATTTATTGAGAATCGCTTGCAGCGCAGCGGCGAACAATAAAAAACACCTAGAAAAGAAGCCTTCAAAGAAGGTTTCTTTTTTTTTTAGTAGATTATTATACTTTTACACCTTGTAATTATTCATTTTCTTATATATTGCCCTTTATCTATTTGAAATTCGGTTTTCTGTATGAATATAGCACTAAAAACGTGTAAGTGACTGTTAAATGAAAGCGCTTTCTGTTATAGTGAAGGTATAGAATTGTACTTGTTCACCTACAATGTTCATAAGGAGTGGTTTGTATGATTGAAAGAGGAAACTTCTTAATTGGTTTAGCGTGGGGAACATCTTTGAGCATACCTTTATGGATCGCCTTCTTTGGCTGGATAAAATTAGTTTGGCGCTTGCTTTAAATAAATAAAAACAAAAAAGTAAAAAACTTCAGTGGATATGCGCTGAAGTTTTTTTAAATAGTATAAATAGGTATTAAGAACTATTAAATAAATTGTATTTTCAAACGATAAGTAAATAAGACTACTAAAATATTATTTTTGGATTTTTTAGGATTCTAATGTTTTAGGTCTTATTGCATAATAGAAAGCGGGAGTACAAATTGAAAAGCTATCGTTTAGTAAGTTTCTCTACCTTATTTATCTGTCTATTCGTTTTATTCATTTCACCTTTTCAAGACACATCTAGTGCATCAACTGATAAATATCAAAATTTCAAGCAGCTCTCACAGCACGAGTCTTCAGCTAGCTATAAAGTGACGACTAAAGAAGCGAAAAGCCCTGTCCTTATCTTTGCTCCACACGGTGGAGGAATTGAAGGCGGGACAAGCGAAATTGCCAAAGAGCTTAGCAAACAAAATGCTCTTTACCTATTCGAATCGTTAAAATCGAAAGGTTCGCGAGATCTGCACCTCACAAGCACTCATTTTGATGAGCCCACAGCGCGTAAGATGGTAAGCATGTATGATAATGTTTTATCTCTTCACGGGTATTCTGGGAATGAAAAACATATTTTTGTGGGGGGAACTGATCGGGAACGTGCAAAAAAATTAACGCAATTATTAAATCAAAATGGATTTCCCGCGGAACTGATTACAAAAGGGCATGATGAGATTGCAGGCATTAACCCTAAAAATATTGCAAATAAAAATCGTACCGGCAAAAGTATTCAATTAGAGATTAGCCAACCGCTGCGAAGTGCTATGTTTCATTCATTCACTTCACAAGGAAGAGCTTCGTCTAAAACTCAAACTTTTTACAAGTTTACAAATGTGCTTTCTACGTTTGTTTCCACTTCTTACTGATTTAAAAAAAGAATGCTTTCACAAGCATTCTTTTTTTATAAACTAGTTTTCCTATTCGTGACTTATAATAGGTTTCCAGTTAAAATCTTTTACATCTTGAACAGAAGGCTTTCTCACGTGCTGTAAGCTTTCCTTATTACATGCTCCATAAACTAGAAAATTTTGCTGAGCTTCTATTAAAGAAATAGAGTTGGCTCCTAGTTCATTGGCATTCAGCTTTTGATACGGATCGTCTTCCCAAAAACATATCTCACAAATATCATAGTCACCATCACTGTCTAACGATTGATAACCGCAGCAAGGGCACGTATACTTTTTCATTGTTCCTATCCTTTCTGTATGGGATTTTAAGCTATAAAAAAGTCAGCCATCTTATTTAACTATTTTACTATATTCAAAGGTAACCTGAAAGAATATTCAAAAAAATTACAGCAGCATATTTCCTAGGATTTGTGAACATTTTATAACGAATTGGTGATAGTTCTTGTGAGATTGAGTGAAAAAGGAGTACACTTACTAGGAAAATAGATCGTGTTCGGAAACGTCTACATAAAAACATTTTTGGATATGATGAATGAAAAAGAAAAAAGAGATAGGGAGTCATAAATATGAAAAAAATAATAGGTTTACTTTTAGCATGCTTTTTAGCTGTCCCGACAGTTAGTTTTGCTCATACACATGTGCAAACAACAGTACCGGAAAATGGTGCAACTGTTACAGCTCCTCTAAAAGAAATTAAATTAACCTTTGAAACACCCATCGAGAAAATCAGTACTGTGACCATTACAAAAGATGGACAAAAAATTTCACTTGCATCGCAAAAAGTAGAGGGGCATGATTTAATAGCTTCTGTTGATCAGCCTCTTGAAAACGGATCTTACGCAGTAAACTGGGAAATTGTAGGGGAAGATGGTCATGTAATGAAAGATTCGATTGCTTTTAAAGTAGATGTGAAAGATGAAGCGAAAGAAGAGAATACTCAAGCAGCCGGAAAAGATAGTGAAAAAAAGCAAGGCGCCACGCAATCCGAACAGCACCAAAAAAGTGCAACAGCAAATGATGAGAAAACAGAGAACAATGATTCTTCATCGTTTTTTGTTATCATGATTATTGCTATTGTAGTGGTGGTTGGCGCATTACTCTTAATCTTCAGAAAGAAAAAGGCTTAAAAAGATGAGTGTTTTGTTGCCTGTTTTTGAGTGGTTCACATACGTAGCTCTTTCCTTATTATTAGGATTTGCCGTACTGCAATATGTGCCCCTTACAAAAAAGCCAACAATTTTATTATCAAAGCGATGGCTACTTGCAAGTGCAGCGGCTGTCGCTCTTTTTTCGGTTGGAAATTCGCTTGAGATTATTTTATCTTTTTCAAAAATAAGAGGGTTAGGTGAAATAGTTCGTCTTGTATTATTGGAAACAAGAACGGGACACGCCTGGATCTTTGTTGTACTGATTGCTATTTTATGTATGGTTGCTGTTTCAATAGAGAGCCACCCCCATATGTATACATTACTGACTGTAGCCTTAGTGGGAGGAATCGCCTACGCAAGTCACGCAGCATCCGCTTCTGTGCTTAGCGGCATGTTGTCTCATTCCCTTCATATTTTAGCAGTTGGACTGTGGGGAGGAGTGGTTCTGATTGTTGCCGCTTTTTCAAAAGAAACCTCCAATTGGAAAAGTTTCTTAAGCTGGTTTACTCCTTTTGCGATCGCTTGTTTTGCGCTTCTTTCATTAAGTGGGTTCATTTCGATGGTTATTATCATGGGGCTGTCCAACTATGTAAATTCATGGGCTACAGATTACGGGCAATCTCTTTTGTTAAAGCATATTACGATTATTCCGCTGCTTGCATTTGCCGTCATCAATGGCTTTCTTATGAAAAAAGCGATAAAACATCCAGAATATAAGCCCGTGATGTGGATTCGAGCAGAAAGCATTATTTTGCTTATCATTTTTTTATTTACAGCTATCATGGTAACGCAATCGCCGCCAACTAATATAAGTCATATGGCAATGGATTCATCGATTCTTCCTTTTATCTATGGGAAACAAGTGACGCTGCCTCTAACGTTTCACGTAACGATTGTAGGAATCCTATTCTTATTTGTTGCACTGCTGTTTTTTGTGTATTTACTTGTTTGTTTTTACAAAAAGACAGTATGGCTCAGCGTATTAAGTGCGGGTTTGTTTGTGTTTGCTTTTTATATTGCGATGATGACAAGTATTCAAGTCTAAAAACAGTGAGAAATATCTCACTGTTTTTTTATTAGCCATTAAAAGTAGTGTTATCTCTCGGGCCATTTCTCGGAGAAGGGGGCATCGGCATTTGGGAACTAGAACCGGAGCCGGATGTAGAGCCGCTTGGAGGCGATATATTTCCTGCGTTTCCAAAAATAACGATCCCGCCAGAAATTGTGCCAATAGAAATAGATTTAATATAAACAGACATCCTTATTCAACCTCTCATCTAGTAAAAGAATTCAGTGTACCACAGTATATGACCAGCTTGTCATTTTTGTATAGACGAGTTTAAAAAATAGGTAAAAGCTTAGAAGTTCAGGTTGAGAAAGGAAATGGTGTAAAATAAGATAGAACTTTGAAGGTAAAGTGTTGATATCACCTATTAAAAGAAGTAGAAAGGAACTAAGATGAATACGCAAAAAGGAATTCATTTTTCATTTAAAAAATTATGGTTGCTAACGAACCCTCCGACAGGAAAGCTACTCATTTCGTTCATACTGGCCTTAATTAATACCGGAGCGTCGCTTTCTATTCCTCTTGTCATTAAAGAAGTGATGGAGAAAATTGCAGTAGGCGTCTCACCGCAGCTTATAGCAGGACTCCTTGGTTTATTTGCTGCTCAAATGGCAACAAGCGCAGTATCTCTTTATCTCCTTGCTCAAGTAGGCCAAGGTGTTGTAAAAGAACTCAGACATAAAGTGTGGAACAAGCTCATAAAGCTTCCGGTTTCATTTTACGACCAAAATCGTTCCGGTGAAATGGTAAGCCGCATTACAAATGATACAACCATTGTGATGAACTTATTGTCAACAGAAATGATTGACTTTGTTAAAAATATTTTATCTATTATCGTTGCCATTGTTATTTTATTTACGCTTGATGTACCCATGACGCTCATTTTATTAGCGGTTATTCCCGTTATGTTTGTACTGGTTATGCCGCTAGCGAGAAAAATACATAAAATTTCACGTGAGCAGCAGGATAAAATGTCCAAGCTTACAGCTTTTTTAGCTCAAATGCTGAGTGAAATTCGCTTGATTAAAGTATCCGGTTCAGAGAAAAAAGAAGTTGATTCAGGCTTACAATCGTTTCAGTCACTCTACCTCTTCGGTGTAAAGAGAGCTAAAATTGAAGCTATCATTACACCGATTATTAGCACGGTGATGACCGCTGTTATGATTGCCATCGTCGGGTTTGGTGCATACCGGGTGAGTGAGGGATTTATCACTGCAGGAGAGCTGGTGGCTTTTGTTCTTTACCTTTTTCAAATTATGGTTCCGGTTGGTTCACTTACCCGATTTGTTACGAGCTTTCAGCAAACTAAAGGAGCTTCAGAAAGAATCTTTGATATATTAGCTGAGAAAGAAGAGAACTATGAAAATGGAGAAGTGCTTGAACAGGTAGGGAGTTTAAGGTTCGATAAAGTTGCTTTTCAATATGAAGATAAACCCGTATTGCAGGAAGTTTCATTTTCTGCTAAAAAAGGAGAAGTTACCGCATTTGTTGGACCTAGCGGAGCTGGAAAATCTACTGTTTTTTCTCTTATCGAACGCTTTTATGAGCCTTCATCGGGTCACATATTCTTGGATGGAACAGACAGTCAAAACGTCAACTTACGTTCGTGGCGTCACCTATTTAGCTATGTTCAGCAAGATTCTCCGATTTTAGCAGGAACAATTCGAGAAAATCTCATTTACGGATTAGAGCGGCATGTGACGGATGAAGAAATAGAAGAAGCAGCAAAGTTAGCGAATGCTCATCATTTCATTCAGTCCTTTGAAGCTCAATATGAAACAATGATTGGAGAAAGAGGTATTAATCTCTCAGGAGGACAGCGACAGCGTATTGCAATTGCCCGAGCGCTGTTACGAAATCCTCAGTTTTTATTACTGGACGAAGCGACAGCTAGCTTGGACTCCGAGTCAGAAAAGCTTGTGCAAGAGTCATTGGAGACAGTAATGAAAGAACGCACATCACTCGTCATTGCCCATCGTCTATCTACGGTCATTAATGCGGACCAAATTGTTGTAATAGAAGAAGGGCAAGTTACAGGAAGCGGAACGCATAAAGAGCTGTTAGCCTCTCATTCTTTTTACCGGCGTTTGGTAGAGCAGCAGTTTCAAACATCCCTATAGAACAAACAAAAAAAGACTGCTTTCGAGCAGTCTTTTTTTAGTTTATTTATTTAGCTTTTTAACTAATTCATCACCCATTAACTCAGAAGAAAAAGGATCTCGGCTTGTGACAATTTGATCATTTGCCCAAACAGCATATGCTTTTTTATCCATCTCAGGGATGTAATTAGCCACTTCACGAAGTTCTTGTTCTAAACTGTATGGTAAAAAGGGAAGTACTTCTTCCGGTTCAATTTCATCAGGATAACCGGTTACGTCTAGTCCTTTAATTAACAGTTCATCATCGGATCCTTTCAAGAAAGCAAACACAGAAGGTCCGTGACACTCAGCTGCTAAAATACCTCCGTTGTCGTACACTTTGTTCATAAGTGCATGCAAGTCCACATTTTTTGCTAAGTCAAACATAGCGCCGTGGCCGCCTACTACTAAGATAACGTCATAGTTCTCAGCATCTACTTCTTCAAGTTTCATTGTCTGATCCGCTCTTCCTGACTCATATAATTTCTTATACGTTCCGTCTGGATCAAAGTCTTCTGAAATACTTCGAACGTCTAGTTCCGGCTTACCTCCAAAAGGTGAGGCTAAGTCAACGGTGTGTCCTGCGTTCTCAAGCTTTTGCAGCGGAGCAAATAATTCTTCTGCCCACCAACCTGTGTGATAATCTTTCTCTTCGTATCCGCTTGATAATACAGCTAACACTCTTGCCATGTTTATACCTCCTAAATGATGTAAAACGTATAGTGATACATATCATGTATTCATTGTGAACTGTACCCTATATAAAAAAACTTTAAACAATGGCAAGTTATGAAAAGGTAGCGTGAATCATAAACAAAACCAAAAAAGAGATAGCAAATTTAAGATGCCACTTTTTATCTGTACGCTTATAGCGCTTCACGCCCATCACGAGCAGACAAGCTAGAACAGCCATCGTGATAATTCCTGAAAAGTACGTAAAATTTGCTTGAAATCCTTTTATCAAAGCCATATAACCATGTAAAATAATCAAAGCAGTTGATATAAGGGCAACGGGAACGTGCCACTGACGAACGTACTTGGCTAAAAACTGAATAAGCGGTTTTAACTCAAACTTTCCTTTTTTAATTTGCGATATCGGTTTCCATTTTAATAATAAAAAGATAGGATAAATAGCTAAAGCTGCAAAGAAACCAATTCGTGCGATAGAACCAAGCTCTTTAAAATTCCCTTCGTATATTTTAGAATCAAGCGGAAGGGAATGTTTATAAATAGGGACGTAAATAAGCCCTGCTACAACTAGTAAAAAAGAGATAGTAAAGATAAAGATCACTTTTTTACGCTCACTTTTATTTTTGATTAACGTCTGTAGCCATGATTTTTTAGCTGGAGATTTAGCGGAATTCATTTTCTTCCTCCTTGGAAAAATCTAGTTAGTATCAGTATGAACTTTTTTTCTTAAAAAATCTTTAAAAATCCTTCTTTTTTTAAAAAATTCATTTTTTTCTTTGCAATACGCGTTATAGTTAAACAAAGGGTTTAAAAAGGAGATGAATACATGAAAAAAAGAATAAGTATATCTATAATCAGTCTTTGTTTACTTTTAACAGCCTGTGGTCAGGAACCTGCTCAAAGCACAAATGCTGAGAAGCCAAAACCGTTGGACGTAAACCTTCAAGGCCCAGAGGCGTTACAGAAAAATGAAAACGGTATCTACAAAGCCGAAGTTACATATGGAGACGAAAAAGTAAAAAATGATGACGTTGAAATGATTGAATTTGAAATAGAGAAAAAAGATGGCGAAGGGAAAGGGAAGATGTTAAAGCCTAAACAAATAGGAAAAGGTGTATATGAGATACAAACATCTTTCTCTGAGCCTGGCACATATACCGTGCAGTCACATGTTTCTGCAAAAGGGACGCATAACATGCCTCTTATAACCGTTACGGTTAAATAAAAGAAGTCAAGGATGCTAATTCCTTGGCTTCTTTTCGTTTAGTATGTCCGTTAAATTCCCATTCTACAAGGGGAAAAGGTTATTTGGAATAGGATGATGTTTTCTATCATCAATTAAAGTAATGCACTGAGCCAGCTGTTCAATCCCTCGTTTGATCGTATTCTTATTTACTTGTGAGATGCTTAATCGGAGAAGCGTGTCTCGTTTATATTCTGGTAAAAAAAATCTAGAAGCATCATCAACATATATGTGCTGCTCGTTTAGCATGTGGACGATCTGTTTTGCTTTCACATGCTCAGGTAAACTAATGGATAAATAGAATCCTGAAGGTGGCTTAGAAAAATGTGTATGAGCGGGCAGCAGTGAATCACATGCTTCTACAAGAGTTTGCATTTTGGTATGGTATACCTCTTTTATCTTTTTAAGATGACTAGTAAACATGCCGCTTTTTAAATAAATTTCAAGAGCGCCTTGGGAAAGCGCTGAACTATTAAAATCTGAACTGAATTTATATCGTAAAAAGTTGCTATTCATTAACGAAGGAAGCACGATAGCAGCAATGCGTAACCCAGGAAGAAAAATTTTCGAAAAGCTTTTAATATAAATGACTCGTCCAGAAGGATTAAAAGAAAATAAAGGATCTGATTTTGCATCGGGATCAAGGTCGCCCAAAAAGTCATCCTCGACTATATATACATCGTATTTTTCGGCCAGCTCCACGATTTTTTTCTTCTCGAAATTTGTATAACAATGTCCAAGAGGATTATGGAATCTTGGAATAATATAGAAAAATTTTATGTCATTATTTCGAAAAATGTACTCCAAACGATCAAGATCAATCCCTTCCATCGATAGCTCGATCCCAAAAGTAGTAGTTTGGTGCAGGGTAAGAGACTCGATAAAACCGAAATAAGTGGGCTGTTCAATCAGGATATTATTTTTTCCATTTGGAAATGGCATAGAAACTAATAAGTGAAGAGCTTGCTGAGACCCAGATACAACAACTAACCTTTCAGCTTGAGTGAACACCTGTAGGCTCTGCAAGTGTTTCACTAACTGTACCCGCAATGAGTAAGAGCCTTGTTGATCAGAGTATGTAAAAAGCTCTTCTTTGTAGTGTTCAATTGCTTGGTTTATACAATGCTGAAATTCAAGATAAGGCATAACGTTTTTATCTGGACCAGCAGACAAGAAATCAATCACTTCATTTTCATTCGTCCTATGTTGAAATTCTGCCACAACGTAGTAGCCGCTTTTAGGAACAGAATAAATTAAATGCTCTTTTTCTAATTCGCTGTACGCTTTAATAACGGTATTCTTGCTGCACGAAAAATGGTGGGAGAGTCGGCGAACAGAAGGGAGTTTACCACCTGCAATAAGCGATCCATTTGCTAGGCCAAGCTTAATTTCTTCCATGATTTTTAGATATTTCAAACTCATAGGTCCTACTCCTTTAATTTGTACCCGTACAGTTAGGTAAAAGAATGATTTATTTTACTAGTTGTCCTGCGCTATCCTTTTAATTATATCAGAACTTTTTTTAGAAAAATGGTACAGTTCTGAAAAATAAAAAGACAGGGGTAGGGTAAGATGCAAAAAGAAACGAGAGAGAAAATCGGCTTATTGTTAGGGGTAGTAGGCGTTATCTGTTTTAGCTTAACCCTTCCTTCTACAAGCATTGCAGTCGAGTATTTCGGAACGACAGTCGCCGGTTTAGGAAGAACAGCTATAGCTGCTATCTTAGTAGCTGTGATATTGATTGTACGAAAAGAAAAATTTCCTTCTCTTCGCCAATTTAAAAGTCTGCTGATCGTTGCTTTAGGCGCAGTTTTAGGGTTTCCTCTGCTCACTTCCTGGGCAATGAAATCATTGCCTGTTTCTCACGGAGCGGTTGAACTCGCTCTTTTACCATTAGCCACAGCCGGTTTTGCGATGTTTAGAGGAGGGGAACGTCCTTCTTTCAAATTCTGGATATCAAGCATGATTGGTTCTGCGGCTGTTATCGTGTATGCTCTTCACCTCGGATTTGGTCAACTGCAGTTTGCCGATGCCGCTTTACTAGCAGCGGTGCTGATACTTGGACTGAGCTACGCAGAAGGAGGGGTGTTGGCAAGAGAATTAGGCAGCTGGCAGGTAATTGCTTGGGCCATTATCATCGGTGCGCCATTTTTTATGATTCCAGTGGGACTAAGCATTACAGCTGAGATGCTTCATGCGCCTTTAAAAGCATGGGTTAGTTTGATTTATCTATCAGTTGTGAGTCAATTTTTAGCATACGTTGCTTGGTACAGCGGGATGGCTATGGGGGGAATAGCGAGAGTTAGCCAGGTTCAATATTTGCAGCCATTTTTAATGATTCTGTTTGCAGCTCTATTTCTAGGCGAATCAATTACACTTTTTACTCTTGCTATAGCAATAATTGTTGTCTTTTCGGTTGTGCTAGGCAAAAACGCCTCGGTATCAAAAAAAGAAGTGCATCCCCAGAAAATGATGAATAAAGACGCTTAACTAATATGTAAATTTGTTACATTAAAACAGCATGCTCTATTTCCGTTAGCAATCGGCAGGTTCATTCAGTCTCCTGTTTTTCTATGTAAGTTTCAAGAGCCAAAGTATAAGAAATGAATGAATTTCCTATGTAAAAAAGGTATATAACGGTTTTTTTTCACATAGGTTGAACATTATACAAGAACTTGTACACCGAAAAAATACAATTAGACAAATAATTCGTATTGGGCTTGTCATATACATAGAGAGAAGAGGTAGTGATGAAAAAGGACGGGAGATAGAGGAGATAACGAGATGAACACTTTTTTGAAAGGAACGTTTATTCTAGCAGGTGCTGCCTTTGCAGGAGAGTTAATTGAATTTCTTGTAAATATGGTACTTGCTAGAGAATTAGGAAGGGAAGGCATGGGCATGTACATGACTGTTCTTCCTATCATTTTTCTTATTGCCACCGTAGCCAACTTAGAACTGCCTATTTCTATTTCTAAATTTCTTGCTGAACATCATCGCAAAGAACATCAGCATATGATGAAGCATGCCACCATTTTTGCGACTGCTGTGAGCTTGGGGATCTTTTTTATTACACTGGCCGTATTAGCAGCCTTTCCATTTTTCAGTCACTATCATCCTTACTTGAAATGGGTTGTACTATGTTTCATTCCGGTTGTTTCATTTTCAGCGGTGCTTCGTGGATATTTTACGGGTAAAAATAATATGACGACCATCGCTGTGTCTAATTTTATTCGCAAAGCCTTTCAGCTAACTATTTTATTTGTTGTTTTTCAAATGTTCGCTTTCACAGATGTTAAAATGTCTCTGTTTATTGCGATTTGTACACTGATTGGAACCGAAGCTGTTATTTTGCTTTATTTTTTTATCACGTATGTTACTCAGTTAAGTGTTTTATCAAGAGGGCACAGGCCTCTGCTTTCTCCAAGTGAGATTCGGAAAAAGCTGTTAGGCGTCTCACTTCCGACCACGGGACTGCGTTTATTTAATGCGGTATGTAATGCTATTCAGCCGTTTTTAATCAAACACGCGCTCGTTTTATCGGGCATGACGTTAACCGGGGCAACGCAGCATTTTGGTATGCTAACAGGGGTAGCGATGTCGATCGGCTTTTTTCCGGCTTTCTTTGCTCACTCTCTTTTAGTAGCACTCATACCTGCTGTATCTGAAGCTCATGCGAAAAATCAGGAAGAACAGCTTCAAAGACTTTTGACTCAAAGTATGCAAATGACATTTTTATATGGGATTCCGTCTATAGTGGCGATGTATTTCTTTGCTGAGCCGCTTACTAACTTGTTTTTTCATTCTACAGAAGCCGTGTACTATCTAAAGGCTTTATGGCCGTATTTTCTTTTTCACTTCTTTGCCGTCCCGCTTCAAGCTTATTTAATTGGACTCGGCTATGTAAAAGATGCTTTTTATCATACGATTTGGTCTCATATTGTCTCTTTTTCCCTGATGTTTTTCTTAGGATCACAAACAAATATTGGCATGCAGGGAATTATTATCGGGATGAACTGTGGCGTGGTTGTTTTGACCGTTCTGCATTATGTAACGATTTGCAAAGTCATTAACGTTTCCTTTTTTTCACTTAAGCATAAAACGCATTTATCTTAAAAAAACCTCCAACAGTGAAGTTGGAGGTTTTTTGGTTACCAGTTATTCATAATTGAGCTAAACAGTGTAGCAGGGTCTTGTCCGCCGCCGCCTGATAAGTATTTCGTTGTTTGCGTAGAATTAGCATTATCAAAGCCAGCGTGGATAGAAACGACTGCATCATCGGTATACCCGACAAACCAAGCATCTTTGACGTCGTTGGTTGTACCGGTTTTACCTGCAGCATCTCGTGAAGAACGAGCGTTAACACCTGTTCCATAGCTTTTTTCAATTACGTCTTGCAGCATGGATGTCATTGTATCCGCATTTTCTTCACTCATTACTCGCTCTGTCTGAATGTCTGGCTTTTTCACTTCACCGTCGCGCATCTCAATTTTTCGAATTGCGTACGGCTTAGTCATGACGCCTTTGTTAGCGAAGGTTGTATATCCTTGTGCTAACTGAAGGGGAGAGAACGTTGTCGTCGTTCCTCCAAGAGCAAGTCCTAATTTTGACTTATCGTCATCTTCAAGAGGAAGTCCAGCTTTTTCCATGAATTTTACGCTTGTATCAATACCAATTTGTTTTAAAAGCCAAACAGCTGGAACGTTAAGTGAACGAGTAAGTGCTTCACGCATTGTCACATGCTTTTGATATTCACCTTCTGCGTTTTTAGGGCTATATCCACCGCCAAAGTCTTGTCGTTCGTCACTTAAGAGTGAAGTTGGTGTATAATCTCCAGTTTCTAGTGCTGGACCGTATACGGCTAAAGGCTTAATAGCTGAACCAAGCTGATAGCCGCTTGTAGCACGGTTTAAGCCGTTTCGCTCATAGCTGCGTCCTCCATACATCGCTGAAATCCCGCCTGTTTTAGGGTTGACAGCTGAAATCCCAACCTCTACTTTACTGTTGATGGCATCATCTCGGAACGTATGATTTGCTACAGAGTTATTAATCGATTCCTGTAAATTAGGATCTAAATCTGTATAGATGGCATAACCACCCTTATAAAGGTCATCAGCAGATACGCCATATTGTTGAGCAGCTTCTTTAATTACATAATCAATAAATGCTTGATTTGAGTTCGGTTTTTTAACCGGAATACTAGGCTCGACTACGCGTTCGTTTAACGCTTGCTGATACTGAGTATCGCTAATGACGTTTTGGTCATGCATCAGTTTCAATACAACGTTTCGTCGGGCTGTTGCTTTTTCTGTACTATTGCTTGGTGAATACGTACTCGGCGCTTTTGGGAGTCCTGCTAAAAGCGCAGCTTCGCCTACGGTTAAATCTGATACAGGCTTATTAAAATAAATCTGAGAAGCTGCACCAATACCGTATACACCACTTCCGAAATAAATTTGATTTAAATATAATTCCAAAATTTGATCTTTTGTAAATTGTCTTTCTAAGCCTAGTGATAGAAACATTTCATCTACTTTACGTTTAATGGTCTTATCACTAGATAAGTAAAGATTTCTTGCTAACTGCTGTGTAATGGTACTTGCGCCTTCAGCTTTACTCATTGTTACAATGTTCTTAAAAAGGGCGCGGCCAATACCTTGTAAATCAATCCCAAAATGCTTGTAAAAGCGACGGTCTTCCGTTGCAACAAACGCCATTTTTACATAATCGGGAATTTCATTGCTCGAAACATTTTGACGGGGAACGGTTTTATACAATTCGTCAATCTTACGGTCATTTTTGTCATAGACTACCGTACTTTGAACCGACTGCAGTTTCGAGTAAGATAAATCAGCCGTTTGCTGAAATTGCTTTAATACATAGGTAACTCCTAGCATTACAATTAAAACAACGACTAAAAAGGCTAAAATAAATTTCCTCATGTTGGTTCACTCCACTAAGTAATAATTCCATGTTCACACATAGCTACATTCTTCGTCTTTACAAGGTCGTTATGTAAAGAATGCTGAAGTTTGTTGACCCATTCAATCTTTTAACAAAGAGATGGGTGATAAAGTATTAACGTTTAAAAGCTGACGCGCTAAGTTTAATAAAGGCTATTATTCAAGTGCAGGTAAGTTTTTAGGGTATAAGATGATTGACATAAATAGCTCTTTACGCAGTTATTTTTTGCTTACTCGCAGATGCTTCGTTTTTTTATTAAACTGAAACAAAGTGAAATACAATCATCTGAACTTAGTTTACCCATAAATTTGTGTTTGTCAAATAAAGTCGTATAAAGCACCATTCGGGGCTTTGTTCCCCTTTATGAAAAACCAAGGGGGTATTTTACGTTCTGTTTCTCATAGAAAAAAGTTGTTATAACACGTATAAGAAATACGATTTAGTACGCTCGGGTATAAATGCTGATATCTGTTGAAAGTAACGAAATAAAGAAAAAATTAACTAATTTATCAGACTAGGGCACTTTTTATACGAAGGAGGACGGGCGAGTTTTAATTATTATCCACCTTTTGACGGGAGCACTTAGATAAAAGTGGAATATTTCTTTACCCGCTGTAAGTCAAACGAATTAAATACCTAGCTGCATATGAGCAATGGCCATATGAAGTTATTCAGTATTATGTGATACTGCCAGCAAAACATACAGGTATTTCTTTGACAGTAGTTCCTTTACAAATGCTTCGAAAGTTCTTATAATAAAATTATCTTTAATTCGAGATATTTAAAAGGAGTGGATATACGTGAAACATATTTTTAAAAAAGGAACGGACGAGACGAAACCGACTTTATTGCTGTTGCATGGTACAGGAGGTACAGAACAAGATCTGCTCCCTGTTGCAGATATGATTGATTCCTCTTGCTCCGTATTATCTATAAGAGGAAATGTACTAGAAAACGGAATGCCCCGTTTCTTTAGACGTTTACAAGAAGGAATATTTGATATAGAAGATTTAATTGAACGTACAAAAGAACTTCATCAATTTTTAGATGAAGCGGCTGAAACATATTCATTCGACCGACACAACATCGTAGCTGTAGGCTACTCAAATGGTGCCAATATTGCAGGAAGTTTGCTGTTTCATTATGAGAATTCTTTAAAAGGGGCGGCTCTTCTTCATCCGATGGTTCCAAGAAGAGGAATTGAAGTGCCTAAGACCGACGCCTCTATCTTTATCGGCGCAGGTACAAACGATCCTATTTGCCCAGCATCAGAAACGGAAGAACTTTCTGCTCTTTTAGAAAAAGCCGGAGCGGACGTACAGGTCCATTGGGAATCATTTGGACATCAGTTAACACGAACAGAAATTGAAGCAGCTGAAAAATGGTATCGGTCAAAATTTTAATTTCAAAACTTTCCGCACTCGTGCGGGAAGTTTTTTTATTTTCAAAAAACAAGGACAGTTATCATACAAAAGATAGATATAAATGGTAAAAAGTACTTTTTTTACTGAATGAAGGGAAATTTTATGATATCATTTTATTTCCGGTATATCCTTGCAGAACAGCTATTTTTAGGTAAAGTATCAAATTATTTTAAAATTCCTGGCTTCTATCACAAAAAAATGAAACCAAAGTCTGAGTAAACCGTTATAATAAATGCAGGATTTAAATTCAAAAGGATGGTTAAAAGCATATGACTCGTTTTTTTATTGTTTTACTTTTCGTTCTAATGGTTATATGTGTATATACCATTATTTCGCAAACCCTTTACCGTCGCTATCATTCATCAGTCATAATAAAAGGGGCAAAAAAGCATAAAATAGCTATAACATTTGACGATGGGCCTCATCCTGTTTATACGCCAAAAATTTTGGACTTGTTCAAACTGCATGAAATGAAAGCTACTTTTTTTATTGTGGGAGAACTAGGGGAAAAACACCCGTCTATTTTAAACAGGATGATTGATGAAGGACATGAAGTAGCTATACATCATCATCGTCACGTGAGTGCATGGACGCAAACACCTTGGCAATTAAAAAGACAAATTCATCAATGTGCACAGGTTATAGAGAAAGTAACAAATCAAAAGCCGCTTTTTTATCGTCCGCCGTGGGGACATTTAAATATGAGCAGTTTATTAATGGCCAAGCCATATCACCTCGTGATCTGGACAGGAATCTTTCAGGATTGGACACTAAAAACAACGAAAACGGCATTAGTTCAAAAACTAATGCGTAAAGTAGAAGATGGAGCCATTTTTGTTTTACACGATAATGGAGATACCCCGGGAGCAGATGAAAAAGCACCTGAAATGACGATTGCGGCGTTAGAAGAATTTTTACCTTACTTAAAACAGCAAGGGTATGAAAGTATAACCATGCAGCAATTGATGAATCAATCGTAAATAGAGGAGCGAGCAGTGGACTTAACAATTATTTCTCAGTATATACATTCCTATGGTTATATTGTTATTTTACTTGTACTTTTTTGTGGGATTGTTGGAATTCCAGCGCCTGAAGAATCATTTTTAATATTATTAGGCATGTTTATTGCCAAACATCAGCTGAACTTATACGAATCATCTCTTTTTGCTTTTTTAGGTGTTATAACTGGAATGCTTACTGCTTACGGGCTAGGAAGGTATGCGGGAACCCCATTTTTTGATAAATACGGAAAATACGTAGGGTTAACCAAAGAGAAAATTGAAGCGGCAAGCGGCAGCTACCATAAATATGGGATATGGACCATTTTATTTGGTTTATATATTCCAGGCTTACGTCAAATTAGCCCATATATGGCAGGAATAAGTCGCTATCCGTTTTTGCTTTATTTGCTGTTATCGGTGGTAGGCAGTCTAGTATGGGTCCTTTCTTTTCTCGTTCTAGGTTACTATGTAGGAGACCGGATTCATATTTCGTATATCATTATGGGAGCTGTAGCTTTTTTTGTTATTTATTTACTTATAAAAAGAAAAAGAAACCGAAAACGTCTTGAGAGGAGGGATGGTCAATGAGGAAGGTTCTGTTCTTGCCGCTTTTTCAGATGCCATCTGGTCATCACCAAGTAGCAGACGCCGTTATGGATGCCATCATGGAACGTTTTTCTCACGTTATTTGTCAAAAAATTGATTGTTTAAGCTATTGGAGCAAACCGCTTGAACAAATGATTTCATCGATATACATGAAATGGATTTCTGTTTTTCCAAAGCAGTTTGAAAAATTTTATTACGGGCATGTATACAAAAAAAACGACCATACGATGGATGATTTTGTCGTGAAAAAGTGGCCGATTATCGAATATCATATGAAGAAATTAATTGATGCAGAGCAGCCCGACGTCATTGTTTGCACACACAGCTTTCCTTCCTGTGTATTAAGCGGCTTAAAAGAAAAAGGAATCATTGATCTTCCTATTATAAACGTATACACCGACTTCTTAGTAAGCGACGTATGGGGTAAAAATGGAATCGAGCTTCACTGCGTGCCTGATCAGGATACGAAAGCATTTCTACAAAACGTTCACGGTGTAAAAGAGTCTTCTATTTATGTAACGGGCATTCCCGTTCATAAAGTGTTTTTAAAAAGACGGATTGACCATCTCATGCCACAGAAGCATATCCTGATTGCCGGCGGAAATTCGGGCCTTGGGAATGTACGCAAAATGCTTCAGCAGCTTCCGCAAAACTGTACGTATATGTATTATGTGCTGTGTGGAAAAAATAAAAAGTTGTATCAAGAACTAGTGAAACTAAACCACCCGAAAGTTAAAGCGGTCCCGTATGTAAAATCAAGAGAGAAAATGAATGATTTATATGAAGGAGCAGATGCCATTGTCACAAAAGCAGGAGGCGTTACAATTAGCGAAGCCCTTCATAAGAGACTACCTATTTTTATTCATTCATCTCTTCCCGGTCAAGAACAAATTAACATTGAATATCTAAAAGAAAAAGAGCTGCTGATACCGCTTAATGATGCTGAAGACTTTGAACAGCAGCTTAAGAACATTTTAGAAAATGATGTGAAACGAAACCGGTTGATAAAACGAATGGACGAATATGTAGACAGCTTAGAAGTAAAAGTAGATCGCGTGCTTGCAGATCACTTTAAGCTGTATCGATATGAGACAAGTCAAAATCAATTTTAAGCAGAACATTGGTTATTTCTTTTTACATTCGATAAACTAACTGTAGATATAACATCTGTAGAAGGTTAAATGAAGTAAAAGGAGATTATAATATGAACTCAGTTATTGAAACGATTTTAAATCATCGTTCTATTCGCAAATATGAAGACAAACCATTGTCGGAAGAGCAAATTCAGACGATTGTAGAAAGCGCACAGGCAGCTTCCACATCAAGCTATATTCAAGCGTACTCCATTATTGGAGTAAAAGATAAAGAAACGAAGCGAAAGCTTGCCCAATTAGCAGGAAATCAGCCTTACGTAGAAACAAATGGACACTTCTTTGTATTTTGCGCTGACTTTCATCGTCATGATGTCATTGCAGAAATGGAGAAAAAAGATTTATCGACAGCGCTCGAAAGCACAGAGCAGTTCATGGTAGCTATTATTGACGTTGCCCTTGCTGCGCAAAATGCAACGCTTGCTGCTGAATCAATGGGACTTGGAGCTTGTTATATTGGCGGTTTGCGTAACGAATTAGAAGAAGTAAGTAAATTGTTAAAACTGCCTCATCATGTAATCCCGTTATTTGGTCTAACGGTTGGACATCCAGCGGGTATGACGGATAAAAAGCCGCGCTTACCATTTAAACATGTGTATCATGAAGAAACATATGAGCCAAACCATGAGCAGACGAAAAAAGAATTAACGACGTATAACGAAGAAATTTCTGCTTATTACAACGAACGAACAAATGGCAAACGCCAAGACACATGGACTGGTCAAATGGCTGAAATGCTTTCCAATCCTAAGCGTATGTATATGAAAGAATTTGTTGAAAAACAAGGATTTAATAAGAAATAAAAAGGCTGGGACACAAGTAGTTTAGCCGAATTGAAAAGCGAACCGCTCATCAGAATCTTTGATGAGCGGTTCGCTTTTTTTGTTATGGTGAACATAGGTTTCATTTATGTAGTTCCTTCTAGCAGTTGACTGGATTCATTTCCAACCTCTTTTTTGTTACGAAAAAAACTTAATATACCCGTTAAAGGGTCAATAAAAAAGAAGAGGCATAGCCAGCAATGATAGAGAAATTTAACTATTTTGGTTAAAACAACAATAAAAAGCAGTAAAAAGTAGAAACGTTTCATCATATAGCCAAATTATCAGAAATATTACGTTTAAACGTTCCTTTTTGTTAAGTTTTGTAATAAAAGTAGCATGGCTCTGTAACGGCTGTGAAATGTGAGGATGATATCATTCAATCATTGAGTAAATAAGGAGGTATTCGTAATGAAAAAATTTATATTTACTCTAGGAACAACAGCAATCCTTTCAGCGGGATTTGTAGGTGCAGCTTCTGCTTCTACAAGCGGAACGTATCATGTAGAAAAAGGTGATACGTTATGGAAAGTCGCTCAAAAGCACAGCGTGAGCGTAGACGAGCTAAAAGATGCAAATAACTTAACATCTAATATTATTTATCCAAATCAAGAATTAAACGTAGCTACTATAAAAGAAATGACGCACAAAGTTCAGCAAGGAAATACATTATGGTCCATCAGTCAGCAATACGGCGTGACGGTAGATCAAATTAAAGAATGGAACGGACTGAAGTCAGATTTAATTTATCCTGGCGAACAACTAAAAATTCAGTCTCCAAACGGCCAAGCTCAGCAATCAAGCCCTTCAGTAGCCCAAGCTGCTCCAGAAACTCAGCAAGCTCAAGCGCCGGCTGAACAAACTCAAGAAGAACAGCAGCAAGCTCAAGCTGAACAAGCTCAAAAAGAGCAGCAGCAAGCTCAAGCTGAACAAGCTCAAAAACAACAGCAGCAAGCTCAAGCTGAACAAGCTCAAAAAGAGCAGCAGCAAGCTCAAGCTGAACAAGCTCAAAAAGAACAACAGCAAGCTCAAGCTGAACAAGCTCAAAAAGAGCAGCAGCAAGCTCAAGCTGAACAAGCTCAAAAACAACAACAACCTGCTGAATCGTCACAACAAGCCAGCGGCAAATCAATGACAGTTGAAGCAACTGCCTATACGGCTAATTGTGCTGGATGTAGCGGTACAACTGCTACGGGAGTGGATTTAAAAGCAAATCCAAACCAAAAAGTAATCGCTGTTGATCCTAGTGTTATTCCGTTAGGTTCGAAAGTTTATGTAGAAGGCTATGGTGAAGCTGTAGCTGCCGATACAGGTGGAGCAATTAAAGGCAATCGAATCGATGTATTCGTTCCTTCTGAAGGTGATGCTCAACAGTTCGGAAGAAAATCTGTTAAAATCACGGTTATGAACTAAGAAGTTCTTTATAAAATTGCTAGTCTAGTATAGAAATACATAGCTAGTAAAACAAAAGAGGTGCCTTATGGCACCTCTTTTTACTTTATAATACGCTTTGCGCCCGCATAGCTGTTTTTCCAGTACGCTGTTGAAAGTGATTGCGTTTTAACGCCTTTGCTGCTGACATAAATGAATTCTTGTTTGTCTAGGTAAATTCCTACGACTGAAACGGATTTGCCGTTTTTAAAGAAAACTAAATCTCCAGCCTGCAGGCTGTTTTGCTTTACGTCCGTGCCGCTTTTATACTGATCTGCTACTGTACGGGAGATAGAAATATTCGAGCCCGCGTTTTTATATACATACTGTGTGTACCCCGATACATCAAAACCTTTTGGTGTTGTGCCTCCATATTTATATGGCTTTCCAATCAGCGTTTTGGCATACGATACGATTTGCTGCTGTTTTGTACTAACAGATGTTTGGGGTGCTGGAGCCGGCGCAGGTGTGCTTGTACTTTTCACTTTCAGCACTTGTCCAACTTTTAGCGCATCTGTTTTTAAATTGTTTAATTTTTTCAATTCAGCTACCGTCATGCCGTACTTTTTAGCGACTGCTGTCAGCGTGTCTCCCTTTTTCACCGTGTAGGTGCCATTGTTATCAGCCGGTGTAGATGGAGCTGTTGGTGAAGGTTGAATATCTTCATCAAGCAAATAACTCATATTTGCGCTAAACGTTACTTTTCGCTTCGTTTTATAGCTCTTCGCTTTTTGCTGAAATTGCGTATTGTATGCGTTGATTTCTTTTTCAAAATTTGCAGAGATCTTATTAAATTCCGCGTCACTTACATCTCCATACGCATAGTCTTCAAGATCTACAATGTAATTGTAAAGAGCAATTAAACTATCATATAAATACCCTTGAAGCTGATTAGCTTCTGAATTAAGATGATTCATCGCGTAATTTTTATCGGTCTTTGTTAGAAACTGGTCAATTTGATCTGCAAGCTGATCATATGCGGCTAACGCTTTTTCGTCATCTTTTATTCCTTCAATTTCTTTTAGCTTTTTTTCTACGGTTTTATAAAATGGTGCGTAATAATCTGCTAGCGAATTAACGTCTTTTTGATAAACGCTGACAGAAGAAGCAGCATAAGCAGAGTGACTAAAAACAGGCGTTGTCACCGATGCTCCTACTAAAACGGATGCCGCTATAAATGGTACAAGTAGTTTCTCTTTTTTCATTTGTAAAGTCCCCCAAATATCCAAATAATAGTATAGCAGATAGATTATACTATATTAGGTTATAAAAGAACTAGTACTTTTCCTTTAATTTCATATTTTTTAGCAGTTTGCGTACCTGATAGAAGATAATCTAAGGAACAAAGGAAATATGTGATACAATGTACAAATATTCAGTTAAAAAGGAAGTGTACGATATGCAACAATTTATAAAAGAAATAGCGCGCGGAAAAAGAGGGTCAACTGACTTAACGTATGAACAAGCAAAAGAAGCAGCTCGCTTAATCGCTTCTGGACAAGCTACGGATGCTCAGGTCGCTGCTTTTTTTATTGCGGAACGCATTAAAACCGAAAATGCAGATGAACTATTGGGATTCGTTCATGCTTTTCGTGAAAAAACAAAAGAGATACCGCTGTCTCAGCCGTTAAAAGATAAATCAATTGATTTTGCAAGCCCTTATGCAGGGAGAAATTCATTTTTTGCGACCATTCCTGTATCGATTTTATTAGCTGAAAGAGGTGTGCCAGCTTTTTTACACTGTACAGAAGCGCTTCCTCCAAAGTTTGGAACAACGATTGAAGATGTACTTCATTCATTACAGATCCCTCAAGCTCAAACGATTGAAGACATCGGTCATACGTTAGAAACATTAAAAATTGGCTTTGTAAATGCTGAAACAATCTCTTATCCTCTTAGTCGCATCAAACAAATTCGTCATGAAATTGGCGTAAGAACACTAATTAATACGGTTGAAAAACTATTAAATTTATCAAATGCTTCTTCTTTAATGATGGGCGCTTTTCACCGCACGGCCATTAACAAAATTGTGCCCATTTTTGCTTCGCTCCCGTTTAAACATGTATACGTGGTGCAAGGTATAGAAGGATCTGAAGATGTACCTGTACATAGAAGCAGCTTTGTTTTTACTATCTCAGAAGGAGAGATGGAGTCGTTTATTGTCAATCCAAAAGAATACGGACTGTTTGTGGAAGAAGAACACTTTGAAAAGAAAATAAGTGTTGAAAAACAAGCGGCATATGTGACGCGCATTTTGGAGGGTGAATCTTCTTCCGAACTGACTTATGTCTATAATCAAGTAGTATTAAACGCCGGCTTGCGCTATTATTTATTTGGCTATGAAACTTCTATTGAAAAAGGAGTAGACTATGCAAAACGTCAGCTAGCTGAAGGTCTGGGTTGGAAACACCTGCAGAAATGGAAAACACAAGTGATTTCAGAAGAGTAAAAGGTGAGCAAATATGCTCATCTTTTTTTATCGAAAGATATAAATCCTTTGTTTTTTATCAGAAAATTTAATATAATTAGTTGTGTGTTTGTGTTAGAAAATATCACATTTGATGTTAATAAGAAAATAGATTAGCAGAAAGGAAGCTTTCATTGAAACTTACGTCGAGAGAACAAGAAAAATTAATGATTGTCGTAGCTGCAGACTTAGCAAGACGCCGTCAGACAAGAGGATTAAAACTTAACTATCCCGAGGCAGTAGCGATCATTACATATGAAATTATGGAAGGAGCTCGCGATGGCAAGACGGTAGCACAGCTAATGCGAGAAGGTACCAAGATTTTAAAACGAGAAGATGTAATGGAAGGTATTCCGGAAATGATTCATGATATTCAAGTAGAAGCTACCTTTCCAGACGGAACCAAGCTCGTCACTGTTCACGATCCAATTCGTTAAGAGGAGGGAAAAATATGATTCCAGGGGAATACGTCTTAAAAAAAGAACCGATCACATGTAATAACAGAAAGCAATCGATTAGCGTGACTGTAATCAATAGAGGCGACCGCCCCGTTCAAGTAGGTTCACATTTTCATTTTTTTGAAGTGAATGCCGCGCTCGAATTCCCCCGCGAAGCTGCGCTTGGCTATCATTTAAATATTCCAGCCGGTACAGCCGTTCGCTTTGAGCCAGGTGATGCAAAAGAAGTAGAGCTGGTTGCTTTCTCCGGAACAAGAGAAATTTACGGTCTGAACAATAAAACAAACAGATCGCTTTCTGATAGAAAGGAAGATGCATAAGATGAGTTTTCAAATGTCGCGACGTCAGTATGCAGATATGTTTGGACCAACCGTTGGAGATGCTGTTCGTTTAGCAGACACAGAGCTATTTATTGAAATTGAAAAAGATTTCACAACCTACGGAGATGAAGTAAAGTTTGGCGGAGGAAAAGTGATTCGTGACGGAATGGGGCAGCACCCTCTTGCAACGCGAAGTGAAGCAGCGGACTTAGTGTTGACAAATGCCATTATCGTTGATTATACAGGCATATATAAAGCAGATATTGGAATAAAAGATGGACTCATTCAAACTATTGGAAAAGCGGGTAATCCGCTGTTGATGGATGAAGTAGACATCATCATTGGTGCGAGTACGGAAGTAATTGCAGCTGAAGGGAAAATTGTAACCGCCGGCGGTATTGATGCGCATATTCATTTCATTTGTCCGCAGCAAATTGAAACCGCCCTTGCCTCTGGCGTGACAACGATGATTGGAGGAGGAACAGGACCTGCTACAGGAACAAAGGCTACCACTTGTACACCCGGAGCGTGGCATATCGAACGAATGCTTGAAGCCGCTGAAGCATTTCCGATGAATATTGGCTTTTTAGGAAAAGGAAATGCAAGTGCGAAAGAGCCTTTAATTGAACAAATTAAAGCAGGAGCAATTGGACTAAAGCTTCACGAAGACTGGGGAACCACGGCATCTGCCATCGACACAAGCCTGCAAGTAGCAGACGAGTACGATGTTCAAATTGCGATTCATACAGATACTTTAAATGAAGGCGGCTTTGTTGAAGATACGATTGCAGCAATTGGTGATCGAGTCATTCATACCTACCATACTGAAGGAGCTGGAGGCGGGCATGCACCTGATATTATGGAAATGGCAAGCTTTCCAAACGTGCTTCCATCATCAACTAATCCAACAAGACCCTATACGGTCAACACGCTTGAAGAGCATTTAGATATGCTTATGGTATGTCATCATCTTGATCCTGCTGTACCAGAAGACATCGCTTTTGCTGATTCCCGCATTCGCAAAGAAACGATTGCAGCTGAAGATATTTTACACGATTTAGGTGTATTCAGTATGATTTCTTCAGATTCTCAAGCAATGGGACGTGTAGGAGAAGTGATTACACGAACGTGGCAAACAGCTGATAAGATGAAAAAGCAGCGAGGAAAAATTGATGGTGACAGCGAAGTCGGCGATAACGCACGTGTCAAACGCTATGTAGCTAAATATACGATTAATCCAGCTATCGCTCATGGAATTTCCGAATACGTAGGATCGGTAGAAACAGGGAAAATAGCTGACTTAGTCCTATGGGAGCCAGCGTTTTTTGGAATAAAGCCTGACTTGATTGTAAAAGGCGGTTTAATTGCTCACAGCTTAATGGGAGATGCGATTAAGCCAAAAATAATAACTACTATTTCATTCAAAATTGATACTCCTGAGCCTCTACGTGTAAGCATTGATGAGTGGAGAAGTAAGGTTAGAACTAAAGCTTTAACTCTATTAAAAGAATGGATTCAATCTATTGCAGGCTATGAAATATCAGCTAAAGAGTTGGCAGAAGAAACAGGAATAGCAGAACGACAAGCGTATGATTATTTCAAAGGTTATTCGCTACCAAGTGAGATGAATTTTAATAAGATTGCTAGACGATATAATTCTAAAGTAGAAGATTTCTTTAATTTTGCAGATATACAAATTAGTAGAGAAACATTCTTTGATAAGTTTTTTCAATGGAAAGAATTACGACATTCACATAATAAATTCGAGCAACACTAAATTTGAAAACTAATGCTACCTTATTGGTGGCATCTTACATAAAATATAAAAACGAAAAAAATAGGGGAACAGTCAACTTTCGACCATTCCCCTAAATAAAACTAAGTCTTACGTATAAATATTTAACAATTGACATATACTAATATTAGCCACATATCCGATGATGTTCATGTAAGGAAGGGAGACTAACACCTTTCCTTTTTTTATTTGGCTACATAATAGAAATTCATCTGTTCAAGCCACTTTTTCAACGCTACTAATTTTAACCCTGAAGTAGATACAACTCCTGCTGGAGAACCACCATTCTCACCAAATATCTCAATTTCGCCGTTTATTTTATTGTCCTTTAAGAACTGACGAAATAGCTTCTCATTTGGCTCAGAAAGTCCGCCAGTCGTTACAGTTTGATTTACAAACTTAAGTGAAGAAGTTTTCACGTACCCTCCACCTCCGACTACCCATGCTACCTGTCCTTCAACATGGCCATATACTGCGAATATTACACCTTGACGCAATGTTCTTTCTTTTCCAGTTAGGTCAGGATTCTCATATACAATAGCAGGCTCAATTGTTTGAACTAAGAAACTACTACCCAATGATGTAACAGCGGGCATTTGAGCAGGAGTAGGAGCAACGTCAGGAATCTCAGGGATTGGAACAGGTTCTGGTAATACATCTGCGCCAAATCTAGATAAATTATTGTTCTTAATCAATTGGAAAATTGTTGTACCGTAAGTAGGGTCATTCGCAGAATAAGGCGATTTCCCCAATTCAATACACGTCATTTCAATTGTTGTAGCTGCTCTAACTTTGTCATAATAACTTAAGTTCATAACACGAATATAGTCTTTAACAAATTTATCAATAGTATTATATCCAGCAAATCTACCATTTTGGAAATCAGCAATAGAGTTACTTGTATATGTAATTCCTGCAAAGTTATTTGTAGCTTGAGCTAATACACTATTACCATATGCAGATTCTTTTGACCATTGAGCAATACAGACCTCAAATGGGATATCAGTGCCTTTTCCAGCCGTATTAGCATATGAGAGTATGTATTTGAAGAAATCTTCCTTAGTGGCGAATTTGGGAGGTTTGACGAAAGTTGATACAGGAGGGGTTGACTTGGCTAGTTCTGATTCTAATTTGGCTGAATCCTTACTATCGAAAATTCCATCTTGTTTTAATCCCATCGCCTTCTCGAACCTGAGCAATGCGGATTCTGTGTTTGTGCCGAATATCGAATCGATCCCTTTAGTGTTATAGCCCAGTTTGGTTAGCTTAGTTTGTAAATCTTTGACCGCAGAACCACGAGAATTAAACCTCAGAACAGAAGGGGAAGATGGAGATGTCGTGGGGTTTTCAATTGGAGTAGCAGAGCCACGATACAGAGGAGGTTTTTTGCCAGCACGTAAATCAGCTAAACTTAAACCAAATGTTAGCTGTAAGTGAGGGGCATCCTTTATCGTTGAAAAATAATAACCAGAAGTAAAACCCATACCTTGAGCTATACGAATAACTGACATCCACTTATTGTTGACACTCCATACAGGATTCTTATTGCTATCGAACAAACAGAAATCAACAGCGAGTCCAAAGTTGTGGTAAGAATATCCGCCCTTTGCCATTGTAACTATGGAACCCCCAGATGTACGACCCTGTGAATAAAGTGCATTTTGCTCTGCTATGGAACGATAACCCTGTACAATTGCCACATAAATTCCTTGTGCATAAGCTTTCTTAATTAATTCAATAGACATGTCTCTTATTGTCCCATGAACGCCCTTTAACTTCGTTTCTGAGCGATTTAGTAAGTAACTCAAATCAATTGCCATATTTAATTAACCTCCTTTAGATTTTTACCCAATAAAAAATGACCTTCAAATTCACCATCATTAAGACGGTGTTGAAAGTCATCAAATTGATCAGGAGTATTATCGTTTCCATATAATTTGTGAAATAGACTATGTATTTCAGGTACTAGTGGTATTCCATCTATTTCATCGTGTTTATCTTTTATGTAAGATTTTATTCTACTTAAGTCACAATCACTATACTCACCGATAGTATCTTTTAATTCAATATTCAATTCATCGATGCAGTCTTTTATCATTCTACTGAGAGAGTAGGGATGATGAAGCTCAAGATACCCGTTTACATTAGTGATTGCACATTTATATCTATATTTTTCAAAAGAGTTCTTTCTCCAATCATCAATGAAAGCAGAGTCACGTATATATCTATTTATATTGGAAACTCCACCTTTCCATGAGGAGGATTTGCTACCAGTTGTCGATTCGCTTCTGTATTCCAACATGCAGTATTTACAAGGGAACATTCTTCTATTTAAATTTTTTAAATTTGTTTCTTGAATTCCTTGTTCTCTATGACTAGGACAGATGAAGGTTATTGGTTGAAAATACTCAGTGTGAGGTTGACTAGGTATATAAACTAGGTCTAAAGAGGAAAGCATTTCTTCTAGTTTTTTGTTGGAGTAACGCTCCATGTACGATTTTCTGAATGACTCTCTTATTTTCTCCTTGATGTCATGTTTAGTGGAGTATGTTTCTTTGAATGATATAAGAAATTTTTCTTTTCGACATAACTTACAGTTAGCTCTATCTTCAACTTGATTAAACATTCTCCATGAAGTAGTTTGCTCGCCATAGTCTTTGTGTTCATCACAGATAAAATTAAGCGGACTGTTATTATCTTTGTAATTTTCGTTACTTAATAAAGTATATCCTTTTTTCTTGAATTCTTTATACATGCCCTTTAGAAAATCTTCACTAGGAGGTTGACCACTTCTTCTCATACATTTTTTACAATAATCCTTTTGATAAGGGTCTTTTCTATTATAGTAATCTCTATAAGCCATAGTATAAACTTCATTACAATCATCAGTGTCACACAGTAATTCAATACGTTGTACACATGTTGGTAAAAGGTCTTTGATTAATACTTCGAATTCATCATATTGTTTTGTAAAAGTGTATCCCAAACTCTCATAATATCGTTTAGTTCTATTAATCCATTTTATTTTCATTCTATCTTTATAGAGCATGATAATCCTCCTTTTTAGTATATAGGGTAATATAAGTTCAACTTGAGAATCTATATGTTAGTAAGAGTAGAGGAGTATAAGCCAAACTTAATTCTGTTGATTTATCACCTCAATTCATTAGATTAACTTAAGCTCAACTTACATATAATAAAAGAAGCCCACTATAGCAGTGAGCCTCAAGTTTAAATTATTAATTTGTTTATTTTACGTTGTAATACCAGCCTTGTTTATCGAGAAATTTTTTCACAGCAACTAATTCTAATTTTTCAACGACAATATCTGCCGATGGATTCCCTGTGCGGTACAGATTCAATTCACTTTCAATTTTATTTTCTTTTAAGAAAGCACGGAAAATTTTTTCATTTTCTTCGCTCAAACCACCTGTACGCAAATGCAATGGAACACCTTCAACGTCTGCTTGAGCCACGAAATTTCCGCCACCGACTGCGAATACTTTGCCATCATTATCAAATCCATAAACTGAGAAAATTGTATTTTTCTTAAGAGTTTTTACTTTACCAGTTAATTCTGCTTCTTTGAATACAGTTAAATCTTTTTTAGCTTTAACTTGGAAAGAATATTTATCACCTAAAGAATTAATTTTCACGTCTACTTTTTTAGGAATTTCTTTAACTACTTCAGCTTTCTTTTCTTCTTTAGGCTCAGACTTCACTTCCTCTTTTGGCTTATCTAATTCTGCTAAAGCTTTAGAAATAGCACCAAATGTATCTGCGCCTACTAAGCCGTCTACATCTAATTTAAATTCTTTTTGTAATTTCTTAATGGCAGCTAAAGTCGCTTTTCCGAATATACCGTCTGCTTCACCACAATCAAAGCCTAATTTGTTTAGTTTTTCTTGCAATGCTTTCACATCGTTACCTTTTGATCCTTTTTTAAGAAGGGTAGAAGAGGGAGTTGTTGAAACAAATTTAACAGTATCTTCTCCGTCTCCAATACACTCATTATATTCAGCAACTACATCTTTCAAATATTGAGCATAAGAACGTCCAGTTTTCTCTAAAGCTTGTTTCGGGTCTGTTTTGCGTTCAGGGTCTAAAATGTGATGACCTGTGATTTTAGTAGCAGGGTTTAATCCAAATTTATAGCAAATATAAGCAACTACCCAAATATAGCGTTTATAAGCTTCGTTATTATCGATATTTCCTTTTTGGTATGAATAGCATAATTCAACGCCAATTGCAGCATCATTTGAATCTGCACCGTATAAGCGGTTATCCATCGTCTTACCATACAAAACATGCCAAGCTTTTTCAGGCTTTCCAGTCAGTGCTGGAATACATTCGATAATTTCTTTGTCATCTACAAAAATATGAGCTGATGCGCTCATTTCATTTCTTGAGTTTTGATAGTATCTTACGTTTTGGTCAGCAGTAGAGCCGTCATTACCAGTGTCATGCGAAACAACGAATTTAACTTTGCTGATTTTATTTCCACTTCTACGTTTTGATGGAGCAGTTAAATATTTTTCTTTAATCTCATATTTCATTTTGAATCCCATAATAAAATCTCTCCTTAATAGTTAATTTTAATTAATTTATTTTTAATTTTTTCTTGAAAGTCATAAAACTGTTCAGCGGTATTATTCTTTGAACCATATAAACGGTGAAATAGCTTATGTACATCTTTACGGAGACAAATACCTAGAGGGTAGCTGTCGTGCAATCTTAGACATTCTTTTTCTACAAGCAATAGTTCGTCATTTGTTAAATCTGAAAGATTGTCTTTTTCTACTAAATTTAAATTTTTAAATGTCTCGTCCATAATTAAATTGAAGCTCTGAAGGTGATGAACATCATCAAATTTATCTCCTGTGATTACGCACAAGAAGCTGCAATTTTCCATACTTCTCAACTTCCAATCGCTCAATTTTTCCCTGAGTGATTTTCTCAAAGGAGTAATTCCGCCATTCCATGAATGATGATTAGAGCCAACGACTAAATCTTTACCACATGATTGACATCGTTTTCGATTATAAAAGTTGCTCCAAGTCATAGAAAACTCTCCGTGTTTTGGGCATATCATTCTAATCTCTGACTTTAGATTCTTGTATTCGCTACTATCAGAGATAAGAGTGTAACCTAAATTCTCTACAAAGGATTTAATCTCATCAAAATCTTTCTTTTGCTGATTACCTTTGAAGTCTAATCCACATTGCTTACAACCTTTTATTTCTTTACTTTTGAAGTGTTCATAAGACATTTCTTGAATTCCAAAATCAATATGTTTTTCACAAAGAAATTTTATTTTTTGCTTTCCATTTAGATATTCTTGACCTTCTACAACATGTAAACCATGTTCTTTGAATTCTTTTTCAACATCAACTATATTACGCTTTCGCCCATTTTTATTTGATTTTTCAATTCCGCAGAATTTACATCCACGTCCTCTTGAAAATTGAGCGTGACTTATTTCTTGAATTCCATTTTCCTTGTGTTTGTTGCAAACATATTGGTATCTAGCTTTTGAGTTGACTTCGGTTGGGTCAATTAATACGTAACCTCTTTCCGCAAATTTCTCTTTTAGTTCAGTTAAAGTAATCTTTTTACCCAACCTAATTCAGCTCCCTTTATAATTGTTTAACCATAAAAAAGGAGCCTCACAAGGAGACTCGTAAATTATGTATTCAATTAATCTTTCTTTTCTGTTTTCAACTTAACTTCTTCACCATCTTGCTTCTTAACTACAATTTCTTGTACTTTCTGAACTCTAGGTTCTTCAGGGGATTCGCCTTTTTCTTTTATTGCAGATAAATACTTACCAATCCAAGAGGGAATAGGGACACCGATTGCTGATAGGTTTTCTAATATAGATAATCCTTCCATACCTATGTAAAATAGGACGGTTGCTGTTTTAGCTACTGGCAATCCTTGAAACGTTTGTGACATTGCTACGTCTACAATATTGGAGACGATGATCACAATCCAGATTGATGCTTTACGTAACATACCAATGCTCATTTTTCTTGAACGTAACTCTTTATGGACAATTCCTTTGATGAATCCACTTAGAATATCCAAGGCAATCATTAAAGCTAGAGCAGTCATTAGTTCTGTCCATGTTCCAAAAATAAAAGCAATAGGTGTTCCAAAAATAGCAGTCAATGTAGGGATTTTCATAATATTTTCCTCTTTCTTTTTTTATAATTTATTTGCTTTTCACCGCCTTTCATGTTATGATGTTCATGTAAAGGCTTAAACGCATCTTACATAAATAAGACACTCCGTACTTTATCGAAGGGTACATAGGGAGTGTCTTATTTGTTTTTATTAATTTCTTCTCTTTAAAAGAGTGGTTTTATAGGAACATTACGCTTTAGTTATCGTCATTCTAATTTTAACTTTATCGTCACTAAAAGTTGAACGTGGACTCTTACTATGAAGCATGATCTCTTTACTAGTAGACGAATTACTTATATTCACATTGACAGTGCTTGTGCCTTTAAAATTTTCCTGTTGAATATAGAAGTTGCTATAAGTTTGTGCAGCAGCTCCATCTAAAACATAGCTTTTTGCTGTATATTGCGTTTCGCCTAGTTTGTTATCCAAACCGTTACAATCAACAATATTATTAGTTCCGTTGTTACGTACTGTAAAGTTAATATCAAAATCTTCGAATGTAGTTAAGCTCAATATTTTTATATTCATACTCACTTTGTAATTTCCATCAAGCAATCCTTTTAATGGTAGTATTCTAAGCCATGATCCAGCCTTGTATTTAAAATCCAGTTCCATATCTAAGCAAATAGGTAATGAGTATCTTGTAGCTACATCAACTGTTGATGGCTCTTGGAAGACATATAGGGATTTTTGACTATCTGTTACCAATGTTTCAATTTCATTATTTTTGAAGTTGTATATACGCTTAAACTTTTTATTTGCTACACATACATCCGTTCCTCTTTCGTTGATTACTGTATTTCCGTTAAATTTTATGTTAGCCACACAAGGGTCAGTAGTAGTTAGTGCATCAGTTCTTTCATCCGAAAGAATATATTTCAACTCATATGTCTTAATATAATTATTCTCAAAAATAACCGTCACTTTATCACCGTTTCCAGAATAGTTCCTAATCAAAGAATACTCTAGAGTGCCTACTGCACCACCAACAGGAGCATTTTGAGTGACAATAGTATTATTTGAGAAAATAAATTGTCGTGGCACAAGGTTTCCGTTAGCGTCCTTATACTCCACAATCCCAACCAGTCCTTGAGTGTTTTTACTGTTCTCAAGAGTATAAGTTCTAACTGTATTCTTATTGAAAATATACTCTTTTACATATCTAAAACGGTTAAAGCTCAACGTGTACAAATCAAAGTAGTTATCTTCAATAATGACTTTATCCATCCATTCCTGATATGTGTCTATTTGTTTCCTTAACATAAAACGATCTTTACCAAATCGATCTGCATATGCATATTCAACAATATAACTGTTCTTTCTGTATATTCTCATCAAAGCGTCTGTGCTGCTTCCCATTTTCGATTTCATGATATCTACATATTGAATATCAGCCGTAAAGTTTACAATGTTTTTCCAAGTGTTATTTTCATAAATCAATTCTGTTACAGAAAAATAATTATCATATACAACAGTGTTAGGGGCATCAAAAATATGAAAGCCTTCAAAGATGTTGTTTCGACATTCACATGAGTAAGACTCCATTAAAGAGAAGCAGAAGTAAGCTCCTTGGAAACCACCATTTTTAACAGTTGGATCATAAGAATCATCATTTACGACTTTATTACCCTCAATGTAAGTTTTCTTACAGTTGCTGTAAATGTAATTAGTAGAAGTATTTCCGTTGGTTATACTATTGTTGTAGAAGATATAGGAGAAGTTAGTGACTTTATTGTTTCTTAGGTAGGATAATGTGATAGGGGTGTCATTTAATTTAAAAATATTTCTTGCTCCACTATTATTGTAAACATCGTAAAATTCGTTGTTTTCAATGGATAGTTTTGAAATTCCACAATCATTTGCTACAAAATCATAGTTAACAGGAATACTTGAATCAATTACTCTGACATTTCCTGCAACATAGTTATTTTTGAAATCAATTTTCACTCTATACGGTGCAACTAGGCTAATAAAATAAGTCAAGCTAGTTGCTGAGGTACATTCTAAGGAAATATTTTCAGTCGTAACGTTTCCTTTTGCATTAAAGAAGCGACCACCTAATGAAATAAATTTACTCTTTGTCTTATTATTTCCAACAATAGAAATATCAGTGTTTATTTCATTATTAGTATCTGCAACTGTGTACGGTGATTGAATGTAGTATGTATCGTCAACTAAAATTTTAAGACCTTGTTTTACAGCAGATAGTAGTAACGTATAATTACTTAGCGCTTTACTTGCATCGTTCGAAATTAGCCCTAAACTTTTACAAGGTACACCAGCTTGGGAATCAGCAAGTGATTCAATTTTATCTGCATTCCTCTTTATTAGAGCTTTATTTATCATATCACTCATTAAGTATTCCTCCTTATTAAATACAAATAAACCCTACCCAAAGTAGAGTAGGGGATATTACTTTTATTAATTTACTTACTATAAAAAGCACATTTTATTTAATTCTTTAAAATAGTTCTTTTATTTGAAGATTGGATGAAAGTGTCATTTTATTGGAATTACTTCTTATACTTAGCTTCCCATGCATAATTCAATGTATCTGTTCCCGATGCAGGCGCAGTAGCAAATGTTATAACGATATTTGTAGTATTAAATGTTACATACATTCCCTGTGGATTTGAAGCTGCCGTCAATGGCGTAACATTCACAGTAGAAGGCGTAGTTACTAATCCATGGGGAATTACAAATTGTGTTGTGACTCCATTTGGAGAAAATGACTTCGTTCCATAGTTCTGTGTTAAATAACCTTTATTATCTCTGACGTTTAAAGAAGCAACTCCGTTATCAAATAATTTAGGTGTAGAAATACACTGTGTCATGTCACAACCAACAAATGTAACATCGCTTCCTGAACCTAAGAATGCTGCTCGTGTTTGAGTTTTTGTAGTTCGTGTATCTCCAAATACCGTATTGTACACAGTCAATTTATTAGGGTTATTCCCTACATTTATACCGTAAGTCCCAGTGTTGTCTATGATTGAACCAGACCCTATTGTTAACACTGATCCTTCTGTTTTCGATAGGTATACTCCGTAGTTAGAGTTTCTTTCTGCAAGCAGACGCTTAATATGAACTTCTTTAACACAATCAACAGAAAGACCGTAACCTGTATTGTCACTCGTTATCAGTGTATCAATTTGTGCAGGTATTTTAAAACTAACAGCAGCAGCCGTGTTACTACCTACTGATGTATTATTCCTAAGTGCTGTTAACTTACCAACAATACAAACATCACCTTCTGACACAAGGAAACCAGCACCACCGTTATCATTCGCTTCAATATTATCGAAGAAGAAAGTGGCTCCATTAGATTGTGTAGTTTGAAAGCCTACGCCAATATTATTGTTTAAGCGTCCATTGATTGCACGTAAGTTGATTGTCGGTTGACTTACAGAAGCTTTCATTCCACCACTTACGTTACCTGTAGCGTAGAACGTATTTAAAATTACTTCTCCACCTGAAATGTCAATACCGTATCCACCATTATTAGAGCACCATAGGTTAGACAGCATAATATTTTTTGCATTCGCAGTTGTAACACCGTGAAAACCATTGCTCCATGAGAAGATGTTAGAAACCATTGTGTTAGAACTATGAACGTTTACACCTGTTGTTAAGAAATCATGCGCCCATATATTTTGAATGATAATGTTTTCATTCGCTATACCTGTTCCTTGTTGAGCAAAAATACCAAATCCTGTTGTACCTGTATTACTCAAATTAGCTTTATTGCCGTTTAATTGTAAATTTCGTATCGTAACGCCTTTAACTGGTAGAGCACTATCATAGAGATTAAACAGCCAGTTTTGAGTAGCACCATCTAAAATTTTTAACTCTGTTCCAAACCCTTCACCCTCAATTGTGATTCCATTGTGTTTTGAAGTAATCGGAATTATATTTAAACATGTAAATGTTTGAGCTGGAATAGATAGCTTTTTGATTTCAGTAGAAGTTGATAAGAAATCCAAGGCTTTAATAAATGCAGGTGTCCAGTCTGTTCCATTTGCTGTAGAAGTTTTATATGTTGAAAAATCAAGTAGGCTAACACCACGACTCTTTACATCATTAGATACGCTAGTTATCTTATCTTGACCTTGTTTCGCCATTGCTTTTGCAATAATATCAGACATTTATTTTTTCCTCCTTATATTATAAAAATAAACACACAAAAAGAGCCTCAAGAAACGTTGATAAATCAACATTCCTGAAGCTATAAAACTCTTTAAAAGAGATATTTCATGCAGAATTCAATTGAACCTTTCCGTTATAAATCTAACGGCTACAGTATTTCTACTGGCTGTGCATGGCAACATTTACTACTTTAGTTAACCTATCCGTAGATACTTTTTACTCTCATAATGCGTTAGTTCTGTTTCATGGTTATCATTTAGAATATTAATTGCTCCAACAATGTCACGATGCTGAACATAACCACATTTACAAGAGTATGTTCTGTTTTTTGGTTTTTTCAAAGATTTGCAAGATGGACATTTTTGTGAGCTATATCTTTCGTTAACCTTTATTAATTCAACTCCATGTCTAGATAATTTATTCGATAAACTCTCTATGATTGAGCCGAAATTCCATTGTGTTAATTTTTGTCTAATGTAATTATTAGCGACACGTTTCTTCTTAGTCAATCTTGTTGCAGAATCCAAATCACCGTAATACACAATGGAGATGTTGTTTTCTAAACAATAATCTAGAAACAATTTACTAGTCTTGTGAATAGCATCATTTATTTGTCGGTCATACTTAACACTTAATTTCTGCATAGCTCTACGATACTTCCAATACTGTTTACTTCCTTTAGTTGTTTTACTTAGCCTTCTGTATAGTTTAGCTTGATGTTTGTTGCGTAACTGTTTTATAGCTCTCATCTTTCGACCTGTGATAATAAGTGCATTACCACATGTATCGATGGATGTAATTGAGTGTATTTCACCAAGATCAATAGAAGCTGCGTTGTTAGATTCAACTTGGAAGTATTCTGATTGTTCTTTGTATTTGATAGAGAGATACAACTTATTACGATAGATTAATTCAACCTGAACTATATTTTTTGGGATGTCTTTGATATAACAAACGACAGGTTTTTGTCTTCTGACTTTTCCGTCAATTTTTTCTTTTGTTTTAGGCTTAGACAACATAATTTTATTATCCTTAATCTTCGCTTCTTGATAAGTCCAACCAGTTGTAAAATAATTTTTGTTGCGATAAGGAAATCTTACGTTAGACTGTCCAGCCTTCTTAGATGCTAATGCACCATCTCTAGAGTGTAAATATTTGCCGATTATATGCTGTATTCCCTTAGCATGAAGATGGACGAATCCTTTTAACTCTTTTTGTAGATGACTTCTGCCAATCCACTTGCCATCATTAGTATTACGAAACTCCTTTTCAAGCTCTATTATTTTATTCCATACTTGAGCAGATAATTTATTGCAATTGGAAAGGTAAGTGTAATCACCTTTAGAGCATTTAACTGGAACTGTTATTGTTTTGTAAGTCTCAACCTTCATTTATCTCACCTCCTTAAATACATATTACCATTAACTACATGTAGTTGCAAGTAATTAATTGTTGTTTTATAATATAAATTAAGGAGATGATTATAAATGAACGAGAAGCGTGGATTAAAGAATAGAAGACCATTATCTAATGCTGTTAAGATTGAATTGTATAACCAGTTAAAAGAACTGTCAGATAAAACTAAAGTTCCTATGTCCAAGTTGTTAGACGAAGCTATAGAAGATTTGTTGAAGAAGAGAGGGTAGGGGAGAACGCAATCTGCCCTAATTTAATCTATAGATTCACCTCCTTTATAGAAACTTTAATTACTCTGTTTAAAACAGGGATTTTATATAGTTATAGGTTGCGTAAAAGTCATGCTTTTTGGGGATATTATGGAGATAGAGTAGAGATTGCTAAATCACTTTTTAATTTCCCGTTTACCTGAATATAATTATTATCAGGTAAATCGACTAAAGCGTTGGATTGATTTCTCACCTCTAGAATGACTGGTAAATTGTCAGAGGAAGGGAGACGAATGCTTATATCAAATACATTAGTCTCTAATTCACTTAAAAGAATCTGAAGTGTATAAGAGTAAGAGTATAGTTCACTCTTAGTGAAGGCGTTCCACTGGTATTTTCCAGTCGCAGTTTTAGTTATTGTGTTTGTTCTTCCGATGATAGAAGTTCCAAAAGTGTTATCATGTGTTCCAGTTCCAGATGTGAATTTGTAAGTTGCGGAAAGATTATATGGGAGAGGGAGAATTCCAGTAGATACAGTTCCAGTTAAACTACAGTTCTCACTGTATAGTTTAATTGCGGTTCCGTTATTATCCCATGAAAACAGCTTAGAAGATGGACTAATTTTACAATTCTTTAGGTATGCAACATGATTGGCGGTTGGATTTTTAAATTCTATACCGTTTGGAAACTCCCATCTAATTCCTTCTAAATAATACTTAAGTGAATTTCCACCATACTGAGATGCTGATAAGAGCCAACTACCCGATGAAATAGAAGCATAGTCTTCATTTATCAACTTAACAATTTTATGATAATTCGAAAAACTAGTATCTTTATAGAGTCTATATACATACAAGCAAGTGTCAGAGATGTACGTATTTTCCTTTGAAATGATTTTTCCTTTATCATTATGTGTCCAGTTGTAAATAGAAATAACAGTACCTTTTCCTGATGTTTTAATCGTATTTCTTTTAAGAATAAGAGAGTTGCATTTTAAGTATAATGCTCCAATGCCTAAGTCATCTGATACAGTGTTCCTGCTCACTTCAATTTCATTCTCTGTTATTCTAAGATTGCCGCCTGCTGATACAATTCCGTAAGCTCCAAAGTCGCTATAACTGTCGTCATCAACAATTACAGTATTGTGATTAAAATCAATCCATGTATCTTTGTTTCCAATCCATCCAGTTTGCCACGATACATTGGAAAGATTTACTGTACCGTATATGATGTTATTTGTTACTTCTAAATTTTCCACTCCGTAACGAGTACTTGGGTCAGATTCAATATGAAGTATATCTCCCACAACTGGAGCAACCAATAGTCGATCTTTCCCGAAATAATTACTTTCAACTAAACCGACCACGCCTCCTACAATAGTCAATCCACCCCGACCATTGTTGTTAAAGTAATTGTTGTTTATGTAGATATTTTGAGCTGTTCGATTTCTTTCTGTTGATTGTTCTGCTGATATAAGTAAGCCATCCCCAATAAAGCCAGTAAAAGAGCATCCTGTGATTGATACCCTATATGTGGAATAAATTCCAACTCCTATAGCGTTTTGATTTGGATTGTTACCAACTGCGCCAACTCCTTCAAAAGCTATACCATCAATTTTCACATATTTCATTTTCCATAGATACATGTAACCAATATCTAATGTGCTAAATTTTATTTTTGCTCCTTTACCTGTCCAGTGTATAAATTTTGTAAAGTCACTTATAATATGCCAATCACTAGACTTCTGAAAAAGATATGTGCCACTTCCGAAGTCTAATACTTTACTGTTTTTTAGACAGTGATTAATTGCATTGGTTAACGCTACTGTATCGTCTGAACTTCCATCGCCAATCGCTCCAAACTCTTTTACATGAACCTTTCCTTCTAGTTTATTGGAGTTAGATTTACTTAACCCCCTCGCTATAAAATCGGACATTAATAACAGCTCCTTTTTAAGCTAATTGTTTTAAGAATCCAGTTAAACGATTAGCCATGATTTTTTGACCTGCATCATTTGGGTGTGTTTTATCAGGTATTAACAAATCTACTTGTTCCTGTATAAACGGAAAGATTGTACACTCATTGTGCATATCCAATACTGGAATACCATAATAGCTACAAACTTCGTTTATGATTTCACCGTATTGCTTCAATGTTTTACTGTTTGCATTTACTGAATTAGGTTGGTCATAAGGGGCTTGAGCACGTTTGATCGGAGTCATAAAAAGTAATTGCTTTCCTTTGTATTTACTCAATAAACCTAAACAAATATTGTGCAAAGCTCCGTAAAACTCGTTATTATTTCTACTAGACATATCTCCTAATGGAGTCCAATCATACATCCAATCATTTGTGCCTCCAGCTACTATTACTAAGTCAGCAGAATCGTCCATTGACGAAAAACGACTGACCATTGGATTTCTACCAGTAGGATCACTTGATTTTACAGCAATTGTTGAGCTAGATATTCCATAGTTATTAAACTTCATGCCTAATGCAGACGCTACTAAAGCACCATAAGGAGTTGTAGCATTTAATCCGTAAGTGATACTGTCGCCAATGATATTCATTGTTTTTCCATACCACTTATTTGTCACATCACTCACATTGGAAATATCTTTATAATCAACTTTAACACCATTTAACACAGGGTAAGGCGGAGTAAATGCTGAATATGCAGTTGAAGTATCTCCTTCTTCAATTTGATATGTAGAGATATAGTCGTCCCTTACAGACATTCTTATAAATGCCCCATTAGCAGGAATTGTCAGAGTTAAAGGAGTTGCAGTTGAAGCATTAGCTCCTGTAATATAGGCTTTATTCACATCGTAGATTGCATAATATGTTGTTCTGTTTGCTGTATACTTTTTATTCGCTTCAACTGGTATAAACTCTGTAGCATTCTGTGACGCTATATCATTTTTCAGTGCTCCAGTTAATCCGTCAACATAATATCCAATTGTTCTGTTGAAACTGTTAAATAAGTTTTTTGCCTTTGTTAGTTTAAAATAATCTAGGTTAACAATATCGTTATAATCAACCTTCATACCGCTTAACGTAGTGTAATTTCCTATGAATGGTTGGTATAATGTAGAAAAATCACCTAATTCAAATTGATATGTAGAAAGGTAAGCATCTGCCACGGAAAGCCTAATGAAAGCACCGTTGGATGGAATAGTGACAGTTAGAGAGTTAGCGCTAGATGTGTTAGAGCCTGCAATTCTATTCTTATTAGAGTCATAAATTGCATAGTAAGTGGTTCTACTCGCAGTGTATCTCTTATTAGGTTCTACAGGTATAAACTCCGTTGCATTTTGAGATGCAATATCATTTTTTAGTGAACCTGTAACACCATCAACATAATAACCTATAGTTTTATTAGTACTATTAAAAAGATTTTTACCTTTAGCCGTTTTATAATTACTAATTAACTTTTGAGCCAAGCCTCTTGCTATCATATCTGACATTATATATCTCACTCCTTAATAGTTTTAAGTGTAAATATTTTCCTTAAAAAATAAAGACGCTCAAATTTAATTGAACGTCTTGTAATAAAAATTTAAATAAAATAGGGGTTTTATGTTAAAGATTAAAACTTTGATAGTAGATCAAATGATAATATTATTTGCATTTGTTGGTGTTTTTGAATTATTATCAATTGTATTATAGGAGTGTTCAGCGAACGTATTATTGAGGACGATTACCTTTTCGCAATCATTTAAAGCTGTCATAAGACGATAGCCTTTTTTACAAATGTTATTCTGAACAACTGCTCGCTTTACCTTTTCCAAACGAATGTTATAACCTGCGTTTGTATTTCGGATTTTGTTACCTTCAATGTTAACATCTGACCATGCACCAATAACTCGAATCGGACAGTATATTCCTGTTATTGTTGTATTCGAAATTCGGTTATTGTTAATATTTAGCTCACCATTTAACGAATCGCTATTTACGTTAATAAAAATGCCCTCTGAACCTCCTTCAAAGTCACATCCTTCAATAGTTAGATTCTTATAATCAAGTGATACTTGGTTAGTCTCAACATTAACCATAGAAACATAAGCTGAACAATTAATAGCTTTACAATTTCTAATTTCGGCTGTTTGTGGAAAATCTGAAAATAAGTATCCGTATTTTGCGTTAACGGCTGTACAGTCAAACACTCTAATTTGTTTAGAGCGTGGATTGAATCCAGCCATACCACTATTCTCAGATGTGCAACTAACAAATTCTACAAATTCCGCATCACCATGAGTAGAAAATCCAGCGTGCCATGTATTTTTCGAATAGCAATTTTCTACTCGTATGTGACGGTTAATACCAAACAACTTTCCAACTTGTTGAGAGGGGTTTCCTTCCATATCTCTATATGAGTGACCTGTATTGAATAGATGTCTTCCGCCTTCACCGACACAATCTCGAATCTTACCATACATCGAACAGTCTGACGAGCGAACTTGGTATTGAACTGTTCCACGTATAGGTGACATTGGAGATGGCTTATTTTCTCCAACACTTCCACTAGGAGAAAAATATTTGGAATGGAAGTGATAGTTGTTTTCTGCTAGAAAATTATAACAGCTTCTAAACTCTAGTTGAATTTCATCAATATCAACAAATTCGCAATTACGAACGGTAATATTTTGTCCGTATGTGAAGCCAATACCTAGATCACCGTCTGTTGCTCCACTACCTAATCGTCCTTGACCTTTAAAAGAAATACCGTCAATCGTGATATTTTTTACTGGATTAACTCTGTGTACTCTGGCGTTTTTTGAGATTAAATATGTATCATAAGTTGCGCTTTTTAAACGCATTTTAGTGGAACTTAGAATTTCATCCACAATAACATATTCTCCGTTTTTTGTATTATATGAATTTAATTCAACCCATTCGGCATCCGAAGTAATAATAAGCAAATCTTTTTCCTTGAAACCCGACGTGTTTACCTGAATAATATTTTGATTCACTTGTGCATCTGCTATTAATTTTACGCCATTTTCAAAACTACCCGAAGCACTTACTAGATACTTATAGCCTAAATCTGCTGTAGAGCCAGAACGTTTTGAAAAATCAAATGTTGTCAAACCTTTAATACCTTTTAACTCAACATTAGAATATAATTTTAAGATATTTAATCCTGTAAACTTATACGTTGCAGGTGGACATAGAACAATTCCTCCACCCAAGCTCTTTGCGTAATCAATGGCTGATTGAACAATAGAAGTGTGGTCATTCACTGCATTTATTGCTCCAAAATCTCTAACATCGATAACAAAATCTGTTTTTCTTTTCAATAAATCAATTTTATCTATAACTTCATTTACAGCGTTCACTAAACTATCTTTAACATTAGTTTTAAGATTAGAGTTGTTGCCTACATTGTTAAGTACTTCATTAATCGCACTTACGACACTGCTTTTTACGGACGTACCTAAGATATTAACATTGCCAATATTCTCAACAATTGGTTTTCCGTTTATGTCCTGAACTATCCGCCCGTCAATCAATCCCATACTATTCCTCCTTCTTATCAAAGTAAAAAGAAGCCTCCATATAGGAAAAGGAGGCTTTCAAAATGTAAATTAAATAGCTGCAAAGACAGTTAGTAATATACGTTGAGTGCTACCGATTCTATTCTCTACATATAAAATTCCGTCTTTTAAAGCTAAATTTATCTTTCCACTAGTTCCCGTTGTTCCCGTAGGAACGATATCTATACAAGATATATTATTTAAAGTACCAACTTCATTAGTTGTAGTGTAACCTTGTGTCACACGAACAAGTCCATAGGCTACACCCGTCGATCCACCAGCATCTACCATAATACGTGCATAGGACATGTTTGAACTGCCAATGTTCACTGAGGAAACTGTATCAGTTGTTAAATAAAAAGCGTATGTTCTAGGAGAGTCTACCTCTGTAGCAGTACGAGGATCAACATTTCCAAATTGGTAAACCGATCCCGATCCCGATGTTCTCTTCCATGTGTTTCCTTTGATTATTGAACCACTCATTAAAATAGATGAGTTTGCAACTGTAGAGTTCTTCAAAAAATAAGCTACATCAGTAGTTCCATAAGGTGAAAACATTACGTTGTTATTACGTACAGTGAAGTTTTTCAATGTCGGAATCGTAGAACCGCCAGTTTCTCCATAGAATTCAATAAATCTATCTTGGATCATAGCGAAGTTATTTTCAACTACTACAAATCCACCTGATGAACCATTTACCAATGCTGTATCTTGAAAACGTATAAATAATGGAGGTCTACGTGTGTTAATATTTGCTCCATTATCAGAGACAGTTTTCTCTTTAAGACCAGAGTAATTATCTACTGCTCTATTATTAACATAAGTTCCATTTTCACCAAAAGAAACATCGATGCACGCTTTTGCAAAATCTCCTATAAAATAGTTTCCGTCTGCGAGTGTATTTCGAGAACGGTCTATGATTGCAGTATGTAGATACCCAAAAATACAATTGCGAATAATTGTATGGTCTGCTGCCCCGTGTGTTCCAATCCCACCAGCATACGCCCCTGTACCATGAGTGTCTGTATACACGTATTTATCTCCCATACTATTCGATCCTCCACCAAATACAGTGCAGCCGTCTACTATGGTACTATGAGAAGGGATCGTGTAACCACTAACATCGACTCCACGGCGACTTGTGGCAACAAACCGATTGTAAACACGAGCATGTGTACAGCCTACAATCTGCACTCCATAACCAGAAAAATAGTTATTTGCACCCTCCGTGCGACCCCCTTCAACTATCGGTCTATAGCTATGTTTAATATTAATCCCCATATTTTGAGCATCAACAACATTTACATTTTCAATCAGAGCGTCTATTGTATGATCTAAAATAAGACCGATCTTACGAACAGAATCTGTGCTGTAAGGATACTTTGTTAAAATAATATCAACGTCTGACATTGCAAATCGAATTGGAGTGTAAATGTTAATGTCTACAGTTTCATCAGGAACTACGTAACCGTCAAATAAAGGGTCTGTTAAATAGATGCGATTTCCTATTACCTCATTTACACGATGGAGTTCAGCTTTTCTTGCGTCTGTGGATTCTTGCCTTGGGTCATGATACCATGATTTACTAGACACAATTTCTATTAAATTGGACTTTCTGATATTACTTGAATCTGCTACGTCAATGTAGTCAGTATTGATAGTTGCTGATGAAGACATTGTTGTAGATGCAACGTATGACCCTTGTACATTTATAGCATCGAAAGTTTGTGAACCCGTTGTGATACGAGGTCTATTTTGTTTATTCCCCATGATTGATATTGACTTGTCGATTGTTAATGTACTGGAGATTTTGTAAGTGGAACCTGACGATAGTTTTAATTGCGTTGTTACACCTTCGAGGGAATTAATTGCGGATTGAAGAGCAGAAGTGTCGTCATTTACTCCGTCACCTTTAGCTCCAAACATTTCAGGAGTTACGTATGTGATACTTTTGTTTTGAAGGGTGTCTATTTTAGCTACATTTTCATTTATTGCTTTAACAACTGTACTTTTATCACTTGTTAAAAGCCCTCCTAATTCTCCTATTTTACTTGGAGAGTCTAAAAGTTTTTTATTAATAGCGTTAACGGCATCGACTACTGTAGATTGTGCTTCTGTCTCTAAACTGCCCAAGTTGCCAATTTTATTAGAGACGTTTGCTATCTCGGAAGAGTTAATGGTACTCTTATTTACTAATTCATTGATAGAACCCACTATATTTGTTTTTGAAGATGTTTGAAGGGTAGAGACATCTCCGATTTTTCCTAAAACACTAGTACTGTAACCTCTGAGTTTTGTAATATCAATTTCATCAGTGCCACCTAACTCATGACTGGTGTGATGAGCCGTCCCGACTCCATTTTCGATATTTCCTGTAACCATAGGTTGTGACCATCGTGCAACAACCTTAATTCCTTCCAAAATATCAGATGGTGACAAAAGTAAAGAAAATTTAGTAGAGCTTACTTTATTTACTTTACTTGGCGGTATACTAGCTCCTCCAATTTCTATTCTAAGCCATTTTACGTTTGGATCATAAGATGTTCCATTTGGGAGGGTGTATTCAAGTTGACCTTCAGAGGCTGTCCATTCAAATTCATTGGGTAATTGCGAAAGATTTTTAACCTTCGTTTCAGTACTGTTTAAAGCATTTACCAAATCTTGTTTTGAATCAGTATTCAAACTGTTCAAGTCACCGATTTTTCGAGAGTTTTCATCGGTGGCTTGATTTATTAAAAGAGCAGAATCGATATTTTCTTTCATCATTTCTAAATCAGTTTTAACATTATTGACTTCATTAATTTGATTTTTTAAACTATCAGCTAATTCCTGATTAGTAATTTTAGCGTCAATACTCATACTCACACTCCTTTCTCAATGTAAGGAGGGGTATCCCTCCTTAATATACTAATTTTTATTAATTTATTGATTAGTCTCTTCAAGACTTGGAATATGATTACTTTAAGATAGAGTTTCCGTGTCGCCATCAGTTGAAACATCGCTATAAGGGTTTTCCTCAACTGTAACATCTTCAATGGAAGTTTTATTGTCAGGGTTCTCTTCTTGGCGAGCCGAATCAGTCTCAATAGTCATTGCTTCAATTTTTTCAGACAAAATTTTAAAGTTTGTAGATAAATCGTCAATTAACAATTTTAAATCATTAATTTCACTATCCTTTTGAGCTGATTTTTCCGTTAATTCTTTTAAGTCATCAGCCATAGTAGCCATTGCCATCTGCGAGTCTACATTTTCAGATTGCAGAGCTTCAATCATTTCTAATTGCTGCTGGTTTTGTTTCCAAGTTAAGGCTGAAATTGTATACACGTCTACCCCTGTTTCATCACGAATGATAGAAGGGACTGTTTCGGAAATCATACCAATACGTTTCTTATCAAAGATTAAATTATCAATATCACTCTTTAAGTAGTATTCATAAATATTTACATCTTTTAATAACGCAAGAGCATCTTCTTCAAAAGGTTTGATATTTGTTTTAAACGTAGCAGATGAACCCGTAGGGAACGAGGACGCACGAATAGAACGATAAGAACCAAAGTCATCTGAGTCAACAACACGAGCTTCATTTTTACTTGCGATATACGCAATTTGGTTGGCTCCGTTTGCAACCAATGACGCTGAACCATTTGTACTTTGTAGTTTCGCAGTTCCTACTCCTGTAAAGTCATTTGTTGCTCTAAAGTTAGCAGCGTGAAAATCAGCATAAGCAGAATCATCGCTTATACGAGCTTGAATAGCATATGAGCTTGTTAAGAATTTTAATGCTGCCCATCCACCTTTGATAACGTTATGATTGTCGTCTGTCGTATCAAATCGCATGAATGCTTTACCATTTTTCCACATGATGTGAGTTCCATCGTTGTTCATAGAATAGTAAGTTCCTACACTTTGCTTAACACGTAGAGAGCCATCATACAAGTCAATAGTAGCTCCGTTACTACCAATCTTAATATTTGGATTTCCTCCACCAATACCTTCTACAAATAAAGTTTTAGCTGTGATATCACCTGTAAATGAACCAGTACCACCATTAATTTGTACGGCATTTAGAATACCAGCATTAATCGTTCCTAAATCACCACTAATTTCCGAAAGAACAGTTACAGCACCAGCAAGTTGAATCTTATTTGCTTGTAAACGAATTGTCGTTGCCGTTTGGTTAATTAAAGAGGCAATAGTATTACCATTAAAATCTGTTTTCTTAACACTCTGAGAAATTTCATCAGCATGAACAACGATGCTCGCTTCATTTTTCTCAACTTTATCTTTAAGAACGTTATACTCTGACTTCTCTACACGCAAAGCGATTTCGTTTTCAGCAATGGAAAGTCTGCTTTCATTGGTTGTAACTGTGTTCTTCAATTGATCAAAAACTTCTTTTGTAACTCGAAGTTGCACTTGCCCATCAATAGTTTCAATTAAATCACTAATTTCAGCAATGTCCATGTTTATTTTATTGACTTCTTCTTTAGTTGAGTTGATACCAGCGACTACACTTTCTTTTCTAGTAGTCTTTAAATCTACAATGCTACCAATATTCATAGTAGAAGCTAGTTTAGCATTTGAGATTGTTCCATCTTGAATTAACGCACCGTCATTCGTTTCAACTTGTCTACGTACATTTTTTAAGACAATAAAATGAAAAGTCGTATCTGCATTCCAATATCCAGTAGGATAATCGATATGTCTAATAGCTAATAGACCAGTATCAATTGCATAGGCAATGTCTTCTGCGATATGCACTGAGTTCTGATAAACTAAAAGCACATCATCAACAGGATTATATTTGGTGATTCCGATACCAACGACATTGGAAGCAGAGTTAATAGTGACAGTATTTCTGAACGTAGTCAGCCTAGTGTCAACCTTTAGCTCTTCCCATTCACCCGTTGCTTCATTATAATAATTTAAATTAGCCAAGAATTGTTCACCTCATTCTTTAGTCTTTTTTCCACCATATGAAATTTTTATTTTCTGGAGCTGTTTCAGAAGTAATCACTCGTCCATAAACTCCACCAACGTTTGTTGAAGTCTTAACCCAAAGGAGATTGATATTGTCAGGGGGGATAGAAGAGGTAAATACATTAAACCCTTCTTGTAATTCTGCTGTTTCAATACAAACCCAAGTAGCACCGTCCCAACGATATGACAGCTTAACATCTTTCACAGGAACAGTCCAACCGATTTCAGGATTTGGATATTGAGTTAAAATATCGTCATACGTGTTTACCATTTCTTTGTAGTTCTTCTTTGAAGAGTCAACAACTTTTTGATAATCAGCAGTAGCTTGTCGAGTTTGAAGGGCTGCGCTATTTGCATTGTTTACAGCAACCGTTGACTCTATAATTTTTTGATTAATAAGTTGAACTTTATACTCAATCAATTGTCTGTACGACTCAACAGATGTCTTACAGTTGTCAATTACTTCTTGTAATGTTTCAGCTACAAGACCATCTTCTCCGTGCGTAAAAATCCGATCAGCCGAAAGTAGGATAAAACCTCCGCCTTTATATGTAAACTTAAGCATTTTTCCGATTACAGACTCATGAAATGTTACAATGCCGTGAGTGTAATCAACAAAATAAGAGCCTTCTTTTACATCTGTTATGCTTTTTTCTTCAAAGAAATAGTTAGATGTACTGTCAACTACCATTACTTTGTAGTATTCGACTGGAATTTCTTTAAGAATAATCCTATTTGTTGTCATCTCAATTGGTTCCATGATGTCTAAATGGGGATTATCTTGTGTTCCTAAGCGCTTAAAGATGTGAATAGGCTGAGGTAGGTTTTTATTAAAAAAACTCACCATCTCACTCCTTTCTATTTATTGAGCAAGTACTGTACCATTTTCCATAATTCAGCATTCTCATTTTTTAGAGATTCAACTTCTTCTCTTAGATTACTCATAGAATTGTATAGGCTATTTCTTGCGCTATCATTTGTTTGAGCAGATGTACTTAAAATATCCAACACTTCACTTGTTGTTTGCATATAATGAGCTTCAATTCTCTGAACAGAAGGTAACATAGGATAAAGTGTTTTATTTGATTTAGTGTACTCGTACTTTTTCTGAGCAACGTTATAAGTGATAGTTCCGCCTGAATCTATTTTCACTGTTGAATCACCGTATAAGATTGCAGAGCCGTACACTTTATCATTCATTTCAATTGCAACAGCAGTAGGAAGCTGATAAAGTACAGTGATTTTTCCTTTCATTAAAGAAGGGATCATAATCTTTCCATTTTCCAATGTGAACTCATCAATACGACCTTTAGTTAAACTATTAAAAACAACTACTTTTCCACCATGAGGGGTAACAAAATATGCGTTATAATCGAGTACAGTGAGTTCAGTCTGCTCCCATTCTTTGACATGAATCCACCCATCTTCACGTTTCCTTAGTACATCGTTTACTCCGTCATATCCTCGTAACTCTACATCTGCGAACATGCCAGAAGTTAAAGTAGTAGGATTATCAACATAAAATGTAGAATAAACTAAACCTTCAACTTCAATATAAGGGTTCGTTAAGCTTCTGATTCCATCTACAGGAGGGAAGATTTGGCAAGATTTATCTACATCCCATTCTGTTAAAACTCTTTCATAATCATCCTGACTAACTTCATAAAGAGGAACACGAGGCACTTGTAGTACAGCTTCCGTTTTTAGTTTGATTTCTGCTTCAATATAATCAGTGATAAGAGTGGAAGGGGTGTTCGGAACTGCTGGATCAGCATACACAATAAAATGAATGAACCCATTGTCATCTACTAGTCGATTAAATAGCTCTGGAGTAGTCAGAACATCATTTGTTAATTTAAAATTTATCTTTGATAAGAATTGAGTAGTGTTTGACTCTGCAATCTCATTATTGTAGCTGTTCGTTATAGGGTTAAATACATTTACATTTGCTTTTTTACCTGAAAAAGTGAACGTAAACTTCTCTACCATATTTTTAATCCATTCTTTTTTACCGCTAAGAGTAATATAAGGCATTAATCCCAGTTTGCTTTCAATTTCAGCAACTAAGTTAAAAGAAATTAAGTATTGAGCGTATTTGCCTTGATTCACTTCTGTAATTGTTTGAGAAGTATAACCCAAATCATCTACTTCAATATCGTTATAAAAAGCTTGTGAAACTTCTCCAACTGGATTAATCGAACTTGTTTCAGTAAAAGTAGGGGTAAGAAGAACATTGTAGTCTGCTTTTGTTTTAATAACGTGTGCATTATCTACTGTAGAGCCTGCAATTTTATTATCAAAATTAATTCTTCTTTTTAAAGAAACCGTTCCTTCTTGACCTGTAAATTTATCAACGCCATGATAGATTTTATCTCCTACATAGACAGAAGTTTTATCATCTTTATTAGTGAGAATGTAATATTTATCACTCTTTAGCTTTGAATTGACCATTGATACTAAAGTGATTCCATTAATGACCATTTCGATTTCAGACTTTCTGTTTGTCTCTATAAATGTATCACCTTGTCGAAGTATCTTTTTCAAATGATTTCCTCCTTTCTTAATTCATTTAGTTTCTACACCATAAAGAGAAGTGAGTTTCATTCGGTACATCACTTATTTTCACAGGGGTTTCCGATCCTACTTGATAGAACCTTACCGTCACAGAATTTAGTTGAGCGTAAGATGCTCTTGGCTCATATTTATTATTGATTATGTAATACTCCTGACTGGCAAATGCAATTGGTCTTAACCCAGTCATAGGTCTATCCCAAGTGATAAGTAAATCAGTAGCATTTTGCACAGTAACGGTACAATCATCTCCAGCAAACTCTGGTCTTCTAATAAACTGTCCATCTGCTGTCATTTTTCTAAACATACCAAAACGAAAATTAGAATCATTACCCTTAACGATGGATTTAACTGTACAACGAGGATTACGAATGTATAATTCACCCATCATAGAAACCCAAAGCCCAACTGTCGCACGATAGTAACCGTCTTTAGTTGCTACAAAAGATAACTCTTCTAATTGAAATCCACTACCTTCTTTGGCTTGAACAGAATATGTTGTTTTACTTCCTGAACCGACAGAGCCACCGTCATATCTATCGATTGCCAACGTTCCACGGTTACTACCTGATACATACATAAGTTCTGCTGCAAGTTCAATTTTATCTCCAATTTCTAAATATCCTAGATCAAAAGAAACGTATCCAGTTGTGGTATTATCTTTTCTAATTCTAAAAGCCCTCAATGTAGTGTCATAACCCCATTGATTAATTCCAAGTGAAGTATTTGCTGTGTATGTCAAACCCAATCCAGTTACTGCTCGTTGAAAGTCAAGCATGGTGTTATAGCTATAAAATCTAGATTCCATATTCAAAATTGACCACCTCCAACTAGAAAATCTGTAGTAATAAAATCTACTCCCATGTCCATAAGTGCTCTAGCACGATCATAATTATTAACCGTCCAAGTCATAACCATTACACCATTTTGATGAGCGAGTTCTACATTTGCTTCTGTAAGTGTAGAGTTATCAGGGTTAATCATTGCATTTCCTAGTTTTTTAACGTAATTTAGGTTATCTGTTCCAATTTCTATTAGAGGAGCTACTACGATGTTATAGCTTCTTTTTCTGATTTCATCTAAGAAACTTGTAGTAAATGAGATTACGATACACTTATTCTCAAATCCATGCTTTCTAATTAAGCGAATTAATTCGTCAAAGTTAGCAGACGTGTATCCCGAACCTTTAATTTCAATGACTGGAACAACATTGTAACGTTTGCAAATTTGTAAATACTCTTCAAATGTAGGAATCCGCATTTTAGGATACATAGCAATTCCGTTTCCTGCATCAACATAATAGCTTTTAATTTGTTCAAGTGTCATATCTTTAACATTTCCAGTGCCATTTGTCATACGGTCAATAGTAGTGTCATGAGAAAGAATCCAATAACCATCTTTCGTACATTGAACATCAGTTTCTACACCATAGAATCCAGCGTTTGCAGCTAGTTGAAATCCGATAATTGTGTTTTCTGGAGCAGCAAAATTGAGTCCACGATGTCCGATGAATCGGCATTTAGAAGTGGGAGTTAAAATGTCATTAGGGATAGCTTTCGTAGAAGCAAGGTATTTATAATCATTGTCTAATCGTGCGGAGAGGGTGGAATTCGATGTACCAGTAATATTATTCTTTTTAGCATTGTTAGTCGCTTCAGTTAGTGAAGTAACATTGGTAGTAGTTGAAGTTAAACTAGTATTAATCTTATTGATATTGGTAGTTGCGCTTGAGTTGTTAGCAACAATCGCACTATACAACTCATTGATTGCATTGATAATATTATCTTTACTAGTAGTAGTTAACTGTTCGATAGCTCCTACATTATTTAATAATTCCTCTAACTTTTGACCAACAGGGGAGTTACCTGAAATGAAATCTTGAATAACATCGAAATCATTTGCGTAAGAAAGTATTAAATCTAACTTCTCTTTTAACTCAAGTGAGAATTCTTGATCTGTTATCTTTTTGTAAAATGTCATATTGCACATCCTTTCTAAAAAGAGAGGAGTGACACCTATATATAGTATTTAAGTGTCACTTTTAATCTATATATTGTTTATTTATTTCTTTAAAATGGTGATTTTATCGGAATTAAAATAAAAACCAATCAAATGTAACTGGAGTTTCAGATGGAATACTAAAGTTAACTGTAAATCCAGTAGCAGTTTTATTTTCGACCCAAAAACTTGTTCTCCAGTGAGGAGAAATACTTACGCCATAGTTTGCATTACTTAGTAATAACCCTGTAATATCAATAGAACCTGCATACGCTGGAACTACCACGTTCACACCTTTTGTATTTTGATTCCATTTAACTTTAGCATTTGACAGGTCTAATAAACCTCCGACAGATACATTACTTTCTGCTGTCAGTGTTTCTTTTACGTTTAGTGTGTTGTTTACTTTTGTATCACCTGTGAAAATAGCATTATTAAAACTAGTGTCTGAGCTTTGAGACGGAATACTGACTTTACCTTCATTACTAATAATAAGAGTGGCATTTCCATCTACATCTGTAACTGTAGTTCCTTTTAGCGCATTACTTAAATCTAATTTCTCTTTAGAGATAATTCCTGTTATGTTTTTATCCGTGATTCCTATGTTAGCAATATTTATATCTACATTCTCAGCAGGAATTTTACCATTTCGAACAGTAAAGTTTTCAAAGTTGATTGTTCCTGTGTTAGCATCGATTAAAGGCTTTCCATCACTACCAGCAATTATAATTCGTTTGGCAATGATATCCTCAGCTTGTAAATTACCGTCTGTATCTATGTAGAACTTATTAGCCCATTCGCTGCCTTTTTTAGCTTGCATAGATAATCCAGTGATAGCATTTAAGACAGTTCTCACTTTTGCATCAGAACGTTCAACTACTAATCCTTCAGCTAAATCAATTTTAACTCCATTGTACAATTCACCTTGCTTGATAGAACTATTCCAACTATTAATTAAGTTTTCATTTTTCTCTCCTGTAATATAGAGAGATGTTCCATTTAGCCAAACACCGTTTCCATCGACAGTAAAAGTTTTAACATTGTTATTATCAGAAGCATCAATTGTTAATGATTCACCAGCTAAAATCCTGCCTGTTAATCTCTCGGCAATTACACCGTCAGCAGTGATCGCAGTTTGCCAATTTTCACCGCCATCTCGACTTATTGCAAGAAGACCACCTTGAATAATAATTATGTCATTTGGATTGGACAGACTGGTTGTAACCATGCCTTTACCATCAATCGTTACTGAGTTATTTACGCCTGCCTTGATTCGTTGTTTCGTAGCATCTAACTCATTATTAATATAATCATTAACTTTATTCAGTGCCTTATTTCCAGCAGACCAAGATGACTTATTCATTGAAACGGAAGTAGACGTGGAATAAGATTGATCAATTTTATTGAATACTCTTTCTTTGGTACTCATTTCCGTTTTCTTAGCATTGGTAATTGTTAATGAAATAGTTTGATTATCAAAGTCGTGAGTCATTTCAGTAACTTGAGCCTTAACGTCAATATCAATCTTGTTATATCTAATGCGAACAGTATCTCCTAATTGCAATCTATTCCAATTTCGATGTTCCTCTAAAATACTGAATAAATCAACAATGTCAGTAGTTACGGTTAGCACAGGATACTTTATACGTTCCATTTCTTCTTTAGCTCGTGCCATCAAGTCTTCTGGAGTAATACACTTATCATCTGTAAATGTAGATGTTTTGCGGATTCTTTTTAATTCTCGTTGTTGTTCTTCGGTGAAGTTGTTAGTAGGAGATAACTCTTCTTGTAAAGTTTTAATTTGTGCTCTTACACCTGATTGTGCATTTTCAAGAGATGTGATTGTAGCTTTCTTATCATCAATCTCTTTTTGTTTAGAAGCCTTTTTAAGTTTTAAATTTGTTAAATCCTTACCTAAAGCTTTATCAACTTCCAAGTTATCGTCAATAGTTTTCATTTCAATCTCTAAATTAGACAATTCGAATGAACGTTCATCAAGCGTTTTCTGTCTAGCATTCAAGTCATCAAATAACTTTGTCAGGATACCACTCTTACTTTCAATTAAAGCTTGGTAGTCTAGGAGAGCATGACAAACATCATCAGGAAGGAGATAACTCGATTGTATTACAGTCTTTGTGGATTCATCACGACTGAAAGGGTAAAGGTGATAAGAATAATCATCAATGTAGTTTAGTCCACTTGGATTAATAGAAGAGAAAGTCAACCCATCTCTACCTACGGCTCGAACACGATTGTAAACTGCTTCAATGTCACTTGATTGATTCATTGACTGTGCATATTTACCATATCCAATAATGAAATTTTGATATCGAGAAGGAGGTTTAGTAATGCTTACCGTTCTATTATGTGTATCAAAAGTTACAAACCCATCATATGTTTCCGCAATTTGATAAACTGCATCAAGTATTGTTACTTCGTCCCAATCAAATGTACGAGTAGATGTTTCAAAAGATGCGTCAATCGTACCTATAGTCCAGTTGGTATCAGCTAAAACTCCACCGACATCGATTGGATTACCTTCTGCATCAGTTAAAATATTTCCCTCTGAATCACGTTTTGGAGCACCACCTTCTAATACAGTGCGACAGTTTAACCCACTTTGATTAAATGATCTGATAGTATCAAAAGTAAGTTCATAAGGAAGATGGACGCAGGTAATTTTCTTCGAATCGCCACTGTCACTCATATCATTGGTAACATTCTTGACAATAAACCATTCGTCAATTTTCATATACTTGAATCGGACGAGATAAAATTCTCTAATCTTATCGATGTTTTTATTTTTAACTAACTCATGTCTGACTATTTTTTCAAAAGGTAGTGAGAATGACAATTCATGAAGTTCTCCAGTTAGTTTAAAGGTCACAGTTCTATCGTAAGCTTCATTCAAGTTTGCTTTTTTCTCTTGTTTACCAAAAGGCTCATGGAGAGTCAGTCTTACTTTATTAGGATTTATACTTTTATTATTTAATACGTACATTAATTCACCGCCTTCCAGAAAATATAAAAAAGACGCAGAAATGAATCTACGTCTTATCCTTGCAGGAATATAAATTGGTATTGAAATCTAACTATGCATGAACCTGTTATAATTAATCTATTTACTCCACGTTCTAAGGTTATATAGTTATCATTAAAATTATCATACCTGTCAGTATTCGAAATATCTGTTTCTATAGTTTCCTCTTCATTGTCTACTGTAATGGTTTCTTGATCTTCTAAAATGTCAAATTCAAAAGGATTATCACGAGTGGAGAAGTTATTTATTGTTAAAGAACCACGCCCAACCTTATAGATATCGATAATAGGCTTGATAGGTAAATCACCATCATTATGTATTTCTATAATTTGTTCACCATCAATATGAAAATCATCAGAGTCTTTAAAGTGGGAATAAGAATAAGGGGAGTTACATCTAAATGCCAAAGTGACATATCCCTGTTGAATTCCATTATGAGTTAAAGAACTTTCATTAACAAACATTCCATAGAATACTCTTTCAGGGTTTGAATCGAAAGTAAGGGGAGCATAATAGTTTTTACAAAGCCATCTTGCAACTTCTCTAATTTTCTCCGAGTCGAATCCTTCTTCAAATGCTATCTTAACTGGAAACTCAAGAGGGGCGAGGGAGACTCCTTGATGATAAGGAATGTCTCTACCTCTAATTACTACTTCATTGATTGTTCTAGTTGGAAGAAATACCTCTTGAAATAATCCAGCATCAACATACACATTCAAAATATCAAGTTGAGAAGAGTGGATACCGTCAAAGTTGAACCCTAAGCTTTCCAACATTATAAAGCACCTCTCAATTCAAACATTTTATTAATTTCATCAAACAGAGTTTTAGCGCCTTCTTTTCCACCCATTAACTTGTCAATAGTAATATTAAAGTAGTTTTTGTTATCTGTAGTGGAAGAAGGAACAGTGCTACCAAAGTCAATCTTAGCCAAATCAGGAAGCTTACTAGCTAAATCCTTTAAGCTACTCATGAAACTAAACACATTACTTTGTTCAGAATCAGTAAGGGCAGAGGATAAATTATCACCAGTAAGCGAAAGTTTGCTCGTACTATTTGCAAGGCTAGTCTGAGTTAAAGCAGCAGCTCTAATTTTGTACATAGCGTCTGAGTATGAATCGTCTACAGAAACTACTTTACTAGTCTTAGAAGCTTCATCAGTTATCGATTTGAGAACCTTTTGAACCTGAGTCTTTTGATCACCTTTTAACTTAGAAAGAATATTAAGTTCAATATACTTGGCTAAAGTTAATTTTTGATCAGATGACATATCCAACGCTAATTCATCGTAAGTAGAGCCTAAGTTGTCTTTATCTAGATTTAACTTCTTAGTGTTGCGAGCAGCCGTAGACATCTTAGAACCCATATCCTTAATTGCAGTAGCATCAGCACCTTTAAGATTACCTGCTACTTCATCAGTCAATAGTTTACCTGCTAAATAATACATATCTTCCTTACCCAAAGTTTTAACTTTAGGAGCATTAACTTCACCAGTTTCTTTAGACCAACCAATCTGAGGCATCATCTTAATTGCTTCACCTAATTTATCAACTAGGTTAGTTTGAATAGCCTCACCTAAATCAGAGAAATTCTTAAGAACATCGGATTGCATTCTTTTCATTTCTTGATTTACAGCTTCATAATCACCATTTTCAATCTGCTTCTTGAGGTTTTCCCAATTACGTTCATTATTCATCAACTCATCAAATGCTTTGTCTGCTGCTTCTTGTTGTTTATCAATCTCATCAAGTTTCTTTTGTTGCTCATCATCTAAGTTTTGTTGACGTTTTTCATTGGTACGATTCTCAATCAAGTCAGAAATTTGAGTGTCGATTTCCTCAATCTGTTTCTTTAAATCACTACGTTTAACAGCGCCTTCAGCAGATGTATCAGTGAGTAAAAGGTTCATTTGACGTTGTAAGTCTTGGCGTTGTTTTGTTAAATTGTCATAATCCTTTTTGTATTGCTTATCACTAATTTCATCAGAAAGAGAACGTTTCTTAGCATCGTACACTTTGTTGATATCTTTAATTTGTTCATCTGCTGCTTTTCTGCTTAGTTCACGTTGTTGAGTATAGTACTCTTTCATCGCATCTATAGCATTATTAGCAACTTGTTCACGTTTATCTGACAATGCTTTCTCAGCGTTATAAACGTCATTTAAAGAATCACTGTACTGAACAGCCAAATCATTCAACTGTTTGTAATAGTCAGCCTTGTCTTGAGCATTCAAATCTGTAGACTTTAATCTACGTTCTAACTCTTCCTTTTGAATCTTAATACTTTCAGATTCTTTTCTCATGTAGTCAATTTGCTTCTTCTGTTTATAGAACCATTCAGATGAGCCTTCTTCTACACGTTGATTCTCTGAACCAATTAAACTATTTTTGAAGTCATATGAGCTACGTTGTTTCTCATAGCGATACATAACATCATCAATAATAGCTTTATTAGTTTGTTGAATAGAATCTTTGATACTAAGAGACTCAGCTTTTAACTCCTTCAAACGTTTCGTGTATTCTTCAATCGCATCAGGCATTAATTGATAAGTCTTTAATGCTTTCTCAAGATAAGTTATCTCAGCATCAGTATTAGATTTACTACCTTTAAGTAAAGCTGATTGGTCATCTAGGATTTTACGATACGCTTCAGTTCCAAGCGTAGTACGTTTTAATTCAGCTTCTTTAGCAGACGTATCGTAGTTATTTTCACGTTTTTTGTCATACTTATAAAGTTCATTATCGATAACTGCTTTATTGATTTCTTTTAAGTTATCTTTCAACTCTTCAGATTGATCATTCAGCTCTTTAATTTTGTCTTTATAATTTTCAACAACATCAGGCATAAGGTCATAACTTTTCAATGCTTGCTCTAAGAATTTAACTTCATCAGCATTTGCTTTGATAATGTCATTTGTAGCTTTAGTTTTATCACCTAATACTTTTGCATAAGCAGATGTACCTTGAGTAGTACGATTAAGTTGAGCGTCTAATTTAGACAGCTTATCTGTATATTTCTCGATAGCTTTGTCATAGGCAATTAAACTACTGTCTAAAATAGCACCTTGAATCTCACGAATTTGGTTGAGTGTTTCTTCACGTTGGACACCTAACTCTTTTTGCTTAGTTTTGATGTCAAACTTAACAGCGTCAGAATAGTTGCCTTTATATTTCTTAGATAAGAACGCATCTTGATCTTTCTCAATTTTCTTCTTATCGTTTAACAATTTCATCTGCTTTTCTAGTTCAGCACGATAAGCTTTACTGTCTTCTGTGTTACGTTCATTTCGTGCTTTAGACTTAGAAATTTCACTGTCGATATCATCTTTTTTAACATCGAATTCTTTGATGAAAGAGTTAACTTCAGCATCTACACGTTTTTGTTCGATCTCATCAGCAATTTGTATTAAAGATGATTTGTTAGATAAGATTTGAGACTGTGCATCAGCTACATCGGAAGCATTTTGAGCAGCAACTTGAGAAGCATTATAGCTACTTCCACTAGATGAGCCTCCGCCACCTCCAGCAGCCATTTGTTTTAGAACCTTTTGGGGATCGATATATTTACCATTTTCTACAACTTTAAGGTCTAAGTGTGCTCCAGTCGAGAAGCCTGTAGAACCGATATTTCCTATTTGTTGACCAGCAGTTATTTTCTGACCAGTTTTAACAGGAGGTGTTTTCTGCATATGGATATAACGATATGTACGTCCATCGTCACCTAAAATAACTACACCATTACCAGCAGTAGGATTATTCTTGAATATCTGAGTGACCTTACCACTAGTTAAGCTGTATATAGGTTTCCCCATTGCTCCACCACTAGTTTTACCAGCTAAATCTATACCTTTGTGACCCTTCGCACCATGTACACCGTCATTGATACCGTTTGGTGCAAATGGTGTAGAAATACGGAAGTTGTTTAAGTAGTAGTTAGCAGCACTAGCAGAACCGTTGGAAACAGAAGCACCACCTGATCCACTCGAAGAACCTGATGAAGTACCTTTAGTGTAAGCTCCGCCACCGCCATAGGCTGCTAAATTAGCTGTAACCCTTTTAACGTAGTTATTAGTTTCTGCAAATCTATAAGCTTTACCATTGGCTACGTTACCTGCACCTGCGTTATATGCACGTAGAGCAGTCTCAATATTGCCGTTATACTTTTTAAGCATTTGGGCGATATACTTAGTTCCACCCATGATATTCTGAACGGGATCATAAGGATTTGAAACGCCCATATCTTTAGAGGTGGCTGGCATTAATTGCATTAATCCTTTTGCGCCTGCTCCAGAACGAGCGTTTGGATTAAATTGTGACTCTTGCTTAATGATCCCTGCAATTAAGTTAGGGTTTACTCCATATTTAGCAGCAGCTTGATTGATTATACTTGCGTATTTACCAGTATATCCTCCACCTGTAGCAGAACCAGAGCCTCCAATAGCTAATCCACTAGCACCATTGTTAACAATTCCAGTAGGTTGAATGTATCCTTCGTCAATTTGAGTTTGAAGGGAGGAGTTTTGTGCTTCAATTGCAGCAGCTTTTTGTTCGAGGATTTTAATTTCTTCCTGTAAAGATGCACGATATTTAGCTGAGTGTTCAGGATACTTAGATGTGATACTATTTTGCTTAGTGAGCAGGAGTTCGATTTCTTCTAGCTGACGTTTATATTTGTCTAGAACGAATGTGTAATCGTCCGTTGCTTCAGATAATTCATTTGTTGAGTCTGTTGCATCATCTGTAGCATCTCCAGCTTTTTCAGTAGCACCAGTATAACCATCAGTAGACTTTGAAGCATCTTCAAAAGATGTTCCAACTTGAGATAATCCAGTAGAAGCCATGTTGGTCATTTCATCAATTGAATCGGCTAAATCTGATACGTTTTTAGCAGCAGAATAAGCTTTATCCATTTCTTCACGAGCACCCATGTCACCCATACCTGAAGTTTCACCGATAGCTTGACCAATGTCAGCTACACGTTTTTTAGCGTCCTCAACACTTTGGATCGCTTTAATTTCTAAGCCGTAATTCTTCAAGTTATTGACAGTGGCTTTCGCAACGTTCAATGCTGCGGTGATTACAGCTTTAGAGCCATCTTCATAAGACCTAATCTTAGCATCACGCATTTTAAGAACAGCATCAGTATTAACTTTAACTTGACCATTTTCAATTGAGATAGCACTACCTAATTCTTGCTCTTTCCCAATTAGGTTCATGGCTTCGGCTGCTGTAATTCTCTTACCATTTGATAAATCTTCAAGTAAGCCATTGTATACAGACACAGAATCAGAAGCAGCTTCATACGCTTGTTTCTGCAAGATAGCTTTAGAAGTCTCAAGATCACCAGCAGTAGCACTTTTCGCAGCTACATCAAGTAATCCAGTTAAATCTCCCTCTAAACTCTTAATAACATCTGACATGTCTTTAATTTGGTCATTTTCGCTTGAGAAGCTTTTAACAATGTCATCTATAGTTAGCGCAGCTTGTTTATGAGTAGTATTAAATTTAGCCATAACCACATCGGCAAAACTACTGCCTTTACTAACTTTAGCTAATTCATCCTTATATTTAGACATCTTGACAGAGCCATCTTCAGCATCTTTACTAATTGTCTTTAGGATTTTCAATTGACCTTCGGATAAATTACCAGCATCTTTAGCAGAAAACATATCGCCAGACAATTCTCTGACCTTGTTAATTTGGTCAGCCATATCTGCAATCTGTTCAGCGTTTTGTTTGCCACTTTTAAACTGATTGTTTAACCATTCTGTATCTGAGCTAGAGAGGGCAGTATCGGTTTTTAAAACTGCATTCAAAGTGTTATTTAATTTTAATTTTTCTTTGTTAATCTTTTGATCAACTTCTAATAATTCTTGACGTTTTTTAAGAATAGCTTTGTTGTAGTTATCTTCATTACCATATTGGACAGTGTATTTGTTCTTCTGGTTATACATATCGTCAAGTTCTTTTTTGATACGAGACTTATCTTTATTGAGTCCACTAAATTTATCATCAGAGTTAGAAAGAGTCTTATCAGCCTTAACAATAGCTTCATCACGTTCAAGTCTAATTTTTTCTTTAATTAATCCAATGTCTTTTTTTAATTGTTTAGAGTTTTGAACTAACGCTTGACCTTTGGCATTTTCCCCTTGTTTAACAGAAGGGAGGATGTTAACTAATTGCTGTTGAATTTTAAGATATTCCTTTTCCTCATTAGGAGTAAGACCACTTTTTTTCTTTTGAGTTTCTAATTCTTCTAGCCGTTTAGTAAGCTCATCAACTTTAGTAGTATTCTTACTGTATCCATCTGCACTTGTGTTGAGTTGTTTTTCTAGTTTCTTAGATTCTTCCCTTGCTTTAGTGAACATTCCGACTAGTTTTTCAATACCCAAACCAAGAAGAGCAAATGCCGCCCCAATTAATGTAGATGATAATAATGCTCTTAGAGCTACTTTTGCAGCAACAGCACTAACTGCCATTTCTGTCAGACTTGTTCTGAAGAGTAGCATAGAAACTGCACTGCCTCTGAGTCCTTTATTCATAAGCATTAGAGCAGTTGTAATCCCACCTATAGCTAATGGCAGTGCTCCTACATGTTTAACAAGCCAGATTACGCCTGCACCAAACGATTTGATTGCATCGATACCAGACATTAAACCGTCAGAAAGTACGGCTTCGCCCATAGCAATCGAAAACTCAGTCCAAGTATTTTTTAGAGTCGCTATTCTACCTTCTAGCGAGTTTGCGTACTTTTCTTGTTCTTTCATTGCGCTTCCTTGAGAGTTTAAAGCTGTGTCTGTAGCATCGACTGCTATGTTATAGTTATTCATCAATGCGAGAAAACGGCTGAGTTGATTTCGCCCTGCCAGTGTAACACCCATGTTCTGTCTTTGTGCGTCACTTAGCCCATTCCACTTTTCAGACAATTCGCCTAAAATAGTGTTAACAGGCTTTACATTTCCTTCTAAATCATTGATACTGATTCCAATTGAAGCTAATGAGTCTGCTGCTGGCTTCATTGTTGTGATTCGAGAGTAAATCGTTTTTACAATTCATTCCCTTAGATTTGTTACATCTAAAGCGTACTTGATTATCTTCACGACAATTTCTCATACTGCTGTATATCTCTATACAGATTAGACTATATCATCATCCATTTAGGATGCCCTCCGTTTCGAACTCACTTGAGTTCTACGTCTTTCGACTAGTCGTTGCACGTTCCTATTTGTAGGCTTCGCTCATGATTGTCCTCACCATTACGTGTTAGGAGTTTCCATGAATTAGAAGGGTTTGCTTATGCTATTACTAACATAAGGGACTAAATTAATCCATTTCCGACTTGTGTTCCCGATTCACGAGTGGTACTTCCAATAGCTGCTATATGTCCTTCCAACTGCGTAATGTCAACCGAATTTGTTATCCATAAGGCTTTTTATCCCTATGCTCTATACCTTCATTTTCGATATAGTCCAGCATATATTTTCACCTTTAACTTAATATTAAGGTGTTGGAGACTCGTGGGAATATTTTTGCTATCATATCGCTCAATTCCTATGCGTTACAAAGACTTGTGATTCAAGCCCTCTCGGTATTAGCATCTCAGCTTTCACCGATTTTCCCCAATTTTCACTAATGGATTTCTCCATCAGGTGGCAATTAATTCACCAAATGTTTTCGCAGTTGAACCAGCTTTTCTTATTCCGTCAGCTAGGTCTTTTGTACTAATAGCGAAGTTGTTATCAACCTCATTCAGCTGATCAGCGATGGTTAAGCTGTCACGGGCTTCAATTCCGAAGTTAAGCATGGCAGCAGTAAGTGTATCTACGGATTGCGATGCATCTAAGTCTGAAATATTTTGTAACACTTGAGCAGTTTTAGTCATGTTAAGTAACTGGTCTTCTGAAAAACCCATTCTAGCAAAGTCAGTGCCAATATTAATTACGTCTTTTATGCTATTTCCGAGTTCATTACTAAGATTAATTGCTTCTTTTAGATAATTAGAATATCCAGCTTCAGGGGCATCCATAACTCTTCGTAAATCAGTCATTGCTGTATCAATCTCAATAATTTGACCAACCATATCTTTCATTCCTGCTATGACTGTAGTGAAAGTCCCACCAATAAGTAACCAGTGTCCAAATTTTTTAAATGCGTCCACGCTAGTTCTTCCGAATTCTTCCATAGCTGATGCAGATGTTCGAGCATCAATGTTAATACGTTTGAATTCAGATCTTAATTTTTTCATTTCATTTTGAGCGTTAGGAGTAGTAGTATTCAATTGTCTTACTTTATTCAGATAGTCTTGCAATGCTGCGTTATCCACAGAACCACGAGCACTACGTCTTAATTTTTTAGCATCTAATTCAGCATTGGTTTGGAAATTAGAAATGTTATTTGAGAGGGTGGTAGTGGAGGCTTTAGCTTTAGCAGTTTGTTGAACTCGTTTTAATGCATTCTCAATTCGCTTAATTTCTTTCTCGGTAGAAGAAGCATCAATAGCTTGACTCATTCTAGAAAGGGAAGAGTTAGTAACTACTCCTGCATTGTTAAGTTCATTTAACTTAATCTTCAATCGTTCAATATCTCTATCAGCTTTAGCAAAGTTTTCAGTAGTAGTCTTATCCACAACTTTACCACTATTATCTTTTTTATAGGATGTTGACATATACTTGTCGCCATATGTCTCAGTGGTCGCAGACTTTCCATCAGCTTTAGTTTTATTGACTCGTTTTTGCAATTCTTCTTGTCGCTGTAAAACCTTAAGATTGTCAGAAATAGCTTTACTTTCATTCTTAATAGCCTTATTACGATTATCAATTGTTTGAGTATGAGTTTTTAAAATCTCACCATTTTTTAGAATTCTGGTGCTGTATTTGTCAATCGTACCATCGGCATTTTTAACAATTTTTTCATTCTGCTGAACTGCTTGATTTAATTTATCATATGATTTCTTGTAATCCTCAACAGCTCGTGAAAATTGTTGCATCGTCTTGATTGTGTTATCGTTAATATCGATGTTTATTTTTAATTTATTTACTTTCTTCTCTAATGCGCCAATTTGATTATTGATCGCTTCCTGAGTTTTACTAAAGTCTAAGCTTGCATTGAGCAAGATGCGGATATCATTAGCCAAATTTTACACATCCTTTCAAGTGTCTAAATAAAAAAGACACCCGATGAAGGATGTCTTGGATTAGTTTTTATATTCTACGTAAGCTCCGCCAGCTACATTTTTCTGACCATCTTCGTATATATTGTGAGGAATAATCCCGACTATTTTTACAACCATGTCTGGATTATCTTTTAGATCATTATAAAAATCTTGATACTTATCACGTTCAAAATAAACATTCCATCCACTCACTTTTGTATCGAAGGGAATGACACTGACTGAAAAATATTTATCTTCATCATAGAATCCATAATTATAATAATCATCTAATTGAGCATTCCCCTCAATTTTAAATAATTTATCTATATTTGCAGATTCGTTGTCTTCTACATCGGATACATCTAAATCAACAGGAGTTTCCTTTAAGAAGTCTTCAGCCGAAACAGTGTTAGCAACAGTGTATTGTTTCAATTGAGTAGTATCCGTAGAACTACATGCTGATAGCAGTATTATTAAAAGAGGGAAGAGGAAGAATATTTTTCTCATATCAAACACTTCCTTAGTGTAGTTTTATTGTAAATTATACCACATATGGAAGTGAAAGGTGATTACTTTATAAATGTTAATACATTATTTTTTAATTTTATTTCTTCATTTTCTAAATTGTAATTAAAACTATGTTTATTGATTAGACTCTCTTTTTTACTAATAAAGTCACTGATAAGCTTTTCACAAAGACCAATATTGTTGTTAATATCCGATTCCCAAAGGTAGAGTACTTCTACACCACAATTCTTAGTTAAATATGTGTTTTTAGCCTTATCTCTCGTAACGTTATTGCTTTGACTTTCGTGTAATTTTTCCTTCGAATATTTATATGGATGAGCGTGCCAATAATCTCCCATAACTTCAATAGCAAGGTTTTGTTCAGGTAGGTAAATGTCTACAGAGTAATAATTAAACATCTTTTCTTCCACATAGCTTATTTGCATATTAGTTAATATTTCACAAACCTTCAAATGTATCTTTGTCTTAGCAAAGTTATACTCAACAACTTCCCATCTTTTCTTCTGGTAACATTCTGAAGAGCAGAAGAAGAACTTGTTGATTTCGAGTTTATGTTGAGGTACATCTATCTCCTTGTTACAACATAAGCATTCTTTTTTAACACTATTAAAACTAGGATTCTTTTCTCCTACATAATATACGCTTCTAAATTCAGAGTAGCATTTATGTGAGCAAAACTTATTATCTCCTTTAGAATGACTCTCATGAACTAAAAAATCCTCATTGCAATTCTTACAGTTCAACTTAATTTTATCTTTAGTAGGATTTGGGTTTCTCTTTTTAAGAGCTTTCATATTACACTCTTGAGAACAATAATTCTTCGTATATCTTATTTCATACGGGAATTTTTTGAAACCTACTCCACATTCATCACAGTTTACATCCACTTTATCTATAGTTGTGCGTTTTTTGGAGGTTTCTTTAAATTCATCAGTTTTTCTCCATGCACCATAACACTTTTTGTCGCAAAAATGTTTATCGGAATCTTTCAGTCTATAGGGAGGGAGAAATAAAACTTTTTTACATGTATGACATGATGTTTTTTCTTTTTTATTATTTTTAGGATTAGGCTTGCCTGTTATAAATTCATTTGAGCATTCTTTAGAACAAAAGTGATGAGGTAATTTATGTTTTCTGTAGGCTCTAATAAATTTCTTGTTACAGTTATCACATTTAAAATAGACATGTACTTCACTACTTTTCATTAAATCAGAAATGCTCACTTCAAATTCTTGACCTATTTTATCGTAATTGTAGCCAAGTGCTATATAATGCTTCTTATTTGCACTAGCCCATTTCACTTTAACTTTTTGACCTTCAACAATAGCCATATTCTCAACCTCCGATTTATAATTTATTAATCCGATATATTATAAAGAAAGGGGGAAGGTGAGAATCGGAGTACTCACTTTTCAATTAAGTTGATCGGACTTAATCTATCCCTTACATATATAATACCATTGTTAAATAATAAAGTAAACATTAATTTATAATTATTTAACTTTTATTTACATGTAAAATCCCCTTGAAGCAGGGGAAGATAAATCTAAATAAAAGTACGATTTGATTCAAAATGCACCATCGATATCATCATCGCCTTCTTTAATTACGTACAGTTCAGTAGTTTCAGATGATTCGTGACCAAGCAGTTTTTGGGCACTCTTAATATCTTTTCCATCGAGGGCAACTAAATGTGTGGCACGGGTACTACGTAGCTGATGGGGATGTACACGTCTACCTACAATATCGCTGAAAATTTCTTGACACCAATAGTTGAGAGAAGAAGTTGATAGTTGGTTTACTTCGCCTTTTTTAGTTTTCTTAACGAATACATATTCACACTCATCTTCATCACGAACTTCAAGCCATTTCTTAATTGCGTCCATAGCTCTGTCATCAAAATTCAGTTTTCTGACTTTCCCTTCACGACCTCTTCCTTTACACCTAATGTTATGTGTAATGTAGTAAGCCTTGTCGTTTCCGTCTTTATCCTTAACACGATTATAGGCAATTACTTCTTTTAAAAGTTGAACAGATTCACTTCTACGACAACCTGTACTATAGCTAAACCATACATAAGCAAGCATTTGCCATTCTTCACGCTCTTCTAAAGTTTTAACTAATAAATCAAACTCTTGAGGAGTTAATGGTTTCTTTTCATTCTTTAATGTTTTTGGTGGATTAGGAATTTTCTTGTTGTAGATATTTCTAAATAGGGGATAGTCTTCAGCGTAGTATAACTCTATGTACCCACATAAACTTGAAACTGCTGATCTTTTAAATTTAATTGCACTAGAAGATAAATCTCTTCCAATTAAGAAGTTCTGATAACGAAGGGCATCACGAGGTTTTAAATCTGTGATAGGCTTATTCATACAGTTTTCTTTTACCCATCTGAAGAAAATTTTCAATCCTGATTGGTACTGTCTAAGAGTGTGAGGAGAGAGGTGTCCTTGCTCTAGAAATTCAGAAACAATTTGCCTATTAAAGTCATTAACTTCTTCCCATTCTTTCTCTGTAACTTCAGGTAATTTATCACTCATAACAATCTCACCACCTTAAATCTAATTTACTTAACGTCTAATCCTTGCGCTTTCAATCCATCTTTTAACGCTTTCTCGAAATCTCCATCTGCTAAATCTTGTGCTGTACGTTCAGTAAAAGGACGTGCGCCAATCTTTTCATCTAATCCAGCGTAAGAATATCCTTTACCAGTCTCAATGACCTCAACCACATCACGTTCACCATCGTGGCGAGTACTTCTAACACTTAGAGTTCCGTCACCAACTAGGACAGTTTCAATATTCTTATCCTCTAGCAACTCACCAGTTCTCTCATAGACCTCTGGTGTATACGCAGCGTAAGCATCTTCAAGAATATGATCCTTTAATTTCTGTCTAGCCATTGGAGCAATAAATTTCTTTTGAGTGTTATTTGTAATCTTATTGAGTGCTTTCTTTAAATCATCAAAAGTTTTAATATCAGGCATTCAACATCATTCACCTTTTAAAATTTCTGGATTGTCTAACGGTAAATTTTTAACTTTTTCTTGTGTTCGTTTAATCATGTTCTCAACTTTTGCAGCTAGAGCATTCATATCATTAAAGTATCCATGTGCTTCTTCTAGTGAAGCAGGGGGGAATGCTTCCATTAACTCTCTGTAAAGTTGGTTATTCATTAATTGTTTAAATTCAGCTAAAATAGTCTTAGCTTTACGAGCACCAAATTTAATATCCGTAAATTCTTTAATTAGGAAACAGTTAATAATATCAAATACATCTTCATTTTTAATTTCAACTTTATCTTTATCGGCTTCTTGACAAAACTCACCGAACATTTTCATTGCATTTTTAATTTTCAATGGTGCGAAGAAGGGAGTTAATTTAATAACAAATTCTTGACCATCTACTGTAAGCGGAATATTAATCTTCTCTTTGTAAATCTCATTCTCTTTTTCAATTGTTTTTAATGAAAGTTGTTTACTCATGTATATTCTCCTCCTTAAAATCCTAGTGAATTAAAAGGGGATACATGAGCATCCCCAATCATTTTGTTAATTTATTAATTATGAAACAGCCTTACCTTTAACACTTACGTTTCCACCTGCAATAGCAGATACACGAGCACGTATAGTCACTTGACCTGTAACATCGAAAGACCAAACTTCATCTTTACCAGTTGTTTGTGTTGCCATAGAGAAATCAGATGTTTTAACACCTTGAATTGGATAAAAAGCACCGCTTACACTAGCAGCTTCAAATACAATTGTACGAGAAGTAGAAGTACCTGTGATTTCTAGAGTAAGAGTTTTAGCAGCACCTACTACGAATGGAGCACCAGTTCCAACAGCAGTAGCATTATCTTGTAATACTACATCTTGAACACGAGCACCCTTAATTTCAACATCAGTAACAGGTCTACCATCGACATCTTTACGAGCCGAAGTCTTGTGGTCATCACTTGTATATAAATAACTATTAGCCATCGTTCATTTCCTCCTTATAATTTTTAATTAGTTAATTTCAATAGACGCATTCTTAAGTATTTAACTTACGAAATGCCCCCAAGGTCGAGGGCGTTATCAGGGCATGGCATCAATTGGAATTTCTTTAAGTGTTCCTAACTGATCGCTACCTTTAGGTTTCATTACTTTGAATGTTTGCTCATCAACAGCAGCCTCACGTTGAGATTGAGTATTCATTGTGAAGTTTGAAGCTGGCTTAGCACGATCAAATTGGAATTGAAGGAATGCTTCAGGTTGTTCTTGGTCATCAATTTTAAGAGTTTGAAGAACAATCTTTACATCAGGTGGGAATTTCTTAGAGTCGATAACAGTGGTTTTAGTAGAGGCAGGAGTGTTGTATTGGTATGTAAGAACTTTGATTTCGTCTCCATCTTGTACAACAACATCAGAGATAACTACAGTTTTACCGTTTACAGTGTAACCAGCAATAGGAGTTCCGTCCGACATTTCCATTTTTAAAGTACCCTCGATAGGTTCTTTATCTAGTGTGATTTCAGTTGTGTTAGCAGCAGCTCCTGTAGCAGCAGTTTTATAACTGTGAGTTGCATAAGCTACACTTGCACCAGTTACTACGTCAGAACCAAGTCGCATTGCTAGTAACTCAAAGTTCCATACTGGATTGTTTAACGTAATAGTTACGTTTTTAGCTCCGTGAAGTGTTAACAGCAAGTCATTACCTTGACCTCCACGCACTTCATTTTCTTCTACTTCTACTTGGATGTTTGCTTGCTGTAAAGTATCTTGACAGATGACTTCGCCATTTTTGTCAAATACTAAAGCTTCAAATACGTCAGCAATATAAGGCATTAGTTTTCCTCCTTGGGATATTTTTATATTAAAAAAGGAACCTCCGAAGAGATTCCTATTTCAAACTATTTTTGATTCTACCTAGCTTACTATTGTCTTCTTTTACGAAAACGTCATCATATGGGTCTTTACGAAGATTGATAGATTGAGCAAAGTGTTCCATGCTCTTACTTACAGATTCAGCAGCATAAGGGTTAGCCATCATGATTGATTGAGAATCAAAGTTTTTAAATTGACACATACGTTGGAACATGGCTTCAAATTGATAATAAGTATAGTCCTTATAATAAGTAGGTTTTTTACCATCCCAACAGGCAAGAGTTGTAATCTTGTCTTCGAATGTCATTTCTATACCTTTACTTGATCTAGCTTTTAGCGCCATTTCAGCCCACTTTTGCATTAATTTATTTTTATAAATCTTAGGCTCAATCATTAGATTTTGTTCCATCACAACTTTTCTAAGCTCATCATAATTATCCCTATTAATCTCATACTCTTCTCCATATACAAATCGGTACTCACCATCTACTTGACCAACGGTTATGTCATCTGTTCTTAGAACCATATGAATAGCAGTTCTAAACTTAAGATAAAAGCGTTCGTCATTTTCACACTCTCTCATCAGACAGTCAAACAATGTCATGTTGTCAGCACGATTATTAAAGTGTTCTAAGCGAAATAGAAAAGTAGGGGAGCAGAAGCTAAACTTAGTCCAATCTGTCAACATAATGGGATAGACATTGCCAATTCCATTTATAAATGTAGGTTTGCCGAATATATTGTTTAGTTCATCCATTAGACAACACTTCCAAACTTATAAACCATGCGATATCCTACGTATCCAGAAGGGGGGTTAGCTATGTAAATACTTGTACGAAGAGTAGATTTATTAACACCTGCTACTTTTTTATCCTGAAGTAACTCACTCAAACGATCTATAATTTGAGATAATCTGAAATCAACTTCGTCAAATCCTTCAATATGAGAATAAATATCAAAAACTATATCTTGTGTATCTACTCTAAAGTTAGGACTTTTCGTTCTAAACCCTAGATACATACAGACTCTACATATAGGTTTCTTATCCATTCCATCAGTCTTAGGAGATTTCAAAATTACTCTATCAATCTTATCCCAATCCATCCCGATGTCAGCTTTCGTTTTGTCTAAAGGATCGTCAAGTGAATGTTCAGGTTTATAAATTAAAAGTCGTTTTAAAGTCTCATCTTGAGCAAGAGTGTTAAAGAATTTAACCAAGTATTCAGTAGTTCTCATTCAGTACTCACCACTCTTCTTGCTGTCAGTTTACGGATACCAACTTTGTTAATACTTTCGGTATCGTCCACATCGATAATTTGGTATGTGTCATTATATAAATCAATCTTCTGACTTTCTGCAATACTCTTATGCTCTATGTATGGAATTGTAATTAAAATTTGACCTTCAGGAAGGTTAATAGCTTCATCTGTAGTACTTCTAAATATTGTTTTCTCAGCTATACAATTTAATGTGATAGGGGAGGATTCAACTGTTTTATATACAGGTCTATTTGTCCTTGGATCAGTTCCAATTAATATCTGAGTAGTTTCACCTTCAAGCTCAAATGACGTGTTACATAGTTTTAAACTTGCAGAAGGATATAGTTCATTGGTGTCCATAACTAGATTTACTGCAATATATTTCTTTTCATTGAAATCAATGATACTACCTAATTTCACATTTGAATCATGCCTAAAAAGCATTCTTTTATCATTAATTGTTTTACCCTTATTCATAACAACATTATTTTCAATATTGTCCACTAATACTTTAAATAGGGAAGGGGAGTTGTTAAATGCATTACTAACTATTTCAAGAGATCGATTAGCGATGGAGTCTTGTGGATTGTCTCCGTCTTGACCAACTCTAAGTTTATATCTATCAAAATAATTCATAATAACCCATCCAATTCTCTATCCCAAGAATAGTCCATTATCAGCTTATTAGCTTCACTTTTTGCAGATGCTCTTAATTCTCTCAGTTCTTTTATTTTGTTGGCTTGAGAAAATCTAGCGTATTCACTTGGACTTAAAACGGACTCCAAATTATCAGAGTGATTGAGCTTAGGTGTTAAATATTCGACTAATAATAATTGAGACAATATTTCTTGCTCTTCCTCTGTTAAATCAGTATTAAACACTCCAGTTACATCATCTCTATCTTTTAGATTCTGTCTGCATTTTTTGAATTTAACAATAGAGGTTTTTAAATAGGGGAGAATAATACTCTCTAATTGCTCCTGTGAAATCTTTAAGTAGGAATAATCGTATATCTTTCCCATGAATCTTTCGTATACATCTTCATAAGGAGTTGGCATAATCAAACCTCCTTAATTATGATAAAAGTGATAAATCAGTTTTTAATTCTTCTTCTAGTAATTTAATGATACGGTTGTCATAAAGAGTTTGGTCTTTAATCATTTTAGCAGCTCGATCTGCGATTAATTTTTTAGAGCCATTTGGAGCAATCTTTAATTTCTCTTTAATTTCTTGAGGAGTTAAAGAAAAGAATTCATCTAGTTCATCAACATTAATGATGTTTTTATACAATTTATCTAAACCTAAATATTGGATAATATCGTCATCTTCTTGGTCATCGATTAAAATCCAAGGTTCGTTTAGAAATCTTGGTTGTGAAGATCGCATCGTCATTAATTCTTGAACAGCGATATATTCTTCATCTCCACTTTCTGCCCAAAGGATTACTTGACCTGTTTTCTTAGATTCGTACACAAGAGAATTATCTGTTGCATTCTTAACAAGAATTAAACGGTTAGGATCAATTTCTGTACGTTTGACTACTGGTTTCTTTGCAGGTTGTTTAACAGTTTTTGCAGGAGCTTCCTCTACAGTTTCAGTTACTTGTTTCTCCACAGCCTCTTCTTGGGCTTTTGTTGTTTTAGTGGTACGTGCCATATTTAAAATTCCTCCTTTTAATCTTAAAACTAAGATAAAAAGAGAGAAAGATAAACAATCTCTCTTTTTATTAATTTGTTAATTATGCTAATTCGTATAAACCAAATAACTCATTAAATACAACGTTTACACCATATTTCATGATGAAAGTATACTCTACAGACATATCCATATTAGTAGAACCTTGGCTGTTATCAAGAATTAAAGGTTGACCTTCACGAACAACTTTAATTGGTTTAGCAGAAGCAGGTAATACTAATAATTTGTTGTCATCTACCGCAAAGTTGAAAGTATTAGCAGCATGTACTTGAGGGATTTCTAATAGAGGAATACCATTCCAGTTAGCGAACATACCTTGATTATTTAATTGCTCTTTCATTGTTTCAGAAACTAAGAAGCCGTTTGTGTTGCTGTACGTACCAACAATTTTACGTAATGCTTTACGAGTACCAGCAATTACAACTGGTGCAAAGTTATTTGAAGCTTGAACGTGAGAAACGATATCGTCCATTTGATCTTCAGTGAATGAACCAGCTTTCTTAAATTGAGCAGGAAGGTAATTTCCAGCACTCATGAAGTTAACGTACATTTCTTCAGCCATGTGTTGACGGATAGATTGATCAACCTTAGCTACGAATGCAGTCCAATCTAAACGACCTGCTAATAAGCGTAAGAAATCAGCATAGATTTTGATTCCGTATGTACGAGTTTTAACAGTGAAAGAGTCACCGATATCTAATTTTTGACGACGAAGGTTCCAAGTACCGTTAGCAACTTCACTAACTGCTAGTAAACTACGGTCTTCTACATAGAATTCATTAGTGTCACCAAGATCAAGGTCGCGATACTCAACGAATTGCTCAAAGAAAGGGTTGTTAACAAGACCATCAGTAACATTTACTGCTAATGATTCTTCGATAATTTCAAAAATTTCAGGCTTGAATCGACGGAAAGTTTTATAATCAGGTTTTTCAGTTCCAACTAATTCAACAAAAGCTTTACGGATAACTTCATTTGCTTCTGTAGACGAGTAATTTTGTACACGTCCTTTAACAGTGTCTACACATAATTTTACTAATTCATGTTTCATTTTATTTCCTCCTGAATTTATAATTTATTAGTTTTTTAGTTTTGGATAACTTCGATTACTACTAATTCAGTAACACGACCAACAGAACCATTAGCACCAACGAATGTCGCAGTACCGATAGCTTCTGTAGCAACAATTTTACCTACGAATTTTTCAGTTCCTTTTGTAGCTGTTTCTTTTAATTTCACAGAACCATTTTGTGCAACAACATAGTTACCATTAACTGCGTCTGCGCCAATCAAAGTTAAAGCGTCTTTAGATACAGAGAAGATATCTCCTTTTTCTAGACGGTAAGCACGGAAAGGGAATTGTTTTTCATTCGTTACAGCTCCTAGTGCTCCGTCAACTGTACGATACTCTGAGTAATTGATTTCAGGAGCTGATACTAAAACTAATGGAGTTGTATCGATAGTAGCAGTTGCAGGAACTACGGCTTTACGAACTTCACGCTCTCCTTCTAAGAAATCTCCAACCATTACTACTGAACCATTATCGATGTCTAAAGTCTCATGACGTAAAGACTCTAAGTGACCATCATAAACTGAACGAACCTTATCCAAACGTACTGCGCTATGTGCCATAATAAAATTTCCTCCTAAATATTTTTATAATTAATTTATTTTAATATTGAATACCATCAATTAAGATGTTTATTTATTACCAAATTTTTCGAATAAGTCACCATACAATACAATCTTAGGCTCATCATCTTGGAAATCTAAAGGGATTTTAATAGATTCCTTTTCTTTCTTAGGCTGCTTAGAGAAAGAAGCTTTTTTCTTACCAACTTTAGTGAATAGTTTTTCTTCTAATTCTTCTAAACTAAATTTACTTGCCACTGCTTTAATTTCATTAATTTCTTCTTCAGTTAATTCAGAAGAGAATCGACCAAATAATTCAGTTTCACTGTTTGTACGCTCTTCAGATACTTTAGCATCTTTAAAGTTACGCAAATTTTTAACTTCCTCATTCAAAGCATTAAATTCTGTAGTCTTATTTTCTAGTTCAGACTTAACTTCTTCCACTTTATTAGAAAACTCTTTTTCAGTTTTCTTTTCTTGGACTTGGACTTCGTATTGAGTACGATCTAAAGAAGCGATAGAAAATTCCATTGTTGTGTCGCCTTCAATAACTTGGTAAGAAATTTTAACTTTCTTCTTAGCTTCAAAATCCACAGAAACTTTATCGTCTGATACAGAATAAGGAATACCTACCAAGCGATAGCTATCAGATGTATCTTCAGCGATAATCATGGAATCATCGTGATCTACATACCAAAACTTTCTTTCTTTGTAACCCCATTCATCTTCTGTATACTCTGAATAAAGTTCAGCTCTAATTTCTTCTCTAAGTTGACTAGCGACTAAAGAGAAATCAGTTTTTTCTTCTTGTGTTTCTTCATCTTGTTCAACTTCTACAGTCTCAGTAACAGTTTCAACCTCAGCAAATTCTTTCAGTTTAACCTCTAATTCTTCTAAACTATATTCTTCGAGATTAATTCCTTTTTCTTTAACTTGCTCTTCTGTTAAAGAGTACTGTGCAATTAATTCAAGTTTCTTATCCACAGTTTTACCTCCTTTTTGCTCACTTAAGGAAAATTTTAGCTCCGCAAGCATTTGATTAAATTGTTTTTTGAAGTCATCTTTATTGAGTGAATATGTGGAAATAGATGCGCTCTCAAAACAAGGTTCGACATGACCTTCTCCGTCTTTATCTATACCTAAAATGCATAAAGCCGAAAAATTAAAATCGTGAATCTTAAATACTTCCTTTCCATCTACAACAGAAAAGTCGGCATTCGTAACATCAATTTCCATACTTTGTCCATAACTATTTGCTAATAAGTCATCCAATTCACTATATCTACCTGTCCACAGATAAGCTCCGTCGACGATTAAATATTCGTTTATAGCCCCATCAGATTCAGTGATATTCTCCCAATAAACATTTGCGCTCTCAGGAATTACTCCAAACGGACGGGTAGTTTGAACCATTTTAATGCTGTCTTCAGTGACTTGAAGCTTACCTCCGTGACCTCCAAAATTCTGTTCTTGATCTAAAAACTCTCCAACAATAGGAACATTGAATAATGTTGGGATTGACTTTTCTACGGATTCCTTAGAAAAGAAACTGTTGTTACGATTTACCCCAGTGTATAAAACTTTTACTGAGCATTTGGAGAAAAGAGGATTAACTTTTTCAACGTCTGAAAGATTCGCATTAAAAGACATCTGCTTTTCCAATATTTCACCTCCCTTCAAATTTAAAGTTATAATTTTTAACTTTTAATCTCTCACATTTCCTTCATTATCTCTTGTTTTTTGACCACTCTCAGTTATATCATTGTCACTCTTAACTGGAGCGCCACCTTCATTACTTTTGCCACTTTGAGTGTGAGAGGATTGTAGAGGAACTAATGTTTCGTTTAGATTTAAAATATCATTCTCCAAATAGGTCAAACTTGACATATCAGAAGGGGATAGTCCTAAACTAGCTCCCAATGCTATTTTTGTAGGCAAACCAAGAGTGGCAGCATCTTTATACTTGTTAAAGACTTCATCTTCATTAAAGAATGTAATATCTAAGAATTTAACTTTGAACTTATAGTTCGTTGTAAAGTTCTTAATTTTACGATTAAGCCATCTTTCTAGTTGTCTTAAAACAGAGAAGACAATTTGTTCATCAGTTACAATTGATTTAGCCAAACCGATACTCGAACTTTTATCTGCGTTAAATAGGAATTGACTTACACCTGCTGCATTGTAGTAACCACGTTCTGCTTCAGCCACAGTATCTTTTTCTGTGCTTCTCTTTTCTAACTTTATACCTTCAATAGCCATAGGAGAGGTGATTAAACCAACTGAATCAGGAAGAGACTGAGAAGCTAAATTGTGGAACTTTGTTGCATAGTCCAAGTCAATTAGAAAATTATTCGGTTCTCCTTTTTTATCATCCAAAGGTATTTTCTGAGTCAAGACCATATAATTGTCCATTTTAGTTTTGTTTTTCTTTAATTCTTTGTAGTCCTCAATATCATATACTGCTTCGAATACAGCATTGAAAGGAGGGATATTATACTCAACTTCTTCATTTACCTTAATACAGATGGTTCGCTTAGAGTCTAATTCCTGCCACTTGAGATTCTTTTTGTTCGCAGTGTACAGTTTGTATCTGTCTTGGAACTCTTTAGGGTAAGTATGTAATTTCTTCTTGTTTGCATCGAAATATGAGAAGTCAAAACTATAATTATAAACACCATCTTCAATAGAAGTGATCTGACAGTAATCAGGGTTTATTCTCTGAATAAAGTATGAATCACCAGTCATATGCTCATAACCATAGAACACATCTTCCTTGAATCCTATCTTCATGATCTTAGAGAATTCATGGGGAATATTCATCGTGTCTAATAAATCAATAATTTTTTGATATTGAGCTTGGAACTTCTTTCGATTAACTTTTTCAATACTCAGTCCATAAGGCTTAACAATATATTCAAACTTCAACATATTTGCAAAATACAGGACTAGACGTTTATAATTAGCACTTGTGTTGTAAAGGTAATTACTTACATTCCTCAGTTCTTTTTCATTCTTCTCAGGATTTTGTAAAAGTTTGATTACTACTTCTTTAGGGTATTTTTTTGTAATAGCCGACTGAGTAGCAGTTTCAGTTAACTCCCTAAGAATAAGCTTATTCAGTTCAGCAAAGTTAAGTTTTTTCAGTTCGTTGTAGTCCAACTCTTGCTGATTCTTATTTTCAGTCATACAGCACCTCCTTTATCTTCCAAATGACGGAGCTTTAAACATGAACAATTTTCCTATGTCATGTTTAGAACGCTCTTTTTCAAATTTATCCTCATACTCTTTGATATACCAAAGCCCCATTGCAACTGCCGAATACCTATCTTTGTTTACTCGTTTTGTAATTTGTTCTACCGTGTATTTGCCATTCTGACCCATTTTCAATTTCAAGTTGGCTACTTCTTCTAGAAGGTAATCTGTTTGAACATGAGGGAGTATCATTGTGTTGAAGTTTTCTTTGTCTTGAGTATCATAGTCTTGATTAGATTTTTTATCTAACAAGTGTAATTTTTCACTTTCAATTGCATCAATGAAGCTAACGATGATATCACTGTTTATTCCTTGAGCAGTCAAAGCGTATAATATTTTTGGTGCTCCGTTTTCCTCTGGTTCATCGTCAGTGTTAATAGTGTCCCAACACGGTAATTCTTCACCAGTTAGAGGATCAAGAGTAGTACGTAATGCTTCATCTTTAATTGCAGAACCGATACCATTACTATCAACAACTACAATTTTAGGGTTAAATAACTTGGCAATTCGTTTCAACTCGACTGTTTGAGCATTGAAGTTTAATCCATTCGGCAAGTTAAAAATGTTTACTAATTTAATGTTAATAACCTGACCACGTTTACCTTTTTTAAATTTAAGAACTGCGATTGAAGATTGGTTGTTTGCATCACTAGAACTACGAGCAACGTCCATAGAAATAAGATACTCATAGTTTTTATCAGGCTTTATGTCAGGTTTAGGTAAAACTCGAAGCTTCATTACTTTATTAATATCTACTAGGGCGTTATCCGCTGCGCCACATTAAGTACCCTCGGTTTCCCGATATTTTAATAGGGGATTAGACTATATCATCAACTAAATACATTAGCTGTCCAGCGCTTCGCAATAAGGAATTTCACCTTAAAGCTACTTCCATAAGGAATAGTCGTTACACCTTCTCATTTCTGAGCTTGGCTCGGTATCATCATAATTTTATTTATTGAATCAAATGCTGTTCTAAAATATCAGATATATTCTCTATGTCATAATAAGCAATTCTAATAAGCTTAAAACCATTTATTGAGCAATAGTCATTTTTTAGTTTGTCATTGTATTGTAAAACTTTAAGAGCAGGTTCTCCTCCAAAGTACTCTACGGGATTAAAATGCTGTTTACCATCAAACTCAATAAGAGTAATTTCATCTCCAAGTACGGCAAAATCGAATCTTAATTTTTGCCGACCATTCTTAGCTGTTAAATCATCAAATTTATACTGAGGTTCATATTTTAAATTTCTATTTTTCAAATATGATTCAATGATAAATTCACCCTTAGACTGAGATTTTGTGCAAGTTTTACAATATCTTTGGTTTGAATGCTTGAAGCTAGAAAACGTAGTAGAGAACGGATTCCCACATTCGCATTCGAATTTAAGACGTAATTCAATAGACATGTATGATTCACTCAACAGCTTACAATTGCTATTATTTTCTACAAATGATTTTACTTCTTCATATGTAAAAGTTTGAGAATCTGATATTTTCTTATAGGAACAAGCAACACAACTTTTAGACTTTTTGAACTTTTCAAATGATTTTTTAAAAGGTTCTCCACAATGGCAAATAATATCTAATTTTGATTTAGTATTCACATATTCAGTAGAAACTAATTTACAGCCAGAATCTGATATATACTTATTAACAAAGTCATATCCCAATCTTTGACTGTCAACATGTTCCTTTTGAGCACATTTTAAACATTGTTTTTTACCTAATTTAAATCTTTCGAAAGTAGTATCGTATGAAGTCCCACAGTGACACTCAAAGTTCATTAAAGTTTTTGTGTTTTTGTATTCTGTCGTTAATAATTTAGACTGGCTATTATCATTAACAAACTGATTCACAGTTTCAATATTCCACTTCCGCATTATTAACAACACCTTTCCAATAAACAAAATGTTAGATTTTCACCGATAGCCCTTCATTAGAAGGACACCCTGTATTTACAGGTTCACTGGATTTACTCTACAATATCACTATTATAGGGGGCTATGCGCTTTTAACCCATTTAGATTCATAATTTAGTGCAAAGAAAGTAGGGGAGAGTTTAGCCTTTTTATCTAATAATTGTGCTTTAGTCTCACCACGTCCAAATTCACAAGCTAATTGCCAGTCTGAACCTAATACAATTTTTCCTTTTAGGTTAGCCATATCGTCAACCATCTGAATATTTCTTTCAAACTCATCCGTACCTCTATACCAACTAGTAGTAAAGAAGTTAATTGAGCCATTTAATTCTTCAGGGTTAACTAATGCTTGCCTACCAATTGTTCTACGAGGAACGTTTACAATCGGCTCTAAGACATCATCAAACAAAGCAGCATTTAACTGTGCTGCCTCCTCAACATTTAGCCTTTTTCGACGTGCTCCTTTTGTAGATTGGTTATTCGCTAAACAATCAATCCTACCTCCAGATGTAAATAAGACCTCAACACTATCTTTGGAGCTAGAGTATTTAGTGATTTCATTCTTCAATAGGGGATAGAATTTTGTTAGCTCACGATGTTTTTCATCCACTAACTTAGCTGCATTTTCTCGTGTTTGAGCAGTCATGGAAATTTCAATGTCAGGGAAGAAGATTGCAGCGTGATACATTCCCATTATCTCAAGCAGTGTTTTACCATATCCACGAGGGAATACTCCATATGAAGATATAAACCTAGCTATACTTCTTAAAAATATACGCTGATCTAAATCTAAACGTATCCCACCTGTCTCTGGCGTAATTAAATCCCAAAACAAATCTGGATGCCATCTAGCCCAACTAACGAAGTCACTATATTTGTCTAGGTTTTTTGTGAAATTATCTACTTCTGTTTGACCTTTAGCTTCTACTGATGAATTGAATGCAGAATTATAAATATCGTATCTATCATTTTTATTCTTTGCGTTTTGTGATTGGAAATTAGAATAAGAACTCATTCTTCACCATTCCTAGAAGCGTATTCTTTTTTACGATCTTCGTAGAATGCATAAACTTCATCATATGTAGCTAAAGGTAATCCTTTAAGGTCACGAACATAGTTGATATAACAGAGTAGGGCAAAGTCAACCTTATCTTGAGGACGCTCTTTAAATTGAGGCAAAATAGGAATGATATCTTCGGCTTGTTCAACACTTCTTACAAGTTGACCAAAGGTATCCAATCCATCAGATAAATCTGATTTACTTAATTGGGAAGGGTTAATCTTAGCATCTTGAGCTGCCTTTTGTGCAAGTGCTCCCCAATCCTTAGCTGATTTAATATCTCCTTGTGCAGTAGCAATCTCTTCTTTAACACGATAACGAATATAAGTTAGGAGGGCTTCTGTATGCATTGCTGTTTTTTCTTGATAGTTATTTTTAAGGAGGGAGTATTTGCGTTCAAATGCTTTGAGTTGGTCAATTGAATAGCCCTCTCCCCATTTGTTAATTAGTTCGTCAGTAACTACTTCAACTTTCACTGGTTCTACTTTAACAACTTCTTTAGGTTCTTCTAATGTTGTTTTATTGTCAAAACAGCTTTGATCGTATGTATAATCACTAAAGTTTAAATAAACATCCTTAAGGTAGGTTCCCAAAGTCTCATTTCGATTACTTTTTGCTTTTTCCCAAGTGTCAGGAAGAAAAGGTTTATCTAAAGCTCGTAGAATTTCTCTTATGGAACTCATGGAATTTTCGTCAAAATTTTCCTTTAGACATTGTTTACAATAGGGAAACAATCCATCTCCATGCCACTTGGATGAACTTTTATAAAAATTTCGTTCTTTTATTTTTTCTTTTAAGCATTTTACGCACATTTTTTTATCGCCTGTAGCCATTTGTATGTCCTCCTTTCAAAACAAATAAGGAGTAACCGATGTGGCTACTCCAATAGGGATTATTAATTTTAGAAAGTATCCTCAAGAGGGGGAGGGGAGGATACTATAAAAATCAATAATGGGGAAATGAGAAGGTAAGGCTTAATTGCCTTATTGCAACGCCTATGAACATAGACGCTGTATAAAGTAATTAAGATATGTATTCATTTAAAATGTATATTTTATGTAGTTATTTAATCTTATAGTTCATTCTTTTCAACAGTAATACGTTGATTCTTAGCGATTTCGATATTCATTTCCTTGTTAACTTCCGCAGCCTTGATATTGTGGTCAATAGTCGCTTGATTCAATAGGAAGTCCAACACAAAACCTTCAGATACACCTGCATTTAACAATGCTGTAATTTGCCCTGCTAAGTAAGAAGAATCTTTGATTCCACGGTTGAATTCATCTTGATCATAATCTTCCATTTGAATTTCAATAGGGGGTAGTTGCTCAGACACATTCATTAATTCTTGTAACTGTTCAGTATCAAATTCTACTACTTGCTCTTGTTTTTCTTCTGCCATAATACTACCTCCTAAATAATCTCATCGATTACATTTAATTTTTTAGCTTCTTCACTCCACATGAACCAATCTTGTCGTCTTGTTTTAATATCTTCAAGTTGCTCATCTGTGATATCTGTGTATTTAGTAATCAATTCTTTTAGTTTAGCCCATAAGATTCTTGCTTCTTCAACAGAGTCTTCCATATCTTGCAATGTTCCCCAAGTAGAAGAGCTAGGCTGATGACACATGATACGTGAATGTCTCAAAGCACGTCTGTGTGAACCGACTAAAAGTAGCATAAAGCCCATACTCATAGCTACGGAATTAACAGTTGTAACAATTTTATATCCATTTTCACGCAAGGTTTCAATTTTAGAAATCAATGCAAGACCATGATAAATCGCTCCACCATAACTATCTAAAATCAATTCGATACTATTTTTTGTTCCTTCTTTTTTATCTAATTCAACGATTCTGTCCAATAAGTAACACGCTTTGAACATTGATTCTCGATCAACTTCTTCGCTGATGAAAATACGTCTATCTCTAAGAGCAGAATTAATTTTCATTTCTTCTAGAAATCTATCAGGATATACATAGCTCATTTCTGCCATCTTTAAGCCTCCACTCAATTAGAGATATATTTTTGTAATTTATTAATCTAAATTACATTCCTCGTCACAACATTCTTCACAACAACAGTCAGATTCCAAATCATCAAGGATATCTGCTTTTAAAGCAATGTCTCTAATTAAGGCATCTTTGAATCCTAATTTTTGAGCTTCTTCAACCAACTCTACAACCCAATGATATAATTCTTCCTTATCTTCGGAATTTAGCATATTAACATAATACTCATTAGCTAATTCACAAGTTGGACATTTACACTCTTCTTCATCTTGAAATTTAAAAACTTTAGTCATTCAAACACTCCTTAAAATTAAATAATTTGTAGATTCAGATATTCTAATATCTTTCGATATCTCTCCTGACTTACCTTTGCATAACTTATGTATTCTTCTAAATCCATATTATTTTTCGATGAATTACAAACTCTACAAGATGGTACGATATTATCTTTTGAGAAAGCTCCACCTTTAGTTACTGGAACGACATGCTCTTGATGAAGAGAGTGGTCGTATAGTTCCTTAGACAAATCATTAGAAATTCCACAATAAGCACAATTGTTACCAAAGTACTTTAGGCACTCATTCCATTCTGCAACTGTTAAAGTTGATTCCAAATCCAGTTTCTTCTGTCTTCTAGAACCTTCATAAGTTTTACGAATTTCAATTCCACCATTTTGTTTCCATTCTTTGTAGTACTCTTTCTTACGATCTTTGTTTTCAATAAAGTATTCTTGATAATAAAAACGCCTATCTTTCTTATTATCTTCCTTACATTCTTTACAAAATTCTTGAATTCTAGTTTTTCCTACTTTATTAAATTCATCAATATCTTTTATTTCTTCACAGTACTTACAACGTTTTTTGTTTTCTTTGGCAAGTAACATATTCTCGTAATAATTTGTCTCAAGTCGCTTTACACCTGAGCATTTTCTACAGGTGGCACTAGCACCTGCAAAAGTCTCCATGTTGTCATCTAACAAGCTCAAGCAACATTTACAAACTTTTTTACCATTAGGAATCTCATTTTTAAATATCTGATTAATGCTATTGAAATTAATATTACCCTTAAGAATGTTATCAAACAGTTTTGTTTTCTCACAATTTCTACAGTGACCAAGCATACCATCAGAAGTTCCGTTGTTCAGCTTAAAGAAGAATTTATTTCTAGGAAAAGTATTTTTACATTTCTTACATTCAAAGAGCTTACTATGCTCTATACCGCAATAGAAATCTTGATATATTTTTGGTAGCGCATTAATGACATCTTGATAATTAATCAATTGGATTTCACCTCTAGTAAAATAAGAAGTGGGTGACAGGAGCTTACCCTGTCATTCGTTACCCAAGTTGAAAAATTTCTTATAATTTATTGATTTAATAAAATATTATATGTACATAAACGCTTATCTTCTTTTGTAAAGATAATGAATTTCTGAGCTGCTTTACTTGTGGCACGAATGTCTTTTGCATATTCATCTACGCCTGAGAAGCTACTATTGATGATTACTTCTACATCATGAACTTCTTTTTCTTCATGGTGATGGTAATGACCCATTACAATATACTGAGCAAATTTCTTAGTCATCATGATTAAGTTTTGAGCAATAGTATTGATACGGTCTTTATGCCCATGAACACCAAATATCGTATTTCCAGCAATCTCAGCAACAATGATTTCATCGTCATACTCGTTAACCATGAACTCAATATTTTTCACATTGACAAGGCGAGTTTTAAGATACCAAGGAATTAAATCATTAAAGCTTTCTTTAGCGATTTCATCCTTCTTCTGAGGTGTTACACGATCATGGTTGCCCCGACAGTTATAAATTTTAACTTCATCAAACTCATTTGCTAAAGTAGTAATAACTTCTGCAAGAATCTCAGAAACACTCATAGTTTGAGAAACAGCGTCTTCAGTATTTACAATTCGAGTTACTTGATGGATTAAACCATTAATTAAATCACCAATCATAAATAAATGTAGTTTCTTAACTTTGTGAGTTTTACCGTGTTCGATTGTCTTAGAGATCAATTTCTTCATTCTATTTTTAAATTCATCGTTATCAAATTTGTTCCAATAGTTATTAGCGAATAGCCCAAAGTGTAAATCAGATAGGATTAACAATCCTTCACTACCGTCAGTAGAAAGGGAGGGTTTACGCTCTAACCATTGCATAGGTTTAGCTTTCATAATCTTATGTAACATTTTAATCATTTCATCTCGAACATGCTCAATACGAGCTTGCTCACGAATCAATTTTTGGTATTCTCTACGTTGATCTTGCTTACGAACCTTTTCTTTTTCAGATTCAATACGAATTTCTTCGTGTTTCTGTACAATCTCTTCATCTAAATTCTTATTAACTAAGTAATCTTTCCATTTGCAATACTGAGCGAAGTCTTTACGCCATTTACTTTCATCATAATTACTACCATATTCTTTATTTAGTAATGTAGCAATTTCATGAGAATCAATTTGATACTCATCTTTGTTTTCAAATAGGCGAATATGATATGATTGGAAATCCTCTGAGTCACGTTTCAACAGTTGATTTAACTCGCTCATTATTCTTCTCCGTCCACTTCATCAGCCTCAAGCTCAGAAGTTTCTTTAATAGTAATATCTACAGTTTTATTTTCACCTTCGAATTTCTTTAAGATATCAGATAATACGTAAGTCTTAATATCCTCTTTACCATGTTCAACGATCTCGTTATTTTCTAATGAAATTTGTGCATTTTTAAAAGTATAATTTAAAGTTTGTTTAGCCATTCTCACTTCCTCCTTTAGAACCCTCATTATTATTGTTTCGTTTCCAACGAATTCCTTCATTTTGAAACTCTACAGAAATACCTCGTCTATTCAGATAAGTAACGATATTACCATCTTTGTTAACTAACAATTCTTCAATTAAATCATCTACTTGATTATCAGATATCAATTGTTCTTCTTTCAATTCTTTCAAAATATGAATCGTCTTCTTAGTCTCACGTTGTAATGCCTTAAGTCCTGTAAGTGCCTCAGAAATATCCACATCGATCTTTAAACTTCCGTTTCCGATTAAACCTTCAAATTGTCCATTCGACTCGCTCTTTTTAGCCATGTCACAACATCTCCTTATAAATTAAAAATAACCCCACCTCACAAACTTTTGTAAGTGAAGAGGGGTTTGGAATGAATCTCTGATATCAGTTTTGTCATCTTGACCAAATTGTCTATTGAGTACGTGCTGTGTGAGCCACATTGTTATTTCTGTTCGATCCTAATTAATTAGAATGAACCATGTAACAAGTACGATATAATTAATATATCGGAACTAAAGTGTGAGAGTAGAACGCTTAGGCGACATAGGATTTGCCATGTCAGTTATGTGTTAAAGAATGTCTGCTGCTAATTGGGCAAATTCAGAACGCTCACCTTTTGTTAAAGTAATATGTCCAGCTTGACTATATTCTTTAAACTTCTCAATAACATATGTAAGTCCATTTGAATAAGCATCTAAGTAAGGGTGGTCAATTTGATCTGGATCACCTGTCAAAACAACCTTACTCTTAGCCCCAAGTCTTGTTAAAATAGTCTTTGCTTCATGTTTCGATAGGTTCTGTGCCTCATCAATAATTATGAATTGATTAGGAATAGAACGTCCACGAATGTAAGTCAAAGCTTCAACTTGAATCATACCTTCATAACCAGTCAATAATTGTTCTAGTTCTTGCTGGTCTTTGCAGTCAAATAGAAACTCTAAGTTATCAAGAATAGGTTGCATCCAAGGTTTCAACTTCTCTTCTTTTTCCCCTGGCAAGAATCCAATGTCATTACCAAGTGGAACAATAGGTCTTGCTGCACTTACTTTATTGTAAGTATCATAATCTTGTGATTGAGAAAGTCCAGCAGCGAGGGCTAACAGTGTTTTCCCCGTTCCAGCTTTCCCACGTAAAGTTACGAGTGGAATTTTAGGGTCTAATAGCAAGTCTAAAGCAATTACCTGCTCAATATTCTTGTGTGTTAACCCAAATACAGGCTTCTCAGTGTATGAGTAAAGTTTGTTTAAATGTCCATGATTATAACGTGTGATGGCAGATTGATTTCCACATTTCAATAGAACATAATGATTTTCACAGAATGGCTGAGGAGCAATTATTTTCTTATTTGTATAAAACTCATTAATGTACTCTGAATCAACTTCTAATTCTGTGAACCCTGTGTAAGAGTCATCGGAAGCTGTTAATACCTTATCATTTTGATAATCTTCAGCCTTTACTCCAATTACATCTGCTTTAACACGAACTAGAACGTCTTTACTAACCAAGATTACTTCTTTGTCCTCATTCTTATTAGTTGTATCTAGAGCTGTTGCAATAATAATTGTATCGTTTGATTTATCCATGAATTGATCATAGATAGGAGAGTCGGAGGGAGGGAACAGTACGATTAACTTTCCTCCATTGTCTAAATCTACTCCATCATGCAATTTACCTTTTTTACGCAATTTATCTAATTCTTTACTTACATGTCGTGCATTTCGTCCAACTTCATCCATTAGTCGTTTCTTAGAATCGACCTCCTGTATAACCGTAGAGGGGATTGCAACTGTATGCTCACCGAATGAATTGATTGAGTTTGCGTCTGCTAACAAGATATTCGTATCTAACAGGTAAATTTTCTCCATATGAGTACCTCTAATCGGTAGATTTCTCAACGCACATGAGGTACGCTGAGATTGAATTATTTATAATTTGTTATGTATTTTCTAGATAAAATCAACCTTTTACTTACTTTACAGCTTCTTTTAGTTTCTTGCCAGCCTTAAATGCAGGTACTGTAGTCGCAGGAATTTGTAGTTCAGTTCCGTCTTGTGGATTTCTTCCTGTACGAGCTGCACGTTCACGAGTTTCAAATGTTCCAAATCCAACCACCTGTACTTTTTCTTTAGCTGCTAATGTTTCTGTAACTACATCTAAAAATGCTTCAACTGCTTTTACAGCATCTTTCTTAGATAATCCTGATTTCTCTGCTACTCCATTTACTAATCCTGTTTTGTTCATAATTTAATTTCCTCCTAGTTTTCCTTGTTTTAATTTTATGTTATATTTTATAATTTATTAGTTTTAAAAAAGCGACAGTACCGAGTTTAATTTTAATAATACTATCATAATAAGCATTTTGCAGGACACCTCTTGAGCCTTACTGCCACAAGGGATTTGAGAGTTTTCTATTTTCCTAAATTATAATATCTTTTATTTTGCTCGTTTTTTATGTGTTTTGCACAAGTGTCACAATACTTTGTTTTGTTGCTTTTCATTTTAATAGGTACTTCACAACATTCACATTGTTTAACCTTATCTTGCTCAGTATGTAAATCATAATATAATCCGATACTTTGGAAATCTTTAATAACAATTTCCACAACATTAGATTCTTCAATCTCATAAACGAAAGACAGTTTTACAAATCCTTTGTTTTTTATCTCTAATAATCCTAACTTAGCTAACTCACCAATAATAATATGTATGTTCTGGCTTCTTTTAAACTTAACGTGAGAGGTGGAGGATAACTCTCTATACTTAGCTCCACCACCAAAGTAATGTTCTAAATCTACTGTTCCTTTTCTAATCTCATTGTATCTTTTGTTAAGCTTATCTAGGACTAGAAGGGTGAATAGTAGCTTCTTATGCATATGATCAATATCTAAGCTACCGATGTATTCAACTTCATTTTTTGCAATGTTAATACTATCAATTTGCACTAATACGTTTTCTTCTTTGTCAACATAACCTAACACTGTGTTAAGCATTTTGAAGTGTGTAACTCGATTGTACTTTTTCAAGTACTTCTTACAAAAGGATTCAATTAATTCCTTTATTTCGTCTTTGTCTTTGCCCACCGACTTATAATATTTACCCAATATCTTAAGCTCGTGGTTAATATGATTTGATGTAAATCCTTTCTTTAATAATACTTCTGCGTAATCTTTCTCCTTGTAAGGATAATTGTACATATTATAGAATCACCTCTTTAAGTTTGTATTTGTTTCCTAAGTATTCAATTTCTCCATTCTCATCTTGCATGGGTAACATGATTTTACCTTTTGTGTTACGTAACACGTTTTCAAAAATCACATCTCCATATAACTCCCAAACAATCTCCTTATTTGACTTAGAGTTCTTCTCATACACTAAATGAACCAAACAGTTAACAATTTCATAGACGTTTGAAGAGATTTCTGTGAATTTTTCTTTTAGTAAGTTGTAGTTTGCATCTACGCTTTTACTTAACTTCTCATCAAATCCATTTTTATTCTCTGCATCTAAGTGAGATTGAGCTATTAACTGACTGATCATCTTGTTGTAGTCTTTGTGAGCTTTATTAATTTTTTTAACTTTATCTTCATCAATCTCATACTCATTGTTCATGTAAAGCTTATGTATGTTCTCGTCATAAGAATCTTTTAGGATTTTTCTTATGTTAAAATCAACAGACTCAATGTAGTGACAGATATTATTCATCACACAATCACTATCAATGATAGGGGAGGTGGCTTGATATTTACTTAAGAACTCCAGTTCCTCTGTTGATTTGCGATTCTTAGACTTTAATTTATCAATTGTCATTCCGAATTTCTGCTGACAAGTGGCATTCTGTTCATCATAATGCTTTTTGTAACGTCTGTTTGTGTCTTTATATAAATATCTAAAGAAATAAGGATGCCTATCAAGTAAGATGTTGTTTAAGAATTGTTTCTCTTCCTTAATCACCTCACTGTCGTCTGGATTTATTCGTTGGTACGTTACCCATTGAGGAGGGATACCTTTGACTTTTCTTCCAATCTTAGCTTTATCAATTTGAGCAGACTGCAATTTAGTACACATCTTAATTCGATTCAGAGTTACTTCGTATTCTCTAGTTCCTTCTTTTAAGTCTGCTAATAGAGCAAATGCTCCTGTGCTTTTATTTGTAATTCCACCAATGATACTTCCAAAGCTAAACTTATCTGCTTTAAATAGGTCTTCATCTTTTATTACTTTTTTATTTGATTTTGGAGCTTCGTATGTAATAGGTAGTTCATCTTTATAAACACCTTTTATAATTGTTTCATTTGAAGTTGTAGCAACAATGTCATAATCAAAGTCGCTTCCAGCCCAATTGACTGTTTCAACTCCATGAATATTAACTATGATTCCCGTGTAGCTGTATTTATACCACTTATTAACTTCTTCATTGTCTTGTAGATTCAAAAGCACATGTTCGCTGCGGTAGGTGAGGGGTGCTCTCATTGAGTCTACAACTTTCACGCCTTTTTTGTTCCAATAATGTGAGAAATGCTCACCTTTCTTAAGTAAACCAGTTACTTCTAAGCCACAAACATGCTGCATCATTCCATATGGATCACTCACGAGTGTTTGGAAATTACCATCCACTAAAATCTGTCCCATGCATCCTGCTTTAATTTTTCGCTTGATTAGATCATAGACTTTTCTTTTGATGTGTTTATCTTTCATTAAATCAGGATTGACCATAAGTGATCGTAACCAGTGATTATCACCGTGAGCTAAAACGTTCTTAATCTTTTCTTCTGTTACTTCAGAGCCAAGTAAGAAGAGGAGGGCGTAATGGCTATCTTCGTGACTTACTCCGTTGATCCATTTAACAAATTGACTGCAAACCTCTTCAATATCTGATTTGTTCAGATTTAATGTTTGCAAAAATTGGTAATTCATCTTTAGCATATCTTTATCTTTCTTAGGACTATGTAAAGATACTCCCCAATAAAGCTCATTTTTCTCACAGTTTTCTTGATAAATTTCAACGCTATCCCAACTATCCCAAAGCTTGAACTGGCTTTCTGATAAAATTACATCCGTCTGTGATAAATCAGCTAATTTTTTATTGTTATTTTCATCTGTATAAGAAGTTTCAATAAGATAGTTACCGCCATTAATTTCTTCACAAAACTTTTTGATGTCAAACGTGTTTAACATTCCCTTGATAAAATTTTGACGTACACACCATTGAGCAGGGACGTAATCTAATCCTAATTCTTCAGCCCATTTCTCAGATTGTTCGCAGCTAATTATTCCTTGACCATCAAAACGATTGAACATTTCTTTAACTTTCTTCACTTCAATTTTGTCATCTTCATTTTTAGAAGTCTCTGTTACATAGTTAACTTCATATTCCGATTCACTTTCATAATCAGGAACTACGCAGAATCTAGGAGTGGATACAACCATCGTTGCACTACCCGAAAGCCCTTTGTAGGCATTGTATTTCGATGGTACTAGCTTTTTATTTAGGTTGCGCCCATTATCTAAAATGATTTGCAACTGTTGAGCCACAGATTCTTCTACGAAGCATACAGTAGAAACCCTTGCCTGACCAGCAGACGAGGAGAATCTAACGAATTCCTTGCCATTTAGGACTAACTTCTTTTTATAAAGACGATCATAATGTGAATTCGAGTCCATGACAATCGTTATATATTCAGGAATAAATAACATTCTGTTAATTTCATCTTGAATGCTTTTTATCTCAATTGCATTGTCAATACTATGTTCTTGCTTCTTTAAGTAATTCTTGCGTTTATTCAACTCGCTTAAATACTCATCATCAACCTCTGTTCCTTGGATTTTGCGAATAGAGCGTAACATTTGATTATCGAAGAGGGCAATTACTTCTCCGAATTCTGCTGCATCATCAAATTCAAGATCAATGTTGTAGTCAAACTCTTTAAGTCTAGAAGACTTGAATTTATAAGTGTAAAATTGCTTGTTTTTCAATAATAAATTCCTCCTTAATTTATAATTTCAGTAAGTATCTCTTCAATCTTGTCAAATTCCCAATACCAAATCTCTAATAGTAGTAAATCGTTAATTTTTGCATAATTTCTTTTGCGCTTGTCATGTTCTTTTTGAGTCTCTAAATTTAACTTAGTATAGTCTGAAGTCGAACCATCATGAAATTCACCTTGATACTCAATTAGTAAATTTAAACGAGGGATATAGAAATCATAAGAGAGAGGGTATCCCTTAACCCCAACTAAACCTGCGTATTCTTTTTGGGCGGTATAGTCTACGTTGTTAACATCTAACCAGTTCCTAATCTCTTTTTCTCCCTTCGATTCATTACAATAAGGACAACCCCTTCCAACATTACGTTTGTGAGGGGAAGCTAACCACTTATGGCTAAAATTTTTCGAACAAACCCAATGAACTTTCTTTCCAGAACTAAATGAGATGCCACTTGGAATTTCTGTATTATTTTCATAGTCCCACTCATTCATTAAATCAGGTCTTTTAAATTCTAAACTATTGCAAACGGAGCATAGAGGACTTCTTACTTTATTTAAAATTTCTTTCTCTTGTTCATGACCTTCTAAGCATTTCCACCACACTTTTTTCCTGCTTGTTCTTTTGTGTTTATCGGGTGTCGATTTATTTTTAATATAGTCCCATTGCTCACATATATCAGGATGAGCAATCAATAAATTATCATCCTTAGTTGCTTTTCTGCCTGAACAGAATGGGCATTTCTGCTTAAGAGAAACCCTGTTTGACACTTTTGCTTCCCACTCATGTTTATCTTTACATTTCCACCATACCTTTGAATGATTTCTAGACGTAATTTCTTTAGGGTTTATTGAATTTTTATCATAATCCCATTCCTCGCATAGTTCAGGATAGACGCTTAAAAGGGAATTAGTATGATTGACTCTTCTTCCAGAACAGTAAGGACAGTTACAATTAAGTTTAATTCTAAAGCGACTGTTCATGTCATAGTCACTTTCACATGTTGGACATTTCCACCAAACATTAAATGTACTTGAGTACAAAATTTGATTAGGAGATTGCTCATTCTTCTCACTGTATTCTTCCAAAAGGTATTGCTTGTTGGTTGTAATTGCATGGTATTCTAAAGTTTTTTCATAAGCAATAGGAGCACTCATTAATTTCCTCACCGCCTCTCACTGTATTATACTATGTACTAATATCCGTTATTGTAGTATTCAAGCATTTCTTCACGAATTTCGCTTACATATAACTTTCTGTTCTTTGCCATTGCACCTTTATTTCCATACTTCTCGATATCTAACCAGTATCCATATTCCTTATCAGTAATTGTATGGCTCTCCATCTTGCTAAGTAAAAACTCTTTAATATCTCGATAACTGAATTTCGATCCTTTGGTTACACTATCTTTGTTTAACGACAAGCTTTCCTCATTTAACTTTTCTTCTTTTAACATCTCTTCACCTTATCCTTTTTATAATTTGTTTGTTTTTTAATTCTCTTCTATGTATTGCTTACAACATCAATTCTAAGCTTAAATTTATAGTTTATTTATTACCTTTCTCTATTTAACATCTTCTTCATATGTATTTACATTCAAACTACTTAAATATCTAAATATGTAATTACTTTTCTACCGAATATGTATTATTTACTTTCTCGTGCTTTACGCATTCTTTCTGCTGCTGCCTGTTTTTGTTCTTCTGTCATTTCTTCTCTTAGCTTTCTAAAGGAAACTTGTTTCTCATCTAAAAATCCTTTGACTGCAATGATACGGTCACCATCTTTGTGTGCAGGTTCCATATCGCCTACATTATTCAGTTTGCTCATATGCCTTGGTAAAGCCGAATAAACCGTCCACACCTTTTCCTTCGGATCAAATCTTAGTATCGTTTCTTGTTCTTCTAATGAAAATCCACTCATTTATCCACTTCCTTTATAATTATTTTGTTATGTATTTGCTTTTGGGATTGTTTTCCTACTCCCTGTAACTATAATATAACGAATCTATACTTTTGTCTACAGTTTTTTATAATTTTTTTACTTTAATTTTACTTTAAAAAAGAAAAATAGGGGAGGACGGTTCTATTATCTCCCCAAACGATTCTTTATTTGAATATAATCCTCATAGTTCCAATTGGGATGACTTGCTAAAAAAGCATTAATATATTTTTCATTGTGTGTACCATCTGTGATGCCGAAATATGGGAGCATACCGTCCAATATATCTTTAATATTTTCACGTTCCCAATAAGGAATCCTCATTAATGGTATTTCATTATCTATGCAGAATTTATTTTTAATTCGATCATTATGTTGAGTGCGTTTTAGTTTTTCTTTCCCCCCCATATAGGTCTGTTGCATAAAAATGTTGTTCTCCATCATATTCTATCAGCAGATTGTAGCTACCTATATAAAAATCAAAAGGGAGAGCTCTTTTATTTTTACATTCAGGAAACGTTTCTTCAATGGAACAATTAATTTGTCTATCCTCTAGATACTTTTTTACAGCTCTTGTTCCTTGTGAATTATTCCTATCGGAGCACATCGGACATCTTCTTCCAATTAGGAATTTATGTGGAGTGACTCCATATTCATGCAAACATTTATTATGACGTATTTTGATTTTTGAGTCTGCCCCATTATATTCCTCCAATACTGAATATTCACCTTTAACTAAATTGAACATCTCAGTTTTAAACTGTTCGGTTGTTTTCTTCTTTGTCCCATAGCACTCTGGACATCTTCTACCAACATTAACAAATTTCTCGGGTTTTACATAGTATTCATTCCCACATATATTATGAATCATCTTTATTTTAGTATCGGAATTAATATAATCACCCAACACTTGATATTCATCTTCAACTAAATCAAATACTTCAGATTTAAATTGCTCAGTAGTTTTCTTTACGTTGCCATAACACATAGGACATCTAGCTCCCCTGATGAATGTATAAGGACGAACTTCGTATTCATAGGTACATTCAGCATGTCTTATTTTTACTTTTGAACCACTATTTTTATACTTACTGAGTACGATATATTGATCACCAACCATTTTATAGACTTCATTAATAAATTCATCGTGTGTTTTTGCTCTCTTTTCTCCTGATAATTTAGCCGAACATTTAGGGCATCTACTTCCTCGTAAAAAGGAATCTGGGGATACTTTCCATTCGTTACCACATCCAATGTGCTTCATTGTTATTTTAACTTTGTTTCCCATGTAGGTTTCTAAAATCGTATATTCTCCTAATGTTAATTTAAAAACTTCTTTTTCGTATTGATCATGAGTTTTGGAGAAGTGCCTACCTCTTTTATTACTGGCACATAGTGGGCATCTACTTCCAGATAGGAATTTATCAGGTGTTACTTGGTATTCTTTATCACATGAAATATGTTTCATTCTAATTTTCACTTTAGAGCTTTCATATTCACTCAATACAACATATTCACCGCCCACCAAAGTAGATACCTGAGATTTAAATTGATCTGTTGTTTTAGTGTTTTTTTGAGCTGCTTTTAATCTAGCACATTTAGGACACTCCGTACGTTTATTTGTTCTAGAGCGCACCTTAGCTTCCCACTCATGACCTTCCTTACATATCCACCATACTTTTTGAGTTGTGTAACCACTTACTTCTCCAAGCTGTATATGTTCATTCTTTTTGTAATTCCATTCTTGCGCTATGTCAGGATAGCCAACACATAGCAAGCTGCTCTCTAATGAGTTTTTGTTTTTACAATGCGGACAGCCGTTTCCTTTCATTCTATTGTTAGGACTACTTTCCCATTCATGTCCACAATCAGCCAGCCACCAATATTTCTTGTTTGTTTTAGCCATAATATCATATGGTGACAATCCTTCATTTTTAGTTGGGTGCCATTCGGATGCCAGTTTATCATTGTTAAACCCCAGTGACTTTTCAATCGAAAATCTTCTACTTGAACAATAAGGACATTTAAGACCAGATGTTCTATTAGTTACAGACATGTCATATTCGTGTCCTTTTTCACAAGTCCACCATACTTTTTGTTGACTTCCAGAATAGAAATCAAATGGAGATTTATTATTTTTAACAGACCACTGATTGATTAAATCTGGAAATCTCTCTCCTAATGATTTACCTTTTTGAACGGGTTTGGATAGTTTAGCCTGACTTATTTTCTTTGCTTTGCACTCTATATGACCACAACAATCTAATCCAGTTTTTCTCATTTTGATTAAATCACTGTATTTTTTCATCTTGCTTTTTTGATCTGTTTGATTTTTTCCTTTACAGTAGTCACACTGATACTCAACAAGTACGAAGCTACCATGAGTTAAATCTTCAACCTTGACTTCAAATTCATCTCTGAGATTTGTGAATATGTAACCTTTTGATTCAAAATATTTCTTGGTGGTATTGTGCCATCTTATTGTAACTTTTTCACTTATTAACATTGTAGAGAACACCCTTTCTTTTATAATTTATTTACTACAAGACAATCTTATAACATACGGTGTACATTGTCAACAGTATATATTGCAAAAGATATATATTTGTAGTAAGATTTAATAAAGGAGATGGTATTATGCAAATCAAAATTGATGAACTATTGGCTAAAAAAGATAAAACTAGATATTGGCTGGCTAAAGAAGTGGGAGTTACATATCCAAACCTATGTAAATTGGCTGATGGGAAAACAGAATCAATTAAATTTGAAATTATGGAGAAGATATGTAGCAAACTAGAATGTTCCCCAAATGAATTGTTAAATTGGAAAACCACTTTTAATTAAAGGTGGTTTTTTATTTTTAAAATAATTTATTTAACGTGTATCAAGACAAACTACTAGTGCGTATGATTAAGTATAACCTCGATTGGTCAAGAGGAATCGGGAATGAGTGAGACTTAATCATGAGCGAGAGGGAGTGAGTTAGATTGAACACAAACGAAGATTATTTTGAAATTGTAGTCAGTAACTTAGACGTAGAAGATATTGGTATAATGGCTTTTCTTCATAAAAACAATGCCATAGATTCAATCTATGCTATTAAAACATCGGTTATTCGAGAACAGATTGGAATGTCTAAGTCGAGTCTCAATCAAGTTTTGAATAGACTCAAATTAGCTAATTTAATTCAGTCAATACACAATTCAAACAAATACTCTATATTTTTAACTGAATTCGGAAAAGCAGCGTTACACATCAAAACAAACGGAGGAATGAAATTATGACGATCACAGACGTTGTAGTAGTTGGCTTGGGTGGCGGAGGCTCAAATGTAGCAGACGAGTTTTCGAAAAGAGGTTTTTTAGGTGTAGCAATAAATTATTCTTCTCAAGATTTAGGTAGTTTAACATATGTACATGACAAGCAAAAACTATTGGGTAGTGATGGGTTAGGGCACGATAGGCAATCTGCAATCGAATTGATATCAGAACATACGGATGTTTTAACATCATTTCTTCATAAACACTGTGAAAGGGCAGAAGTCATTATAGTTTGTTTTTCTACAGGAGGTGGAAGTGGCAGTGGTCTTAGTACATTAGTTATTAGTATCCTATCGAATATGTACCCTGAAAAAGCTGTGGTCGCAATACCAATTATTCCTCATAATGAAGAGAGCACTACTGCATTAATAAATAACCAACAGGTGTTTGAAGAATTATCAAATATTGAAGGAATATGCATTGCACCTGTAGACAATCAAAAAGCAAAGTCAAACTGCTTATCGATAGGAAAAACCAAAATTTACAACTTAACAAATCAATCGATTGCTGATCACTTTTATGCACTGTACAGCTACACAAATGAATCGTCTAAATCAGGCAGCTTTGACAAGAAAGACTTTATCAACTTATTTAAACAAGAAGGATACTGCTCAATTGCTGAGGTCATAGATGTTGCTTATTGGCTTGAAAAGGAGAAGTTAAGCCTGAATCCTAATAATATGAAGAAACTTCTTAGGGCAGTACTAAATGAATCTATGTTTGCTCCAATCGAATACGACTCCATAGGTAAAGCAGCAATCATTATCGACACAGAAGATGAGGATGTCATTGACAATATAGATAATTCCATCTTTGATGATTTTGCAAATAGACCGATAGACGTGTTTGAAGGAATCTATAATAACGAACAATCAAACTTCCTAATGGTTGTATTAACAGGACTTTCAATGTGCCAAACTAGATTGTCTGAGATAGACGCCATATTAGAAAAGAGACAAAAAGAACTTGAGAATTTACCTCGTACAAATACAGCATTTAAATCCAAATTTAGCAGCTTATCTCTACCCTCTAATAAACCTGTACAGAAGAAGGAGAAAATGTCTACCCAAGATATCCTGAATATGTATCGCAAACGATAATCTCATATTTTAATATACTAAATTTAACCATAAAAACAATCGCCCGATTGTCGCCAATCATCGCCATAATTGTCGCCTAACGTTGTCGCCCTGCATAGGCGACCATATGGACACGATGGAGACGTAAAATGGGAGATGTTGAAAACGTGGCGACAAAGCTATAGATTTTATTTTCTCTAAAAAACTTCCTCTTACACATGAGTAAAATTTAGAGTTTAAAATTCAAAGTAAAACTCCACGGAAATTTGGAGCAGAAAAATCGAAAAGGTTAAAGCGATTTTCAATCAAAAATTTAAACGAAAAGAAGTGTCAAAATTGGCTTACAAAATCACATCAATGTTTGGTCAACAAGAAGGTTTTAGAATTAAGGGTCATTCGGGAATTGACTTTGCAATGAAAGATGGAGAAGAATTGAAAGCTGTGGAAAGCGGAGTTGCAGAAGTGATTGACTATGGGGGTACTAACTGTGGTTTGACTGTGAAGATAAAATTCAATGGAGGAGACGACCAATTGATTTACGGTCATTTATCAGATACAACTGTTCATACTGGAGATATCATTCACAAAGGAGATTTAATTGGATACAGTGGACACAGTGGGCATGTATATAGTAGCTCAGGTGGAAACGGAGCGCATTTACATCTAGGCTTAAAAGAGAATGGTCAATTCCAAGACCCTTCCCAATACATTCAAGATATTCAAAATATGAACAATCCAAATTATGTTCAGCATGTAACTGAAAAAATGCCTGAAGTTCACGATAAAATAGATATTTTACCCGATTCTTCAAGCATTTTTGAGCAAGTAGGAGAACTATTTAACACAATTCAGTTAATTGATTATGCGTCTTTCGTACAGGTAATTCAACAAAGCTTTCAACTCCTTTTTGTTCATGCCAGTTTTCTTTATGACATCATTGCTTGCATATTCTAAAGCCGTTTCCCAATGGGGCTTGTTATATCTAGGTAAGTTTTCCTCAAATTCACACATTGCATTAAATAGTTGTCTAATCATCCTGATCACTCCTATTTATAATTTACGTCCACCATCTATAGTTTCATCTAAGAATTCATCTAGAGCATCTTTAAACATTACGACAACTCCTGTTTAATTAATTAACTTTATTATCAACGAAAGGTAGCTGTGTTATTCATGAAAATCGAAATTAATCTAAAGGAAGATAGTGTTAGGCAATTGAGTGAGGTTGCTCAGTATGAGACGTTACAACGTAAGCTAAGAGGCGTTGACGAAGTAATCAGTGAAGAAGATATTGTGAAGGCTGCTATATATGATTATTTAAAGAAGGTCTACAATTTTAATCAAGTTAAAAATACAAATGATTTAGGATCACCGTATCAACTGAAGAATAAATTCAAGCAGATTATGGATGAAGAAGGATTAAAGCCTAAAGACTTGGAAGCATTGACAGGTATTCCAGCTAAGAATCTAAGCAGGGTGCTTAATAATAAATCGCAACCTTCTTTGGATTACTTTGTAAGGATTTGTGTGGCATTGCAGAAGCACGATATGTTTTCAGTACTATATAGAGAAAAATAAATTTCAAAATTGTGTAGCCAAAGTTGTTAAAAAACATAAAATATGGCATAAGACAATTCAGGCTACACATATAACAAAAGTAACTCATCATAAGGAGATGACATCAATGGGATTAGAAATATTGGCTGCGTTAAAAATAGCTGCTTTGTTAGGAGCAGGGTTAACTTCATCAACTGTAATGGAATGGTTTAACACATACAAAAAGAAACCTAATGCTAAAAAAGAGGAGGTTGCTCACGATGAAATTAAATCTCTCCACGAAAAATCAAAATCCATCCGTTAATTATCACAATGTAAACAAAAGCTACCAAATTAACGAAGTAAAAGAAACGAAGCTTGCTGAAACTTTTATCCAAGACATCCAAAAGGAGGTGAAAGCCGTAAACAAAAAGAACAGAAAAATCGCAATCAAAATCCTCAAAGCAACCTACATGGCTGGAATGATAACTCTCACAATTGCAAACCCCACATTAGCAGCAACCACAACAACTCTCGATCCAAGCATAATGAAAGAATTCCTGGCACTAATGAAGTTTGTAGTAATATGTTCAATCGTAGTATCCTCAGCACTAGCAATGTTACTTATGATGGCAGCAGGGGCATACAGAATGTTACGGAAACAAAAAGAGGCTACAGCGTGGACTACCGACATCATCAAGGGTTACGTCCAGTGTCTGATAGCAGTTCCACTAATAAGTCTTTTGCTTTACACTGCGGTAAAATTATTCAAAAATGCAGAATGGTTCTTCATGCCCTTCTAGACGCAAAAAAGGTGATAATACCATTTGCAGCAGTTACAAGTACTTTCTTATTCGCTAATATGGCTGATGCAGCAAGCTTTACTGATGATGGAGATGTTACAAAAGGATACTTCTCAGGTAAGGCGATAGAGGAGAGAGGTGGAAGGTTTGGTGATTTCAAATCTTTATTCTCTAAGCTTGAGCAAGTAGCGAACTTCTTAATCTCAGGTGGTGACACAATCAAGAATGCACCAAGTACTTTACCTAATGCCTCAATTGAATTTCTAGCTTGGATTTACAAAACAATTTCTAGCGTTATTCTTTACACTCCACTAATGCTTTTCAACAACGACTACTTCACAGATACGACAGGCATATTCATGACAATATCAGCAGGTTTAGTTGTGATCCTAACAATCTTCGAAGGTATTAAAAGGATGTGCAAGAAAGATTCAACAGGTCTTAAAGAAATAGGAATGAGAGTGCCAGTTGCTACAGTATTAGCAGGAGCAGCCCCTTGGTTATTCAAAAAGACGTTCCAATTCCTCAACTATATATCTTCTATATTCATAAACTTAAGTCATAAACAAATGACCAACATTAAAGAGAATCCGCTAATCATGTGGGATGGATTAAATACTATAGCCCTTTTAGGATTTGACATTGTGCTACTAGTTATGATGTTCGGTGTGTTAATGCAAAATGGACGTAGGTGGTTTGATATTATCTGTTTGGGTTGCTTATGTCCCGTGGCGCTCACTGCATGGGTGTTCAAAGACCATAGACATCATTTTGACACTTGGTTCTCAAATGTTAAAGATTTATCTTTCGTTCATCTTTACTACGCTATATTCCTTTTCATCATTGGAATGATTATGTTTGGCACTCCGATGTATTCCCTAGTCACAATGCCAACTGCATTCCTAGCTAAATTCTTAATTATCATTGGTGGCTTATATCGTTTAAAACATCCTCCAAAACTTTTCTCCTCTAAGTTGGAAAGTGGCGTAGGGATTAATACAATGCTTAAAACCGTCGGAAACAGTTTTTTAATGGCAAAGTTTCCTGTAGCTAAAATGGCAATTGATCAAGTGAACAAATTCAGAAGTAAGCAAGAAGTTGATAAAGAAACGCTTGCAGAATTAAGACAGAAACATGGTAGACGCTTTGTTGGAGATTTGAAAAATAAGAAATAGGAGTGATTGAGATGGCAGGTATTGATACAGTGTTAGTATTAAATCTAATTGTTGTGGTTTGTAATTTAACGGTATTGGTTGCTAATTCAATTTTTACTACAAAGGAGTTGCGTAAAATTGCTTCTAAACGTGATTAAAAATAAAATCAACCGAACACCAATTGAAAACAATATGAGCATTATTCAAGAAGTCGATAAATTTAATCTTACAGAAATCTTTTCATCTCCTTATCTTGGAGAAGGTATCTATGGAATAGAACAACTATCTACAGCCAATGAACAACAGAGATTTGTGATAACCCCCTCCCTTGAACGTATCCATCTAGGTAGAGAATCTGCTAAACAATGGTTTTGGGATAAGGAGGATAAACAGAATATTACATGTTATAGTATCCCCCTAGCTATGCCTTCTTTTCTACCACTTTACACAAAGGAAGCTTTAAGCCTTATAGAAGATATTAACTTAATAGCCACAAAAGATACTCACATATTTACTCAATTACTATTTACTAAGCGTTTAGATGAATGGAGAGATACAGCAATCAGTCAATATGATTCTTATTTAGATGGCAATGATTATCCTTCTGATAGCAGACTTATCCGCAAGGTACAAAATAAAACATTAAACGTATTAACTAAGATTGACGGAAGCAGAAAGAGACGTGACCATATAGCCGAAGTTGAAGATAAGATATTAGATCAGGGATTCAGATTTGAGTTTAGAGTAATGTTGCTCAATTATTCAGGCAGAGAAGATAAGAATGTAATTAACGAATTAAAAGAAATTTTAAACGAAGCAACTTACTTCAATCACTTCGAAATGATTGAGGTCAATTCTAAGGTGAATTTTGTTAATAATTTATTAGAAAGAAAACTATCACCTGCAAGTCAAGACCAATTACTCTCCCAACAAGAATTACTTTGTATCTTTAATCAAATTACTGGCTTACAGGAGAGAAAAGAAGAAGTCAAAGAAATCATCAACTATACTCCACCTAAATTAACCGAAAATCTAAACTACACAGCTCCACTTGGCTTATTATTCAAAGGAAACACTACGAAACACGAGATTGAACATCAATACGGTAAAGAAATCATTGGTGCGTTGAAGAAGGTTAGTATAATTAAGGATCAAAAGGTAAGCGTTAAGAAAGAAGAACGTGGAGCAACTGTACAAAGAATCCTTCTACCTATTCCGAAAGGAGTTAAATATACTCAAATAGAAAATAGCTACAAAAATATTCAAGCTGCGTTAGGAGTTGATGGTTTATCTATTGAGCAGGGAGAAGAACCAGATACAGTTTCATTCTCCATACCTTGTGAGAAGCGTGATGTGATTTATTTACGAAGTTTACTTGAAAATGAAGAGTTTTTAGAGTTTGCGAAAGAAAATAAGTTGCCATTTGTAGCAGGTATTGATATGAATAACGAACTTATTATGAAATGTTTAACAACATCCCCCCACCTTATGGTTACTGGTCAGACTGGATCGGGCAAATCTGTTTTCCTTACAGCATTGTTAATAACTTTAATACTTTTCAATGATCCTAATGAGCTTTTACTGTATCTTGTTGACCCTAAAAAGGTTGAACTGAATATGTTCAAAGGAATTCCGCACGTACAAGAGATAATTACAGACATGAAAGAGGCAGACAGACTCCTTTACTCACTAACAATTGAAATGGATAAGAGATATGATGTGTTTTCCGATGCTGGATGTAGAAATATTAGTAGTTATAATGCTAAATCCGCTAATAAAATGCCTTATATTGTCCTTGTGATTGATGAAATGGCTGATTTAATGGTTCAATTCCCTAATGTTGACGAACATATTCAGCGTTTAGGTCAGAAGGCGAGAGGTTGTGGCATTCATTTAGTCATTGCTACTCAAAGACCATCAGTAGATGTTATTACTGGACTGATAAAAGCTAATATTCCCTCAAGAATTTCTTTCAGTTTACAAAGTAGCACTGATTATGGAACTGTATTCGGTAAAAATATACCCTATAGGCTTATTGGTAAGGGTGATGGGGTTATTAGATATGATGGACAGACGAAAGAATTCATTCGTTTTCAATCTCCTACCATTGCTTTAGAGGTAGATGAGGACGAAGAAGCCGTATTTAACCGTTTAAGAGAGCATTACAAGACATTTCCTAAGCTAAACTATCCGATTTTAGTTGAAGAGGAGTCAGAAATTGATAAATTGAAGCGTCTGATTGTTTCATTGGACACTACGAAAGTAAAGGAACTAGCTAAAGAGATGAAAACGAGAGATAAGAATGTCACAGAGTTATTAAATGAGCTAGAAGCCGAAGGATTTTTAACAAAAGGAGCCAAAGGAAGGGAGATTACAGCATCTGAAGAGGAAATAGCTAAATGGAAAGATGGTTGATGAGTCACTTTTTAAATAAAGTGGCTTATTTTAATAGTAAATAAATTATAAATAATTATTGAATAAACATCTGAATGGTTTTATACTATTAGTAAGGGAAGTTATTTAGTTTCTAATCTATTTATTACAAATTTGAGGTAAGAAGGGATGATGAGATGGGCAAGAAAGTTTATGTTCGAGTACCAACAGACATAGTGAGGAATGAAAATATCTACATAAGTAATCAAGAGTTCCAGTTATATGCAAGGTTATGCTTCTTATACTTTAGGAATTATCAAAAAGAGGAGTTAGAGATTGACCATAGGAGGTTAATGTATTCACTTTGCATTTCTGATACCAGAACACTAAAGAAAAGATTAGGTAATTTACATAACTTAGGATTGATTAGGAATAAGATAAACAGATTCCCTAAAAGGAGTCCATTACAGATTATAATTAACGCAGATAAGATAAAAGAGAGTAAGCAATTTACACAGCTTAATGCAAATATATTTGATAAGGCAGAAGAAATAAACGAACACTCATTTAGATTGATGTTTTATTATAAGAGTCATATTAATTTAAAAGATAAGAAGAATGATAGAAGTTATTGTTTTGTTGGATATGAGACTCTGACTAAACGTTTGAAGATGGGAAGAGAAACAATTAGCGATGCGAATAGCCTACTTAAAAAGAATAAGATGATTAAGATAGAGAAACATAAATTAAAACACGATAATGAATATGATGAAGAAGATGAATTACTTTATGATAAGTATAATAACCATTATAGAATTAGAGATGAATGGATATAAAAACGTCAAGCCGATTTTTGGTTTGGCGGTTTTTTAAATACTGTATATTAATGTATCTTATATATTATATCTTTAAGATTATTATATACGGTTCTACTTTTACAGCATACATAGAACTCCAATACTGCATTTTTAGAACTCCAATACTGCATGAAATATCTTGTAAACTGCATATTCAGAACTTAGAGGTTTTTGGCTATATTTTGACACAAAAAAATCTCCCTATTTAGGAAGATTAGCTTTCTCTGTTTTTAACGTAATCCTGTAAAATTGTTACAACCAAATTGTTTAGACTCCTATTTTCTTCTAATGCTATTTCTTCTAGTTTTTTCTTAAATTCTTTGTCAATTGTTAACGGTGTACGAGTATTGTTTTTACTAATAGTCATGTTACTCCTCCTAATAAATTGAAATTTTTTGTTTACAAAAGTGACGTCACTATGATATTATTAGTTTATCACAAAGAAAGGAGTTAAAACAAGTTTTTATTTAAAGTATAATAATTAATAAATGGAGGTATGTTTATGAATTTAAAAATCAATTCAAGTATTATTTCTACAGAAGAGTATTCATTGACGAATGAAGGTTTCTTACTGACAGTGGCTTTTCTTCAGATTAGAGAGGAGTTAGGAGGTGAAAATGACTTTACAATTGATCACCAGAAACTGAAGTCAATGTGCAGGATTAAAACGAATTCTACATTAAAGAATAACTTAGATAACTTGAAAGATAACGGCATAATTGAAAAATCACCAGATACACTTTCTAGGAATGGAATGTTACATATTAAAATTACAGATGCATTTTCTTTAGAATTGGAGAATTCAGATTATGAAATTGACATATTGAAGTTTCAAGAGGTTTTATCTCTAACTGATCCTAAAGGAGTAAGGATGTATAGTTACATTGATTTTGTATCTAAGAAACAAGAGATATCAAATAAAACGTATTTAAGTCACAGAACCATGAGCAAGAAAATTGGGGTAAACAAAAACTTAATTACTAAATATGCAAATAAATTAAAAGAATTAAAAATTGTCGATATAGAGAAGATCAAACGTGATAATTCAAGTGAAGAACTAATACCTTTAATTCCAACTAACGCTATTCTTACACAAAGCAGGTCAGAGAAAATTATTGAGATGCAGAATAAGTTAAATGAAAAGCATTTAGAGGAGATGATTATTAAGGAAATCCATTTAGTTGAGGAAGGAATGACTTATGTTGCTAATCAGTTAGAAGTGAAAGACGGTATAATAGATATATTAGCCAGAGATAAAACAGGACGTTTATGTATTATTGAAGTTAAGGTTGTAGATGACTGTAAGGATTTAATATTCCAAAGCGCTTATTATCCAACTCAAATACTAGGTGATCCAAGAATGATAACTATTACTCCAGCTTATAGAGATAAAATAAAGTTAGCATTAGAGTCATTGAAATATGTGGAGATGAAAACATATAGAATAGAAAATGGTAAATTAAATATAGCTGATTTCAAATGAGAGTAAGTACAATTATGTGCTTACTTTTTATTTTGCTTATTTTTTTAGGATTGTAAGCGACTTGCTTATGATCTTTTTTTATGAATTGTCATCGTTTAGCGATAGTAAAGCCCATTATATAGGTATTCGTAAGTTAAATGCAGTTAAAATTAATGATATCGGTATGATAAAAAATTGTTATCGTAAAAAGGATGGTTGGTATTCTTAAAACGTTGTAATAAAGGCGTTTATGGAGTATTTAACTGTCCTTTTTGTGCTGTTTTATCGTTTAAGCCAGTAGTAGCAAGGGCTGAGAGGTGTTTTTAGTGAGAATAGGATAAAATTCAGATTAAGAAAGTCAGTATTTATAGGGGCTGAACGATAACTTTTCGATAACATTTTGGTTATTTTCGATGTAAATTTCTGTCATCGATAGATTTTTAACCCTATTGCGTGTTCCTATGTGCTGTGGCAAATTCTTCCATAAATAAGCCCTCTCACGATGTTTTCCTAGCCCCCACTTACCCTAAAAAAGCCTCACAAACCAAATGGAATAGGGATTCCATACTTTTATGTTCCATTCCATACCTATATACGGGGATAGCAGCTAATGATCTAATATGAGAATTCACACTTTTCATTTTCAGAAAACGAATTTTTAAAAATTTAAATTGAAAACAAAATTTTGACGCATGTTTTACATTCATAGGCAGTCATCGAGGGTAACAAGTAAATTTGAAGCGATGTACTCTATAACCAATTCTTATCACTCTATCATCATCTCACACTATTCACCTTATAACTATAACCTTTCCTTATCATCATATATAACCAAATCTTATCCACAATGTTACTCACATATCCACAATATTTATAATTGTATCATCTCATCTATTCTCACACTCATCTATAATAATATATACTTATCACACTCGCACATAATCATAACTAATCCTTATCATATTATATCCACTCAATTTCCCTCACATTTATTCTCTCTATTATATAGGGTAAATTTACACTCTCATCTATATAACATATTCTCACTCACATCACCAAAATCCTATTATCATTTTCTCACTCATTTTTTATCTCAATTTTTCACCGATTTTTTACCCAATTTTCTGCTCAATTTTTCCCTTCAAATTTAAAATAAAAATAATATTCATATCACCTATGCACATCACACCTATTCATTATCCTTCTCATTGTCTCATCACATATAACAATACTAATCACATCATCAATACACTTACATCATCATGGCTCATATGTATCATCCTTATCCTTAATGCCTAACACTATAAGCACATGACCATACACCACAGGCATAGACTACATGCAGCATAGCACAAGGCAAGGACACTAGACATACTACTCATTGTCTTAACACTAATAAGCTTAACACTATTCATCTATTACTAATCATCTGATACAACAGATCATCTAAGCATACGACACATGACACGTACTATCTATTGATCTACTCATATCATTCACATTACATCTATTCATAATAAGAATACTAATCATAACATATTGACATACAATAAAATTAAACAATTATAAATAGTTATAGACACATGATTGTATTCATGGTATTATAAGAAGGTAGCCAAGAGACTATGCTTCTTTGATGTACTTAATAACAGGCTACACTATTACATACTCAAGCAATTACAATAGAAAGGAAGTGAATAACATAAGACTATAATAACATTAGCAGTACTTAACTACATATCCAATATCATAATCAATTAAGAGGTGAATACTCAATGAATGTAACAAGAGACATGTTATTCTTTTGCTACGATGTAGAATTACATATTCAATTAGGTAATAAGGACATTCGATTCATTTGTACAGCAATATCAAACTATGGAAGAAGGTTCTGGCTATATCCACGTAATGAAGAAGTAAAGAATGTTATTGATGAATACTACAAGAATAAGAATCTAAATAGTAAGTAATATTAGTTATTTAATTATGAATCAGTTATTTAGGCAATTATAAATATTAGGAGGACAATGCATAATGAGTAAACGTATTAAAAAGGAATTACCATCACACTTATCTTTAGATAACTTTTGGAAAGAGGAAGGAGGAAACCTTAAGCTTGATTATATTAAACTTGGTAACACTCTTATAGAAGAATATAATATCTTTGGAGATGGTTCTACTGCTTGGTATTACAATAACGGTTATTATCATTCAGATGCAGAAACATTTATCAATAGTATTATCACGCAGATATTAGCTGAAAGATATTCTAAAACAAGCAGAATGAAAACATTAGACTACATAATCAATAGCTGCTTATTAACAGAAGATAGTATGCATGAGTTTAATAAATATGATGGATACATAAATGTAAAGAACGGATTAATACATATTGAAACAGGAGAACTACATACACATAACAAAGAAAGAATATCTACAATTCAATTTCCAATTACATATAATAAAGATGCTAATGAACAAATTATAATAGACTTTATTAAATCAATTGTTCCTAATGATTGTGTTCCGATTATATTCGAGATGATTGGATATTGTTTAATTCCATCAACTAAGTATGAGAAAGCTTTTATGTTCACAGGATCAGGAGCAAACGGAAAGTCTGTGTTAATTGAATTGATTAAGCACTTAATAGGAATGAAGAATACTTCAGCAGTTACATTACAAGAATTAGAAACAGACAGATTTAAATCTGCTCAACTTTACAGGAAATCAATTAATGTGTGTGCTGATTTATCTTATGAAGGATTAAAGGAAACCGAAACATTTAAACGTATTGTAACAGGTGATGTATTATCTGCACAGTTTAAAGGAATTGATTCATTTGATTATAATCCATTTGCGAAACTTATTTTCTCATCTAATGTAATTCCTAGATCACGAGATACTACAGATGGATACTTTAGAAGATGGACTATCATTCCTTTTCCTAATAAGTTTGAAGGAGATAAGGCAGACAGAAATTTAATTAATAAATTAACAACAGATGAATCATTATCAGCATTGTTAAACTTAGCATTACAAGGTTTACAGCGATTAATTAAGAATGGAGACTTTACACAATCATCTACAATAGATAGGATGCTACAGGAATATAAGAATGATTCTGATGATATTCAATCATTTATCTATGATACTTGTGAGTTAGATAGTGAAGGAGATATTTACGTTTCCGAATTGTATAATACATATAAGAATTATTGCATTGAAAACAAAATACATAACTATTTAGGCAAGAAACATTTTAACAAAGCAATTGAAAGTAAGTTTAATTTTCAACGTAAAAGAATTAAAAGAGGTGATGCAGAAAGTTGGATAGGTATTAGACAATCACAAGAAACAGCAACAAATGTATTAGAGTTCAAAAAGGTTGCACATAAAACTACACATTAATCACACGAATTGCACATAAAACATTTTCAATTTATGTGCATGATAAACGTTGATATAAAAGGGTTCTTGACACTTTGCACACGAAACACATAAAACTTTTGACTCGGTGAAGAAAAAATTTAAAAATACATTCTCAAGTTAAATCATTTATGTGTTTTATGTGCAATCTTCTATAAACGTTGATATAACAGGCTTTAAGCTGCACATAAATCTATTTTAATTCGTGTGCAATTTATGTGCATTATTAACAGTTTTATGTGCATTACAATTTATCTTTCTTATGCTCAAGAGAGATACAACTTCGCGATGGAACTGCTCAGTAGTCGCCTTATCATAATTGAAAAGAACGCTCAATTATGAAAGACGGATTAAATAACCTTGCACAATAATCATTCACATTCTATAATAAGATGTACGCAAAATATAGCTTTATCTTTATTCATGAGAGGACTGTTACTTGTAACGGTTCTCTTTTGCATTTACCCTCACGAAAATAAAATGAACAAATTAAGAATATATTCTTTACATCCATCATATAATTTAGTATAATCAAAGTATCAAATAAAACGTGTTACAGACACGAAAGGGGATTACATACAATGAAAAATAATAATGAAAAATTAATTAACGAACTAGCTCAGGAGCTTCTAGATTGCCGTAATTCATTAGAAGCAGCTCACCAATCTAATGACACTAGCAGAGCTGTAAAAGATCATATAAACGGCTTGCAGGAGTGGGAATGTGAAATCCTTGATAACATTCATGAATCAGGTTTAGAAAATGAAGTAATGAAAAAGGCATACGGTGAAGCGGTTTGTTAATTCAAGCCGTTTCATAAAAAATAAAATAAAAGTCAACAAATTAATAATAAATACTTGAAATAGTGAATAGAATATATTATAATAAAGATAAGTTAAAGGAAAACAAAATTTAAGCCTAAAGAGGCAAAAGGGGATCATAACCATGAAAATCCAATTAAAGAATACTTTATTAGACCTTTATCCGAATCAAAAGGTAACATTAATGGAAGGTCATTTTAAATGGGTTATCAAACGTGGTGAAATGGATGAGGATTATGTATCTGTAGCTTTGAAAGGTTTTAAGGCTAAAAAATTCCGTTACGAATTTGGAATGCTTAATCAAAATCATGTAATTGATGATATCATTCAATCTATGGAAGATGAAAAATTTTCAGTTATGACAGCAGGTTTAACATATTGATATCGATATAAAACAGTTATTTTAAAGTAAATAAATTAACGATAAAGGAGATATAATCATGCTGAATTATAAAAATGGAAGCTGGACTATAGAAGTTGCTCAAGATGCTGTTACGGGTGAAATTGATGCATTTGTTTGGGATAGAATCACGGATGAGGGTAGATATCTAATTGAAGATGATTTAGAAAATGACAATGATATTAAAGCTCCATTTTCAATAATTGAAAAGGCTAAAGAAATGGTTAGCGATGTTTTAAAAGTTATTTGAATAAAAATAAAGGGGAGAAATAAAATGAGAGAAAAACTAAAACAAATTGCAATTGAAAATTTCACTAAGGATAGCTTAGAAATTGCTAACATGTTCCTGTTAATGACAAGTGAAATGTTTAAGTATTCAGGCACTAAAGATGAAGAGAACACGCTTAAAGTATTGAAAGATAATAAAGTTAAATATCAAATAAGAACAATGTTAAGCGGTCAAAAGTTTGTTGAACTAATTAAGTAACAACTCGTTAAAATATCCAATTTACAGATTTCCCAAGTGTTGTATAATTGAATTGTATTCTTAAAAATAGGAGGAATTACGATGAATTTAAAAGGATTGAACACTCATGCTGATTTAGAAAAGATTTATGATCAAATGGAAAGTAAATACCGCTTCAAACATAAAAAGGGTGAGTGGACAATTAAAAGATTTCTCGTAGCTTTCAACAATGAAAGTGAAATTCCTGCTAAAACAGAAGTTTCTTATTGGACTAAAGATAGAAGATACACAATTCAAATTAAAAACCTACACAAGCATTTTGAAATTGTAGAAGCTGAGTAAAATAAAAGTTAAAAGGAGATGTCAAATGATTAAGCTTTCTAAAAGGTTTATGCTTACATGGGTAGCTGTTTGTATTGCTGGTCTTACTTTATGCCTTTACATTCCAATTAAGCAAGCTATAGAAGATAAGAAGGCTAATGATTATATGCAAAGTCAAATAGATGAAATGAAACATGATACTTATTTACTTAATCGTATTGAGAATATGAAGGAGACAACAAAATGAAAAAATTATTAATCATCTTATTCTTAGCATTAATCACACTTACATATAGTAATTTACCTACTCAAGCAGCAGAAAAGGCAACAGCAAGAGATAATTATTTAATTCAAAATATAGATAGCAATGGATGGGCAACAGGTAAATTAGTTTCAGACGTAGAGACAGGAACCGCAACTTTTAAAATAAAGGATAGCTATAAGAGAGGTGATTTTATAATTGTAGATTATAATCATAAGTCAGGCAATATCATTAAGCACCATAAAGCAAGTAGCAAAGTAAGAAAACAATTGTTAAATGTAGACGGTTATAAGCCAATTATTAAAAGTATCATGAATAATTCTAATTAAAAAGGGGATAAATTAAAATGAAAAAATTATTAGCGGTTTTAACTCTTATTGCAATGGCTTTTACTTTCAATGTGTCAACTAGTCAAGCAGAAGAAAATAATGTGTATGTTGTGAAAAGTGTAGATAGTAATTACATCGCAACAGCTCAATTAGTATCAAATGTTAAAGCTGAAGTGATTAAGTTTAAAGTTAAAGCAAACGTTTCTAAAGGTGATCTAGTTACTGTTGAGTATGATAAAGAAATTATTAATATTGTTAAGTATAGAAAATTAAGTGATACAGTTAAAGAAATGTATTTAAAGAATAGAGATAATGTAAAAATCATTCAAGACATTATTAATAAGTCTAACTAACAGTATTATGATCAGTCCTTTGACTGGTCTTTTTTATTTGTCTAAACATAAATAAAAATTAACAAATTATAAATATTTATCTTGTGTTTTGGTTTCTTTTCCTTTATAATGAAATTAACAAATAAAGTATTTAAAGGGAGCTGCTAACATGCCTGTTAAAAATCGTTCTGATAAGCACAAACATAATAAAGTAATTAAGTATTCTGTATCAAGTATCCTTGCTATTATTGTTATTGTGTTCTCAATCAGTGCAGTAAATTCTGTAATATCAATCATCGAATCTTTAGCAACTAAGCCAGCTAAAGCAACTCATGTTGCAATGGCTGAGGAAAGTAAGAAGGCTAAAGAACATGTGGAGAAGCAAGAAAAAGAAGAAAGCAAAGTAGAAGAAAAGGAACCTGAACAAATTTCAGCGAATGACGTTTCTAATGAGTCTGAAAGTGATCAAAATGCTGCTACAGAAGAGGAAAGCTATTCATATACATACACCATTGATTCCGTACAAAACAACGAAATATACGCTACTTCAATGGAACAAGGACAAATTTATTTCACTCAATCGCTTGTGAAAGATAATGTGGAATTAAATACAGGTGATACAGTTTTAGTTAACTTTGAAAACAATGAAATGGACAGTATTATAAGTGTAGAATTAGTTTTCTCAGTCAATGAATATCAAGCAGATGAAGAAGAGGAACAAACAGAAGAAGAGATACAAAATGATAAAGCTTTTGACGAATTAGAAAAACGTACAGAAGAATTAAAGAAAGAAGTTAATAAGAATTATGAAGCGGTGACAGGCAATAAAGACACTTCTTATAATGTTAAAGAGGTTACTATTGAAAGTATTGATACTGGTGAATATTTAGCCTCAAACGGTGTTACATTTACATCTGATGAGGTTTACAATGGTATTGAATTCGAGGAAGGTGACAGCGCAACAGTTATATATGATGATAATGGAAATCTATTTGAAGTTAATGACGGTATTATGAGTGAAGATGGAAGCTATGTGAGCAAGGATTTTTATGAATAAGGAGTGAATAACATGTATGAGTTAAGCTTGCTTTGTATATTGATTTTCTTTGCACTTGTTGGTTATGCTGTTGTGAAATGAGTTAAAAATAAAAACAAAATAATTATAAATAATAGTTGTAATTAGGTTGAGGATAGCATATAATAATATTAAGAAGTAAAACAAAATAAATTTTCTAAAGGGGATATGTTAAAATGGCTAAAAATACTGAGGTTACTTTCTACATTGGATTAGTTGAAAAGGAAATTGAAATTTTAAAAGGTCGCTTAGAAGTTGCTCAAACTGAAGATGATAAGTCATTCGTTCAAAGCCGTATTAACAACCGTTTAGAAGAATTAAAAATGTTGAAAGGTATTGAAGCAACTCAATCTGAACAAGTAGAGCAAGTAGAAGAAACAGCTTTACTTTCAGACCTTAAAAAACACCAAACATATGGAATTGTTGGCAAAACAGTTAAATTAGTAAATGATGTTTATGGATTTACTGGTAAACGCTTGAAAAAAGCTGGTGAAATTGGGACGCTTGAAAGTATCAATCATTTTTACGACAATGGAATAGTTAAAATTGGTAAAAGAAAGTTCACTGTAAGTTTTCGAGACATTGAGGTTAGTATCTAATCTTTCAATGAAATAATGATTTTATATTAAAAATAAATTAATCAAAAGGGGAAATTAAAATGAAAATCGAAATCAATATGACAAATGAAATCGCAACTAAAGTAAATGAATTAGCTTCACAAGTTATTCCATCTGAATTTTTAAATAGCTTTCTTGATCTTGATTTAGAAGCAAGATTAGTAGGTATTCAAACTTTTGCAGCTATGAACAAAGATAATGAAATGATTGCATTTTGTCAAAAGGCTCTTAAATATATCAAAGAAAATTAAAAGGAAGTGATTCAAAAATGAGTGAATGGCAATTTTTATCCTACATAGTTATCATTGCAGCTTCTCCATTTGTGGGAATCATATTAGCTTACTTGTTATTTAAAAAGAGTAATGAAATAGGACTGATAATGGTTACAAGTGCCTTTATTTCTATGGGAGTCTTTTCACTAGTTTTACCGTTGTACTTTATGATAACAAATTAATATTTCTGTTTAAAAGAAGAGTTTTACACGAATATTGTCGAACGATTAAAGTGAATTAATTAATAATATAGATTTATTTTTATTCCTTATGGCATATAATGAAATTAAGAAGAAAATACACAAATTAATTAAAAGGAGATGTGTCTAAATAGAATCAATTAAAAACAAAAGTTTCCTTACTACATTGGATCAATTAAAGAAAGATTTAGAAGTTAAAACAACAGAAGAATTATTCTTAATACCTGAACCATCTGAGCACCAATGTTCTCGAATAGATAAATTAGTTAAAAAATCTCGCAGTATTGAAAAATCATCAAAATTTATAGCTTTTGATTATAATGAAAATGAATTAGAAAGTTTACAGGAAGGATTTACGGAAGCTTGTAATACTTTACATGATATACAATATGAGATAAGTGATTTTGAAGATGAGCTAGAAGCATTTAGAAAAGCAATAGAAGAGGCTAGGGAATGGGGAGAAGCTTGGAAAAAGCTTTGTAAAAGGATCATTGAAGAGAATAAAGATAATATTAATTTAGAAAAGTACTTATAAAATAACGTTCAATAGAATGAAAGTTTCTTAAAATTTTATCTCATTGTATAATCAATTAAAAGGAGTGTTTAATATGGTAGAATTAACTAATGACTCAGTGTTGCAATGTGAAGAATGCGAAGAGGTTATAAAAGCTTATACATCAAGTGGAGAAACTAACTTCTGTCCTTGTTGCGGTAGTAGAAATTTAGAGGGTTACGATGGAGAGGTTGAATAAGACCAGTCAATATTGGTTTTTCAATGTACAGTGAATTAATGAAGGGAGGTGAGAAAATGGATGTCGAAAAGTTTAAAAAATGGTTAGAAGATCGGATTTCAGATATTGAGAAGTTTGATATTGAGCACGTAGACCAAAAGAATTTTTTAGACGGATCATTAACAGTATTGAATGAGATTTTAACGCAAGTGAAAGAGGGTAATTTTTAATAAGATTAATAAAATAAATTAATTAAAAATTGGAGGAATTTATAATGAAAAATAATATTGGATCAACTAAAGATGAAATGTTTCAAACTTGGGTTAAAGAATTAGGTTACAATAAAGCTGTTTTATTATCTTGTTGTTATCCAGTTAAAATGGTAATCGGATTATCTGAAGAGGATGCAGAAGCTGAAGTAGATGCTCTTACTTAATTATCCAATTCGAAAAATACATAACAACTTTCAATAAAAAGTAAACTTTATACAGATATTGTACATAGCTGGTCATTAGATCAGCTTTTTTATTTTGCCTTCTAAGCACACTAAAAGAGGCTAACATAGTTAACCTCTCAAATGATTAAAAAAACCGCTGAATCCATTTAGGTATATCCTCTTCGTACTTTTCATAAAAGACTATTTCAATCGTTCCTTTATATTTTCCGCTTCTATTAAATTCATGCCACGGGTTATCAGTTTCATTAAAAATAAACTTAAATTCACGTTTGTTAAAATTCTTTTTTATTTTTCTATACAGCTTAGTTTTCTTTATCGTGTAACCTTCAATAATACCTCTTAACTGATAGCTGCATTTAATTACATACTTATCATCTATTTTCTCAATCGTAAAGCCTTCATGATCTTTAATACTTTTACTGTCAAATTCATATTGAATAGCAAAAGTAGTTGTTTTATTTTCTAAGGCATCATTGATTTTGCATTCTTTAATATGATCTGGTGTATATATTTCAAAGAATGCTTTTAAAAACTGCTCACACGCAAACAAATTTAATTTTCTTCTTTCTATTGCTTGTTTTCGTTCGATCTCCTCTACTTCTTTATACATCTAATCAGCTCCTTTTGATGTTCATAATGATTATTATGAAAGGAAGAATATATAAATGTATAAATACATTAAATAAAATTAACCAATTATAAAAATAATTATTGATTAATGATAATTTTTCCTTTATAATGATAATTAAGAAGTTAAACAAAATAAATTAATATAAAAGGGGATTATAACCATGACTATTCAATTAACTGTAGGTTTAACAAATGTAGAAAATGCGACAATCTTATCAGATCGTTTAACTCAAGAAATTTACGGGTATGATGAAAGCTGGTATGATCTAACAACTCCAGAACAAAAAGACGTTGTAAACGAATTATATAGATACATAGATAGAAATGAAATTGAAATCAATAGCGATCTTTTATCACTTGTGAAAAGCAACAACATTCTTCATTATATCCTTTCAAGTAGATCATGAGAGCTTAACGGCTCTCAGAGTTTATATAAAATGTACTTTTTATTAAATATTAAAGTAAATAAATTAATAAAATAGTTGCAATAGTAAAAAGTAGATGCTATAATAAAGTTAACAAATTAAGAAAAACTTAATTAAATAAAATTAATTAAAAGGGAGTCGGTTTAAATGACAGCAGTATTAAAATTAAACGAAGAATTGAACGGAATTGAATTATACTTTGAATCTAAACCTCAGCAAGAAGTTTTACAAACATTGAAAGCTAATAAATTTCGTTGGTCAGGGTTTAAAAAATGCTGGTACACTAAACAATCTGAAAAAGCTCTTCAAGTTGCTAACAGCTTAACAGGTAATACTGAAGAAGTTAAAACAGAAACGACACCTAAAGAAATTAAGTTACATACTAAAAAAGCACAACCTAAAAAGAAAGAATCTTTTAACCTTTGGAACGCTGTACAATGGGAAGAGTTAGAAATTAATCAAGATACAAAAGATCAAGGCTGTAAAGAAGTTGCTAAAGAAATTCGTGCTCATATTAGAAAAAGATTTCCACAGTGTAAATTTTCTGTGACTGTTCCGTATTATGGAAAAATTAGCTGTGACATTAAATCTAGTCCATACGAAAAAGGTTCAGTTTATTTAAACGCTATCAAAGAATATTGCAATACTCTTTTAAACGCTTATAGACATTGCTATGATCCAGCAGACCCTTACACTGATTACGCTGGTAGCTATAATTTTTACGGAAGAGTTGAAATTTCTTGGGAATACTCACAAACAGAAGTAACTGAAGAAATTAAAAAAGATGTGATTTCATTCGATTCTAAATTAGAAGAAAAAGAAAATGCTGATTATGAGAAAAGACAGCAAGAAATTAAAGAGTGGGAAAAACAAAGAGAATTAGAAGCTGCTGAATTCAAAAAGCAACAGGAAGAAGAAAACAAAGTTATTGAAAATATCTATAACAGTATTGAAGTTAAATCCCTAGACGAAAACGAACAATATTTTGCAATCGGCTCAGAATTCGCAGACTTAAATAAAAATAATACAATTGAGCAATACTTTGAAGAAGTTGAAAAGGGTAGATACTCACTTGATAATGTAAAAATAACTAAAGAGGTACACTTTAGCAATCTTGAATCATTGGAAAGCTTTTCTAACATGTTATTAAATGACTTTGACTTTTTAACTGAAACAGGCGGAAGCTACACAGATGATAACAGACTTAATTCTATGACAGATTATTATAATATGGATGATCTAGAAAAAAGCACTGTAAAATGGAATCGTAAAGGAGTAGCGATTTACTTTAATAACGAATTACAATTTATTGTAGATGCTCAAGGGTATTCATACGCTCGTTATGTTGGCTTGACGGATAATGTAACAATCGAAAAAACATTCGAATATGAGCAATTATTGAGTGATGAAGAGGTTGCAGAATTAAAACATCAAGCTGATGTATTAGAAGACATTTCAACTGATGTAATAAGTGAACTAAATATTTTTGACACTTGGAAAGATGAAAACTGGAAAGAGTATAGAGAAACATTTAAAGAAAAATTAATTAATTATGAAATTAAGTTAACAAAAGGAATCATCCAACAAATTGAGATAGAAGATTTAAAAGTTTGCATGTATAAAGTATTAACAGAAGTTGACGGAATACAAGAACAATTTAAAAATGCTGATATCCAGCAAGGTGAAAAAGTCACATTATTCTATATTTCTGATTGGGGTTCAATTGTAACTAGCAGAGTAACATTTGATGAAGCTGTACCTGCAAAATATGCACAATATGACAACGCTGTTAAGTTAACCTTTACACCAGAGAAAAAACGAAAACTACACTATAAATACTTCTATTCTACATTATTAGTATATAAAGGATCGCATAGCCTACCAGACACGGTATTGAATCATGTTGAAGAAAGTAACGGAATGAGAGTAACTAGAAGTAAATATGGTTCTTGTGATAATAAACAGTATGACGAGATTATGAGCTACTTCGAACAGCAAGGAATTAAGCCTGTAATTAATACTTATAAGCCACAACTTTAATACAATAGCAGTTTTAACAGGTTTCTGCTTAATAAAAAACCTGAACACTCAAGGAGGTTTCACACATGTTCAATAATAATCCTGATTTCTATCCTACACCTTCTACGTTAATTCATAAAATGTTAAGTAAAGTAGATTTTAGAAAAATACAATCAGTTTTAGAGCCGAGCGCAGGGGCTGGAGATTTAGTTGAAGGAATTATGAAGAAATTTGATTTAACTAAAAATTATCACAGAACTAATAAACATGATATTGATACTATTGAATTAGATGAAAATCTTTCTCATATATTAAAAGGTAAAAACTATAGAGTTGTACATGATAACTTTTTATCTTACGAAACTTTCAAAAAGTATGATGCTATAATTGCTAATTTTCCCTTTTCAGAAGGCGACAAACATTTATTAAAAGCTATTAAGATGCAAAGTAATGGAGGTAAAATAGTTGCGCTGATCAATAGCGAAACTTTGAAAAATCCATATACAAATACACGAAAAGAGTTAGTAAGACAATTAGAAAATTATAATGCTGAAGTAGAATTTATTGACAATGCTTTTTCCAATGCACAAAGAAAAACAGATGTGTCAACTGCATTAGTGTATATTGACATTCCTAAAACTTCATATAGTAGTGTAATTTTAGATGAGTTAAAGAAAGATGAAATGCATAAAGAAAGCTCTAATTTTGAAAGTACTAGTCTGATTGATTCAGATTTCATAAAAGGAATTGTTGAACAATACAACCATGAAGTTAAAGCAGGATTAAAATTGATAAATGAATACAATAGCCTTAAACCGCTAATGTTAAGAGGTTTCGAAGATAACAGCAGCCCTGTATTAAAATTATCTCTAGAGTATGAAGATCAAGAGGGAAGCAGCCTTGAAAATGCTTATATTAAGCAAATACGCTCAAAATATTGGTCTGCATTATTTAGCAATGAGCAATTTATGGGACTATTTACAAGCAATTTAAAGCAGAAATACATGGAACATGTAAACGAGTTAAAAGACTTTGATTTCTCTTTGTATAATATCTACACTCTAAGAATTGAAATCAGTAAAGAAATGGTTCAAGGCGTAGAAGATACAATTTTAAATTTATTTGAGGAGTTCAGCCACAAACACTATTATGATGAGTCTTCAAAGAATGTACATCTTTTTAACGGATGGAAGACGAATAAATCATATAAAATTAATAAAAAAGTTATCATTCCTTTGAATGGATACAATGAGTTTTGGGGAAAATATGAGCCGACAAGCTGGAAAGTATTAGATAAATTAAAGGATATTGAGAAAGTTTTCAATTATTTAGATAGTGGATTAACTGAAGACATTAATTTGACAGATGAGTTAAAAATGGCAGAGCATTATCAAGAAACTAAGAAAATAGAATTAAAATACTTCTATGTAACATTTTATAAAAAAGGTACTTGTCATATTGAATTCAAAGACATGGAGCTATTACATAAGTTTAATTTATTCGGATCGCAGAAGAAAAATTGGTTGCCTCCATCATACGGAAAAACTAGTTATAAAAATATGTCAGCAGAAGAAAAAGAAATTATTGATCAATTTGAAGGTGAACAGTCGTATAGTAAAGTAATGCAAAATAAAGCATACTATCTTGTAAATACTGATGAGTTGTTGAAATTAACCTCTTAAACCTATCAAATAGAAGCGTTTATACTTTTGAATACTAAACCATTAAGGAGAGTATGAACGCTTCATATAAAGGAAATGGAGCAGCTTAATTTACGAGTTCTTTTTGTAACTAGTATGAGCTGTAAAGAATATGATATATAAACAATGAGAGTTATAAAAGATGATAAATTTTAAAATTGTTTTTCGGATAATAGATAACTAGAAATCAAAACAGGTTTCTCATTTTCTGTGTGGGGTAACAGAACGGGTATGATAGACCGAGACTTTTTTGAAAATTATTTTTTTGGGGGGAAAATTTTTTAGAAAATTAAAACACATTTGCTATTTTTCGTCCGAGGTAACAGCGAGGGTATAGCGAACCAAAGAATTTTAAAATTAAATGAAAAAAGTTTTAGACTGGAAATCAAAACACATTTACGAATTTCTGCACGGGGTAACAGAAGGTACAAATAGAGCTGGACTTTTTTGAAACTTAAATAAAAAATTATAAAAAGTAAAAATCATTTTAAGATTATCATTTTTGATGTGGGGTAACAGAGTGCTAAAGTCGAGCTGGATAATTTAAGGAGGAACGAAAAATGAAAGTTGGAGAACGTGTTACTTATGTTAATGTAAAAGGCAAGTCTGAGTTGGAAGGTAAAATTGTCCTCATGAAAAATGAAACTGCTACAGTACATTTTGACACAATTAATTATGTTGATCCAACTACGATTTATCCTGAAATGAAATATAATTCTGTTCAAGATGTACATATTAGAGATTTATCACCTAGAGAAATAAAGTTAAGTAAAGAAGACTATTTAGACATCATGAGATTAGCTGTAGATATTAATTGTGAGTCATTGTTTAATGAGTATAAAAATAAATTAAATAATTAAAGGGAGAGCTATCATGAAGGTGTATGTATTTGTAAGAATAGCAGATTCATGTAGAATTGAAACGTATATTCTTTCTGATCAAGACGAGAAATGGGAAGATGTTTGGGAAGACTTAGTGACCAATGGGAGTTATAAGTTATCAAATGTAAGAGAATTTTAAAGTCTGTATACAACATGTATTATACACAGAAATTGTGTTAATAAAATAAATAAATTAAAGTTGAGGGAGAGGATGAAATGAAGAAACAAGATCAAGATGAGAAAAATAAGAAACAGGATCAAATAGAAGCAGAAGTAAATGATTCTAACGAAATGGTTTTAATTGAAAGTAAGACAATGCGTGATCAACATGTTTTTCGTGAGGATGTCTTAACAAAGATTAAAGCAATTCCAGAGATGTCTAACACAATGGACGTAACAATTCAAATGGCTGCCAACTATTATGAAGTTCCACTTGAAACTGTTCGGTCAATGGTTAAGCGTCATCGTGATGAATTTAATGACTATGAAGAAATCAGAATGTTGAAAGGCAAGGCACTCAAGGAGTTTAAAGCTCTAGTGCAGAATGCACCAGACATCAAAACAGCTCCTTCACTGCAACTTTTAAACCGCAGAGGACTACTACGACTAGGAATGTTATTGGCGGATTCAGAAGTTGCAAAGTCAGTACGTAGTTACTTATTAAATGTAGAGGAAGTTTCAGATAAGGAACAAAAACTATGGGCTGTTGAGCGTGAAATTTCTAAGCGTGAACGACGACAGTTGACAGATGCAATTAAGGACTTTTACCAAGGACTTCTCAAAAAGGGTTTTGAGTATTCCACATTTACAAATTTAGTTTACAAAACTATTTTTGATATGAGTGCAAAGCAAATGAAAGAATTATATGAACTTGAGAAAAATGATTTGTTACGTGATTATTTGACCACAGAAGATTTACGTAAAGTTGTAAAAGCAGAGAAAACAATTTCAGTTTTGATTCTTCTTGGAAAAGACTATCAAGATATTAAAGCAGAGATGTTGAACAACAAAGAGAAATTTCAGTGATTGAATATGAGCCTAGATTTGGGTCTAGGCTTTGTATAAAGTCGTCATTTTATTGAAATGCAGAGGATTAGAAACGTTGATATAATGGAATTCTTAGGAGGTGCGAAAATGAGTGGAAATAGAGAATACGGAGTAATAAAAAGAATGAGACAAAGATTAAACGAAAGACAGCCGACTGTCCTTAAAACAGTGTATAATGGAAAACTGATAGTATATAATGTACCTTTCACACAACGTAAGGATGGGGAGTTAGGAGTTGATGGAGAATCTGAATATCTAACAGGAAACGTTATGTACAATATGGCAGGAATCTTTGAATATATGATTGAAAATGATTTAAATGAATATAAGTATGTAAACTACAAAAGGGGAGATATTAATGAATAATCTAAAAGAGCCTATCTTTAAGAATATTAATGGAGAATTGGTTAGTGTTAACTGGAAGACACTTAATGAAAGTGGGATATTGTCTAAAGAGGAATTGAGTATCTTTCATTTGCTATTAGATAAAATTAGTGATAATCAATAAATCTCTATAGAATCCTGAATACACGGAAATAACAAAGGAGGATGTTAATACTTGAAAGAATGTTCACGATGTAATGAAATTAAGCCATTAGAAGATTTTTATCAACAAAAGAAACAAAGTAAAAAGAGAGGAAATTGGATTTATTATCATCCTGAATGCAAAGAGTGTAATAAAAAAGCAGCTAAAAAGTGGTACCAAGAGCATCCTGAAATAAAAAGACAATATAATAGAAATTGGAATAAGAAACCTGATGCCAAAATTAAAATGAGAGAAAATAGTGAGAGAAGACGAAAGGAAGGACTGCATCAAGAGTGGATAAAAAATAATCCTGACAAAATGAAAAAATATGCAGAGCAGCATAGGCATCATGAGACAACTGAGGAAGAATGGGAAGATTGTAAAAACTATTTTAATTATAGATGTGCTTATTGTAGTTTACCAATTGAGGAACACTGGGTTCAATTAAACAAGAAAATTATAAATGGAGACTTTCATAAGGAGCATGTTCATCATGATGGAGAAAATGATTTAAGTAATTGTGTTCCAGCCTGCAAAACTTGCAATGTGAAGAAGTATAATTTTAGGTTTGAAGAATGGTACAATAAAGAAAATGAAATATTTTCAGAAGAAAACTTAGAGAAGATTCATAATTGGTTGAATGGAGATCATAAACTATACATAAACATTAAAGTCAATTAATAAATAAGGAGGAGAGTAGATGAAAAATAGAGCTGAGATTATGGATAACTACTATAAAAATGTAACTAAAGAACAGCTAATCAAAGATATTGAGAAGGCAGGGATGACAGTGAAAGAAAAGGATGAATTTGAAGAAGTTCGAGAAATGATTAATGAATGTATGTATGATGGTAGAATGGATATATTAGCCGACATTGCTAGAAATCTTCTCAGCCAACTTCAATCAAAAAAGCCTGAATACACTCTCGAAGAATTAACATCCAAAATTAATGAAAATATCCGTATTTAAAAAAGTAGATTAAATAAGGAGGAGTTAAAATGAAATACTATATTGCTTATTACACACATCATGGAGATGATTGGCGTACAAATTATCATGATGTTTTCAAAAGTGAAAAAGAAGCTAATGACTTTGAAAAAGAACATCGTGAAGAAATGGAAAATGTCAGTGGTGTAGAATATATAGAATTTACTATCAAAGAAGTCAACGAAAGTCAATTAAGAGGAACATTAACTGTAAGAGAATATTGTGAGTTGTTTCCAGAAGTAAAGAAGTTAATAGATCAATATCATGAAAATAATTAATTGGAGGAGGAAATTAAAATGAACAAAAAGTGGATCGGTCATGAAACTGAAACAAGCGGTAGTTACTATAGTACAAAGTTTGAAGAGTTGCAAATAAAATCATGTGGATGGAGTAAGGGTAGTAAGCTTTATAGATTTAAAAGTCGATTTGGTCAAGGATACAACATTACAGATGAAAAAGCTGTTGAAACTATTGAATCTCTTCTTTCTAAGGAGGAGACGAAAGAATTGTGTGAGTATTTATATCAATTAGTTATTGATAATTTCGGCATGGTTGACTTTCTTATTAATGTTGGGCATAAGATTGCAAAAGAACGTGATGAAGGCTATAGAAAAGGTAAACAACAGAAACAGAGAGAAATTAAAGCTGTATTGGGATTAAGATAAAAACTTGATTTTATTAAAATATAAAATAACTGGAGGAATTAAAAATGGCAATGACAAAAGGTCAGTTAAATGAACTAAATAAGAAGCTAATCGAGGAACATGAGCGTAAAATTAATCATTTTCAAACATTTGTTGAAATAATGGAGTTAGAAAACAACGCTATGAATAGGGCTGTAGTGCTAGAATTAGGAAGTACAGTATTTAACTTAGAAATGGAAGTTGCAAAATTGAAAGCAGAAGTTTATTGAGGAGGAGAAGTGACTATGGAATATTTCAAAAGTGAGCGATTAATAAACACATATGGTGAAGATGCTTGTAGAAATGCTTGGGATAACGCAGTTAGGGTAGGATTAAGACAGAAGATTTGGTCTAAAATGTGGAAAGAAATTGACAGAGTAGAAGGAGACAGTTATTTAAAGTCTGTTGAATTCATTACTCTTAAGGACACTGAGTATGCGAGTAAAGGAGAAAAAGTAAGATATACTTCACCAGCACCAAGTTGTTTTCATATTGGTAGAGGGGTACATAAGTCTACAACGGAAATGGCAGACCTAATTGAATTAGGAGAAATTTATCCTAAGTTATTAATTAGTTCTTATAAAGACTGTGAAAATACACTTGAGCTATTTAAAATGAATGAAACAGATGTCAGTCTTTTAGATGGATATATAAAAGGAAATTAATTAAATAATTGGAATAAAAACCTTATTTTATTAAAAGGAGTGGTTACATGAAGTTTGTGTTAGCTGGAGAAGGTGTAACAGGTGCTGACTATTGGTTGTGGGATTATAGTGATGACCCTAAAGGAAAGTTAATAATGTGCATTTCAATTCTCCATCATAGTGAAAGATGGTATTTTGTTAGTCAAAATCGAAACTTAATGAATATGGATCACATGAAAGCCTTATACGAATTTTTAGGGGAAGTTTTAATAAAAAGCTGATTTTACAGATTTAAAGGAGGATGGAGTTTATGAGTTTCTTACAAAGAAAACCACCTAAGTTAAGTAGGGAGGCGACAGATAAGTTTTTAAGAGAGTCTGTGATAAAAGACCTGATCAGAACTTTTGGTAAGATTCAAGAATGCGAGTGCTGTGGTTTTGTGTTATCTAAAGTAAATCCCAAGAAAACACAAGAGTGCTGCGGAAAACCAATGAAGATTGGAGATCACTAAAAGTCATATAATTAATAAATAATACATATAATCAAAGGAGGTGAGTTAGATTAAACTTTTTAGCATAGTGATATCAATAATACTCATTATGATGATTGTTTTTAATCTATATTTATTACAGAGAATCACAATTCAGGAAGGAGCCATCGATGAGGCGTATTATAAGATTCAGATGCTTAAACTGAAAATTGATAAGACTCCAATATCTTAACGTATAGGAGGGATAATATGAAGTATGTAAAGTATTTACTCTCATTCGCTTTATTATTCTCTATACTAATGTACCTTGACTTATATAATGAAACAGTCTTAATAAAAGAAGATTCGATAACAACAGAACATCGTATATCAACTTTAGAATCTAAACTAAAAGATATTCCAATTACATTAAATAAAGAACCTAGATAAATTTAATAAAACTGTATACAAATATTGGATTTAATTTTATCATTAAGATAGTCGCTTGAATTAACGAGGGGAGAGAAAGATATGAAAAAATTATTAATGGCTTTAGTAATGGGGAGCTTATTCACTTTAGCAGCTTGTGGAGGAGACGAAGTAAGTAAAGAAGACACGAAACAAGATGTTCAGGAGAATGAAAGTAACTCAGCGATTAAAAAGACAGATGAGAATATGGGAACGGATGAACAAGAAGAGATTGCAAACAACGAAGATGCAGAAGGAACTGCTGATGGAATATCGGCAAAAGATCGCAAAGACGGTTGGTATTATAAAGACGGTTTTGGAGTAGTAAGAGACTATGGGTTTGGATACAACGATGAAGTAGGAATTGACGGTTCTGACGCACCTTTAAAACCTGTTCAATTTGGCTCAGTTAATTTATACATTGAAAATATGAAAGTAGCAGATATTAGACCGAATGAAGATATGAAGTCTATGTTTAATGACCAAGATGAGATACGAGCAATAGTTGTCACAATGAAAGCAGAAAACACTTCTGACCAAGATGTTTCATTCTATCCTGATCAATCAGTGTTAGTTACAGATTCAGGTGAACAAGTCGATGCTGAAACATTCATGTCTGGAGAAGTAGGCGGAGACTTTTTAGGTAAAGTTAAGAAAGAAGGTCAAGTGTGGTATTTACTAAAAGATAACACACAAGACATTAAAAACGTAAAGTTGGTATTTGATGCACCATATGCGACAGAAAGTATGGATGATTTAGGATCAGAGAAACGTTTAGACTTTGAAATATTGAATCCTGAAGATGCTAAGAAACGAGATGGAATTGAATAGTATATAGAGCTAAGAGCACCTGTTAATTCAGATGCTCTTTTTCATTCCACATTTCATACAAGTACGTATAAACTTTCTATTTGCCACGTAGCTTTTGAACTTTACACTATCACAGTTATCGCAGCGACCAGCCTTCTTATCAGGTAAATCTTTGTAATCGTATATTTTGTTTAAGTCGTACTCAATCTTTTCTTCATTCATGATGCCACCTCATTTCTTTGTCATTAAAAATAATATCATACAAAATAAAAATAAAATACACATAAAATAACATGAGTTATAATTTATTTGTTTTTAATTATCAGTTTATGTTATAATATCCTTGTAAATACAAATTAAGGGGATGATCGTGTGAAAGGTCAATTTATTAGAGAAACTGAATATTGCGGAGTCATGAAACAGGGTACATTAGATAAAGGGACTCATATTAGCAAGATCGAACGTATTTACGTCAAGAAGAAGCAGGAAGAAGAAATTCGATTCTGTTACTATAAGCCAACTGAAAATGGTGGAGAAAGATTCATTACACGTCCTCTTGATTTAAATGAAGAAGAAATGTTTGAATTATTATCTACTGCAATTGACAATGATGTGTTTAGTGATGAGTTTAAAAAGAAGTTAAAAGATAAGCTATCATAAATTCAATAAATCTACAGTTTTATAGCGAATTAGTTAGTGTATAATATAGGTAAAAGAGTAAAGTAGGTGATCTGCTTGAACGAAAAAGATAAGTATGAACGCTTCCTTGATCAAATTCCAGAAGAAGATGAAGTGATAACAGAAGAAGAACACAAGGCAATTGAAAGAGGTAGAAAACAAATAGAGAATGGTGAATACGTGACACTTGAGGAATTACGCAAAAAGATATTTGATGCTTGACAGCCCATTCTATAGTTGATAATATGTAATTATAAAAACAGAAGGTTAACTCCTTCTCATTTTGTTAAGAAGAGTCTCTTAGTCCGTCAAAAAACTTGGGAGACTTTTCGAGAAAACACCCTAAAGTTCGCCGACCGAAGGGTGTTTTTCTTTTGCCTGAAATAAAAACTAACAAATTATAAAAAGTTATTGCCTTAAGACAAACTTTGGTATATAATCAAGTTGTTAAATAAAGTGGTAATAATAGCCACTAAAAAGAGGAGAATGAAAATGAAAAAGATGTTAGTTGTTATGATCGCTTGTGGAATGTTGGCTGCATGTTCTGACACCACAGAAAATTCTACCAGTAAAGAAGATGTTAAGCAAGAAGAAAGTAAGCCTCAAAAAGAAAGCAAACCTAAAGAAACAACAGCTAAAACAGCCAAAGAAACTCCTACAGTAGATGAGAAACAATTCAATATGTATGCAGGAAGCTTAACAGGCGGTACATTTATCACTACTACTGAATTAAAAGATGAAAATAAAGCGATTGTTAAATACGCTGATTCATTCGCAGACTATAAAAAAGAGAATCCTAACAGCAAAGTAACAGAAGATAGTTATAAAAATTATTTTGGAACTGGAGAAGCTATTCAAAAGATCATGGTTGGTGAACCAGCTAGACTTCTTAAACAGTTTGAAGGCTTAGAGTCAGTTTCATTAACATTGCCATTTGAAGGTAAAGTTTATACTACTGATGTCACACGAGAAGAGTTGAATAAATATTTAGGATTCAAAATTGAAAGTTTAGGCGAAGATTCTGCAAAATGGAGAAGTAAATTCTCTGACGAATATATCTACAACGAAGGTAAGCGTCAAGAAATGTATAATGAGTTTGTCAAAGAAGGAACTGCTAGTGTAGATAAAGCAGAAGAAACAGCTAAAAAAGAAGAAGATCAAAAGAAAGCTGAAGAACAGAAACAAGCAGAATTAAAGAAACAGGAAGAAGCAAAGAAATTAGCAGAACAGAAGCAAAAAGAACAAGAAGCGGTACAAGCAAAACAACAAGCTGAAGCAGAACAAGCAAAGAAAGACGCTGAGGAAAAGGCTCTAGCAGAAGCACAGGCTAAGAAAGAGGCTGAAGAGAAAGCGCAACAAGAGGCACAGGCTCAACAACAGCAACAATCACAAAGCGTCTCATACGGTAACTGTACAGAAGCCAGAGAAGCAGGTGCAGCACCGATTTATAAAGGTCAACCAGGATATGCATCACATTTGGATCGTGATGGCGATGGGATTGGCTGTGACAAGTAATACTGCAAACGACTCTAGGGGATTATTCCTCTAGAGTTATACATAATGTTTAGTAATCCAACAATAGGGAATTTAACCAATACATATAGACAGAATATTTGAATAGGAATATAATGAAAATTAAACAATAAAGAACGAGATATAAGAGAGGGGTATAGTTGTGGCTGATGTTGCGTTGAAATTGATTAAAGGTGACAAGGAAGTTAGGGACAAATTCATCAATAGGACTGAAGTATTAGATAAAGTTAAAGAATTAACTGTCTTACCTATAGGGAACTATGTTGATTCTAAACAAGTGTGCGAGTATTTTGAGATTACTCAGATGACCCTGAGAAGTGTTATGAAGAAAGGTAAAGAAGAATTTGAGGCAGATGGAGTTATTATACTAAGAGGTAGCGAATTAGGTAAATATAAGAGTGATTTATATGCTAAACACAATATATTTTTGACAGCTAGAGCAAGTCTGACTATGTATACTAAAAGAGCCGTATTAAGAATGGCGATGATGCTGGACAGATCACCTGTTGCTAAAGAAGTTCAGAACTATTTGTTACAAATTGAGGAGATTTCAACAGAAAAACAGAAAGAGAGTGCTATTAAGGCTCATACTAATTGGACTGAGGAATTAGATAATAATATTATTGAAAGTGTAAGAAACAAGTTAGACAACGGAGTAAAAATAACATATGCACTTAAAGAAATTTCTGAAGAAATGGAAATACCTCATCCAAGATTATATAGCCGATGGCACACAGGGAATACAAAGTTGAGTCCTTTAAAGTTAAAATTGAAGGAGATTAATAAGAAAGAAACAATTGTTAATAACAGTAAGAACAATATAGAACAAATGATTGAGGAAAATAACAATAAGTTAATTCAGAAATTTGAAACTTTATTAAATAAACAGCAAGAAATTATAGTTGGTAGTTTGGCTAAAGTGTGGCGTAAGCTTGAAGAAACGAAAGAACAGCAAGAAATTATCATAGATGATATCAATATGATTAAGTTTGATTTTGCAAAAATGACTCAATCTGTAGATAAAAATGTTAATGAGGATATCCAACGTTTAGAAAAGCGTTCAAAATTATTGTCTAATAAGCTTAAGAATGCAGAAGATGAGAAGGATCGATTACTTAAATTTATCGGAAAGCAAAGCGCAATGGCTGAAGCTTTAATAAATAATGAAGATAGTATGGGTGTTAAATATAAAACAGATAGCAAAGGAAATGTTAACTTACTTTAAGGAGAGATATTTATGGAAAATGTAACTGTATGGAAAATTAAAAAAGACGATGGAACAATTATTCATAATCATATTGAGGATGATTGGGTGGACGGAGAGAAACCTAGACCGATTAAGGAATCATATGGCAATCACAAAGCATGGAAAGAGTTTAACTGGATTAAATACTACGCTGAATTAAAAGATGGGAAAATAAAATATGCAGATTAAGCTACCTTATGGTGGCTTTTTATTTATTAATAAAATAATTATAAAAAATGTTGACGATACAAATAAAAGATGATAAGATATATTTACAGGGGATAAGTCTGTTCAAAATCTCTGAGTTGATGAAAGGAGTATAAATATAGTAAATAAATTAATAAAAGGGAGAGTTTAAAATGAATCCGAGTAAAATTGAGTTCTTTTATTGTTATGATGAGGATATGAATTTGTATTTGAAGAGGAAAGGCTTTCGCTATGTGACCAAAGCAAAACATCCGATAACAGATAGAATTTTTTATCAATACATCTTAATTAACGATCTTCAGGTTGCCATAGATAAATGGAACCTAGCAAAAGAACTGCTTAAATAGGATTTAAATGTTAACCAAACAAAACCGATAGGGAGGAAATTTTTTGTCTAACGTTAACCAATTAGAAAGTGTAGCTACCCAATCAGCCGTTCAAAATGAAAAGAAGATGATTAAAGTGCAAATTCCTGATGAAATTATACGGAATGTAGAATGTAAATTAACTGCATGTGATTTTGCTATTTACTCGATATTAAAATACCACAACTTTAGACAATATGGAGAGTGTGAATTTAAATCTCTAGATCACCAGAAACTAAAACATAAATTATACATAAGTGATAATCGAACATTTAAGAAGTCACTGTCTAGTTTACATAAGCAAGGATTTATAATTAATGAAATTAGAAGACTCCCAACTAAAGGAGGCATAGATATAATATTTAATCCTGTACCGATTGAATCAAAGAAATTCACTCAATTACCAGCTACAATATTCAATAAGATTGAGCATATAGGCTGGACAGGATTTAGATTACTTTATTATTATGAGTCATACATAAATAGAACTGAAGAACCTTCTAAACATTATTGCTTTGCAGGACAGGAAACTATCTCAAAACATTTAGGGATTGATACCGACACAATTAAGAAATACAATGACATATTAGTGAAACATAAGCTGCTTAAAATTGTTAAACATAAATTAGAATGTACATATGAATATGATGATTTGGATAATCTAATTTACACTAAATATAACAACCACTACTTTGTAAGACTAGAAAATTTTTAAATACATACGTATAATATAGATAAGCAAAAACGCTAAACTGATCTTTGGTTTAGCGTTTTTTAAATACTGATTATTATATTGATTCTTATATGATTATTAATTATTATGTATTTCTATATACGTCCGTCTGAGTACTGCACTAAATAGTCTTCTACTTACATAAAACTCTTTTTATACTTACATATTTTCTCTAGAATATTACATCGATACGGACTGGAGTGAGAGTGCATTGTATAAGGGTTTGTTGAGCAAGGTAAAAGTTTAAATAAAAATTAAAAAATTATAAATAAATACTTGATATTAATTTTGATCCGTGTTAATATAATATTAACAAATAAAGTATTTGAAGAAATTATTTAACAAAGGGGATACTACAATGAAAGCAGCTAAATATGAAGTTATCTATTATGAAAATGATCTAGGAATTATGACACCGATGTTAATTAAAAAAACAACTGTATGAAATTGTGATTTTATTCTAAATCTAAGGGGAGATTTAAGATGGGAGAAAGCAATTTTTTAAAAGGGTTAATATGGGCAGCAGCTTTATCAATTCCAATTTGGACTGTAATGACAGTATCGGCAATAGGTTGGTATAGATTATTAACTTAAAGTTAATGAATTATAAATAATTTATAAAGGGGATATGTTAAATGTACTTAGTAGAATGGATTGATGAAAACGGTAAAGAAAAGTCAATAGTCGCAGACGCATGGATCACAGAGATAGCAATAGTAGAAGACCTAAAAGAAAAAGGATATGAACCAACATCGAAAACGTTTGATGAAGTGTTAGCTGAGAGAGTCTAATTCGAAAAAGGGGATGAATAAGATGAGTCAGGTATCAAGTCAAGAATGGATGGATATTATCATAGTTTCAGCAAGAACATTGGGGATTATATTGCCAATAGTAGCAATATCAACTATTCTAGTATTAAAATATAATTTATTCAAATAGGAAAATAATCTTATACATAATAAAAATAACAGTAGATAATGTAGCAACTGTATGCTAAAATTTTACAAGGAGTGAAGATAAATGCCTAGATGGAAGTATAAGGTGGAGCTTAAAAGATATCTTCTTGATAATTTAGATGATGTAGAAGTTAAAATTATTGCTCAGAAACTCCTTCCTCAACTAAGAATAATCATCGTAAAGGAAAGCACATTGAAAAATCACAATCCAAGAAAAGCAGTCAACTATCAGTTAATTAGTGATTTAGAAGATATTGTTTCAAATTTAGAATGGATCATTGAAGGTATTGATAAAAAGGAAAGCACCGAAGACTGTAGCTTTAATACTTGGGCAGAGGCATTAGAAAGTGAGTTGAATATGCTTGGTAAATTAGGAAGTAAAGTGACAAAGTATGAGCAAGTTTTTAGTGACAATGAACATTTCTTACGAGTCATCTAACAGAATTGAACACTTAAGGAAGTGAACGTGTGAAGAAGTTACACATCGTCCTCATATGTTTAGTGGTAGGTTATATATTAGTCATGATACCACTACTTAAAGAGGACGAAAAACCAAACAATAAAGAAGATAAAGTAGTTAGTTTAAATAGTGAGGAGAAGAAAGAGAAGCCTACTCCAGCGATTTACAAGGCAGAGAAGATAACTACTGAAACAGGAACATGGAATAAAGTATGGGAAGATTCCTTTGATACACCTAATCTTGATAAGTTTAAATGGAATGCTGTAAATGATGGAAAAAATTACAATGGTGAGATTCAGTATTATAGAAGTGAAAATATTTCTACATCAAACAGCACATTAAACTTAACTGCAAAAGAAGAGAATTATAAAGATTATTCTTATACATCGGGAAAGATTGACACGTTAGGAAAGTTTGATTTTAAGTATGGGAGAGTAGAAATAAGAGCAAAGTATCCAACGGGCAAGGGGTTATTTCCTGCGATATGGATGTTGCCTTCTGATCAACAGAGCAGCTTACCTGAAATTGATATGTTCGAAGTGAATGGTGGAGAACCGAACAATATTTATGCTGTATATCACTTTGAAGGTGATAATGGTAAGACTAAAACAGATCATACTACTTATTCATTAAGTAATAACGATGAGTATCATGACTATGCTATTGAATGGGAAAAGGGAGAAATTAGATATTACGTTGATAATAAATTAACGTTTACAGCAAATAGAGGTATATCAGATGAATCAATGTATCTAATAATTAACTTAGCCGTAGGAGGAAATTGGATTGGTAAACCGTCAGATGGTACGCTGCCAACGTCATTTGATATCGACTACGTAAAAGTATTTAAAAAGATACCGAGGGGATGAATATAATGCATACATTTTTTATAGTAGTGTTTATACTGTGTATAGTTTTTCCGTTATTCCACATTATCAATGCTTTGCTTTTAGTGAGTAAGAAACCTTTTTACATGCATGACAATAAGACAAAAGAACAGGGTATTAGTATCTTAGTTCCTTGCTACAATGAAGAGAGTATACTTCAAACATGTATCAGTGGCATGAGAAATCTGAAATATAAAAATCATGAGATAATCTTCATCAATGATGGATCAAGTGACGAGACTATGAGAATGCTATTAGACTTATTAAAACTTTCACCACTTGATAAGAATAGTGTCCCGTATAGTGAGTTACCTTACATGCCAGTGAAAGGATTCTATCAATCTACAATTTACTCTAATGTAAAAGTTATAGATAAAGTTAATGGAGGAAAAGCAGACGCATTAAACGCTGGTATAGCTTGCTCATCTAATGAATTAATTATAACGTTAGATGCAGATAGTGTGCTAGATGAATCATCGCTCTCAATTATCAATAAAGCTTTTACTGATGAATCTGTGATATCTGCTGGTGGGAATGTGCATATTCTCCAAGGCACAGAGTTTGAAAATAGAAAGTTAGTTCCTGCATTAAGAAAAAGTAAACAAATTGTTCGCTTTCAGATTTTAGAATATCTAAAAGGGTTTTACGTATTAAAGGCTTCATTAGCTAGAGCAAACGCACTGTCGATTATTTCAGGAGCATTTGGAGTATTTAGAAAAGAAGTATTAATGGAAGTAGGAGGATATAGACGTACAATAGGAGAAGACATTGACATTACATTAAAAGTGCAAAAGTATGCTATGAAACACAAAGGCAAAAAGATACTATTCATTCCAGAGGCAATTTGTTATACAGAAGCTCCTGAATCATGGAGAGACTTATATAAGCAGCGTATTAGATGGCAAAAAGCTTTTATTGATTGTTTTATTATCTACTTCAAGACATTTATGAAGACAATGTTCACTAATAAAGTTTCATTCTTCTTCATCTTTGACTCATTCTTAACAGGTGTATTAGCTTCATACCTCACAGGATTCTTTGTTATAGCAACTATCGTACTCTTCTCAGGTTTAACAGCTAAAATATTTTTAATCTACACAGTAACGTCAGTGTTCGCAAACCTGTTCTATGCAATTGCAGCTTTATCGGTATCATCTGATTACGGTCATTCATATGGGAAGAAAGACTTCTTTGCTTTAACAGTAACAATCATTCTTGATTTACTTGTTTACAGATTCATTAACTTATTGACAGCAATGATTGGATCATTAGCTTACTTTGTGAATAAACATAGTTGGAATAAAGTATCTAGAACAGGGCGTAAATATACCGTAGAAAGCAAGGAAATAGTACAAAAAGCAAATTAAAGTTAAAAAATTAAAAATAATTTATAAAAACTGTTATCTTTATGGACTGAATGTAGTATAATAAGTTCATAGAGGTAATGGTAATAAAAAACTAAATTTAAAAAGAAAAGGGAGAGAATAACTATGACAGTTCAAATTGAAGAAAAATACGCTAAAGCAATTGAAATATTAAAAGGGAAGATGGACAACGAAGCGATCATCAAGGAGTTTATGGATAATGAACATAATGTTGTGTTTGAAGATTTAAATGTTAGCCCTTTACGATATATCGATTTAGATACGTTGATTAAAGCACTGTACATTGGATATAAAATTAAACCTAAACCAGAAGAGGTCGTAAGAAGTCACTTTGAATTTGCATTAGATAGAATGAATTCCGATGATTATGAAGCTAATTTAGAAGGTAGAGCTGCCGTAGAAGCCATTAGAACTGTTACAGATGCTTATGATATTCAAATTAAAGGTGTTACAGATGTAAAAATTGAAAAACTGTAAGAAATAATCAATTTATACAGAAATAAGAGGTGGTTAAATATGATGGACATATATTTTGAAAAAGGAAAGTTTCACGCTGATGATGAAGTTATTGGAGTATTAAGAAGCAGAGACGAGGAACATGACTTTCACTTTGGCTTGAATGATGAAGTCTATGATGGAGATTACATAGTATGGGGTGATTCTCATATTAACCATATTTTCGAACTTGGTGAACTAGTGCAGTTACTTGAGCCGTACAATATAAAGATTGTGATTATTAAAGACCCAAGATTTGACTTCAGAGCTGCTATATACTTAAAGAAAAGCTAATTTTCGGTATAAGAACTGATTTATACAGAAAAAGGGGATTGTTCAGCATGAGAGGAAGTATTTCAACTGATGAGTTAATTGAACGCTTAGAAGGTGGAGAAGTATACAAATTGTATACAGTAAAGCCTGTACCTTGGAAAGATCATATTGAGTATAGAATAATCTTTATGGATGACGGAGTAGAATGTAAAATAACTGAAAAGTTATACGATTATATAAGTGATGTATTTTAAAAGGAGTAGTAACAATGATATCTTATCTGATTAACAGTTTAATAAATATTATATTCCTTCCAATTTTTATAGGTATGATGATAGGATTACCATTCTATAGAATATTTAAAGCAAAGGATAAGAAGAAAGAAACTATATGGTGGCTGAAAAGTGCTTCGGTGTTAATTGTATTCTTCATTGCTCCTATAGCTTTAACACTCTTTTTTACAATTGAAGGCGATGGTAAAGGTATCATAGCTGGACTTGGACTTTGCGTATTGTTGGCAAAGGTTGGACTTGGATTAATTGATGTTATGGAAAACTGAGCGAAATTAGAGTTTTATTGAAATATAATTTAAAGGAGGAGATATAAAAATGAAACCCATCTTAACAGTACATGGTGTGAAAGTTTATGGAATCTTAGATAGAAAACTATACAAAGATATGAAGGAAGTTGAAAAAGTAACTTCTAAAGAAGAATGGAGAGGAATACGAGGTATATACTGTGCTCATAACTTGGATATCATCAATCACAATCCAATGGGTGTTTACTTTGCTAAATATGAAGCTAGTAAAAAGGAAGAAGAGTTTTGTCTTGAAATTATAATTAACAAACGAACCACTTTGATAAGAAAATTACCGATTATAGTAATCGATACGAATATATGCAGAACTAAAGAGTATTTGCAGTTTACTTTGTTACATGAATTAGGACACCATGTTGACGAGACGCAAAATCCATACCCATTAGAAGCTGGTAGTATAGAATGTGAAATGATGGCGAACAGATTCTCTGTGAGTAGATGTGGGTTTTTAAATGTTAACTTTGACACATTACTACACATCCCACTGGTAAAAGAAGCGATAGAAGAGATGGGATACGATTTGGATTACAGGTGAATTCAGTTTAAAAACTTTAATTTTAGCGAGAAAGGAGTGCAATATGAATCCAAGTAAAAGATTTTCAGCAAGAGACACATTAAAAACCTATAGGTACTTACAAAAGTTTATATTTAAAGATTACTATGGTCGTAAGAATTTATATTTACTATTAGATGAAGATGACGCTGGAACATACGCTATCTTCATTCCTGTTACTGATTCTGATGTTGTAAAGTTAGAGGATGAAGAATTTACAATTAAGCAATTATTAGAAACTAAGAAATATATTTTCTATGAGCTAGAAGGATACAATAATGATATTGATCGAATGAAACCAAGCGAACTGCATGATGACTACTTAAAAAATCTAGATGTGTTTCTTATTAATTTCTATTAAGGAGTGATTAGTTTGAGCTATGTTGGATTCTACTTTGTATGTGCTCTTGTAACGTATTTGGGATACCTCTATAAATACAATGTTTCAAACGCATACAAAGGATTGGCATTCAGAGATAAAGATTGGTTAATGATCCTTGTGCCAGTGCTGAATTATTTTGGAGTATTAGGGGCAATCATAACAGTTGTGGCTGATTTGGCTGGTAAAATTTCGGATTTCTTCGATGACAGGAGATGAACATATGGAATATAGAATCGTCTACAGAGACTTAGATTTAAACCAAACTGTAGATATTATGTGTGATGATGAGACTTATTGTAGGCTGAGAAAGCAGCATAATGATGGTGAGATTGTGATTACATATGATGAAAGGAAGGAAGATTATGTTCATTAGTATCATTGTTTCTGCGGCACTGGCAGCAATAGCTGTTACAACTCCATCTGGTATAAGACTAGAGATGGATAAAAAGAAGTGGAGAGATGAACATGACGAATGGAGAAGAATCGTAGAGAAATCACATCAGGAGTATTGGAAAGGGCATGAGGAAGCTATAGAAACTTTTAAACAAGAGCAAAAAGTTTTACATGAGAGACTAATCAATTACAATGAAAGAGAAATGTATGAATATTGGTCTAAAGAATATGACCGTAGTTGTCACTACAATAAAGTTTTATTCACTAAAATAATGAAGGAGAAAGGATGGACTGGAGAATATCTTCTTAGGAGATCGATGGAGAAATTTAGATAAGAGAAGTCATTTATTCAAAAATCTTTTATGAATAGAATTCTTTAATTTCATCCATAATAAATTTAATTAAAATAAAACGGATTGACATTGCTATATCCTCACTGTATAATTAAAAATAGGAAGAACAATAAGAAAGGATAGTTTATAATGAAGATAAACGAAATCATCCTAGAAAAAATTGAAGATCAGGGTCGTAGAAAAACATGGGTTGCTGATAGGACTGGAATTAATTATAAGTCACTTATCACCAAGCTTAGAACAGATTGTTTTACAGCATACGACTTGATAAAAGTAGCAAAAATTCTTCACATAGATTTAAATGAATTGAAGGATAATTACAGGGAGGAATAGCAATGGAAGAAATGTTAAAACAAATTTTAACTAAATTAAATGGATTGAAGCAAGGACAAAAAGAAATGAAGGAAGATTTTAAAAATCTATCAGATAAAGTTGATAATATTGAGAAAGCGGTGAATCGTATCGAAGTTAGTCAAAATGAGGATGTAATCGCAATTTTAAAACGTGTCGATCAAGATATTGAAGATAAAACTCAAGCACTGAATAAACGTGTTTACAAATTAGAAACTGAATATGAACGACTGAGCAGAAATTAATTTTGCTCAAGTATTAAAAACAAATAAATTAAAAAGGGTGATTATAATTGAAGAAAGAACAAGTGATTAATGGAGTAAGCATTGAAGAGTCTATTTACGAATTAGACACTTATACTGTCACAGATAAATATGGTAGCAATGTAAGTTTAACCACTGAAGAAATCAAAGCACTGTATCATAAAGTAGAATTAATGAATCTAAGCAAACGAAAGACTGTATAAGATAAGCTTTTTATCTAGAAATAGGAGGAAGAACAGTGATGAAGAATTTCGATGATATTAGAAAAGAATTAAAAGAGAATGATAATGCGACCTACATCGCTCTGGAAATTGTAGGAAAGATCATGGCTACTCGGGATAGAAAAGAAATGTCTCAGCGTGAGCTATCAAGAATTTCTGGTGTACCTCAAAAGACAATTTCAAGAATTGAAAATGGAATTGATATTCCTAGATTAGACACAATGGTAAAGTTAACAGAAGTTTTAGGACTTAAAATTGAGTTGAATGTAAGTGGAGAATAATACATGAGGAGGGTGAAACATGGAAGCAATTAGAGTTAAAGCTTATTCAATGTGGAATACATCGATTAGTACATTATTTGGAAAAAGCCCTAAAGTGAAAATGATGTGTGGGAACTGTGAGTATGTATTTTCAAAAAGATTTGAGCCAATTCACTTTTATAAAGGTTATCCAAAAACATTATGCCCATCTTGTAGTAGACTTAATTATGTTCCTATTGTAGTGAACAATGAAGAATAAATTGGAGATTGGAGATAAAATAAGAAGAAAAGGCGATGGGAAGCTTTTCACCTACATAGGCAGAGATGATTCAGGTGACGAGAATTATGGTCATGTTGAAGAAATGTTAGTACCTGTTTACTTGCCTGACTTTGAAAAGGAGGAACAGTAATGGATATGTCAGGAATAGCATTTATGTTAGGTATACCTTTGGGACTTATAGCTGTCACTCCCTTTATGATAATTGTTTATATATTGTTTCAAAAAGATGCTGAAAAAAGAAGGGAGCAGCATAAAAAAGAGATTCGACAGCTTTTCGAGGAAGATAAAAGGTTGAGAGGTAGATGGAAGTAAGTTTCTACGAAACAAGGATTTTATTTAAATATTAGGGAGGAATAAATTATGAGAGACTTATATGAAGTTGTGAGTCAGATGAACATATACACTCAAGAAGGTGTAAAGATTATTGAGGAGGCATATGAAATTATAAGCAGATTAGATCAAGGTTTGTCTAAGGAAGACATAACAATTATGACTAATTTCGCTGATGAGTTTCCTCATGAATTTCAAGCATTAATGAGAGAAAAAGAACGTCATATGTACGGAATCAGAATTTAAAACAGCATGAACACTTCTTACAGTTTCTTCTAATATATGATAAAATTAAAATAAAAAGGAGTTTTTGAGAATGTCTATTACAACTTATATGGGTAAATTAGGGATTGATAGAAAATGCTATCCACTCTTAACAGTTACGCCTAAAGGAGAATATCCTACAAAAAGCTATGGGGAAAAGATGAATCAGTTTGCAAAAGAAGTGTTATTTGAGCATGACTATTATATTGGTTTATTTAATCCAGATAGAAAAGAAATCCTCCAAGACGTATTCTTTCGAGAGTATACAATTCCTCTAATTGGACGTAGTGATGAAGATGACTTCCACTCAGCTTCAAAAACAAAAATTGAAAGTTATTTTGTAGTTAAAAAATTCTATGAAACTGTACCACATTCAGAACTTAGCGAAGAGCAAGCAATTGAACAAGGTAAGCAAGATGCTAAAGAGTTTATCAAGCGATACCCTTCTGACAAATATGATATTGGCATTACGTTAGCAACAAGAGGAGAAGAAGGAGCAGAGCATCTTGGTGATCTTCTTTTTGATGAGTCTAACCAAGAATACAAGCTTTATTTCTTCCATTGCAGAAACTAATTAAGTAAATATAAAGGAGAGAATACTGTGAAAAAGTTGTTAATTGGTACTGTTTTGTTATCTGTTGGTTTAACTATGGGAGCTTGTGAGAAAGACAATAAAGATGATGATTCTTTAAATAGACATAGTAAGACTGAAGTATCTGAAAAGAAGTCAGAAGATAAAGAATTAGATAAAAAGTCTGAAGCTCAACAAACACAGAAGGAACAAAAAGAACTTCGTGCTCATGCTGAAAAGGTAGCAGCAGAACAAAAGGATAAAGAATTGGCTGAACAGAAAGCAAAGGAAGAAGCAGAAGCTAAACGACAAGAGGAACTAGCTGAACAACAAATACAACAAAAGATTGCCGAACAACAACGTATAGCAGCTCAACAAGAAAAAGAAAACAATGATGAAGAATTATCTCATGCAGATAAAAATGATAATGGCGAAGCAGTTAGTCAAGAAACAATTGATAATTATGAAGCTAATCAAGCTGAAACATGGGCTGAAGAAGCTGAGATTGAGGAACAATTGAATAAGGAAGAGGAAGAAAGATTAGCTAAGGAACAAGCGGAGCAAGAGGCATATGAGGCTGAAATTATTGCTGAACAAGATGCTAAGTTTTCTGATGAAGCTAAGGCACAAGTTCAAAAGGAAATTGATGAGGAAGGGTATAGTCGAACATCTAGATATTGTGATCAAGTTATGAGAGCAGTTGAAGAAGGAACGCTATCTCCTGAAATGGATGGAGGATGTTTGAAGCAATAGTTAATTCAATGGAATAGTGATTTTACTCAAACAATTGAAATAGGGTATACTATTTAAAAAGAGGAGTGGTAATAATGGCAATGTTAAGAGAGGAATTAGATGGAATTTTAAACAAACTACCTGAAGAGAAATTAAAATTGGTTGAAGAATATGCAAGAAAGTTAATTAAAGAAACTGAAAAGAAAAACTTTGAAGATGCTTTCAATTTCGGAATCGCTAATTACGATGGTGCATTTAAAAGGTTAGTTGACAAATGATTAAATACCTTACAATTGAGCAAGTAATTGAGATAAATAAACGAATGATACTAATGTACAATGATAACGAACAAATGGGTGTTAAAAACAGAGCGTTACTTGAATCGGCAGTTTATAAGCCTCAACAAACGTTACTTGAGGAAGATGCCTATAAAACTGTTTTTGACAAAGCAGCAGTCTTGCTTCATGCAATAGCAAAGAATCATGCTTTTTATAATGCAAACAAACGAACTGCCTTAATGTCAATGATTACATTTCTATATATAAATGGCTTAAAGTTTACAATGAGCGATTCTGTAGTAGATGATTTTGTAGTTAGGATAGTTAAGGATGAGTTTACGTTGGAAACAATCGCAGAATTCATTGATAAGCATACATGGACTGTATAAATTGATGTTTTTATCCAGAAAATATAATTTAGCTATTAAACTATTACTGCATTAATGTTATTATAGATAATACAGGAAAAAGTGGAAAGGGAAGAGAGAAATGGTTAATAACATTAATGTTAGAAATTTATTGATACTTGTAGTATTTGTAACGACATCTTTTATGTACGCTTTATCTGCTAACCATGTTGAAAAAATTAAAATGGAAAACCCCAACATATTTGCAGAGCGTATCAAAGCTTCTACAGTTACATTTGAATGTCCTAACGGTTTAACAGTCGATCAAGAATGTGATGAAAAGGTTTCTTTTTCTTCTAAATTTCAATCAATTATAAAACAAAGAGAGTCATTGATTGGAGTATGGAACGACATTAGTACAGTTTGTTTTTATCTAAGCGTCATTATAGCTATAGTTTTAGCATACTCATTATGGAGTGGAAGAAAAGTTAATAAATAAAAAGGAGTTGTTAAAATGTACTGTGGTCAATGTGGAGAGAAGAGTAGTGAAGGAGCTAAGTTCTGTGGAAAGTGTGGAGCTTCTTTGCAAAGTAATAATGTAAATTTAGAAAAGGAAAATGTAGAGCAAGAAGAGAGAGCGCATAGAAATATAGAGCCTAAAGAAAAGCCTCAGCAAACTAGAAGAAGTGCATCAAAGCCAACTTATCGATATGCAGGTTTTTGGTTAAGAGCAGGAGCTATGGGGATTGACATTGGAATAGTTTTCGCCTTTAGTTTTACAGTAGGATTCTTATTTTATCCTATTCAAGCAGCAATGTATGAACCATTAATAGCAGATGTTTTTCAAAATCTAATTATAATTGTAGCAGTGTTCTTATATTTCTCATTGTTAGAAAGCTCAAAATGGCAAGCAACTGTAGGTAAGAAAGCTGTGGGACTTAAAGTAACAGATATGAATGGAAGAAGAATTTCATTTGGTAGAGCGACAGGAAGATACTTTTCAAAGATCATCTCTGGATTAATCTTTTACATCGGCTACATCATGGCAAGTTTTACTGATAAAAAACAAGGATTACACGATATTATTACAAATTGTTTAGTTTTAAAAGAGCAAAAACAAGAAGCTGAATACAGACCGTCAAACGAACAGTCATTCTAATGTAGGAGAGTGAAGATATGACGAGAGACTTAGGATACATCATTGAATTAAATGAAGCGGAAAGAATCAAAGATCACATGGCGCTCACACTCAATATATGGGGTCTTCCTACACAATTCATAACACAAAATCACTCAACATATGAAATTGAACACCCTAATCTAGACAAACAGTTCGGTGCTATTTATTTAGCTGGCAAAGACTTATCAACAATTAGAGCTAGAAATGCAGTTAAGTATGTTGAGATTAGATTCTTTGTTGCACAGCTCAAAAACTTAAATAGATATGAGGAATTTTCAAGACTCAAACAAATATACTCTTCTTTAATAACTGTAAAAGAGGACTCTATTTTAAAATTCCAGTTCTTTGAGTTAAACGAAAAATTAATTAATCAATTGCTCTATGATGTTCACAATGCATTATTTACATTCAAAAGCTAAATAAGAGGAGGTTTATGCATGTTTAATGCAACTGTATATAAAACAATCATAATTGCGTTTTTAACTTTATCCGTATTCTTCGGTGTCATCGGAGCATATAAGTTATGGGTGTATGAATCAGCTCCTACAAGTGATTATGAAGAGGATGATTACTATTCAGATGATGAGGATGAGGACGTAACACCTCAGAATGTTTACGTTGGGGCTGATGCTTATAATTTTATTATTAACTCAACTAAAGCAGCGGCTTATTTCGTGGTCGCAGGATTCTTAGCATTGTTTGCTGTAGGATTAGAGGTTATTAAGCAATTGAGAATAAGTAATGGATTGTTAGTTATAGATGATAAAGGTAAGTATATAGATACATTGAAAAAGCGAAGAGAGGTTAACTATCAGCCATTTACACCTGAACATGATAAGAATGACAATGCGACCAGTTAATACTGGTTGTTTTTTTTTATTTAAATTAAAAAATTAATAATAAATTAGTAAACCACCCAAGCATAGGCGCATATCATAAAGTATACCAAGAAGGAAGGGAACGATGTTAAATGTTCGATGCTAAATTAATCAAAGAGATTATGGATCAGTTTACTTATGAGGAAACAATTGAGGTTTTCAGTCAAGTTAAAGTTAATAAAGAACAAAAAGAGATTATTCCACTACTTGAATTGATTTTATTTACAAAAGAACCCGTATTAGAAAAGGTTAAATCGTAATTCCGTCCTACTTTTGGACGGTTTTCTTTTTAATAATAAATAAATTATAATTTTAGTAATAAAAGAGTTGCATTCTAATATAATGTAGTGTAAGATGAAAGTAAGTTAAGGAATTAAGAAATTAATTAACTTGATGGAGGTCATACATAATGAATAGTTTATTAGAAAGTACAATTGAAGAAGAATTGGATTTTGATCTTACATATGAAGAAGCTGTAAAGATTTTTGTTAATGAGATTGCAATAGTGATGGATGATGAGCAACTTGAAACATTTAAACGTTATGATGTACAGAAATTTGAACTAGACGAAATGTTAGAGACAGTAGTTAGGAAAGCATCGATCAGAACAGAAATGAAATTAGCAGCTCAAGAAAATTAAATTAAAAAATTATAAAAATAGTATAGACAACATTAGAAAATGATGGTAAGATAAGATTATAGAAAAACACACCAAGATAAGTCAGCTAATTGGAGGGAGGAAACAAAGTGGTTAAATTAAAGCAAATGATGAAAAATAAGTTTGACGATGATAAGGGACTTCCAGTAAGAGCAGCTAACAATATTAAGGGGATCAAAACACCTCAGCAAATTTACAAGTTTGTAAGTGGTGAAACTAAAGAAATAGACAGTTTAAATTCTTTAGTGGAATTGGTGGAATTGACTTTTCCAAGGGATCATGAGGAAATTCTTGTTGATTACTGCAATGATCTTGAGCCTAACAATCAATTAATAAGGGATGCATTAGAGTACGCTTCTCTTTACGAAAAAGAAGAAATGCTTAAGAATTTAATTAGCAGAATTTCAACTTCTACGAATGCAAAAGGGAAAGAATGGTACAGTGTCTACACATTGAGTCTTGTGGCAGATAAGATGGAATTAGAAACACTTGAAGAAAAGGTAGATGAGCTAAAGATTAAGAGTGATGAAATGGAGTTTATGGCAAGCTTATTACTTTTAAAAGCTTACATTAAAGAAACTGAATTCAAGCCTGCTAAGAGAGAACTGAAGACACTTACAAGACACTTTGAAAATATCAAGGGTGGATACATCAAAGACAGTTACGAAAAAAGATTAAATGCAGTTAAAGTATCATTAGCGTTAAGACAAGGGGATTATAAGAAAACTGAAAAGTTAGGAAAAGAAGCACTTTTGACTGAAAATAGATGCCCACTTGATATCTTTGTATTAATGAATATGGGTAATGGGTATATCATGTATGACTATGAAGTTGCAATGAGTTATTTTAATGAAGCAACTAAACTAGCTAACTACTTTAATGATAACGATAGACTTACACAGGTTAAAAACAGTATTGATTTCTGCAAAACGTATTGGAAAAAGAATTCTTACGATGGTCAAGAAATCAATGAAGGAGATTACAGTGACTACAACCAAGCGTTTTACTACATCTCTGTAGGTGAAAATGAAAAAGCTCAAATGTGTTTAGATTCATTTGAAGAGAGTAGAATGGACAATTTAGATAAAGCTTTCTACTACTTTTACAAAGGATTGTTAACAAACGAAAGAGAATACCACGTTAGATCAGCAACACATTTCAATTCATCTGGAGATAAACATTACAGAATGATGCCAGTGATTGAATTAGAGAAACTAGGAGAGTATGATTATATTATTGAATCTTTACTAGCATAACATCCTATGCCTGAAAGGAGGTGAGAATATGAAAAAACGTCTTTTAGTAGCAGTTATCGCTATCGTTGCTATTGTTGGAGTTGGCACTGCTTACCAAATGGAGCAAAATGTAGCAGAAACTTACATGGCTCAACCTGGTCGTGGATGATTATTTTTTGAAAGTTATTAATTAAATAGTTAAAAAATTATTGACAACGGGCAGGCACACATATATTATTATACATAGAGAGTCAACAAAATAATGGCACAGGAAAATTTCTGACACATGGCTTACGAGCTATGTGTCATTTGTATTTTAACGGAAATGTTCTTAAAAATTAAAAATGAAAAGTAAGAACATTTTAACTCCTCAGCTAGTAAAAGGATGGTTATGTATTAGATGAAGAAGGACTATACACTACAAAGGCTTCAGATGGCATATTTACCTCTAATGATTAAACTAGGAATTAAAATACAACAAGAAGATACATGCACCTATTGCTGGCGACACATCCATGATCCAAGATGCGAATGTGAGACAGAAGAAAACACACAAAATCACAGAGATAAAGATAATTTTTTAAAGGCAAACTAAATATTCTGCAACAAACCCCTCTACAGTAAGGTTTCTTTGAGTTGAAAAAAATTAAAAAATTATAACGAAAAGTATTGTATTCCTCTAAAGGTGGTGCTATAATGAGAGTAACTTAAAGAGAACCATATGAGGAGGAGTTACAATGATCGTTCAATTTAATGAGATGAGAAAGTTAAAGAATAAAGAAAGTTATGAAGAGTATAATGAAAGAATGCGTTTAGAAGCTGAGAAAGAATATAAAGAGAAGATTGCTGCTGATATGAGAAAAGGCTATATGTCTTTATTAAGCAAGATGGGTAATTAAAAACTTTCTGAATAGGATGGTGGTTAAATTGCTGGATTTGATGTGAGTACGAAGAAATTACTCATAATATTAATAGCAGAAGTATTGATGGACAGCACCGAATAACATACATAACTAAAACTTAATACTGATCTTATACATATTATAAAAACAATCGTACTCAGATTAAATTCTGCAAACAACATGAAGAAAGACACGAACCAGAATAGTAAAAGAATCGTGTCTTTCTTTTTAGATGTAGCATGGTATTTACAGCAAAATTCCTAACTAGTTGTTAAGGGAATTCCATTATACCACACATTTCAATGGAATAGAAATTTTATTTAAATTTAAGGAAAAAAGTGCTAGACAAATAAAAATGAATATTATAAAATAAAGTTAATAAATTATAAATATAAAATAATTTATAATAAATCAGAAGGAGGATAGATAATGTTTGTCATCAAGGCAGCCAAGATGGATAGGTATTATAGGCGAGGATTAATTACATATGATGAATACATAAGAGAAGCGAAAACATGTGCATTTGATAAGATTATGAGTTGGCTAGGAATTAAGATATAAGAGATGCTTACAAAGGAAGTTTGAAGCTATAAAAAGGAGGAGAGAGGATATGCTCAAGTACGTCAAAAAGATTGAGGAGTTAAATTTAGAAATTGAGGAGTTAATGGATAAAATAGAAGAATTAAAAAAAGAACGAGAAGAATTTGAGCTGAAAGAAAAATATAGTCACTATAAATTTGAAGCTTATGTCGATGGATCATTTGTTAAAAAGAAAGATAGAATTGCTGCTGGAATAGGAATAGTTATAAATAAAAATGGCGAAAGGTTTTATGAAGAAAAGAGAGTAGTTTCAGGTTGCAGGTACAGTCAACAAGTTGAAGAGTTAGCTATGGAATATCTTTTTAAAATAATGAAAGAAAAGAGAATTCCTAAAGGAATGACCAAAATATTCACTGATAACTCTAGCGTAGCTGCAAAATATCACAATCCAATTGCACTTCGTGAAGTTTACTGGATTAAACGAACATTAAATCAAGACGCAGACAGACTCTCAAACTCAGCAAGAAGACTTAGAGGCAACTTTAATAAAGACCCATTGATAGCGACAGAATTAATAAGTCTGTAAAAGTGGAATTTTATACAGAATTAGTGTTTCAGAAACGTTGATTTTATGGGCTTTTAAGGAGGTGATAAAATGCCAAATAGAAAAATAGTCAGCCTAGAAAGCTATAAATTAGAAAAAGAGGCATTAAACAATCTTAATACATATGAAAACTTAATTAACACATTTAAATTGATGTCAGAGGATCAAATGGAAGGATATATTAACTTTGCTGTAGATAAAGGAGAAAGTGAAGAGGAATTGAGAAGCTTCTTTAACAAGATTAGAGCTTAAATAGGAGGGGAGAAGAATGAAAAACGTAGATTACATTAAATTAGATTATGACAAACTTTTAGATGAGTGGGCTGAAATTTTGTTTAAAGACGCTGAAGAATATGAAAAGAAACGAGATCAAGCCTCAACAGATAGCTATGCTTATGGTTATTTTGCAGGAAAACATGATGGAGTAATCCAAGCAATTGCTAAACTTTCGATTTTAGAAACAAGAAAAGCTAGAAAATACATAAAGGAAATAGTTAATAAGGAGGAACTTACTATGAAAAGTAAACATGGAATTACTCAATATCGACTAAGTTTCGTAAGACGTTATGCACAAGAAATTTCAGAAGAAGTTGCTAAAATTGAAATGGTTTACCACCTATCAGAGCAAAGCTTAATTGATGAAAAAGTAGCAGAAAATTATATCTCTGGTTATATTAGGTCTTTAGAAGAAAAGTCAAAATATTTCAAAGGCTACATTAGGTAACGTGGGGATGTACGTTAACAAATTAAAGGATGAGGAGTAATTACAATGAATAAATACATTGTCTGGATAGATGTCCATGGGAATGTGAAGGAGCCAGAGGTTACACGTTTTAATTATGGCATTGGAGATATGATTACTGTTAGTAGTTCTGAAGTTTATAAATGTGTGGATGTAGAAACAGAACTTAAGACAGATATTGTTTATTACCACTTTAAACAAGGAAAAAGAATGTACGTTTTTGATTATTAAAATTTATTTAATTAGAGGAGGAGATTGAAATAGAGGAGAAAACTTTGTATACAGAAGATGAAATACAGGCGTTAAAAAAAGAGATAATGAGTAATATAAGAGACACAGAAAACGAAATGGATCAACTAAATAAAGATTTAGAGGTAATAAGAAACGAAAAAATATTCATGGCGGTATGCAATGAGATATTAGACCTTAAATCCACGTTAGGAAAATATAAGATGCAATTAGGATTGATTAATAGCGGATATAGGGGATATACTATGGATTTCCTTACAGATAAACCTATACACCAATGGAAAGATAAATAAGGAGGGGTAAAATGGCTAAAGCGTATAAGGTTGAAATTTACATTGTAGATTCAGAAGAAGATATTCAAGATTTGGATCAACTGAAAACAGAGCTTAAAAAGTTTGGTAGTAGACTATGGGTAGATTTACAGATAGCAAAAATTGCAGAATCAGATAAATTTGAATGGGACGAAAATCTAAGAATTAATCAAAGAGACGCTGACATTGAGGATTATAAGGCATATTTTAAGGAGTGACTTAATTGGATAATAAGTGCTCACACGACAACACAAAGAAAGAATCATACCCTACAAGATTCTACACTGTAACATCAATAATGACAGTAACAAAGTGCATGGATTGTGGTGAGATAATTAAAGAGGAAGAGAGCAGATTGAAATAAAGGAGATGACTAAGATGAATGAAAAGGAATTAATTATTAAAGCAAGAAATATAGTATCCTTAATTACTTCTTATTCAAAAGACAGTGCATGGGCAAAAGAGTATCGCATAATATATGATATATTCCAAGCAAGCGCAAATGAGTTAAACGAGACATTGGGAGAAAACAAATTTAGTTGGGAAGAAGAAATGAAGAAAGACACTCTTACTATGATTAACTCAGAAGGTGAAACTAAAACATGCTTGAGAAACAGCTTTGCTTACTATTCATACATTGAACAAGGATTTGAGGAGGTTAAGTAAATTATGCTCAAGATTCCTTGGGACACATTCGGAATGATATTATTTGTAGCAGTGTTTATAATGTTTGGAGTATGTGGTTTGATATTGATAAACCTATAGTTAAAAGGGAGTGATTAAATGGATTTACATAAGAATAGAGCTTGGATAATTGATAAGGATAAGAGTAGAGAATTTATTGAGTTGTTCGAAGCCCATAAGAATGATGAGAAACGTAAAAGATTTTTAGAAGAATGCAAAGAAATATATAGAAAAATGGTCGATGAAAAGGAGGAAGCGTAATGGCTAATTTCATGAAAATAGGTAAGGACTTTTTAAAGAATAACAGTCCAGAAATGTATGAAACTTTACTCAACAGTATTGAAGCGAGATTTGGTCATCTTGCTTTTGCAAAGAGAATGCAGACTAATTTTTCTCAACAGGGTTTAGCAGACGAGGCTGGAGTTACGTTTGAGACAATTACTAGAATTGAAGGTGGAAATAGTTCTGTGACGATGTCTGATTATCAAAAAGTGTTTAAGGTTTTAAAGATTACCAATGAGGAATTGGCTGAAGTTTTGACTGAAGAAATTTAAATGAAAGAATGATTTTATGCAAATTTTAGCTTTCAAGAATGTCGATTTAACGGTCTTTTCGGGAGGTGTAAAAATGCCGTTTTACATATTGAAAAACTTGAATAATGGCAACAAGTACATTTGTCGTACTAAATATAAGAAAGAAAAATTACTTGATATTTTTCATAATGGTACAAAACCTTTAGGTGGAAGCCATATGACAATTGATCGGTCATATATCACTACACCTAGAACTGGCTATGGATGGGAAATTGTTGAGTGGATGAGATACCTACCTAGAGAGATATATCATGGAAAAAAGACTTATAAAGAATGGCAAAGGGAGGTTCAATAATGAAAAATGATTTATTTGAAAGATTAGGAATAGGAGCACTAGGAATTGGAGTAGTTGGTGGTTTTGTCACAGTCTGTAATAATGACTTGACTAGCCAAATTAATAACCCTCTGTTTGTTTTGACACCAGTTATATTCGCAGCAATGTGTTTAGGAATTAGCTTTGTTAAACAGATTAAGAAAAATGCTGAACATGATTTAGAGTTTCGTATTAAAGCTTTTGTAGTGGATCAAGTTTATAAGAATGAACAAGACAATAATCTCAGCATGGAAGACCGTGAAAAGGAAATGCAAAGATTAATAAATTACATAGAAACAACTAATATGAAAAATAAAGAAAGCACAATTGACTTCATTAAAAAGGCTTACGTTTCATAAAAATAAGACTGTATAAGGAGTGTTAATATGATAGCGAATATGAAGAAGATTGACTCACAAGAAATAAAGGACTATAAGATTCTGTACGAAATGTTTGGAGACATGGAGTATAAAGATAAAGCAGATAAATTAATTAAATCGGTAAGCACAGCAATCAGAAATCAAATTAAAGACGACATTAAATTTTTGATGATTTCCAATACATTAGAAGATAACAATACAAGATACAGCACTGTGATTAAAGTTGAAGATATTGAAAAGACGGTCAGTAAGACAGTCTCTTTGTTAAATAGTCTAGGTGAAATTGAATATATTCTTGACTATGATGAATATTTAGAAATTAAAATCAAAGACAGCTATTTACTGTGTATGTTTGACTACACAGAAGGAGTAATTTAACATAAAAGATTTGTTTTATACGAATAGGAGGAGATAGACATGTATTATGTTGAGGAATCACGTAAGGGCTACGCAATTTATTTCAAAGACCGTTTTGGCAGAGAGTATATTTCCGATGCTCTGACATTAAAGCAGGCTAATAAGTGGTGTAAGAGATTGAATGAAGCATTTAACAAGGGGTATGCAAGCGATTATTAATTTTAGAGTAATGGAGGAGAGATTATGTTTACAAATGAAAAAAGAGACATAGAACTATTAATCAATCACAGGTATCACAACGCAGGACACGTAGGATTTATTGAGGAAGTTTTTTCTAAAGACGAAGCATCTGTTGATCTAAATTACTATCAGGAAGACAAACCTAACATACATCGTATACATATAAGAAGCCAAGATGAAGGTATAGTATGGAAATTTCACAATTCATAATAAAGGTAACTGATTCTGTTTAAAACAACTACTTTATTTAGAATTAAAAGGAGGAGGAAAAATGAAAAAGAAATTGCAAGTTTTTATATCATCTACATATTTAGATTTACAAGAGGAAAGACAAGTGGCTGTTCAGTCAGTGCTTAATGCAGGACATATACCTGCTGGAATGGAGCTATTCAAATCTGGTGATCAATCGCAAAAAGAAACAATAAAGAAATGGATCGATGAGTCAGATGTTTACATGCTAATACTCGGAGGTAGGTATGGGTCAATTGAAAAAGAGAGTGGTAAGAGCTATACACACTGGGAATATGATTATGCGGGAGAATCAGGTAAACCAAGATTTTCTATAGTTATAAGTGATGATGCCCTTCAATTAAAAGTGAAAAAAGAAGGTCATGAAGTAATAGAAAAAGAAAACTATATGCTTTATCAAGGTTTTAAGAATGAGGTACTTAATAAAATATCTAAATTTTACAATGATATAAAAGATATTAAGTTAGTGGTTTATGAATCTCTAAAAGAGTATGAAGGCGACAAATCTGTGACTGGTTGGGTTTCTGGAAAAGAATTAATCAATTATCGAAACACAGATAAAGAAAATGCTAAACTGCTAAAAGAAAACATTAAGATTAAGGATGAAGTAAAAAGATTAAGAGAAATGATCGACAAAAAAGATTTAATTGGTGATTATTATTATGATGAGATTACAACCTACCTTCAGGATAAAACATATGTAAATAAAGACAACATACTTAGAATAGACGAGGATGAAGGGACATTGTTAGATATTCTAGTTAGCCATCAAAATGCTTTTGCATTGGGAATTGATAATAGGAAAGGCATGAGTGACGCTAAGCATTTTATTTACTATCAGGTTGTTCCATATTTAATGAGCATCGGCTTGATGGAATCTGTAAAACTAGCTTCCAATGTTCAGAGAGTTAAATTAACTAAGGCAGGTCACAAATATTTGGCGATACGCGAACTAAAAAAGATAAAAAGTAACTTTAAGATAAATTGATTCATTTATACAGTTTTAAAATTAAAATATATGGAGGAATGAAAATGTTTTTTGATAAAGAGTATATTACTGAGTATAATCACCGTGAAACGGTAGAATTAAATTATCTTATGGATAGAATTAAGCAAGCTGTTGAAGACAAATTATCGTACCAACCTGATTACCAATATACAACCGTTGTTCCAAAAGAAGATGCAGAAGAACTATTGCTCAATCTTTACAGTGCATTGAAAGATAAATAAAATAATGATTGCACAATCAAATAAATTAAAGTAAAATAATTATAACCAATATAAAAGGAGTTGTAAAAATTGAGATTTGTTGAGGAAGACAAAGTAAAATATCAAGACGGAAAGATGATGAGATATGGAACAGTAAAAGGTGTGGATCATGACATAATTGAAGGAGTTAAGCGTTATCGAGTAGAATTTACTTATTATACATATGCTGACAACAGAGATTTAAAGATTCAATCACGAGCAATGATTTATGTCAAAGAAGGATTACTAATGGAAGATAATACGCCTAAAGAGGAGAAGCAAGCAAAGTTAGATAGACTAGGGGTTTTACACCAGTTTCAACTAATGGCTGTACATACTAAGGATGAGAAGTGGTTTGAAGAGGTCGGCAAAGAGAGAAGAGAATTAGAATTGAGTCTTACATAATGAGGAGAGTTTAAATTGAATTATCTAATTGTAATATTAATAATGATCGCAGTACATTACTTTACAGTAGTTAAAGAAGAAAGTTAAACAATTATAATATATGGAGGAAAAAGAAATGGCAGCAAGAAATAATGCATGGACTAGTAAAGATAAAATTAGAATTGAAGGACGAGATAAATTAGCTTGTTATAAGAAAGTAAGAAAATACGAAGCTTTAGGATATGAGTGCATGTTCCCTATTCAAGAAGTACATAACTATGGAAGTAAATTTTCGATTAAGAACCATAACAATAATGCTAAGACATTTAGAAATCATTATAAAACAGAGTCATTTAAATTTATGACTGTAATGAAACGTGTTAAAGAAGTAGGTGAAGCTATTTGACAACAGCAGTAACACAAGATAAAGACTTCTTAGTAAAAATCCTAGTGGATAATCTAAAATGGTCGCATGGATCACTCAATAGCTTCAAATTAGAAGAGTTACAACAATTATACGAATACATACTTGATGGATATAAGATTTTTAAAGCTAAGTCTCATGAACAAAGTTTCACGATAAGTTTAACTATCCCAAAGAAAGTGTCAGATATGATGGGATTAGAATATGGTGATTTGTTTAGAGTTAAAGGTAATGCTGATAAGCGACAAGTTATCTTATATAAAGAAGAAAAAGGTAGATTAAAGTTAGGTGCTAATCGTAAAATCATCTTTCCAGTATTAGTAGCACAGAAGAAATTACTTAAAGGAAACGATGATACGATGATTTTAGTTAAGGATGCAAGGATTATCCTTAAGAGCTTTATATATATGCAATAACATAATAAATAAATTATAAAATATACACATAATGATGAGTTAATGGAAGTATATTCTAAATAAGAGATGTAAAAGGAGAGAATAGCTACTATGGGAATGCTTGAAGCAGCAGTTTCCGACTTAAAGAAACAAGGATATACAGAGGAAGAAATCACAAATGCGTTTATGACATTGATTAAAGATACACACAAGAAAGCTGTACCAGTTAAGAATATTGATGAATTATTTGAGGAGGAGTGATATGGATTGGAGTAGGCTATCTGATTTAATCAGTAAAAAGCAATATGGGAAACTATCTTCGGAGGAAGCATATGAATTTTTGAGTCTATTAGAAGAGGCTTTGCAGAGTCAAAAACAATGGTGCTCTGATTGGTGTTAAATTATTAAATGGGAGGGAATTATCATGAAATGCAACAATAAGCATTGCTATTGGAACAGTTTTGGACAATGTTGTCCAGAAAGCGGTGAATTGTATGAAAATGCTAAACCAAATTCTTTAGACTGCCCGTCTTCATTAAGATCAGATTTTCAAGAGGCATTATTAGATTTAGTAGATGAGTGCGGAGAAGAGTTACAAAAGAAATCAATGAAGGAACTAATTCAAATAAGAAAGTTTATGGAAAATCAAAATAATAAAACTACATAAATTATGGGTCGAACCAAAAAAGGAGCTGTGCCTATTTGAAGATTTGTAAAGTATGTAATATTGAAAAACCATTGAGCGAATTTTACTCACAAGAAAAGAAAAAAGCTAATGGTGAGAAATACATATATTTTCGTCCTGATTGTATAGAATGCACTATAGAAAGAGGAAGAATCAACCAATTGAAGAAAAGTGATTATTATAAAGAGTACAGGAAAAATTACTATAAAGTAAATAAGGAAGCGCAACGACTTAGAAAACGTAAGTGGAGAAGAGAAAGTAGAGGATACATACGTGAGTATCATAAGAACTATTACTCTGAGAACAAAGAAAAGTTCGCAAACTATAACAAAACTAGACAAAATAAGAATCACGAAATTTCAAATGAGCAATGGTCAATGTGTAAGGAATACTTCGGTGACTCATGTGCTTTCTGTGGGCTAACTGTAGAAGAACATAAAGAAAAACATAGTCAAGATTTACATAAAGAACATGTAGTTCATAACGGAGCTGATGATTTAAGTAATTGTATTCCAGCCTGCAAAGACTGCAACAGTAGAAAATGGGTTCACCCTCTTGAATATTACTACAATGAAGAGCACCATGAAGATTTCACCAAAGAGAGATTAGAGAAAATTTATCGATGGTTAGAGGAAGATTTTAAAAAGTATATTTAAATCAACAAATTAAATATAAGGAGGAGAAAAGAATGAAATCAAATGTATTAGATGTGTTTTATGAGAATTGGGATGGAACTATGGTTCTGAGTAATGTTGATCTTTATACAAATGAAGCAGACTTCTTAAGATATGCAAAACAATACCTAGCAGAAACAAGAGATTTTGATTTAGAAGTAACTGAGCCTGTAGAATTTATGAAAATTGTTGTTAATGAAGAAGGGAACTGGTGTTCAAAAGAAATTGCTGAATCAGAGGAATTTAAGGGTAAGGAAGTTTGGGCATATAAAACAGATATCAAGGAGGAAGAATAAAATGGTAGATAAGAAGTTGATGATTGATAAATTAGTAGAACAAGAATCAGTCCTATTCAATAGTAGAAATCCAGAAGATAAGAAAGCTGCTGATACATTGATGAAAGTAATCGCTGATCTTAAAAGTGGAAAATATGATTATAAGGTGTGGGAGGACTAATGTTAAATCGTAAGCCGTTTAAAGTTAAATTTCATGCTTATGGGGCTTATCGTGAAGGAGTATTCACAGCACATAATACAGAAGAAATCGTTGAATTGATTTGCCTCAAATATGGAGAGAAGAAGCATAATGTCTACATAATGGAGAAGGAAGAAATTAGCTTAAGGGAAGCAAATGTGATTTTAGTTAAGAAAGAAATGGGAGGAGAGTAACTGATGGATCAAGATAAAATGGATGCATTTAAGCATGAACTAAATAGAATGCGTGAGAACGATGAGATTCCTTCCTCAAAGATAAAAATTGAATTTAAACTAGACAGTCCTGAGTTTAAAGAGAGTATGGAAAAACTTAAGCAACTTCATGAAAAATTAGCTAAACAACCAATTGCTATTAAGGCTAATCAAGAATGGTTTGATGAGCAAGTAGTTAATGAAGTAATCATAGTTGATAAGAATTACAAAGGAATGAATAAACAATTGGCTTTATTTACAGGACTACCTTTTACAATTGACAATACTGTTGATACTTATAAATTTGTGTATCGTGAGGAGGAATAAATGAATAATATAGCCTGCTTTACAGGACATAGACCACAAAGTTTATTTGGCTTCAAACCTAACACAGAAGGAAATAAAAAGTTACTTTGGAAACTGAAATACATAATTGAGGATCATATTGAAAATAAAGGCGTAGATACATTTATTACAGGAATGGCACTAGGAATTGATATGTGGTCAGCTAGAATTGTATTTAAGGTAAAAGAAAAATATCCACATATTAAACTTATTGCAGCAGTTCCTTGTAAGAATCAACATAATAAATGGATTGAAGAAAGTAAAAAAGAATGGCAAATGATTATTGATAAATGTGATGAAGTTCATTACGTTACAAATGAAGAATATACAAGATGGTGTATGCAGAAGAGAAATGAGTGGATGGTAGACAACTCACAGTACGTGATAGCAGTGTGGAATGGTGGAAAAGGTGGCACAGGTAATTGCGTTGACTATGCCAAGAAATTGAATAAAGAAATTACATATTTGAATCCGAATGATATCAAGAAGGAGATGGAAAAGTGAATAATAAAGGATTAGGAGCAGGATATGGGAGATTGAAAAGTGAGAACTTGTCATTAAAGAAAACTATAGAGAATTTAAAGTTTGAAAATGCAATGCTTAAGAATCATAATAAACAGCTATTTAAACAAGTATATAACAATGAAGTTGATTTAAATGGAAGAGGTACTGTGACTGTAAGAAGAGGATGAAATTGAATCAAATCTTGGCTTTATTCAATTTTAAAATGATAAAAGGAGAGGTTAACGTGAGAAGTATTAAAGTTGATAAATATGAAATTATTGAGGATTTAAACAATGGAGTTTTCAAGGCTTTAAGACATGGGGAAGAATGGAGAGATTTAGTGGGAGATAAACTTATCCTAGCTTTATTTGATAAGTTGCAAACAGCAAATGGTCTATTGGAGGAAGCTCAGGATGTAATGAGTAATGTACATTGCTATGACACAGATACTTATCGTGATATCTCAAAACATCTTAGAGGAGAAGAGGATTGACATATGATTCGAACAACTGTACAGGTAATCAGGGCTTTCCATAAACATAAGGATGAATTCCCTACTCTTTTCAGTGATTTTGAAGCAGCAAAAAAGAAACTTGAAAAATTCAGAAAGGAAACAGGCTATAAACACCCACTGAAAAATGACTTAATTTCTGTATCTGATGAAGGAGAAAGAGAGTATCTTTCATTAGTTAAAAAGTATCTTAAGGTTACAAAATATCCTAGCAATAATCGTAAAGTAGTTGTTACTACTCACAGTGGAGGTAAACATGTCGGCTTTTATGAGGATGGATCGTGGTGGTACAGTACTTTGCATAATCCAAAGGTTGCTGAAAAAGGAATTGTGATTAAATGGGAGAAGAATTATTTCTAAAGAAAATTCTCATTTCATACAGAGTAGGATGTGAATAAATGAAAGATTGGAAACTAGATATCATTGGGATAAAAATCAGTGAACCAAAGGATCACATCGTTAATTTTTATATTGATGGGAGAATGCTGCATAGAGTGTTTGAACCAAGTTTTAAAAGGCACATATTTATTCCGATGAAAGGTGACTTGATAGAAATCTCAGACATTAAATACGAAGTCCTGAATCGTGAAATTGAATATTTACCAGATAGGATTATTGCAAGTGTGAATGTAAAAGGAGTTGCTGGAAATGAATTTGACTAAAGAAGAGTTAGAAAAACTAAATAATACAACTTTAGCAGAATTAGTAAATCAATTAGATGATGGGTTAATTCACATGGGAACTTTAGATGAAAATATGTTAGTGTTGGAATTTGTGAAAAATTATATGAGCTAATGGATAGAGGTGTGAATGTGAAGGTAAAGAAAACACTACACGAAATATACATGGAGATAACAGAATTAAGAAGAATGAGAGATCAAACAGGGAGTTTAGTGACGAGAGCTTTAATTGAAAAGAATGAAAAGAGTGTTAATCATTTTTCAGATGAGTATAAACATTTTGATGAGGTCTTAAAGTATTTGTCACAAATAGAAGTTGAATATGAAGATAAATATGAAACTGATGAGGAGGATGAAGATTGACTAGAAAATACATGCTATCAGAGTTAATTAAAGATGCTGTAGAAGTATTGAAAAAGAATGGCGACTTACCTTTAGTGGGGGATGCGCTTACCGAAAATCAATCTAATATCTTTGACATTAGTAGGGGATTAGATGTTTATGGTGATAAGTGTTTAATAACTTTAGAATTGAATCATTTAACTGTAAAAGAGATTAAAAATAAAATTAATTAAGAGTCTGTAAAATGCAGATTTTACATAAATATTAAAGCTCAGAAACGTTGATATAACAAGGTTTTCTGAATAAAATAAATTAATTATAAGGGAGATTTTTAAATGAAAGAATTATTAGGAGAATTAGAGTTAAATAGAATTTACCAGCGTGATTGTTTGGCAGATGACGGAATGAAATTAATTCCCGATAAATCAATCGATATGATTTTATGTGATTTACCTTATGGAACAACGAGATGTAAGTGGGATGAGATTATTCCTTTTGATCCATTGTGGAAACAGTATGAACGGGTTATCAAGGATAATGGAGCAATTGTTCTCACAGCCAGTCAGCCGTTTACTAGTGCTTTAATTATGAGTAACCCTAAGTTATTTAAGTATTGCTGGTATTGGGATAAAGTACGTGGAGTGGGACATTTAAATGCAAAGCGTCAACCTTTAAAATCAGTGGAAGACATTTGTGTTTTTTATAAAAAGCAATGCACATACAATCCACAGATGAGAGAAAGAGAAAAACCACGTAAAAGCTCAAATAAAAGCACTCAACAAGTGTATGGAAAGAGTCAAGATGTTTTCGTGGGTGAAACGCTAGACAAAAGATATCCAGTTACCTTACTTACATATTCAAAATCAGATCAAAAAGATTTTCGATTACATCCAACACAAAAGCCTGTCGAATTATTTGAGTATCTTATTAATACATATACCAATGAAGGTGACACAGTCTTAGATAATTGCATGGGATCAGGTACGACTGCTGTGGCGGCTACTAATTTAAATCGTAAGTGGATTGGATTCGAAACTGAAAGTGAATACATAGAGGTTACTAATAAGCGCTTAGAACAAATTGAATTACATACTGATTTGAGTAAGTTATAAACACATATCTCTTTAAAATAATAATTTTAAAGAGAAATAAATTAATAAAAGGAAGGGATGATTTTAATGGGGAAGACAAAACATATCTTACCTAAAGATGTTGATACAGCGATTATGTACTTTGTTAAAATGTATGAAATTAATCCTGAGAACTACTATAAAGAACTAATTGACTTTAAGAACCTAAGTGAAGTTAGTGGGTATGGTGATTGTTTATACAGTTACTATGTAAACAATCCAATTAAATATATTGCAGCACTGAAAGATGGATGGCAAGTAGAAACCCCAATTACTCAGCAAAAAGGACTATCCCTATTCTTAAAGGGAAAAGATGTTGTGGTTATACATAAGAAAACAGGAGCTAGATTTAATGTTAATAAGTCAGGAAAGCAGCCAGAAGGATTTAGCTTAGTCAATTTAGATGATTGGAAATGGTTTGTCAATACAGATCAAAAAGAAGATATTTAAAGTAAAACTAACTTTTTAAGGAGATGGTCAAATGAATGATTACAAGTTTCGGATTGATTTGGGGCAAGGAGATTTAATGGATGTGACTATTCGAAGAGAGGGAAAATTTACACTTGCAAATTTAATTGATGAAATGTCAAAAACGAATTGGGTTACTTTTGGAGATGCAACTGTTCAAAAAATCCATATTAAAAGAATTGTTATGCTATAAAATTCATACTTTATCTAAATTAAGGAGGGAAACAAATTGAAACTTTTCAATGTTATTTTTGATAATGGACTTCCTCATGAAGACAATAACAGATGGGCAAAGCTAATGGTTTTTAGAAATATTGAAGATGCAGAGTTAGAAACAGGTAAACTATGTAATGAGTATTTTGAGGATTATGAAGAACCTTCAGTTGAAATTGAAGAAATAAATGAGTTGGATGGATATGAAGTAGTATTAATAAAGAAAAGTTAAAGAGAGGAGAATTAAACATGGAAGATGAAAAAAGGTTGAGTTTGATAAAGGGTGGTATTGAATGGGGATTGGAGAATGGATTGAGTATGGACACTGTCCTTGAGACATTAAGCAATGACGATATTGTATGGCTGATAAGTCAAGCTGAAAAACTACAGTCAATTAAAATATCACTAAATAATGAAGGGGATGGCTATGGAAGTTAATTTGTTCTTTGATGGTAAGTGGACCAATGTGTTGAACAATGAAATAAGCGAAGAAAATAAAGAGATTGTCGAGAAGTTAGTAAATGGCACACCTTTAAATGTATTAACATTATTAGCTGTTTTAGATGGATTGGATGTAATTAACATCAATGAAGCTCTAGAAAAGTTTAAGCAAAAATCAAATCTATAAGGAGGAAATATTAATGAATGTAATGATTTATCTAACAATAGCACCGATGATTAATGACTGCCCCAACTGTGGAAACAGTTTGGTTGGAAATGGTGAGGGGACGCTAAAAATAGATGATGATATTGTAGAGCGTACTTGTAAATGTGGATTCGACTTTACTTATGATGTAACTAAAGGAACAAGTAAAAAGCAGATTAAAGAAGCTATTAAGGAAGCTTTAGACAGTCTGTAAAATACAAATTGTATACAAATAAATTATAAAAAGGAGATAAATACATGAAAAATAAAATATTAATTAGTCTTTTAGTAATCGTTGTTGTAGGGGTGATTGTAGCAGTTTCTTTAGCAGGGTTAGTTTGGAGTCAACGTGGAGAAGCAGTCACCTTAGAGACTCAAATTGAAGCACAACTTAAATCAAATGAAAGTAACTATGATGCAATGTGGAAACGATTCACAGAAATGACTCAAGTTACTGATCTTCAAGCGGAACAAATGAAAGATACATATACTGACTTAATTTCAGGTAGATACGAAGACAGCGATTTGCTATTCAAAATGGTTCAAGAGCAGAATCCTCAGTTAAATGGTGAAGTATATACAAAATTACAAAATGAAATCTCTGCTGGACGCATTGAATTTGATCGAAACCAAAAGAAAATCTTAGATATGATTGCAGAATATAATCGCTTAGTTCAACATCGTGGAATTATCATGGCAGCTATTACTCAACGTAAACCAATGAATTCAGACAGTTTCATTGTTACATCAGATAAATCAGAGAAAGCATTTGAGGAAGGTAAGGATGACACAATTGATTTAAAAGGGGATAAATAATAATGGGAGATTGGTTGATTCCTTTAACAGTGTTATTAGTTGGTCTGTTAGTTTGGGAAATCATCTCAAAAGGAAGGAGGTGGGTGTTCAGCTTAATAATTTTCTTCTCAGTGTGTGTTTTGTTTACAATAAACATTGCAACAGATGTAGCTATTCAAACTATGGATACCGAGGTTTGGTCAGGTGAAATTGTCGATTGGAAGCATGATGAAGAGTGGGATGAGTGGCATCCACCCGTAACAACGTGTACATCTGACTCAAAAGGAAATCAATCATGTACAACTACGCCTGGGTATTGGGAGCACCATTATGCAGAAAATTATATAAAAACTAGCGATAATGGTTGGATATATGTAAATAAGCTCCCTGATGGAAGAAAAATGGACGATAGCTATCCAAATAAAACTGAGGAGCTTAAAAAGTATTGGAAGAAGGGAACACCGACAGCATCCACACATCTGTATTCAAATAAAGTTCAAGCTAGTTATTCAATATTTAAACATGAAGATATTGACTTGGAGGACTTTAAGGATTTACCTGACTACCCTGATAACATAGAAAGCAAACTGTACATAAAAAGAATAGTTGGTAATGTTCCGAATAAAAAAGAATCAATCAAAACATTAGACAATTGGAATACAAAATTAAATAAGATGATTCCTGATCCTGATAATAAAGATAAGATGAAGTCATGGAAGCAAGTTAATATTATCTTTGTAAACGTAGGAGAAAACAAACCTCAAGAATATGGATTTGCTTTACAAGATAAATGGGAAGGTGGTAATAAGAACGATTTTGTAGTCAGTTTTAGCATGAATAAAAACGGCAAAATTAATTGGGTATATCCTTTTTCATGGTCAGAAGTAGAGATACTAAAGTTAGAAGTTAAGGACTATATGATGGGACTGGATAATGTTAAAGACTTTAAGCCTATTGTAAATCATGTGTCAAAACAAGTTGAAGAAAAGTATGTAAGAAAAGAGTTTAAAGATTTTAACTATCTTCATGTTGATTTGAGCACTGTCGGTACGTTCTTCTTGTGGTTCTTTGTTGTAATAGGATTAGTTGTAAGAGGATTCAAGAGAGATTCTTGGGGAGATATTAAATACGGATTATAAAAAGGGAGTGAAAGATAAATGCATATTGAATCACTGAAACACTACGAAGAAATGATTGTTGAATATGAAAAAGGTGAATCAGAAACTCATCGTCAATTCATGCTGAATAGTGGATGGACTATCACAAAAATTGATACAGAATCACCATTCAAAGGAGATAAGACTACATATACATATCGTAAAGAAATTAAATAGGAGTTGGTATTGTGCTCTATAGATTTAATAAGAAAGAGGATGATAAAATGGTTAGATACTTTGAGAACAATATGAATCCTGAAAGGCGTATCAGGCTGATGTATGAAGAGATCATTAAGTCTGAAAGAATGAATGCTCTAAAGCTATACAACGTTAAATGTTGGGTATATAAACGACCATATGTAAAGGTAATCGCTGCTACGAGTGAGCAAAATGTAAGAGACTTATTAGCTAAAGAGCCAGTGGAAATTGAAGATATTGTAGAAGTAGATATTAAAACGGCACAACAGATTCATGAATACATATTAGAAGATTAAATAATTATAAACAAAAAAGAGACACTTGAGGATGATGTGAAGTGTCTCTTTTTGTACTGCTTTTTTGCATTCTTAGTATGCTCATTATTACATTGCATATTCATTTGAAGAAATTTTTCTATAAATTGTGGTTTTTATTCAGATTTATTTGGAACAATTTGAAACTTTTTGTAAAAATTTTAGAATTAAGAAGGAGATATTTGACAAATGGTGAATATGTTACTGGTGACTTTTTCCTAACTATTTCAATATTTTTCTATATTAATCAGGAATGATAGTCATATCGTCTAGTTATAACTAATAAAATAGTTGGAGATTATTGAAAGATTTCAAAAAATAAAACAATTAACAAACGTTGTTATATCAAGGTTTATGGAAACTTTGTACAAATTTTTCTAAATATTTTCAAAAAAGTAGTTGTAATTGTGGGAACAATGTTATAACATTACATTTGTAGGAAACATTCCTAACAAAACTAGTTAATAGGGGGAAATTAAAAATGGCAATTTGGAGTTCTAAGATCGTAGCAGGTGTATTAGCAGGAAGTTTCACAATCGGTGGAGCAGGTCTTTTATGGGCTGGTGGCGGAAGCATTGATGGAGCAAAACAAACTTTAAGTGACCTAGCAAGTAAAGTAACAAATTACGAATCAAACGAAAACTCTTTATTAAGTAAACTTGCTTCATTGAAAAAGAATGCTGACTCTGCAATTGCTCAAGCTAACGGAGTAATCTCTGAAAAGAACGGATCAATCGCAAACTTAAATGCTGAAAATGATACATTGACAAGTGAAAAAGGAAAATTAGAACTTTCTAAAGCTGACCTTGAGTCTAAAAATGCTGATTTGCAAAAAGGAGTAGATAAATTATCTTCTGACCTCGCTGCAACAAATGAATCTTTAAAATCTACCAAGGCAGAACTTGAAGAAGCTAAAGCTGAAATCATTGCTAAACAAGGTGAGCTAGATAACAAAGGTGGAGAATTAACTGCACTTAAAGCTGAATTAGATGACAAGATTAAAGCACTCACTAAGGCTCAAGAAGATATCAATGGATTAACTACACAAGTCAAAAATCTAGTTGCTAAAAATGATGCTTTAACTACTGAGAACAACGCTTTAGTTAATGCTAATAATAAATTACAAAGTGACAAAGAAGCTCTTCAAAATGAAAACAAGAAGTTGAAAGATGATATTTCTTGGGGAGTTAATAAAGCACACGAAGTTGATAAGAATGTAAAAGCAGTAGAAGGTGAAATCACTAAAGCTAATGAAGCTGCTGCTGATTTAAAAGTTAAAACTGATGAAGTTAAAGGTCAAACTGATGATTCTAAACCTTTGACACAAGAAGAAATTGATGCAGTAGGAACTGATGTAACACCTGTAGTCGATGAAGCAGCAGTACCAGCAGGTCAATAAGAAAGACGACTCGCCAAAGTCGCCCTTCTAAAATTTCATAATTATTTCTCTCGCTCTCGTAGAGCTTTCTCTACAGCATCCTTTACGGCTTTCTGAAACTCCTCAGATTCGTATAAGGGTGCTTCTTTTTTTGTAATGATGAATTGTTTGTTGTTAGGATGTAAGCAAAGATCAAGCTCTTCTCCTTCATTAAGTCCCATATCTTTAAGTACAGTTGCTGGTAATATAATCCCTAATGAATTTCCTACTTTTCTTATTTTAATATCAATAAATAAGCACCTCCATGAATGTTATAACAACATTATAACATATTTCTTTTTCTTAATAAAATACTGTTGACTTTTGATTGAATTGAGGGTAAAATAAAGTTAACAAATTAATAATATAAAGAATAGAAAAGAAACCAAAAGAGTATAATGAGTATATAACCAAATAAGGGGATACGAAACATGACCACTATTTCTTACAATGAAAAGAGGTATCAAGACTTCTATGGGAAAGCAGTTGGGGAAACAAACTATTCTAATCATACATATTTAACAGGGAATACACTACATAGGCAAGAAGAAGACTTTAAAAAAGAATACACTAAAGCATGGATAAAGTATTTAACGAATTCAATTAATAAAAATTAAGGAGAGTGGTTAATATGATGGCAAATGTAATCAGATTGGAAAATGAGGTAACTGAAGTTTACAGTCATATTGAGAAATATCTTAGATCATTAACATCTGGAACAAGAGCTGCATATACCACAGGAATTACACAGTTTTTTAAATTAAATAGAAGAAAAGAGATTAACGAATTAACTAATGTAGATGTTCAAGTTACATTAAGAGACTTTGATGAATTTATTTTCTTCCTTTTAGAACATGAAGAGAATTCACCAGCTACGGCTAATAAGAAATTAAGTGGAGTAAAGAAGTTAATCGGCTATCTGTATGAAAGAGATGTAGTAGGAGTACAAAGTGATAAAGCTATTAGAGCAACTAAGCAATTAAAAACTACTTCTGAGGGATATGATTCATTAACACATGATGAAGTCCTTAAAATGGCTGAATTGGCTACTACAAAGAAAAGCGGAAGAGTGAAGGAATTATTGATAAAGTTAGCATTTGATACTTGCTTACGTAAGTCAGAATTGTTAATGTTAACATGGGATCACTTCATTGATATTGAAGGAGAGGACGAAATCAAGTTTAAAGATATCGGTAAAGGTGGAAAGAAGTTTAAGAAATCAATCTCTAGAGAGTTCTATAATGAATTATTAGAATTGAAAACTGGAGAGAGTGAAATGGTATTTAATATTACTAAGAATCACTTTCAAGAATCAATGAAAGAGTTAATTGAAGAATTAAATATTCACTCAAGTAGAAGGATTGTATTTCACTCAATTCGTAAAGCTGGAGCTAAATACCATTATATTCAATCAGGAAAAGATATTAGATATGTTCAATCTATTTTAAATCACGCTGATCCAAAGACTACGGCAATATATTTAGAAGTAGATGATTATGGAGCATTAGGAGCTATCAGCACAAAGGGTAAGGTTGACCTTAACGCAATAAATGAAGCAAGTCACGAAGACCTACTCAAAGCTATAGAGAGCATGGATTCAAGCTTCAAGGTACTATTAGCCAACAAAATCCGCCAAATTAATAATTAATAAATTACAAAAATAGACGTTTACAATATCGATGTACTAGGATATACTGATTATAGAGACTAATTTTGAGAGTAGGTGTTGGATGTGAGAAGAGGTAAAAGTACCGAAGAACTAATTGAGAAACTTGTTCCAGTAATTGAGGATGTTAGAAATAACAAGGCTAAAATGAAAATATTAGAAAGCGGTCTTGAAAAGAATTATATCCGATATGGAAGGATTAGAAAATACTTTTTGAATCCTAAAGAGGAACTTAGTCAAATTGACCCAAGAGAATTACTTTTAATTACAAAACAGTTAAACGTGATTAAACCTGATCCAGAAGTTCACTATTCAGCGTTTTTCACTGATAAGGAAATTGAGAGTGCAGAGCTTTTCAACCCAACAATCAATGATGAACCCGATATGGATTTCCCATTAACACTAAATAATTTTATGCAAGTGTCAGCGAACGTATATATTGGTGTGTTAGATATTAAAGAGATCAGTAAAATATATACAAATAGATTGTTAAGATATAACTTTGATTATCAACGTGAGGCATCACATGTTCAAAGAGCAAATGGTACAATTGAGAAAGTTCCCAAATTAAATGTAAACTCTGTAAAAGATATAGCGAAAGAAACATTAAATGGAACACTATCTACAACTACATTAACTTGGAATGCGTTGGCTTTCTCATCGGAAGATGGAGAAGAAATTACATTTACACCGAGTAAAATGAGACTAACAATTAATAAAGGAACACGCTTGGACATTCTTGATGGGATGCACCGTATTAATGGTATTGTAGATGCGTTACATGAAAATCCAAATCTAGAACACAATATGACAATTATGATTACCAACTTTGATACGGCAGAAGCTCAGAAACATTTAGCTCAAATCAGTAAAATTAATGAAATAAGCAGAGAACACATCAAATCTTTAGAAAAGACTCGACTATCTGATTTTGTAGTAGATCAAATTAATAAGAAATCTGACTTAAAAGATAGAATAGCTACAGGTAAAACACCTAATATTGCTCATAAAGAATTAACTACATTTAACATTTTATCTTCTGTGATAGAAGAAGAATTTACAATAATGACTAAAATAGAAGCAAAAGATATTTCAGAGGAACTTATTGCATTCTTTGATTATCTGGTAGATGCTTTTCCTGAAGAATTTATTACTAACTATCAAGAAACTTACAAAGAATCAGCCATCAATGATCCGAACATGTTTGCTGGATACATTGTGTTAGCTAAACGTATGAGAAATGAAGGAATTAAATATAGAAAAGTAAAAGATATTCTAAGCAACATTGATTTTAAATTAGATAATCCTATGTGGACAGATTTCGGTATCTTAAATAAGAATGGAACTAGAAAATCCCCTACAATTAAAACACGAGACGCTATCAAAAAATTCTTTAATAACATAGAAGTAGTAGAAGGGGAGACTATATCATGATGACAGTAAATAATGCAGTACTTTATAATGAAGAACGGAAAATGGAGTTTTTAGAGAGATATGAACTGGACGGAACTAAAGAAACTGTTAAACGTATTTTCAAATATAGTGCGAACATAGAGAATCAATTGGATAAGGACTTATGTGATTTCAATTTAAATGAAGTAGAAGAATTAATGTATGGTTTATCACCAATGAGTTTTGCTTCATCTAGAAATAATGCTTCATACATTAATGCTTATATTGTATGGTGCATCAGTAATGGACGGTCAACATCGAATAACTTCAGTCCATTACATGGAAGAACATTATCTTATTACAAACAATTTGTAGATTTTTCATCTAAGATTTATTTTAGTAAAACTGAGCTAGAAGAGGATATCATTGGTAATTCTGTAAACTATCAGGATAAAGCATTCATGCAGCTATTATTTGAAGGAGCATTTGGACATCAATTATCTGAGATATTGAATATTACTAAAGATGATGTTGACTATGATACAAATGAGATTGTGTTGAAGGATAGTGCATTTGATGAACCAAGAACATTAACTTTTTCTGATAAGTGTATGAATTATGTGAGTATCGCATTTAACCAAAATACTTTCCAAATGAAAAACGGGCGTTCGAATCGTGCTAATGCAACAACTGAAGTTTTAGATACTGACTATTTAATTCGTAATTTAAAACATAGTCGCACACGTTTTAATGAAGAGAATGAACCAGCAGATCGTCATATCTTCTACAGACGTTTTGATGATTTAAAGAAATTCTTTGACATGCCATTCTTGAATGCAAAGAGTACCCAACAATCAGGTATGATTTATAAGATGTATGAGGAATACATGAAACATGGGGATATTGTATTTGATGAAAAAGGAATACTGAAGAATGAATACATGGATGTTATCTTAGAGAGATTTGGAATTGGAAGAAACAAGAAGTACCAGCAACGCATGGCTTATCGTGCTTACTTGAACAGAGAGATCATGGAACAATTATACAGTGAAGTTGATATTGAAAATGATAATCAAAACTAATAAATAATAAATTTTAAATCATACCGTCTAGTCTGTAACGGACTAGACAACTTACTACATATTACCGAAGAAACAAGATACTTAAGTAACATAAATATTAAATGGAAGAAATAAACAAAATGGAAACAAAAAGAAGAAATCGCAATAATTTTACAGTGAAAACGGTTAAATATTCCTTTTTCCTACATTTCGACAAAAAAAGACATGTACATGCGAATTAATTTGTTATATGATTAATCTTGAAATTGAGACTAATTTCACAATTTGATTCCAATAATCAACCAGTTGGTTGATGGAAACCTAGACGTGAGACACGAACACTCACGCCTAGTCTCGTCTCCATTCGTATAAGTCTTGGGCGTTACACTTTAGAACTCTAGAAATTGCAACGGCTGTGGTCAGGGACATACCTTTAGAACCCTTAGCATACAAACTGATCTGGTTCTTGTGTATCCCTGTCTTTTCAGCTAGTTCCACTTGTGACATCCCAAATTTGTCTAGGTGATGTTGGAGGAGACATTTTCCTTGTTGTAAATAAGCCATATGTGGAAATCCTCCTGCATTAAGGAAAACAAAATGCATTCTTATTTTAGCAAGATTCACCAATAAAGGAAAGATATTTTTAAATGGCGTGCAAAACGCTGGAAATTACCAGATAGAAAAGGTATAATAAGAACAAGTGTTCTAAATATAACTATAGTTATATTGAACAAATCAAAGAATCTTCAAAATGGTTAGAAAATTAAAAATATAAAAAAATTAAAAATGCGAGGGGAAAATAAATTATGAAAAAGTTTGTAGGTAGAGTGTCAATCACTATGGATGTAACAACTTTGGTTTCAGCACATGGAGTAGAAGCTGCTGAGGAATTAGTTTACCGAATCATGTCAGAGATTGAGCAGTCCTCAAATACTACTTTTGTTACTTCACAAGAAAATTTACATACTTTTGGCGTAGATAATGTGGACTGTAATTATGAAAGTGTCGAGCCAGCAGATGAGGAGGAGTACACTGACCAAGAGTTCACTGAAAAAGAAGAGGCTTACAAAAAATAAAAGACTACTGTTGGCGCAGTAGTCCGATGATTGGGATGCGAAATGTTCTAAATTGTATACAAAATGCATATTTCACATCCTTAAATGCTTTTGACACACTTATTCTAACATGAATGAGAATGTAATGAAACAGGTAATTTTTAAAAGTAAATTAAATTTAACGCTTATGTAAAAAGAAATGAAATAAAATTTACAAATGTAAAAAACGTTGTCAGTCACCTGTTTGATAATGGGTGACTTTTTATTTACTTAAATGGAAACAGAGTAGTACTATATAATTATAGTTACCCTACATCAACACAAAATAAACTATTAAAAACACATTAAAATTATTGAATATCTTTCCAAAAATGCTATAATTAACACGATAAAACTTAATATGGGAAAAGAGGAGTATGATTGTTCAATAAAACTTGTACTGTAGAGGAACTGAATGCTTTTAGAGAACAGCTAATGGATTATGCTCTGTTGCAACATGAAGTGAGTAATGGAGAGAATAAGAAGGCTAGGGAAGTAATTAAAGCACTACAGACTTGTGATCGTATAGTAAGAGAAGCATGGGAAGAAAAAGAGAAGCATGGACATTTCAAATGGTGAGATGTCCGTCCTACATATTAATGAACAGTATAAAATAAAAATTAAAAAATTATAAAAATATTGTTGACTTAGTATAATGTGGATGATATTATAATATTAAGAAATACGAAACAACAAAGCAAGGTGATGAAAATGAAAGAATTAGAAGAGTTGTTAGCAACTAAGAAAATACATAAAGCAATGAGAGCATTGAATAATGCTTTGAAATTAATTGAAGAAGGTAATTTGAGGATGGGTAAAGGCGAGATAGATTTTGCAGAATATCACACTATCGCAGCCAAAAGCCTCATTGAAGCCGAAATAGACAACAATGAAGGAGGTGAATAGATCATGGAAAACACTTTTGGATTAGCTGAAATCGCAGTATTTATGGAAGAGTATTACGAAGCAACAAAATAATAAATAAAGTTAATAAATTAATAATTACTTACATATAATGATAACAACAAGACAATGTTAACCTTCCAATTCACAGGTTACTCGATGAATAGGCTCTTGTAGCTTGTGAATGAAGCAAGTAAATCTCAAATTAAAGGGAGATGAAGGAGATGAAACAAAGCTACATTGCAAACGTTGATATAAATTGGATTATGAACGAAAGTAATGGATATAACGTGCCAGAGTTTCACGAGTGGATGAAGGAAGAAGAACATACTAGATACTCTAGCTTACCTATTGTAAAGGTGACAAAGGAGTTATTCGATCATATCGAAAATACACTTGAATATATACCAGAACAACTACTAAAAGACATCGAAAACAAAGCAGAATACTTCTTGAATTACCAAAGAAAGATTGAACAGTATGCTTTCATCATCACTACTGGAGCCAATACATTAGCAGTAGGAACGAATGGATTAAAAGTACCGATGAAGAAGAGTCGATTAGAGCCTAAACAGGGGTTTGATGTGATTGAAAAGTCTCATGCCTTAGAAACAGTAGAATACGAGTTTAAGAAGAAAGAACGTATCTACAGCTACTTATCACTCGAACCTTCAGCATTAATTGGATTAGTGAGAAAAGAGCGACATAAGAAACAAGTATTATTTGCTGCATTAGATGACTTACGATATGCAGAAGTTAAAAATGTAGAAAAGTTAAAATACTTATGGGGAGAATATTCAGACACTCCTTTGAAGAAAAAGAATTATACATATGATGGCTTAATTAATAAGCTAGGAGAAGAAATGAAGCAAGGATGGTCTGAAAGGCACGATAGAGTGGCTAAAGTGCTGACTAAACATGATCCATACTTAAATGAATTATATACAGCTTATGACAAACGGAAAGCAAAATAAAGAAAGTGGGAGAGTGAATGGACATAGAAAACGTACTGTTTTACAGGAAAGTAGGAGATAAGAAATTCCTACCTAATACTAATACAACAGAAGATATTGCACTAATTGAGAAAGCATCAGTGAGTGAGAGTCCAAATGGATTATGTTTTAGAAACTGTAAATTAACTGAGTATTTAAATGAATATCAAAGTAAAGGATTGGATTATTATATTAATACTGGAAAGACAATGTTGATGAAAATGGAAGGTGAGAAGGCTGTTACTGTAAGAATCATTAGAAAATGGCAAGAATCATGGATGGGATATAATATTGATGTGGAGATTCTTGAGTAATATTTAGATGAAATTGCTCTTTTATAGAAACTTAAAAAATTAGGAGGATGAGAAGAATGCATGAAGGATTTGAGTGGAAGATGGTTAATTCAAAAACTAATGAAGTTGTTGCCGAAGGAAAAACAGCTAGCACATACGATTTAAAAACTTCAAGCATGAGTGATGAAGAAATGTTATATATGCTAGATCAGAACATTGACATGGCTTTAGCTACAAATGATAGAAGTTGGTTTATGGAGTTAGCCAGTCAAAGAAATGATTTACTCAAGAAAATGGAGGAGGAAATAAGATGGGGAAAGTAAAAGTATCTAAAGAATTAGGATTAGCGATGGACGTACTTAAAGATTTAATTGGAATAGACGAAATGTATAAGTTTGAAAATGTTCTAAGTCACTATAAGAAAAGTACTAAATATACAGGACAGCATCAAGAAGCAATTAACACTATTGTAAACTTTGTCAAAGCAAGCAAAGGGAATCGAATTACATATTATAATGCCCTGCAACATGGATATGATCGTCCGTTATCTCCAGAAGAAAAAGTTTTTGCTCATTATGAAGAGAAAAGAAAAGCAACATTAGATAATTTTACAAACTCTAATAAATTTCATGAGTCTCTTGGAGAGTTAAAAGGAATTAAGCAAACATTGAACTTACTAGGAATTAACATTGAGGGAATTAATAACTAAGTTTAAATTAAGGAGGGATTGGAATGGGTAGAAAATGGTGGGAGAAATGGATTGGAGATACTTGTTTCTATTGTGGATTCTTTGGAGCAGGGGATGTAAGAGTGGGAGTTTCAATTGGTAATAAAGAAGGTTCAATTGATTTATTAATCTTTACAGTTGGATTTATGAGATAAAAACAGAGAGAAAAGGATGATTTAACATGACAAGTGCAGAACAAACACTAATCAACGTAAATAGATATGTATTAGCTTTAACAGGATATGTGAAAGATGAGAAAATCATCAATAAACTTTATGATGTGTCAGGTGAAATCATGGATCATTTGAATAAGAATAAAGCTAATAAATAAACGAGGTGAGGAATTGAATGTTTCGAAAGACGAACTGACTAATAGAGTAAAAGAAGCGTATTTTGAAATGGTTCATTACAGTGGATTTCCTGAAAAAGATGTAATTAATATTATTAAAGGTCAGCTAATGATGGATGGAGTTTCTAGCGAGTTAATTGAGGAACTAACTAGAAATTTAGGTAAATAAATTAAAGAGGAGAGGATAAAGTGAGCTTTATATTTGAGAAGAATAAGTTGTACGCTTATCTAGGGAAAGATTTAGTGGAAACAATGAAAGCTTATAAAGTGTTTATTGCTGGAGGGACTATAACAAGCTTATTTACCAACAAAGAAATCAATGACATCGACATATACTTTAGATGCGAAGAAGATGCGGTCGGCTTTTTGGTAGATGTTTGGGAAGATAAGGGATATGTAGTTTCTCATACTAAAAAAGCAACACAATTAATGATGTACGGTGATGGTGAAAGTATTAATATTCAGCTAATCCATTTCAATTACTTCAATAGTGCAACTGAGATATTTGAACGATTCGACTTTACATCATGTATGGGTTGCTTTGACTTTGAAAAAGAAGAGTTTATCTTACACGATGACTTCCTAAAACATAATGCACAACGTGTTTTAAAGTTTAATAGTGCCACTGCATATCCAATCGTATCGCTATTGCGAGTTAAGAAATATGAGGAGAAAGGATTTAGAATCTCTAAGCCTGAATTCATTCGAATTGCTTTAACTTGTATGAATCTAAATATTAATACATATGAAGAATTAAAAGATCATCTTGGAGGCATGTACGGTATTAACTACGACAAACTATTTGAAGATGTAAATGATGAAGAGTTTGATTTACAAGAAGCTGTTGATAAGATTGCAGACATTGCATTAAGCGAAGATTATTTTATCAAGCCTACTCCAGTCGAATTTAAAGACTTAGATGAATTAGCAGAAAATATCTCAACAAAACCTAAGAAGTATATGAATGCCAACGATACACATGTGATTGTTGATTACAGAGGACTACTAAGAACTGTAGAAAAAGTTCCAGAAAATAAAGTAGAGATTGACCCAAATACATATTTCGATACAGTTAAATTCTATAAATATGTCAAAAAGGTAGATGGTAAGTACAAAAGCTTCTATGAGAAGTCATTTGAATACATAATTGGAGAAACAGTCGTAGCAAAAGAATCTGATAGTCGTTGGGCAAGCGATCATGCTGGTAAATTACATTTTAGTGAAAAGAAAGAAATCAGAAATGCGGAATATAGTAACAAAGATGGAGCTGCATTAATCGAAGTTAAAATTAATAAAGAAGATTTTGTAGAAGCAGATGATGGTCATATTCTTGCTAAAAAATGCTTTGTAATTCGAGAAGTACCTAAAGAAGAGTATGAAAGCTTTACAACAAATAAGCGAATTAGCGAAGATGATGAGTTAATGTCAATCTTTGGTGGGAAATTTAAGTTTCAATAAATCAGGCATTTTAAAGTGAATTAATTAAAAATTATTAGGAGGAATTATAATGTCAAAACAATATAAAATTAAAAGTTTGGAAGGAATTAACTGGGATGATCATAACGATTGCAGCAATCCTGATTATAAAATTATTTTTAATGACCTATTAGGATCAAGAGCAATTGAAGTAGGAGATGTTGTTGAAGTTAGCTATGAATACATTGAGTCGTTAGAGAAAACTGTCTACTATGTTACTTTCAACAAACCAAACGTGATTTACTTAGAAGAAGGATTCTTTTTAGATGAATGCAAGGTTCTATTCGGAGAGGATTTCAACTACGGAGTATCCGAATAAGCTTTAAAGTAAAACCGACATTTGATCTAAAATAAATTATAGCAAACTGGAGGAATAAATAATGATGTACATTGAGAATGTGGTATTTTATGAAATGTCAGAAAATAAGTATCTGCCCAACTTACCGAAAAAAGTTTCAGTGGTTGAATATGCATATGCAAAAGAGGATGGAGATATTTTAGAATTGGAAAAAGCTGAATTTGAAGAAAATCATGTTGAGTTTTATGATGCTAGAGATGAAAAGAAAAAATTCTTCATCAATATTGATAATAATAAAAAAGTTTTAAAAGTAGAAGTAATTGACGCAGAGAGTAAACAATTTGACGGATATCGAATCGTTCTAAAAGTCTTAGACTGTTTTGAAAAGGAGATTAAAGAAGGGGTCGCATTCGAATAATTCTGTATGAAATCAATATTTCAAGCAGAAATGAGGAGGAGAGAGCGTGAAAATTAAGTTTAACAATGGCAGTGAGATTAAGTCTACAGTTAGTCAAGGGACTGTTAGAGGGAAGAGTGCTGAGAATTTCTACAGTGGACTTAAAGAGGAGTGGAAAGCAAACAACACAGTCATCTTAAATGGTGGTATTGTAGGAATTTATAATGACGGAGAATTACCTATTATGGTCAGTAGGTTGGCAGATTATTATGATGTGAGTACAACTGACTTTATCATTACACAAGGCAATCCATACGAGGAAGGATTGATCAGATGAGTGAAATATTTAATAAGAATGGTAGCTTATCTAAAAGAGCACCTAAAAAATATGAGTGTAAAGACTGCCAGCATATAACATCTAAGCCTGCTACATTAAAAACTGCATTCGCTAAGTTTAATATATGTGACGCATGTGGAGGCAGCTTAAAGAAACGGGACGTATACATAGAATGGGATAAAAGAAGTACTGGTCAATGGGAAATGGAAGAAAAGATTATCGCATATGTAAAAGAAAAAGAAGAGGTTTCCAAAGATAACATGACTGACTATTTTGAGGAAAGAAAGAATCGTTCGTTTCCTGTGGTTTCTATATTCAGTAAAACTTTAGGTGATTTAGTATGGAATGGAAAATTAAAGGTTCGCAGAGAAGAAGGAAAAGTATTTTATTCACTGTAAAATAGACTTTTTATTTAAAATAAATAAATTAAAAGGAAGTGTAATATGACAAAAACTAAAACAGAAAAATTAACTATTCCTTGTGCATACCAAGGAGGGAAACAACGAATTGCAAAAGATATTGTGGATATATTCTTTAAAGAAAACGAAATTGATGACGAAACAAAGTTTTATGATCTATGCTGCGGTAGTGGAGCAGTGTCTATTGAATTAATCAGTAGAGGTATAAACCCTAGTAATATAGTAATGGTTGACAAAAGTGTATGGGGTTCATTTTGGCAAAAAATCGGCAACGGAGAATTTAGTACGGATGTATTCAAGCTATACATCGACAACATTCCTAAAGACATCTCACAGATTAAGTCGTTTGCTGAAAATATGTCTAAACAACCTGCAAATGATGGGCTATTTGATAACATGGTTTATAAATTTCTAATCCTTCAAGCATGTTCATTTGGAAGTAAGGCTTTATGGGTAGAGAATAATACATGGAAAAATACAAGCTTTAGAAACTATTGGCTACCGACAGAAACATCTAATAGAAAAAGTCCTGTGAACCCTATGATGCCGATGCCAGACACGTTATTCAGGAGGGTTGAAGTGATTCTAGAAAAAATGGAAGGCTTAACTGGCTATTGTGGTGATGTTACTGATATTACAACAGTAGAAAATAATAGCGTTGTTTACATAGACCCACCTTATAAAAATACTACAGGATATGGATTTAACTTTGACGTTGATACATATGTACATGAGTTACAGTCGAATATTAAACTACATAACAAGAAAGCTAAAATTTATGTTTCTGAAGGCTATAAAATGTCAGAAAATGCACATTTGATCTCAAGTAAACGAGGCAAGGGGGGTATTTCTGGAGAGAGAAAGTCAGCAAATGAAGAATGGTTAAGTGTATTTACATATAATTAATAAATTAATACATAATTAAATTTCAATAAAACTACCCTTTTATACACAAATTAATTATAAATAAGGAGTGATAAAATGAAGATTAATATGGAAGTCGATTTAACTGTTGAGAATTTAGACTACATTGAAAAAGTGTTCAGTCAATATGATGAATCCACAGAAGAGATAAATGAAATTAAAGGAAGAGCGATTATTCATATGTATCCCAAGTCAGATACTCACAATAAAAATGGTTCACTGGATGGATTTATTGACGCTCTGTTCTTTGAGGCACATATCTACGATGTAGATAATAACAGAGTATATAGAACAGGTGCTACTAAAGATGAGATTCAAATAGATGTAGAAAGCAGAGTTAGATTCTTTAAGGACTTGAGTACAATGATTATTATTAATACACCTATCAAGATTAGATATGGTCAGTCAATGACTGTTTATAGCTCTAAGTAAAAAATAATGGAGGAAAATGAATGAAGAAAACATCAACAACTATTAACACACAAGAACGCATTACAAAAATCTTAGTAGACAATGGATATCCTGAAGATGCTAAAATTGCTCATATTGATTATGATCCATCTGTAACATTAGATAATTATGACGAAAGAATTGTAGATTCAGTGGAACATAATGGCGATTACATACTAGTAGCAAATAAGATTGATAAAGCTTTAAATAAATTAATTAATGCAAAATTAGTATCTAAAGGGTTAACTGAGGAAGAACGTGCCGACTTAAAGGACATTAAGTATACAGTGGGAGACATTACATTAGTTAATGAGTTACCAGAAGCAAGTGATCCATATTGGAAACATAATAAAATTACAGCAACAATTTATTTACCTGTAAAGGTAGAATACATATTTAATACATAATGAGATGGAATGAGGGAGAAGGATGAAAGCTAAACTTAAGCTTATCCTGCTGACAGCCCTTATAGCAATCGCAGCTTCATTTATAGCAAATACAGTTTCAAATGCACATAGATTAGAACCAGTAAAAATTGTTCAGCAGCAAAAAGAGGGGAAATATGCATCACAGATGATTAATGAGGAGACTCTGTATGGAAAGATAAATACTAATCCAGAGATTGAGCCATTTAAGCAACCATTGACTGATGTGTCAAAAGATAAGAATGATAATTGGTTGGGGGAAAGAGAGACTAGATTTATAGTTAAAGGTACATACGGTTCACCATTTAAGCTTAAAGATGTAAAGATTAAATACATAGATCAGGAAAATGGAATAGTTCACGCTACATATCCGAAAACAAAAATAACTGTGAGTATTCCTTATCATGGAGTTTCCACTGAGAAAGTAAAAGGTGGGCTTCGTAGAGAAATGAATGAAGAAGAGAAGAAACAATACATAACTCAGAAAGAAAATGACTTAGAAGTAAGATATAACAATGACAAAAACATAATTAAGCAAGCAGATTTATACAAGCAAGATGCAGTTAGAATGATGTGGATGAATATACCGAATGTAAAAGCAATTGTTTTTGAATAAATAGAGGAGAGGTTAAGTCCTCTCCAATGTGTAGGTGAAACATATAGCCATGTGTAACTAAAGTATACCCAAATTTAGTCTAATATACACGAAAAAAGGAGATGAACATGAAAACAGTATTTAAATATATAGTGTACGTAATTGAAACATTTGAATATAACCTGTTCTTTAGGAGCTTCTATGGATCAGATATATCGCCATTTGCAAACTTAGACATTAAATCATTCAGAGGACATTTAGAGAGGAATGAAGAGGATGCAGACACTAATTGATTTTAGTTTAATCATCTTATTAGCTTTAGCAGCATTTTCAGTTATTTATTTTGTAAGAGTGAAAGAGAATGGATTCGCTATTCTCACATTATTCATTGCGTTATTCAGCATAATTATTGTAGCTATTAATCGCTAGGAGGAGATAGGATGTTAGAGTTGAGAGATAAGTTTATTGAAAATGGAATTCCTTATGATGATATTGACCCTGAAATGATTGAACTACTGGACGTATTTAATTTTCATCTAGGATTAAAAACACAGTTCTGTTGCTATGGTCATAATCATAGTTCTCCAACAAACAGACAAACAGAAATTATATTCGATAAGTCAGTAACAGACGAAGATATCTATCATTTAGCAGAACAAACAGGAGGAGCATATTTACATATCACATTCAATAAGTGGGTTAGGTATTATCCAGTAATGAGCAATTGGACAATGAATTTAGGAGTTACATATGAGGATCAAGACTCACCAGAAAAGAAAAAGTATACAGATGAAGTAGTAGAGGTCTTACGTAACTGTAAGCCTAGAACAACATAATAAATTATAAAAATAGAGGAGAATACATATATGACAAACATTAGAAAAATATTACAGCGAGGAATGGAAGTAGGGTTAATTGACTTAGGAGATTTTGCAGATATTACAGTCGATAGCAAGAATAAAACACATGAGGTTATTAGATTTAGAGATGAGTACGTTACAGTGAAAAGCTTAAGCTCAGGAGCAATTACAACATTCTTTGATTTTGACTTACACTATATCGCACCATCTATACATTCAGATTACCATCCACACACGTTAAAGGTACGTTTAACACTATTGGAGATTTCTTCTCGTGCATTTGATGAGTACAGAAGCACAAAAAATAATGAAGATATTAGCATGGAAGAGGCATGTAGGAAGTTAACTCGTAATGTGATTTTAGCCCAAGAGAAATACACTGATCCAAGTGATGAGCGCTACATTGGTAAGAAAGCATACAATTACGGCTATCTATTTATTGTAGTGAAGGACATTAACGGTAAAAAGGTAATTACATTTATTAAGAACGATAAAAAAGACAATAATACAGAACAGCTTGATAATGATACAAATAATAACCGCACAAAACAACGTAAGTTTAGCAAAGACCAACGCATGTATGTGCAGCTTAATGAGCGTTTAGGTATCAAGGATGACCATGAAGTTGTTGTCAATGTTAAACCTGAAGTAGAAGTAGTGTATAAAGCAGCACCAGTGAAAGAAGAGAAAGATAGTCTGTTTAAGAAGTTCGTAAAACTTTTCAAATAAAAACAAATAAATTATAAAAATAGTGTTGACGATACATAAGATTCATAGTAAGATAAGTACATAGACAAGGAACACTAAGTTAAATTGGCTAAAGAAAATAAAGTTAAAAAATTATAAAAAAGTTATTGACGTTAAAACAAAGACATGATAAGATAAGGAAGTGGTTAGGAAATGGTTCAAATCAAATTGAGCAAGCTTACTAACAACAAGATGATCTTTAGTTTTGATGGTAAATTAAACTTAGCAAGACAAGGAAACAAAGTAACAGTTAGCAAGTCGAATACATACTTAGCGAAATGATTTAAAAGCAATTAAATTATTAAAGGAGGTGACTGAGAGTGAGTCTTGAGAAACCATAATCCTTAAATAGCGGAGCATAGATGAGATTAGCAGAGTTTAGAGTAGTAGCTGAGTTTTTAGTAGAGATAAGGTGAGTCAGAGGAGTTGAAGCGATGAATAGAAAGAATACTCATGAATTACACTTAGAAGCTAGAGAAGTAGAAGTTGGATTACAAGAGCTTAAAGGTAAAATTCTAGAGGATATGACTGAAAGATTAAATAAAGGTGAAAACGTTGATCGTTTGAAAGATATAATTCAAAAAATTGATCAAGAGATAAGTAATGCGATTAACATTTATCATGTAGAGGAGGAATAAAGATGGAATTTAAAATTATTCAAGGTGATAAAGTTATTGGAACAGGTGACACTGTACCAGCAAAGAGCTTAAGTTTTGATAATAGTGTTAAAACACCAAAACATTTAACACTTAAGAAAAGTGGAGAAGAGCTTTATACGAAAATGAAGGAGTTTGCTGGAAGAACAATGAAAATGGATATTGGAAAAGATATCTCAGGCAATTTTAAAATTAGCTTGAATGAAAATGAAGACATCATCCTTGATGAAGTTCTTTAAAGATAAAAAGGAGGGTTAACAATGGAATGGCACACTGAAGAATATCGTGAACAGTTACGAAAAGAGATTGAGCTTCTTGATCGAAAATCTTTACTCCTTAAGGTTATGAACATCAGTTTAGAAAAAGGTGAAGATGTAACTGAGATTGAAAATAAAATTAAAGCATTAGGAATTTAAGAGGAGGAGAAATTAAATGAAAAACTTTAACTATGCTGAAATTATCAAAGGTGCTACTTTAGAAAGTGAAGAAGTTGTCAATAAGACAGTTGAAACAATGTTAAGTAAAACCACTAAAGAAGTGATCGAAGACTTAGCTGCTAACTGGAATAGCTTTAAAGAAGAAACAAAAGCAAAACTAGCAGTAGATATTGCAGGGCGATACAATTTAGCTCGAACTATCTCACTAATGAATGGTTTGAACGCACAATTAAGCAATTAACACACAATATGTAGATTAATAATAGAATTTAAATACTACATATAGATATACTAACTGTATAAAATATAACTTTTATCGCAATACATAATTAACGAAAATGAGTAAATAGCAAATAAATTATAATTATATCGGAGGAATTTATATTATGACAAACCAAACAACTATTCGCCAAGGTGAAAACACAGTAGAAATCACAGGAGTTTTAGCAGAAAATCGTTTAGAGTATTACACTTCTCAAGATAAACGTGAATTTATTCGTGGTCAATTTGACATTAAAACTGCTACTGATGAAATTCAAACAATCCATGTGTTCTCTTCTAAGCTTAAAAAAGACGGATCAGAAAGTGCAGGATTTAAAGGTTTCGAAACAGTAATGAACGAATACAAATCAATTCAAGATGCTGGAGAAGAAGCAGCAGATAAAGTTGAAGTACGAAACGGAACTCTTGAAATGAATGATTATGTTGGTGGTGACGGACAGGTTAAGTCATACCCACAATTCTCTACATTCTTTGTGAGTCGTCTAAGAGCAGGAGAAGAGTTTAAACCAAAGGCTGAATTAACAGTCGAAGGTTACATTCAATCAATCTCAGCAGAAGTTAAAAATGAGGAAGAAACTGGTCGCTTAAAGTTAAAACTTGTTGTAGCTCTATTTGGAGGAGCAGTTGCACCATTTGAATTTATTGCACCGTCAGGAGAGATTGCAGAGTACATTGATGAGAACTGGGAAGTAGGTCAAACGGTTACTCTGTACGCTGATATTGTTAACCGAGTAGAAAAGAAAGAAATTGCTCAAGCAGTGTCATTCGGTAAACCTAAAACAAAAACAGTTACTAATAGCGTTCGTGAGTACGTAATCACTGGTGGAAGTGAGCCATATGAAGAAGAAAACGCTAAGTCTTACTCTACAGAAGTAATCAAGAAAGCTTTAGCAGAACGAGAAGTTAAGCTAGAAGAGTTGAAAAACAAAAAGAAAGATGGAAAGAAAGAAGCTCCTAAGAAAGCAGGCTTTGGAAAAGCAGTAGCTAAGAAAGAGAAACCTGCGGAAACAATTGACATTGATGAAGATTCACTTCCGTTTTAATAGTTAATAAATTAATACATATAAGTTAAATAGGATATTAAGATGAGAGGGTGGAAACCTCATCCTCTCTAACAAAAAATATTAAATTAATTGGAGGAAATACATATATGACATTCGATATCTTTAATCCACAGGTTTCAGTAGTAGCAAAAGGTTTAGACGGTAAAATGATTCTAGTTTACGGAAACAACTCTACAGGAAAAACAAAACAGGCAACACGTATGAAAAAGCCTTTCTACTTAGGATTTGAAGATGGTATTCGTGCAATTAGTGGAGTTCCGTTTTTGCCGATTAACAACTGGAGAGACTTCAAGAAAGTAAATAAGCAACTGACTGATCCTAAAACATTAGATAAAGCAAAAGAACTTTATCAAACTATCATCTTCGATGAAGTATTTACTGCTGCACGTTATTGCCAAGACTTCTTATGCAAAAAGCATGGAGTTGAAACTATTGGTGAAGGAAACAACGGTTATGGACTATGGAAAGAATACGAAAATGAGTTCTGGACTGAACTAGACAAGTTGATGAAGTCAGGGTTTACTTTATTGTTCATCGGTCACGAGCAAAAAGATAATGATACTAATCAAATCATTCCAAAGGGCGATGCACGTAGTATGCAACCTATCCGAGACAACGCTGACGTTGTTGCTTACTTGACTTCAAATGGAATCGATGAAGATGGAAAAGTAGTTAAATCATCTGCATGGTTTGCTGAAACAGAAAACTTCTTTGCTCGATCTCGCTTTGACTACATTGACACACACCTTGAAGAGTTTACAGCAGAGAACTTAGAAAAAATGATTTCAGATGCAATTGAGCGTCAAGAAGAAGCGGAAGGAGTTAAAGCAGTTACATACGAAGAACAAAAAGAGTCTTACACATCTGAAGAGCTTGACTATGACAAAATCATGCAAGAGTTGAAAACAGTTGCGGGTCAGTTCCAAAAAGCTGATAAATGGGATGAACTGACAGAGATTGTGGAGAAACATTTGGGAGAAGGAAAACGAGTTACAGAGTGTAAGAAAGGGCAAGTTCAAGTCATGGCTGTAATTTTAGATGAACTGTTAGATTTATTAGCTGAATAATTGAATGAAGGGGGTAAAGGTTTTCTTTGCTCCCTTTAGTTTTAAGTAGAGGATGGTGTGAATGGCGAGAAAAGTTAAATGTCCTCATTGTGAAAAAATGATGGAAAAAGAGGAAGCAGTCTCACATCAAAAAAGATATTATCACGAGGCTTGCTTAAAGGATAAGCAGAAATCAATTGAGGATCGCAAAGATTTAATTGCATACATATGTGAGCTATATAGAATTGATGCTCCAACAGGAATGATGTTAAAGCAAATTAAGGAATTCGAAACAGATTTCAAATATAAATTAAAAGGAATCGAGTTAGCTTTAAGGTATTTCTACGAAACCAGTGAGAACAACCCTCGTGAGGGAGATGGAATAGGGATTGTTCCTTACGTTTACGAGAAAGCAAAGAAACATTACATACTGAAAAAAAATGTGGAGAAGAGTGTAAAAGAGGCAGCAGGAAAAGAAATTAAGCAAAAGGTAGTAACTGTTAAATCTCCTGAGATGAAAGTTAAAAAGAAAATAGAGCAGATAGACATGAACGCATTATAAGTGAGGTGTAGAGGTTGGCAGTATTTGATAAACGGGCAGCATTTCAAGTAATTGGTTGTTTACTACAGAAACCATCTTTACTTGAAGAAGAAAAGTACCCAATTAGTGTAGAAGATTTTAAGGTAAACAATGAACCATTTTATAAAATTGTATTCGCAGCAATTAACAACTTATACAGTCAAGGTATTGAAGATATTGATTTTGTAATGATTGATAGCTTTCTTTCTAGCTATGATATTCAATATAAGATTTTCTTAGACAATGATGGAATTGAGTACTTACAGAATGCAGAAGAAAATAGCAAGATAAAAAATTATGAATATAACTACAATCGAATTAAAAAGTTCAGCTTATTAAGAGCGTATAGTGAAGCAGGTTTTAACATCACAGAAATCTATGATGACTCTATTGTTTCTCCTAGAGAAAGTGAAGAAATGATGGAAGAGTTTGACAAGATGAAAATTGACGATATCGTTAACCATTTTGAAGAAAAGCAGCTAAAAATTAGAAACGTGTTTCTTACTGATGAGAACAAAGTCACTCAACATGCCAGTAAAGGAGCAAAAGATTTAATTAAGAAATATCAAGAAGAGCCTGACTTTGGTATTTCCTTAATCGGGAATCTGCAAAACACAATCTTTCGTGGCGCAAAAACTAAAACTGTAATGCTTAGATCAGCCCCACAAAACACAGGTAAAACAAGGATTGCATTGGCAGAAGCTACAGATATGGCTATTGATGAGTTTTATGATTTAAAAGCCAAGAAGTGGGTTAAGCGAAATAGATGCGAAAATGTACTGTACATAAGTACTGAAATGGAAGCTGAATTGTTGCAACCTACAATTCTAGCCTATATCAGTGGAGTTAAAGAAGAAAAGATTAAAGATGGGCTATGCGATGAAGAAGAATTCGAACGTGTTGAAAAAGCAACTGAAATCTTAGATAGAACAAATTTCTGGATTGAATACATACCTAACTTCAACACTCAGTTAATTGAAACTGTTATCAAAACACATATCATCGAGAATAAAGCACAATATATCTACTTTGACTATATCCACCTTTCTGTTCAAATTCTTCAAGAAATGGCTGAAATGTCACGAGGTATGTCTTTACGTGAAGATATGGTACTTTACATGTTCATGTTCCGACTGGTTCAAATTGCAGAAAAATTCAACGTACATATTACTACAGCTTCTCAGTTAAATGGTGAATGGAAAGAAGCTAAGGATGCTGACCAAAACTTACTACGTGGATCAAAAGCAATGGCAGATAAGATTCAAAAAGGTATGATTGCATTAGTGCCAACTAAAGCTGATATGGAAGCTCTAGAGCCTATCTTAAGAGAAGGATTTTATCCTACTCCAAACATTGTTTATCACATCTATAAGAATCGTATGACAAAACATAAGAACGTAAAACTGTGGTTACATATTGATTATGATACTATGCGTATCGAAGAGCTATTCTTAACAACGAATGACTACGAACTTATTGACATTCAACCGACTGAAATCAAAACAGAAGAACCTATTTTTTAAGGGGTGAGCATCCCTTATGGCATTAGATAAAGATAAGATTAAAGAAAGCTTAACAGAAGCAGACATAAAACTTATTCTTGCTGATCTTGGCAGCGACTTAAAGTTAGCAGATAAGATGATATTCCAAACAGTTTGCCATCACGGAAGCAAGCACAAACTGCATTACTATGATGACAGCAAAGAGTTTCATTGCTACACAGATTGTGGAAAAAATATGGATGTCTATAACTTAGCAATGGAATCTAAGAAACACCAAGGAATTGAGTTAACATTCCCTGAAGCAGTTAAATACATAGCCAGTTTGACAGGTAAGTATTACAGTGCTGATACAGCATTAGACAAGGTAAACAGTCACTTAATTAGTGATTGGGAATTCATCAACAGATACAAAAAGAAAAAACAAATAAATAAAGAATTAAAAGTTATACATAATCATAATGTTTTTCAATTATTCTCTCCTTATGGACATATCTCATGGCTAAATGAAGGTATTAGCCATGAGACTATGAGGAAGTTTAACATAAGTTACTACTTAAGAGATGATAGAATCGTTATACCCCATTACGACATTGATAACAACCTTGTTGGTATTCGTGGGAGAGCGATGAGAAAAGAGGATGTAGACTCAGGTAGAAAATATATGCCTTTGTTAGTAGGTAAGACACAATATAATCATCAGACTATGTTAAATCTATATGGACTACATAAAACGAAAGATGCGATAAAAAGATTAAAGAAGATTGCTTTATTTGAAAGTGAGAAGTCTGTACTAATGTGCGAGGATTTCTATGGAGAGGATAATTTCTCAGCAGCTATATGTGGTAGCACATTATCGAGATTCCATGTGCAAATTATTTTATCATTAGGAATCGAGGAGGTATTTTTTTGTATGGATAAGATGTACCATGATCCAGATAGTAAAGAAGCTGAAATCTATGCTAAAAAGATTATGAAGTTTGCAAACATGCTGTCTCCATATTGCACAGTTTACGTATTATGGGATGATTTTGGATGGATAGACTATCGTGAAGCTCCTTGTGATAGAGGTAAGAAAGTATTAGAGGATTTAATGAAGGCAAAGTATGAAGTGAAAACTTTAAATGAAGGGGCGATTGTGTGAAATATAAGTTAATTGGAGAGAATGATTTTTTTGTTGATCCCATTGAAACTATTTTAAAGAATAGAGGGATTGACGATATTAAGAGATTTCTAAATTTAGATGAGAGTGTTACAGACCATTGGAGCACCCTAGTTAATATTGAAAAAGCAGTTGAATGTTTATTAAAACACATTGAAAATAAATCAAATATTTTTATACAAGTTGACGCTGACGCAGATGGATATACATCAAGCGCTATTTTAATCAATTATTTAAAGAGAGTGTATCCTGAAGTAGATATTGAATGGCGTTTACAAGATGGAAAGGAGCACGGTGTCTTTGTAGATAAAGTTCCTAAAGATGTAAATTTAGTGATTATTCCTGATGCTGGTTCAGAGCAATACGAAGAACATGCTAAATTAAAAGAACGTGGCATTGATGTCATTGTATTAGATCATCATGAATGTGAAAAGGAATCGGAAAATGCAATTGTAGTAAATAATCAACTGTCTCCAGACTATCATAGTAAGGCAATGACTGGGGCTGGCATTGTACTGGAGTTCTGTAGAGCTTTAGATAGCAAACTAGATGTAAATTATGCAGAAGAATTTTCGGACTTAGCTGCTATTGGCATTATCGGAGACATGGCAGACATGCAGGAATTAGGAACAAGATATAATGCGTTACAGGGGATGCATAAAGTTTGTAATCCTCTTTATAAAGCTCTCTTGGAAAAACAGGATTATTCTATGGGGAGTGAGATAAATGCTATCAATCTAACTTTTTATATTATTCCTTTGATTAATGCTGTAGTGCGCTCAGGAAAACAAAAAGAAAAAGAACAAATGATGAGAGCATTCTTAGAGTCAGATGAAGAGGTGTTTTATAAATACCGTGATGTCGAAAAGTATGAGCCAATTGCAATTAATACAGCTCGAATGATGGGGAATGTAAAGCAACGTCAAGCAAAAGCAGTAAAGAAAGGAGTTGGCATTCTAGAGGAACGTATTGAGCAAAAGAACCTTCTCAGTAACAAAGTTTTGATTGTTAATGTTGCAGGAATCATTGATAAGGATTTTACTGGTTTGGTAGCCAACCAAGTCTCAAATAAATACAAAAGACCAACTTTATTAATTAGACCTGACGCAAAGGGAGAGTGCAAAGGTTCAGCTCGTGGATATGATAAGGGACACATTAAAGACTTTAAAGAGTTCTTAAATGAAACTGGATTATTTAATTACTGTAGTGGACATAGCAATGCGCTAGGCGTGGGTATTGACAGTAAGAAGTTAATCGAAGCCAACAGTTTATTTAATGAATTACTAAAAGACGTAGAAGTAGATTTAGACACATACGAAGTAGACTTTGTTGTTCCATGTAAGCAATTAACTTCTGAATTGGTATTAGAGATACATAAATATAGAGACACTTGGAGTAGAAACGTAGAGGAACCATTGTTAGTAATTAAGGACATAGAAGTTAAAAGTAAGGACATAAGCTTTTTTAAAGGAAAAAACGCAGGTAAGACAGGAACTCTTAAACTTAAAGCTAATGGAGTAGACATTATTAAGAAGTGGTGTCCAGATGACGAATATGAAGAGCACTTCAAGGGAAAAGATTTCACAATAGATGTTATAGGCAAGTGTGATCTAAATGAGTACAAGGGAAGAAAGACAGCTCAAATCGTTATTAATGACTATGAGATTAAGGACGTAAAAGATAAAGAATTAATATTTTAGTTGACGAATACATAATATTAAAGTAAAATAATTATAAATAATAAAGGAGGTTGATAATGATGTACTTTTCCATACATAATCATAGTCACTATAGTAACATTAGGCTTTTAGACTGTATTAATAGACCAGAAGGGCTAATTAAAAGAGCAAGTGAAATTGGATTAAAGGGGATTTGCTTAACTGATCACGAATCTCTCTCTGGTCACGTTAAATTCATTCAAGCATACAAAGACTTGAAAGATAAAGGCGAGATAGATAATGATTTAAAAATAGGACTAGGAAATGAAATTTATTTAGTAGACGAAAGTGATTTAGAGGAGTTAAAAGAGAATTATAAAAACAAAAATCAAGATACTAAGTTTTATCACTTCCTACTGTTAGCAAAAAATATTGAAGGATATGAGCAGCTTAAGATTTTATCTTCATTAGCTTGGGAGAATATGTTTTCTACTGGTTTTATGGAGCGTGTGCCTACTTTTAAGGAAAACTTAAAGCAAACCGTAAAAAAAGGAGATGTTGTTGCTACCACAGCTTGCTTGGGAGGCTTTATTCCTCAAATGATATTGAAATGGAATCAATATGAGGAAATGAATGATCAAGTGAATGTAGTTAAATATAAAAAGAAGCTTCATGATTTTGTCTTATTTTGTATCGATGTTTTTGGAAAAGAGAATTTCTTTTTTGAGATACAACCTTCTCATAATCCTGAACAACAACTTGTAAATAGAAAATTAATAGAACTTTCTTCAGTGTATAAACTTAGATATCTTATTGCTACAGATGGACATTATCTAAAGAAAGAGGATAGAGAGGCTCACAAAATCTACCTTCAAAGCCAAGAAGGAGATCGTGAGGTAGACGATTTTTATGAATCTGCATACGTAATGCAACCTTCTGAAATTAAAGAATATATGCTGAATCATTTAACAGAAGATGAAATTGAAGATGGCTTTAACAATACTCTGTTAATTGCTGAAATGCTTGACATTTTTGACTTAAAAAGAAAAACCGTAATTCCGCATATTAAAACTGGAAATTTTGAATTGGAACATGTTTTTAGTCCAGTATATGATAAATACAAATACATAAAAAATTATGCTCATTCTCCACATGAAATTGACCGTTTTCTAATACACTTAATCGAGAAAGGATTTAATGAAAAAATTAGAAAAGAGGGTTTAGAAAAAGAATACTTCTATCAAGTCTTAGAACGTATTGATACAGAGTTAGGGGAATTGTGGAATATATCTGAGAAATTGGAGGATCGCATGTCTTCTTACTACGTATTAACAAAAAAGATTGTGGACTTGATTTGGACAGATGGAGACTCCTTATGTGGTGTTTCTAGGGGTAGTAGTGCAGGGTATTTAACTAATTTTCTATTAGGAATTGTTCAAGCAAACCCTTTAGATTACAATCTTCCACATTTTCGCCACCTTACCGCAGAACGACCAGAATTACCAGATATTGATTTAGATTCACAACAAAATAGACGAGGGCAAATCCTTCAAGCCTTGAAAGACTATTTCGGTGAGAAACAAGTATTAAACATTGCAACATTTGGTACAGAAGGGAGTCGATCTGCACTGCTTTCGGCAGCAAGGGGATTAAAAATTGATATTGATGAAGCAGCTTATTTAACTACACTAATTCCTGCTGAACGTGGTCAAAACTGGAGTTTGTCTGATTGTTTTTTCGGAAATGAAGAAAAGGAAAGAAAACCAATCAAAGAATTAATAAACGCTGTTGAAAAGCATCCTAAATTAAAAGAAACTGCACTTAAGATAGAGAACCTTGTAAAAAGCAGGTCTGTACATGCGTCAGGTGTATATGTTTATAACGATGAGTATACCAAGTACAATGCGATGATGAGAGCTTCTTCTGGTCAACCTACTACCCAATTCGATATGAATGATTCGGATTAAAAATAGTCCCTTTCAATGGAGACATTGATAGCAAATTCGGTGAACGCAAGCAAAAGCGGTGTACATTCAACGCACAGTAATTGCAGGAAATGGCAATTTAATGAATGTGCTAACAGGGGAACCTAAGTCTATTAAAGATATGGCAATCCTGTGCCAAGGTCAGCACCTCAAAAAAATAAATGGGGTGATACAATGAAAAACTTTTATGTTTATGAATGGTTTAAAAATTCTACATTAGAAGTTATTTATGTAGGAAAAGGAACAGGCTTGAGAAGGTTCGATTTACACCAAAGAAACCAATATTTTCTGTCTACTATATCTAAGCATAAATGTTCTGTGAGGATAATAGAATCAAATCTAACTGAGCAGCAGGCTTTTAATTTAGAGGTCGAAAGAATTGCAGAGCTAAAAGCTCTAGGGCAAGCTAAATGTAATTTCACTATTGGTGGAGTTGGTGGAAACACTTATCAATATTTGTCTGTTGAAAAAAGATCAATCTTATCTAAAAACCAATCTCAAAAAAGTAAACTATGGTGGAAAGATAAAGACCTTCAGTACAGAAAACTACATGGAGAAAAAGTGGCAAAAGTAATAAAAGGAAAGCTGCTCGGAAAGAAAAATCCCATGTATGGAAAAAGTCACTCAGAAGAAACCAGAAAAAAGATTTCATTGGCGAATGCAGGTAAAAAACTCTCTGAAGAACACAAAAGACTGTTAAGCGAAAAGAACTCAGGAAAAAACAACCCTATGCATGGAAAAAACATAAAAGATTTTATGTCAGATGATAAATTTCAAGGGTGGTTAAAAAATCTTAAAGCGGCTAAAAACACACCTGAATCAAGAGAAAAGAGTAGCATGTTTATGAAAAAGCGCTTAGAGAATAAAGAGAATCATCCGTTATATGGGAAAAAGGGAGAAAATGCTTTAAATGGAGTTAAGGTTTATATGAGTGATGAAACTGGAGAAGTTATAAAGGTCTTTAATACCGTACAGCTTGCTTTGGAGCACTTAAACATAAAAGGACACTCTGGTTTATATAGGGCTATAAAAAACAAAAGCCTATACAGAGGATACTATTGGAATAAATAGGAGTGTGCTGACAAGGTTCAACGACTATCCCAATTGGGAGTACAGCGGATATTAGCACCGTTGGAAGTGCCGAACAACTCAATGAGTTGATGATATAGTCTGCGCTATTGGAAACAATAGAATATCGTGTATATGGGAAATTTAAAGGTAGATATGTTGACTGTTCAGGCTTTAGATCGTATTCGCTCTTGTATGGATATGCTCATAAAAGATGGATATTTAGAATGGCAAGGCAATTTACGAGATACTTATGATAAATATTTGCATCCTGATGTATTGAATTATGATGATGATGAAATGTGGAAAAAAGTTGGTGACAATGCTATCCCTGATTTATTTCAATTTGACACTCCAGTTGGATTACAATGTGCAAAAAAAGTTAAGCCTTCTAATGTGGTAGAGTTGGCGATTGCAAACTCATTGATGAGATTAATGCCTGATAATGGAGAGCAGCCTGTAGACAAATATGTAAAGCACAAAAATAATCCTGAGATATGGATACAAGAAATGAAAGACTATGGATTAAACGAACAAGAGATCGAGACATTGAAGAAGCACTTAGATGAGGTTTATGGAGTGTCTGAGTCTCAAGAAGGTATCATGCTACTTTCAATGGATCAAAACATCGCTGATTTTACTATTCAAGAAAGTAATAAATTGCGTAAGGGAGTGGCTAAAAAACAAGAGAAGATTATCAAAGAAGTAAAAGAACTATTCTTTAAGAAAGGAGAAAGCAATGGCTCGTAAAGAATTACTTCAATACGTTTGGGATACACAAATACTTCCGCAAGCAGGTTACAGTTTTAGTCGTTTACACAGTGTTGGATATTCTTTAATAGCATTACAAGAAATGAATTTAGCCCATTTTTATCCACAAGTATACTGGAATACAGCGTGTTTATCTGTGAATGCAGGAGCTGATGAAAACAGCGAGGACAACAAAGGAACTAAATATGGAAAAGTAGCAACAGCTATAGGAAATATGATGCAACGTGGAATCACAGTAACATTGCCAGATATTAATAAAGCTGGATTTGGTTTTACCCCTGACGTAGAACATAACAGTATCATCTTCGGTTTAAAAGGGATTAATGGAATTGGAGATTCAGTTGTACAGGACATAATTGCGAATAGACCATTCACATCATTTGAAGATTTTATTTCAAAAATGTTTTCAACTGGATTATTAAAAAAATCACATATGATCCACCTAATTAAAGCAGGCTGCTTTGACTCATTTGATGATCGCTTGATAATTATGAAACGTTTTATAGAAATGATAGTTGAACCCAAAACTAAGCTTACAATGTCGAATCTAAAAATGCTCATTGAGTACAATTTAGTTCCTGAGCGTTATCGATTAGAAGTGAGATTCTTTAAATTTAAAGATTACATCTCTAAAAAAGTACATAAAAATATATCTAAGCCTAAAGATCGACTACTTATATTAGATGACATATCTACAAACTTTTTTAATGAACACTTTCCAGATAACTTGATAGTTGATTTCCATGACGGAAAAGTGGTCATATCCGAGAAACAATTCAAGAAAGAATATGACAAAAAGATGGAAAAAATTAAAGTTTGGATTACTGGTGAGGAAGCGTTGTATCTATTGAATAGCAGTTTGATGGAAGACGAGTGGAACAAGTATTGTTCAGGAACTCTTAGTAGTTGGGAAATGTCATCTTTAGGCTTCTATCATACTTCTCATGAACTGGAACATGTAAACAAAGAGAAATACGGTATTCGCAGCTTCCACTCTTTATCTGAAGAACCAAAAGTGGTTAGCACACATGAATGGCGTGGAAGAGAAATGAAAGAATATGAAATTGGTAGGATTGTAGGCACTGTATTGGATAAAGACAAAATAAAACACACCGTAACTTTACTAACAGATTCAGGTGTAGTTGTGGTTAAGTTTTATGGTGGAGCATATAGCCACTACGACAGACAGATTTCTCAAGTGGACAGAGATGGCAAGAAAAAAGTATTAGAGAAGTCATGGTTTGCACGAGGAATAAAATTGATGGTAACAGGCTTTAGAAGAGAAAGCAATTTTATGCCTAAAGTCTATAAGAATTCTATCTATAATCATACTGTAGCATTAATTGAAGATATTGATGAGCGAGGTAATTTAACGTTGCAAACAGAACGAATAAGGAATTAAAATAGAGAAGGGAATGGTTTGTTGAATTTAAAAGATAAGATTACATATATCAAATATAATAAAAATAAAATAATTATAAAAATATTTGTAACAAGTGCTATTTTGGGGTTGACGGGAATAACATTAGATAGTAAACTAATTATAACAACAAGAGATAAACAAATCACGGAATTAAAGAGTAAGCATAAAAATCAAGTTGAAGACTTAGAAGAGAATATTAACTTACTAGATAAACAGTATGATGTTCTCCAAGATAAGCTTGATAGTAAGACAGATGCATACGATAAAGCAGCAAAAGAGAATGAAGAATTACATAATCAGAACGAAAAGTTAGAAGCAGCTAATGAGAAGCTGAAGAAAGAGGTTGAAAATTTTCAGGAGAAGAGAAAGGAGTCGGATCAGTCAAGTAAGAATAATAAAAGTAAACAAATTATAAATAATGAAGATAAAAAAGTTAAAAATGATGAGAATGAAATCTCTAGAAAAGAGGGATTTTATTCAAACCCAAACAGTGAAAAACAGCTATTAGGAACATATGAATTGACGTTTTACACAAATCATCAACAAAGCACAGGTAAAAGTGAAGGTGATCCAGACTACGGAATCACAAGTTCAGGAGTAAGAACACGAGCAGGTGTAACAATTGCCTGCCCTCCTGAAATCCCTAGTGGAACTCAACTAGAAATTGAATCGATAGGAATTAGAACTTGCCAAGACAAAGGTGGGGATATAAGAAATCAACGGCTCGATATCTATGTAGAGTCTGAAGCAGAAGCAATGAGACTAGGAAGACAACACAAGAAAGTTTATAAATTAAATAATTAACAAAGGATAGTGATTAAATGATTAAAGCTACAGCTTTAGGAGTAAATGGAGCGTTTACGAAATACTATCACAACAATTTTGTATTTGAACTAGGCAGCAGAAAATTACTAGTAGACGCTGGCACAACATTACGATACAGCTTATATGAAGGGGGATTTAAAGAGACTGACATTACAGATATCTTCATTACTCACTTACATAGCGATCACGGTGGAGGACTTGAAGAGTTTGCTCAAAAGTGTAAGTGGATTTACGACCACAAACCTAATCTTTGGGTAAGGTTCGATATGATAGATGAACTTTACGAAGTCATTGAAAAAGGATTGTGTACAGACGGGCTTACGATTAACGATTATTTCACAGTAGGGATTCTAGGATCATTCAAAGGTGTTGGAGAATTTAACATCGAGAGTCACAGAATTAAGTTTATTGAAACAGATAATATGCACTGTGAAGGAATGACATCGACAGCTTTAAAGTTTTATGATTTGAATGGATACAATGTTATCTACTCATCAGATATTAAAAATTTGAAAGATAGCGGATTAATCGAACATGTTAACGACAGTACGAAAGGAATCTTCCAAGACTGTTCGTTAATTCCAAACAATGTTCACTCAACAGTTGAAGAAGTAATTGAGTATTATGGAGAGCAAAACAAGAATAAAATTTACGCAATGCACTATCAAGATGACGTTGACGCACGAGAAGCCGATGACAAATATGGAATTAGATTTATGATTAGGGGTCACGTAACTTTTTAATAAAACTAAGGGGATGGATGAAATGAATCTAACTAAAGAGGATAAGCAAATGGTAGTTGATTACATACTTAAACATCACGATACATACACAGGATTGAAATCAGAAGAACGTACCAGTAGCAAGATAAAACTTAAAGCTGACACTACTGAGAATTTACTCAATTTATTTTATCAAAGTGGAGGAGCTAAACTTTATACGCAAGAAGAATTAATTTAATTAATAAATTATAAAAAAGGAGATGTTCAAGTGGGCGAATTTAAGTTTAATGTTGGAGATACGGTAAAGGTGACAGGTGGTAATTACGCTTTAAGAGATCATGAAGGGAAAACTTTGAAGGTTGAGAAAGTGGTTAAATCTACAGTAAATGAAAATTTTAATGAATATTATTTAGAAGGAATTCAATATCAATTCTATGAGAGCGAATTAGAGCTAGTTACGCAAACAACTAATGAAGCTGGTTACTTTGAAACTAAAGCAACTGAGCTAGGCAAGCTCGTGGATACTAAGCAGAATGCCTATGGCGACTCATTCTCTAAAGCGTTCGATCTAATGAAGATATACCTACAGAACTATAAAAATGAACAAGATAATACGTATACAATTCCAGAAAGTTTATTACAGCACATCTTATTACAGGTTCGCATTATTGATAAGCAAAATCGTATCTTTAGTAATCCTGACGGTGATCTGATGCAGGAAAATCCATACGCAGATGTAGGGGGCTATTCTCTACTAGGAATGAAAATGTGTGAACCAAATAGTTAAGAATGTTGAATACATAATCGAAAAATATGGAGATAAAATCAGCAGTGACAAACATTTATTACTTTCATATTGGAAGTTAGTTGATAAGGTTGAGATGAATAAAGAAAACTTCAACACAGCTTCATTTATTCAGAAAGCAAGTTCTCCAGAGGCTATCTTAAATGCTAAAAGGCTTCTGGAGGTAATAGAAAAGGAGTGAATTCTTATGAATCGTGCATTAGAAATCCTTAAGCAAGAAAAGAGGTTATTAGAAAGTAAGCTTCCTAGAATTTCATTCTTACCAAAGAAATCAGAAGAATATGAAAAAGACTTAAATGACATCAATCAAGCAATCGCAACATTAGAAGGAATGAATACATAATGGAGACTAAACAACTAAGAATTAAAACAGATAAAATTGCAAGCGCAAAAGAACAATTCATAACTAATGTACTAAATAAGCATAACTTAACTCCTGAGCAAGCAGAGGTTAAATTTTCACCACATAATAATAAAGTTGATGTCTATTACAAAGGAATCATCTTAGGGAGGTGGATGACGGAATTAGAGTTTAAATCAGATGAGGATAGTATTCTAATTACATATCATGAATGGTATTAAAATTAAGAGGAGAGTGTTAAATGGATTTCTTAATTCAACTATTAATGATTATTGGGATTGACTTAGTACTAGCAGGAGACAACGCAGTAGTAATGGCATTAGCAACACGTAATTTACCTGAAGCTCAACGTAAGAAAGCAGTATTATGGGGAACAGTTGGAGCAGTAGTAGTTCGTGTAGGATTGACATTCTTAGCAACAAAACTTCTAGGTATTCCTTTATTAATGGCTTTCGGTGGAGTGTTGCTAGTATGGGTAGCAGCTAAACTTATCGCAGGTGAAGAAGAAGGAGAAAGCAACAAAGTAATAAACGGTACAATGCAAGCAATCAAAACAATTGTAGTAGCAGACATCATCATGGGATTAGACAATGTATTAGCAGTAGCAGGTGCAGCACATGGTAGTTTCTTATTAATCTTAATTGGATTAGTGGTAAGTATCCCAATCGTAGTATGGGGTAGCCAAATCATCTCAACTTACATGAATCGTTTTCCAATCTTAGTTTACATCGGATCAGCTATCATTGCTTACACAGCAGCTAAAATGATTGTACATGATGACATTGTTTCGAAATATGTACCAAGTGGAGTAAGCATTGTATTTGAAGTATTAGTAGTAGCTGGAGTTGTTCTTGTAGGTAAAGCATTAAAAGGTAAGAAAGGCAAACACACTCAAGTTTCAAAATAATACATAATTAAAATTAAACAATTAAAGGAGAATGATAATTGATGTTGATTGTATTCACGATTTTCTTTCTAACATTTTACTTAGTGGTTTTAGTGAAAGGCGGAATTGCTAGAGGGTTAGCTATTGAAATAGCAAAAGAGGATATTAAAAAGCAAAAGAGGATATTAAAAAGCAAAAGGAAGGCGCAGACAACTATCAACCGAATAAAGAGCTGGCGATTAAAATGCTATTATGCTTTGTTCCACTTATCGGTGTAGTGATTGTTCAATTCTTATACTACTGTTTTTCACTTAATAGCGATCCATACTTATTCCCTACATTAATCATGTTACTATACCTAGTGCTAGGATTTGTATATGGGATTGTGAGACCTAAAAAGAAAGCAGATTTAACAGTAGAAAGAAATGCTGAGAAACATCTTAAAAAGTTAGAAAAGCGCTCACTCAAACAAACATTGTCAAGCTTGGTTTACGTTACATACTTCGCTTATATGTTGTTCGCAGCAGTCTTCATGGGATAATACATAATAATGCTGGTTCAGGTTAATAGCTTGAGTCAGCTAAATAAAACTTTAAAGGAGGAATGCTTTTGAAGATTGAGAATCTAAGTGAAGGTCAAGTGTTCAAGAACTATAGAGTCTTGTGTAGAACTTTAGAGATGCCAATTAAAGAAGGAAATAGCAGGAAAGCACAGTTGAAAATTTTAGATTTATACTGTAAATGGTCAAGATCAGGTAACTCGATTAAAATTGAACAAATTTACGAAAAGCCTCTTACTAAAGTTGAAAACCGTGGTCGAAGTGGTGGAATTCACGGCAATGGATGTAAGTATGAATCTCTAGATATCACTAATCCTGATTTATTGAAGGAATGGGATTACAGTAAAAACAATATCAATCCTAAAGATATAACATTGTCTTCCAGCGAGGTTGTCTGGTGGAAATGCGGTAGCTGTAATTACGAATGGGACACAAGGGTGCGTATAAGAGCAAGAAATAAAAGAGGTTGCCCAATGTGTAATGGTTCAAAAGGAGAAAAACGTATTTATCAATTCTTCAAAGCAAATGAGATTCCGTTTACACATCAATATAAGATCGAAGGTTTAACAGGTGTAAATGGTAGCCAACTTAGATTCGACTGTGCAGTGTTAAACGAAGATAAGAGTCTCAAACTATTAATTGAATTTGATGGGCAATATCACTTTCAACCTATAGATGGAGACATAGAAGCGTATAAAAGAATCACTGAACATGACAAAAGAAAGAACGAGTATTGCAAAAAACACGGTATCAAACTGATGAGATTTCATTATAAATATTATGAAGTATTAGATCAGCTATTGGCACTTGAGTTTGGAATTGATGGATATGAAGAGCAATTAATCAAAAAGCCAAAAAGCAGTATCATTGACTATTACGAATACAAGATTGATAAAATTGGGAGAGATGCCAATGAAAATTGACAACATCACAGAAGGTCAAATCATTAAAAATTATAAATCTTTATGCAAAGAGTTGGGTGTCCAAGTTAAAGTAGGAAAGTCGAGACAATTACAACTCAAAGATTTAGAGAGGTACTTCTCATACTATAAAGACGGCAACTCATTCATTATTAAAGAAATTTATGATGAACCAATTAAAAAAGTTAGCATGAGAGGTAAATCAGAAGGCAGTCGTAACAATAATACAATCTACGGTGACTTAATTCGTACTCTTATTGCAGATTTATTAGTTAATCAGAAAAAGAAACATATCAGTATTAGTCGTAATCACCTGTTAGAAAGAATGAATATGATTAATGAAAATTACGGTTTTTGCAGCAAGAATGTAAAAGAATTAGCAAGCATGTATAATATTGAACCTTACATGGCATATGATTTCTTTAATACATCTAACAGTAATTTTAAAAATGCTGTGGAAACTGCACTAGATCATTTACACGCCCAACGCCTTTTATGGTATAAAATGATTGTTAAAGTTGGGTTACATAACGGAGAACACCGAGAAGCAGAAGTTGAGGAATTAGACCTTATCAACAGATATGAATTGTTAGCCTTAGAAGATACGCCAGAAGAATTTAAAACAGTGAAATCTTTACATATGACTAAGTATTGGCGACCATTCAAAGAACAAGTTAATAAATCATTAAAAGAAAATACACATATTAAATATTACTACAATGCGTATTTCATATCAGTTGAACAGGATTATCTTGAAAAAGAACGTGATAAGCTAGTAGATTTCATTCTTGAAGACAATAATCGTAGACAGATTAAGAATGAACTGAATGGTATCGTACAGAATCATCTTGCTAAGAATGCTCAAAAACGTCATGACAATGTTTCAAAATCTACATCTGTTATGTGGAAAGTTAGAAATAAATTAGAGTATACTGATAAAATTAAACAATTAATAAAATTACTCATAAATGATGAGCAAGAGAATATAATTGTAAAGCTTGTAGAACGTAGCAAAAGCAGGATTACTAAAGAATCACAGCAACAAATTAATAACTTATTTAATTAAAAAGTTTGTCACCTTTCAGAGTAACGTTTAGAAAATATAAAATAATAATACATAATTGTATTCTGATAGGTGACATTTTTTATAATTTGTTAATTATTCAATTAAAACCTAGTGTCCTGACACAATTGAGCGATCTTCTCAATTTGGAAGGCAAGGCTGTGAACAATTAGGAATGCAACGTAGTGGAATGGATAATTTTCATAGACTATATGTTTTGAACTTAAATAGGAGGATTAATATGACTAAAGTGAAATTTAATACAGAGCGTATCCTTAATAGTGATACTATATATCCAGATGACTTTATTGAGCTAGTGAACAAGTATAAGGATCAAGTTATTGAAGCTGATGAGTATCCATTTGGAGGATATGATGTAGAATTAGATGGTAGCACATATGCATTATATGAAGAAGATTTAATTGTAGTTAAATAATAAAATTAACAGGAGGAATGTAAATATGAAAGAGAAGACTATTGAAATACCTTTATCCAATGGGTATAAAATCTTTATTGATAACAATGAGAGTGAAGGAATTATGGTTGGTTTAATTAATCCAAATGGATTCACTGTTTCAGATAGGGTTTTATCTGAGGAATCTGCCGAATGGCTAAAGAAAGTTGTTAAATAGTGAATAAATTAAGATAAAATCTATCTTTCATGCAGAAATTGAGGAGGTGATAATTTGCATAAATACTATATCTTCTACAACTATTACACTGAGAAAGAACCATATACAAGAAACACTAAGGAAGGTATGTTTAACCTCACAACAGATATTACTCACGACAATTATTCAGAGGTATTAAAGAAAGCAGAGAAACATTTGGCACGACTATTAGAAGAATCTCTTGATGAAAAAGTTAATGAAGTCAAAATAATTAAAACTACATGTTATAAAGAACCGCAAGTCTTAGCAACATTAGAATGTTAAAGATCAATAAAGGAGGAGAGTAGATGAGGTGTAATAAGTGTGGAAATGTAGCAGAACAAGGTAAGAGTCATACGTCAGAAGGATTTTTATGGAATGAACAATTCAAAAATATCGAACTAAGTTTTGGATATCTAAGTAAGTTTGATAATGAGACATGGAAGTTTACGTTATGCGAAGAATGTATTTTAGATATGGTTAAGACGTTCAAACATGTACCACAAGGATTTTACATAGACAGTACACCAACAAGTATAGAAACGACTGAGCAGCATCAAGAAGTGTTTGACTATTGGAAGGAAACTGGTGATTGGGAAGATTTACGATTCTATACATATGAAGAGCTAAAGCAATTAGCATATTTTTATAAAGTTGAGTACATAAATGAAATGATCAGTAAATATCACAAAGATAAAGAATTATTAAATCCAGATGACTATGAGGAAGATGGTGATGAATAGAGAAACTATGCGTATTACTTATCATGAAGTAGAAGACGAGAGCGACAGAAAAATTGAATATTATAATAAGATATATGCTGAAGATGGATGGGTTGTTACTTATAAAAATTTATTTAAATGTTGGGGAACTAGAAAAAATAATTGTTACGTTGCATATGAAAGAGAAATTAATAAAAAAGGAGAAGATAACATGAGTGAATGCAAGCCATTCTTGGAAATTATTAATGAGATGAAGGTTGGTGATGTCATCATGGTTCATCACAATCCTGACAAAAAGATTGAGAAATTTGATGATGGCTTTTATTGGATTTCAGCAGATACGGATGAACCTGTAGATATGGTTGAATTAAATTATGATACGGTAGTTTTGAACTTTAAGAAGTTGCCTAAATATGTTTCTATGACAGAGGCATTTGATGCTTTAAATAAAGGAAAGAAAATTAGAGGTTGGAAAGGTTTTGGATATTATGAGTTTGGAACTGAAGATACGTTTAAGTCAATGACTGAGTACTTTCCATCTTTAAAATTTAGTGACTTACCTAGCTTCAAGTGGACTATTGTAGATTGATTTCTCGGTAAAAGGTGCATTTAATAGTAAATAAATTAAAATATAAGGAGAATGATAATATGCTATTTTTAATCGGATTAACATTGCTAACTGCTCTTTCAATAATAGGATTTATGAAAAATGCGAGTTCTTATAACGGATGGGACTTAACTTTTGCACTAAGTTCAGTTGTGTTTGGTGCTACACTTGCAGTTTCATTATTAGTCTTATCAATTAACCACCTGTCAGCAGAAGCAGATATTAAGAAATACGAAGTTTTAAAAATGACAATAGATCAGAGTCGTGAAGATGGTAATTCAGAAATTGAACGTGCTGCATTAGTTAAAAAAATTATTAGCTTCAACACAGACCTTGCAGAAACAAAATATTGGAACGAAACTGTTTTTGATATCTTTGTACCAGATAAAGTAGCTGAATTAGATTACCTAAAATAAGATTTAGTCTTACTGAGAGGAGGTGATTTAATGTCAAGTAGAAGTTCATCAACAGTATCATCAGGTATAGGATTTGGTGCAGCATTAGCAATTACAATCTCATGGTCTTTACATAAATCAATACTTTGGGCAATTATACACGGATGCTTTAGCTGGCTTTATGTGATCTATTACATGTTAAATAGACAAATAAATTAACAATAGGAGGACTGAGTAACAATCGATCAGAGTATTGATATAACCGACATTACTGTATATAAGCAGGGGAAGGATGGTTATTTAAAGGAAATAGCAAGCTATGAATTAGGAAGGTTAATTCCATTAAACTATGAAGGAGGTGATCAAGAGAGTGCTAAAAGAGATTAAAAAGACAAAGGATAAAGTTGGATACATATTAGAGAATCATCCAGACTCACGTAATAATGATATGTTGTTATGTCAATTATATTGGCAGCAATGGGATAACGTACATAATATTAGTGAAATACATAACGCAACACCAGCAGAGGCAATTACACGTAATAGACGTAAGTTTCAAAGTAAAGGATTATACAAGGCAGATGATAAGGTTAGAGAAGGACGATTATTAAATGCTGTAGATGTTCAGATGACTATTAATCTTATTTAAAACAATTGGAGGGAATTAAAATGAAAAACGTTTATGCATTAGGGTCAGGAAAAGTTGTCGGAGTTAACAATAATGAAATTGTTATTAAAGATGTTAACGGAAATACGATGAATTATAAAAACTTAAAGCAAGTTAATCTGAATGAAGGTCAATATGTGGAATCTGATCAACTTGTAGGTGAATTTTAAAATGAGGAGCGTATTTAAGAATTTTGCAGGATGTTTCTTACTGGGAGCTTCATCTGTGCTCTTTTCATCAGTAGGTGTAGAAACTTTTGGAATGTGGCTGAGTGCTATATTATGGGTTACTTGTATTTTGTTCGCCACAGCTTTAATTGGATATAAAAAGGAGGGGAATTAATAATGGGACTTCAATTTAGAGCAAAGCAAAAGGTTATAGTTGAGGGGAAAGATAAAATTGGAGAAATTAGTACATCGATCATGAAAGAAACTGTGGATCATAATGGAGAAGTTGTGTATGAGGAAAAATGCTATATCAAGTTTGAGGGAGAGTATTCAAATTGGTTTCCAGTTGAAAAGTTAACATTAGCCATTGAGAATATGGATTATATTAATCCTGAAGCAATGAAAACAATTGACTATTTATGTACAGATGCACATTTAGATAATAAGAATTTTAATGCAATCGTAGAATCCGCAGCTAATAAGGATATGCTCTAATGAGAGAATCCACAAGGGAAGAAACTATACATAATATTGACCAAATAAAAATATTTATAGATCAGATGCAAGAAGTATTTGAATTAAGCCCTATGATTATGGGAGAATATAAAAAGTGGGAAACGAAGTTTAATAGCGCACGTTTGAGTTTAGACAGTGTAGAAGACAACGTTAGATATTCAGAATGAAATGTCCATTTTATTGAGAAAAAGGCGGTGAACAAATTGATTGAAGACTTGACTAAATTCCCTGTCGTAAGTAGAAGTGGAAAGGAATACATGATTAATATTTCCCGAACAAGAGGAGGTGGCTTAGTAAAGGTACAAATTAATAAATACATAGGCAAATCAAAAATATTGAGGAAAGATAAATTCGACTATTTGAGAACAGAGACATACAGACCTGAAGATTACAACTATAACTACGTAGAGATTGCAAAGAATGCAGTTGAATATCATGAGCTTAGAATAGAAACTTTGAGAAGAGAATGTGAACAAATGAAGCAAGAAGCTCTAGAGAGAATGTTGAAACAGCAAGATGGTATCGAGGCATTTAAAAACTGGAGTGGAAAATGCTAATATGAATTAAAAAAGGAGAGTTATAAATGAATACTATTGAGCAGTTTCAGAACGTAAAGAAGAAAATGATACAAGATGAGATCGATTTGAATGCGAGAAACAAGTTTAACAGTGTGCTATCAAAAATTGGTATGAGTGATGAGAAGATGCATGAAATGAATAGTATGCTAGATGATATTGATAAACAAATGGCTTATGAATCCTACAAAACAAACTACGAAAAATAAAAGTTAAAAAATTATAAAAAATATATAGACAAACGAAAACATGCATGATAAGATAAGTACATGGATAAGGAGTTGGTTAACTTGATTGTATAAAAGCAAGAAATTAATTAGTCAACAAATTATAAAACAAATAAGATAAACAATCAAGACATAAGAAATTAGGTTAGAAGTTGTTTAACTCATTTAAACAAATTATAGGAGGTAATATAAATGGGATTCGATGGTAACAATGCAACTTCAAAGGTGACTGCTTTACATAATGGTGGATATGTTAAAAAGAAGAAGCGCAAAGTTAATCTTGATCTTGAAGCTTGGGCTAAAGGATGTGTTGAGTTAGGCGATATGAACCTTAACGTAGCAAGCGAAGACATCATTTCAGGAAATCAATCAGAGAATATCACAATTGAATTAGTAACACGAGGCGAGAAAAAGAAATAATAGATTAAAAGACATAACAGTAACACTTACTACATAGACATAGCATACGATATTATAATTAATAAATTAAAAATAAAAGAGTGATAAAATGCTTATAGCATACGATTCATTAACAGGAAATGTTAAGAGATTCATAACTAAAGTGAGCAAGGATTCACCAAGCTTGAGAGTAGTTGACATAAAAGATAATCCAATCATCAATGAGAAATTCGTATTAGTGACATACACAATTGGATTTGGAAATGTTCCAGAGACTACTGAAAAGTTTCTAAATGAAAATCATAAAAACCTCATTGCAGTTGCTTCAAGTGGCAATTTAGTATGGGGGAGCAACTTTGGTAAAAGTGGTGACATCATTTCAAAACAGTATGGTGTCCCATTAATTATAAAATTTGAACTATCAGGAACAACAAAAGATGTAGAAAAATTTACTCAGGAGGTAATCGGTATTGACAACAATTCCTAAATGGATTCAACTTAACAACGAGATCATGATTAAGAAAGATGGTAAGTTCCAATTTGAAAAAGACAAGGAGGCGGTAAAAAGCTACTTTGTAGACTATGTTAATCAAAACACAGTATTCTTTCATGATTTAAAAGAGAAACTGGATCATCTAGTAGAGAATGAATATTATGAAGAAGAGTTCTTAGCTAAATATAGTTTTCAACAAGTAAAAGAAGTTTTTGAGTTAGCTTATGCAAAACAGTTTAGATTCCCTTCTTTTATGAGTGCGTTTAAATTCTATAACGATTATGCTTTGAAGACAAATGACAAGAAAAAGATTCTAGAGAGATATGAGGATCGGATTTCGATTTGTGCTTTATACCTAGCTGATGGAGATTTCGATAAAGCTAAAGCATTTACTCAGTTTATGATTAATCAAGAGTATCAACCAGCAACACCTACATTTTTAAACGCAGGTCGTAAACGAAGAGGAGAATTAGTCAGTTGTTTCTTGTTAGAAGTAAATGACTCATTAAATGATATCTCAAAAGCAATTGATATCTCAATGCAATTATCAAAACTAGGCGGAGGGGTTGCACTAAATCTATCAAAGATAAGAGCTAAAGGTGAATCAATCAAAAGTATCGAGAATGCTACTAAGGGTGTAGTCGGAGTTATGAAGCTTCTAGATCACGCTTTCCGATATGCTGACCAGATGGGACAGAGACAAGGTTCAGGAGCTGCGTATTTAAATGTTTTCCATGCAGATATCCATGCTTTCCTTGACACTCGTAAGATTTCAGCAGATGAAGATGTTCGAGTAAAAACATTGTCAATTGGAGTTGTTATTCCAGACAAAATGATCGAGTTAGCACGAGAAGATAAAGACATGTATGTATTTTATCCCTATAGTGTTTATAAAGAATACGGTCAACACTTAGATGACATGAACATCAATGAAATGTATGATGAATTGGCTAATAACCCGAATGTACGAAAAGATAAAATTAATCCTCGTGGGCTATTAGAGAAATTAGCTGTTCTTCGCAGTGAATCAGGCTACCCATATGTTATGTTTGCCGATAACGTAAATAGCGTACATACTTTAAATAATGTATCGAAGGTAAAATTTTCTAATTTATGTTCAGAAATTTTGCAAGCAAGTGTTGTTTCTACATATAGCGACTATGAGCAAGAAGATAAAATTGGTTTGGATATTTCTTGTAATTTAGGTTCAGTGAATATCGTCAACCTAATGGACAATAAATCAATCGAGGAATCTGTTAAATTGGCAATTGATGCATTGACCACTGTAACTAGAAAAACAAGTATTGAAAATGCTCCTGCTGTAAACAAAGCTAATAAATTAATGAAATCAGTTGGTCTTGGAGCTATGAATCTACATGGTTTCTTAGCTAAAAACAACATGCTTTATGAAAGTAAAGAAGCACGAGACTTCGCTAACACGTTCTTTATGATGATGAATTTCTACTCATTACAAAGATCAATGGAAATTGCTAAAGAAACGAAAGAAAATTACTACGAGTTCGATAAATCAACATATGCAACTGGAGAATACTTTGATAAGTATTTAAAGAAAGATTATAGTCCTAAAACAGATAAAGCTAAACAACTATTTGAAGGAATTTATATTCCAACAAAAGAAGATTGGAAGCAATTGAAGTTAGATATTCAAGAGCATGGACTATATCACTCTTACAGATTAGCAATCCCGCCTACGGGATCAATTAGTTATATTCAATCCTCAAGCGCAGCCGTAATGCCAATTATGGAACGTATTGAAGAGCGTACATACGGTAACTCAAAGACATATTATCCAATGCCTTATCTATCTGATAAGAACTGGTTCTTCTACAAAGAAGCATATGATATGGATATGTTTAGAGTAGTAGATATGATTTCTACAATTCAGCAACATATCGATCAGGGAATTTCATTTACCTTGTTCCTAAAAGACACAATGAACACACGAGACGTAAACAAAATTGATTTATATGCACACCATAAGAAAGTTAAAACACTTTATTACGCAAGAACTAAAGATACAGGTCAAGATGATTGCTTATCTTGTTCAGTATAATTAAATAAACATAGAGATAAAAAGGAGAGATTATATGGTATTTGATGCAGCGAATTATGCAGAACATGAGGATAGCTTTACACAGATGTTTTTAGATCAAAATAAGAATCAATTTTGGCTTCCTGAAGAGATTAGCTTAAATAGTGATTTATTAACTTGGAAACAGCTTAGTAAGGTAGAACAAGATACATACATGAAGGTACTAGGGGGATTAACTCTCCTAGATACCGAGCAAGGCGATACTGGAATGCCGTTAATAGGTCAGCACGTAAAAGGACATCAACGTAAAGCTCTGTTGAACTATATGGGAATGACAGAAAATGCAATCCACGCAAAGTCATATTCAAATATCTTTTTAACACTAGCGACAATGGAAGAAATTAATGATGTATTTAAATGGATTAAAGAAAATAGATATCTTCAGAAGAAAGCTAAGATTGTCGTAGGATTGTACAGGGATATTCAAAAAGGAGATGAAATTTCTTTATACAAAGCATTAGTAGCATCTGTATACTTAGAGTCATTTCTTTTCTATAGTGGGTTTTATTATCCTTTATATTTCTACGGTCAAGGTAAACTTATGCAAAGTGGAGAAATTATAAATCTTATCATTCGTGATGAGGCAATTCACGGAGTATATATCGGACTACTTGCTCAAGAAATTTTCAATAAGCAAACAGATGAAGTTAAAGAAGAATTACGTAAATTTGCTATTGACTTACTTTTAGAGCTTTATGATAATGAATTACTTTATACAGAAGATATTTATGACAAAGTTGGATTAACTCATGATGTTAAGAAATTCATTCGATACAATGCTAACAAAGCGTTACAAAACTTAGGTATGGATACTTATTTCCCTGAAGATGAAGAAATCAATCCAATCGTAATAAATGGGTTAAGTACTAAAACAAAGTCACATGACTTCTTTAGTATGAAAGGAAATGGATATAAAAAAGCTAAAGTAGTTCCACTTAAGGATGAAGACTTCTACTTTGACGACCAAGAGGAGGAACTGGATGACTAAGAAGATTCCTCTAAGCGGTAAACGTGGTCAAGGGAAATTTGCTTTAGTTGATGATGAAGACTATGAAGAATTAATAAAAGATAAATGGTTCCTAGATGTAAAAGGATACTGTTACAAAAATACATATAAAGAAGACGGTAAGAGAACTAGTATGAAAATGCATCGTCAAATTATGAACGCTCCATCTGATATGCAAGTTGATCACATTAATAATGATGGAAAAGAAAGTAGAATTGATAATAGAAAACAAAATCTAAGACTAACAACAAATCAATACAATTCATACAACAGAAATAAATATAAAAGAAATGATGCAACCTCAAAGTACAAAGGAGTAAAATTAGAAGACAAGAAAAAGAAATATTGGGTTGCATTTATAAAAGTAGAAGGGAAACAAAAATATCTAGGTCATTTTATAACTGAAGAATCTGCTGCTCATGCTTACAATATAGCAGCAGATAGGTTTCATGGGGAATTCGCTCTATTCAATGACGTACCGATAGTGGATATAGAGGAGTATAGATATAAACCTAATACTTCTTCTAAATATACTGGAGTTTCCTATAATAAAAATTCAGGTAAATATTGTGCTTATGTCAGACATAATGGAAAACAAAAGAGCTTAGGACGATATTTTACTGAAGAAGCAGCAGCCTTAGCAAGAGATAAATACATAATCGATAACAATTTAAATCTAAAATTAAATTTTAAGGAGAATGACGAGATGACACAATTAATTAAACTAGAACAACCAAACTGCCGACCATGTTCAGAGGTATCTAAATTTTTAGCTAACAATGGAGTAACTTACACTACATTTGATGTAACTGAAAAGCCAGAAGTAGCTGCTGAATACGGTGTTATGTCTGTACCTGTAACTATCCTACTTGATGATAACGGTAAAGAGTTACAACGCTCAATTGGATGTAATTATGGTGAGCTAGAAGAAATGATCAATAAATTACAAGACTGAGTAAAACTAGAATTTTACCCAAAATTAGAAACAAATAAATTAATAATGAGGAGATTGATTGAATGAGTAAAAAATTCGAAGAAATGATTTTAGTAGCAAAGCGTGACGCATTATTTAAGGATGACTTGACATTCCAAGGTGTGGAGTCAGAGTATTTATTCATCGAAGGCATCAAGAATCGATTAGCAAACAACATTGAAGTTATGCGTAGAGGAGGACTTAATGATCCTACTCCAAAAGAGAATAACGCTGAAATCAACGAAGAATACAAACAGCCTATTCCATACGTAGTAATTAAACGTGGAAATCAAGTATTTGGGTATGCTCGTCTTTCAGGAGGAGGCGAGTCACGATTACATAACTCATGGTCACTTGGATACGGTGGACATTGTAATGATACAGAAGATGAGAAATTCGATGATAAAATCATGACTAATTTACAACGTGAACTAGAAGAAGAGTTAGATATTCAAGCAGCTTCACAAGAATTAAAATTAATCGGCTTAATTAATGACGATGAAAATGAAGTCGGAAGAGTTCACTTAGGACTTCTATACACACTAGAATTAGATTCTGAAGCAACAATTGAAGTACGTGAAAAAGATCAGATTGAAGGCTTCTGGCTAGATGTTCAAGACTTAAAGAATGAAGATGTTTACCCTAAATTAGAATCATGGTCACAATTCGTAGCTGATTTATTAGTTAAATAATTAATACATAAGAGGTGAATATATTGTTCGTCTTAATAGTGGGATTCCTAACTCTAATGGCAGTCATTTGGCTGCTGTTAGGGAAACTAGGATTATTTAATAAAGTAGGCAATGGAGTGTTTAATCTAAAAAATTTATTTAAAGAAGAGGAGAATGAAAATGGTAATGACAAAAACTAAGAAAATCGTAGGTGCAAGTGTATTAGGAGCAGGAGTATTAGTGGGTGGAATTCTAACAGCAATGTCAATTGAGCCAATCTCACAAGGTCATGCAGGAGTAGTTTACAACCGATCTCACGGAATTGAAGATAAAGCACTAGGTCAAGGGTGGCATTTAGTAAGTCCATTCGAACGTGTAACTGAATACCCAATCTCAACTGAAACAGTTAAAGGTGATGACTTCAGCGTTCAAACTAAAGACGGTAAACCATTAACAATTAATCTTTCATACGATTATGCAAATGACTTAGAAAAACTGCCTCACATTTACAATAAATTTAAAGGTCAGGACTCTGAAACTATTCAAGGTGGATGGTTGCAAACTCGATTAAAAAAAGCAGCACTAAATGTATTCTCTAATTATTCAGTATTAGAAGTGTTTCAACATCAAGGTAAAATTAACTCTGAAATTGAAAAAGAGTTCCGTAAGCTAGTTGAAAAAGAAGGATTTACAGTAGATTCAGTAACATTAAGCGCACCTACTCCAGATTCACAAACGGCTAAAGCTATCCAAGGTGTAGTTAATGCTCAACAAAAATTAGAAAAGCTAGAGATTGAGAAGAAGCAGGCACAAGCTAAAGCAGAAAAGAAAGTAATCACAGCAAAAGGTAATGCAGAAGCTAAAGCAATTAACGCTAAAGCAGATGCTGAGGCAAATAAAATCATCAATGCTTCATTGACTCCTGATTTATTAGAACTTAAACGTATCGATAAATGGAAAGGTGATAAGAATCTTCGCACAAAAGTTGTTGGATCAGATACAGGTATTATCATTGGTGACACTAAGTAATGGATAAATGGGAACAACTTAAAACTAAGTTAGAAGAAGAGATGCCTAAAGTATCGCAAAAAGGATTATTCCAAAAGAAATACGCTTATCGTGAAGTATTAGAATGGATTAAAGAATTAGAGGAGGAAAATAAATGAGATTTTATGAATTCAATGAACCATACTATGCATTGGTTAAATCAGAAGATAAATCACATGCAATCATGGAATATGAAAAGACAGTAGGAAACTTAGAGGACGATGAAGCAAAGTTAGCTAAAGAAGTGACTAGAGATTACGCTTTAGCATCATTCAGCAGAGTGTTATCAGAGGATGGTAATATAATTCCTGTTGCTGAAATTGTTTCAGATTTTCAAAGAGAAGAATCTATGACATTAATTGTTGACGCATCACTAACTTAATACATAAAACATCACACTACAGAGACAGAACACACTTATACATAGCACGTTCTGTCTCTATTTTTACAAGGAGGAGAGTATGAATAAATGGGATTTAGATTCAATTGGATATCTCGTTAATTTCTTTACATCAGCGACAATTACATATAGGCAACATAATTCAACTGAAATACATAAACGTAAAGTTAAAATAAAGTGGTTAGACTATCTATTCATGGATCAGAATATACATTTAGCAGCACAGGAAGAAATGAAGAAAATACATAATGAATTAAAGAATGAAAATAGAACACTTATGGCGAATAGTTATTATAAACAAAACACACAGAGGAGAATGCATCATGAACATGAATTACATGGAAGTTGAAGCAGTGCCAATAGATGCTATCTACAAATTTGCAGTGAATAAGGCAGGAACAGATATCGTAGGATTAAATAGACCGCAGGTTATGGATTTAATTGAGTTATACATAGATTTAGCGTTGCAAACGAAAGATGAAGAATGGTTTATTAACTTAACAAATTATAAAAAATACGTGTTAGAGAATAAGTTGAGCTGAGGAGAGATAAGAGTGCATGTATATGTTGTAAATATTAAAAAGGATTTTCAAGTTGAAAGTTATAATCGATATGATGAGAAAGTCATAACAAATAAAGAGTTTAACAGACGTTGGTACGTCACTCATGAAGACAATTACACTGATGAAGAGTTTAAAGAAATCTGTATGGAAGCGATGAGCAGTGCTGAGGAAAAGTGGGGAATTGCAGATGTTTTACACCCTTTTGTCAGCATGATGAAAGATAAATATGGATTTAAAGATTTGGTGACATCGGGAAGCTTTGAGTTTGAAACTCGCTAAAAGAATTATTTGAAGGAGAAATGGAGGATTGCTTTATGTTTGAAGTAAAGTGGAGGGATAGTGGAGAAAAAGTTAAAGTTTATGATACTTTGACGAAGACCATAAAAGGTAATGGCTATTTGTACCAAGACTCTGAAATACTAATGTTTTTGATCTTCAATAAGAAACAAGATCGATGGGAAGAAGTAAGTAGTCGTAGTTTTGTGCCAGTAGAGGAGGGTGAATAAATTGAGGATTATGAAGAAGGTGGATGGAGAGTGGATTCATGCTAAATATGAAGATTTAAGAGGCACTAAATATTTTGTAACAAGAGAAGACTTACCGTATGCGAAAGTATTTCTAGATGGAGAGTGGGTTAAATTAGAAAGTTTATTAAAGAAGGAGAATGATTAAATGTCTATACTAACAATAGATGAGTTAAGAGAATACTTAAATAAAATTATTATGTATAAGGTTGAATTTAAGTTCGATAAAGATGAAGAATTCAATGAAAAAATTATAGAAGTGTATGAAAGAGACGAAGATTATCCATGCGACAATAAAGGAAACATCACTGGTGAAAAGAAAACGTATAGCTTAACAAGACCATACGTAATTTATCTTAGTGAAAGTGGTATTATCTTGTACATAGAGCATTCATTTGGATTATTCACAGTAGCCAATAAAGATGCGATCATCCATCTAATCAGCTTAATTGGAACTAAGATTGAGTTTAATGAAGAGGAGAATGTGCAATGAAAAAAGTATACAATGAATACGCAGTAGTTTATAAAACTGATGAAGGTTTGAAAGTATTTACATATAAAACAGAAGATGAAGCAAACTTATCGCGAAAAATTATTGAGACAGACTCTCAAAAGAATATCGAATGGCTAGAAGTGGTTCCTAGTAAATTTATGGGCTTAGGTAAAAGTTAATGACTCCATTAGACGTTATTATAGTATCTGCAATTGGAGCTATATTTGCGTTAACGTTAGAAGGAATTAAAAATAAAATAATTAAATATTATAAAAAGGAGTGAAGGAATGACATATTATATTGACACGGGTGGGGATAAAGAGGTGATTTTGCTGGTACATGGGCTTGGATCAAAAAAGGAGTCATGGAGCTATCAGTTGGAAGATTTATCGAAATACTACAGAGTAATCACAATGGACTTAAAAGGACACGGGAGCAATCCTAAAGACTATAACATTACACTACAAACTTTAGCAGCAGACGTAATTGATTTATTAGATAGTTTGCATATTAAAGAAGCGCATTTTGCAGGTTTATCTTTGGGTGGAATCATTGTGCAAGAAGTGTTACGTTCTTACCCTAGATACGTTAAATCTACAATATTATCAAACACAGCTTCAATCTTGCCTTATTGGGTAGGTAAACACGCTGTAGATCAGCGAATACATAAACTTAATGAATTAACAAAAGAAGAGTATGAATATGCTGTAACAAAGAATTGTTTACATGGAATATATAATGATAAATACATACATAAAATAACTGAGATGTTTATGAACGTAAGGAAAGATACTTATGAGCAAGCAGCTAGTGCAGGATTGGGAATTAACTTTACAAATACACTTTTACATAACACAAAACCTATGTTGGTTATCGGTTCAATATTTGATAAGGTAACGCCATACTTTAATGCGCTTACTACATATTCACTAGCACGACACGCTAAATTGAAGACATTTTGCTCAGCAGGGCATATTCCCAACATAGAGTGTCCAGATGAATTCAATGAAGCTGTATTAGAGTTTTTACATAATAAATAAATTAATAATGAGGTGGATATGGACACATCAGAACTAATTAATCGTAGGCAACGTCAGATACTTGTTCATTCATTTCTATATTATCAGCTAAATACAAATATTATCTCAGATCATACATTTGATGACTGGTCTAAAGAATTAGCTGATTTGATGAGTGAGCATCCTGACATTGCTAAACAATCAGTATACTATGAGGGATTTAAAACATTTGATGGAAGTAGTGGCTACGATTTACCTTATCACTTGCCTGAGATACAGAGTAAGGGGTATCAACTATTAAAATATCATAATGAAAAGGGGATTAAATAATGGGGAATGTAATTAACTTAGCAAAGAAAGCAAAGGTTGTATTAGAGAAGAAGGCAATTTTCGGAGAGAAAGCACATGTAGTATTAGCAATTGACATCTCAGGTTCAATGTCATATGAGTATCACAATGGGGTCGTACAGGAACTAGTAGATAGATTATTAGGTATTGGAATGAATATGGACACAGATAGATGTATTGACGTATTCGCTTTTGGTAAAAAGGATTATGAAATTGGTTCAGCTACAGAAAAGAATCATGAGGAATTTGTAAATAATGTGTTACTTAAGAAAGTTTCGCTTGAAGGTTCTACATACTATGCAGGCGCAATGAATCGTATCGTTAATAAATTTGGCAATCCAATTAAGCCAGCCAAACAAGGATTCTTCGCTAAATTCTTAGGTAAGAAACAACCTGAAAAGAAAACTGACATTCCAACATTAGTGTTCTTTGTTACTGATGGAGACAACTTTGATAAATCAGAAGCTGAAAGAATTATTAATGAATCATCTAATCAAGCAATCTTTTGGCAATTTGTAGGCATCGGAAGAGAACGATTTGCATTCTTACAGAAACTTGATGATTTACAAGGACGCTACTTAGACAATGCAGACTTCTTTAGTGTAAGTGATTTAAGCCAAGTATCTGACGATGATTTATACAATAAGCTGCTAAATGAGTTTCCTCAATGGATTAAAGATGCTAGAGCTAAAGGAGTGTTGAGTTAATGAGTAGTGGATGGTGGTTTATTGTTGGAATGGTCTACGGAGTAATCTTTGCTCCATTCTTCAACGGAATTTGCATGGTATTTATTAATGCTTATCGTGAGTATAAGAAGGAGATTAAGAAATGATTAATTATAATGGAAAAGAATTTGAAGGAAATAATATCACGATTAACCAAGATGGAGTGTTTATTGATGGTAAGAAAGTAGACACTGAGAATATGCACTTTAGTACATTTACACATGAGACTGTAACTAATCATTACTATAAAAAAGAAGATAAAAAGAAAAAGTCTAAGTTAGCAACCTTTAAAACAGAATTGTGGGACGTTGGAAAGTTTATGATTATATCAGCAATTATCGTGAATCTTTTGTGGGGATTTAGCACTGAAGAAAATCCACTTAGAAATTCTGATGTGATAATCGCATGTTTATTAACTCACTTGTTTGTCACTAGAAAAAAGAAATAAGGAGGAATGTAACTATGTGGTGGTTTCGCAAGAAAGAAAAATTAAAAGAAACAAAACACAAAGTATGCGAATGCGGATTTCCTTTTCCTCCTAAGAATTTAACTTATCGATGTAGTCCTATTCGACACGAAAGAGTTATAGTGCAGCAGAAAGATACGTGTTTAAAATGTGGCAAAGAGAATACTTGGAATGCATGAGTAAAGGAGGATAACAAATGAAAGTTAACTGGAAATCATTAAAGGCTTTCCCTTTAGAAGCGTTGAAGCTTATCTTTAGTGTATACATAGTCTATATCTTTGCTGATCCAAACAATCACACAGATTATATGTTTACATGTTTTATAGGTTTCATGTGGTACGTGTTGTTCATTAAAGGTGATTATGGAGAGAAGGAAAATGAAAAGAAATAAATTTGATTTATTTATAGATGTAGTGCTGTGGTTAATATTGTGCAGCATAGGATACTCATTAGTTAGTGATTTAATAAATTTTATTATGGAGGTGATAAAATGGAAATTTACATAGTGTTTACTAACAATAACGGACAGTACTATATAGAAGAAACTGGCTTAGATAGAGAAAATCTTTTATCAAATTGGGAAATTGAAAAGGAAATGGATAACGCTTTTTGGGATGACGTTCAAACTGAACTGAGCAACCCTAGTATAAGCAACAATAAACAATTATTAGTGGCTGATTTTTCTAAATGAAACTTATATTTTATTGAAAGAGGTGAAAACGTGGATAAAGGGTTTAAAGTAATTTGTTTGGAATGTGGGAAGGAAGCCGTAATTAAGTATTTTGAATCGGACAACAAAAATATAAAAATATACTGTGATCGTGATGGAGATGTTAATATCGAATGTGATTGTAAAAATATAGGTGCTTGTTGATTAAAAATAAATTAATTATAATGGAGGAATTTAATATGTATAAAGTAGAAGTAGGAACTAAGGAAGAATTAAATGTAATTGAGAAAGCTTTGGAACAATTTAATGCTCGTAAGAAAGAATATGACGAAGTAGAAGAGTTTTTAAAAGGAAAAGAATTTCAATTAGGTGACTACGTAATCAAAAAGAATACAACGTATTTTGACAGTGTGTTCGGCTCAGGTAAAAATGAGATTGGTAAGATTGTTAGTTGGGATTTTAATAATAATTATTATCGTGTTCATTTTAGTGAAAACAACCCATCCCAAGGAATGCGAGAAGGAGAGCTAGAGAGTTATATTGGAGAAGTACCAGTGCAATTACAAAAAGTGAAATTAAAAGAAATTACAGGAATGATGATTAAACTTTAATATAAAATTTCCATTTCATCCAGAAAGTGAGGTGAAGCCATGAAAGAAATATTAAGTAGGCTACAGATAGTAGTTTTCGCAGCAACTCCACTATGGATATTGCTTTGGCATTATAGCTTGAATGCGTCAGCATCTATTTCACTATGGATTTCATCTACTCTTTTAATATTGAACGCAATATATGTTATGACGTATTTATTCGAGTGGGTATTTATTAAACCATTTAAGAAAGGATGAGTTAATGAAATTAAGAAAAGGGGATCTAATTCGTGTACATATGAGCAGTGAGTCTAGAGAAGGAATGATAACTGAACTGGATTTTAAAAATGGCATGAGAGTATATAGTTACGGAGATTGGTGGTGTTATCGAGAGCAAGTTAATGAAGTATTTAGAAATGGCGAATGGATCAAATTTAAGAAAGGATGATGAATAATGATTTTTGAAATATGTGAATCAAATGAGGCTACTCATGTTAGAATGCTAGAAGAAAATGAAGATAATGTTACCTATGGTGAAATTTACAGATACCTATATGATAGTCATCCATCAGAAGAAACACATTACATAATTCAAGACAACGGGATTCCTTTTTATGATTTTGAATGTGTTATGAAAGTAGAATATTTAAAGTTTGTAGATTAAAGTAAAAGCTCTCTTTTAAACAGAAAGGATGATAAACAATGAAAAAAGAGTATTTTGGTTATTTAGGTGGAGATTATGAGAAGCTTGGATTATTTATTAATAAAAAAGATGCCGAACGTGGTATATTTCCAGATGAAAAACTAGATGAATTATTTGAAGAGTTCAAAGAAAAGCCTGTTAAAATAACCGTAGAAACATTCGAAAGTGTAGAAGATACTACTGATAAAATTAAAATAACATCAGACTCAGGAATATCTTACCCAACTGCAAACCCTATGGATGGGATAATTAGTCATACATACACTCCACCAGTTTCAGAAGAATGCCACCACAAGAAAATTTATGACGAAGAATTACTAACAAGTAATCCACCTAAGCAAAAATGGACTTGTAGTAAATGTGGAGAAAAAGGAATGGATGTAGTTGTATACGGTTCGTATCAAACTATAAACGACTATTCTATAACAGCAGACAAGTTTAAAAATCATACACAAATTAAAGTAAACGATGAAGAAATACAGCTAAGAGCTACTAAAGAGGAACTAGATGATTTAAGAGATAGAGTCAAAAAGTATGAATCTACAATCACAGATAATACAGACGAGATTTCTCAGACTGTCAGCAAGACTGAATTTAAAAAGTGAATAAATTACTGAATTGGTTATTCTATAGTCAATTGTTCACTAAGCAGCGTAGACAATACAGAGAGAAGTTTGATCAAGTGAATTCACAGTATGTTTTAAAATGTAAAGGAAAGAAGGGGAAAGATGACTGTTAAAACTCAATTATACGATAACGGTAAATGGATTACTATCGACCATGCTGAATTAAAGCGTAGAGATAAGTTTCGCATGTTTAACAATGGTAAGAAGATTAGAGGAAATAAAGGTCAAATTGTGTTTACAGCGAAGTCGGATGCGTACTATAATGAAGAAAGTAAGAATGTATTAGTTGATATTCTTTGATACATAAAATTAAAGTTAAAAAATTATAAAATAATAGTAGACATATAAAACTGAAGATGGTAATATAATAGTGAGGAGATTGCTTCTCACTATTTTTTATAAGTAAACAAATTATAAAAGAGAGGAATGGTGATTTTGGGTGGAAAAGGAAGTGGAGGAATAAAAAAGTGGTCTGTTCAACTGATTAAAGAAGAGTTAGTTGGTATAGGAGATGGAACAGCTAAATTGTTAAGCACTGAATACGTAAATACTAAAACTCCGCTGGTGTTCATGTGCTCATGCGGAAAAGAATTTAAAAGATGTTGGAATTATATGACTACTGAAAAATATACCAAAAGACATAAATGTAATTACTGCAACAATAATGTCAAATGGAATATAGAGTTAATCAATGAAGAATTAAAACGCATGGGAGACACGATTTGTCTAAGTACTACCTACAAACATAATAAAATTCCTTTAAAGTTTAAATGCGGTTGTGGGGTTGATTTCGAAAGAAAGTGGAATGTGTTGAGACTTGGTAAAGATGGACATAGATGTCGCTTCTGTAATAAAAGAATAAGTTGGGATTTAAACCTAGTTAAAGATAAATTAATTAACATGAACCTAAATATAGATTGTGTAAGCGACGAATATGATCCTGTAACAGGGATTTTGGAGTTTAAGTGCAAGTGTGGTAGAAACTTCAAAAGGATTTGGAGTAGTATCTTAAGAGGTACTTACTATTGTGGATTTTGCTTAGGGAAAGTCACTTGGAACGGAGAGCTTATATCAGAGTTCATAAAAGACAATTCTGAGTGCGAAATAATAAATATACAAGGAGAAGGTAATTCTACAGAATTATTTTTAAGATGTGAGTGTAGTGAAGAGTTTATGACAACTTTTGGTCAATTCAAAAATTCGAATAAACGACAATGCAATGCTTGTGGGTATAAGAAATACTCAGGAGAAAATCATCACCTGTACAATCCAAATAAAACTGATGAGGAACGGTTTAAGGATAGATATCAACTTTACGGAGAGTCTATGGCTGATTTAAGAAAAAATGTTTTAAAACGAGACAATTATACTTGTAAGTGCTGCGGAAAATATGGAGGAGATTTAAATGCTCACCATTTAGACGGATGGCATTGGGCAATTGATAAGAGACTAGACCCAAATAACCTAATTACTTTATGTGAAGGTTGCCATAAAAAATTTCATCATAAATATACGTACTTTAATAATACAAGAGAACAGTTTGAAAAATTTGTATCGCTTAAAGAATATGAATTAATAGATTAAAACAGAAGGAGGAAAATAGATGTCAGAAAAGATTAAACAGCTATCCGAAAAGGAGAAGGTAAGAAAAAAGATTTCCGTTTGGTTAGGATCATCAAATCATATCGCAGTTTTACACTCGATAAAAGAGCTACTTGGAAATAGCATAGACGAAATAAATAAAGGAAACGGTAATAGAATTAAAGTGACAATTGACGATCCAAAAACTATTACATTTGAAGATAACTGTAACGGACTTCCAGTTGAAGGTTTGAATGAAGATGGAGTTGAAAATTATAAACTATTAACACAAGTTTTATTTGCAGGCTCTAAATACGACAATGGTATTGAAAACAATTTCCAAACAGTAGGGACTAATGGAGTATTCCTAACGGTTTTAACATATGCTTCTGAGTTTGTAGAGTATGAAGTAGCAAGACCAAATGGAAATATTTATTCATTAAAATACTACAAAGGTGATGAAGTTGATTCATTAAAAGTGATTGGGAAATCAGATAGAACCTACACTAAAATTAAATTCACTTTGGATGATGAAATATTCGAAGAAAACTATTATACATATGAAGAAATTAGTCAAATTGCTGATGAGCAATCATCCTTAATCCAAGGTGAAATTGAAGTAGAAGACATCTTGAACAATCATATCAAAACCTTTAAGTATAACGATGGAATTAGAGAATTCTTGAGTAACAAAGTAAATAAAGCGAATGAATTAACAGAAACGATCAGTTTCAAAAAAGAAGTCTCACATCGTATTCCTGCTCCTAAAACAGAAACAACTTGGATTGCAGGTGAGAGAGTAGAAAGAGAAGTAAAACGTCCTGATAAATTTGATGATATTAAAATGGATATTGCTATTCAGTATACCAAAGAGGATGAGGATACTATACAGATTGAATTCCTTAATGGGAGCAATCTAATCCATCATGGAACTATTCAAGACGGTTTTATCAACGGGTTACGCTTAGTGTTTAACAAATACTTAAAAGGTAACGGTTTATATAAGAAGAATGAAAAGCAAATCACAAAAGACGATATATTAACTGGATTGAATTATGTGATTGATTTTAGATCATATTTTCCTATATTCGCTAATCAGACTAAGTTTGCTTCTTACGTAAACTATTACAAAGATGTGATTCAGAAAGTCATTGAAGATTACTTTGAATCTTACAGTATCGAAAATAAATTTGATATGGATAAGATGGCTAATCAAATACTTTTGAACAAACGACTAAGAGAAAATTCAGCAGAATCTAGAACTAAGTTAAAAAAGAAACTCGAAGAAAAAGTAACGGTGTTCACTCGTCCTGAAAAGTTTGTTGACTGTCGTTCCAAAGACAAGAAACAAAGAATGCTTTTTATTTTAGAAGGTGATTCTGCGCTAGGTGGAGCTAAATTAGCAAGAGATAAAAACTTTCACGCTATCTTTCCGCTAAAAGGTAAGCCAGTTAACGTATATAAAAAGAAGCTAAAAGACGTGCTTAGTAATGATGAAGTTATCAATCTATTCCGAGTTATGGGTGGAATGGAAATTAAAAATAATACTTCAACTCCTAAGTTTAATATTGAGAATCTACAGTATGATAAGATTTGCATTCTATCGGATCGTGATGATGACGGACTACATATCAGGACTTTAGTTTTAGCTTTATTTTATAAATTTGCTAGACCATTGATTGAACAGGGTAAAGTGTTTGTAGTTGAGACACCATTATTCAGAATTGGATTGAAAAATGGCAAAGAGCAATTGTTAGCGTATGACAACAAACAAAAGGATGAAATCACAAAAGGATTAAATGAAAAATACACTGTTCAGCGATTCAAAGGTATTGGTGAGCTAGACCCTAAATTATTAAATCAAACAGCAATGAATCCTGAAACAAGAACATTAATCCCAATCACAATGAAAGATGTAGAAGCAGCAGAGGAAATTTTAAGAATTTGCATGAACGATGATGTAGAACCACGTAAGAAGCTGATTGAGGAATATGGAAATGAGCTTATGGATATTGGAGCACTAGTTTAAAAGGGGAGATTTAATGATTAATTCTATTGAAATGAAAGATGCAATTCGCCAATGGTATTTACAATATGCAATGAAGGTTATTGAAGATCGTGCTTTGCCAGATGTAAGAGACGGTCTTAAGCCTATCCATAGACGCATTCTCTATTCAATGTATAAACAAGGTTTACTAACAGGAAGCAAGCAAAAAGGTAATACAGTTGTTGGAGAGATTATGAAAATTCATCCTCATGGTGACGCAAGTATTGCTGAAGCAATTAACCGTATGACAGATGTAAATGAAACGCTCCCTTATCCGTTTATTGAGGGACAGGGTAGTTTCGGTAAAGTATACTTATCCGATTCAGCAGCTCATCAAAGGTATTTAGAAGCAAAACTCAGTAGTTTCACCAAGGAAATGTTTTATGATTTCAATAAGAATAGTGTAGATATGATTTTAGATTACAATGAAATTGGTTATGAGCCATTAGCTTTACCAAATACATTTCCAAACATCTTAACTATTCCAACAACAGGTATTGCAGTAGGATTTGCTTCAGAAATACCATCATTTAATCTAAAAGAGTTGTGCGAAACGACTATTGCTTATATCAAAGATAAAAATACGAATCTATTGGAAATTTTAAAAGCACCTGATTTTTCTACAGGAGGAGAATTACTTTACGATGAAAATGAAATGAAGAAAATTTATACAACAGGTAAAGGCGGATTTATCCTAAGAGCTAAGTATCGATATAACGAAGAAGAAAACATTATTGAAGTTCATGAGATTCCTTTTAACACAACTGCGAATAAAATCAAAGAAAAGATTACAGAGTTAATTAAAGACAGTAAAATTAAAGACATTAATGATGTACGTGATGAAACTGGTTTTGACTTAGCCACTGGAGATGCAAAGCTATGTATTGCAATTGATTTAAAAAGAAATGTTGATCCAGATAAGTTGATGTCAAAGTTGTTCAACTTAACACCATTACAGTCCAAGTATAACTGCAACTTCAACGTATTGGTTAATTATAAACCAAAAGTATTAGGAATTAAGGAAATGTTAGACGAATGGATTAAGTTTAGAATTGACTGTATTAAACGTGCAACAACATTTGATATTGAAAAGAAAGAAAATCTTTTACATAACTTGCAAGGTCTGTATAAAGTCCTACTTGAAATTGATGAAGTAATTAAAATTATTAGGGGAACTAAGAAAGATGAATTGATTATTAGTACATTAATGGATTCTTTCTCAATTGACAATACGCAGGCTGAATTTATTGCTAATATTAAATTGCGTAATCTCAATGAGGAATACATTCTTAACAAGACTAAAGAGATTGAAAGCTTAGAGGCTGAGATTTCGTCTTTAAAAGAGATTGCTGAAAATGATGAAAAGGTAAGTGAAGTCATTATTAGTCAGTTACAAGACGTATCTAATAAGTATTCAAAAGAAAGAAAAACAACCCTTGTGTATGATTACAGCCAAGCGACTAAAGATGATGATTTATTCATTGAAGACTACAATGTAAAGCTATATTTAACTGATCAAGGATATCTTAAAAAAGTACCTTTAACATCTTTACGAGGTAATTCTTCACATAAACTTAAAGATGATGATTTTATTAAGTTTGAAGTAGAAAGTTCTAACAAGGCGGATATTTTAATTTTTACCGACCAATTCAATACATATAAGCTTAAAGCACATGAACTAACTGACCACAAAATTAGCATTCTTGGTGAGTTTTTGCCGACACTGTTACAGCTTAAGAATGAAAACATTGTTTATGTAACTGCTACAGTTGATTACAAAGAAAATCTTCTGATTGGCTATGAAAGTGGAAAAGTCGCAAAAATCACAATGAGTTCATATGCAACCAAACAGAATCGCAAGAAACTTGAGAATACATATAACAAGGATAGTAAGGCTCTATATTGGAATACGATTAAGGAGGATATTGATCTTGGCGCTATTTCAGATATTGATAAAGTTATCATTATGAATACATCAAGTATCAATGCCAAGTCAAGTAAAACGACTATGGGTGTGACCGTTCAAAAATCTAAGAACGATAGTAAAGTAGTGAGGTATTTTAATATGGATGAATTGGATTCAGATGATAAAAATTACTACTCTTCGAAAAATGCAGGTGTGGGAAAATACTTACGTAAAAATGATACTTTAAAATAAAACAATCATAAAAAGGAGAGGTTAGATGAGTAAATTTGACATTCAGTATAATGCACTAGCAGAAGAAATCATTAATAACGGAGTATTAGATGACGATCAAATTGTCAGGACAAAATGGAAAGATGGAAGTCCAGCATACACGAAAGCTCTATTAAATAAACGCTTTGTGTTTGATGACTCAGAAGTACCTGTTTTAACTACTAAAAGGGTTGCATGGAAGACCGCAATCAAAGAAATTTTATGGATTTGGCAACTTAAGTCTAATGATGTAAATGACTTACGAAAGTTAAACGGCACAGATAAGACGGTGTGGAATGAATGGGAGAATAAAAAGACAAATACAATTGGTTTTGCATATGGCTATCAAATGGGTAAAAAGTGTAGAAAAGTTCAAGTTAAAGGTACTGAACACCTTGAAAACTTCTGTTATCATGATTTCGATCAAGTAGACTATCTCTTGTATCAATTAAAAAACAATCCATCATCAAGACGTTTAATTACATCACTGTGGAACATTGATGATTTAGACTATATGAATTTAGAACCTTGTGTATGGAATACTCATTGGCAAGTTCAAAAAGGGAAATTACATTTAACTGTAAACGCTCGTAGCAATGATTTCATGTTAGGGAACCCATTTAATATTCTACAGTACTACATACTAGGTAAGATGCTTGCCCAAGTATCGAATTTAGAATTTGGAACAATGACTTTCAACATGGACAATGTTCATGCATATGACCGTCACTTGGATGTACTGAAAGAACAAATTCAAAGAGAGACATATGAAGCACCTAAACTATGGATTAATCCAGAAATTAAAAATTTTTACGACTTTACAATTGATGATATTAAATTGATTGATTACAAGCATGGAGAATCATTGAATGTGGAGGTAGCTATCTAATGAGTATTTCACTCATAGTTGCAGCAGACGAAAGAGGGGCAATTGGAGTTAATAACCAGTTGCTCTGCAAACTAAAAGGAGACTTAAAATACTTCAAAGAGAAAACTAAGAATCATACGGTTGTAATGGGACGCAATACGTATGAGTCGATTGGCAAGCCATTGCCTAACAGAACTAATATCGTTTTAACATCAGATGTTCACTATGATCCTGATGAAGAAGTATATACCTACAATTCATTAAGCGAACTAATGAATGATTATAATGAATCTGAAAATGATGAAGAAGTATTCGTGATTGGTGGGAGTTCTCTTTATGAACTCTTCCTTCCCATCGCAGATACCGTCTATCTAACTCGTATTCATCACACGTTTGATAATGCTGACACATTCTTTCCTACGATGAACATGGATGAATGGAAAAGAGTTTCATATGAAGTTAGATATGAAGATGCAGACAATGATTATGATTACACATTCTATACTTATAAAAGAAAAGGGGAATCTAAATGAGTTTACTTAATCCACAACCATTTATGACAGTTTGGGAGGAGATGTCCAAGAGTCCTGTAGGAAGCATAGCCGATGCCGACAAACAGGGACATTGGGGAATTTATAAAGATGAAGAATTTTTAAAATGGTATGACACTGAAACAAACACAGTGTTACAAACTATTATGGTAGGTAATGAAATTCCAGTTAGTGATGTGCGATACACAATTAGACCATATCATTATACTTTCGTAGAAGCAATTGAACTACTAAAAGAGAAAGTAGAAGGACGAAAAGTTTATTATGTTGGCTCTAAAGGAGTGCGAACTGAGATTAATATAATCAGCACAATTAAAGGTTTGAAATTAGAAGGCTTGACATTTCTACAGTTAGTTGACGGTATATTCGTTAAGGAGGGAAATTAATATGGGACACCTAAATATTAAAACAACGTCTGATGCGACAAATCACTTATTACATAGAGTAAAAGAAGTTTGTGGAGAAGAGAAAGCCAAACAACTTGAACATGATATTAAGGAAACTATGCTTGGATCAAATGTAATTGCTACAAAAGGCTCAATTGAAAATATGAGAAGTGCGACAACTAGACGATTCGCTGCTGAAAAACGTGTAAAAGCACTAGAGTCTCAAAATTATGATTTAATTATTGAATTGGAACAGTTAGAATCTAAATTTAATGATTTGATGAGTTATATCGAGAAATCACATACTACATATAGTGAATAAATTATAAATATAACTACATATAGATATAAAAACTCTGTAAAAGATGTGTTTTACCGAAACTTATAAAAATAAATTAAAAAAGGATGGTTATCAATGGAAAGCAGAAAATCAAATTTATTCAAATGTTTCGAGGGTGCAGTATTAAGAATTACAGAAACTGTTAAAACAGATAACCCAGAGTTTGCATATGATTATTTAAATGCAGCGTTACTATTAACTAAGGAATTAGAACTAGGAGATAAGCTTGATGATTATCAAATCGAATTATTGGATAAGAAGCTTGATATTTTAGATAACGTAAAAGAAGAAGTATACGATAAAGTTTTAAAATTACCCATTAGAGATACCACGAGCAAGGAAGTTATTTTGCTAACTGGTTTAATTCCATTAATTAAAAAGTTACAAGATAAAATGAGTTTAATAAAAGAATGATCTAAAATAAAAATTAATAAATTATAAAAAACATATAGACTAATGAAAAACGGTGTGCTAAAGTAAGATTAAGGAAACGAAAGGAAGTGCTAACCATGTGAAATCATATGAAATGCTTCTAAGTAGTTAGAATACATAGTTAAACAATTATAAAATAAGGAGATAGAATAAGATGAAAACTAAATTAGAAATTACAGAAAATGAGAACGCTGTTGTTTTTTCAGGTGAAATTGGAAACATGCAATACAATTCTTTAACAGTTAACGGAGACGGTATTGTAAAATTTAAAGCAGATACAATTTTCATAAATGGAAATGAGGTTAAATTGTTTGATGATGAAGGAAGACAGAGATATGAGAGTATAGTGTTTAGATCAACTGTTGAAGATGAAGACTCTAAAAAGGAATACAGAGGTGAGTATAAAGACATAATCAATACAAATGCTAAAATATACAATGTTGATCCTTTTCTGATAGCAGCAATTATTAAAGTAGAATCCAACTTTGAACCTACAGCACGTTCAGTTGTATCTAAAGGATTAATGGGATTGGCTAGTTCTACAGTCAAATCCCAAGAGGTTGAAGACGCTTATAATCCAATTGACAATATCATCGGTGGAACTAAATATTTTTCAAAACTTCTTGATAAATATAAAGGTGATGTAAATAAAGCATTGATTGCGTATAATGCAGGAGATAAACATGTAGGAAGAGACACTTTACCAATTGAAATTACTAATTATGTAAGCAAAGTAAATGAATTTTACAGAACATGTAAATCTAACTAAATAATAAAAGTGCAGGATGGGGTTTAATTCTTGTCCTGCTAAAATAATAAGCTAATAGAGGAGAAGATAAAATGACTAAAAGTTTACCGATTAAAGGACTAGAAAAGGAATATATCGAACTAAAGAAAGCTGGACGCAAACACACATTTTACAATGAGGAACTAAACAATCTTATTGTTATTAATCCAGATGATAAAGGAGAAACAATCACAGATGTGGTTAATGCTACTGTAAACGGTTATGATCAATTAGTTGAGATGTTAAATACTAAGTCTAATTTAGTTATTGAATGGTATAAGGTTGTAGGAACTACAAGTGACTATGCTATTTATGAAGACTTTAATGCTGAAGAATTAAAAGAATTAACACCTGCTAAGATTATCAAACAGTTTGAAAGTCGTTTAATAGAACCATTATCTTATAAGTTTGCCAAAGTTAAAGATGGAAAAGTTTATAAGTTGAATTAATTATAATTGGAGAGTACTAGTACATATGCGTTGCAACGCCTCCTGACGAGGAGGAATCATAGTTAATGAGAGAATCAGGGATATATAAGATTGTTAATAATATTAATAAAAAAGTATACATAGGTCAGTCTATAGATTTGAAACGAAGACTTGGCGACCACAAAAGAGAATTAAGAAAAAACAATCATAGAAATAGGCATTTACAATTTTCTTTCAACAAATACGGAGAGAGTGTATTTTCATATGAAATAATCGAAAAATGCTCCACCGAAGAGTTGGACTCAAGAGAGAGCTATTGGATAGCCGAATATGATTCAATGAATAAAGACAAAGGGTTCAACCTTGAAAGTGGAGGAAACGAAGGTAAGACTTACACAGAAGAGAGGATCGCCTCTATAACTGGTGAAGGCAATCCGATGTATGGTAAAAAGCTTTCAAAGAAACAGATTGAATTTATGAGAGAGACAAACAAAGGTTCGAGTAATTTATTAACAGAGGAAAATGTAAAAGAAATAAAGCTTGCATTACTAGAAGATGTTAAAATGATTGATCTTGCAGCTAAATATGGGGTCGACTATACTACAATTGGTAAAATTAGTTCAGCTAAAAATTGGTACTGGGTTTTACCAGAGTTAAATTCAAAATTAAAAAACAGAGAGAGACTGAAAAGAGAAAATAGAAACGAAAGAATTATAGAGATGTTCACAGAAGGGAATTCCAAAGCGAATATAATGAGAGAGTTAGGAATTACGAGGCACATAGTTGATAAAGTTTTAAGAGATGTAAAAATGACATCTCAAAAAAATAAAAAACTAGACAAAACGACTATAAATAAAATTATTGAATTCAACCAAGCTGGAATTAACAATCCTGATATTGCCAAAAGATTAAGTTTAAATTTAAGCACAATTACAAAGTACCTTCACCGATACAGTCTATCTGGAAAACGATTGGGATCAAAGCATCAATCGTCTAAATTAACGGAAGACTTAGTTTTCAACATAAAGAAAATGCTATACATAGATAAAAAATCTCCAAGAGAAATTTCTGAACTAATAGGAATAGCAAGAACAACAATTTCGGATATAAAATTTGAACGCACATGGAAACACGTCATTTTGGAGGACATATGCCAAGAATCATCAGTTTCATAACATACATAACTAACAAATTAAAAGAGGTGATGAAATGTCTGAGTTTGGTGATTACGTTGAGATAGATATAAATGGGGATAGAGAATCACTAGTGTACGGAGAGCTAATTGGCACTTACCAAGGAGATGAGTGCAAAATGGCTAAAATCATAGTACATATAAAGAAAGAAAAAGAAGGAACAGAGTTTTTCGACAGGAAGCTTCCTTGTGACTACTACATAAAAGAAAATACAAAGTTAAGAACACTTAGAAAAAAATAATTGTGGGGAAAAAATTGAGCAATATTACAAAGAATCTCTACATAATAATTTTATAGATATGGCATTACAAACTAGAGATGAAGATTGGTTTATAGAATTAGCAAACAAATTATAAATAAAAGGAGATGATTTTCAGTGAAAACAGTAAAAAGAATTGCTAATGTAGGAGAAACAGTAAAAATAGTTAGTGATAAAGGTTGGCAACAATCAGGACTATGGAAGAATCCACATCCAATAGGAAGTGAATGGGTTGTGAAAAAAGTGTTAACTGACAACTGCGTTCCTGCTGGAATGGTATTTGTGGAAGGAAGTAAACATGGAATAAGCCCACTGTTATACGAAGTAATTGAAGATTAATAAATCTAAATAAAAGGAGAATTTTAAATGGATATCAACAAGAATGCTAAAGAACATTATCTTAATCAAATTGATGAGTACATGGATTTTGTTACATATCTTATTAAGAATGAAAAACTATCAGAGACAGCTCAAGCCTTTGCAAGAAACATTACAAATAAAGCATACGAATTAATGATCACGCCTGAAGAAGATTTACCTCAATACATAGAACAAACTGAAACTACACATTAAAAGTTAATAAATTAATAAAAAGAGGTGGTTAGTTGACTGTCAATAAAGGAAAAGAATTCGAACAAAGTCTTAAGGATTCAGCAACTGAACAAAAAGTATTTTTCTATAGAATAAAAGATGTTCCACAGATGATGCTTAAACAGGGGTCAAAAGTTTCACAAAACAACTACGATGCTTTCCTGTATCATAACAACTACCTATTCGCTATTGAGCTAAAGTCTACTAAAGCAAAGTCAATTAGTTTTAGCGAAAGTATGATTAAGAAGCATCAAATTGAATCTCTAAAAGAAGCTGCTAAGTATGAAGGTATAATCGCAGGTTTCATCTTTCAATACAGAGAGCCTGATAACAAAACTTACTTCGTACATATAGACGATTTCACTACATATAAAGATCACGCTGAAGGAAGAAATAACACGATTACATATAGCAACAAAGTAAATAAGAGCAGTATTCCAATTGGGATATGCGAAGAGATTGGTATCGAGTTAATTAATATCAAGAAGAAAGTAAAATTTAGATATTACATAAAAAGAATGTTGGATGAAGCAATTGTTAGATATGGAGAGGAGAGTTAAATGGGGAAGATTAATAGACTTAAATCTGCTAATATCATATGGGTTAAGCCTACTGAAGAAAAAAGACAAAGAATACTAGCTATCATTGAAAGTATGATGATGGAACAAATAAATCAAAGTTCGAAAAATGACGATAAAAAGTAGTAATAATTGGGGTGACTGTATTGTCATCTCTTTTATTTTTGTGTAGAATATAGTTTATCGAACAAGCCATAGAAAATAAAATATTACAAATTATGAGAGTGGGTATAAAATATGGATGATTTTCAAGGTTTATTTAATGATATGTCGAGTAGACCAAAACGAAAAGGTAATGTAATTAATAAAGCTGAAAAGAAGAAGGATAAATACGGAATCCTCGTTCGTGTATCTACAGATATGCAAGTAGAAGATGGAGATTCTATCCAAATGCAAAAAGAATTAGCTGGAGACATTGTTACTAAGAATGAAGGAGTAATTCATGATTGGTATATTGAAGAAGGTATTTCTGCATCTAAGAATAGAATTACCCAACGTCCAGAGTTACAGAGATTGTTAGATGATATTGAATCAGGAATAGTTACTAAATTAGTAGCTTATAAACGCGATAGGCTAACTCGTAACACAGGAGATTGGTTAGCAATACTTGAGATATGTGCTAAGAATCAATGTGACATTATTTTCTCTGCATCAGGTGAAGCACAATTATTCAATGATCCTGTATATGGAAAAGTATTTGAAACTATTCTAGGCTCAATATCTGAAATGGAATCAGCTAATACATCTATGCGTGTACGAGATACAATGAGTAGCTTGGCTAAAAGTGGAGAATGGACAGGTGGGACTTTGCCTTACGGATACACGAAGAACGAGCATGAACAGATTGAAATAGAAGAAGATAAGATTTCCATAGTAGATGAAATTGTAGATTTATACTTAAGTGGACTAGGACTTTATTCAATTGTTAAATGGTTGAATGGAGAGTTTGTTAAAACTTTAGGAAGACGAGAAGGTGGAGCTGTTAAAAAAGAAGCTGCACATAAAGCACGAGTTACGCATTGGACTAAAGCATCTGTTGAGTCAGTATTGTTTAATCCTTTCTACGCAGGAATCATTGAGTATTCAAAAGAAGGTCATAAGGCGTATCAGAAAGATGAAGATAAATTTGTTCGTGCTAAAGGGAAACATCCTGCCATGCGTACAGTTGAGAGGCAACGTGAAATTTATAAAATGAGAGAAAAGAAATCATTGCGTCCTGCTAGGTCATATAATACAACGTTTTTATTCTCAGATTTAATTGTATGCGGTTATTGTGGTGAAAAGTACCAAACACGAAACACAACTAAGAATGGTAATCAGTACAGTTATTATTGTTGTTCAAGTAGACATAATTCAAGTAAGACTGGCGTAGGTCATCACTGCTTAAATAAAAATTATAAGAAAAACATACTTGAAGATTTCCTTATAGATGAGATTAAAAAAGCATTGAGCCAGTTATCATTTGATGAGTTAATCGATAACTTAAACGAAAACATACATGAACAAAAAAATGGAGTCAAAAAATCTATTTTAGCAATAGAGGATGACATAGAAAAACTGAATCAAGATGAAGAAAAGATTCTACGATTACTAATGGATTTAGATTTAAGCAGTCCATTGTACGAAACATTTAAGGAAAAGTATGAAACGGAATATGCGAGGATTCTTTCTGAAGTAGCTGAGAAAAAGAAAGCTAAGTATGAAATGGAATCAAGCTTAACTGAAAAAGAAGACTATGATCTAACAGCTAAAAAAGCAATGGAAGTTATGAAGAATTTCGCTAAAAATATAGATGTTTCTTCTATGCAGAGAAAGCGCACATTGCTTGATGAAATTATAAATAAGATTACAATTCATGTCGATGGAACTTGTGACGTTGAGTTATTCACCACACTAAAAGACGATGAAACACCTCAAAATAACAATGGTGGCGCAAGTAATAATGGCGAAAATAATGATAATAGTGAAAACCTTGATAACAGCGGAAATCCAGTTATTATTAATGACTCGTTCGGAGACCCTAACGCTTCAATTCCAACCCCACAGCCGGTCTTATATCGTCCGATGTTTGCTTCTTATGGAAAAGCAAGAGCTAAAACCTCCGTTACGTTTGTGTCAAAAGCAGCGTATGAGAACAAAGTGGGCGAAAAACTAGGGTTACAAAAGCTGCTTAAACCAGTAAAAGATATTCGTCAGTTAAAAAAAACAGATATGAAGTTAAATGGAGAAATGCCTAAGATTGAAGTTGATTCCCAAACGTACGAAGTAAAAATAGATGGACAAATGATTACATGTGAAGCGGCAGAAGTTGTGCCTATGGCGCAGCGATACTTTTTATTTTGAGGTGAAAAAATGGTAATCGAAAAAATTATCGGAAATATAGCAACATTAGAAAAACGAGCTCCACATATAGAAAAGGTATATATCGAAAGTGATCACTTAGTAAAACGCGTTCAGCGCGTTGTAACAGATCACGGTAAGGAACTCGGAATTCGTCTGAAAGAAAACCGCGAGTTAGTTGATGGCGATGTACTATTTATGGATGAAAGCAATATGATTGTTGTGCAAGTTTTAGCAGACGATATTTTGACCATTCAGCCGATTGATATTCAGCAGATGGGAGAAATTGCTCATCAGCTTGGGAACCGCCATTTGCCGGCGCAGTTTGAAGGTGGAGACATGCTTGTACAGTACGATTATTTAGTCGAAGAATTGCTTCAGCAGCTCAACATTCCCTATAAGCGCGAAAAAAGAAAAGTAAAACAAGCTTTTAAGCATATCGGACATAGTCATGACTAATTCATTGCTTTCGCTGATTCAACTATGTGATTCAAATTTCCCATCGGGTGCATTTTCGCATTCGTTTGGTTTTGAAACGTATATTCAGCGAAATCAAATTTACGACACAGAAACCTTTCAAGAAGCGCTTCGTACATACCTTGATGTTCAGCTGACGTATACGGACGGCTTAGCATGCAGGCTGGCTTATGAGTATGCTGTTCGTGACCAGTTTAACGAAATTATGAGAATTGATCATGAACTATACGCTCTTGCTTTGTCAAAAGAAACAAGAGAAGGGACAAGACGGGTGGGCCAGCGCATGTTAAAGCTTTGCTTAGAGTTATTTCAAGGCTCTTATTTAGAAAAGTATATGAGTGAAGTAAAAGCAAAGAAGGCGTACGGACATCCTGCTGTTGTATTTGCATTAGCCAGCCTGCAGTTAAACATTACAAAAGAAGAGGCAATTTTAAGTCATTTGTACGCTAGCACCTCTTCATTAATTCAAAATGCTGTTCGCGGCATACCAATCGGCCAAACCGATGGGCAAAAAACGCTCGTTCTTTTTCAGCCGCTGCTGCAGCAAGCGCTTCAGCATATTTTGCAAGCAGATCAAGAGGAATTTGGTGCCGTGACACCAGGGTTAGAAATTGCTCAAATGCAGCATGAACAACTGCATGTTCGATTGTTCATGTCATAAAAAAGGAGGGAAGGCCTTCGAATGATGAAGGCATAAAAAATGGATGCAATTAAAATTGGAATTGGTGGACCTGTTGGTGCAGGAAAAACAATGTTAGTAGAACGATTAACGCGTGCGCTAGAAGGGCAGCTCAGTATGGCAGTCATTACAAACGATATTTACACAAAAGAAGATGCACAGTTTCTAGTAAAAAACAGTATTTTGCCAGAAAATCGTATAGTAGGAGTAGAAACAGGAGGATGTCCTCATACAGCTATTCGAGAAGATGCATCCATGAACTTTGCTGCAATTGATGAGTTAGTGGAACGTCACCCCGATGTTGAACTTATTTTTGTAGAAAGCGGAGGAGATAATTTAGCCGCAACGTTTAGCCCAGAGCTCGTTGATTTTTCAATTTATATCATCGATGTAGCACAAGGAGAAAAAATCCCGCGTAAAGGCGGTCAAGGAATGATTAAATCTGATTTATTCATTATCAACAAAACAGATTTAGCCCCATATGTAGGAGCCAGTTTAGAAGTAATGGAAAAAGATACAATCCAAGCGAGAGGGCACAAGCCTTTTGTTTTCACCAATTTAAAAGAAGATAAAGGGCTCAATCAAGTGATAGAATGGATCAAAAAAGAGGCCTTTTTAATCGGCCTTGAATCATGAGCTACACGGGTTATTTAGAGCTTCGTGCAGAAAGAAACAGTGAGCGAACGGTTATTAAAGATACTTATCATTACGGGGCTTTCAAAGTTGCCAGACCTATTTACATGAATCCTGAATCACCTTTTGTTTATATGCTTCACGTAGGCGGGGGATACGTGAGCGGAGACAAATACAAAACGATGATAACGGTCGAGAAAAATGCTCAGCTGACTGCTACTACTCAATCTGCGACAAAGGTGTACAAAACACCGAACGCAGCTGTTTTACAAGAAACGTGCATAACCCTTGAAGAACAATCCATCATGGAATATATACCAGACCCGCTTATTTTGTATGAAAATGCTGCATTTGTCCAAGAAATAACGGTTCATATGGCAGAAAACGCTGCTTTGTTTATGTGTGACAGCATCACCCCGGGGTGGTCGCCGGATGGGCAGCTGTTTCAATATACCTCTATGCGTTCCAAGCTGAAACTGTATGTAAACAAGCAGCTGAAGGTATACGATCACTTATACTTGAAACCAGAAAACCATCTGCGCGGCATGATGAAAATGGAAGGGTATACTCATTTTGGATCAATTATTATTGTTCATCCAAACGCCGACGACGCATTTATAGCGAAAGTACATCAGCTGTGCGAAGAGGCAGGCTGTAAAGCAGGAGCTTCCGCACTTTCGATTTCCGGATGTGCTATTCGAATACTAGCTGCTAGTACACAAGAAGTGGAAGAGATAATCGTCAAAGTATACGGATTGTTCCGGCAGGAGTTATTAAAAGCTGAAGTATCACTTTTGCGTAAGTATTAAAGTGCCTGTACAAAAGTATAGTAGTTAAAGAAAAATCCGAACGAGCTGAACTCTTGATAGAGAATCAAATTCGTTCGGATTTTTTATTGGTAGGGTGAACGTAGGTTTCCCGTATGTAGTTCGTTCTAGCCGTTGATTAGAGGACAAAGCGAAGTCTTGCACAGAAATCAACAGCTGTGGAACAAGTAGTCCAGATCATTTATCCTACTTATTCGTCTTTAGATTGAATTATTTTCATTATGTTTTATTCTCTGTTAGAACCACAGACTAAATAATCCGTCGCTTACACCTAAATTATACATATAATAGAGGCCAAATATAATGCTGACAGCACCTGTTACCTGCATCAAACAGCGGTTTAACGTCACTTGCTTTTTAGTTGTAACGAATGGAATTCCAATAACCGTCGTAAATAACAGCATGCCAAGACAAGTGCCGATTCCAAAAATGATAATGTACAGCGCACCTTGCCATACGTGAGTAACGGTGCCCATCGTTACTACAACCATCGCTGCGCTTCCGGCCAGTCCATGAACAAAGCCAATGCCTAATGACTTTAAGTAAGACGTTTTTTCGTGATGCGTATGCACTTGTTTTTTGTAAGACAGAAACGATGTAAAACCGAGATAAACGAGCATAATGCCCACTAAAAATTCAAGTGACATGCTCATACGTTCAGAAATACTGCTTTTTAACACTATTAAAATCATGCCAAAAATAAACAGCGTAAGCGTATGACCAATCCCCCAGTATACTCCTGCAAGCGAAGAGCGCCACAGCTTTTTACTTTTTGAAGCAATGGTTGATACAGCGATAATGTGATCTGGTTCTAGAGCATGCTTAATTCCTAAAAAAAATCCTAGTATTAAAATTGAAAAAAAACTTGTTTCCATGTCAGCTTTCTCATCCTTTCGTACGTATAAAACTAGTATATCGCACGCTTTTGTTTTAATAAACAGAAAATTCTAAACGAAAATGTCTGGTTGAATAGCTAAAACATTTATCAATTTACAATAAGTTACAAATATTAAAGGAGATGTAGTATAAAAATTTTACATTTACAAAAACTATAAGTAAATTATTGTGAGGTTGATAACTATGGACAAAATTTCTACTGATATCATGCTGTGGAGTTCTTTTATACGTCAAAATGTTGGGATAGAACGTGACTAGACTAGAAGCTCTTTTATGGAGCATTGCGTTGCCAGGCTTTGGACAATTACTAAACAAAAAACATATAAAAGGAATTTTGTTTATTGTACTTGAATTTCTCATTAATATGGGCGCAAATTTTAATGAAGGCATTCGCTTAAGCTTTTTGGGGGAAACAAAGCAATCCCTCGAGGTAATGAACATGCAGTGGTTAATGTTTTATCCATGTTTATATTTTTTTGCAATTTGGGATGCTGTTAAAGAAGCAGAAAACGGCGCATCGAGATTTACATTTATTCCTTTTGTCTCCTGTGCTTATTTTGTTACAGTAGGCATTATGTATTCCTCAGTGACAACCATCAACGGTGTTTTTATAGGCCCAATTTGGCTCCCTATGCTGTCTGTTGTACCGGGACTGGTTATTGGACTCATTGCCAAAAAGCTATTAGAAGTGTATATACATAAGAAAAAATAAACGTCATTTCAATCTATACATCCGTAGATTTTAATGGACGTTTATTTTATTTTTGTTTATAAATAAGTAATAAAGTCTCTTATTTAGGGAACGTACTAACAGTGGCTATTTTCACATAATCTTAAGAGAGTGTGTTCTACTCATAGAAAAGAGCACATTGAAAATGGAGAGAATGTGTACAAGCTTATATAATAGCAATTTGATAAAAAGAAGCTGGAGAGAAGGTGAATCGATGATCACAAATGGTATTTATCGTTTTTTTCTTATTTGGTACGTATGCGGAGTCGTTTTGCTTTCATTTGATTTGCTTCCTTCATGGTTAGAATGGGCAAATGCTGTTTTTTTACACTTGAGCAGTCTTCTTGCTCTTATTTATCTAGCTAAAGCCTATGGAGTAAGGCGGGCACTGGTCGTTGCCGTATTTGTGACAGGCGCATCTATTTATGTCGAAAGTCTAGGTGTTAAACATGGGTTTTTGTTTGGATCCTACGATTATGAAAAAGATTTTGGCGCTAAAATCTTAGGAGTTCCTCTGACCATTGGATCGGCTTGGTTTATGGTCGTAATCACAAGCAGAATATTAGCTCTCGGAATTATGAAGCGCATGGAGCTGCCGTTTATTGTCCATGGAATTGCCTATGCGGTCATTAGTTCGCTATTTGCTGTTATTATGGATTTAGCTATTGATCCCGTTGCCTATGTTGTTAAACAATATTGGGTGTGGGAAGGGGACAGCTTTTATTATAATATTCCTTTATCCAATTTCTCCGGCTGGTTTTTACTGTCTTTCTTCATTCAGCTGGTCGTATATTTCTTTTTAGCTAAGGTTCCTAAAGAAGAAGAGCCGGTATGGGAAAGAAGAATGGTGTTTTTGTATAGTGCAGTCGTCATGATGTTTGTAATTGTAGCATTAGTAAATGGCCTGTGGCTTGTGGTATGGCTGACGATGATTCCTTTTCTTATTCTTTATATTGTGTATAAAAAGGAGACTCGCTTATGATTTATCCGAAGAAAAACTCAATATTTGAGCGCTTTTTTCAACTGTTTGTCACATATCAGCTCAAAAAACAGTTTTATCGTATTCATTTACATATAGAAGAGCTCCCAAAAGATAAAAAAATGTTATTAATTGCTAATCATTCCAGCTGGTGGGACGGTTTAGTGACATTTTATTTAAATAACGCGGTATTAAAAACAGATCTATACGCTATGATGTCTGAACAAGGAATGAAGGATTTTCCTTTTTTTCAACGAATCGGGGCTTTTTCAGTAAATGCAGCGTCTCCGAAGCATACGGTGGAATCGTTAAGGTTTGCCAGTAGGCTGTTAGAAGATAAAAAAGCGGTGCTTGTTTTTCCTCAAGGAAAAGAAGAGCATCTTGAGAAAAGACCGTTAGCTTTTTCTGAAGGACCTGCTTTTCTTCTAAAAAAGCAATCTGACGTTGAAGTTATTCCCATTACATATTATTATACGTTTCGCCATGATCAGCGACCGGAGCTTTTTATCTGGGTAGGGCAAGCTGTTTTTTACGACTTAGCCAATGCAAGAGAAGATATAACCAAAACGCTAGCCGGTGCAGTCACTGCTCAGCTCGATCATCAAAAACAAAAAATCATTCAAGAAAACGATGAGGAATTTACGGTTTTATTAAAAGGACGAAAGACGCTTAGCGAGTGGTTAACGTGGTGGAAAGCGAAGGTGAAAGAATGATTTACTATATGCTTTTATTTATTTTGATGCTGCTTCTGACCATTGTAAATATTCAAGCAATGCCTAAATTAAATAGATACAAGTTGAATTCAAAAACACCTCAGCCTCTCATTTCTATTTTGATTCCAATGCGAAACGAAGAACGAAATGTAAAGCGAATCATTTCTTCTGTTAAAGGATTAACGTACAGCAATCTAGAATGTGTCATACTAGACGATCAGTCCACAGATGAAACACGAACACAGCTGTGGAAAGAAATTCACGGGGATTCAAGGTTTACCATCATAGAAGGAAAAGAGCTGAAAGAAGGGTGGATAGGAAAAGTTCATGCCTGTCACCAGCTGTCACAAGCTGCAAATGGAGACTATTTATTGTTTGTAGATGCCGATGTACAGCTCAAAGAACGCACGCTAGAACATACTTTAGCCACCGCACAAGCGACAAAAGCAGCTCTTTTAACAGGATTTCCTCGTTTTCCCGTAAAAACGTGGTTAGAAGCATTGGTTGTTCCGCTTCAGCATGTTGTTGTTTTTAGCTATTTACCGGTTGTGGTAGCGAACCGTAACAAGGTGAGCAAAGCTTCAGCAGCTCACGGTGCTTTTATGTTTATAAAAAAAGAAGCTTATGAGATCGCAGGAGGACATGAAGCTGTTAAAACTTCACTAGTAGAAGATGTGCATCTAGCTCAGCTTTTTAAGAAAAAGAAACAGCGCGTTATTTTAGCCAATATTACGTCTCACGTTAGCTGTTATATGTATGAAACAACTGAAGAAGTATGGAATGGGTTTGCTAAAAATATCTTTGTTGGTCTAGGTCGATCCGCTAAAGCAGTTTGGATACTGAGCGTTTTTTTTACCTGTTACTATGTGCTGCCGCTTCCTTTGTTTATAGCAGGAATATTCACAGGCAACATACTTTGGATTCTTCCTTTTTGCATTATGCTTTTTCAGCGGTTTTTAATTGACCGGTCGGCTCAGCAAAAAGGGCTTTTGTTTCTTACTATGCCGGCGTCGGCAATTGTGCTGATGCTGCTCATGAACCATTCTATGAAGCGTGAACGAAAAAAGCAGGGATATGAATGGAAAGGAAGGCATTATCAATGAAAAAAGTACTAATTGTCGGGGCAGGATTAGGCGGATTAGCTGCAGGAGTTCTTCTTCAAACAAAAGGGTTCGATGTCACAATCGTTGAAAAAAACGAGCACGTAGGCGGAAAAATGATGCCTGTGCAGCTAGGAGAATATTCTTTTGATTTTGGGCCTAATACCATTACAATGCCAGAAGTTTTTCAGTGGTTATTTGAGCAAGCGGGCGAACGTGCAGAAGACTATATGCCTCTTGTTAAACTAACGCATCATACAAATAATTTCTTCACCGACGGTTCACAATTTTCCATGTCTATCGAAGAACGAAAAATGATTGAGCAGCTTGAACGTCTTGACCCCTTTGCTGCTAAACAATACCCGGCCTATTTAAAAGAAGTAAAAAGAATATATGACATTGCAAAAAGTCAATTTTTCTACCGGACATTTTCGTCATGGAAAGATTACACAAACCCTTCTCTATTAAAAGCACTGCTGCAAGTAAGGCCGTTTGAAACAGTAGATACGTTTCATCAGCGCTTTTTTCGAAATGAAAACATTCGAAATGCATTTAATCGATACGCAACCTATATTGGATCTTCACCTTATACATCGCCCGCTACCTTTTCACTGATTGGACACTTAGAAATGAATGACGGGGTGTACTATGTAAAAGGAGGAAATACTAGAATTGCAAAAGGGCTGGGGCATGTGTTCCAAAAAGCCGGCGGAAAGCTGTACACAAACTGCAGCGTGACTGAAATAGTAGTAAAAAATAAGCGGGCTGTCGGAGTGGAAGTGAATGGAGAAGAAAAGATAGACGCGGATATCGTTATTGTAAACGGGGACTTGCTAAAAGCCTATCCGGCACTCGTAAAAGAGCAGGATAGACCTCATTTTAAAAACAAAAAAGCAGCTGAGTTTGAGCCTTCCATATCAGCCTATGTAATTATGGCAGCAGTTAAAAAGCGCTTTTCTCAGCTGATTCATCATCAAGTGTACTTTTCTCAGGGTTACAAGCAGGAATTCTATGAACTATTTCAGCAAAAAACGCTTCCAACCGACCCTACCATTTACGTTTGTAATTCTTCGTATACCGATAACACGGTAGCTCCGGGTGATAATTTATTTATTTTAGTGAATGCCCCTGCTGTAAAAGAAGAGAATCAAGAAAAAATGAAAGCTTACAGAGAGGTTGTCTATCGCAAGCTTTCTCAGTTTGGTTTAGATATTGAGCCCTCGCTTGTACATGAACGAATTGTTACTCCATGTGAAATTGAACAAACCTTTGGTGCATTTAAAGGCGCTTTGTATGGAGTGAGTTCAAATCGGAAAATGGATAGTTTTCTTCGTCCAAGCAACGTCTCAAAAGATGTTAAAAACTTATATTTTGTAGGAGGAACGACTCACCCAGGCGGGGGATCTCCTATGGTCACAATTAGCGGTATCAATGTAGCTACGCTTATTTCATCTTCCTAATTGATAAATCAGGATTGTCAAAAAGTTTAGTTTTTTGGTACTATAAGAAAGGACAGAGGCTGTTAACCACCTGTTCTCGCGGATGGAAAAAAATGTTACATAATGAAGTTGAAAAGGTGATTACATAACTATATGATTGTATTTACGTGTCTTATTATTATCATAAGCATTATTCGTCCGTACTTGGAGAGCGTGACTGTTAAGCGAATTGCTTCAGAAGGCAAAAAAATTCGCTACTACAAAGAACAGTTCTTTTTTTATGTGCTAATTTTACTATTTTATATTGCGGTGATGGTATACCATGCGGTTCCATTTTCTATGTTGGGGTTGCAGGGAGTATATCTAGATACGATTCACCGGACGGCTCCGTATCCAGCATGGATTGAATATTTGCTGCTTTTAATCTTTGCAGGCTTTATCATTCTTTCCATTATGCTTCAATGGATGAAAGATCATGGAGAAACGGTTTTTGTGGAACAGGAGATGCCTACGTCAATTGAGGCAACCGTTCCTAAAACGGAAAGAGAGCAAAAGTGGTGGCTTGCATACAGCGGTATTTCCAGCTTCGTAGAAAGCACCGTCTATTTTCCTAGCTTTTATTTATATAGTCACTATGTATTAGCCATTCAAAATACATGGGTGTTGGCTATTTTAATTGGTATTGGTTATTTCCTATCACAGCTAGCTTTTCAGCGTGACCGTTTGAGTGTCCAGACGCTGTTGGTTGGTATCGGGCTAGGCGCTTTATTTATCATGACAAAGTCAGTTGTAATCATGGTCTTGTACTATGGTTTTAGTTTCTTAATCTATGATATTTATCAACAAGATCGCAATTTAGTAAAAAGCACAGAAGATCACTAAGAAACAACACGGCATAACGCCGTGTTGTTTCTTTTTTTTATAATTTATAAAAAAAGCTTGAAAAGCGCTTTCAATAGTCTTATAATTTAGATAAATCGATTTACTAAACCGGTTTAGTAAGTGGTTAGCTAGTATAATAAGAAAGGTAGGTCGATTTATGAATCATATCATTATTCCTTTAAATGCATTTGAAACGACAAGCTCTCAGCACACCATGATTGGGAAAATATATGAACAGCAAGTACATGGAGTGGAAATTCGAAGAGAGTTAATGAAAAAAGTAGATCAAGAGATTGAGCTTATTGCCGAAGAATTAAAAAGATATCCGCTTTTTACAGTATATTCGGCTCCAATCGAACTGTGGAAAGAAAGTGGAGAGTTAAACAAACAAGAATTAAAATCTATTCTTGAAGAAGCCGTATCACTTGGCGCTCAGTGGGTAAAAGTTTCTCTTGGTTTTTATCAGCCACAATCACCTATAGGGGAATTGCAGGAGCTATTGCAGGCATTTCCAGCTTTACATCTATTTGTGGAAAACGATCAAACCAGTTATGGAGGCAACATAGCATCTTTGCACGCATTTTTTGATAACGCTTACGAAATTCCTGTTTCCATGACGTTTGATATTGGTAACTGGCTTTATGTACAGGAACGACCCCAGGAAGCAATCAAAAAGCTAAGGTCATTTGTAGGCTATATTCATATTAAACACGTAATAAAGAATAGCGGAAAGCTAGTAACAACCTCTATATCAAACGATTCAAATGAAATGTGGAAAGATATTTTGAAAGGGTTTTCTCATTCGATTTTTAAAGCTTTAGAGTTTCCAATCGATGAATCGGAACAAATCCCCCGCTTCATTTCATTGGTGCAAGCAGCAGAACAGGAGGAAGTGCAATGAATTCATTAGACGTTATTACCTTCGGAGAAGCAATGGCGATGTTCATGGCAGAACAACCAGGACCGCTGTATGAGATTAAGCATTATACAAAAGAGCTAGCCGGAGCAGAAACAAATGTAGCAATTGGTCTCGCTCGTCTCGGTCTGCGCGCAGGGTGGGTGAGCAAAGTCGGCAATGATCCTTTCGGTACGTTTATTATGAAACGGCTACAAGAGGAGTCGGTCAACACCGATTGTGTACTAGTAGATAGCGAACATTCAACAGGCTTTCAAATTAAATCAAAAGTGGAAGTGGGAGATCCGGAAGTTTGTTACTTCCGAAAAAATTCGGCAGCCAGTCACTTGCACCCACGCGATTTTAATCGAAACTATTTTTTAGCGGCAAAACACATGCATATGACAGGAATACCGCTTGCTGTGTCAGCAAGCATGCGTGAATTTGCTCTACACGCGCTTACCTCGATGAAAGCAGCTGGCAAAACGGTTTCCTTTGACCCGAACCTGCGACCGACTCTTTGGACATCGAAGGAAGAAATGATTTTTACAATCAACGAAGCTGCTAAACAAGCAAACTACGTTCTGCCAGGCATTGAAGAAGGGAAAATTTTAACCGGATACGAAAACCCAGAAGACATCGCTTCTTACTATTTAGATGCAGGCGTAGAGCTTGTCGTTATTAAACTAGGTGAACAAGGAGCCTTTTTTAAGACGGCTAAAGAGCAAGGAATGGTTGAAGGAATAAAAGTCAAACAAATAGTGGATACAGTCGGTGCAGGAGACGGCTTTGCAGTAGGGCTGTTAAGCGGACTTCTTCAACATGATTCTCTTACTCAATCTGTCATGAGAGCAAATGCTATTGGGTCATTAGCTGTACAAAGCCCTGGAGATAACGACGGATATCCAACTGAACAGCAGTTGCAAAAATATATGGAATCCCAAAAACAAGGAGTGAAGTGATAATGAAACAGCAGCTAGCAAAAAAAAGATGGCTTCGGTTAATTCCTATCGTATTTATTACGTATAGCCTTGCATATTTAGACCGTGCAAACTACGGGTTTGGAGCAGCAGCAGGGCTGGCAGAAGATCTTCATATTACGCCAGGTATTTCGTCTTTATTAGGATCGCTCTTTTTCTTAGGTTATTTCTTTTTCCAAATTCCTGGCGCTCACTATGCTGAAAATAAAAGCGCCAAAAAGCTGATTTTTTGGTCTCTGATTTTATGGGGAGCACTTGCTACAGCTACAGGTATGGTAAGCCACGTCGGATTTTTGTTTGTTATTCGATTTGCTTTAGGAGTAGTGGAAAGTGCCGTTATGCCTGCTATGCTCGTTTTTTTAAGCCACTGGTTTACAAAAGCAGAACGTTCTAGAGCCAACACGTTCTTAATTTTAGGAAACCCGGCAACCGTCCTTTGGATGTCAATTGTTTCTGGATATTTGCTAGAATCATTTGGCTGGAGATGGATGTTTATTTTAGAAGGTTTTCCAGCTGTTATTTGGGCGTTTTTATGGTGGAAACTAGTAAACGATGAGCCAAAAGATGCAGGCTGGCTGTCGAAAAAAGAAAAAGCAGACTTACACGATGCGCTGCAAAAAGAACAAGAAGGAATTAAACCTGTTAAAGGCTATAAAGAAGCTTTCAAAAATCGTACTGTCATTTTATTAAGCATTCAATATGCTTTATGGAGTATTGGCGTCTACGGATTTGTTATGTGGCTGCCGTCTATTATTAAAGCAGCGCCTAACATGAGTATAGTGAAGACAGGGTGGTTAGCGTCCGTTCCTTACGTATTAGCAGTCGTATTAATGTTAACGGTTTCATATCTGTCAGATAAGTTTTTAAAACGAAGCGCATTTGTATGGCCGTTCTTACTAGTAGGAGCTCTTGCCTTTTACGGATCTTATTTAGTTGGCACAAGCAACTTCTGGCTTTCTTTTACTTTACTCGTTATCGCCGGAGGAACGATGTATGCTCCGTACGGACCGTTCTTTGCGATTATTCCTGAAATTTTACCGCGTAATGTTGCCGGAGGAGCGATGGCTTTAATTAATAGCATGGGGGCACTTGGTTCATTTGCCGGTTCTTATATTGTAGGATTTTTAAATGGATCAACAGGAGGGTTTGGCGCTTCCTATATCTTTATGGCTGGATCATTATTCCTTGCGGCAGTTTTAACCATTGTCGCAACGAAAAAGCCAAGAGAAGTTCAGAGTGTGAAGCCAGTTGAAACAACGGCTTAATGTAACGATAGAAAAGGAGAATTGAGATGCATATTGAGAAAATTACAAGTAGCGGTATTGTAGCGGTCATTCGAGGAGCAAGCGCTGAGCGAATTATTCCGCTTGCCTACGCGTTAAAAGAAGGTGGAGTAACAAATCTAGAAATCACAATGGAAAACCCTGCTGCCGTAGAGGTTATTAAAGAATTGAAAAATGAATTTGACGATTCGATGTTTATTGGAGCAGGAACTGTTCTAGACGAAGAAACAGCACGAATTGCCATTATGGCAGGAGCGTCATTTATTTTTTCCCCTACGGTGAACGAACGAACAATTAAAACGGCTAAAAGATACGGAGTCATTAGCGTTCCGGGTGCTTTTACACCTACTGAAATTTTAACAGCCTATGAATGCGGCGCAGATATGATTAAAGTCTTCCCGGCAAGCGTAGTAGGCCCCGCTTATTTTAAAAATATAGCAGGACCGCTTCCTCATATTCCGTTAATGCCAACAGGCGGCGTTACGGCTGAGAATGCGGGAGCTTATATTAAAGCCGGAGCAGCTGCTATTGGAGCAGGAAGCACATTAGTGGATGGAAAGCAGCTTCCAACTCCTGAATACTTACTTCAAGTAACAAGGGAAGCGAAACGTTTTACTCATGAAATTCAAGAAGCTAGGCTTGCGTACGCTTAATAAATAAAGCCTTCTGCTAGCAAGAAGGCTTTTCCTTTTTCGTTTTTTTCGTTTACACTAGGAGTAGCATAATTTTAGGGATTGAATGAAAAGGACGGATCATGATGCAAAAAGTTACTATGCTGGACGTTGCAAAAGCAGCAAATGTCTCCAAAAGCACCGTATCACAATACATTAACAAGCGATACGAATATATGGGCGAAGAAACGCGAAAGAAAATTAAAGAAGCGATTGATACACTGGGCTATCAGCCCAACTATCTAGCACGGAGCTTAAAACAAAAGCGAACGTCGATGATTGGGATTATTGTTGCCAATATTATGCACAGATTTTCTACGGAAGTCATTCGTGCCATTGAAGACTATTGCCATTCGCAAGATATACATGCCATCATTTGCAACGCAGATGATGACCCTGATAAAGAAAAGAAATATATTAATATGTTAAAAGCAAAGCAAGTAGATGGCCTTATTTTATTTCCAACGGGTGCCAATACTTCTCTTTATGAGCAGATGATCAAAGAAGAATATCCGGTTGTTATTATGGATCGTAAAATTCATGATGTAAAAGGAAAAATTCCATCCGTAGTGGCGAACAACCAAGAAGCCACAAAACAGGCTATTTTGCATCTGCTCGAGCTTGGACATAAGCATATAGCGATCATTACAGAACCCTTAACTATTACACCCCGGATTGAACGTGTAGAAGGGTACAAAGAAGCGTTAACATCAGCCAATATGCCTGTAAATGAATCCATGATTATTAACTGCAAAAAAGCGGACATGCAAAAAGCGCTGGAGAAGCTATTTGCAGCCGATAATCCGCCGACAGCGCTGCTGGCTGGAAACGATTTAGTGTTCATTGAAGTGCAGAAATTTATTAAACAACACGGATTTAATATCCCCAATGATTTATCTTTAATTGTTTATGATAATATTCCTTACGCAGATGTAGCAACGCCTGCCGTTACCACGATTTCGCAGCCTGCTTTTGACATGGGAACAAAAGCAGCAGATTTACTTATTAAACAAATTTTGAAAGAAAAGATAGCTTATGAAGAGTACCAGTATGAATGTGAATTAATTATTCGAGAAACAACGTTGTCGTATTAAGCTAAAAAGAGCGCCTATGGCGTGCTCTTTTTAGCTCATCAAAATATTCGTTTTTTTTACGTTGTTACTAAACCGGTTTAGTAGAAAGTGAGGAGAAGAAAGATGAAGATACAATTAGCATTAGATCGCGTCACAATTGAAGAAGCTATTATCCTTGCCAAGCTGGCAGAACCCTATGTTGATTGGATTGAAGTAGGTACATCTCTTATAAAAGAGTATGGAATTGAAAGCATTTATAAAATCAAACAGGCATTTCCGCACAAGATGATTGTAGCAGATATCAAAACGATTGATAACGCAGAGTATGAATTTACCATGTGCTATCAGGCAGGAGCAGATATAGCAACAGTAATGGGCGTATCACCTTTACCCACGATAGAGACGTGTGCAAATGTCAGCGAAAAATGGAATAAAAAAATGATGGTTGATTTATTAAACACGTCAAGCAGCTCGCAAAAGCAAGTAAGTATTTATAGAAGCGCTATTTTCTGCCATCATATCAGCAAAGATGAGCAAGAAAAAGAAGGAAAATCGCTGAGTCAAATAAATTTGCGGCAGTATTTTCATTCAGATGCGCAAATAGCAGTAGCAGGAGGAATTAATCCAGCCTCAGCAGCGTCATTACTTCAAATGAAGGCGGACGTTGCGATTATTGGATCAGCGATTACAAAAAGTGCGGATGTGGCAAAGGCATCTGCTGAATTTCAAGACTTATTTATGAGCAGGGGGAACGTATAATGACAAAAACACAAACGATTTTACATGAAATTACGACCGTAATGAATCACATAAAAGAGCCTCAAATAGAAGAAGTAGCGTTTTCACTTTACCAAGCAAAACGAATTTTTGTTATAGGCGAAGGTCGCTCCGGGTTAATGGGCAAATCATTTGCGATGAGACTGATGCATTTAGGTGCAACAGTATACGTTGTAGGAGAGACCATTACTCCTTCGATTGCAGCGGGTGACGTATTGGTGGCTGTATCTGGTTCAGGAAAAACACAGCAAGTGGTGAGCGTAGCTAAAAAAGCCAAAGAAGTAGGATGTTCAGTTATCGGCATTTCAGCTAGTACAGAATCACCATTAACTGCTCATACTGATGAGCTGCTGCACATTCCCGCTGCAACCAAATACCGAAGCGAAAATGAAGCCGCTTCTATTCAGCCGCTTGGTTCATTGTTTGATCAATGTGCTCATGTTGTGTTTGATACGATTTGCTTAGAATACGGGAATTTGAACCAAACGGATCATGAACAGGCGTTTAAGCAGCACAGCAATTTAGAGTAAGTGGAAATAGGCTGAAACAAAAGTAGGTTGGTTAAAAGAAAATCCGAACGATGAGTCGAGATTCTTGATGGAGAATCACATTCGTTCGGATTTTTTTATTGGTATTGGTGAGCGTAGGTTTCATGTGTGTAGTTGCTTCTAGCTGTTGATTGGATCGATGTAGTTATGTCTCACTCTCTTTTGATACAGGTAAGTCTAAACGTTTACTTCACTTTTGTTTATTGCGAAGATATTCCTTCTCTTCAAAGTAAATAACAGCATTTTTATGTTGAAATTGCTATAATATACAAGCCGGTACATATACTAAGGCGACTGAAAATAAAGGAGTTTTGATTGATGACAAAAATAAAATTAATTTCACATAACGATTTAGACGGGGTAAGTCCAGCACTGTTGGGTCGGTTAGCGTTTGGCGACGACAACTTTGATTACAGCACGGTAAGCATTGGCCGCATCAATGACACAGTGACGCATTTTATTGAAGAAGAAAACGATGGAGACACAGCTTTATACATAACGGATATTAGCGTAAACGATGAAGTAGCGGAAAAATTAAATGAACTGGTAAAAAAAGGCCAGAAAATCACTCTTATTGACCATCATATCTCTGCTCTTCCACTAGCTGAGAAATACGATTGGGTTCATGTTATTGCAGAAGACGAAAACGGTAAAAAGACAGCAGCTACATCTCTTTTCTACGACTACTTAGTGCGCAACAACATACTTCAAAAAACGGAGTTGCTTGATGAATATGTAGAACTTGTGCGCTTATTTGATACGTGGGACTGGTTTCATGAAAATAATGTGAAAGCAAAGCGCCTCAATCACCTATATTATCTAATCCCGCATGAAGAATTTAAAGAGACCATTCTAGAAACGCTTCGTGAATCGTACCATACTGAAAATCAAGAATTTACGTTTACGGACAAACACGAAATTTTACTAGAAGCAGAAGAAAAAAAGATTGAAAAATATATTTACGACAAGCAAAAACAAATCATAAAAGAAAGTGTTGAAATTGCTAAAACAGCGTACAACGTAGGCATTGTATTTGCAGATACATATCAGTCTGAGTTAGGAAATGCACTGTGTCTAGAAAACGAAGATATCGACTTTTCCGTTATGGTGGACATGGGACGGCAAAAGATTGGGTTCCGTGCAGTAAAAGACGAAATCAACTTAGCAGAAATTGTTGGGCACCTTGGAGGAGGAGGTCACCCAAAAGCTTCTGGATGCAAGTTAACGGCTGAAACGTTTGCTCTTTTCGTCACGGATCACTTGTTTAAAGACGAAGAAAAAAGTGAATAAAGCGTATAAGGAGGAGATGATATGTCGTTTAAAGATTTAGTTGTTATTGTTACTGGAGCTGCGAACGGAATAGGTAAAGATGTATCCCGCGCATACGCGAAACAAGGAGCAAAAGTGGTATTGGCAGATGTGGACGAAACCGAAGGAGAGCGTCACGCAGAAGCTATTCAAAGACAAGGCGGAGAAGCCATTTTTGTGAAAACAGACGTCCGAAAAGAAGACGACATTTTAAATCTCGTTGAGAAAACGGTCGGTACGTATGGAACGATACATATTTTGATTAATAATGCAGGCGTTTCCCACTGGAAATCACCGTATGAGCTAACCATTGATGAATGGGATGACATTATCAATACGAACCTGCGCAGCGTGTTTCTATGTTCTCGCGAAGCAGCTAAAGTGATGAGGAAAAACGAAAGCGGAGGCTCCATTGTAAACTTAGCTTCTACAAGAGCTTCAATGTCTGAACCAGATACAGAAGCCTATGCTGCTACAAAAGGAGGAATCGTTGCTTTAACTCATGCACTTGCCGTTTCGCTTGGTGATGACAACATCACGGTAAATGCTATTTCTCCAGGATGGATTGAGACATCTGACTACGATGGCCTTCGTGAAATCGATCATACGCAGCATCCGTCTAATCGGGTAGGAACGCCAGCCGATATCTCAAGAGCGTGTATGTACTTAACAAACGTCGAAAATGATTTTGTAACAGGAGCTAACCTCGTAGTAGACGGGGGAATGACGCGAAAGATGATTTATGAACATTAAGTATCTATAAAAAAGGCTGAGATAAAAATATTTTAGACGAAGTGAAAAAATGAACCCTTGATCAAAATTTTTGATTAGCGGTTCGTTTTTTTATTACGGTGAACGTAGGTTTCACCTGTTTCGTTCCTTCTAGCAGTTGATTGAAGGGCACGACGAAGACTCCTGCGGAAAAAGCGGAACAGATGAGACCCCGCAGGAACGCAAGTGACGAGGAGGTTCAGCGGCCGCCCGCGGAAAGCGAAGTCGTGCACGGAAATCAACTGCGGTATCAAAAGCGGTTCAGCTCATATATCCCATTTGTTTATTTTAGATTGGATTCATTTCGTTATGTCTCAACCTCTTTTGATGATCAACAAAAAAAATAATTTTTCTGTTGACAGGTAATAATAATCATTGTAAAGTAAGTTACATAAAGTAATTAAATTTCAATTAATATTTTTTTAGTTTAATATCTCGAATTAGAGATATAAGAATTCATTATATCTTGTTTATCTCCTTTTATCAGGGGGAAGGGTATAAACATGCAATTTAAGCTTAAAAAAACAAACAATTAGGAGTGTGGAAAATGGGTTTTTTAGATAAATTATTTGATAAATCAAGTGATCAACAACAGGTTGGAAAAGATTTTTATGAAGCAATTAAAAACCGACGTTCTATTTATGCAATTGATAAAAATGTAAAAATGTCAGAAGAAAAAATTGAAGAAATTATTAACTTTGCGGTGAAACATACTCCTTCAGCATTTAATTCCCAAAGCGCACGCGTAGTCGTTTTATTTGGCGAACAGCATGATAAAGTGTGGAATATTACGAGAGAAGCGCTTCGTAAAATTGTTCCAGCTGAAAATTTTTCAGATACGGATCAAAAAATGAACTTATTCGGAAGCGGCTATGGAACAGTTCTTTTCTTTGAAGATCAAGAAGTAGTTGAAGGACTGCAAAAGCAGTTCGCATCTTACAGCGAAAATTTCCCGGTTTGGTCTAACCAATCATCAGGCATGCTGCAGCATGTGATCTGGACAGCTCTTGAGCTCGAAGGCCTAGGAGCAACTTTACAGCATTACAATCCATTGATTGACGATGAAGTAAAAGCAGCTTGGAATGTTCCAAGTTCATGGAAGCTGATTGCTCAAATGCCATTTGGTAATCCCGTGTCACCGGCGGGTGAAAAAGAATTTCAACCACTAAGTGAACGTGTAAAAGTATTTAAATAAGCAAAAAAAGGCACGGACAACATTATTTTAATTAAAGCAAAATCCGAACGATTCATCGTTCGGATTTTTTTATTGGTATGGCAAGCGTAGGTGTTGCGTATGTAGCTGCTTCTAGCGGTTGATTTCGTTATATCTCAGACCCTTTTTTACGGTAAATAGTTTGAATATTCTTTTATGTTTAACCTAAGAAAAATGCGGTTAAATAGGAGGAGTAGTCCTCAAATCTTCTGTGGAATTTATGCGCTATACATAAGCAATTCAACGATGTTTTACAAAAAAATAAAGTTTTTAACTTGGTTTTTTAGAGAATATTTGTTAACATATCCACTTGTGAGGTCTTAGTAAGAGGAGGATGATGTAAAGAATCCCATATCGGACGCAAGGGCGTAGATATGTGGAGTGGAAATTTTAAAGGAGGATATTATGTCTGATCAAGGAAATCAAGGAAAGTTTAAAAAATCAATATCGTTACTTGACCTAACGTTAATTGGGATGGGAGCTATTTTTGGTTCCGCCTGGTTATTTGCAGTTAGTAACGTAGCGTCAAAGGCTGGTCCAGCCGGAAGTTTTTCGTGGCTGATTGGCGGAGTCATTATTTTACTTATCGGTTTAGTGTATGCTGAACTTGGAGCAGCGCTGCCGCGTACCGGTGGAATTATCCGTTATCCGGTTTACTCACATGGTCATTTAGTGGGTTACTTAATTTCATTCATTACCATTATTGCTTACACAAGTTTGATTGCCATCGAGGTAACGGCTGTACGTCAGTATGTTGCGTTTTGGCTTCCTGGTCTAACTAAACATGGTTCTGAATCGCCTACTACAATCGGCTGGTTATTTCAGTTCGCGTTATTAACGCTATTTTTTATCATTAACTACGTAAGTGTAAAAGCATTTGCTAAGTCAAATGTTATTATATCTGTGTTCAAATATGCGGTTCCTCTTACAATTATCGTCGTGTTAGCTTATCACTTTAAATCAGCTAACTTTACAACTGGCGATTTTACTCCGTTTGGTTTTAATGGTATTCAAGCAGCCATTTCAACAGGTGGCGTTATGTTTGCTTACCTAGGACTTCACCCTATTGTTTCTGTAGCCAGTGAAGTTAAAAACCCGCAGCGTAATATTCCAATCGCGCTCATTATCTGTATTGTACTTTCAGCGATTATTTACACAGCACTGCAAGTATTGTTCATTGGTAACATTCCGGCTGATATGCTATCAGGAGGATGGGGAACAATTCAAGAGCAATTCTCTTTACCATTTAAAGATATTGCACTTATTTTAGGCCTTGGCTGGTTAGTAACGCTTGTTATTTTTGATGCTATTTTATCACCAGGCGGTAACGGGAACATCTTCATGAATACAACTTCTCGTTTAGTTTATGCTTGGTCTCGTAATGGAACACTATTTAAACGTTTCTCAAAAGTAGATAAGAAAACAGGAATTCCACGTGCGTCACTATGGCTATCGTTTGGAATGTCCGTATTCTGGACACTGCCATTTCCTTCTTGGGAAGCGCTAGTAAACGTATGTTCAGTAGCACTTATTCTGTCTTATGCGATTGCGCCAATTTCAGCTGCTGCATTCAGAGTAAATGCAAAAGACCTTAAAAAGCCTTTCAAATTAAAAGGCATGAGCGTTATTGCTCCCGTGTCATTTATCTTCTGTTCATACATCGTATATTGGTCAGGATGGACGACAATTTCTTGGCTTCTAGGATCACAGCTTCTAATGGTTGTTATCTACGTAGCATTTAAGAAATACGTACCAACTGACGTTGTAAAATTTGCACAGCAGCTTAAATCTGCTTGGTGGCTAGTTGCTTATTATATTATTATGCTTGTTATCTCTTACCTAGGCTCATTTGGTGGAGGACAAGGTGTGCTAAGCAACCCGCTTGACTTAATTTTAATTGCTCTTGTTTCAATCGGTATTTTCTACTGGGCGAAATACACGGGTTTACCAAAAGCAGTTATCGATACGGATGATTAATAAAAAACACGGCATGAATTCATGCCGTGTTTTTCGTTTGTATAGGGGTGTACTCTATTTATTTATCAAACAGCCACGTTTTTAAGATAGCAGCATACTCACGAAAGTAGGCTTGAAGTTTAATTGAATTTGGTGTCTTTGCACCTAAAGGATAAACGTCAAAACCTTGACGCTTGGCAATAATAGAGGCGCGAAATAAATGAAAATCACTGCTAACAAGCACGACTTTTTTGTGTTGAATATCAACTTTCTTTTTAGTGAAAGTGAAATTCTCAAAAGTAGAAGTTGACTGATCCTCTTTTATCATTCGATTCTTTTTAATTCCTTCTTTTCGTAGAAAACGATAGGCTGCTTCTGCTTCAGAAATTTCTTCATCGGATCCTTTTCCACCCGTTACGATAACTTTTGTTTGTTTATGAGTCTTTAAATAAGATAAAGCCGTTTTTGCTCGTTCTTTTAAACTAGGAGACATTTGATCTCCGTCTACTTTGGAACCTAAAATGAGCACATAATCTGCTTTTTGCGGAACAGGCTGATGAGCGGTTTGATACATACAAAAAGACATGATTGCTATGTAAAGAACAAGCAAACTAATAAAGATATAAATGATTTTTTTCTTCAACTACGAGCACCTTCCTAGCTATTTCATAAGATGTTTGGAAAATAATTGTTATTATAGCATACGAGACCCAAATAAGTATAAACACAGTAATATATAATAATAGAAGAAAATCGTTATTGTGAATGGTTATAAAATTCGTTACAATAAAGAATAAATGATTTTAAAAGTGCCTCTAAGGAGGATAATAGGGAAATCGGTGTAAATCCGGTGCAGCCCCCGCTACTGTAAATGTGGATGAACCTGCAAAGACCCACTAGTCAAACTAGGAAGGATGCAGAAGTAAAATGAAGCATAAGCCAGGAGACCTGCTTTTAAAAACCCCTTATTTTTCGGTGGGAGAAATAAGTCAAGACAATGTGTTAATGAGCGCATGACCAAACCTTGACTTTTACAGTTAAGGTTTTTTTATGTGATAGGGAGTGGAAAAAGTGAAAAAAGGAAAACCTCTTATGATTCAAGGAACGCACTCAGACGCTGGAAAAAGCATGATTGCTACAGCGTTTTGCCGTATTTTTAAAGAAGACGGCTATCAAACTGCACCGTTTAAATCGCAAAATATGGCGCTTAATTCATACATTACAATGGATGGAAAAGAAATTGGAAGAGCGCAAGGAATTCAAGCTGAAGCGGCTGGAGTAGAAGCAACAACCAATATGAATCCTATTTTAATTAAACCAACTCGTGATCATGAATCTCAAATTGTCGTTCATGGAAAGCCGCTTCGTAATATGTTTGCTTTTCAGTATCGGCAAGAATTTTTTAATGAAGGTTTGAACGTTATCACGGAGTCTTATAAAGAGCTTGCCAATCATTATGATCGAATTGTGATTGAAGGTGCTGGAAGTCCTGCTGAAGTGAATTTGAACGATCGGGAACTGGTAAATATGCGCGTAGCAAAGATAGCCCAAGCCCCTGTTGTGTTAGTAGGAGACATTGATAAAGGAGGGGTTTTTGCGAGTCTGGTGGGTACTCTTCAATTGCTTCCAGATGAACATAAACCTAGAGTAATTGGAGTGTTAATCAATAAATTCCGAGGAGACTTAGAGCTTTTAAAACCGGGATTGAAGTGGTTTGAAGAATACACGGGAGTTCCGGTACTAGGAGTGATTCCTTATATGCACGACGTGGAAATTGACGCTGAAGATTCGCTATCACTCAGAAATTACTCAACGCTTGTGAATCCGTTAAAAGAAATCGATATTGCGGTTATCTCGTATCCTCGCATCTCAAATTTTACAGACATTGATCCTCTAAGCTTAGAAGAAGACTGTCATGTGAGACTTGTAACCAAGCCATCACAACTAGGTACGCCTGATTTAATTGTTTTACCAGGAAGCAAAAATACGATTGAAGATGCGCAGTTTTTACAAGAAAGCGGCCTGGCTCTAGCCATTAATCAAGTCTTGAACGCAACGAACGCTCACGTTATTGGCATCTGCGGGGGATATCAAATGTTAGGCGAGACAATTACGGACCCCGATGCAGTAGAGTCCCGGATTGAATCTATTAAAGGGCTGGGTTTGCTTCCAGTGGAAACCGTTATGACAACCAGCAAAAAAACAGAAAGAGTTTCTGGATATGTTCAGTTAGAGAGTGAGAAGGTTTCGATTGAAGGCTATGAAATTCATATGGGAAAGACGGTTTCTAAAAGCATAACGGAAGCCTTTGCGGTGGTAGATGATCAAAAAGAAGGAACGGTTAAAGACAACATCATTGGCACGTATGTTCATGATGTGTTTCATAACGATGCTTTGCGCAGAGCTTTGCTTAATCAAATTCGTAAACATAAAAAATTGCCGCCTATTACGGATACATTCAACAGTCGCCTGCAAAAAGAGGAGTCTTTTTCAAAAGCAGCAGCATATGTGAGAGAAGCTGTAGATATGGAAAAGCTGTATCATTTAATAGACAACTATAAAAGCCCGGAGCAAGCACAAAAAGTGTAGCTTGTAGAGGTTTTCGCTTGTTTTTTCACCGAGAACTTTAGTACGCTATTCTACGTTGCCTAGTTCAACAGTCTAGCACTCGTAACAAATAAAAGATGATTGTTTCCAATACTATGTAGGATGGAAACATGGTTTATGGACAGGAAAATGAATGGTTAATGTAATGTAAAACATCACGCCTCGTTTCCTAGAGGAGCTGAAAGTATTGATTTTTAAACGTATTTTTTTAAACAAAGCATCTATTTTATACATAGTCAGTTTATTTATTGTATGTACTTCGGTGATTATGGGAGTATTTATTGGTACAGTTTCGTTAACCGTAGGAGATACAATCAAAATTATTATTGGCCACCTTACCGGACTATCCTTATATCACGGTCCGGAAAACATGGATTTAATCATTTGGCAAATTCGTTTTCCAAGAGTACTGGTGGCATTTTTAGTAGGAGCTTCGCTTTCAATAGCAGGAGCTGCCTTTCAAGGGCTATTAAGAAACTCTCTTGCAGATCCTTACACGATCGGAGTTTCCTCAGGTGCAACCCTTGGCTCTGTCATGGCAATTTATTTTCACTGGAGTATTTTTGGTTTGTCTATCTTCACGCTGCCTGTAGTCGGCATCGTATCTGGTTTTATTACTCTTCTTTTAGTTTTTGGTATTACGAAACTCGCAAGCGGCAATTTGGCCAATGAAACTATCATCTTAGCGGGGATTATTTTATCATCCTTTATGAGCGCGCTTATTTCATTAATTGTAGCTCTTTCTCCTGAAGAAGATGTAAGGCAGGTTTTATACTGGCTAATGGGAAGCGTATCAATGAGAGGATGGTCGCATATTCAAATTTTAGGGCCGTTCTTTTTAGTCGGTACGATTATGCTGCTGTTACATGTGAAAGAGCTGAACGGCTTAGCATTTGGCGATCAATCCGCTCAATTTATGGGGATAGACGTAAAGAAGAAAAAAAGAATGATTTTAATAGGTGCATCCGTATTAACCGGGGCTGCGGTATCAGTATCTGGGGCAATTGGATTTGTTGGCTTAGTTATTCCCCACGTAGTGCGTCTTGTAGCGGGAGCTAATCATAAGCATGTACTGCCGCTTTCTATTTTAATCGGAGGAAGTTATTTGGTTTTAGCCGATTTATTAGCAAGAACGATATTAGAACCTCGTGAACTGCCGATTGGAGTCGTAACCGCCTTAATTGGTTCGCCAATTTTTACGCTGCTGCTTGTAAAAGAACGTATGCGGAAAAGAGGAATATCATGATTGAACTATATAATGTGACGGGAGGATACGATAAACAGAAACCGACCGTTCGTGACATCACGTTCACCGTAGACAAAGGTTCTTTTGTTGCTTTACTAGGACCAAATGGAAGCGGAAAAACAACGCTTATTCGCTTAATTATGAATGTATTAACCACTCAATCAGGAGAAGTGAAGGTAGAAGGGAAGTCAGTGAAGGCTTATTCACCAAAACAACTGGCGCAAAAAGTTGCAGTCATGACGCAAGAAAATCAAATTGGATTAGAATTTACGGTTCAAGAAATTGTTTCACTTGGACGCTATCCTTATCAGGCAAAAGGTTTGTTTAGCACTGTATCAGCACAGGATGAAGAAGTGGTAGAAAGCGTGATGAAATTAACAAACGTCTGGCACTATCGAAATCATACCTTTCAATCGCTGAGCGGTGGAGAAAAACAGCGTGTTTTACTTGCTAAAGCACTGGCGCAAGAACCTGACTACTTACTTCTTGATGAACCAACGAATCACTTAGATGTAAAACATACGATGGAACTACTTCAGCTGTTAAAAACGTTACAGCAGGAAATGAGCTTGACGGTTCTGGCCATTTTGCATGATCTCAACATTGCCTCGCTGTTTGCAGATAATGCCGTATTATTGAAAGATGGAAGAGTAGAAGAAACGGGGATGGATGCCATTTTTCAGGATGCAGCTACGTTAAAAAGAGTATATGGCGTTGATTTGCATGTATTTCACCATCCCGCTGTGAACAAGCGGCAAATTGCTTTTGTGCCGCCGTATCAATATCCAGAGACGGACTTCCATGAGTTGTATCAGTTGCAAAAGGAACCGGGCAAGCTATGTTTATCCTTTGCTCGTCCTTTGAGAACTCTTTCACTGGGTTCCAATGAAACAGGTCTAGACTGGTGTCAAGAAATTGTTCAACAGCAAAGCAGTTCTAACACGGCGTGGAAATCTGCGTCTTTATCTAGTCATGAAGTTCGCTTAAAAGACGATAAAGGTTACTCGTGGCTGACTGTACTGACACATGGACAAAAAGAGAATGAAATGAATATTGTTCTACTAACAAATACACCGCTTTCGGACGCGAACTTACTTCATGCTGCGATGAAGGTAATTGAATACCGGGCTTTCTTAGGAAAAACAGGCCGTATTGTTGTAGCATCATCTCATCATAAAGAAGAAAATCAAGAAGAAATTTCAGCGTTCTTAATGGAACGCCTACAGAAAGAATTACAACTATTTATGGAAACAAAAATGACCGACAATTGCTTTAAATAAGCAGTAGCGGTCATTTTTTATTCTTCGGAGTGATCAGGCTTTTCTGTTTCACCTCCTGAACTCATCGTTGTCTCAGTTGTATGTTCATCAATCTTTTTTTCTTTTAGCTTAACAGAGAATAAGTCTTTGACTTCTTCATCCACTTGATCAGAGTCAGCGCTGTAAGTTGTACCAATGTTTAAGTGGCCGGTCAAATCTTTAATTCCTAGCTGGCCAAAATTATTACTAAGGTCAATTTTGTCTAACAATACTTTTTCCACCATAATTTTTTCAACAACAATGGACTGCTTTGGCTGAGTTACTTCATTAATCTTTTTGTCAAGAGTTTTCACCATCTCATATAAAGCTGTATTGGACGATTCTTCCTTTAACGCAGAGAGCTGATTTTGAATGTCTTCGAAATTAGGAGCTGACTGCATAGCCGAAAGTAAATGAGCTGTTTGCTCGTGCAGTTGAGACAATGATTGAATAAGATGAGCTGATTCATGTAATTGCTGATGAAGCTCTTCTATTTTAGGAATCGCGTCGGTTAAACGCGTCACTTGATCAATAATTCCCTGCAGATTCAGCGCTGAATCTGACGAATGAACAGGTTTTGTGAATTCAACTTCATCAGATGTCTTAGGCTCCGTTTGGCTCGGCAACTTCTTTGGCTGCTGAGGGGGTTTCTTTAGATTAGACTGTTTTTTAGTTTTCATCTTTTCGGGTAATTCTTTCCGCTTTTGATTAGAGCTTTGGTCTATGGGACTTACTTTTTTTTTGGTTGGAAGGGAAGACGGATTTATTTTGCGGACTGTTTCAATTTTAGGCGATTGTTTAAACCACTTAGAAAACATGAAATTCCCTGCCTTTCATGCTACGTATAGTTCTGCACAATAAATTACAAATCAAATTTCACGTGCAATAGACCATCTTTAAATGATGCGTGACACGGCGCTTCCCCTACAGCAGGTGGAAGGATGATTGATCGTTGAAACGTTCCTTCACGTCTTTCTTTGTGAAGAACATTTGCATCCTTCATCGTTAAAAGAGATGAACCGGATATGTGTAAAGTATTTTCATGCATGGTCAATTCGACGTCTGTTCGTTTAGCACCGGGTATTTCAATCACAACTAACAGTTGATTTGCCCATTCGTATACATCAATTAAAGGATAATCTCGATACTCATTTACAATTTGAGGAGAAGCATCTGCTTCCGTATCATTCTTTTCTTCAGGATCATCGTCAAAAATCTTTTCCCAAAATTTTGTATGGTTTTCTTCTTGTAACGTTTCTGCCCACTTTTTAAACTTTCCATCATTCATATTTGTCACCTTCTTTAAAAAAATAAAACAAGGCCTTTTGCCGCTTTCTATTTTATATGTATGCATGAAAACAGAAAAAAACGTCCACTTTAATCTAAATCGTGGACGTCTATTTGAGACATAGGAATATTAACATGTTTAGGCATCCGGATTTCCAACACCCCGGAACGATATACGGCGCGTGTACCTTTTTTGCGAACCGAACAAGGAAGCTGAATTTCTTCTTTGAAGGATTCTTCTCCATCTATTCCTTCAATCGTACACACGTATGGAGTATGATAGACTTTAATGCTTGATACAATATCGCGGTTAGGAATTTTTAACTGAACAATGCATTCGTCTAATGTATTAATGACGTTTGAATCAAATCTTCTTAGCTGTTGTCCATGACCTTCATTTCCCACATCCTGCTGTTCTTTCATCATGTCTTGGGCCTGCTTAAAGAATTCATTTCCTTGCATAAAATCCGGAAAAGAATGGGACATCGTAGAAGAAATCATTTGCTGAATATATTTATTCATGTCTTTAGATGCCATTCCTTTTGGGATATTTTCCATCATTCCTTTAAACGGAGACTTTCCAAATGGAAACATATTTACACACCTCCTTGTAATGTGCCAAGTAAAACGACAAAATCGTTAAATCTAAATTTGATTTCCAATTGGAGCTGAAGGGTTGGCAATTTGATCTTGATCGCTTACGTCAGGATCTAACACGCCCGTATTCATTTGAGAGCAAGTAGGAGAGAAGTTACCTAAAGAGAAATTTGCGCCGTTAAACTTTGAGTTCGCCGTGTGACTGTTTTGAATGGTGGAACCGAAATCAATATTTGCGTTTTGTGTGACACCGTTTGTTACGATATTAAAAACGTTAATTTGAAGAGGCATAAAGAGACTCCTTACTGTTTTTATTCATTCTACTCCAACGGCCTATTGCGTTCAGAGAGAATGTATTCACCGTTTGTCGTCATGCTGTTGACAAGCATTGCCCTATATCACTGCTGATAACCATTGACATGATCAACGTTTGCAATATCTGTTTGGTCATTTGTATCAGGATCGATATAAATGTTTCGCATTTTCGAGGAAGCAGGTGAGACATCGCCATAAGAAGAGTTCGTACCAGTGGATTTTGAATGAGCCGTGTGACTGTTGTGGAGTGCTTCGCCAATGTTGACAGAACCGTTGCTTGAGATACTGTTGATCTTTAAATTATAAATGTTAATAACACTTGGCATACGCTCTCACCCTTTTCTATGGTTGATTAATGTATCCTATGATGATAAGTGCCTAAACGTTCACAATTCCTCATAACTAAAATCGCCTTTTCCGATTGAAGGAAAAAGCGATTGAGAGAGGATTACTTAATGATATGATGGGCTTATGAAATGGGTGCAATACGACAATTCTTTTTTTCTAAAATGTAAGAGATGCTTTGTTGGACAGTGGAAAATGTTCGCCAATTAAACTGAGAATCAACAAGCGACAGAGCCATTTTTGAAGAAAGACCAACAATAAGGCAAGTGGTACCAATCAAACGCAAAGCATCGTGGAGCGTGTTAATATAATAACCGTGTTCTTCATCTAATGAATGAAGGGAAGATAAATCAATAAGTAAATAGCGCGCCTGTTCTTTTACAACTGCCTCCAATACCGTTTCAGTTAGCTTCTTTCCACGTTCTATATCCATCTTACCGGTAATGGGCACAGCTAAAACCTCGTCCCATATCTTTAATAAAGGAGTGGACAAATCCTCAATTAACCGCTCTTTTTCAAGCTCTGCTTCGGCTTGATCTGTAAAGTCTAATAGCATAAGCAAGTAGCCATAGCGCTCGTCGTCTTTTGTATCAATGGGGTGAATCACAGCTTCTGCTACGTATTGACTGCCAATCGTTATACGCGTTCTGTAGGTTGTATGAAGAGAGGTGAGTAAATTTTCCGTTTCTTCAGAATTGGAATGAAAGAAGTCCATATGCTTTCCAATTAACTCTTCGATATGAGATAACTGGTAGATTGGGAGTACTGGCTGAAGTGTTTCAATTGCTCTTGCATTCATCCACTGCACACGATAGTCTTGATCTGCAATGATCATGGTTTCTTGAATATTTTCTAAAATCAAATGTCCATTAAGCTTTTGTGGAAGTCGTCCAATTCCATTCATTCTCCATCTCTCCTTATGCGTGTAGTAAGTTTATGTACATCTACTTTATATTTTACAGTGAAAAGAATGAAGAAGGCTATAAAAAATTTATTAACGTATGTAGGGATCATGGTATGTAAAAAAACGTAGGAGTAAGCACTCGCTTCAATCAAAAAACTCCCCTGGGTAAAGGGGAGTTCACTTTATTCATATGATTTAATAAAATCAACGTTATATTTTTCAACGCTTGATAAGTAGGAGTCTCTAAATGATGAATCAGGCGTATACCATGACTTTTCATAAAAATAGGTTTGAAGATCTTTCGATTTAAATACATACCCATGCCGCGCATAGATTTCATTTCGAGCTAGCCTTCGTTCACTCGAGCTCAAACTGCTAATATCACTATAGCTTAATTTGTAAGAATCCGAATCCGGAAGAATATAAGAGCTTGAAGTAGCATAAGAGCGCGGCCCAGGCACGATTACTTCTCGTTCTTTTATGACGGTTTTTTCCTTTTCAAGGGGCGGCGTTTGTATATTTAATATAATACTTTCTTCACTTTGAATGGTGTAAGGACTGCTTTTGAACGTGGTGCCGCCTTTTTGCACTTCTGCATGAACAGTGACGCTTCCATCCGTGGCAACAGGCCCTATTTGTGATGAGCTATTCACCTGAAGCCCCGTGCTTTTTCCGTTTACGAATAAAATAGCGTCATCTCTATTCGATGAGATTGTAACATAAGCCCCTTTAAATACAACAGATATATTTTCTTCTTTTTGACGGTGAAAGTTTACAGTGGTTTGGTCTGTAAGCTTTCCGTAAGAGCTTTCATAAGAAGCTGTAAGCGGGTAATTTCCAATCATAAAAGGCCCTATTTTTTGCGTTTGATTTTTGGATATGGATTGTTTTGTATCATTGACTGTAACTGTTGCATCCTCTGGCGTGGTGAGGGAGATATAATATGATGACGGCACAACCACGTACTGTTTTTTGAAGAGTGGTGAATGTTTCTGTTCTTTTATTGTAAAGTAGATACTCGATTTATTTTTCAAATCATTTTCAACGTCTCGTAAAATAGAACCATCGGAAGTTGCATCCAACAGAGCTTGAATAGATGTGTCATTAATAACTAGAGTAGACTGCGAAGAGTCTACTAACTCTCTTAACACAGCTGTATCTTTCGATTCCAATGCCTCAATAAAGCGGTCAGCCGTTTTTTCTTCTGAACCAGAGAAAAAGAAATAAAATACAAAAGTTAAAAGAAGTATAAGCACAATACCCCCGCCAATATACCAGCTCTTTTTATGCTTAGCTGCAGCTGGCGACACGGTGAAAGAAAAGCCGCAGTTATTGCAAAATAATTGATCTGTGCTTGCACTGGCACCGCATTTTGGACATTGATTCATTCACACCATTCCCTTCTTTTTATTCCATTAAATGTATGGAACGTGTAGGTAAAACAGACCATTAAATTGGAAAAAGAATAGATTTAACGAGAAAGATAAACACACCAAACATGCACAGAAAAGATGAGGTATGCTATGATAAGAACTATATATTAATCCGATAGGGACACTCTGTCATATAAAAAGGAGATGAAGCAAATGAGTGTTTCATTTGTAAATAAAAATCAAAAGTCTACGTACGAAAAACTGCTACCTCTAGTCGAAAAATTTAAGAAACGAGCTTTTAAAATAGATGAAGAAGGTACGTTTCCGTTTGAAAATATTCAAGAGTTAAAAGAAGCTGGCTATACACGTCTTTCTCTAGAAAGCAACTATGGAGGAGATGAATTACGCCTTTATGATTTTTTATTATTTCAAGAATTAATTGCTCAAGGGGACGCTTCTACGGCTCTTAGTATTGGATGGCATATGGGGATTACAATGGACTTGCGTGAAAAACAGCCTTGGAGTCAGCAAATGCTCGATTTTATTTTTAAAGAAATAGAAAAAGGTGCACTTATTAATACCGCTGCTACTGAACCGAAGACAGGAAGTCCTACTCGAGGAGGCAAACCGGAAACGACAGCTGTAAAAACAAAAGAAGGCTGGCGAATCAATGGCCGAAAAACATTCACTACGATGTCTCCAGTGTTAAATTACTTTTTGGTAAAAGCAAGCATTGAAGGTGAAGAAGAGATCGGCTTGTTTTTAATTCCTCGTGAAACAAGCGGACTTTCAATAGAAGAAACATGGGATATGATTGCAATGCGCGGGACAGGAAGTCACGATCTTGTGCTAGAAAATGTCGATATTGAACAAGACTTTCTTGTTGAACGCCTAGGTGGCTTTAAAAAGAATGAGCCAAGCGGCTGGTTGCTTCATATACCAGCTTGCTACATGGGTACAGCCATCGCAGCAAGAGATTATGCTGTCGCATTTGCTACAGAATATTCGCCTAATAGTATTGAAGGAACGATTAGCGAGTTGCCAAATGTGCAGCGTTTAGTCGGAGAGATGGAACTTGAACTCATGCAGGCGCGTCACTTTATGTACAGCGTGGCAAATAAATGGGATGAAACAAGCGACCGAGCAGCATTAGCGGGAGAATTAGCAGCTGTCAAACACGTAGTGACCAATAGTGCCTGTACGGTTGTTGACAAAGCCATGCGCATAGTAGGAGCGCGTAGCTTGCAGCGCAGTAATCCGCTGCAGCGCTATTATAGAGACGTGCGTGCTGGGCTCCACAACCCTCCAATGGATGATATGACGGTTGTTAATTTAGCGAAGCAGGCGTTTGCTAGATAAAACTTAATAACATGTTAAATGATGAAAAACTGCTTATTATAGGCTATTCTATAGTAAGCAGTTTTTTCGTTACAAAAGGAGGAATTGAAGATGAAGTCCGTAAGAGAAATTCAGCTGACACCTCATAATATCGCGTGGGAAAAGGAATTTTCAAAAGAAGCTGCCACCTTAACAACTATAATGTCAGCTCAAGTTTTAGAGGTTCATCATATCGGAAGCACTGCTGTTCCCGGCTTAAGCGCAAAACCGATTATTGATTTACTTATTGAAGTGAAAGATATAAAAAAAGTAGATACATATAATCAAAAGATGGAACAGCTTGGATATGAAGCAAAAGGTGAAAACGGCATAAAAGGAAGACGATACTTCCAAAAAGGTGGAAATGAAAGAACCCACCACGTTCATATTTATGAAAAAGGCCACCCAGAAATTAATCGGCATATATGGTTTCGAGATTATCTGCGTACTCACCCTGATGCAGCAAAAGAATACGAAACGTTGAAAACAGAACTAGCGCATCGCTATCGCTTTGAACCGGAAAAATATGTGGAAAATAAAACGAATTTTATTCATAAAATAGATGGGCTAGCTTTAAAATGGAAAAAGGGAAGCAGCAATAAGAATAGGAAAGATGATCTTAGATAAAAAGGAGGAACGAGCTTGACTCCAGTTCTAAATCGACAGACAAATACAGGTAAAAAGAAAAAAACAATATGGATCAGCCTGATATCCTTTGTTATTCTTTGTTTTGTACTTTGTACGGCCATTTCTCTTTATGTAGGCATAAGCCTGACAAAACTAGATAAAAATCCTGCTGTGAAAAATCCTAGTGATTACGGCATGCACTATAGCAATCAAGTATTTTTGAGCAAAGACGGAATAACCCATTTAAAAGGATGGATGATTGAACCAACGGAACAGCCAAAAGCGACCATTATTATGTCACATGGATACGGAAATAACCGTGAAGCACAAGGAGCGGGCTTTCTGCCGCTGAGTAAAGAATTTGTAAAAGCGGGATATCGAGTAGTCATGTTTGACTTTAGAGATTCAGGAGACTCAGAAGGAAATCAAACGACGATTGGTGTAAAAGAACAGCTCGATTTATTAGGCGTTATTCAGAAAATGAAAGAAACAAAAAAAGAGCCAATTGTGCTCTACGGCATTTCAATGGGAGCAGCCACTTCTTTATTAGCAGCCTCTCAAGATGACGACGTAAAAGCAGTGGTAGCCGATAGTCCTTTTAGTGATTTAACCTCTTATTTAAAAGAAAATCTATCTGTATGGTCTCATTTACCAAATTTTCCATTTACACCGCTAACCATTGCTATTCTTCCTGTTATTGCAGATGTAAATCCTGCTGAAGCTAGTCCTATTAAAGCAGTCGAGCATATTTACCCTCGACCAATTTTATTTATACACAGCACAGGAGATACAAAAATCCCTTACACTGAAAGTGAAAAAATGGCTAAAACACACCCGGATGCTTTTTCCTTCTGGAAAACTGATAAAGCAGAACACGTTCAAAATTATCATGTATACAAAAAAGAATATGTAAAGCGGGTATTATCTTTTATTGAGCAATCGCTGTAAAAAAAGTGGATGGGACAAAAATATGTTAGACGAAATGTAAAACGAACCATTGATCAAAACTTTTGATTAGTGGTTCGTTTTTTTGTTAAGACAAACGTAGATTTCATTTGTGTAAATCTTTAGATGGGATTCATTTCGTTATGTCTCAACCTCTTTTAGCCGTTGATTTTACCTTGTTCTATAAGCTCAGCATGTAAATTACGAAGAATGTAGGTTTTATAACTTTCTAGCTTTCTTCCATCGATTTTAGAGATATTGGCCGCTTTTAACTGCTGAACAAACCAGCCCTTTGAATAGATATGAGCCATTGTTAATCACTCCTTCAAAAAAATCCACTCTAAATAATTAACTATATTCATAAAAGGAACTAAAAAGAAGCGAACGAAGCAAATGAATTGACGTTCATTTTTTACAGCGTTATACTGCTCTACAGCTACATAAAAGGAGGAAATGAACAATGAGCAAACAGTATATAAACGTAAATGGCGTTAATTTGCACTACATAAGCAAGGGACAAGGAGAGCTTATGCTATTTCTTCATGGGTTTCCTGACTTTTCGCATATTTGGCGACACCAGATAGATGAATTTTCTAATGATTTTCACACAATTGCTCTGGACTTAAGAGGATATAACTTATCTGAAAAGCCAAGCGGACTAAAATCATACGAGATTGATGTATTAGTAGAAGATATTCGCCAAGTGATTGAAGGCCTAGGATATAGCTCCTGCACGCTAGTTGTACACGACTGGGGAGCAGGAATCGGATGGACATTTGCTTATCGCTACCCGGAATATGTACAAAAATTAATTGCTTTTAACGGTCCGCACCCTTATACATTTATGCGTGAGCTTAGAACAAATAAAAATCAGCAAAAAGCAAGTGAGTATATGAAATGGTTTCAAAAACAAGAAGCACAGGACTATATGGAACGAGACAACTTCTCAGGTTTGCGTAAGCTTGTGATCGACCCAGGTGTAAAAAAAGGATACCTAACAGCTGATGATGTACAAGCATACATGAACTCTTGGGAAAATGGCTCTGTACTGTCCATGCTAAGTTATTACCGCAATTTAAAGATTTTCACGGAAGAAGACCTTCGAAGAAAATCTTTGTTTCCGTTAGAAGAAGAAGTGTTAAACATCCCGGTACAAATTATTTGGGGAAATCAAGATCCTACTTTTATGCCTGAAAACTTAGATGGTATTGAAGAATATGTGCCAAACATATTTGTTCACCGATTAGCTGAAGCATCTCATGCCCCTCAGCATGAAAAGCCTCAAGAAGTAAACAACGTGATGTGGAATTTTTTAAATAAGTAAAGAGAAAAAGAAAGGTTTCCTTTAGAAACCTTTCTTTTTCTTTTGAATTTAAAATAATTTTTAAAAAAGTGATCCAACAGAATAAGGTGATCGTTAGGTAAGTAGAAAAGGAAGGAATTCTTGAAAAAAAGCGGTTAAAAACTTTTTCAAAAAAAGTGATCTAGCTGAACAAAGCGTTCGTTAGATAAGTAGAAAGGGAAGGAATTCTTGATGAAAATGACATCTTAAAAAAGTTTTAAAAAAGTGATCCAAGGTCGTTCGCCAATCGTTTAGTAGATAGAAAGAGAATACTTCCTAAAAAGAGTCATTAAATACGGGAGAACATGAAGGTAAAATATAAAGAATATTCAAAATGTTCAATCTATTTAATGATTTAAGATGTAGTAAGAATGAAAAAAGTAGCGTACATCAACTAAAAATGAGGAGAGTGGAAAATGATGAAATTAAGCAAAAAGTTAATGATCCCTGTACTAGGAGCTTCACTATTGATGCCCACAATTGCAAACGCTGAGGAAGCACAACCAACGGCAGTAACAAAAGCTGCAGATTTACGAGCGAACTTAGACTACTTATTATCTGAACACTTTACGCTTGCCGTTGCCGCTATGACAACAGCCTATGACGGTTCTAAAGACGCTGACGCTGCGTTTAAAGCATTGGACCAAAATGCCGTTGACATGGAGCCTGCTATTGCGTCTGTCTATGGTGATAAAGGAGCAGCTGAATTCGAAAGAATTTTCAGAGAACATAACAATTACACAGATGATTTTGTAAAAGCAACAAAAGAAAATGACAAAGAAGCCATGGCTGAAGTAGATAAAGAAGTAAATCAATTCGTAAATGAATTTGCTAAGTTCTTAAGTACTGCTACGGAAGGCAAACTACCTGAAGATGCAGCAAAAGAAGCGCTTCGCGTACATGAAGACCAAGTAAAAGAAACATTTGAAGATTATGTAGCAGGTGACTACGAAGCGGCCGCTAAAACATACCGCGAAGGATATCAGCAAATGTTTGCCATTAGTAAAGCGTTATCAAATGCAATCGTAACGCAAATGCCTGATAAATTCGACAATACCAAAGTAGATACACCAGCAGCAGATTTACGTTCTTCATTAAACAGCTTAGCAGCAGAACATTTTGCTTTAGCAACAATGGGAATGGAAAAAGGGTTCAACGGTTCAAAAGATTACGACTATGTTAGCTGGTTAGAAAATGCTAACACAGCAGATTTTAAAGCTGCAATCGGTTCAGTATATGGCGATGAAGGGGCTGCACAATTCGAAAAAATTTGGCAAGGAGATCACATCAATGCCCAAGCTGAACTAGTAAGTGCACAAGTAAAAGGCGATGAAGCAGGAGAAAAAGCTGCTAAAGACAAGCTCCATAAATTCGCGCAAGAATTTGGTACATTCTTAGGAACAGCAACAGATGGAAACCTTCCAACTGCAGACGCACAGGCAGCTATAAAAGCACATGAAGATACGGTTATTAAAACATTTGAGCAATATGCATCCGGCGACTACGCTGGAAGTTATGATACGTACCGTGAAGGGTATAAATTAATGTTTGGTGTCGGCCAAGCTTTAGGTGAAGCGATTGTAAAACAAAATCCCGATAAGTTTGCTGAGACAGCTATGCCAACAGATATGCCGAAAACAGGTATGGGCGGGGCATCTGAATCAACGATGAACCCACTAACAGCGATCTATATTGCACTAGGTTCGTTAGCTGTATTAACAGCTGGAGTTATTTTACGCAAGAAACCAGTAAGCAAATAATATTTTTTCTCCTTTTCCTTATGAATTACAAGTCAAGAGTCCTAAAAAAAGAAGAGAGGTTGTTCTCTCTTCTTTTTTATAAACAGCTGTGAAACGAGGTGACGATGTGAAAAAAGCGATTGTTCTCGCCTACTGTATATTAAGTTTGGTCCTGCTTGTTAGCGGCGGACTATATTTTAAAGAACAAATGGTAGAAGCAAAAGAAATGAAGCAACAGAATGCAGCTAAGCAAAAAGAAAAAGAAGCACAATCAAAGGATTTAAAAAGCCGGGTAACGCTTGAAGAGGAATTTGCTGTATTAAAAAAGCATAAAACAGAAGCCAAACAGTTAAACAAAGAATTCAAAGGAATTATTCCTGCAAAAGTGTCCATTCCAGCTATTCATGTGGAGGCTTCAATTGAACAAGTAGGGTTATTAGACAGCGGTGAAATGGCAGCGCCATCTACAGAAAATGGAGTTGCTTGGTTTGAACCAGGAGCTAAACCTGGCGTAAAAGGAAATGCTGTACTAGCAGGACACGTAGACAGTAAAACCGGCCCTGCCGTCTTTTACAATCTAAAAAACTTAAAAAAAGATGATGAAATTACCGTAAGAGATGCACAGGGGACCACGCTTACCTTTGTTGTTAAACGTACAAAAAGCTATCCGCGAGATAAGGCACCTTTAAACGAAATTTTTGGGTACAGCAACAAACGTAATTTAAATCTAATTACGTGTACAGGCACGTTTGACCGTGCAGAAGGAACCCATCAAGAGAGGTTAGTTGTATATACAGAACTAAAAGCTGACCAAGCAAAAGAATTGGAGCGTGAAGCAACTGCACCACAACCTCCCACACATGTAAAGATGAGCGGTAATTTGCTTACGTGGTACGCGGTACGAGAAGGCAATATTATCGGTTACCGAATTTATAAAAAGAACCCAGGCGGAACATTTGTCCATATTGGCAGCGTTTCGGAATTTGAGCGAAAAAGCTTTGCCGACTCCGACGCATCTCAGTCTCGTTATTATGTAACAGCTGTTAACGAGTCAGGAAAAGAGTCTGCCCCATCTAGTATAGCGAAATAACAAAAAGCTCTCTTCAAACGGAGAGCTTTTTGTTATTTTTGATTGTCGATTCAAAAGATATCTTCTGGCTTTCTATTTATCTAAATGCTATTAGTTTTAATAGATAAATAAAAATTCCTTAAAAATAATACTTGAATAATATAAATATTCAGATTATTATGTACTAATAGTCTTTTTGGTAATTAAAAGGAAAAAAACAAAAAGAATCTAAAAGAAAAGGGAGAGAAAGTATGGCACAACCTAATTTGCAAACAGAGCAAAAATCACATCCAACAACCTTTCTAGACAAACTATTAGGAAGAGTAGAAGCATTCGGAAACAAACTACCTGATCCTTTTATTTTGTTTGTATGCTTAGCGCTTATTATCGTATTAGCGTCTGTTGCTATTAATAGTATGGGAGTAACAGTGGTCCATCCTGGTACTAATAAGACTCTTCCAATTAAAAGTTTGTTGTCGCATGAAGGCATTCAGTATATCTTAACATCGATGCTGACCAATTTCACTGAATTTAAGCCCCTAGGACTTGTACTTGCTATGATGCTTGGAGTCGGACTTGCAGAAAAAGTAGGTCTGCTTGAAGTGGCCATAAAGAAAACGATTTTAAATGCTCCAAAAGCTCTTATTACATACGCCATCATTTTTACAGGGATTATGGCCAACTTAGCCGCAGATGCTGCTTTTGTCATCGTGCCTCCGCTTGCCGCAATGATATTTTATACAGTAGGAAGACACCCGCTTGCTGGATTAGCAGCAGGATTTGCTGGGGTGGGATCAGGCTTTACAGCGAATCTTATTATATCCGGAACCGACGGATTGTTATCAGGCATTTCTACTGAAGCTGCTAAAACAATCGACCCAAGCGCTGCTGTCAGTCCTGCAGCTAACTGGTACTTCATGGCGGCTTCTGTATTCGTTTTAACTATTATAGGAGCGATCGTCACTGAAAAGATTGTAGAACCTAGACTGGGTAATTATAAAGGGAGAAAACGCAATGATTTTGGTGAAATCAGTGAGGTAGAAGCAAAAGGATTAAAAAACAGTATCGTTGCTACATGTATTTATGTCGTTGTACTAGCTGTTTTCTTATTTTGGCCCAACTCTCCTCTACGAAATGAAGACGGCGGAATTGTTCCATCTCCTTTTTTAGATGGTATCATTCCGATTACGCTGCTGTTTTTTGTGGTAGTTGGCTCTGTTTATGGAATAACAGTAGGGAAAATCAAAAGTTCTAGAGATATACCTGCTTATATGACTGATTCGATGAAAGATATGGCTAGCTATATTGTCCTGATTTTTGCCGCCGCTCAATTTATCGCTTACTTTAATTGGACTAATATTGGAACGTGGATTGCAGTAGAAGGAGCGGATGCATTAAAAGCACTAAATCTAACTGGACTTCCAGTTGTGGTTGGTTTTGTATTTTTAACTGTGGTTCTAAGCCTTCTTATTTTTAGCGGCTCTGCTCAATGGGCACTAGAAGCACCTATTTTTATTCCATTATTCATGCTGTTAGGATACAATCCTGGATTTATTCAAGCAGCTTACCGAATAGCGGATTCGTCTACGAATGTAATCACTCCTTTAAATCCATACATGATTGTCATTTTAGCCTTTATGAAAGAATACGAGCCGAAAGCAGGACTTGGAACCATCATTTCACTTATGCTTCCTTATACTTTAGCCTTCTTAGGAATTTGGATTGTAATGTTGATTGTTTTTGCTGTATTCGGTATTCCTTTAGGACCAGGTGTATATATGTATTTGTAAAAAAAATCCTCTTCTTGGAGTAGAAGAGGATTTTTTATGTCAGAAATTCTAACACATACAAATAATATTGCAGCTTCTGTGTACATAGAAGAATAAATAACAAAAAAAAAAGAGTTTTAAAAACAAAAGTTTTCTGAATAAATTTGCAAAAAGTAGTTGCTAAATACATATAAATCAAATATGATAGTAAACATAACAAGATATGTTATATAATCTAACATTTAATTTAGGGGTTATTTATTCGTACTTAAGGGGGAAATCATCATGCAAATGGGCGATTCAGTATTTATGTTTTTTTCGGCATTATTGGTTTGGATTATGACACCAGCTATTGCATTGTTTTACGGAGGCATGGTTCGAAGTAAAAACATGTTAAGTACCGCGATGTATAGCGTAGGTTCATTAGCTGTCATATCTGTTCTTTGGATAGTAGCTGGCTATTCTCTAGCATTTTCGACCGGTGGCAATGCTTTTATTGGAAACTTGGACTGGGTGGGATTAAAAGGCGTTGGATTCACTCCAAACGGGGACTACAGCGCAACGATCCCGCATAACATGTTTATGATGTTTCAACTAACATTTGCTGTGTTAACAGTAGCTATTATCTCTGGGGCTTTTGCAGAGCGCATGAAGTTTTCAGCATTTATCTTATTTGCTATCCTATGGTCATTATTTGTATATGCACCCGTTGCACACTGGGTTTGGGGAGTTGGCGGATGGCTTCGTGAACTAGGAGCTATTGACTTTGCTGGCGGAAACGTCGTTCACATTTCATCAGGTGTAGCAGGATTAATTCTAGCTCTTGTTGTTGGAAAACGAAAAAATGCCGATGCTGCAGCACCTCACAATTTACCACTAACTCTTTTAGGCGGAATGCTGATTTGGTTCGGGTGGTTTGGATTTAACGTTGGAAGTTCCTTAACTATTAACAGCGTTGCAATGACGGCTTTCATTAACACGAATACAGCGGCAGCAACAGGAATTATCGGCTGGCTTGTAGTAGAGTGGATTATTAATAAAAAGCCTACGCTGCTTGGAGCCGTTTCGGGAGCGATTGCTGGACTTGTAGCTATTACACCAGCTTGTGGATTCGTTACACCGTTTGCTTCTATTGTAATTGGTTTTATCGGCGGAGCAGTTTGTTTCTGGGGTATCTTCTCACTTAAAAAGAAAATCGGTTACGACGATGCGTTAGATGCATTTGGTCTTCACGGTATTGGGGGAACATGGGGAGGTATCGCAACGGGTTTATTTGCCACAACTTCTGTAAATGATGCCGGCGCGAATGGTTTATTCTACGGAGACCCAAGTCTACTATGGAAACAGCTGGTGGCTATCGTAGCAACGTATCTATTTGTCGGCATCGCTACCTTCATTATTGTTAAAGTGGTTGGGTTGGTAGTATCTCTACGCGCAACACAAGAAGAAGAAACGCTCGGGCTTGATATTACGCTGCACGGTGAAAGAGCGTATCACGAATCGAATATGTAAAAGGGGTGGGCACAGTGAGTGATGTTTTAACAAAAATTGAAATTATTACGCGCCCTTCAAAGTTTGAAGAGCTTAAGCAAGAACTAGCAAAAATTGGCGTGAGCGGTATTACGGTTACAGATGCGTTAGGATGCGGATTGCAAAAAGGCATTACGGAACTTTACAGGGGGGTCAAAAAACAAGACAATATGCACGCCCGAATTAAAGTAGAAATTGTTGTGTGCGAAGTTCCCGTATCCGACGTTGTTGATAAAGCAAGAAAAGTACTAAATACAGGTCAGCCTGGGGATGGGAAAATATTTATCTATGAATTAAAGAATGCGATTAAGATCCGAACAGGGGAAGAGGGATCACAGGCATTACGAAACAATAGTTAAACTTAGGGAGAAAGAGAAAACAAAGGGTCATATAAAAGGTGCATAATATGCACCTTTTTTTAGGTTGAATAGTTACACGGCATGTTTCCTTAGGGTGACATGCTTTTTTGTTATATATATAGCCAAAAAGTATATCACAAAAAATAAGTGAATATAATTAAAATTATTTTTATAAAATTTAGAAAATTATAAAAATATGTGTCATTATTACTGACAAGTTTGGTGAAATAGTGCTGTTTATCCTTTTATAATAGTAAAAAATGACTATAATTTTACTTTTATTAGTTTCTCTCTGTATAGGAGAGTGAATCTATTATGAAAGGATGTGACAATCAGTGTACATAAACAGCAAGCTTTTTTACCGTTTTCAGAAATGACATTTGCCGAAAAGATAAAAAGCGTTCTAGACGCGAACAAAGGGAGGGAAAATCGTTATAAAAGACTAGCCGCTATTACGCGTTTTATAACGATTACTAAATGCTAAGTAAAAAAATGTTATCTATTTTAGCAACAACGGTCTTATCAGTAGGATTTGTAGCTGGCTGTGGCAGCAACAGTACATCAGGAGAAGATAAAGGCAGCAATGTTATTAAAATTGCTACGCAAAGCCCTTTGTCAGGAGGTAGTGCAACGTTAGGTGAAGCGATCAAACTGGGAGCTCAGCTAGCTCTTGATGAAGAAAAAGACACGTTTAAAAAATTAGGATATAAACTTCAGCTTGTGCCGTATGACGACCAAGGCGATCCTAAAAAAGGCGTAGCAAACGCTCAGTTAATCGGATCAGACAAAGCTGTCTATGGCGTAATAGGACATTTAAATTCAGGAGTTACCATTCCTTCATCTGAAACGTATGAGAAATACTCAATTCCAATGATTTCTCCTGCAAGTACAGCAACGGATGTAACAGACCGAAAGTTAAAAACAGTTAACCGCATTGTAGCCCGTGATGACTTCCAAGGGCCTGCAGGAGCGAAATATGCTGTTAAAGAGTTGAAAGCAAAAAATATTTTTGTCATTCAAGATAAAACAGCCTACGGACAAGGGCTTGCAGATGCTTTTAAAACAGCGGCTGAAAAAGAAGGGGCAAAAATTGTTGGATTTGAAGGAATTACAGTTGGAGAAAAAGATTTTAACGGTGTGTTAAATCAAGTCTCTAAAGAAAAGCCAGATCTCGTTTATTTTGGAGGGCTCTACGCAGAAGGCGGACTCTTAATTAAGCAAGCTCGTGACAAAGGAATTACCGCTAAATTTATGGGAGGAGATGGCTTAGACTCCTCAACTTTAGTTGATATCGCTGGAGATGCTGTAAAAGATACGTACCTTACGTCAGTAGCAGGAGATGCTTCCAAAACACAATTTGCTAAAGATTATGAGAAGAAATTCAATAAAAAAGTAGAGTCATATTCTGTATACGGGTATGATTCCATGAAGGTTATGCTTCAAGGTATTCAAAAAGCAATTGAAGACAATGATAAAAAGCTTCCTTCTCATGAAGCAGTGCGTGATGCTGTACGAGGTATTAAAGAATACAAAGGAGAACTTACGCAGGTAGGATTTGATGAGAAAGGAGACAATAAATACGCTAAAATCTTTATCTATAAGTTTGACGCTCCTTCATATCCAGCTAAATTAGAAGGGGAAATCTCACAGTAAACCTTAGAAAAGAAAGGTATGGATGTTCCGTACCTTTCTTTTCTTAAAATTGATTTTATAAGACGAAAGGGACGAGGTTATATGTTTGCTCATATTATACAAACGCTGCCGCAAGTGTTAATCGACGGACTAACATTAGGAGCTGTATATGCAATTATTGCCCTAGGTTATACGATGGTATATGGCATTTTAGAACTCATCAATTTTGCACACGGCGAAATTTTTATGTCAGGGGCCTTTATCGGAACCGCTATTTTAATAGGATTAACAGGCGTAGGTTGGATTGCAGCTTTTCCAGCTGTTGTGACGTTAATTTTAGTTCTTCTTATTACGAGTGTTGCGACTGGGTTTCTTGGTATGGGAATTGAAAGAGTGGCTTATCGCCCCCTACGCAAGTCTTCTAAACTGATTACACTTATTACAGCTATCGGAATGTCGTTTCTATTACAGGATTTTGTGCGCTTCATTACGGAACTTAAGAATGGGAATTATATTGTTAATACCCCTGCTTTATTTTCAGGCAAAGTATCGGTTAACGCTTCTTCTCTTTCATCATCATTTGATGATGCTACATTTAAAGTAACGTTTATCGTAGTGTTAATTGTTGCTCTTTGCTTAATGATCGGACTCGAAATTTTCGTCAATCGAACCAAATGGGGAATGGCAATGAGAGCCGTAGCTCAAGATCCCGATACGGCTTCACTCATGTCCATTAATGTAAACAAAGTTATTTCTCTTACTTTTTTTATTGGTTCGGCTTTAGGGGGAGCAACCGGCGTGTTATTTGCGCTTCATTACGGAACAATTGACCCTTACATTGGTTTCATATTAGGATTAAAGGCTTTTACAGCAGCAGTTTTAGGAGGAATAGGCAATATACGAGGCGCAATGTTTGGAGGGCTAATGCTTGGCATTCTTGAAATGTTTGCAGCTGCGAATTTATCAACAATTACCGGCAATGTTTTAGGAGCAGAGTATAAAGATGTATTTGCATTTGCTATTTTGATTTTGGTGTTAATTTTTAAACCAGAAGGCTTATTTGGAAAAGCCGTTACAGAAAAAGTGTAGGTGATGACGATGAAAAAATTAATGAGTAGGCTTGAAGGAAACAAAAAGGCGCAAATCATTTTATTTTTTATATATGTAATTGCAACAAGCGGTAGTTTAATGCTTGCCCAAAAGTCCGTCGTCGCATTTTTACTTCTTTTATTTTCATTATTACTTCTGTACTTTATGTCTCTTTCTACTAAATTAAAATGGCTAATAGCAGGGGTCATTTTAATTGTGTTGCTTCCTTTTTCAGCTAGCCAAGGCCCTGCTTATGAATCATATATGGAAGTATCTACGCTAGTAGGCATTTATGTTGCTATGGCACTTGGGTTGAACATTGTAGTCGGATTGGCCGGATTATTGGATTTGGGATTTGTTGCTTTCTTTGCAGTTGGGGCTTACACGTATGGAATTTTCGCGACTAATCAAGCTGCTAATTTTATGCCTTTTGGTACGTACCCATTATCAGGAGAAAGCTTTTGGTTTTTTATCATTGCAGGGTGCCTAATAGCCGCTTTATTTGGAGTTTTGCTTGGTATACCTGTGCTGCGCGTAAAAGGAGACTATCTAGCTATCGTTACGCTTGGATTCGGGGAAATTATTCGAATTGTGTTTAACAATTTGGATAAACCGATCAATATTACAAACGGGGCAATGGGGCTGTCCTCCGTGACGCCGCCTTCTATTTTTAGGATTAATTTAGTATATCCAAGTCAGTTCTATTATGTAGTATTAGTCATCTTAGCTGCGGTTATTTTTATTGTACGGCGATTTGAATATTCTAAAGTAGGACGATCGTGGAAAGCGGTTCGTGAAAATGAAATTGCCGCTCAAGCGATGGGAATTCACCTTGTTAGAACAAAGCTGCTTGCGTTTGCTATTGGTGCATCATTTTCAGGCATGATGGGAGTTGTTTTTGCCGCGAAGCAAACGTTTGTCGATCCAACCAGCTTTACGCTGTTAGAATCTATTACGATTTTAGTGATGGTTATTTTAGGAGGAATGGGGAGCGTTCCGGGCGTCATACTTGGAGCAGCGGTTGTAACCATTCTTAATCTTCAAGTATTAACGGAGCTCACGGATTGGTTTAATCAGCTGAGCTTAAACGGAGTTATCTCTATACCGGATGCACTTTCGCCAGCTAAAATGCAGCGATTTATCTTTGGCGGACTTCTTATTTTATTTGCTCTATACAGGTCTCAGGGATTGCTTCCTGCTAAACAGCCTACGTTCGATTTGAAAGAGCTGAAAGAAGAAGCTGAAGAAGAAATACAGCCTGTGATTTCAACGGCTAAGAAAAACGTCAATCTATAGAGGTGAAAGAAATTGTCTATTTTAGAAGTGAAAAATGTAACCAAGACCTTTGGCGGTTTAGTTGCCAATCAAGACGTAACAATGGATATTCAAAAAAATTCAATAACAGCTGTAATAGGACCAAACGGCGCTGGAAAGACCACGTTTTTTAATATGGTGACAGGTGTTTATCAGCCAACCTCAGGTGATATTATGTTAAATGGTCAATCCATAACAGGGCTAAAACCTCACAGCGTATCAAAACAAGGGATTTCTCGGACATTTCAAAACATCAGGTTGTTTAGTAATATAACGGTTTTAGAAAATGTGTTAGTTGGGATGCACAACCATTTGAAAGCAACTACTTTTGAAACGCTGTTGAATTTACCTCGAGCAAGAAGAGCGGAAAAAGCAGCTAAAAAAGAAGCGTATAAGCTGTTGGAATACGTTGGGCTAGAAGCTTTATATAACGAAGTAGCCACTAACTTATCATATGGAGCGCAGCGCCGACTCGAAATTGCGAGAGCGTTAGCTACTAGACCCTCACTGTTATTATTAGACGAACCGGCTGCTGGTATGAATCCGCGTGAAACAAAAGAGCTGACGGATCTTATTCACACGATACGAAGAGACCGGGAAATAACCATTTTATTAATTGAGCATGACATGAAGCTCGTCATGGGAATTTCTGATCATATTATTGTATTAGATCATGGAATAAAAATTGCAGAAGGAAATGCTGAACATATCCGTACGCACCCGAAAGTGATCGAAGCCTATTTAGGAAAAGGAGCGGCAGAGGAGATAGAAAGGAAGGAGAAAAGCACATGACTCTACTAAAGTTAACTGAAGTTGACACCTTTTACGGAGGAATTCAAGCGCTTAAAGGAATATCGATTGATGTAGAAGAAGGAGAAATTGTGACTCTTATTGGAAGCAATGGAGCCGGTAAATCTACCACATTAAAGTCCATTAGCGGTCAAGCTCCTGTCAAAGCAGGTAGTATCGTGTATAAAGGCACCCACATCACGAAATTCCCTCCTCACCAAACGGCCCGGCTAGGAATAGCTCACGTACCAGAAGGAAGAAAAATTTTCCCTAAGATGACGGTAAAAGAAAATTTAACGATTGGAGCCTTCTCACTTTCTAATAAAAAAATAATAGAAGAAAATATGGCTAGAGTACTCACATATTTTCCGAGATTAAAAGAAAGGCTGACTCAAAAAGGAGGAACGATGAGCGGCGGTGAACAGCAAATGCTAGCTATCGGGCGAGCGCTTATGATGAACCCTTCTATGCTTATGCTAGATGAACCTTCTATGGGGCTTGCTCCCATCATTGTAGAACAAATATTTGAAATCATTATGGAATTAAATAAAAGCGGAATGACCATTTTGCTCGTTGAACAAAACGCTTATCAAGCACTGCAAATCGCGCACCGAGGCTACGTGATTCAAACGGGAGAAATTATTTTGCAAGGAAAAGGACCGGAATTAATTCACAATGAAAAAATAAAAGAAGCTTATTTAGCTTAAAAAATAAACCGCATCGCGTTTTAACGCTGCGGTTTATTTTTGTTCACAGGGGATGATTTGGATAAAGCAGGTAAGCATTGCTATTATCTGGTTTAGTTTCTTAATTAAGTAGGGAACGTTTAAAATAAGATTATTGAATAAGTGAGTAATTAGATAACCTCCTAGATGAAAGGAATGCTTCCATTTAAAGCTTTTTCATAAAAAACAAAAAAAGCTGAAACTTTTTTCATCAAAAAACGTTTATAAAGTAATAGAAAAAAATAGGTACGGTTATTTACACTCAAAAAGGAAGTGAGAGCGTGGCGACGCTGAAAACTAATTATTTGACTGACTTATGCTTAATCTATAGAGAAAGTCAATTTTATGTAATGCAAATACCTAGTTTCTACAAAAAAATGGCTAGCAAATACTTTCAGTTTCAGCCCCAAGAAAAAATAATTGCGTATTTACACAGCTCTTTTATAGCGGGCCTAGATAAAAGGGGAATTTGCTTTACAAATAAGGGGATTTACTGGAAAAGCAGAGGGATGAAAAAAGGAAAAATGTTATGGGAAGATTTCGCTAACATTCAATCCATTACCATTCGAAAAGAAGAAATGATTTGTTTTAATGACGTGGAGAAATTTCAAGTCAATCAAAACGATTACTCAGCTAGAAAGCTAGTATCTCTATTAAAAAAAATCAAGAAATTTATTCGCACTCATACACATGAATATATGTGTCAAGACTATATATATCCATGTGTATCCTCAAAAGAATTAACTTCTATTTGTTCATCTTTTCAAATTCATCAAACACCTGATCCAAAAGATGTGTTGTCGGTAGCAGGACAACTATGTGAAGAAGTTGAAAAAGAGATGCGAAACAGGCTCTATTTACCTGCAAAAGAAAAAATTGTAGCTCATTTAAATACATATCCTCTTCAAAAAACCGAGGGCATTACCGTTTGTTCTAAAGGAATTTATTTCTCAAAATCTTTTAAAACAGTTTATTACCCTTGGCACTTATTTCGCCACGTGAGTATTTCAGTGGAAACAGAGGAATTAAAAATTGCTAAAAAACATTCGTTATCTCTCAACTCAGCTGCCGTATCAAGCGGAGAAGTAATGCTGTTTCTCAAACAAATTAAACAGCATGTGCAGGCTTTGCATGAAAAAGAAATCGATATTAAACAAGATAATAAGTTTGCATGGAAAATGTTAATTTAAAAAACAGGTTACCGATAATCTGTTTTTTGTTTTGTAGTTCTTTAGAATCATTTATTTGGAATATTGAAAGACATCATACAAGTAAACAAGACTAGAATATTGGAAGTTAAGAAAATTTTTCCATGACTATAAGGTTAATTTTACCAAAATTTCTTTTTCGTTTGGATAATTATGCTAAAATAGAGCTCGAGTTTATTTTAAGGAGCTGACAACAAGATGGAACGTAATTATTCAATTGATTTTATTAAGTTTTTTGCTACAGTGTTTGTGGTTTGTATTCATGTTAATCCATCACATGACGATTTCTTTTTAGGGAACCAGGAAAATGTGCTAGATGTCATTGTTGACACATTTGCACGATTCGCGGTTCCTTTTTTCTTTATTGTATCAGGGTATTTGTTTATGAATAAAATTCAAAAACATCCAAAACCTTCTGCATACTTAAAAAAATACACGTGGAATATTTCAAAGCTTTATGCATGTTGGTTCATCTTTTATTTATTGTTTGGTGTAGTTCTGCGCTTATTTCAGAACCATGGAACATTAGCAGAGCGAAAAGATGCAGTAGCTGATTATTTAACATCATCCATCACATTCAAAGATATCTTTTATTATGGAAGTGACACAAGCGGATTTCAGCTTTGGTACTTGATTGCGTTAATTTGGGCTGTTGTCATCGTTTTCTTATTTCAAAGATGGAAAAAGATCGGTTTATTAATGCTTATCAGCACCGTATTATATGTAACTGGGTTATTTGGACAGTCTTATTCTTTATTTTTTCCACTTTCTTTTCAAACGAGAGATGCCCTGTTCTTTGGTTTGTTCTATACAGTATTAGGAGCTATGTTTGCCCTATACGGCCAGCGAATTCTATCAGTATTAAACGTAAGGCCAATGATTTATTTAGCCAGCTTTTTTGTGTTTTCAGCGTTAGAGATCGCCGAGCGCTACTGGTTGGTTAATATCCAGCACAGCAAGCCCGGAGACTATTTTATTTCTACGATTTTTTTATCAGCATCATTGTTTTTATTCGTATTAAGCAGTCCAAGTCTTGGCAAAAACTCGTTTTTTTCAAAGGTTGGGAAAAATTCAGTTGGCATTTATGTCGTGCATATATGTATATTAAATGAGACCTATCGATTGCTTCGTTCCATAGATTCTTCTTTCTTTACAAATAGTATCGTCGCATATGTACTTATCGTCCCAGCAGTTTTTTGGTGCTCGTACTATTTATACAGAGGGATTCAATGGACAAAGGGAAAATTACATGCAAAGCCGCACAAACATTCGTTTACAAAGCTACAGCATAAATAAGAAAAGCACCGGAGCAAGGGACTGACCCCAAAGCTTCCGGTGTTTTTTTGATAAAAAATAAGTAATTTAAAACCTAATTGGCTTGAGCTTCGTCTAATGTATTGAAAAAGAGGTGAGTGAAGTGAACGATTTGCTATTTGCATTAGTAGAGCAAGAAGAGTATGAAATTCTTTTAGAAGAGGCTATGAATGAATATGGTCAATCCATCTTGCAGCTTGTATATTCTTACGTGCGAAATTCTACTGTTAGTGAGGATTTGACACAAGAAATTTTTGTGAAGTTTTATAATTCTCTTTCTACGTATTCTAAGCAATCTAGTTTGAAAACTTGGTTATGGCGCATTGCTATTAATCACTGCAAAGATTATTTAAAAAGTTGGTACGTGCGAAAAATGCAATTTACAGAACATATACATACGATTTTTGAATCAAGCAAAGAAATGATCGAAGAAGAAATGGTAAAAAAAGAGGAGTCTGAAGAATTGGTTCAAACTGTAATGAGTCTTCCATTAAAGTATAGAGAACTCATTTATCTACATTATTTCGAAGAATACACAATTAAAGAAATAGCTGAGCTTTTATCTATTAATTCTAATACGATTAAAACACGATTACGGCGCGGAAAAGAATTGTTAAAACAAATGATAGAGGAGGGCTAATATGGATGAAAGATTACGTCATCTAAAAGGCTCAATGAAGCAATCTGTATTCCAAAACCTGCAGTTTACTGACAAGCACAAGCAAGCTATTAAGCGACAAATAAAACAAGAAAACATTTTACTGCCAGCGCTACAGCTTCTGTCAGTTGAAAAAAATGGAATAGAACTTGTTCAAAAATTACGGAGTAGAGGAATTCAAGAGTTTGATGAACAAGAAGGGTTTGTGTACATTCTGCTGCATCAGCTTGAGCAAAAATCATACGTAACAAGCCGCTGGAAAGAAGATCAGAAGAAATACTATCAGCTGAATAGTAAAGGTAAAAAGGTAATGAAAAGCTTAGAAAATGGAAGTCAACGATCAGCTTTTGTCCTTCAAGGGTTATTAGGAGGAGGACAATGAAAAAAGAAGAATTTTTACAGTCAATTACTCAAGAAATAAAACATAAAGAAGCAAAAGAAGCAGTGCATCAAGAGCTTGATGCCCATATTAAAAACTTAGAACGAGAATCTATTCAGCGCGGTGTTTCTCAAGAGGAAGCTGAAAAAAAAGCTGTTGAACAAATGGGCAGTTCAGCGGAACTAAGCAGACGCTTTCAAAAGCTATACCGCACAAAGATTGATTGGATCTTAGTTTCATTATTTGTTGCAGCGTTAGGCTTAGGAATGTTGACAATTAAGCTAGGTTCATCTATATCAATGGAAACCAAACTTATTACTGCATTAATTGGACTAGCCCTGACAGCAGTATGTGCTTTTCAAAACTACCGCAAGTGGAGAGAGTGGGGGTGGGTAGCATTTATAGCTCCTACACTCCTCCTTGTAGTATTTAATCTGCATATATTGCCAGAAAGGATTCAACCAAACGTTCAAGGTACAACCGTAGTAAACCTATCTTTTTTTAGCCTAGATTTAAATTTCATTTTAATATTTTATTTAATAGGTTGGGGATATATTTTACAACGTAGGTCATGTAACGTTCCCATTATAGCAGTACTATTTATTTTAACCATAGTCTTATACGGGCGTTTAACTAGTATTCCTAATGTGATGATGTACATCATCATGATCGCTTCTATGTTTATATTTAGTGCTCGTAAACATGCTAAAAAGATCACTTTGTTGTTTCTACTCACACTGTTTATAATTATAGCCGTTATGCTGCTCCTTTCAGGAAGCTCTTATTACTTAAGTCGTCTATCAATTGTGTTGCATCCAGGGAAAGATCCAGCAGGGGCAGGCTACGTCCCTGTACATCTTTCTCGCCTGTTCCATCAGGCTGAGTGGCTTCCTCAAGCTAATCCATCAGAGGGATACCGAATAGGTGGGATCGACACAGAATTTGTATATGCAGGTTTGACCTATGCCTACGGCTGGGGAATTTCAATTTTTATTATGCTAGTGTTGAGTGCTTTATTAGTAAAAATGATACTGTTAATTAAACAGATTCGCGATCCGTTTGGAAAAATGCTTGTTTCCGGAAGCGTAAGCGTGTATGCATTTCAGTTGCTTTATAATTTAGGTATGTCGTTTAATCTCCTCCCAATTATGGGTGTATGGTTGCCATTTATAAGTTATGGTATGGGTCCCACAATTGCAAATGCGGTGTTCATTGGCATTGTGCTTAGTATATATAAAACAAAAGATATACCGATAAAAGAGCTGGCTAACTAAGCCAGCTCTTTTATGATGCAATAGCATACAAAAGCTGCTTTTGCATTCTAGGAGATAAAGGAATATTTTGATACAATTCGTAAATATGATGTTCGTTCCGGTGATAACAAATCCAATCCTTGTACGTTCCTTTTAAGAAGATGCGAAAAAACACGATTCGCTTATTCGTGCCGCCTGTTTTTAATTCAATTTTCAAATCATCTGTTTCTAATGTATACTGTACTGTAGAAGAGGAGAGAGCAAGTTTAGTTGTTTTTTTACTTGTTTTAATGAATTCGGCAAGTTCAATGATCTTCATTTTTTTACCTCACTCTATTGTAAATTAGGGGTATCTTATACGTATGATGTGTACAAAGAAAATAGAATCGTTTTTTTTATAGTTTAGAAGAATGATCTTCAGCCCCTTCGTTAAGGGATTTGCATAAAAGGTTGACGTTTTCTTTGAATACAAATAAAATGCATATTAAGAAGTATTTCCCTCATTGTAACTACAGAAAAAGAAGAATTAAGGGGGCTCAATATGTTGACTGACTTAGTCGTAAGTCAAAAAGTAGTCAAGGTAAATGAATTTACTGTTGTAGGAGTGCCTATTCGAACAGATGAACCTGTGGAAGAAACGGGCACAGGTCTTATTCCTGAGCACTGGCAGACTTTTTATAAACAACAGTTAGCTAATAAAATCGCCAATAAAGTAAATGGTAATACATTTGCTCTTTATACAGAATTTGAATATAATCAAAAAATGGATTTTACATTTGCTCTAGGATATGAAGTTTTACCTGGCGGCGAACTCAAAGATGATATGAGAGAGTTCATCATCCCAGAAGGTGAATATATGGTGTTTACAACAGCTGTTGGGCCAGCTAGACAGGTAGTAGTAGAGGCTTGGGCTTATATTCGCGAGTGGGCTAAAAAAAATCATCGTGCCTATAAAATAGACTTTGAATTATATGATGAACGCTGTATTGATCCTGAGTGCAGTCAAGTTGATATTTATGTTTCGATTTAATAGCTAGTTTTGCTAAGTAGTTAAGATGCAGATAAGCGTTTTTTGCTGCGTTCTTACTTTTGACGATAGGAATACAAAAGGGGTTTAGCGAGAGTGATCAGCAACGATTTATTACAAGCTTTAAAAGACGGATATAAACAGAGAATTAAATGGGTACTTATAAGTCAAATGGCACTGTTCATCACCGTAGCAGTCATACTTGTATCAAATTTTGTCACTAAATTTTCGTTTAACCAATTAAGCTTTATTTTTGTTTTGGTTAGTATAAGTTCGCTGTTATCAGGGGTAGAGCACGTATTGTTAAAACGTGAGAAGTGGCAATGGATTTTTGATTTTATTTTAGCTGCTTTTTTTATTGGTTTATCTATTTTTTTACACCGTTAAAGCGCCTGGTTCAGCGCTTTTTTATTTTGAACAGCTCAGCACACAAATTTCGGACCTTTCTAGTATAAACAAAACAAAAATAGGTATTTATGACGAAAATAGTCAGAAAATTTAGTAAAAAAATCTTGTATCTTGTCTTTATTTCGATTATGATAAGTTTACACCCTTCGTATTCACTTCTTTGGATGTCAGTACCTCTATTTTTACACTACAGAAAAGAGGTGAAGCCATTTCTTCAGTTTTCCTGCTAGCCTGCATATTAACCCTTTTAGCTATTTTATTTAGTAGCAACTACCCTCAAAATTAAAGGAGAGATCCGCGCTTATGTCAAAAGCTCCTGTAAAAAACGATATTGAACTTCAACTATCTGAAACGCACTTTTTTCAACTGCTTGATTTAATTTATTTAGGTAACTGGATGGTCACAGCATGTTCTGGAGTGGAAGATGAGCATGCACAGGAATATACGGATGTAGAAAAACAAATGTTTTCACATGCAGAGCCTTTCCTTGAAAAAGGACCTTTTCACACGCTAAACAGTGAGGTTATGTTTACAGAAGAACATGAAGATTCTCTTCAAGATATTATTGGAGAATACGATAACGAAGTGTTTTGGGAAGCGCTAGCCTATCGCATGGCTAAACGAGATGTGATAGAGCAAATAGGACCCACTAAAGAAATAAAAAATGAAGTTTTTATGCAAATTTTTCATCGAGAAATGGATTATATACGAGAGTTTGAGACAAATGGAATTAAACGAATAACTATACCGCCTTTGCAGTAAAGGAGACAAATCGGCTTTCAACCTTGAAGGCCGATTTGCTGTTAAGCTGAAGCTTTTCTATTCCGCCTGAGAGGCGGGAGAGATCGGTATGTAAAGCTCCGCCATAACCATTCACACGGACCGTAATAGAAATAATAAAGCCACCACTTATTAAGAAAAAGCTGGAGTGTATAGATGATGAGACAAATAACCGTGCTTTCCGTTAAGGTAAGAGTTCCGTATAAACCAAAGACTCGAACCATCCACAGGCAAATTAAAGTTTGGCTAAGGTAAGTTGTTAATGCCATTGTTCCACTATACTTAAAAAGACCCAGCATTGAAGCGTAAGGAGAAAATTGCAGGAATAACAGTAAGGTGGTAAGATAAAAAAAACATAGAAAAATGCCGCTCAAACTTGTAAAAAGGTGAATGGCCGCTTGCTGATAGAGTTCGTATCTTAAAATCTCTGTTTTTAGCATGGCCAGAATAATAGTTAAAGTGAAACCTGCTGCGCCTGTTATTGACTGAATTTTCTTGAAAAAAGAACGATTTTGTTCGATATTATGTACCAATCCTTTTTTAGCCGTATATAAGCCAAATAACAACATAGAAAATACGGGAAAGATAGAAAACGGTAGATTTAATAGCATAGGCACCACTTCAACATTCAAACGATAAAACAGCCAAGATAAATAGTCTGCTTGCCTGTAGGTGGATAAATATTGGGTTAAGACATGTTCATGTAAAGCTTTATACTCCCACTGAGCCTCCTGCAAGACGTGTGCTGGAGTAAAAAACTGCATACAAGCCAAAAGATAAAAAAAGCATAGCAAGCCTATTGCCCACAGCAAAATCGTCTTAGCTTTTCGATTGTAAAAAAAGAATAATAAAAGACCGCCAATAGCATACACATGCAAAATGTCTCCATACCAGAAAAAGACAAGATGAAAAAGCCCGATTAATAGCAAAGCAGCCATTCTTCTTGACCATAAAGCAGCGGCAAAGTACTGCTTTTCTTCAGCTCTATGCAAAAAAATTCCGCATCCAAGTCCAAACAAAAAAGAAAAGATGGTAAAAAACTTCCCTTGGACAAACAGCTGCAAGAATAAATCAATATAAGCATCTATTCCTTCATACTTATAAGAAACATTGTACAGCTGAAAAATAAATATCGGAGAAGTAAAAGCCGGTATATTCACTAAAAAAATGCCCAGCAAAGCAATGCCCCGAATAATATCAAGAATAACAAGACGTTCGTTAAGGGGAAGTGGAGAAGGATTCATCGCTGTCGCTCCTTTTGGTTAGATATGTACATCTTAACACGGCAGTGGCGAAAAAATAGGTGGAAGTACAAAAAAATAAGCGGAAAGATTCATAGCTTTATGGATGAAAAAGTTGGATAATAATGGTATGGTCACCCATATCAAATATGAAAGGTGGAGAAAAAGATGAAAACAGCACTTGTGTTAGGTGGAACGCGTTTTTTCGGAAAAAATTTAGTTCAGACATTGCTTTCTAAAGGAGTACAGGTTACGTTAGCAACGCGAGGTAAAACACCGGATGATTTCGGCGACCGAGTTGAGCGAATTTTTCTTGATCGTGTAGAAAAAGATTCTGTAATCGAAACAACAAGAGGAAGAAAATGGGATGTTATCTTCGATCAAATATGCTATTCTTCACACGGCGCAGCTGTTGCTGTTGAAGCTTTTCGTCATAGTACGAGTCACTATGTACTTACCTCGACTCTTTCAGTATATGGTTCTTTAGAAAAAACGTGTTATGAAGAAGATTTTGATCCATACAAGTATCCTATTTCATATACACGCCGTGAAAATATTTCCTATCAAGAAGGAAAACGCCAAGCCGAGGCAGTATTCTTTCAAAAAGCACCGTTTTCGGTAACAGCTGTCCGTTTTCCAATTGTCATGGGAAAAGATGATTATACGGACCGCTTGCGTTTTCACATAGAAAAAATTATGCATGGAGAAGAAATTGGTGTACCGGCTATTGAAGCAGAAATGAACTTCATTTCACAGGAAGAAGCAGGTGAATTTTTAGTTTGGTGTGCAGAACAGAAGCTAAAAGGGCCGATTAACGCTTGTTCAAATGGTACCATTTCACTCAAAAATTTATTTTCATATATTGAACAAGCAGCGGATAAAACAGCAAGAACAACCTCTCGTTTAACGGATGAAAATAGTTCTCCGTACGGAGTAGATCATTCTTGGACGATGAGCAATGAAAAAGCTAGCTTTTGGGGATATTCATTTACGAACCTGCAGGACTGGCTGCCTTCATTAATCAAAACTGTCGTTGAAAGCGAAAAGAAAGTACCTTTAAGTTAGAGAACAACAAAGACTGCACGTTTAGCAGTCTTTTTGCTGTTACAAGCAGAACATTTTTATTTTATGAGCAAAAAAGGTACGCTAAGTATACATCATTATATAGAAGAAAGAAGGATACACTATGGCAAAACATCACTTTCATTTGCAAGCAAATTGGCCAGGAGGCCGAAATGAAGTGGGAACAATTGAAGCAGGGCAATTAAAAACAAACATTTCTATTCCACCAGAAATGGACGGGCCAGGAGCCGGGACAAATCCAGATGAAATGCTGCTAGGAGCAGCAGCCACCTGCTACATTATCACGCTTGCAGCGATGCTAGAAAGAAGTGGAATCCATCAGGAGGCTTTAACGATGGAATCAGAAGCTATCGTGGACGTAACGAATGGTGTGTTTACGTACGAAAAAATCATTCATAAACCTCACGTGATCGTCACACCTGAATTCGCGGCCCAAGAAGAGAAAATCAATCGACTTATAAAAAAAGCAGAAACGTCCTGTATGATTTCAAGAGCCATTCAAGGAAATGTAGAGATCGAATTAGAACCTCAGTTCACAGTAAAAGCGTAATGAATCCATTACGCTTTTGTTATGTTTATTTCTAAAAAATAGCACATTTAAGATTGTAAAATACTCAAATTTGAATATAATAATTTAAGTAGCTATCATTTCTGTTCATCAAAAAGATGACGCGAAAGGAGGAACTGAAATGGTTTCATCAGAAAAACATATTCGTTTTATCGTAGCAGGATTGCTGCTCGGTATTTTTATGTCAGCCATGGATAATACCATCGTAGCGACGGCTATGGGGAAAATCATTTCTGATCTAGGCGGATTAGATAAGTTTGTTTGGGTTACGTCCGCTTATATGGTTGCCGTGATGGCAGGTATGCCGATATTTGGTAAACTATCTGATATGTACGGCCGTAAACGGTTTTTTATTTTTGGGTTAACCGTATTCTTACTTGGATCCGCGTTGTGTGGTTTAGCACAAAGCATTGTGCAGCTAAGTATTTACCGAGCGATTCAAGGAATTGGAGGAGGAGCGCTTCTTCCGATTGCTTTTACCATCGTATTTGATATTTTCCCTCCTGAAAAACGCGGGAAAATGACGGGATTATTAGGTGCCGTTTTTGGCTCAGCAAGCGTATTTGGTCCACTTCTCGGTGCTTACATTACGGAATACATCAGCTGGCACTGGGTGTTTTACGTGAACGTGCCAATTGGACTTTTATCGTTATTTTTTATTATGCGCTTTTATAAAGAGTCAAAAAGTCATAAAAAGCAAAAAATTGACTGGGCTGGTGCAGCCACTCTTGTCATTTCAGTAGTAAGTTTAATGTTTGCTCTTGAACTTGGAGGAAAAGAGTATGAGTGGTCTTCTCCGCAAATTTTATCTCTTTTTGCTATCTTTGCTGTGGCGCTGTCACTCTTCTTTTTTGTGGAAAAGCGCGCGCAAGAGCCGATTATTTCATTTTGGATGTTCAAGCGCCGTTTATTTGCAACATCACAAATTCTCGCTTTCTTATACGGAGCAACGTTTATTATTTTAACGGTATTTATTCCTATTTTCGTTCAAGCTGTCTACGGAGGTTCTGCTACAAATGCAGGTTTAATTTTAACTCCGATGATGTTAGGCTCAGTAGCAGGAAGTGCGATCGGCGGGATTTTTCTCACAAAAACAAGCTTCCGAAACTTGATGATTATGTCCGTTTTTTCATTTGCAGTAGGAATGTTCTTGTTAGGAACAATGGAACCTGATACACCTCGTTGGATGCTCACGGTATTTATGATTTTGACTGGATTTGGCGTAGGATTTAGCTTTTCTCTTTTACCAACGTCGTCAACTCATAAGCTAGATCCACAGTTTAGAGGTTCTGCCAACTCAACAAACTCATTTGCTCGTTCTTTAGGAATGACGCTGGGAGTTACGATTTTTGGAACGATTCAAAGCAATACATTTACAAATGAGCTGCAGCGCAATTTTCAAGGTATGGGAAATGGATCACAAGGAGCATTTTCTCAAATAGGAGATCCGAGTGCAGTTTTTCAATCAAGTGCCCGAAAGAGCATTCCGCCTCAAATATTAGATAAGATTGTTGATGCTATGTCTACATCGATCACGTATGCATTTATGCTTGCTCTTATTCCAATTGCAGTAGCTATTATTACTGTCTTTTTAATGGGAAATGAACGAGTGGAAGTTCCCCCTAAAAAGCGGGTAGAAGCTAAGGAACCGGCAGCTCAAAAATAGAAAAGGCACGAATTTATTCGTGCTTTTTTTACTAAATAAGATGCATATCAAGAGGTGAAAGGTGTTATGAGTGTTAAATTAGTCATACTGGGCTTATTAATGGAAGGAAATAAGCACCCTTATGAAATTCAGCAAACCATTAATGAAAGACAAATGAAGCACTATATTAAACTTGCAAGCGGTTCTTTATATTACGCTTTTGATACGCTCGAAAAAGATCAGCTGGTGAAAGTAGTCGATGTGATTCGAGAGACGAACAGACCTGAAAAGACCGTTTATTCTATCACGGATGCAGGAAGAGAAGAATTTGAACGCCTTTATTTTGAACAGCTGTTAAAAAAAGAGCATATGCATAGACCTGTTTATGCTGCTCTTTCATTTACTTCTTACGTGGATCAAAAAAAAGTGGCTTCTGCTTTAGAAAAAAAGATTGAGGAAACGGCAGCTTATTTAGAAAAAATGCAAAATTTGTACCAAGTTAAAAAGGTGGATCATTCCATTGCAAATCTGTCGATCATTATGCGCACGATTATGCATTTGAAAGTAGAACTAACTTGGTTCACTCATTTACTCGAAGCGGCGAAAAGCAGCAAGCTTACAGAAGTAGATGATGGTTATTTTAAAGACGTTGAAAAAATCGTAGATGAGTTTTAAAAAAAGAAGCAAAACACTGCTTCTTTTTTTTAATAGTCATAAAATATGTTTCAAGCAATTTAATTTTGCCAAAAGCTAGGTCAATAACAATTAATTAACACCTGATTCGACCTTTAATCAGCTTTACTTATAAAACGCTTTCAAAAAGTAGTAAGACTATTAAAAAAGTAAAAAAAATTAAAGAAATATAGCGATTTCATTTTGATTGACGAGTAAAAGAGTGGTAAAATATAAGCAGATATCAGATACACACGCAGTGAGATTTATCACTCGTTGTAAAGATGTCAGACGATAAGGTAATCGACATTCAAAATGGAAAGATTGTTGAGTACGACAATTATTATAACTCGTTGGGGGTTTTATCATGGGTAACGAAACGTCGAATAGAGGGGAGCCTTGGCAAGGATTTTTGGGTCCGAACTATGGCTATGTATTAGAACAGTATGAGTTATATGAAGAGCAGTCAGATCTAGTAGATCCAGACTTAAAAGAATTATTTGATTATTGGGGTGCTCCTCCATTAAACGAAAGTGAGCAGGTTCAGCAAGCTGAATACGCACAGGCTGCACCTTCAGCTAACACATCTAAAATTGCATCGGCTATTAAGCTAGCGGAAAACATCCGTGCTTATGGTCATCTATACGCGTCAATTAAGCCTCTTGAAAGCGAGAAGAAAGATCCTGTCTTGCTTCACTTGGAAGATTACAATTTAACGCAAGAAGATTTAAAATCAATTCCGGTTGATATTTTATGTACGAATGCGCCATCACACGTCAAAAATGGTTTAGACGCAATTAACTATTTAACAGATGTCTACACAAAAACCATTGCGTTTGAATTCCATCACGTACATAACATGGAAGAGAATAAGTGGCTGACTGATATGGTCGAGTCAGGTGCTATTTTCCAACCTCTTTCAAATGAGAAAAGAACTTCTGTATTAAAGCGTTTAACAGAAGTAGAAGGCTTTGAACAATTTTTACACCGTACATTTGTCGGACAAAAACGCTTTTCTATTGAAGGCGTAGATATGCTAATTCCACTTGTAGATGAACTGATTGCACGCTCAGTGGAAACAAGCCCAAAAACGGTTAATATCGGTATGGCTCACCGTGGACGTTTAAATGTATTAGCACACGTATTAGGCAAGCCGTATGAAATGATTTTTGCGGAATTCCAGCATGCGCCTAACAAGGAATTAGTTCCTTCAGAAGGTTCAATCGGTATCAACTACGGCTGGACGGGAGACGTAAAATATCACCTGGGTGCCGACAAACAAATTAAAGCAGAGAACACAGTTCGAGCTCGTTTGACATTGGCTAGTAACCCTAGTCACTTGGAGTTTGTTAATCCGGTTGTGGAAGGGTTTACAAGAGCGGCTCAAGATGAGCGTGATGTGAATGGATACCCGAAACAAGATGTAAAAAAATCGTTCGCGATTTTAATTCACGGAGATGCTGCGTTCCCTGGTGAAGGTATTGTACAAGAAACGCTGAACTTAAATCAATTGACTGGTTATCAAACAGGTGGAACAATCCACATTATTGCTAACAACATGATTGGATTTACAACAGAAAGCGTCGATTCTCGTTCAACAAAATATGCAAGTGACTTAGCAAAAGGGTTTGAAATTCCAATTGTTCACGTAAACGCGGATGATCCGGAAGCCTGTTTAGCGGCTGCTTATTTTGCTTATGAGTATCGCAGACGTTTTAACAAAGATTTCTTGATTGATTTAATTGGATACCGTCGATTTGGCCACAATGAAATGGATGAACCGTCTGTAACGCAGCCGAAGATGTATGAAATTGTGACAAAACGTCCAACCGTTCGTGCTATGTATGCAAAGCAGCTCGAAGAACAAAACGTTATTCAAAGCGGTCAAGCAGATCAAATTAATGAAGAGTTACAAGCGAAGTTAAAAGCAGCTTATGAGAAAGTACCGCCAAAAGCTGAAAAACAACATAGAATTATGGAAATGCCACAAGCAGTCTTCAAAGGAATTTCAGATATTGATACATCTGTTACAAAAGAAGAGCTGTTTGAAGTGAATCAAGAGCTAGTGAAATACCCTGAAGGATTTAACGTATTTCCAAAACTTGATCGTATCTTATCTAAACGTGCCAAAGCGTTTGAAGAAAATGAAAGCGTGGATTGGTCATTGGGTGAGGCATTTGCATTTGCTACGATTTTAAGAGACGGCACGCCAATTCGTATTACAGGCCAAGATTCTGAACGTGGTACGTTTGCACATAGACATCTTGTTCTTCATGATCATAAGACAGGGGATGTTTACTCACCACTACACGCAATGAAGAACGTAAGCGCTTCCTTTGATATTCGTAACAGTCCATTATCTGAAGGTTCAGTGCTTGGATTTGAATACGGCTATAATGTATTTGCTCCTGAAACGCTTGTTCTTTGGGAAGCACAATTCGGTGATTTTGCCAATGCAGGTCAAGTTATTATTGACCAGTTTATTGCAGCAGGTCGTGCTAAGTGGGGACAAAAATCTGGAATGGTCTTATTGCTGCCACATGGCCATGAAGGTCAAGGGCCAGAACACTCAAGCGCTCGTCTAGAACGTTATTTACAGCTAGCTGGAGAAAACAACTGGACAATCGCAAACGTAACAAGCGCTGCGCAATATTTCCACTTACTTCGACGACAAGCTGCCATTTTACAGCGCGAAGAAGTAAGACCGCTAGTAGTTATGACACCAAAAAGTTTGCTTCGTAATGCTTTTAGTGTGTCAAACCTTGAAGAGTTTACAAAAGGCTCTTTCCGCTTAGTAGTAGAACAGCCTGGATTAGGCAAAAAAGAAGATGCAGTTGAACGAATCGTTCTGTGCAGCGGAAAAATCAGCAGTGAGTTAACGGAACGCTTAAACAAAGCAGAAGATGATAAAGATTGGCTACACGTTCTTCGTCTAGAACAAATTTATCCGTTCCCAAGACGCGTAATTGCTGAAATCTTTGCTCGCTATAAAAATTTAAAAGAGATTGTCTGGTTACAAGAAGAGCCTGAAAACATGGGCGCATGGAACTATGTAGAAGATCGACTGCGTGAAGTAGCACCAGAAGGAGCTACTGTTGACTACATCGGCCGCACAAGACGCTCAAGTCCAGCTGAAGGAGATCCAACAGTTCACAGACAAGAACAAGAACGTATTTTACAAGATGCATTAACTAAAAATGAAATTGCTAACGACGTTGTTACACGATAAGGAAGGGGAATGAACCATGGGAGAGATTAAAGTACCGGAATTAGCAGAATCAATTTCTGAAGGAACAGTTGCACAGTGGCTAAAACAAGTAGGAGATTTCGTTGAAAAAGGCGATTATATCGTTGAACTTGAAACAGATAAAGTTAACGTTGAAATTACAGCTGAAGACTCTGGTGTGCTAACAGAACTTCTTGCTGGCGAAGGCGACACAGTACAAGTTGGTGAAACAATTGCACGTCTTGAAGCGAAAGAAGGAGCTTCAGCACCAGCAGCACCAAAAGCTGAAGAAAAACCAGCAGAAGAAGCATCAAAACAAGAAGCTGCTCCAGCTCAGCAAAAAACAGTTGAAGAAGTAGCGCCAGCAGCTGAAGCGCCTCAACAAGGAAATCAAAAACAATGGCTGATTGCTTCTCCTGCAGCTCGCAAAGCAGCAAGAGAACGCGGAATCAAGCTAGATCAAGTACCAACTACTGATCCTCTTGGCCGTGTGCGTAAACATGATATTGATTCATATGCAGATCAAAAATCAAATGAGCAAAAACAGCAGGCACAAGCAAGTAAGCCAGCTAACCCGGTATCTCCGTCTCCAGCGGCAAGTGAAAATAGCGACAAACCTGTTGAACGCGAACGTATGTCACGTCGTCGTCAAACAATTGCCAAACGTCTCGTTGAAGTTCAGCAAACAGCGGCTATGTTGACAACGTTTAACGAAGTAGACATGACGGCTGTTATGGCTCTTCGCAAACGACGCAAAGACAAATTCTTTGAACAGCACGACGTAAGACTTGGCTTTATGTCATTCTTCACAAAAGCAGTAGTAGCAGCACTTAAAAAATACCCATTATTAAATGCTGAAATTCAAGGCAACGAGTTATTAATTAAAAAATTCTACGATATTGGTATTGCTGTGTCAGCTCCAGACGGTCTTGTTGTTCCAGTTGTACGTGATGCTGACCGTAAAACATTCGCTGGTATCGAAGGATCTATCGTTGATTTAGCGAAAAAAGCGCGCGACAACAAATTAGCATTAAAAGATTTACAAGGTGGAACGTTCACAATTACAAACGGCGGTGTATTCGGTTCATTAATGTCTACACCAATTTTAAACGGGCCTCAAGTTGGTATTTTAGGAATGCACAAAGTTCAGCTTCGTCCGGTAGCAATTGATGAAGAGCGTATCGAAAATCGTCCGATGATGTACATTGCACTTTCTTACGATCACCGTATCGTTGACGGCAAAGAAGCCGTAAGCTTCCTAGCTACTGTTAAAGAACTATTAGAAGATCCAGAATCTTTATTACTAGAAGGTTAATAAAAAGAACCTGCTATTCTCCGAGAGAATAGCAGGTTCTTTTATGTTCGCTTAATGCCTGCAACATAAGCAGGACCCAAAAAAGTCATGCTAGCGAGTGTCAGAGCCATTTCTCTAGGTGACTGCTTCATATCTTGTTCTAGCCAGTGCTGAATGACGCCAAGATGCGCTGACGTTACATAAGACATTAAATGTTCAAGTGGAACAAGCGGAGGCGTTTTATTATCCATGAGCTCTAATTTTTCCAGCATATTGGTTTTCATAACTTCTTTAATTTTAAGATGAAAGCCAGGGTTGCCTTTTGGACCGAGCATAACCTGCATAAAACGCGCATTCTCTTGAATATATTCAAAAAGCGCAATAATAAACGGCAAAGGCTGTTCTTTCAAATTAGCAGATACAATCTCATTTGGATTTGCTTTTTTGATAAATTCTTTTATTTCTTGAATGACTTCATTTTCACTTTTTTCAAGCAAATCGTATTTGTCTTGGTAGTGTAAATAAAAAGTTCCTCGATTAATATCGGCTTTTTTCGTCAGATCTCTGACCGTTACGCCTTCAAATCCTTTCTCTTCCATTAATTCTGTTAAAGCATCTCGGATAAATTTCTTCGTTCGAATAATTCTACGATCTGTTTTTGAATTCCCCACAGTTTTTAAACACCTACTTTTTTCTTTAATAATGAACAGTTATGTGTTTTGTGTTAAGTAAGCGACATTCCCATGATTATTGCATATTGAGAATGCAGGTAAATTTATTATAATTTACATAGTGATCACTAATCAACAGCATGTACATTATCTTTCCATAAACGTGTATATGCTTAAAGAAGGGGATATCTATATGAAATTAAGTAACCAAAAGCTTATATATCTTTCACCAATTATAGTGGTAGCAGTTATTTTCATTTTTACCCTAACGTTAATTCCTTCAGTAAGCCAAGCACCTAAGAATTTGCCAATCGCATTTGTAAATGCCGACGAAGGAATGACAGTTCCAGCAAAGGGTAAGGTAAATATAGGAGATCATATAAAACAAAATATGAAGAGTTCAAGCGCTGAACAGGCTTCGGTTAAATGGATTTTTGTATCAACTACTAAAGAAGTTGAAACAGGGTTAAATAATCAAAAATACTACGGAGCGCTTATCATTCCAAAAGATTTCACCAAAAAACAGGCGACTCTTCAGACGGCTCAGCCTGAGGCACCTGCTATTAGATTGTTAGTGAATCAAGGAATGAATACAGCTGCTTCAACACTAGCCAGTCAGGTGCTAAACGGAGCAGTTGATCAGATGAATGAAAATATGCGCTTGCAGCTAGTGAAAAGATTTGAACAAAGCGGAACGCAACTAAGTGCAAACCAAGCATTAGCACTCGCTGCACCGATTCAAAAGACAGTGATAAACGTCAATAAAACAGGGACTCATAGTGTCAACGGAAATGCCCCCGTTTCATTATTTCAGCCGCTGTGGATGGCAAGCATAGCAGGGGCAGCAGTTGTCTTCCTCAGCATCCACAAAATCACATTTTCTTCTCGCAAAGAGAAAATTGTTAACCAAGTAGGGTTCGTAATCATTGGTGCTACACTTGCTTTAGCTGCAGGTTTCGGGCTAGCGTGGCTAGCTGAAGTAGTTGGAATAAGCGTTCCTTCATTTTTGGATACGGCACTATTCTTAGCTATTGCTTACTTCAGCTTTTTCACCTTGATATCAGCCGTACTTTCATGGCTAGGACTAAAGGGACTTCCAATTTTCGTTATTATTCTATTTTTTGGCGCACCTTTGCTTTCAATGGCCCCAGAAATTATGCCTGATTTTTATAGAGAGTGGATTTATCCATGGCTGCCAATGAGATTTATGGTAGATGGCGTAAGAGAATTATTTTTCTTTGGAGAACATCTGACATGGAATTCTTCTGTATCTGCTCTAGCTCTTATCTCTTTAATAAGTTTGTGTGCTCTGTTTGCTTCTGCTTTACCTGCATCTTCTGTGAAAAAAGAGAAGTCTCGCTCAATATAAAAAATACTGCAACTGAATGAGAAGGAGAGATAATGATGAAGCCACAAATCCTAATCGTTGGTGCCGGACCTACTGGCCTTGTGATGGCCTATAATTTAGCCAGACATAACATTTCTTTTCGAATTATTGATAGAAACGAAGGGCCTGGGCAAGCCTCCCGGGCAATGGCTATTTTACCGCGAACCCTTGAATTTTATCAGCAGTTCGGTTTTGCAGATGAAGTCATAGACCGCGGGATTAAGATGGAAGATGTATACGTCCGAGTAAAGAATAAAATAAAAGCAAAAGTTCATCTAGGATCTTTAGGAGAAGGATTAAGTCCTTTTCCTTTTGTTCTTACATTTCCACAGGACGACCACGAGCGGTTTCTGCTTGAAAAATTAAAAAATCTTGGGATTGAAGTAGAATGGAAGACGGAGTTACTATCTCTAGCTGAACACGGAGAAGGGATAAAAACTTTATTAAAAGCCCAGCAAGAGGAAACCGCTTATTTTAAGTATATTTGTGGATGTGACGGAGCACACAGTACAGTTCGTAAACAAATGAATATAGAGTTTAAAGGAGAAAAATATAAACAGCATTTTTATGTGATGGATGTTCACGGCTCTGGTGAAGTGATGAAGAATCAAAAAATCAGTATTTCATTTAGCAATGAAGAATTTTTGATTTGTATGCCTGTTAGAAGTAAAGGAACGTATCGAATGATCGGCATTATTCCTTCAGCTCTTTTGGATCAAAACGATATAAAAGCTGAAAATATTCAAACTTTTCTTCAACAAACATTTGGTGCTGAGATTGAAAATATAAATTGGTTCTCAACATACAATATCCATCACAGAGTAGCAAGTCGTTTCCGACAAGGGCGTATTTTTCTAAGTGGAGATGCAGCCCATATTCATAGTCCTGCAGGCGGCCAAGGAATGAACACAGGAATTGGAGATGCAATCAACCTTTCATGGAAATTAGCAGCTGTCCTTCAACACAAAGCGGCACTTTCCATATTAGATACATACGAAGAAGAAAGGTTACCTTTTGCAGAGCTGCTTGTAAATACAACTGATCGCGCTTTTAAGCGAATGGTGGCAAGAGATAAAACGAGTCAATTTTTTAGAAAGCATATCTTTCCGCCTGTACTGTCCTTTTTATTTCGCTTTCCTTATCTCCGTCACAAAGCATTTACAATTTTATCTCAAATCCGCATTAAATATCGAAATAGTAACCTAAGCAGCGGACAAGGGACAAATGTGCAAAGTGGTGATCGGTTACCTTATGTGGAAGGGAATTTTGAATCTTTACAGTCCTTAAACTGGCAAATACACGTCTATGGAACAGCAGCACAGAAGCTAAAAAAGAGCATGAGAGAAAAAGGCTTCTCTTTGCATGAGTTTTCTTGGAACCCCTATATGAAGAAAGCAGGGCTTCAAAAAGATGCACTGTATGTTATTAGACCGGACGGGTATATCGGTTTTATTAGCAGCGAACAGCGTATAGAGCTTCTTTATCAATATTTGAATACTCATAAAATCCGTCCTTTTACAAATGAATAATAACGCTAATAAAAAGCTAAGACAACATGATTTTAGCTAAAAGAAAATTGGATCGATGAATCGAGACTCTTCAAGGAAAATCAACTTTATTCGGATTTTTTTATGGTCATGTAAACGTAGATTTCATCTATTTAGTTTACTCAAGCGGTTGATTGGAGGGCAAGGCGCAGACTCCTGCAGGAAAAGCAGAACAGGTGAGACCCCGCAGGAGCGCAAGCGACGAGAAGGCTCAGCGGCCGCCCGCGGAAAGCGAAGCCTTGCACGGAAATCAACCGCGGTGTCAAAAGCGCTCCATACTAAGCCTCTTTTATCTCATTTGTGCGTCTTTAGATTGAATTGATTTTGTTATGTCTCAATCTCTTTATTTTTGTTTACAATTTCGAAACAACTTGGAGATGTTTTTGCTAAAGCTGTTTGATAAGATAGACGAAGAGAAATATCAAATGAAAGTACGTGATACATTGAATAAAAGGATTTTAGTAGTAGATGATGAAAAAAGTATTGCCACAGCGGTATCTTATGCTTTCAAGCGCGAAGGATATATTGTAGACACAGCATCTGACGGTGAAGAAGCACTTGAAAAAGTAAAAAGCTTTCGACCTGACGTGATGATATTAGATGTGATGATGCCAAAACTAACCGGCTACGAAGTATGCCGAAAACTTGAGAATCGAAGAGGAATGGGGATTATCTTGTTGACGGTTAAAAATGATATCGTCGATAAAGTTCTAGGTTTAGAGTTAGGCGCTGATGATTACATGACCAAGCCATTTGATGTAAGAGAACTTGTAGCTAGAGCTAAAGCACTTGTTCGGCGAATAGAAAAAAATGAAGCTCCTGAAGCTGTGGGAGAAATCACGGTGGGAAAAGTGAAAGTGAACTTAATTCAGCGCACGTTACATGTTGATAATGAGTTAGTTAAGCTTACACCAAAGGAGTTTGATCTTATTGCTTTATTGCTTGCCAATTTAGAGAGAGTGTACACACGAGAAGATTTACTAGATCTTGTCTGGGGAATGGATTATGCAGGCGGTACACGTACGGTAGATATTCACATGCAGCGCCTTCGAAAAAAAGTAGGAGAAGCAGAGCCTTATTTGCTTCAAACGGTATACGGGGTTGGATATAAAGCGACTGCAGGAATCAATGAATGAAAATCAGCCTAAAAGCTAAGATGGGACTCGTTCTTGCTTTTTTAATTATTTTAACAGTAACCGTACTGAGCGTACTCGTATTAAAAGGAATTGAGACCAATCAGCGTGATCAGCTAGAAAGTGAACTTATTCAAAAAAGCAAAGCAGCGGAGCAAACGATTCATCAAAGTTATGTAACAGGTGACCCGTCTCTGAATACAGATTCCTTTCTTCAGCAAAAAGGACAGCGCCTTGCATCTTCAATTGCATCACAAAGCGGAATGCAAACAGTCCTATATAATCAAAAAGGACAGGAAGCAGGAAGCTCTATTCCCATCGGCCAAAAAGATGTGGATGTTTCTGATACGCTTAGCTATGCTTTGAAAGGAAAAATAGCCTATCAAATCTCGGGTTCTTCCCTTATTTACTTTGCACCTGTGTCAATCGAGAATCAATTTATTGGCGTCCTTCGTTTTGACCATTCCCTAAAAAATAATCAGCAGTTTATAGCTGACATTAGGCACTTATTTCGTATGGGGGGAACGATTGCAGCGGCAGCAGCTTTTTTAATTGGCTATGCTTATTTTTATCGCATTGCTTCTCTCATCGCTACGCTTCAAAAAACTTCACAGCAGATTCGAAAAGGCCATTATTTAACTGATGTGCCCTTCAAACGGCGCGATGAACTCGGAGAGCTCAGTCAAGGCTTGTTTTTTATGAGTACGTCGATTGAAAAAAACATCGATCAAATGAATAAAGAAAAAAGAAAGCTTGAGTTCGCCATTTCGAAACTGCAGTCTCTCGAACAGCAGCAAAAGCAGTTTATCGGTAACATTAGCCACGAATTTAAGACGCCTTTAACATCGATCAAAGCTTATGTTGACTTACTTGATATGTATCGAGATGATCCTCAGCTTATGGAAGACGGTGTGCAGAACATTCGTAAAGAAACGAATCGCCTCCATGAAATGGTGGATAAAATCTTAAAGCTTTCAGCACTTGAGAAATATGATTTCGAGCAGCGACCAGAGCAAGTTGAATTGAAACGGCTTCTAGAAGACATATGCGATCGTATGAAAGGAAAAGCTGCTAAATTTGATTTGACTCTTCATACAAATATAAAAGAAGCGGTTGTTTGGGCTGATCGCGAAAGCTTAATACACATTTTTATTAATTTAATTGACAATGCTATTAAATATAATGAACCCGGAGGAAAAGTGGAAGTAGCATCTTATACTTTAGAGAATTCTATCATTGTAGATGTAGCCAACACCGGAATAGGAATTCCACCCGAAGCAGAAGAGAAATTATTCCAACCATTTTTCACCGTAAATAAAGATCGGTCGCGTTTATCCGGAGGAACAGGTCTTGGCTTAGCATTAGCAAAAGATTTAACTGAAAAACAAAACGGTGTTATCAAGCTGCATCATTCTGACTCTACATGGACAACTTTTAAAGTGTCGTTTCCTTTAAAAAACGAGAACTGAGTTAGCTAAAAGGAGTGAACCGTTATTGAAACGGTATAGATTAATGATATATATCGCAAGCACTTTTCTTATTTTAGCATCATGCGGCCAAGGAGAAGGTCATAGAGAAACGGTTGAAAAACCAGACAAGAAAATTACTGTATTGGACCACGTAAATCAAGATGGAAAAATAGAAGTGAAAGACGTTCAAGATATTAACGGAGTAAGAGCGTTTCAATTTTTGAATGAAAACACAGTGATTGTTAGTCAAGAAAATAAACAATTTCGGTCGCACGATTTCGGTCCCAAAGAGGTATATGCGCAGAATTTAGCTACTTATAATCTAAAAAACAAGTCTACTTTTGTGTTGCATCCAAGCAATGAAATTCAACATGCGGCGAAGCTTTCTCCAAATGGCAAATATCTTTTTTATAAAGTTGCAAAAGGCGAAGATACATTTGGTTATATAATGAACGTTCAAACAAAAAAAACAGTTGAAATCAAGAATGTTCTTCTCTACCCATCAAGCGGAGAGTGGCTTAATAATTCAGAAGTAATGTTTATTACAATGGAAGGAAAGCTTTCTAAAGCAAATGTAAAAGGAAAAGCAGAACCTCTATTGCACAGAGACGATCGAATCTTAGATGCAGTTAAAGGGATAGGTGGCATTTATTATATTGGTGTAAACAACCAGCTTTTTTTTCTTCATAACGAACAGACGGACCCTGAAAAAATCCGAGATAATGTGGTTTCTATTATCCCGTCTCCAAATGGAAAGCAATTAGCGCTCGTTCAGCAAAAAGATGCCCAAACGAGAACGCTGTCTATCACAGATTTAAAAGGATCAGAGGCCTTTCAGCTTGCTCTGTCCACTCAAATTTTTGGTGTCAGCTGGTCTCCCGACGGTTCGAAATTAGCTTATAATTTTATTTCTGAAAAAGAGGGAGATAAAGGGATATTCATAGCAGATGGATTAACAGGAGATGTTACACACTTAAACGTAAATTTAGACTATGCCGCTGATCAGCTTGCCTGGAGTCAATCAGGAAATAAACTAGTTGCATCGAGCTTTACGCAAAATCAAGTTCATACGTATATTATCTTTTTGAAATAGACTGCTTAGGCAGTCTTTTTTTTACGCATACTAAACTTCTTTAAGAGTGTTTACAAGTTTGAAACAACTGAATAAAAGACAGAAACATTTATGTTTTATTCTTTCTTTACAGGCTTTTATAGCGTATCAAAAGCCATGTGAAAGGAGTAAGACATCATGAAATACTTTTTATTTATTTGTTCTTTAGCTTTTGCGCTGATGATAGCAGGGTGCGGCACAAGCAATTCTTCATCAAAGTCTGCCGGAGAATTCACAAAAAATGGACAGGCTCAAAAACTAGAAAGCTCATCAGCTTCTTCATCTTTAATGAAATCTAATGTAGACGAAACAGTGGTAATAGCCAATCCAGAATCGGTTACGGCTTTAGTTAATAAGAAGCATCAGCTTCCTGAATCTTACCAGCCTTCCGATTTAGTCTATGCCGACGTTCCGTTTATCTTTAACGAAAAAATAGAAAAACGAATGCTTAGAAAGCCTGCGGCACAAGCTCTTGAAGAACTTTTTCGAGACGCGGAAAAAGAGGGGATCAGCTTACTTGGCGTATCTGGTTATCGATCTCACGAGCGGCAAAAAGAGCTTTTTGCATTTTACGCAAAGCGAGACGGTGAAGAACAAGCACGCACCTATAGCGCCTACCCAGGAACGAGTGAACACGAAACGGGACTAGCAATCGATGTCACCGGAGGAAAGGGAATATGTGCTGCGACAGACTGCTTTGCTGATACACTAGAAGCTCATTGGCTTTCAAAACATGCGTATCAATACGGATTCGTTATTCGATATCCTCAAGGTGAAGAACAAGTTACCGGTTATAAATACGAACCATGGCACCTTAGATATGTAGGAAAAAAGGCAGCCTCATCCATTTTTAATCAATATATAACGTTAGAAACCTATGCAAGTAAGAAAAAAGCTTAATCAAAAGTTCTATAGCTGGAAAACGAAGGAAAGAAAAATGAAAAGGGAGGTTTATTACTCTCACATATGATACAAACTGATACTATAACATGCTTGCTATAGAGGAAGGGTATCGATGTATAAAGATATTGCGATTGAACTGATATGTGGATTTTTAGCGCTATTTATTATGCTGAAGCTTTTAGGTAAGACGCAGTTTGCTCAAATCACTCCGTTTGACTTTATTACCACGCTTGTCCTGGGAAATATTGTGGGGGATGCAGCTCTTGAAAAAGGAGTAGAGTTAACTGAAATTCTTTACAGCGTTTTGATTTGGGGGCTTCTGATCTACGCAGTGACAAAGCTATCTCAAACCTTTACAGGTTTTAGAGGAATTCTTGAAGGCAAGCCTTCAATGATTATTTATAAAGGGAAAATCCTTTATAAAGAGCTTAAGAAAAACAACTTGGACTTAAATCAGCTTCAGCATCTAATGAGACAGCAAGGGTATTTTTCACTGTATGAAGCAGAATATGTCATTTTAGAAACAAATGGAGAAGTGAGCGTCGCTCCTAAACACGAATTCGGCCCTCCGACGAAAAATGATTTAAACATCCCTTATTCTCAAACTAATTTACCTATTGCTTTAATCATGGATGGAAAAGTAGTGCCTGGTAATTTGAAAGAAGCAAACGTAGATGAAAAGTGGTTAAAAAAACAGCTTGCAATCAAGAAAATAAAGGAATACAGCGAAGTTTTTTATGCTGAATGGCAGCAAGAGCGAGGACTGGAAATAACAAAATTCTAAAAACCCTTTTCTTTTAAGGAAAGGGTTTTTAGCTTTCTTTTAATAGCTTAGCAAAATCTTCAATCGTTGTAGAATAGGTGACGTACAGACGAGGAATAAGATAGTTTTCATCCTTTTGTCCGCTCTCAGTGAAAAATTTTGGAATTGTTGAAAGACCAAATGTATAATTCTTTTTTGTTTCTTCCACTACGCGGTTATTAACCTTGCCATAGGGGTAAGCAACAGCAATAACGGGCTGGCTCGTAATGGCTTCAATTTTTCGTTTTGAATCAGCTAGCTCATAGGATAAATTTTTCGTCTTAGTTAAATCCGGATGAGTAGCGGTATGAGACTGAATAGAAAAAAATCCTGAATCAACAAATTTTTTTAAATCCGCTGGCGACAAACGGTTGGGACGGCCAATAAAATCTGAAATCACAAAAATTGTAGCCGCTGGATGAAACTGAGGGCTGGCTGCTCTTTGAAAAATAGGCAAGATAGTAAGATTATTTTTATATCCATCGTCAAATGTAATAAATATAGGCTTTTTTACGCGCTTCAGCTCCTGCCATTTTTCAAATGTTAGCGGCGTATACCCTTGCTTTTTGAGATAAAGAAGCTGTTTCTCAAAATTTTCAGGTGTCACATAAAGTTCTTTTTCCCCGTGGCCTGTGTAGGAATCAATAGAGTGGTAAATCAGTATAGGTACTTTCACTTGGCTAAAAGCGGGGGAAGGGAAAATAACAGTTAGCAATAAGATAACAAAAACCGAAATTTTTCTCATAACAATCCTTTCTAACGCGCAGTGATGACGAGACTATCTTAGTATGTCAAAAGAAAAGGAATGTATAAGCCAAGCTTTCTTTTTTACAAGTATAAGCCTTCTTTTTTAAATATTTTATGCAGAACCAAGTGCTCAGCAGAGTTCACAACCGCAAACTGTTTTTTAGAAAGAGAATGAGGAGAAAAACGCATTAGCTTAGTAAAGTCTGATGGCAGCGTAGTAGATGAAACATCAGTAGAGAGTATAGGGGCAGACAAAGATGTTTTCGAGCCGATGTGAAAACCCCAATCTCCAAAAGAGGGAATAATGGTGTGGTAGCTCAACGTATAAAACTGAGAAGCTTTCATCGTCTTATTAATGCTCCAAAAAACGATAGGTGTGTCTCTAGGAGAATTTGACTGACATACGACTAAGCCTCTGTGTGATAGTGAACGTTGGAGAAGTGTGTAAAATTCTTTTGTATAAAGAGCACTTATTTTTTTGTTAGTAGGATCAGGAAAGTCAATAATGATGATATCATAACACGCTGAATTCAAAGAGAGGTAGTCAACAGCATCTTGAATATGAACAGTGACACGAGAATCTTCAAACGAGTGTTGATTTAATTTCTTTAATTCTTCTACATTTATCGCAGCATTTACAACGTCAGCATCTATTTCCACAAGGTCTATTTCTTTAACTTCCTTATATTTAAGAACTTCTCGCAAAGCTAAACCATCTCCTCCGCCTAGAATAAGAATGCGGCGAGGACTTAAGGAAGCTGCAAAGATAGGGTGCACAAGAGCTTCATGGTACGCATGTTCATCCAATGAACTAAATTGCAGCTGTTCATCCAAATACATTCGAATATCAGATGCTTTAATCAGCTGAATATCTTGAATACTGTTTTTCTGATGAAACAAGATGTCATGCTGACCTGATAAGATCTGCTGTAGACTAATGTGATCTGAGTCATCTCCACGATTGAGAAGACGAGTGCTTGCAGCATGCTGACGATTTTTTGTTAGAGTTTCGGCGTGTTGAATTCCGCGAGAAATTGAATATACAACAGCTTTTTTTGAAGCTAATTGCTTCAGCAACGCATAACCAATTTCAATTATTTCTTTATCTCCGCACGTATAAAAATCTAATGAAGCGTAGTTTTCCTCCGGCCAAGTATGAATAGACAAGTGGGAGGTAGCTAATACGAGAATACCTGTAATGCCTTGGGGCGTAAACTGGTGAAAATAACAGTGCAAAACTTCCATCTCTGCATCTAGTGCAGCTTCAATAAGAATTTGCCTTAAAAGTGAGGGATCATTTAATATCACTTCATCGCATTCGAACGCATCCATTAGCAAGTGTTCGCCTTTAATATCCACTACTTCAGCCTCCTTTCTGAGCATTATTTTCACTATCTTATGAAATTTTTCAGAAAAAGGAAACGCAAGCACGTTAGTTTATAAATATTTTCGGGAAATAACTAGTTATCATCACATAGAAAGGCGGTTGAAGCAAACATATTTTCGTTGAAGGAAGAGCCGAACAATCAATCCATACTCTTAGTAGAAATCGAAACCTTTCGAATTTTTTCATTGATAGGATGAACGTAGGATTCATGTATGTAGGATTTCTAGCGGTTGATGGGAGAGCAAGGCGAAGACTCCTGCAGGAAAAGCGAAACAGGGGAGACCCTCCAGGAGCGTAAGCGACGAGGAGACTCATCGGCCGCCCGCGGAAATTGATAGCACTAGCTCACTTATCCAATTTATTCATCTTTACATTGGATTGATTTCGGTATGTCTCAATCTTTCTACTCTTTATCAGCATTAAACCAGCCTTTTCGCTTGAACCATAGAATTAAACCAAGCGTTATCAATCCCATGAAGCCAAGCACAAAGAAATAGCCATAGTGCCACTTTAGCTCAGGCATATTTTCAAAATTCATTCCGTATACGCCAACGATAAAGGTAAGGGGAATAAAGATAGATGAAATAACAGTCAGCGTCATCATAATTGAATTCATCCGGTTTGAATTAAGAGAAAGATAATTATCGCGCATATCAGACGTCATTTCCCGGTTTGATTCAATCATATCGGCTAATTTTAATAAGTGGTCATAGACATCTTTAAAATACCTTTTTTGTTCAGGATGAACATCTAAGCGTTCAGAATTTATAACACGGTACAATAAATCGCGCATGGGCAAAATGGTTCTTCTGATTTTTAGCAAATCACTTCGAAGTTTGAATACATCTTCCATTAAAACAGAAATGGATTTCTTTGCATCTATGTTTTCTATATCATTCAGCTCATCTTCAATCTGATATACAGTGGGGAAATATTCATCTACCACTTTATCCATCACAGAATATGCAAGATAGCTTATCCCTTTTTCTTGAATCGAAGGTGTATGAAGCAACTTTTCCCATACTTTATCAATTGCAGCTGACGGGTGAAAATGAAAAGTAACGATGTAATTTTCGCCGATAAAAAGGTCAACTTCTTCAGCTTCTAACGTTTGACGATTTAACGAATGAAGGACAAAAAAACTGTATCCTTCATAATAATCGAGTTTTGGACGCTGCAGAAAATGAAAGCAATCTTCAATCGCTAACGGATGAAAGTGAAAAGATGATTGAAGCAGCAGCGCTTCTTCTTCAGAAGGGCAGTTAAAGTCAATCCAATAGTACTGAATAGAGGGATCGTGAATCTGATCTAATTGTATATGTTTCACAAGTTTGTTATCGTTCGTAAGAGCTAACGTTCGTATCATTTGAAAACTCCTTTGTGTTTTTATAGCTATTTTCAATGTAGCATAAAATCATAAATTGCACGTATTTAATAAAATAATTTTCTTTTTTCTCTTTTTATAAAACTAGTAAGGGTGAAAAAGTTGAATTATAATGATAGTAGTAGCTCGTATGGAAAGGGGAATTGTTTTGAATAAAAATGAAGCACTTCGAATGTTTTTCTTAAAACATGCAGATCAACTGACGGAAGAATGGTATGAGAGCCTTGAAGACAATGACCCAGAATCGGTTTATGCATCTACTCATCCGGAAGTCATTTCAGTATTAAAAGGTCAAAATAATGAATTTCATTTATACATAGCCGATGTATTTATAAAAAGTGAAAAAGAATTTTTTGATTCCTTTGAAACTTGGATTTTAAAGATTGCCGAGGACGGAGAGCATGTAAGAACGCCTATTCATTATATTATTCGAGAATTTTTCCGAGTTAGAAAACAGTATTTAACGTATTTAAATCAATTTGTAGAAGAGTATGACCAAGATATTACGCAAGAAGAACTAGACGAATGGAACGAATTGATTGTACGCGTGTTTGATATCACCGTTTATAAATTTGTTGAAGAGCACCATCAGCATTCAAAGCGGTTGCTTGAGGCACACAAAGAGCTGATTAATGAGCTGAGTTCGCCAGTTATTCCATTGAGCGATCATATCGCGATTCTTCCGCTTGTTGGGGATATCGACACGGCAAGAGCGCGACGAATTTTAGAGAATACGTTAACTCGCTGCGCTGAACAGCAAGTGAATCACCTTTATATTGATATTTCAGGAGTAGTTATTGTTGATACGATGGTTGCTCATCAGATTTTCCAGCTGATCGATGCCTTAAAATTAATAGGCGTAGAATCAACTATCTCTGGGGTACGTCCTGAAATCGCAATTACCGCTTCTCATTTAGGTTTATCGTTTGAAAATATATCCACAAAATCAACTCTTGCTAATGCGATGGCTTCACGTATGAGGAAATAAAAAAACAAGAATTATTTTTAATTCTTGTTTTTTTATTTCAATTCATACTTGACATATAGGTTAAACAGGTATTATGATTTTACTAATTTAATAAATAAAAAGAGTAGTATTACATACGCTAATATAAAAATGCACCTCTATAATTAGCGAACAAGAATTGAACAAATAATATGAAAACGCTTTATATAGAATGCGAGGATATTTAGGAGGAAATGGAAATGAACATCTTATGGTTTTTCCCTACAGCAGGCGACGGACATTATCTAGGCACAACCGAAGGAAGTAGAACAAGTGATATTCACTACTTAAAGCAAATCGCACACGGGCTGGATTATCTAGGATATGACGGTGCTTTGTTGCCTACTGGTTCAAATTGTGAAGATTCATGGGTGATTGCATCGGCACTTGCTTCCGTTACGAATCGACTGAAGTTTTTAATTGCACTTCGCCCCGGTGTCATGTCTCCCACACTTTCAGCACGGATGGCTTCGACATTTGATCAAATGTCAAACGGCCGACTTATGTTAAATATTGTGACGGGAGGAGATCCCGTGGAGCAAGCAACGTACGGTAACTATTTAAGCCATGATAAACGCTACGAGTTAACAGATGAATTTTTAACGATTTGGCGAGATGTAATGGAAGGAAAAAAAGTGGACTATAAAGGAGAACATCTTGATGTAACAGGTGCGTACATTCCGTCGCCTCCTGTCCAAAAACCGTATCCTCCGCTGTACTTTGGCGGGTCTTCTCCAGCAGGAAAAGAAGTAGGAGCAAAGCATGCAGACGTATATTTGCTGTGGGGAGAGCCTCCTGCAGTGATCAAGACGAAAATTGATGAGATGAAAGAAAAAGCTGCAAGCGAAGGCAGGGACATTCGCTTTGGTATTCGCCTGCACGTTATTGTAAGAGAATCAGAAGACGAGGCGTGGGAATCTGCAGATAAATTAATTAAACATGTTAATGATGATACGATCAAAGCGTTTCAAGATAAGTTTGCGTCATTTGACTCCACTGCCCAAAAAACACAGTCAAGTTTGCACAGCGGCACAAAAGATCGAGGTGCACTGGAGATTGCTCCGAATCTATGGGCAGGAATCGGCTTAGCACGAGAAGGAGCCGGAACCGCTCTTGTTGGAAGTCCTGAAATTGTAGCGGATCGGTTAAAAGAGTACAAAGAGCTAGGAATTGATACGTTTATTTTATCAGGATACCCGCATCTAGAAGAAGCATATACGTTTGCTGAGCTAGTATTTCCACATGTTCAAAAAGAACGAAGCAAGAGATAATTCTTGCTTCGTTCTTTTTGAATCGTAAAAAAACAAATAACCCAGTTGACTTATAGGAATTATAGGTGTATTATAAAGATAGTTCATTTAGTCAGAAAATTTGTGGTAAAGGGTGAAGAAAATGGAACGTTACGACGTAATTCAAGGCGCAGAATCTTTTTATTATAAAGGCAACGACATTGGTATACTTGTTTCTCATGGATTTATGGGGACTCCTCAAAGTATGGAATATATCGGAAAAGAATTAGCTAAAAAAGGTTTTACTGTGTACGGTTTGCGACTAACGGGACATGGTACTCACTACTATGATATTGAACAAACAACGTACGAGAAATGGAAGCAAGACTTTTTAAATGGGTATCAGCGTTTGAAGCAAGAATGCCGTCATATATTTATCTTAGGTCAGTCCATGGGAGGCACTCTCACCTTTCATACAGCAAGCCAAGGATTAGATCTTGACGGAGTTATTGCAATCAATCCGGCTATGACGTCCATTCCTTCAATGGAACCTTACCGCTCTCGTCATACGCCTCGTTATTTAAAAGAAGATCATCCTGATATTAAGGATCCAAACGCACATGAAATTACGTACGACAAAGTACCAGTGCGCTCTATGCGTGAGCTGCTTTCTTTAATGGACGAAACAAAAGAACGCTTATCTTATGTAACATGCCCGGCTTTAGTACTAACATCAACCGTTGATAACGTAGTACCGCCTGAGAATTCAGCTTATATCTTAAACCATATTCAATCAGCAGAAAAAAGACAGTACATGCTTCGAAACTCTTACCATGTTGCGTCGATGGATTTTGATAAAGACACAATTGTTGCACAAACGGCACAGTTTGTACAAGCAACAGTTGCCAAAAAAAAAGTGCATGAGCGAATTTTTTAATTTTTAAATTCGCTCCGTTTCTTTTTTACTTCAAGTAAGATAAAATGAATCTTGAATGAAAACAAAGGAGTGTACATACATGATTCATTTAGAATGGAACGATCGTCCAACAATTAAACAAGTAAAATGCATACATACAGATGCAAAAAAATTCGTGGTTGAAAATGTTTTAACAGCAGGAAAAACATATGATGTAAAAAACGAAACAGAAGAATTTTATTTTGTTGTTGATAACACTGGCCAAGTCGGCGGCTTTTATAAAGAATACTTTGAAGGCTAAACAAAAAAATCATCGTCTCGGCGATGATTTTTTTATTGCAATAATTAAATGGAGCTTTTCTTAATGAAAACGAATGAACATACTTTTAAAGAGAAATTCCATATATCTCATCATTTCGAAAAAAAGCTTTATGATAAAAATAGGATGTAAGACCTAAATTCTTCCGTTTCTTGTTCTGATTAAAAGGGTAACTGACTATAAATACCCATGACAACAATTATTTTACAATGTAAAATGAAAGCGACGCTTAACAGAAAAAGGAAAAGAGGAGGTCATACGATGAAAAAGCGTAATACAGCAGCTTTTACATTTTTAGCATGGACAGCTTTTATTACAGCACTATTAGCTATGTTTATAGGAATTTATACCTTAGATGCATCATTACCGGTAAAAGGTTATTATGCTGTTGGAACATTATACTTAACGATGTCCGCTTTTGTGCTTCAAAAAACCATTCGTGATAACGAAGAAGATACGGCGCACGAACGCAAATATGACAAAGCAGAAGAAGAATTGTAGAGCTAAAAAAAGCATTTTTCTAGCTCTTTGAAAAACATCCCCATTTTTGGGAGATGTTTTTTTATATAAAAAAACAGGGAACTTGTCACTCCATGTCGTATTAATAAAGAAGGAGGCGATTGAATTGACACAACTAATGATTAATAACGTAAATTTTCACGTTGATATGTTTGAAGAAAAAATGATTACTGATGCGAATACAGGTGAAGAGTTGAAAAGGCTAAACTTTTCTTTTTCGGTTGTAGGCAAAGCAGCTTATGATAAATATGATGCATTTTTTGAGGATCCGTACTTTGAAGTAACAAATATGGAGACAAAAGAAACGCTAACACTAAAAAACATTTCGCATAGCACATTTTATCAGTCACCTGAAATTACAGATCATACAAATATTGTTTTCAGAGTGAAGCTGCAGCAAGAACCTGTTAAAGAAAAACAACAAGTGAAAAATGAACGTCCAACAGAGAGCACGGTCAACGAAATGCTTTTATCTAGAATAAAGTTTAAGGCTCTTGTCGAAATACTTGAAGAAAAAGGACTTCTAACAGAGAATGAGTTGTATACTAAAATTGAAGAAGTAGCAGAACGAGATTTTGATATTCTTCGAGATGAATTAAGTCATTCTAAAAAAGAGGTAAAAGCGTAAAAATACCCCACTCTGCAGGGGGATTTTTTATTTATATCCATTAATTTATAACCCTTTTGATAAATCATTCATATATTACATCACGATGAAAATAAAAAGGGTGAGGATAATGCCGATTGTTATTAATCATGTAGTGATTCCAAATGTTACAGGAGGAGTCGTTACATTTGGCGACACGTACTATGTTTCTCCAAAAAGTAACAGTAAAACTGCGCAAGGTTCAGGGTCTTCAAATACAGGAATTTGTGTAAATACAAATTCGGGACTTTCTAATACAAATACGCTCGATCCGGATGGTTCTGACCAAAACGGCTTCGGAAACGGATAAGGAAAGAGATGTTTTACTCTTCTTTCTACACGCCTTTTCAGTATTCGTTTTATCCGTATTTTATGCCTTCTTTTGCACGTCCAATTGGATTTGTCGTGTCACCTGATGGAGCGATGGATAACTGGTGGGGCAAAAAACCATCTTGGTGGGGGAAAATCACGCCTTCAGCCGGCGTTTTCCCTCCTGTTACCCAGTATTATACGGGCAGTTTAGTTCCTTATAGTTTAAGGGGCTATTACTAATATAAAAAAGAAGTTCAGATTAAGCCAACTTGTTAGCGCCTATTTCCTAAAAATAGGCGTTTTTTTCCGTTTTACTTGATTCAAAGTTATTTTTGCTGAATAATAAGGAAAAGAGAATTTTTAGAAGTAAGCTGTAAGTAAGGAGATGTTCAATCATGACAGATAAATGGAGAGTTCATAAAATAAAAAGTGATTGTGAACCTTGGCTTTTTTTAGAAGGCTGGGAAAAAGATATTATTGAAACCATTGAATTTGAAAAAAAAGAAGAAGCGCTTCGCTACTACGCGATGATGATTTATGAATTTCATCAAAAATACGCAAGCGTGCGAAGTGATGAACTAGCGCTCTTTAGCTTTTGGAACGAAGGCGAAAAGGAATTTTGCGAGGCCTGTGATGATGACCTTCAAATCTTCCACGGTGTTTTATTCGCTAAAAACGATGAAGTCTATTCATTAGAAGAAGATGAAGAAGGATTAAAAATGCTTCGTACTAAATAAAAACGTCCTGCGGGGCGTTTTTTTTATATAAAAAATGAACGATTTCAATCGCTCAAGCGTCATATAGGTGATGAAACAAAAAGGAGGGGTGACCGCTTTGGAACAAGATGATTTCATCCTTGTCCAAAAAGCATTACAAGGTGATGATGATGCCTTTTCATTATTATTTCAGCGCTATCATTCATTTTTATATAAATACCTTTTAAAGCTGACATTAGATGAGGACTTATGCAGTGAATTGTGTCAGGAAGCAATGATGAAGTGTTACGTGAATCTTTCTTCATACAAAAATGAAGCAAAGTTTTCGACTTGGATGATATCTATTGCTTCAAGACTGTACATGGACTATTTGCGCAAGCAAAAACGTGAAAAAAGCAGTCTTCAGCGAATAAAGCAGTCTTTATCGCATCAGCTTCAGTGGAAAGCTAAATACAAAGGAGTGGAATGGAGTGAGATGTTTTCCGATTTTAATGAACTCGATTCACGCTTTCGAATTCCTGTCTTGCTTCGACATTATTACGGATATACATACGATGAGATTGCCCATATGCTGAATATGCGAGCAGGAACGGTCAAATCAAGAGTAAACAAAGGAGTAAACATACTGAGAAAGGAGTGGAAAGAATGAGAAAAGAAAATGACAATCAGCCCTTGCATTCTTTAAAAAAAGATTGGGAGCAGCTAGAGAGTTTAGCAAGTCATGAACATATTTCTCTTCATGTAATTAAAGAACAACTTCTTATTGAAAAACAAAAGCAGAAAAAAGCTTTCCGGAAAGAATTATGCTTATTTACATTAACAGCACTTGTTATTTTAACAGTAATGGCAACGGCTATTTTACAAATACCTGCCTTATTTATCGCCATTGAAGTGATCGGGATCATTGTTGCGCCTCTTTCTTTTATCGTCTTTCACTATAAACGGAAAAAGGAGATGTTTTTATAATGAATGAAAAATGGATTTTGGTTCTGTTTATTTCGCCATTTCTTCTTCTTCAAAGCTTTCTCCTTTTTATCAATGCAAAAAAACGCGGCGCCCATCCATGGTTTTGGGGAATATGGGGGCTGATTCAAATTCCAATGCCAACGCTGTTTTATTGGTTTTTTATTATTTGGCTTCCAGCACGAAGAAAAAGGGGGATGTAAATGAAGGACATTAACTGGTTGTTAATTGCTCCAATTCTATTCTTACAATTGCTTTTAATGATTCCAGCGTTAATAAGCTGCATAAAGCAAGAAGAGACAAACGGACCAAAATGGTTATGGGGACTCATCATTTTATGTGTAAGTACAGTCGGTCCCGTTTTATATTTTGTTTTAGGACGTAAAAAACAGTGAGGTGGAGCGAAGATGTTTATGCAAGTAGAAGGACTGACAAAAACGTACCGTAATATAACCGTTGTAGATAACCTTTCATTTAATCTCGATAAAGGAAAATGTGCAGCATTGTTAGGCCCTAATGGTGCAGGTAAGACGACTACTTTGCATATGATTGCAGGTCTTACTGCACCTAATAAAGGGAAAATTTCTTTTGAAGATAAACAGCATCAAGACGTACGATCATTTATTGGCTTTCTGCCGCAGCATCCTACGTTTTTTAATTGGATGACGCCTCAGCAGTATTTAACTTTTTTAGGTCTTTTATCTAACATTTCAAAGAATGTGCTTTCCCAACGAATAGATGAAGTACTTGAAACGGTAGGTTTAAAAGGAAAGGAAAAGCAGAAAATTGCTGGCTTTTCTGGAGGAATGAAACAACGTTTGGGCTTAGCGCAAGCCTTGTTACATAAACCTGAACTGCTAATTTTAGATGAACCCGTTTCGGCTTTGGATCCTGAAGGCAGAAAAGATGTCCTAATGATTATCGAAACATTAAAAAAAGATACGACCATCCTTTTTTCAACTCACATTTTGCATGATGCAGAACAAATATGCGATAACATGATTATGATTAAAAACGGACGCATGAAATGGAATGGAACAAAGAGTTCGCTGCACCAAGAGTTTGCGGATCCTGCTTTTACGATTGAAACAGAAGAAAGGCTCCCTGCATCATTTGGCAGTCTGCCAAGTGAACAGGTGCTGTTTCATTCTCCTTATAAAGCCACTGTAAGTGTAAAAGATACATCTCAGCAGCAGCTGCTGCTTCAACTGCTTGTTGATCAACAAGCAAATCTTGTTTTATTTGAACGAAAACAGCATTCTCTCGAAGATGTGTATCTAGAGGTGATGAACAAATGAACACATTTGGAGTCTTATTTAAAAAGGAACTGCATGAATTATTTGCGAACGGCAAAGGAATTTGGCTGCCTGTCTCTCTAATTTTGCTAGGCATCACACAGCCTTTAACGAATTATTATATGCCACAAATCATTGATATGGCAGGAAATTTACCAAAAGGAGCCATTATTCAACTTCCTACTCCCACCGGTCAAGAAGTATTGCAAGGTGTCCTTTCACAATATAGCACAATAGGAATCTTATTGATTGTACTAGCAAGCATGAATATGATTTCAAATGAACGACAAAATCATGCGGCTGTACTTGTTATGATGAGACCGGTGAGCGTCATTCAATACATTATGAGTAAATGGGCTGCGCAAATCGTACTGGTCATTGGCTCAACGTTTATAAGCTATATAGCAGCGTGGTATTATACAAATCTTTTATTTTCACATGTGGATTGGACTCATATGCTAGTTAGCTTTCTTTTATACAGTCTGTGGCTGATTTTTATTCTGTCCGTTTTAGTGACAGCTGGAACCTTTCTTTTACAAAGCGGAGGAATTGCTGGAGTAAGCATATTGATCATTGCGTCACTTTCATTTTTGAGTACTTTGTTTACGAATCAATTAAAGTGGAGTCCTGCAGCGCTGTCACAATACGCCGGTCATATACTTGAACAATTGCACTGGTCACAAAGTGTCACCAATACCGTAGTTGTTACATTAGTGAGCTGCTTTCTTCTTTTAATTGCTGCTGTTTATAGATATAAAAAAGTAGAATATGTATAAAAAGACTTCTGAAACGAAGTCTTTTTTCTAAGGAATTAATTTGCAAATCCACGCAATATAAAGAGCAGCGGGGACTAAGAGAATCTGGGCACATACTGTCCCGCATAAACGAGAGATGACGAGTGTACCAACCATTTTATTCATAGATTGCTTAGTCGATTCACCTTTCATTACCTTTTCAGTTAAAATGGCTACTTGCGGATCTACAAACACAGCAAGGGTAATCATCGCTAGTCCGTTAATAAGACCAGAAGACATCAGAATTGATTTAGAAAGGGTAGGCTCGAGCGTAGAAGCATAAAGAGTGGAAAGAACACCTACTGTATAAATGGTCGTAGCCATTAAATTCAAAAGAAGCAACCGCTTGGGCACTCCGCCTATTCGAAGCTGAGACAGCATAATCCACCTAGGACGCTTCACGTGTTTTTTTGCTTTTTCCAGCGTATGTATAGAAGTAATGTTTTTCATCATTTTGGGTACAGATCCTGCTACTTCTAAGTGTGAAATCATGCGAGAGAAGATTGATACAAAGCTAGGAATTAAAAGAGCACCTGCGATTGTCCCAATAGAGGCCGCGAGCAAGATAGTTTGAAGCTGATGAAGTAGAAGGGGCAAATCTTCTTTAGACTGGACCGCATCTCCTAATTTGCCGGTCAGCGGAGCTTGCACCATATTAGCTGTTCTTGAAACGATGACAATAATATTAAAAAGAGATAGGGCCACGACTAGTTTTCCAGTTTTCAAGCCCGCGAGTCTCACAGAGTAGGCTAGTGTTTCAATCATGTGAATAATTCCTACAAATACACAAATAATCAGTAATTTTTCCATCATAATAAGTAAGTTCCTTTCTTTGATACACGCACTTCCTTATTATGTATAATTTTGGTTCATTTGTAAATAAAAAGCCGCTTGCTACTCTTGGTAGCAAGCGGCTTTTTATTATCGATGCTGGTTAATATCACGAAGTATATCTTTGCTAGCCTGATAATCTTTTTCCCGTTCTTTTTCCACCTGTAGACGTTTGTCTAGTTTACGGCTATATTCAGCATACCCCACGCCGTGAGAAAGCTGCATGGCCTTTTCCATTTCTGACGTGTACGTTAGGTGAAGTGCGATAATGAATCAATCCTTTCAGCATTTTTCACTTGTGGCACATGTATTGCTGCTCAAGTGTTTCGATGTTTATAATTCTTGAAGTCTTTCTAGAAATCGTTTTCCCTGTCGCTTTGGATCTAAACATAAATGATTAAAATTTCATAACATTCCAGGTAAAAGCCTTTTTTTCTTGCGTAGTATCCCATATAATAGCAGGAACAACGTTTTTAAAGGAGTTATATATGAACAATACAAAACGAGTATGGTTTGATTTACTTTTTTATATCGCTATTCCTTACCTAATATGGAATCAGGGAAAAGACATTATTGGTGATTACTATGCCATTTTGCTTTCAACAGCACCAGCGTTTGTGTATACCATTTATACATTTATTAAAGATCGCCAGTTTAACGTAACAGGATTGTTTATTGTCATTACGCTGCTGGCACGTACCATTATTGATTTAATTTCAGGAAACGCAGCGACGATGTTAAACAATCAAGTATACTTTATGATTGGACTGGCTGTAGTTGTCCTTTTTACCATTGTGATAAAAAAGCCAATTGGTTTGTACTTTTTTGTAGATACGGCGTACTTAATGGGCTATAAGCGAGAAGATTCTCTTAAGCTCTTCCACCAGCCTGATTTATTCAAAATGATGAACTGGCTTACAGTACTGTTCGCAGGTCGCTATGTATTTTTAGCAATTGTAAAATACGTATTGATTCAAAAGTACGGAGTAGAAGGGTACGGGAACATGATTGTATTCCGTCAGGCCGTTACGTGGGCATTCTCCATTTTAATTGCCGTCTACACGTATTTTATCTATAAAAAAATTCAAGATAAAACAGGGATGGATAATCCAATGAATCCAAATGTAAATGAATAAAAGGAGAAGCGTGCGTTTAGCTAACGTACGCTTTTTTTGTTACAAAACAGTGAACAGTGCCCGAAACACTAACATCTCATTTAAAATTAATAGTAAAATAACGCTATTAGAAACGGAATGAAAGTAGGTCAAGAAATGAAACTATTATTAGCATGTCAAAAGCAGCCTTATCGGATCTTAGAAATGATTATGGTGTTTTTCACTTTAATTTTTGTCGTACTGTCGTTTTTTGATTACCGTCAGCTGTTTTTTCTCGTGTTTACCCTTGGAATTGTATTTGCTATTCGAGCGTTTGAAATGCAAGAAGGAGAGAAAAAGACGCAAGGAAACATCTGGCTGCTTGTCGGTGTTGTCATGATTTTGCTAGACATAGTTTTATTTGTTGTATATGCCATTAATCGATCTTAACTAAAAGAAAAAGGCTTCCGTGCAGAGGTTCACCTCTAGCTGCGGAAGCTTTTTTGATTAAGGAATCATCCACGATAATACATTGGATTGTAAAAATGTTAGTAGGCAGACAATCAGCAGTAAAAATAAGCTGTGCTTCACCGTAAAACGAAGCAAATCGGATTCTTTTCCTGCTAGCCCAACCGCAGCACAGGCGACGGCGATGGACTGCGGTGAAATCATTTTACCGGTTACTCCGCCCGAAGAGTTTGCTGCAAGCGCAAGAAGCGGATCCATTCCAATAGACGTGGCCGTGATTTTTTGCAAATTGCCGAACAATAAGTTGGCTGATGTATCTGATCCTGTAATAAAAACACCAAGCCAGCCGAGTACAGGAGAGAAAAAGGGAAATAACGCGCCTGTTTTAGCTAATAGCAGTCCTAATGTTGTACTCATTCCAGAAGCATTTGTCACGTAAGCAAATGCCACAACGGACATAATCGTAAGCAGCGGCAGCGCTAATTCTTTGCACGTCTCGTTAAACGTAATAAACCATTCTTTCCAAGAGATGTTGACGATAAATTTTGTGACAACAGCAGACAACAGGATAGCTGTGCCCGCAGCGCCTAGTAATTCTAACTTATACACTGCCGCAATTGGTTCTCCATTTCCATTTAAAATTAAATTATTTAACCAAGGTACTTCTGGCATAAACGTTAAATAATGTCCGACGGAATTGATAGCGCTCAAAAAAGCGTTAGCTCCTTCATAATGTCCCGTCAGAGCGGTTTTAATTTGAGGAATTCCCCATATGGAAATAAAGATCGTTAAAATTAAAAAAGGTGACCACGCCTTTGCAATTTGAGCCCCCGTGAATGCGGGCTGACCTTGAGTTTCTCTTGGCTCAGCCGAAGCGGAAGCTACTTCATGTGCTGCTTTTTCAGACTGAAAGCGAAACGTTGTTTTCGGTTTCCAGAATTTTAAGAAAATAGCGAGCGCAAAAAGTGAAACGAGTGCCGATAAAATATCGGGAAGTTCAGGTCCTAAAAAGTTAGAGCTTACAAACTGTGTAAGAGCAAAAGAGACCCCCGATACTAGAATAGCAGGGAGTACTTCTACTGTTTTCTTAAATCCAGCCATTACAAAAACCAAATATAGCGGAATAAATACAGAAATAAAAGGAAGCTGGCGGCCTACCATTTTAGAGATTTCCATTGCGCTACTCCAGTAGGACCCTCCATAGCCGTGATAGGAATACCGATTGCACCAAAAGCAACGGGTGCTGTATTTGCTAATAAACATAAGCCCGCGGCATACAGCGGATTAAAACCTAGGCCTACCAGCAAAGCTGCTGAAATCGCAACAGGTGCGCCAAAACCAGCAGCACCTTCAAGAAAAGCCCCAAACGAAAAAGCAACCAACAAAGCTTGAAGTCTGCGATCTTCTGTAATAGATACGACAGAGGTACGAATAATATCAAACTGACCGGTTTTTACAGTTAGTTTGTAAAGAAAAACGGATGTAATGATAATCCATCCAATCGGCAGTATACCGTATACAGCTCCTTGACTAGCTGACATAAAAGCCATGCTAGCCGGCATTTTATAGGCAAGCATCGCAACGGCAAGTGCGACCAGTAAGGTTGTAATCCCAGCCATATAACCTTTCATTCGTTTAATAGCCAGAGCCCAAAAGAAGTAAAGAATAGGAATCAAAGCGATTAATGAAGACCAAATGACGCTGTTTCCTACAGGAGTGAACTGCTGTGTCCATGTCATAACTAACACCTCATTTTCAAATTAGTGAACTACGAATTTAGTAAAACGAAACCATTAAAACTACGATGATAAGGTCATCTGATGACTTATGTAAAAATGAATTCGCTTACATTATATTCTAATCCTTTCGTGATAGGCAAGTACTAAAAGAAACTTTTTTCTAAAGAACGGACATTTTTTTGTTGATAAGAAGAAAATACTGGTTGAAAATCCCAAGAATAGGTGATTAAATGATTGTAAGCGCTTAAAATATATCTTTTCATCTATTCTACTAATTATTCTTCTTATTAATCTACTACTTTCAGTCGTATTATACATGGCACTTCTGTATGTTATTAGTGAAACGTTGTTTGCTATTACAAAACGAGAGGAGTCAATTTATTGAGTACGTTAGAACTTCCAGGTCATTTAAAATCCATTTTATCTCATCCTTCCACACTTGAAGAACAGCATATGAATCACTTCCTTGGAAATAACGGGTCCGTGCATGTTAAGCCAACTTCAGAACAAGAAATAGCAGCCGTTTTAAGGTATGCGGCGGAACACGGAAAAAAAGTCATCATTGAAGGGAACGGTACCAAAAAAGGCTTTGGCGGGCTTATAGACACAGCAGATCTTTTGCTTTCGCTGACTGAATACAGCGGAATTGTTGAACATACAGTATGCGATATGACGGTTACTGTAAAAGCTGGTACGCCGTTTGGAGAGCTGCAAACGTATTTAAAAACGTACAATCAGCAAGTTTCACTTGATCCAGCTCTAGGAGACTACGCTACAATCGGCGGAGTTATTGCAGCGAATGAAAGTGGCCCAAAGCGCTTGTCTTATGGATCAGCTCGAGATGCAGTAATCGGTATGAGAGTCGTATATTCAGATGGAACCATTGTTCGTTCAGGGGGGAAAGTCGTCAAGAACGTGGCTGGCTATGATATGAATAAGCTGTTTATTGGTTCAATGGGAACGCTCGGCGTTATATCCGAAATAACGTTAAAGCTGCGTCCGCTGCCCAAGTATCAAAGCGTTCTTTTTCTTTCTTTTTCAACAGGCAATATCGAAGAAATTCATGCGTTTGTTAGCAAAGTCTTAGACTCCATGATAGAGCCCGTTTCCTTGGAATTATTAAATCCTTCTCTAGCTGAAGATGTAATAGGGCAGCATCTGTTTACGCTTGTAATCAGCTTTGAAGATGTGGAAAGTTCCGTTCATTATCAAGAGAATTACATCAAAAGCATCCAGCCGTCTGATACGATTTTAAAAGTGCTTCATGAAAAAGAAGCCGAGGTATTTTGGGGATTTTTTAGTAACATTAGTCCAAATGGTGCATGCTGTTCTTTCGAAGAGGAAACGGAAGCCACTTTAAAAGTCGGTGTACCAAATATGAATGTACTTGACGTGATAAACAAAAGTACTGCTTTAAAAACATCCCTTCCCATGCTGGTAAAAGCACATGGAGGAGTTGGACACGGTCTTTGCTCAGTCTACATAAAGGGCTCAGAAGAAGCCATTCTTTCCGTTATCACTTCATTTACTGAAACAGCTAAAACGTACGGAGGATATGTGGTCGTTAAACATTTGCCTTTTATACTGCGTCAAAAAGTCAATGTATGGGGAGAAAAACCTTCTCATTTTCCGTTACTAGCAGGAATTAAAGCAAAGGTGGACGCTAAAAATGTGCTTAACTATAAACGATTTATAGGAGGAATCTAAGTGAATTCAGCGAAAGTGGATATCAAAGATGCTCCATGTCAAAGCGTTAGCAATTATTTGTGGAAAGACGCGCCAGACGAAAAAAAATGGGCGGATTGTGTACACTGCGGAATGTGCTTGGAGTCTTGTCCTACCTACGAAATAACGGGGCAAGAACAGCATTCACCAAGAGGACGCGTGCACCTTATCAAATCGGTAGCAGAAGGAAAGATAAGCGTGAATGAACAGTTTACAGATCCTGTATTTGCTTGTTTGGACTGCCGTGCCTGTACAACTGCTTGTCCTGCAAATGTAGACGTTGGCGGACTCATTGAAGAAGCTCGCGGCCAAATTCGTCAGGCGATGCCTTTGACGGGATGGAAAGGAATGATCAGCAAGTTTTTTCTAAAAGAACTTTTTCCTCATTCTCATCGCTTAGAAGCTGCAGGAAGTCTATTGAAGCTGTATCAAAAAAGCGGGATGCAAAAAATGGTTCGCACAACAGGCATGTTAAATATGATGCCAACACATCTAGCAGAAATGGAACATGTAATGCCTAAAATTACCCGTTCTGTTCGAAAAAAATATAAAAAAGAACGCGTTCTAAAAGCAAAAGCCGAAAGAAAAGCCGAAGTTGCTTTTTTAACGGGCTGCATTATGGACGTCATGTTCAGTGATATTAACGAAGCGACTCTTAATGTATTAAGAAGAAACGGCAACGACGTTGTTATTCCTCAGTCTCAGACGTGCTGTGGTGCTTTGCACGTTCATGCAGGAGACCGAGACATGGGAAGGCAGCTTGCCAAAAAAAATATAGAGGCGTTTCAACATGCCGATACTATTATTGTAAACGCTGCAGGATGCGGCTGCATGTTAAAAGAGTATCCTGAACTATTTAGAGAAGAAGAGCAAGAGTGGCTTGAAAAAGCCGAAGTCTTTGCTGAAAAAGTCCAAGATATTTCAAAATACCTTCACGATACGGGATATCGCCCTCCGCAGGCGAAGCTGCATACGCGCATTACGTACCACGATGCTTGTCATTTAGCTCATGGTCAAGGAGTCAGAGAAGAACCAAGAGATATTTTGCTTTCTATTCCAGGAGTGGAAATGGTTCATATGGCTAACGCAGACAGATGCTGTGGAAGCGCAGGAATTTATAATTTAACAAACCCTGAAATGGCGGGAGCCGTACTCCAAAATAAAATGGAACATATCCCTGATGATGTAGAAATGATTTCAATGGGAAACCCAGGATGTATGCTGCAGATGGCAGTAGGAGTAAAAAAATATGGACGAAGTCAGCAAATTGTTCACACGGTACAGCTTTTGGAGTGGGCCTATCAAAAAGAAGAGGAGGAAGCGCATCGTGTTGAAGAAAAATAGAATAAAAGATCTTCACGTAAAAAACCTTTCTCAACTAGTAGATGCTCATTCTATTTTGTATCATAAAGAAGATTTACTTGCGTACGACTGCGATGGGTTTACCATTCATAGACATTTGCCTAAAGCAGTGGTATTTCCTCAAAATACGAAAGAAGTTTCTAGCATTGTTAAATACTGCAATGAACATGACTTGCCTTTTCTTGCAAGAGGAGCAGGCACAGGACTGAGCGGAGGAGCGATTCCGCTTAATAACGAAGTGGTTATTAGTTTAGTGAAAATGAAGCGGCTGCTTAGCGTCGACTATGAAAACAGACGTGCCGTTGTAGAGCCCGGATTTATTAATCTTAAGTTAACTAATTCAATCTCTGAAAAAGGATATTATTATGCACCCGATCCTTCGAGTCAGTATTGCTGCACCATTGGTGGAAATGTAGCGGAAAACGCGGGAGGGGCACACTGTCTAAAATATGGCGTAACTACCAACCATATTTTAGGGCTAGAGGTGGTGCTTCCAAATGGAGATGTGATTGAACTTGGCAAGCAAGGTATTCCAGATGAACCGGGATATGATTTATTAGGACTTTTAACAGGATCAGAAGGGACGTTAGGAATCGTTACAAAAATTACGGTGCGCATTTTGAAAAACCCCGAAGCCAAACAAACGGTACTTGCCTATTTCGACCGCGTAGAAGACGGCAGTCAAGCGGTATCCGACATTATATCAGCCGGCATTGTGCCCGCTGCGCTTGAAATGATGGATAAAACCGCCATTGAAGGAGTGGAAGCTGCTGCGTTTCCAGTCGGACACCCTAGAGATATTGAAGCTCTTTTATTAATTGAAGTAGACGGCATTTCAGCCGGTATCGAAGAGCAAATCATACGTATTTTAGACGTATGCAAAAAACAAAACGTACGGGAAGTGAAAGTAGCTGAAAGTGAAGAAGAGCGCGCCAGGTGGTGGGCAAATCGCAAAACAGGATTTGGAGCGATGGGAGCTATATCCCCTGACTACCTCGTACAAGACGGCGTTATTCCAAGAAGTAAACTGCCTCAAGTGCTGAAGCGAATCAACAAAATTAGCGAAGAATCTGGCCTTCGCATTGCCAATATTTTTCACGCTGGAGACGGGAACTTGCATCCGCTTGTATTATTTGATGCTAGAAAGCCGGGGGAAACTGAAAAAGCACTCGAAGCCGGAAGCGCATGTTTGCAAGTATGTGCAGAAGTAGGAGGAACGATTACCGGGGAACACGGTGTGGGCATTGAAAAAAAAGAAGAAATGCGATTTGTTTTTAATGAAGATGAAATTCAAGCACAAACGAATATACGAGAAGTATTTAATCCTAAAAATCTATTAAATGCAGGAAAGCTTTTTCCAAGTCCGAGCCGCTGCGCTGAAGTCAAAAAAGAAAAGAAAAAAGTGGGTTATTTTTAGAAAATTCTTGAAAATACATTCGCTCGATGATATGATTTTTTTAACAAAAATAAAACGCTGTTTTGTAATAAGAAACAGTACCGCATATGTTCGTCTTAACCATTTTGGCAAAAAGAATTGAAAGCGCGTCCAAATTTAAAAATGTAAAGAAGTAAGAGGAGGAAACAGACGGTGACAAATTACAAACAAGTTGGAAATCTGAAAGTAGCTCCAGTTCTCTATCAATTTATTAATGAGGAAGCTCTCCCGGGCAGCGGCCTAAGTACAGAAAATTTTTGGTCTGATTTTGAAGCGTTAGTAACTGAGTTAACACCCGTAAATAAACGTTTGTTAGAAAAGCGTGATCAGCTTCAAGCTCAAATTAATGCATGGCATCAAGAAAATCCTGACGGTGACTTTAACGAATACAAATCGTTTTTAACGAGAATTGGCTATTTAGAAGACAAGGCAGAAGATTTTCTTATTGGTACAGAAGGAGTAGACAGCGAAATTGCCTATCAAGCGGGACCACAGCTTGTGGTACCAGTGAATAACGCTCGGTATGCTATTAACGCTGCTAATGCACGCTGGGGTAGTCTCTACGATGCACTTTACGGCACTGATGCAATCAGTGAAGAAAATGGAGCTTCGCGCACGAGTTCTTATAATCCAATTCGAGGAGAAAAAGTTATTGCGTTTGCAAAGAATTTTCTTGATGAAGTTATTCCGCTCGTTCAGTCTTCTCATGCAGAAGTGGTTCAGTACAGTCTTGAAAATGGAAAGCTTGTTGCTCAATTAAACGATGGCAGTTTAACAGAGTTACAGGAAGAAGATAAATTTGTAGGGTATCAAGGAGAAGAAGAAAGCCCTGATGCTCTTTTATTCAAAAACAACGGCCTGCATTTTGAAGTTCAAATTGATCGTACGGATTCGATTGGTAAAACAGACGATGCGGGTGTAAAAGATATTTTAATGGAAGCAGCTCTTACGACGATTATGGACTGTGAAGATTCAGTAGCGGCAGTAGACGCAGAAGACAAAGTAGACGTTTACCGCAACTGGCTGGGATTAATGAAAGGTGATTTGACGTCTACTTTTAAAAAAGGAAGTCAAAACATGACAAGGCGTTTAAATCCAGACCGTACCTATATTTCTCCCCACAAGGAAAAGATTTCACTGTCTGGCCGTTCGCTTATGTTTGTTCGAAACGTTGGGCATTTAATGACAAACAGCGCTGTTTTAGATCGAAATGGCAACGAAATCTATGAAGGTATTTTAGACAGCGTGATTACTAGTTTAATTGCCAAACACACCTTGCTTAAAAACGGTACGTATCAAAATTCTAAAAAGAGCTCTATCTATATCGTTAAACCGAAAATGCACGGCTCCAAAGAAGTGGCTTTTGCCAACACGTTATTTAATTCAATTGAAGATATGCTAGGGCTTGAGCGTCATACGATTAAAATTGGCGTAATGGACGAAGAGCGCCGCACAACGCTTAATTTAAAAGCGTGCATCAAAGAAGTAAAAGACCGAGTGGCGTTTATTAATACTGGATTTTTGGATCGAACAGGTGACGAAATTCACACTTCTATGGAAGCAGGCGCTGTTATTCGTAAAAATGATATGAAGGCGTCTAAATGGCTTCAAGGCTACGAGCAGTCTAATGTAAATGTAGGGTTAGCAAGCGGGTTCCAAGGCCGCGCTCAAATCGGAAAAGGAATGTGGGCAATGCCGGATATGATGGCCGAAATGCTGAAACAAAAAGTGGGGCATTTAAAAGCAGGAGCGAATACGGCATGGGTGCCTTCACCAACCGCAGCAACGCTTCATGCTCTTCACTATCATCAAATTGATGTAAGAGATGTTCAAAACGAATTGCTTACTAAGTCCACTGATTTACAAGATGACATTTTGCAAATTCCTGTGGCCGAAAAACCAAATTGGAGCAAAGATGAAATCCAGCAGGAGCTAGACAACAACGCTCAAGGAATACTCGGCTATGTAGTAAGATGGGTCGACCAAGGAGTAGGGTGCTCAAAAGTACCGGATATTAATAATGTAGGGCTAATGGAAGACCGGGCAACGCTTCGTATTTCCAGTCAGCACGTAGCCAACTGGCTTCATCATGGGATTTGTACAAAAGAACAAGTAACGGAAACGCTAAAGCGAATGGCAAAAGTAGTGGATCAACAAAATGAAAATGATCCTCTGTATCAGCCAATGTCATCGAACTACAGCGCATCCATTGCTTTTCAGGCAGCCTGCGATTTAGTATTTCAAGGCTATGATCAGCCAAACGGCTATACGGAGCCCATTTTACACCGCCGTCGTATCGAAGCAAAGGCAAAAGCAGCTATAAAACAGTAAAAAAACGGCCTGTCAGCATAGAGATGGCAGGCTGTACTTACATCTTAAGAACCTGACTACCTACGATCCTTATTAAAACAAAGCAAATGGGAAAAGGAGTTATGTCATGAAATTTGTAAGGTTTGCTATACAAGATAGCCGTCATACAGGTGTACTAAAAGAGGATACGATCAGCGTTATTGAAGGAAATATATTTGAGAAGTGGGACTATACAGGGCAGACTTTTTCACCGAGTGAAGTAAGGCTTTTGGCTCCTTTAGAGCCGAATCAAATTATTGGAATAGGCGCTAATTATGCAGCTGCAAAGTCGGAGCTGCCAAAAGAAATGCCTTCTATTCCTGTCTTCTTTTTTAAGCCCACATCCTCTGTGATTGGTCCAAACGAAGACATTGTTATTCCAACTGCTATTAAGCACGTTAAGTTTGAATCTGAGCTTGCAGTTGTTATTGGAAAAGAAGCGAAGAACATCGCAGTAGAAGACGTACAGGACTATATATTTGGGTATACAATTGGAAACGATGTAACGGCTCCGGATTATTTTCATAAAGACGGGCACTGGACCATTGGAAAATCCTTTGATTCATTTACGCCTCTTGGCCCCGTAATCGAAACAGAGCTTGATTTTAAGTCGATTCATGTAAAAGCGTTTTTAAATGGCGTTGAAAAACAAAACAGCTCGACAGATTTAATGATTATTTCGGTTGGAGAAATGATTGCTTACCTATCTACTGTTATGACCCTTAAGCCGGGAGATGTGGTTTTAACAGGAAGTCCGGTCGGCGCGGAACTGGTGAGCGCAAACGATGTTATTGCATGCACCATCCGAGAAATTGGGACCCTCCAAAATCCGTTTGTTGCAGAAAAAGAACGTGTAAACGTATAAAAGTGATAAAAAATGCCCGGCAGTAAAATGACACATAGAGGAGAGAGGAAAAATGGAGCGAGAAAATATGGTTAAGTCTGTAAGCCGGGCATTGGACATTGTCACAATTGTCAGCATGGAAAGAGAAGGGGTAGGCGTCACAGAAATTGCAAAGCAAATGGACATTAATAAAAGCTCCGTATACCGTATTCTAACTACTCTTGCTCAGTATGGCTATATTGAACAAGATCAAGAAAGCGGGCGGTACAAGCTTGGGTATAAGTTTTTAGAAGTAAGTTCAAAGCTTTTAGATTCTATTGATCTACGAACGGAAGCAAAGCCGTTTTTGCAAGAACTTGAAAGTGAGACAAATGAAGTTATTCATCTTGTTGTCTACGATCAAGGTGAAGTAGTGTATATTGAAAAGCTAGAAGGAAATCAGACGCTGCGCATGCACTCAAAAGTGGGGAAAAGAGCGCCTATGCACTGTACGTCTGTCGGTAAAGCTATCCTAGCTTTTTTACCGCTTAACACGGTAACAAGCATTCTTGAAAGAAAAGGCTTACCAGCTCATACCGATCACACCATTACAGATGAAGAAAGCTTTCTCCGGGAACTTTCAGAAGTGAAGCAAAAGGGATATGCGCTGGATTTAGAAGAAAATGAATACGGAATTACTTGCATCGCAGCCCCTATTTTTGATCACCTTGGTCAAGTCGTTGCTGCAGTCAGCATTTCCGGTGCTACGATGCGTATGACCAATGAGCGATTAACGTACCTTCAAGAACGCATGGTTGATATAGGCAAGAACATTTCGGAGCGGCTCGGCTACAAAACGGAATCTGTGAAAGACAAAAGTTTGTTCTGATTCTTAGAGAACAAACTTTTTCTATATAATAATCTGTAAAATAACGTAATTGTATTATGTAAACTATAGGCTAGGATTTTTAATTGATGTTTTATTCGTGATACAATAAAGTTGTTAGAATATATACGTAAAGGAGATAAATTATGGAACAGTTTGAGCGCAATATTGAAAAGTACGCCGAGCTAGCTGTAAAAGTCGGTGTAAACATTCAAAAAGGGCAAGTATTAAACATTAATGCTGATATTTCTTCCGCTGATTTTGTTCGTGAGATTGCGAAAAAAGCGTACGAAGCCGGAGCAAAGTCTGTTGATGTAGACTGGCATGACGATCATTTAGTTCGTTTGAAATATGAAAAAGCGGATGAATCTGTATTTAATGAATTTCCTGCTTGGAAAGCTCAGGCAAGAGAAGAGCTTGTGAAAAACGGAGGCGCTGTTTTATCTGTAATTTCAAGCGGTCCTGACTTACTAAAAGGAGTAGACGGCAAACGTATTGCTGCGTTCCAAAAAGTAAGTGGAAAAGCAATGAAAAAATTCCGTGAAGCGATCCAATCTGATAAAATCAGCTGGTCCATCGTAGCTGTTCCTTCGAAAGACTGGGCAGCTAAAGTATTTCCTGACGTTCCAGAAGAACAGCAGCAAGAAAAACTATGGGAAGCTATTTTTAAATCTGTGCGCGTAGACCAAGAAGATCCAGTGGCCGCATGGGAAGAGCATAATGCTTCATTACATACAAAAGTAGACATTTTAAATGAAAAGAGATTTTCTAAGCTTCACTATAAAGCGCCAGGAACAGATTTAACAATTGAACTTCCTGACAAACATATTTGGGTGGGCGCAGGCAGTGTTAATGAAGAGGGTAACTCGTTCATGGCCAATATGCCAACAGAAGAAGTATTTACACTTCCAAAAAAAGACGGCGTAAATGGTCAAGTAACAAGCACAAAACCGCTTAGCTACGCAGGAAACTTAATTGAAAACTTCACGCTAACATTTGAAAACGGAAAAATTGTGGATGTAAAAGCAGAAGAAGGCGAAGAAACGTTAAAGCACCTAATTGAAACAGATGAAGGTGCCAAATACTTAGGAGAAGTAGCCTTAGTACCGCATCAATCGCCAATTTCTCAGTCAAACATCATTTTCTACAACACGCTATTTGACGAAAATGCATCCAACCATTTAGCCATCGGCAGCTCGTATTCCTTCTGTTTAGAAGGCGGAAAAACGATGTCTAAAGAAGAGCTATCACAAAACGGAGCAAACGACAGCATCACCCACGTTGACTTCATGATTGGCTCAGCTGAAATGGACATCGACGGCATCAAAGCTGACGGTACAAGCGAGCCTGTGTTTAGAAAAGGGAACTGGGCGTTTTAATAAACAGTTTAATCTATGAAGTCTTTAAAATAATCAAGATAAAAAACTTATAGCCACTTCTCAGTTTATGGAAGTGGCTATAAGTTTTTTTATATAAAGAGGAGAGTAATACGTTAAGTGAATGAATTCGTAAAAATTGATTTAAATAGAATATTATTACAAATATACTTACCAAAAATTATTGTTGGGCTAAAAATAAATAATATATAAATAAAAAGAAGAATCACGGCAGGCGAACTTCACTCAGTTCCACCTTGCTGTGATTCTTCTTTTTTAACCGGAGCGTCACGCTTGAACATGTGATAGTAGGTAAACCCCAAGCATAGAGCGCCGGCGATTGAACAAAAATATTGCAAAAAACGGACGAAATCCATTGAAATGACCTCCCATTTTCAGTTTCGCTTCTAGTATGTACAGGGAAGTGAAATAATATGTGAAAAAGGGAGGTTTTCTCTTATAGTTCGTATGGTTCTTGAAGAGTAAGGTAAGGCTGCTGATCTTCAAGACCAAGACGCTTATTTAATTGTCTTTTCATTAAATCGTACTGGTAGATGAGGTGAAATTGATTTTTTTTCGGTGTTTCACAGCGAATGTAGGTTTCTTGCCCGTTCTTGTCTGTGAAATGGATGGTTAACTCACCGAAATAGCGTTGAACAGGAGCTCCGTGAAGGCCTTTTTCATTTTTGACAACCTTTGAAAATTCTGCTCGTTGAATACGGTTAAATGGAATAATAGCTACTTGATTGATAACAAGACGCTGATCGTACATGTCAATTTTAGATATGGAAATTTGATTAATTCCTTCTGCAAATTTAACATGCCCGTTTACAGAAACAAGCGGTTTGCGATCCTCAGGATCAACAGCGCCTTGAGGTCGCTTAATGACGTAGAAGCTAGCTACGCCAAGTGCTACGATACCAACCACAACAATAAGTGCAAACATCATTTTGCATTCCACCTCCTGAGTATAGATGTGTAATCTGAATTTAACAGCAAGCTGTTTCAGTTGCCATATTGCCTCAACAATGAGGATAGAGAAAAGCAGTTCGGCAGTTCATTATAAGTATATACATACGTTCGACAATATGGTGTGATATTCCTTCTTATTATGACTTTTTTACGACAAAATGGGCAAAACTCTTTCCGAAAATGAAGTGAATCAGTTACAATTTAAGGATAAGGTACCAAATTTCTTTTCTATCTCAAAAAAGTGCAGAAAAGCGTAAAAAATTCTAGGTACTTTCTCATATTTTTACTATTTTTATAGAATTTATTCCAATTTCTAATCCTTTATCGTGTATAATCTCTTGTGTGCAGCATGATATACATAAAGGTGTAAGGAGGCACAGTTCATTGTCTTTATCAGCAAAAAAGATATTATTATTAGTTTTAGTAGTTATATGTTTAGTGTTAGTTGTGATGCAATTCATAAATCGATCAGCAGAGCCGACTTCTGGACAGGCCCAAGAAACACTGAGTAAGCTTCCTGAACAAGAAACCGTTAAAGAAAAAGCGAAAGGCGACGAGGAAGCGCACAAATATCGAGTGTATTATATTACTATTGAAAAAATCGAAAATGGTACATACAGCGGAACAACAAAAGAAGGAACGGGCATTAAATTTTCCGATAAAAATTTAAATGAACCGATTCCAAGCAATTTGAAAAAAGGGGATATCGTTAAAGCATACTTTGATCTTGAATATAGCACGAAAGGTCTAGTCAAAGTAGAAAAGGTAGACGAGATACCCGATGATGACGAGAGCTCAAGTTAATTGAGCTCTTTTTTTGTGTTTTACGAATGTGGTAAAATATTGAATATATAGATACGATACAGGGGGAAGAAGATGATAGCAGCAATTATAGTAGTAGCGGTAATTCTTTTAGTTTTGATTATTAAAGGGGTTGCAAAGTCGAGAAGATTTCGCTTCTATAAAGAGGAGCTTCCAGATGAGCTCGGAATACATAAAGATAATGGCTTTGAAGATATTGTTCATTCACTAGAAGATTCTTTACCGGTAGCCTATGTTCAGCAAGTGAAACAGCGCATGAAAGGAAAAAATACAAAAGACGATGAAGTGGAATGGACGTTTTTTGAGATGAAGCGCTACTTTTTATTAAATGCAGTCATCAAAGACGTACCGATGTTTAGTGCAAAAGTGGATGAAGTATGGCATGAAATGATTATGTTTACAGTAGATTATGAGCGTTTTACAGAACACTTTTTCAACCGCTTTTTGCATCACCAGCCAAATGTAGAAACAGCTCCATCCCCACAGCCGGATAAGCGAGCGTTCTTCGATTGGATGTATGCTCATTTGTTTGACATAACGGGTAACAGCCGACTGCTTTGGGGGAAATTTTTTCAGCATCCGCTTGATAAAAGTACGCTTCAAGATTTTCAAAGATTATCAGAAGATGAATTACTAGATCGCTATTTTTTAAGAAACGGCAAATGGGAAAAACAGCAGAGAGCCCTGATTCAAACGTTAAAAGAAGAAGTCACTGCTGCACGAAAAAGAAAAAAAACGGGCGGATCAACTTATTTTAAAAAAGCGGCTAAAAAAGGAAATGTATCAAACGAACTTCTTCTTCAAGGCTTTGTTTTTTATTCTCTCTACAAAGCCACCAACTTTTCAAGCCATATGAATGAACTGTTGCTATATAAAAAGACGATGTATGCGGGAGAGACAGCCTCTTACAGTGGGTATAGCTGTTCAAGCCCCTGGGAAGACAACCGCCACCATCACCACAACGATGGAGGTCATCACCATCATGACAGCGGCAGCAGCTGTTCGAGTTCAAACTGCAGCAGTTCAAGCTGTTCAAGCTCTAGCTGCGGGAGTGGGTGCAGCAGCAGCTAATAAAGTAAAAAAACTTGTATAAAACGAGTTTTTTTACTTTAAATGCAACGACGACAAAATGATTCACTGACAAGCGGTGAAAAATTTGGTATAATCGTTACGTTTTTAAAAAGGAGAGACAGCGAAAATGAATATTTTATGGGACTTTGATGGAACCATCTTTGATACCTATCCGACTATCGTGAAAGCATTCAAAGAATTACTAACAGATCAAACGATTTCAGAAGATGATATTTTAAAACAAATGAAAATATCTTCTGAAGTAGCAATCAAGCATTTTGATATTGAAAAGTCTTTGTTTGATAAACACTTCCATGTGCTCGAACAAAAAATCAATCCTAAAGATAAGCCTGCTTTTTCTCACGTAGAAGACGTACTGAGCTTTGCGGATACAAATGTAATTGTTACGCACAAGTCTAGACAATCTACGCTTGATATCCTGGCATTTTTTAATATGGAGCACTACTTCACGGAGATTATTACAAAGGATGATGGCTACAAACGAAAGCCTGATAGCGGAGCTTATGCCTATCTTCACGATAAGTATCAGCTCGATTTAGTAATTGGGGATCGCGAACTCGACTTAAAACCTGCCCGTGAACTGGGAATTAAAACATGTGCATTTCAAAATAACGATATTGAAGCAGATTATCACCTTACATCATATAATCAATTCTTTACAACGGTCGTAAATAAAAACTCGTGAAGCTATTCTTCACGAGTTTTTATTTGTTCAGGTGTATGTATTTCGGGGATTTCACCGAGCGTGTAGTTCGCTACTTTTGTAATGTTACTATTAGCAAAAAAATAAAACTCTCCGTCAACTCCGCGAATTTTTGTCGTGCGCAATCCAATTTCTTCAACAGTTCCTTTCGTATCATTTATAGATACGTGATCTCCTACTGAGAATTGATCTTCAAATAGAATAAAAAACCCATTTAAAATATCTTTAATCAAATTCTGTGCACCTAAGCCTGTAATAAACCCTGCTACGCTAATACCAGCTAAAAGTGCTTTCATATTAATTCCGATTGCCTCTAAAGACGTAATAAGTGCAATAAAATACACAACGTACATGACAATGCTCAGACAAAGTTTTTTCAGCGTTATTTCTTTTCGTTCGTTGTACCTCAGCAGTTTAGTTTTAAATCTGAAATCAAAGATTTTATTAATGACACTGCGAGCAAACCGGATGACAATTTGAGCAATGATAAAAATGAGGATAATCTTTATGATTACTTCACTAATGTCAATCCACCTACCGGTATTAAATAAAGTTTGCTGTACCCACTGTATGTATTTCATGACTAAGTCCCTTTCTTGCTTTATAAATTTTTCTCTACTGAATAGTATAATTTATTTTAAAAAATATACTACTAGAATTTATTAAGAGGCGTTTGAACTATTATTTTATTTTAATTTATTTGTATTTGGTATATGTAATGAAAACTCCTTAATTTAGAAAAAGTGAAAATCCTCAGGTATAGATATTTTTAAAACATTTCTTTATACAAATATTAAATAAAATCTTATAGCAGAGATTAGTATAGATCTTATTAGCAAACATTATATACAGATATTAAAGAAAGAAAAATCCTCTAAAAACCCAATGATATCAAGGGTTAGAAAGAAAATAGCTTTTCAATAAATAACTGTGTGGAAAATAGCCCTTTTTTGTGAACAGCATCCTTTGGCTAAAGGATGTTTTTTATCGTAGTAGATATGAAATCTATTTTATTTACTATGTTTTTTCTTCTACAATAGATGGATTTTAAAATCAATAGTATGAAGATTGCTGTTAAAAGTATGAATTATTTCCACTGTGGATAAAAGTAGTTATGTTAAAGAGTAAATAACCTTGAAATTATCGTTAATAAAAAAATAAAAGGGATGTTTTTATTAATAAAGAGGATGATATAACAGTCATTGAATATGTTTTCTTTCTTTTGTGGATAAGTATGAAGGTGTTTTTTTAGTAATATTCCATAGTTATACACAAGAAATATCATTTATTTAAACTCGTTACGTTTATATGGATAGGATAATGGAATTGGAGAGCTGAAAAAATGGGTGCTTGTTTGTACTATTTGTATCAAAAAGAGAGGAGAAGGGATAGAAAATAAAAAAAAGGCATGCCAAAGAAGCCCCTTATGAAGCTGTAAGTTCGGCAGGGACTTGATCTTGAAGATTTTTTGAAAGCTCTTTTCGAATGAGCGTACGGATTTTCCCACCGTAATTTTCAACGACTTGAGCATCATGGCTGAAGAAGGCCTGTTCAATCAATGTATAAAGGGCAGACTTCACTCGTTCAATACCATATTCAAAAGAAAGCTGAACCAAATCAGCGATGTCTTCGTTTTGGAATGAAGACATAACAATTCCTGTAGAATCTGTGCTGTGTCCAGATAATTTTACAAAAGTCTCTTCAATAGTACGTCGAATCGCCGCATCGTATTGATCTCTCTTTTCTTGTTTTGACATCTTGCCATTTTTAGCTCCGTCTTTTAAAACAAAGAAAATAGTAGATCCTTGGACAACGGTTTTAAATGCGCTCGCCTGCGTTTCAGCTATTTTTTGCATCATACCTTTGTAGTGAGTATATTTCGGCGTAAAAATTTTATAGTCATTAAAGCTAATTTTTGAAGTGTTTTCTCCAGGATTAAACTGACGCTTAATCGTATCGTTGTCATAAACCAATTCTTTGCGCAGCTCTAAGCGAAGGGCATTTACGTTTTCAATTAGAATAAGTTCTTCAAAGCGAGTATATTCTAATTCCATAAACCCAAAGCCGTGTTCTTCAAAATATTGAGGGTAGGGAACAATACAAATATTGATTCCTTTGCCGCTGCGAGAATAGGAAATTAATTCTGTTTCTGCTAATACTACATTGTTGTTGCGAACTGTTCGAACTGTACAATTCAAAGCGGCTGCAATCTCTTTTTCAGAAACATCACAAATAATACCTCTTTCATCAACGTGAAGGAAGTGATAAAAAATTAATTGTGAAATTTGAGATTTAGATAAACGGTGATGTTCTGCCACTGTCTTGATTGTAGGGTTCCCATGAGCGTCTAGGTCCATGTGATCTTCAATATCTTTATATTTTTCTACGGTGCTAGACAATTGGCGAATAATTTGTTTTCCAATTTTCGCAAATTCTTTTTTTATCATGAGAATCCCTCCAATCTATTTCATATCAACAATAATTTATTAGGGTAAAATAACAAAGAATACCTTGTGAAAATTATATCAATAAGAAACAGAATCGCAAACGAACGAGTAGTACGCGAAAAACGGCAAAAGGTTCAAAGAATGCTGTCATAGCAAGGGATTCAGCGTATAGGTTTTTTAGTACGACAAAAACGGCAAAAGCAAGCAAGCGCCGGTAGAACAGTGTTTGTTACGATCAGTAAAAATCAAAAAAAACTTTATGCGTTTTAGTACGTAAAAAACGGCAAAAGGCTCAATATAGTACGCCGAAAATAGCAAAAGTGAAGAGTGGTACGCCAAAAATAGCAAAAGTGATCTCGATTCACCTAAAAAAAGGGAAAAAAATCACTTCTCTGATCGCTGTAAATAACACAATGAATTTCAATAGTACGTCAAAAATGGCAAAAGCTATTTTTAGTACGTGAAAAACGTCAAAAACGACCTGGTAGTACGCTAAAAACAGCAAAAGTTATCGTTTGGTACGTCAAAAATGGCAAAAGCTTTATATATGCTGCGAAAAAAATAAAAAATGGGGTTTGAAAATGACATAACAAAGGGAAAAGCAATGTTTAGTACGCAGAAAACGGCAAAAGTAGTGAAGGAGTACGTCAAAAACGGCAAAAGTAGTGAAGGAGTACGTCAAAAACGGCAAAAGGTAGGATTGTTTTACGAAAAAAAGAGAATAATTAACACTTAATAAGTGATGACGGGTAAATAAAATGAATTTAGTACGTCAAAAACAGCAAAAGAAGCAAAGTAGTACGTCAAAAACAGCAAAAGACAGTAATTAGTACGCAGAAAACGGCAAAAGTAGCGGAGGAGTACGTCAAAAACGGCAAAAGCTTTTGTGTAGTACGTTAAAAATGACAAAACTTCCAAACTATGAAATGAAAATAGAGGGAGATTTTGTATCAAAAAGACGAAAATGGCAAAATGTCAAATAAAAAAGGAAGGGAATGATTTACCCTTCCAATGTTTCTCTATGTTCTCCTCCAAAATAGTCTTGAATTTCATAATTTTGAAGAGGAATAAAAGAGATTTCAAATCCTTGAAGTTTTTGCTGATAACTTTGGATCAGTACTTGATTGCTAACAAATTCTGCTAGAGATTCATTAATTAATTTTAGGTTTACATCAATTTTCTTTGAACGAAAACGAACTTTTGAAGCAAAATATTGATACGGGTAAAAATGAGTGTAAGACTTTTCTTGTAAATAACAGTCTAAACGCTCTTTTTGAAATGCATAAAGCAGTAAAGAAGACAGCGAGTTATCTTTAAACTTTTTAATAACGTCACTGTAAATTTGTACAAACTGCTGATTTAAAAAGCCTTGATGCGTATCATCGCTAAATACAATCGTTGCATATCGTCTGCCCGTTACTTCATCGGTTTCAATAACAGCCTTTTGAAAGAAGTTGATCGCAAATTTTGTATCTCTGGAATTTTTCTTCTTTGCTACACCTTCTACGTGATACCTGGCAATTTTCATAATACGGGCTTCAACGGCTTCATAGTTTTTTACACCTTTTGAATTATAAATTTCTTTCACGATATCCGCTAAATCAAGAGTCACCGTTTTTTCTTTATAAAACATCTCGTCGCGCTGTGAAAGAGCAAACTGGATAATTTGGGAATCTTTTGGGTCTAAAACCATATTTCGTTTGGAAAGAACCGTTTGATTATCATTCACAGGGATAATGGTGCGAATGAAATATTCTTCATCAACTTTATAGTCATTATATAAAACGACTTCTTGGGAGTTTGTTTTAACTTCCATATTGGTTTTAAGAGAATGACTTTCGTTTGAGAAGATAGGCGCCTCTACCCACGAATTTAATCGTTTATCAATCCAGTTGCTTAAATTTCCATTGTATTTTTCTAAGATGATTTCCGCAATTAAAAAAGTAAAGTCCGTGTGAAATGCTTTCTCTATTTGATAATTCATTTTTGAATCTAAATAAGGAAAATCGGTAATGTTTGTTTTTTTGCTTTTAGCCCATGCCTCTACTTCTTTTAACTTTATCTTTAAAATATCTTCAGGTTTTTCCACGCCAAACAGCTTTTTTAAGTGTTCGGTATCCACTTTTTTATCCATCACTTTTTTGGCTAATTCAATGTCTTCAAAAATAGGATTAGGCTTTTCTGCTTTAATATCTTTTTTTAATGTTTGCAGCCAGTTTTTCTTATTTGATTGTCTTCTTTTGTAGGCTGGGTTTCGTATTTCCTTAGGATTTATTAATTTATTCTCTAAAACAAACGTATCTTGCAATATATTTAAAATGTAGTCTTCTATAAAATCTTTTTCATTCGAAAAAAACGAATGAGAATCATATAAAAAGTCTATGCACTTTGCTTTGATATTGTCATCGATTGCATCGCTGATTTGTTTAATAAGGTAAGGAGAAAAATTGGATGGTTCGTTCATGTTGACCTCCTCTGTATGTATTTAATCTGTAACACTCTTATTATATCTTTTTTGAACGATACTCTAAAGGCTAAAAGGAAAATTCGTTTTTGTGAATGCTGTTTTATATCAAATTAGCCTAACCAGCTATTAGTATATAAAGGCTTATTGCAAATATAAAATTCTTTCTTTATAGCGCTTGTACAATTTTAGATGTAAGGAGAGTATTATAGTAGCTTTATAAAAGAGAAAAGCAAAGTACATTCATTGAGTTTGAAAATGGAAAAGTTTATACTTGCCAAGTACACTCTTTTTACAAATAGGGGGAATAAATATGTTGTTAAAACCTAAAGCAATTTTTTTAGATATGGACGGTACGATATTAAATCGCTCCAACAAAGTAAGTATTCAAACAAAAGAAACCGTTGACGAACTACGCAAACAGGGAATTTTTGTTTTTATTGCTACGGGAAGAGCGTTTGATGAAATAGAAGAGTTAGTTCCTGAAGGCTTTCAAGTAGATGGATTTATCACATCAAATGGTATGGCAGGATACGTAGGAAAAGAATCAGTCTTTCAGCATTCGCTTTCACTTCAATTGGTGGAAACTATTATTGAAAAAGCAAGAGCGAACAAGGTATACTACGAGCTTTTCCCGTATGGCACACCTCGCGTGACGTTAAAACAAGATCAGCCGTATGTTGAAAATGAAATTAAAGAGCCAAAGCCAGACAGTGTGGAAATTAACGAATGGCTTTCTCGTAAACAAGCAATTAAAGAAGAAATTGACTGGAAAGATTCCGTAGAAGGAAGTGAATTTTCAAAGTTCTATTTCTTTGCAAGAACGCACGAGCATATCGATAAATGGAAAGAAGAGCTTGAAAAACTCAAGCAAGAAACAGACTTTACAACTTCTACTTCATCTAAACACAATGTCGAAGTGATGGTGGCAAACGTAAATAAAGCAACGGGAATTCAGCAAATGCTAAAACATTTTAATTTGCCCGAGCAAGACATTCTAGCAATTGGCGACAGCAACAATGATTTACCAATGTTTCAGTTTGCCAGCTACGCTGTAGCTATGAAAAACGCGCCGGATCATATTAAAGAAATTGTCGATGACATAACGGAATTTAACTGTGACGAAAACGGCGTATCTCATTATCTTTCTAAATTTTTATTACAAAAATCTACTAGAAGTAATCCCGTTTTATAGAAATGAATCTATTTCACGACAATGCATTATAACCAGCTCTTCAAAACATCGTCTGTTAGGCGATGTTTTTAGTATACATAAGATGAAAAGTAAACCGTTCATTATTTTTAGTTATAGCACTCTTAGCTAAAAAGAATAGCTAAGAATAAATCTTCTATAACTTAAAAATTATGTTATAAACAACATAATTATATAACTATCCTCGTAACTATCCCTGCAAAACACCTCTCAGCCCTGATGAGTCCCACCATGCCAAAGCATAAAACATTTTAAAATCTAAACTTTTTCTTTCTTCAAACTTTTTATAAAATGCGCAGAAAAGGGATTGTATCTCCGTATATTTAATGCTAATATAACATTTAATGAAAATAGTATAACATATTTATATTTATTTCATAATTAGTATGACATAAATCCTTAATTTAATTGTTTTGTTAAAGTGTTTATAATCACAGTGACCAGCATATTTATCTATTCATTACTATTAAATTGTGTATCTTGTAAGCTGCTAAATAAAAATATTAGCGTTATTAAACTATCAAAATCAAAGAATAGGAAGATTTAATGTGAATAAAAGAAAAATTGTCTATATAGTTTCCGACTCAGTAGGTGAAACGGCTGAGCTGATGGTAAAAGCAGTTTTAACTCAATTTAGTGGAGAAGATATTGAAATTCAAAATACTTCTTACGTAGAAAATGAGGAAAATATTGATAATATCATTGCCGAAGCAAGGTGTAACGAAGCCATCATTGCGTATACTATCGTCATCCCACCTTTAAAACAGTATCTTGACCAAACGGCACAAGAAGAAGGAATTGTAGCCATTGATTTGATGACCCCTCTTATGAGTGCCTTTAGCCAAACCTTTAATAAAGAAGCTAATCTTCAACCGAGATTAACAAGAAAATTAGACGATAACTATTTTCGAAGAGTAGAAGCAGTTGAATTCGCTGTTAAATATGATGATGGACAAGACTTCAGAGGCATCAAGCGAGCTGATCTAGTGTTGATTGGTGTTTCGAGAACATCTAAGACGCCACTTTCTATGTATTTAGCTCATAAAAGTCTTAAAGTAGCGAATATACCGTTAGTTCCAGAAGTGACGCCTCCTGATGAACTTTTTACTATTCCAAAAAATAAATGTATTGGTTTAGTTATTACACCGGATAAGCTCAATGAAATCCGAAAAGAACGATTAAAAAATTTAGGTTTAGCGTCTCAAGCCAATTATGCCAATGTAGATCGAATCCTTGAAGAGCTGGACTATGCTGAGAAAATTATGAAGCGCATTGGTTGTCCTATTGTTAATGTCTCAGGTAAAGCAGTTGAAGAAACCGCTGAAGTGATATTGAGCATGTTAAAAAAGGACAAGGTGAAAGGGTATGTATAAAAACTCCCATTATGTAAGACAGACAACTTGTCAGACATACTCAATTTATAGAGAGTCAGGTAGAACAGGCGTGTTGCTAAAAGGTGCTTTTTTAAAATATAAAAGATAAGGAAGATTGTGATGAGCAATGTATATAAAAAAACAGACGTTATCTTAATTGGGGCCGGAGTGATGAGCGCAACGCTGGGATCTTTACTAAAAGAGTTAGTGCCGGAATGGGAAATCAAAGTATTTGAAAAACTCGCAGATGCAGGAGAAGAAAGCTCCAATGAATGGAATAATGCAGGGACTGGGCATGCTGCCCTGTGCGAGTTGAACTATACATCTGAACAAGCTGACGGATCTATAGATATTACGAAAGCAGTGCGAATTAATGAACAGTTTCAGCTTTCAAGACAGTTTTGGTCGTACCTTGTAAGCAGTAATTTAATTCATCATCCGCAAGAGTTTATTATGCCAATCCCTCATATGAGTTTCGTACAAGGAGAAAAGAACGTATCCTTTTTGAAAAAACGTTTTGAAGCGCTATCAAATAATCCGTTGTTTCAAGGGATGGAGTATTCGGATCGTCCTGAAAAGTTAAAAGAATGGATGCCGCTTGTTATGAAAGGCCGTACATCGACTGAAGCAATTGCGGCAACCAAAATTGACTCAGGAACGGACGTGAACTTTGGAGCTTTAACTCGTATGTTGTTTACACATTTAAAAAGTAAAAGCGTAGAAATAAACTATAACCACAGCGTTGAAAATCTGACACGTACCGCAGACGGCTCGTGGGAAGTAAAAGTACATGATATTCATAGCGGCAAACAGGAATATCACACGGCGAACTTTGTTTTTATCGGAGGAGGAGGCGGAAGTCTGTCTTTACTCCAAAAAACGGGTATTCCTGAGTCCAAACATATTGGAGGGTTCCCGGTAAGCGGGTTATTTATGGTATGCAATAATCCCGAAGTTGTAGCGCAGCATCACGGGAAAGTGTACGGAAAAGCAAAGGTTGGCGCTCCGCCGATGTCGGTTCCACATCTTGATACACGCTATATCGACCGCAACAAAACACTGCTGTTTGGACCTTTTGCCGGATTTTCACCAAAGTTCTTAAAAACGGGTTCAAATTTGGATTTAATCAATTCTGTAAAACCGAATAATATCTTAACGATGTTAGCAGCAGGCGTCAAAGAGATGGGCTTAACGAAATACTTAATTCAACAGGTGCTATTGTCAAATGAAAAGCGTATGGAAGAACTTCGCGAATTTATTCCAAACGCAAAAAGCGAAGACTGGGATATCGTCGTAGCGGGTCAGCGTGTACAGGTAATCAAAGATACGGAAGCCGGAGGTAAAGGAACTCTTCAATTCGGTACAGAAGTTGTGAGTTCAGCGGATGGTTCCGTTGCTGCATTGCTCGGGGCCTCGCCAGGCGCTTCGACTGCCGTTCATGTTATGCTTGAAGTGTTAGAAAAATGTTTCCCGCAGCATATGAAGAACTGGGAACCAAAAATAAAAGAAATGATTCCTTCTTACGGCTTGTCACTGGTAGAAAATCCAGCGCTTTTTAACGAAATTCATGCTTCTACAGCACAAACGCTGAATTTAAGTAAAAAAGAACTTGCGTACCGATGATTTTAGGCGGCCTTTGGCACGTATGCTTTAGATTAAAAGAATTTTTTTAGGCTGCTTTATAAAGTGTTTAAAATATAAGTGAAATCTATAAGAAAAAATGAAGGAGCTCCGTTATATAACGGGCTTCTTTTTATTTATTTCCTTTGCTAGCAGAATTTACTTCGTATACATGATATAATTCTTATTAGTAAGCGTTTACATATAATAGAGTGAAGAATTGGAAAATAGCTATTTTGAGGAGCCGATAAAAGATGATTACAACTAATACATCTTTACTAACGAAAGAACAAACGATTTTTAGCCATTCAGGGAATAAAATTAAATTAGAAGACAGAGAGATCAATATTGTTGCTCGATTTGAAGAGCCTCTTGTTCTAGTTTTAGGAAATGTCCTAAGTACCGAAGAATGTGACGAACTTATACAGCTATCCAAAGATAAAATGCAACGATCAAAAATTGGAGCTGAACGTGAAGTAAACAGTATTCGAACGAGCAGCGGCATGTTTTTTGAAGAAAGTGAAAACGAGCTTGTACATCAAATTGAAAAGAGACTTTCTAAGATAATGGGACCGTCTATTGAATATGCTGAAGGCCTTCAAGTTTTAAAATACTTGCCTGATCAAGAATACAAAGCGCATCACGACTATTTCACTTCTGCAAGTAAAGCATCTAAAAATAACCGTATTAGTACATTGGTTATGTACTTAAATGATGTGGAAGAAGGAGGAGAAACTTATTTTCCTAAGCTGGGTCTTTCCGTATCTCCCACAAAGGGAATGGCCGTGTACTTTGAATATTTTTATAGTGATGCTGAACTTAATGACCGTACTCTCCACGGAGGAGCTCCTGTTATAAAAGGAGAAAAGTGGGTCGCTACCCAGTGGATGCGCAAACAAAAAATTCGATCGTAAAAACAAAGGTTTGAAGAGTCCTATTAGCTATTGTTAGTAAGGGCTCTTATTTATGTTACAAAAAAATAGTCATCATGGCAGTCAGTTATGATATTGAAATATTCACACTTATTCTATTTGTGCGGCTATTCCTTATTCTTATAAGCCGGTAGACGATAAATGTATTTGTAGTGTAAAATATCCTCATGATTAAAAATCTGGATACACAAAAACGAAAAATGTGTTCGTGAAATAAAAATAAAATAGATGCTATTTAAAATAATGACTTTAAAACAGGCTGCGCGAAAAACTCGTGAAAGGTATTTTCACGAGTTTTTGTTTTTAGGTGATTTACACTATTTATAAAATCATTTTACTTTTATATAGTAGATAGGGAATGTGTTAAAGGAGGACCCGGGTTTTGAAAGAAATAAAAGCAATTATTTACATCATGATCGCGATGTTTATGCTGCTTCTTACTGGATGCAGTGATGAGCAGGCAAGTCATTCAAGCACACCTTCTACGGATACAAAACAAGAAGTTCAAGTAGAAGGTTCATCAGATCAAGAAGAAGACCATAGTCCTTCTAAAGCAAGTCGTGAAGACGTAGTAGGTGAGGCAGCTACGGTAGAAAGAGTGGTGGATGGCGATACGCTTAAAGTAAAAATGCTGAACGGAAAGACGGATCGCGTACGACTACTTCTTGTCGATACCCCAGAAACAAAGCATCCCAAACTAGGCGTACAGCCCTTTGGTCCAGAAGCATCTGCTTACACGAAAAAAAGGCTAGAAGGGAAGGAGATCACTCTTGAATTTGATGTGCAAGAACGTGATCAATATGGACGGTTACTTGCGTATATATGGATAGACAATGAGCTATACAATGAAGAGCTGCTAGCAAAAGGGCTAGCCCGCGTAGCGGTATTTCCTCCTAACACAAAGTACGTAGACGAATTTAAGAAAATACAGGAGCAGGCTCGAAAAAGCGAAAAAGGCATCTGGAGTATTGAAAACTATGCCCAAGAAAAAGGATATAATACGGATGCTGTAAAAAATCAGTCCTCTTCTAATCAAAAAGATACTCAATCTGCCACAAGCTGCGAAGGTAAAATAAAAGGAAATCAAAACTCTAAAATTTATCACGTGCCAACAGGGGCACACTACAATCAAACAATGAACAACGTCATTTGGTTCTGTACTGAAAAAGATGCACAAGAAGCAGGATACAAAAAAGCAAAAAACTAATAAAGAAATTCAGTAACTGCTGAATTTCTTTTTTTTTGAGTTAAGTAAGTATTTGTATAGGAGTGGCTAAATACCATCTAACAAAGAGCGACCAATCCGTATAAGAAGACGCAGGGGCCATATGAGCAGCTGAGGCACTTGTAAAAGAATTTCTGCTAAAAATCCCCATCCACTTACCGTAGTATCTTTCTGCTGACGGTGTTTTTTCATAGTCATCATCCATTCATTTGAAAATATACATTAATTATACAATGAAAGGAAGATTAGGAGTTAATTTTTTTCTTTCTTTTCTTTTTCGTGTTAAAGTAGATAGGTAAGAAGTTTTGCTACAAATAACGCAAGCGAAGAGAATAAAGGGAGTTTGAAAATCGTGAAAATAAGGAAAGCAAGAAAAGAAGATGCTTCTGCTGTAACGGAATTACTTTATGACATGCTTGGGAGTATTGCACGCTCTCATACGGCGGCTACAACGAATGAAGAAGCGCTTTTAAGACTTAAAGCGTTTATTCTGTCTGAGAAGAATCGCTATAGCTATCATCATATTACAGTCGCAGAAGTCGATGAGAAGGTAGTTGGACTTATGCTTTGCTACGAAGGAAGTATGTTACAAACGCTTTATGAACCAGTTAAGCGTTTTGTGCGTGCGAAACTTAATAATCCAGCGTGGGAAATTGATATAGAAACTGAACATGGAGATTATTATATTGATTCTCTATGTGTAGACGAAGATTACCGCGGAAAAGGGATAGGAACGGCTCTTTTAAATGTAGCCAAGCAAGAAGCCAAAAAGCGTAAGATGTTTTTATCGTTAAACGTTGAATACGATAACATAGAAGCCAAAAAATTGTATCAGCGTATAGGCTTTCAAGAGCATAAAACCATTTTTATTGATAAAAAACCATTTTTTTATATGAAGACTGCCTGATCATCTTTACGGTAGTATTTTTTGTGATAAAATGGATATATAAGTAAAATAATAAGAACCAACAGCTCAGCACTTTTGCTGAGCTTTCCTGTAAATCGCGTAAACGTATCAAAATGGAAAGAATCCTACATCCAATGGACCATAAGCAAGCGGTCATGAAAGTATGTTTGCTGATGTGCCACATGAAAGGAGCGTGCATGAACATCAGAGATCTTCCGTTTAATATGAGTTATCGATTTAATGAACAGCTTCGAGAAGTTCCGGTTAACCCACACCAAATGAAGCAGGGAATCATCTATTTAAAGAAACGAGCTCTTGAAGAAGAGGATGAGTGTGCCGCTGCTAAAACATATGGACATATTGGTGTATATGAGCGCATACTTGGAGAATTAACGAGCAGTGAAAGACACTTGCAGCTGGCCATTTATCTATATGACCGACATGCTGATACAATAGGTGAATTTTTGAATACGATCCGACTTGGACATACATATCACTGGCAAGAACAGTGGGATAAGGCGAATGAAACGTTTCAGCTACTCATTGAACAATTAAAAGCAGATGAAGACCTTCACATATATGAAGACTTTGTCTATCAGCATTATGGAAAATGTTTACTTGATCAGCGGGTTGTTTCCAGAGCACATCACTATTTTCAACGCGCGTTAGAAATTCGATTGAAAAAAGGCGATAAAGAATTAATTGAGTCGACTAATTCCTGCATCCGTCTTTGCTTAAATAAATTAAAACATTCCTAGTATACATAAAAGATAAATGACTCATAGCCTTGGTTACACATAATGCATAAACTTTCCGTTTGACAAACGTATGTGAACATATTATAGTCATACATGGCAATTTAAGAATACGTAATATAAAAACTAAACATAAGCGTCTCTTCTCTTTTGGAGAAGGGGCTTTTTTATGTGAATTTTTATGCCGAGGAGGGTTTAATCGATGAGTAAAACAGTAAAAGATGTCATCTTTTTATTAATAGGTTCGTTTGTATTTTCACTTGCAGTTAACATGTTCGTCATTCCAATAGGACTGGGTGAAGGCGGCGTTACGGGTATATCCATTATTTTATATTATACAACGCATCTTTCAACAGGCGTCACTAACTTTATTCTAAACGGTATCTTGCTTATCGTAGGGTATAAATTTTTAGAGAAAAAAACCATCGTCTATACAATGATTACGATTATCACTACATCTATTTTTCTTCACGTAACTGAAGGCTGGGGTCTTCATCTTCGCGAAGAGCTCATTGGCATGGTTTTTGCCGGTGTACTGCTAGGCGTTGGAATTGGGATGATTTTGCGAGTTGGTGGAACAACAGCAGGGTCAGCCATTATTGCTCGAATTCTAAATAAGTTTTTAAACTGGAAAGTCAGTCATGCACTTTTAATTTTTGATTTACTAGTGGTATTGGCTTCTTATTTTATTATTGGAATCGAAAAGTTACTATTTACGATCGTCATGCTTTACATTACAACAAAAGTAATTGACTTCGTTATTGAAGGATTTGATGCCAAAAAGGCCGTTACCGTTATTTCAAGCAATAAAAACGAAGTAGCGGATCAAATCAATGAACAGCTTGATCGCGGGGTAACGATTCTAAACGGTCGAGGGAACTATACAAAAGAATCAAAAGAAATTTTGTACGTTGTCATTAATAAACAAGAGCTTCTTAAACTTAAAAAGTTAATTAAAAAAATTGATGATGAAGCATTTGTGATTGTACACGATGTACGAGACGTAATTGGAAAAGGCTTTTTAAGCGCATAAAGCTGTGGTTCTTGGCAATTTTTTCTGACGTTGGTGTTTTCCGAAAAAGTATGATATAAGTGTGTCTAAAGACAATTCAATATACGAAAGGAAGAACCCATATGCGTAATAAAAGGCATGTAAAACGTCTTCTTCAACGTCGAATCCGTTCTTTACGATACGTTGTCTTGATTTTATTTACGATACTGATCTTAAAGTACGTTAGTGAAATTATGTAACTTTTTTATATGAGTCTTATCGCTCATTTGGAGTGCTTTTTCTTTTAAATTAGTAAACCAATTTGTATAATAGGTTTTAAGAAGGAGGAGTTCCATGAGCATTCCCAAACCATTAGTTCAGCTTAATCAACTCTTTATCGTTATAACGGTTTTGCTCGCTTTACTTGCGGCAAAGTGGCTTTTACTTTTGCCTTTTCTCGTTGAAGTAGTCACACTTGTAACAAAGCGTAATCCTGTAATTATGGCAGGTAAAAAGCTTCTCAAGAAACCTATTTCTTCGTATCAGATGGAAGACCGTGATCAGCAGCTTTTTAATCAATGGATTGCAACGATATGCATTGGGATTGCTTTCATTTCATTTTTACTTAGTTATACGTTTGTTGGCTATGTATTTAGTATAATGGTGATTCTTGCTGCGGGTGTAGCGCTGATGGGATATTGTATAGGCTGCACGATTCGTTATCGATATATGATGTGGAAATATAAAAGAAAAAAATACCCTGCATAAACAAAGCCTCGAGAAGGCTTTGTTTTTTTATGCTCATTTGTATACGTTATCAATAAATTCAATCATCACAACGAGTGAAAGCAGGTGCTAGAGCACCTGTATCCTTTAAAAACCTTTGTTGACAAAGTAAGGTAAACAAATTAAACTTTTTATGATAATAATAATCGTTACGATTTAAAGGAGGATTATATTTAGAGTCAGTACATAAAAGAAGGTTAGTTTTTAATAAAGGAAGGGTTTATATGAGAAAAAAGATAAGTCTGCTATGCTCAATGCTTGTTACGATAGGTCTGCTGGCTGCATGTTCGGATAACTCCGCGAGTACCGAACAAAAGAGTGGAAAGAAATCACTTACTTTTGTATCAAATTTTCCAAGCGACACGCTCGATCCGCAGCTAAATTATACAACTGTAAGAGCGGGAATTGCTGAGACGCTAGTCAAAGTGAATGAGCAATTACAGATTGAACCGTGGCTCGCAAAGAAATGGAAAACAGAAGATAATGGGACGACCTGGATATTTGAGATTAGAGACGGAATTACGTTTCAAAATGGCAAGGATTTGAATGCTGAAGCCGTGAAACATTCGTTAGAAAGAACGATAAAAGAAAGTGAAGCAATGAAAAGTGCACTTAAAATTAAAGAAATGAAAGCCAGTGGCCAAATCTTGACCATTACAACAACAGAGCCGCTTGCTACGCTGCCTTCTGAACTTGTTCATCCAAACACGGCAATTATTGATGTAGATACTTCAGATATAAAAAGTAAACCAGTGGGAACGGGACCATTTAAAGTAGCTTCGTTTAAACCGGATAGTGAAATGAAAGTAAAAAAATATAAAGAATACTGGGACGGGGAACCAAAATTGGATGAAGTTGTGTTAACATTTAATGATGATGAAAATGCACGCACGTCTGCTTTACAATCAGGTGAAGCTGATATTGTATATCGTCCGGCAATTGAAAGCTTAAATACTTTAAAACAAGATTCATCTATTGTAGTAGATATACAGCCGAGCCTCAGAAATCAAATGCTTTTCTATAATTCAAGGCAAGAAGCGTTTAAAGATAAAAATGTGAGAAAAGCGTTTGATGTATTATTAAATCCCACGGATGTTGTCAACACAGCGCTCGCAGGTCAAGGTTCACCAGCAGCAGGTCCATTTTTAGATAGTTTGGATTTTTCGAACGATCAAAAAACGAAAACCTACGGACCAAGTGAGGCTCAAAAACATTTAGAAAAAGCCGGTTATATACTCAAGGATGGAAAAGCAATAAAAAATGGAAAACAACTTTCTTTTAAGCTTGTTACATACCCTTATCGTCCAGAACTGCCTTTAATGTCACAAATGCTTCAGTCAGAAGCCAAAAAGATTGGTGTAAAAATAAACATTCAACAAGTGGAAAATATGGATGAGTATATGACAACAAAAGATGATTGGGGAATCGTTACATACAGCCTAGTAACCGCGCCGCGAGGAGATGCAGGATATTTCTTTAATGCTCTTTATACGGAGGGAGGGGCATTTAATGTTGGACATTTTCATGAACCAGCATTAGCTTCCATTATTGATGAGCTTAATAAAACCGTTGATCAAAAACAGCGCAATAAGTTAGCAAGACAAGCCGGAGAAATAGCAGAAAAGGAAACGCTGCATTCTTCGATTGTTCACCCGAACAATTTTGTAGCCTATAGAGACAATGTGAAAAATTGGGTTACAGCCAAAAGTGAATACTATGTGATAACAAAGGATTTAGATGTGAAGTAGATATGAAATTAATTGGTAAAAGAATAATAGAATTACTCATCTTTTTAGTTATACTATCGTTTCTCAGCTTTGTTTTAATGAAGCTAGCTCCAGGAGATCCGGTTAAGCAAATGCTTCGCGTAGATGACGTGGCAGTGTCTGAGGAACAAATAAATAGTTTGAGAACAGAGCTAGGGTTTAACGAACCTGTATATATTCAATATGGAAAATGGCTGACGCGTTTTTTTCAGTTTGATTTAGGATCTTCGTATATGACAAAAGAGCCCGTCATTGATGAATTGGTAGAGAAGTTTCCGGCTACGCTGCGCTTGACGGTTGCATCTTTGGTTGTGATGCTGTTAATAGCTGTGCCACTCGGAACGCTGTCAGCACTATATCCAAATAAGTGGATTGATTATCTCAGCAGAAGTATTTCTTTAATTGGAGCGTCTATTCCAAGCTTTTGGCTCGGTCTTTTGTTTATACAGCTGTTCTCTGTACGTCTTCAATGGCTTCCTTCAATGGGTACAGGCACAGCAGCCCATCTTGTGCTGCCTTCTTTAACACTTGGTTTTGCCATGTCCGCTGTGTATATGCGAATGATTAGAGCTAGTCTGCTAGAAGGATTGAAACAAGATTTTGTACGATCTGCTCGAGCAAGAGGAATAAGTGAAAGCCGCATTTTTATTTTTCACGCGTTCCGGTATAGCTTAACGCCCATCCTTACCATTTTAGGGACGAGCTTAGGCAGTTTGCTTGGAGGAACGGTCATTATTGAAGTGCTTTTTGCTTATCCTGGCATTGGAAAATTAGTTATTGATGCGATTATGAATCGTGATTATCCTGTGATTCAAGGGTATATTTTGTGGATGGGCTTGTTTGTTGTGTTAATTAATTCACTTGTGGATTTGAGCTACAAATATGTAAATCCCCAGCTCTATGTAAAGGGAGGGGATAAAACGTGAAAAAGCCGCAGCTTCCTTTTGTAGTGATAAGCGTTTTTGGTATTGTGCTTATTTTATTTTGTCTGTTTGGAAGTCAGCTAACACCGATGGATCCCACACAAGTCAATATGCAAGACCGGCTTCAAAAATCCACCGGTGATCACTGGTTAGGAACTGATCACTTAGGCAGAGATCTCCTTTCACGAATCGTAGCTGGAGCTCAGACCACAATTGGGACTAGTTTTCTTGTCTTAGCTCTTTCTCTTTTGATTGGAGTACCTGTTGGCTTAGTTTCAGCGTATATTGGAGGAAAAATAGACCGCTTTTTAATGAGAATTGTAGACGCTTTTTTAGCTTTTCCTGACTATATTGCAGCCATCGTCTTAAGCGGACTGTTAGGGCCTGGATTATTGAACTTAATTGCTGCGATGGTTATTGTAAAGTGGGTTGGTTATGCAAGGGTAGTGCGCAGTATTGTGCTTCAAGAAAAGTCAAAAGAATATGTGCTGGTTGCTAAATTAAACGGAGTGGGAACACTACCTTTAATCCTGCGCCACTTTCTTCCTCATGTGGGAGGACATATTCTTGTTCTTGCTACGCTGGATATAGGGAAAATTATTTTAATGATGGCTTCATTATCCTATATTGGACTAGGGACTCAGCCGCCTACTCCGGAATGGGGAACGATGCTAAATGAAGGCAGGGCCTACTTTTACAATGCTCCGCAGTTAATGTTGATACCAGGTGTGGCCATTATTTTATTTGTGCTGACGTTTACAGCTTTAGGTGAATATATTCGAGGGAAATATCAAGTTAATCGATAAAAGAGGTGGCCGTCATCGTTTTAGAAGTAAAGCATTTAGCCATTTATAATAAAACAAAACAAATCGTAAAAGACGTTTCTTTTATAATCGAGCAAGGACAGTGGATGGCGCTTGTTGGAGAAAGCGGAAGCGGTAAAAGTATCACTGCTGCTTCGATAGGAGGACTGCTGCCTTCAGGTGTAACGCTTAAAGGAGGATCTATTATCTTTAAGCAGAAAGGAGAGGCGCCTATCCTTGGAAAAGATATTTCGTATATCTTTCAAGACTATCGAAGTGCTTTTACTCCTTTTTTAACAATTGGAAAGCAGTTTGATGAAACGATTCGTACACATAGTAAGCTGTCTAAAAAAGACAGGAAAGCCGCCATTTTTCAGGCTTTAAAAGCTGTGAATTTACCTAATGAACGCGTATATAAAAGCTATGCTTCTCAGCTGAGCGGAGGACAGCTTCAGCGAGCAGCGATTGCTTTAGCGCTGGTGATGAAGCCTGCCTTGATTATCGCAGATGAACCAACTACGGCTTTAGATAGCGTGGCAGCAGCTGAAGTTCTTCAGCTGCTGTATAAGCTGAAAGAAGAAGCTGGCTGTGCCATTCTGTTTATTACTCATGATTTGCGTCATGTGCGGAAATATGCGGACCGGGCAGCCATTATGCTAGCAGGAGAAATCGTGGAAGAAAACAGTATCGAATCTCTGCTTCACACTCCGCGTCATTTTTACACAAAAAAACTGTTTAACGCCATTCCTTCTTTACGGAAAACGCCTGATCGATTGTTAGATACGCAGAAAAAAGTGTTGATATAGGAGTGAGATATGAAAGAAAAAAATATATTACGCGTCACGCAGCTTGTGAAACAGTATAAAGACGTTAAAGCGCTAAATAATGTTTCCCTGCATATCGATAAAGGGGAATGTGTAGGGATTGTCGGAGAAAGTGGAAGCGGAAAAAGTACGCTTGTAAAAAGCGTGCTAAGGTTAACAGAGACTCAGCAGGGAGAAGTATGGTTTGCAGAGAAACCTCTTCACCGGTTAAAAGGGAAAAAACTGCAGCAAGCTCGTCTAGGCATGCAAGTGGTATTTCAAAACCCCGCGGCTTCTTTTAATCCAAAAGTAAAAATCATCGATTCTTTGCTCGAGCCTTTGCGGCAGCAGCGAACCGTTCCTTCATTTTTATCTCATGTGAGCAGAAATGAAAAAGAAATCGCTTTTTATTTGTTAGAAAAAGTCGGAATTAACGCAGAATATGCGTTGAATTATCCCCATGAACTCAGCGGAGGACAGCTTCAGCGTGTAGCGATTGCGCGTGCCATTAGCGTAGGTCCGTCTCTGGTACTGTTAGACGAACCAACAGCGAGTCTTGATGTTACGGTACAAGCAAAGATTTTAAATTTATTAAAAGATTTGCAGGAGACTTTTCAGCTGTCTTATCTTTTTATTTCGCATGATTTAGCAGCAGTAAAATTTATGAGCAGTCGCATGATGGTTATGCAGCAAGGCGAGGTTATCGATCAATTTGACCGTGCACAGCTATTTGATAAAAACAGGCATCCCTATACAAAAAAGCTTGTGCGTTTATTTGAATAGAAAATAAAGCTCTTCGTTTAATATACTAAACGAGAGCTTTTTTATAAATGAGAATGAGACAAAGTCAGGGACGCGGCGGTGGAGTATGCATATGGATAAAGTGATAGCCTGCTTGGCAGAGCATGATAAAACTAATGGTGAGTACAACAAGAGGAATTAGCTTGTTTTTTCCTCGTTCTTCATATAGTCCGGCTGCGCTTAAAAGAAAGCCAATAGTAGCTAAAGGAGGAGAGGCGCGAAAGAATAAATCTGCAGCTGTAAACCCTTGGTTTGTATATTTATAATAAAAAAATAGACCTGTAATTAATAAAAATAGTCCAATCCAAAACAGCGTAAGTTTTCCAAAAAGGGTTTTAGGCACTGTGTTTTCACTCCTTTTGTCAGTCAAGTACCATAAAATACTAGCATAAAACGTTTTGGTTTGCATTAGAGAAAAAGAACTTGAATGATACAATATGTATAGAAGAACAGGTTTGAAGTAGGAGGAGATGAAGTATTCAAAGCGCTTCATGTAAAAACATACATATCGTTGGATCCGTTGGAAGTGGAAAAACGACTCTAGCCCGTTTGTTATCCCATAGATTAGAAGTTCCTCACATCGTAAGAAAAAGCCGCTCAGTTGATGAGCGGCTTTTTTTGGTTTTTATTCTATCAACATAGATCTGCATTTTTTTTCACAAGCTTTTGCAAGGTTTTTGAGAAGCTGATTAAGAAACTCTTTGTCCATTTTAAGCCACTCTTCCTTTTGCAGTCCTTCTACGATATAGGAAGAAAAAACCCACACGTCGTTTTTGATGGCAGAGCGATTTGTTTCAGCGATTACAGTTAATGCCTTAATGACAGCAGACATCACGGAAACATCTTCTTTTCCATAATGGCGAATTTGATAGAACGCTTTGTACAAATAATCCGTAAAAGAAGGTTTTTCTAGCAGCACTCGAATACGTCCTTCTTCATCGCAATAATAAGGAGAGGAAGAATAGCTTTGTCCGAGTTTGATAAACACTTGCGTGAGCTGTTCAATGCAGTTAATAGCTGTTTCAGGGTCATTAATAGCTGGTGAAATAGCTCTTAATGCAATTTCACTTAGTTTTTGAATACCTAATTTTACATCTTGGATCGATTCTTGGTCATTTGTAATAAACAAGCAATGAAGAAATTTTTCACGTTCTAACGATTGATTGTGAGTGATTACAGTTAATAACGGTGTGTCTGCTTCTACATACTCTCCGGGTGCTTTTTCGAGTTTAACAATGACATTTAATTTAGATGCTAGTGCTGTTAAATGGTTGAGTTCGATATATTGAATATATCCTTGTCTATTACTTTTAATTTGCAGTGTGTTTTCACTATCAAAATCAACCTGTATTTCATTCTTTGATTCGGGGTGCTTTTGTTGTTCTAGCCGTCTCTCTTCAATGGTAAGCATCGTTTTTTTGGCAATGTTTGAAATTAAATTTCCGACTTTAATCCAGTTGATGACGTGGTGAATCAAAAACACAAACATCCCTAAGCAAATGAATGCTACCACGATGGCTAATGAAGGAACAATAAAAGTATTGCTGACTTGGTTGCTGCGAACTTGAATGAGCAGTACAAGCACGTATACGTATCCACCGATAAAAGTGCCAAGCACGCGCTGAGTTTTGGCATCTGTATTAAAGTTCTGAATCGTTCTAGGAGAAAACTGACCTACAAACGTAGTCAGTACCACTAACACAGAAGAAAACGTAATTGTCGTCATCGTTAATAAGGAATTTGATACTGAACTTAAAATAGTATGAGCAAGCTCTTTATCCGTTAGAAACACGGAAGGAACTAACTTTAACCACTGTTTGTGAGCTGTCAAATATCGATCTAAAAATGTACTAATAGTGGCTAAAACAAAAGCAATAATTCCGTATATAGAAGGAGTAATCCAAAAATTAGCTTTTATTCGATTTTGCTGTAGCTTTATTGACATAACGAAATCTCCCATATCATGATTTAATAAGTTCGGACTTCTTTTAGTATGAAGAAAAAAGTTAACCATACTTATCCACCTATTATTACCCTCACCTGCATGTGAAAAACTTCTTTAAGAAAAGTTTTATCATTCATTTGTAAAGGGTAGAGATCAAAAAGGAGGGAAGAGCCGTGGCATTTGATTATTCACTTGACTTTGAACATATCGATTTTAGAAAACATCCTGAAAAGTATAGAGTAGGAAAAGGAGAACAAGGAGTTCTCCTTGTTGAGCCATATAAAAGTGAAATTCTTCCTCACTGGCGTTTTCGTACACCTGACATTGCTGAGGAATCCGCCGACGCCATCTATCAGCTTTTTTTAACCTACAAAGAAAAAAGCGATTTTGTTGGAATGGACATGGCCCGGAAATTTCTCCAAATGGGATACACGCGATCGAGGCGCTACGCGAACTACAAAGGCGGAAAGAAATACAACAAAGACGGCGAGCGTAACGAACGGCAAATTGATGAACAAAAAGCAGAATCGGCATCAATTTTTATGGAAAAATGGAAAGAGGTACGAGAGAATAAAGAGTACTTGCAAATGAAAAAAGAGCATCAAAAAAAGTACGGATAATCAGCTGGGATCCGTACTTTTTTCCTTTGTTATTTCGATTCGTTTAATATGGTGATGTTCAATATCAATGACTTTAAATGAAAAACCTTCGTTTTTGATGCTATCACCTTTAGCAAGATCAAACTTTTCGGTCAGCATCCAGCCGCCAATGGTATCAACGTCTTCTTGTTCAATAGTTGTTCCGAGTAAATCATTTACTTCTTCAATCAACACCTTCGCATCTAGTACGTAGTGATTTTCATTAATTTTGTGTACGTCCGGTATTTCATCATCATCAAATTCATCACGAATTTCACCAACAATTTCTTCTAAAATGTCTTCAACCGTTACAAGCCCCGTTGTTCCTCCATACTCGTCTATTAAGATGGCCATGTGAATTCTGTCCCTTTGAATTTTAAGCAATAAGTCGTAAATGGCGATGGAATCAATGACTTGAATGATGGGTTTCATATACGTTTGCACGGTACGTGGTTTGATATCATCTTCTTTTATGTAATCCGCTAATATTTCTTTAATATTAACTAATCCCACCACTTGATCTTTGTTTCCATCTATAACTACTGGATAGCGAGTATATTGCTCTACTCTAGCCATTTTTAAGAATTCTTCTATCGTTTCATCTGCTGATACGCTAACAATTTCTGTACGAGGCACCATGATTTCTTTAGCCGTACGATTATCAAATTCAAAGATATTATTCATGAACTTAAATTCCGATTGATTAATTTCACCGCTCTCATAGCTTTCAGATAAAATAATTCTAAGTTCTTCTTCACTATGAGCTACTTCATTTTCAGAAGCTGGCTTCAGGCCGAATAATCCGACAACGCCTCTTGCTGAGTGGTTTAAAAGCCAAATAAACGGATAAAGTAACTTAGAAAAAAGAATAAGAGGACGGGAAAATAACAGCGTCACTTGTTCGGCTTTTTGAATCGCCACCGTTTTGGGCGCAAGTTCTCCAGCTACCACATTTAAAAATGTGACAATCGAAAAAGCAAGAACAAAAGATATGACATGCGAAAGTGATGTAGCAAAAGGAAGCATGTCAATAAGCGGCTCTAATAAATGACCTACCGTAGGTTCACCTATCCAGCCTAGACCCAATGCGGTAACCGTAATGCCCAGCTGTGTGGCTGAAAGATAACCATCTAAATTTGATACTACTTTTTTTGCTGCTAAAGCGTTCCGGTTTCCTTCTTCAATTAACTGGTCGATTCTAGTCGACCGTACCCTAATGACGGCAAATTCCGTTGCAACAAAAAAGGCTGTTAATATGATTAATACGATGAATAAGATGACATTTACTGTTTCCAAATTTATCTCCTTACCCCGTTGAAACGGATAAGGGAACACCTCCTTTATAAAAGTTTGCTGAGCTGATTTATATAGTAAATAAAGAATATCATGTATACTGTTCCCTTAATCTCCGTAGAAATAAACTTACCGAAAAGAAAGAGCACTTTTTAATAACCTGCAACATTTTTTGGCAGAAAAAGCGTAAACTAAACATTATAAAATGAACGAAAAGAGATAACGTGAAACTTTAAAAGGATGTAAATAGAAGTAGGAGTCGATTGTTTTTATGGAATTTTTTCTGACGATATTAGTCTTATTGGCTTTGATTGGTCTATCTAATATCATTAATCATTTTGTACCATTTATTCCTGTTCCATTAGTTCAAATAGCTTTGGGAGCAGGGCTTGCTATCTTGCCATTTGGCGGAGATGTCCATTTGGAGCCTGAATTATTTTTTATTTTATTTATTGCCCCGCTATTATTTAATGATGGGAAAAACGTGTCAAGAGCTGCTCTTTGGAAGCTTCGTACACCTATTTTATTACTAGCGCTGGGACTGGTTTTTGTAACGGTGGCAGTAGGGGGATATCTAATCAATTGGCTCATTCCTTCCATTCCGTTACCGGCTGCATTTGCACTAGCCGCTATTTTGTCCCCAACAGATGTAGTAGCTGTTGGAGCTATGGCGAGCCGAGTAAAGCTGCCTAAGCGAATTATGCATTTGCTTGAAGGGGAAGGACTGATGAATGATGCCTCTGGTCTTGTAGCGTTTCAAGTAGCAGTAGCTGCTACCGTAACGGGCGTTTTTTCAATCGTAGATGCTACATTTCAGTTCCTTTGGGTAGCGCTAGGCGGTTTGTTTGTAGGAGCATTTATCGCTTTTCTGATTATCAGACTGCGTGTACTTGTTCGACGTTTAGGAATGGAAGATATTACGATTCATATGTTAATACAAATTCTAACTCCATTTGTTGTCTTCTACATTGCTGAGCATTTTCATTTATCAGGAATCTTGGCAGTTGTAGCAGGTGGCATTGTGCATGCGATTGAGCGCGACCGAGAGGAATCACCTAACCAGCAGCTTAAAGTAGTATCAAAAAGTACTTGGACGGTTATTTTATATTTGTTAAATGGTTTGGTGTTTGTACTGCTTGGTCTGCAAATACCAAAAGTGGCGAAAGCAATTATTCAAGATCCAAACTTTAATAATGGACAAGTACTTCTTTATATTTTGATTATTACTGTCTTTTTGCTTGTACTACGATTTATTTGGGTGATGGTATCATGGTCAGTAGGCTGGTATTACAAAAACAATAAGCATCTAAAACCTGAGCCTCGGTCTATTGGTATTATTACGGTTTCAGGTGTACGAGGAGCTGTTACGTTAGCCGGAGCGTTTTCAATTCCTTATACGCTTGATAACGGCAGTGATTTCCCGGAACGCTCTCTGATTATTTTTCTAGCAGCAGGCGTTATATTGTTAACCTTAGTTGCGGCAAGCATTCTTTTACCTGTTATTGCGAAAACAGAAAAGGCGCCGAAGAAGCCTGAGCGCAATACAAAAGAGGTTAAAGCACGCATTAAAGTGCACAAAGCTGCTATTCAGCGGTTAAAAAGAGAAATGACCGAGGAAAATCGTGGAGCAGCGCTTTCGTTAATTTCAACGTATAATACAACGATTAATAACATCATTGTTAAAACGCATCCTTTAGAAGCCTCTGAAAACAAACAGTATGAAGAAGAAATTCGATTGCTGGCTCTTCAGGCCAAGGGGAAATTGGTGGAAAAGCTATTAAAAGAGGAAAAAATAGACCGTGAGACAGCGTATATTTGTTTGGAACATACGCACAAGCTTGAAATGGCTGTAACCAATCGTGTAAGGTACAAATTATTGGTGAGCTGGATGAGGTTTAAAAAAGTTTTACTATTACTAGTCCGAATTTTTTCACCGAATAAGCAGGCTTTAAGAAAACAAAGCCTGCGCAGAAGAAGTAAAGTGAACAAAGTACGTATTCAAATGATTGAAGAAGCGATAAAGGTCATTAAAGAAAACATGAACGAAGAAAATCGAATGATTTCACTTGCTATCATTAGTGAATACCATAGATCCATGGCAAGACTTAGAAAAGAGAGTACGGAGTATAATTCAGGCAAACGTAAAAAAGCAACGAGAGATTTATGTTATAAAGCGTTTCATACCGAGCGGGAAACGGTGCAAGAACTTTATGAAAAAGGAGAAATCACGCGTGAAATCGCTCATAATATCCGAAAAGATATCGCTTTGCGTGAAGCATTAACAATTGAAGAAAATGGTTATTAAAAAGTCGCAGAGAATAGTCTCTGCGACTTTTTCTAATAAGTTTCATTCTCTTGCTTTTCAAAAAGATAAAGCTTTCCGTTAACAGCAATATCAAACCGTGGCCCTTTAAAGCCGCGTTTTATAAGTTCTTTACGCATAAATTTCATAATGCCTCCGTGGCTGACAATCAGCAAATCGTCTTCTGACTCGGAAATAGCGCGATCTAGCACTGCTGCTACTTTTCTCTTAGTCTCAGCCATATCTGTACGAGCTTGTTTGTTGATGAGTCCGGACATGCGAAACAGTAATGCCCAGAGGATAAAAGGAAGTTTAAATTTTACTGGAATAATAGGCATGGGTATTTCTCTAAGTTCCGGAAGAAGAGTGATCTCTTGGTTATAAATATGCTTTGCCGTTTTGTGTGCTCGCGGCATATCGCTTGAAAAACAGCGTTTCCATTCAATATTATTTAAATCAGTCTCTCCATACGTAATATCTGATTCATCATATTCCTGAAACCAAGCCACTAGTTCATCGGTGGATAAGCGGTGGTTTTCTGGAAGCCCTTTGTTTACTTTGTAATGACGTACTAATGCTACTTTCATTGTGAAATCTCCTTAAAATTTAAGCGCCAAAAATACTTACTCGGCGCAGCTTGATTTTTTTATTTAACGTTATTTTTATCATGCTGCACCTCCTTTCAAATATTTGTAAAATAAGTATAAAATGGATTGAGAAAATTGTAAATAAGGTATAGGAGAAGATTTTGAGATAGAATAATTGGAAAATGAAACCTTTTTATAAGATAAAACGTATTACTTATAGATAATTCAAACAAATTGAAATACATATAAAAGGGTGGATTACAATGATGGATACAGAGAGAAAAGTGAATATCAGAGAAGAGTTTGGAACTTTATTTGCAGAAGGGGATTTTAAGAAGCTTTATGATTGTGTAAGCGAAGAATTTAAACGTCAAGTTTCCCTTCAGCAATTTTTGGAGCAGAGCAAATTGTTTAATCAAGGAGAACAGTTCTACAGACTAGAAACAAATCTTTATTTAACCCCTCAAATTGAGCAGTTTATTTGGATAAATTTTACGCAGAGAAAAGCCATCAGCGTTATGTTTGATGAACATAATATTATACAAGCACTTGTGCTTGCTCCTATAGAATCATTTTCAGAGAGAGAGAGATGGAGTACAAACAAATATACGATGCCGATTCAAAGTGAATGGTTTGTCTATTGGGGTGGAAAGCATGAGGTGTTGAACTATCACCATCCAGTCGAAAGCCAAAGGTATGCATATGATTTAGTCGTGCGAAAAGGAAAGCAAAGCTATAAAAATGATGGAATGAAAAACGAAGATTACTATGCTTATGGAAAAAAGGTTGTAGCTCCGCTTGAAGGAGTCGTTATCGCAGCAGCTGATGGCCAAGAAGATAATGAAATTGGACACACGAATAAAAAAAATCCTTTAGGAAATCACGTTATCATTGAACATGAAGGGAAAGAATACAGTGTGCTTGCACATTTGAAGCAAGGGTCGGTTTCTGTGAAAAAAGGAGACGTGGTTCGTAAAGGAACGCTGCTCGGAAGGTGTGGAAATTCCGGGAATTCATCCGAACCTCACATTCATTTTCACGTCATGGATGCCGCTGACATCGAAACGTCAAAAAGTTTGCGTATTCAGTTTCATGCGGCTATTGAACCGATTCGCGGAGATACAGTTATTCCATTTTTCTATTGATTAAAAGCCATAGCGTTTGCTGTGGCTTTTTATGCAGGGATTTCCTCAAATATAAAGTCAAGAAGCCGCTGAAACAAGTAAAGGATAATGGCTACGGTAGTCATGACAAGGAAAAGTCCAGAATGACTAATTTCATACAGATTATAAAGCCCAATTTTAGCGAGAAAAGGAACTATAACATAACCATGAATCAAATCCAAAATAATGTTAACCATTATGTACAAGATAAACCCGGGATACGTAAGGTAAAAAACAAAGATCGTAATCACAATATGAAGACAATAAATCGTTGCTCCCATGCTGGTAAGAAAAAATACGTTTTCTTGAACCGTCCACCAGTGCATTTTTTCCGCTACTTGATAGGCGATTGTCATCATTAATGCAGCAAACAACCCTACAGTAAAAAATCGTTTAACCCGCTGTTTATCAAGCAGCAGCAGTAAAAACCATGGAATAACAAGAATTCCCCATAATATAATTTGATTCATCCATCTTCCCACCTTTTATTTATCAGTAGTTCTTAGTGTAAGAAAGAATTGTAAAAATATACATTTCGCAAAGAAAACGTTTACAGTCAGATTTCTTATCTATATACTAAATACTAAATCTTGAATACTTGTATACAAGTTGGTTAAGGAAGTGATGACACATTAAAAAGGTAACCTACCCGGAAAGATGGCTTCGCGGAGCCTCGCTGGGAGAACAAGTGGTAAGCAAATTAAGAATTCAAATTATGAGCGGCGAGCTGAAGAAAGGAACCATACTATCAGAAAATCAGCTCTCGGCAGAGTTTAGAATGAGTCGATCTCCTATAAGAGAAGCGCTGCGGATCCTTTCAAACGAAGGGCTCATTGATTTACAGCGAATGGGAGCAGTTGTTATTGGTTTAACAACTAGGGATTTAAACGAGCTGTACGATGTTCGTCTGCTTTTAGAACACTTTGTCTTAGAACGTTTATCTGAAGTCAACCATGATTCGCTTATTAAAAAGCTGGAGCAAAGCATTGATCAAATGAAGATGGCAGCTAAATACGATGACTATGTAGAGTTTGCTTATCAAGATTTGCGGTTTCATGAGCTCGTGATTATCGAAGCAGACCACAAGCGGATATTAAAATTGTGGGAAAGCATCCGTGAAATTATTTTAGCTGCTCTTTTAATTACGACTGAAAAAAGGTTTCGAGATGATAAAGCAGCTGTGCTCCCACTGATTAAGCAGCATCATGAAATGATTAAGGCATTAAAGTCTCAAAATACAGAACGCATTCAAGATGAAGTGAAACGTCACTTTGAAGACACGCGCATAACAGCTTCACTTTTGAATGAAGCATAAAAAAGGGATAAAATATTCGAAATATTTTTTCTCTTCAACTTGTCGACAAGTGTACAAAGGGGGATGGAGAAATGAAAGCAGGTGTCTACGTTTCAGAAACAAAAGCCGTTATGCAGCAAAAAGCGAAACCGGTTATAAAAGAAGGAGAAGCGCTTGTAAAGGTGTCTCATGCTGGAATTTGCGGAACGGATATGATGATTTATTTTGGAAAACATCCTAGAGCACAGGCGCCACTCACTATGGGACATGAATTCAGCGGAGTGATAGAGGAGATCCGAGGAGAAACGGAATTTTCTTTAGGTGACCGCGTAGCAGTTGAACCTACGCTTAGCTGCGGAACGTGCGAAGCCTGTGTAAAAGGACAGTTTCACGTTTGTAAAAAGTTAAAACTAATCGGCATTGATCAAGATGGAGGCTTTGCGCAGTACGTGGCTGTTCCGGTGAACCGCCTTCACCTCTTGCCAGAGAAACTGTCTAGCGAGCATGCCGCTCTTGCAGAACCTGTAGCGGTTGCCGTACATACAGTAAGACGCTCGCGCTTGAAAGTAGGAGACCAAGCTGCCATTTTAGGGGCAGGACCTATTGGACTGCTGATCGGGATGATTGCGAAACGAGCAGGAGCAAAAAAAGTAATGATCTCAGATATTAGTTCTTATCGCTTAACTAAAGCGAAAGAACTTGGCTTTATACCAATTGATGCAGCGAAAAGAGACGTAGTAAAAGAAGTGCGTTTGCTTACGAATGAAGTCGGTGCAGACGTTGTATTTGAAGTAGCCGGAAATCAAATTACAGCAAAACAAATGGTTGAAACAAGCCGTATTCAAGGAGAGATTGTAGTGGTGAGCGTATACAAAAGCGCTCCAGAAGTAGATTTAGCAGCGATGCACTTTAAAGAAATTTCATTAACTACAACGAGATGTTATACAAGGGAAGATTTTCAGACGGCTATTGATTTACTGGCAAACGGTGAAATAGAAGCAGATTCTTTAATTTCTCATAAACTGCAGCTTGAAGATATTCAAGCGGGGTTTGAGTTTATGCAGCGGCCTGATGAATCACTTAAGGTTTTATTTGCACCAAACGGAGAGGAGAATGAACAATGACAGTAGATTTGTTTTCTTTAGATGGTAAAGTAGCAGCAATTACAGGAGCAACAAGAGGAATTGGAAGATCAATGGCGATTGCTTTGGCAGAAGCAGGTTCGGATATCGCTCTGCTGCAGAGATCAAAGGAATTTCTTGGAGTAAAAGAAGAAATTGAACGTCTGGGAAGAAAATGTTTTATTGTTAATTGTGATTTAGAAAATGCTTCTCAAGTAAGCGAAGCGATCTCATCGGTTGTTGCTTATTTTGGCAAGCTCGATATTTTAGTGAACAACGCGGGCATTCAAAGACGTTCACCCGCTGTAGACTTTGCAGAAGAAGATTGGGACGCTGTTATGAACGTTAATTTAAAAACCGTATGGCTGTTATGTCAGCAGGCGGGCCGCCAAATGCTTAAACAAGGAAGCGGAAAAATCATTAATATGGCATCTTTGCTTTCTTACCAAGGAGGTATTACCGTTCCAGCTTATGCCGCAGCAAAAGGCGGAGTTGCTCAGCTTACAAAGGCTTTATCTAATGAATGGGCAGCAAAAGGCGTAAATGTTAATGGAATTGTACCAGGGTACATTGCTACTGATATGAATGAAGCACTTATTAACGATGAAACGCGCAGCAGACAAATTATTGAACGTATTCCCGCAGGAAGATGGGGACAAGCAGATGATTTTAAAGGAGCAGTTGTCTTTTTAGCATCTGATGCGTCTGCTTATATTCACGGGCACTTGCTTGCCGTAGACGGAGGATGGCTAGGAAGATAACGCATGAACCAATAAATTTTTTCATATCATGAACAAACTCGATTAAAAGGGGCGTTCATGGTATGAAAGTGTGGGTATTGAATGTTGGTATTGCTGTCACAGTGCTGACAACTGCTTGGGCGGTGTATACAAAGCCTGAAGAGAAAGAGGTTTCGCTAGTTTCTTACAATCGGTTCTCCATAGCCGTCCCAAAAGAAAGCAGCGACTTTGAAAAAGAGTTAAAATCAGCTTTGACGCAGTATGGTTTTCAAGAGGTTAGAGTGCTGAATGACTATGCGGAAGCTCAAGTTCTCGTTCTTCTGCCCGCCGAACAACTTTCTTCCTATAAAAAGAAGGAGATTCAGCAAGTCGTAAATCAACTTGCCAAGCAGTATCACGTTAATCCTGATGTAGTTAATGTTCAGTTATATGAAAAAAAGTAAAAGCCTTTTAGAAAGGGGAATCCCCTCTATAAAAGGCTTTTTTTACTCTTTTTTCTTCTCTTGTTCAGCGAGCTCTTCTTGTCTTTTAAAATGTGATTTTCCTAACGCATACACAAAACTAAAAAACAAAGGAAGTAAAATAGTCAACAGCACAAGGCGAGTAAGCATATCGCCCAAGTCATTTCTCGTTAAGTAAATATTAATAGCTGCGATGACAATATAAATAAAAATCCCGAGGTTTCGTAAAAATCTCTTTAGCATAGATGCATTCATTTTTTTCACCTTACTTTTATATACTCACATTTAAGGTAAAGGAAACGATTAATAAAAGCAACCTATTTACTACAAAGCAAGAAGGAATACAGAAATTTATGATGAATGTTTATGTTTTATCTGAAAATTATGTGAATAAAATTGCTAACATGAAGCTTCTTTATACAGCAGTCTGCTTTTAGTACACCGAGTCAGTATAAACAGTTGCCTTCTCTTCAATTAGCTTTATTTTCTAAAAAGGTAAGGTGATGAGATGAAAAGAGTGCTGGTAATGGGCGTTTCTCCAGGAGTAGGAAAGTCCACATTTGCCAAGAAATTAGGGAAAAAGCTTGATCTAGAAGTACATCATTTAGACAGCCTGTATTGGCAGCCGGGCTGGACGGAAAGAGACAATGATAGTTTTAGAGAATTGCAGGAGCACATTGTAAAAAAAGACAGCTGGATTATCGACGGGAACTACAGCAATTCGTATGACCTGCGAGTGAAGCGTGCAGATACCATTATTTATTTAGAGCTTCCGCTAATCGTTTGTGTGTACCGAGTGATAAAGCGGAGGATTGTATATGCAAGAAAAACGCGTGAAGATATGGCAAAAGGATGTCCTGAAAAAGTAGATTGGTCATTTTTTACATTTATTCTTACGACGTACAGAGAGCGGCAAAAAAAGATGAGAAAACGGTTTGAAAAGCTTAGAAACGATGAGGATTGCAAGGTTTTTATGCTGATGAATAGAAAGGACATCGAAAACTATATACAAAACCTATAGGTGGAGTACGAGCTGAATTTTGAACAAAAACAGCCACGTAACAAGTTCGCTTGTTACATGGCTATATTAAAAAAACAATCATTTATTGTGTAATCTTCAGCATTCCTTTTTCGTCCAGCGCAACTGTTAAAGAATGATTGACCTTCACCGTTAATGGATGAACTTCAGAGTCTCGGTCCGAAAAAAACCACCGTCTTTTAGGCGCCCCTACAAGAAAAAATGCACTGCCGCTTCCTAAAAAGTTAAAGGTCTCGTTTAACGGCCTGTTGTTGCGCACGGTGATACCGGAGTTAATAAGCTGTGTCCCTACAGAGCGGACATGAGGCGTTGTCAAGTTGATTTCTCCTATGCTTAAAAGCGACTTAGGAGAAAAGGGGTCGTTGGATGGTGGGCAGTCTGAATATCTGGAAATGTATTCAACAATATTATGAGCAGGATCTTCAAAATAAAACGAATGAGCATCAAATGCTTCAAAATAAATCTCATCTTTCTTCTCTTCTGTATTGAGGAAGACTCTCTGAGTAGCCCATTTCTTTGCTTCCATAAAGCGGTTTGCTGGAACATTAAAAGCAAAATGGTAAAAGGGCTTTGTATGTAGAGAAGTTTCTTTAAAAGTTAGCTCACTTTCACCAACTTTAATGGAAAAAGAATCAGCCGAAACGGCGGTTAAAGGGAAATCGAGAGAGTTTACATAAAAATCCTTCATTTCGTCCAATAGATGAGTGTACAGGACAGCTTGATTAATCATCATAAACCATTCCTCCTTGTTTAAACGTTGTCTAAATCACATGGCATTAAACAGATGTTTCATTATCCCTTTGAACGCTGCTTTTCCAGTGAAGCTGAAAAGAGCCTTTATGCTCCGAGCCTATAAAGTTAACGCGATATCTTTTCGTTTTTTCAGGTGTTAAATAAAGAGAGTTATTAGTCATTTCAAAGAAACGTGTACGTCTTGGATCTTCTACATATAGAGAAAGGTCTCCACTTTTAGTGTTTTTAGATAGCGTAAAAGCATAGGTTACGCCTTTTTTGAGTTTAATGCTCCGAGAGTAGCGGCCTGTAAAGCTGTCATATTCTCCAAAAAAAACCTCACTTCGCTCTTTTTTTATTCTCCCACCTACAATTTGATTTTCCTGGCCGTTAAAGTTAATAAGTAAAAAAGAAATAAGAACAATAAGAAAACTATATTTAAACATAAAAACCTCCATCTACTAAATTATAGATAGTTTTGGATTTCGTCAAATAGTGTTATAGTTTAAAAAGGGAAAAATTAACAAAAAAAGTATTATCCCTTTACATGTTACGTCTAACAGAAAGGAGAAAAAATTGTCATCAGGCTAACGTATCTTATGGAGCAGGATATAAAAGAACTGCTAATGGAAAGTCAGCAGGAAGGTTTTGTCTTTCTTACAAAGCTAATAGCAGAATATAAAAATGCTCAAAACGTATTTAACAAAACAGGAGAAAGGTTGTGGGGAGTTTACGGTGAACAAAACCAATTAATAGCCGTAGCGGGCCTTAATCAAGATCCTTACAGTCAGTATACTAACGTTGGAAGAGTAAGAAGGTTTTATGTTTCAGCTCAGTTTCGGAGAAAGGGTATAGGCAAGCGACTTTTAAAAGAAATCATTCATTATGCAGAGAACTATTATGACACCCTTGTTCTCTATACAGATACGGAAGAAGCGACGTTATTTTATGAACGAAACGGCTTTAAACGCGTATACAATCAACATAAAATTACTCATGAATATAAACCAAAAATCAATATACTAAATGTTCATTAATCAAACCAACGGGCGTTTAATTCAATTAGGACATTAAAATAATATACGAATAACGCTCAGACAAAATCTGAGCGTTATTCGTTACCATTCATATTGCTAATTCACTATTAAAATAGATGCTAATTAGGCTTTTAATTACATGGCTTTTAGCTTGTTTTTTTGCATCAACCGAACCCGTTACTCTTTTTAGTTTGCTTTTTTGAGTTTGAGAGCTGTTTTAGGAGCAGGGCTTTTTTTAACAATATACAAACCGCTAAAAATAATAAGTCCTCCAAGCAGCTGCATGGAATTGATGGTTTCTCCAATGGCTACAGCAGCAAAGACAACGGCGAACAAAGGAATAACATACATGTAAACCATTACTTTTGTAGATCCAATTTTTCCGATTCCTACATACCACATTACCAGCCCGTACACCGTCACGAACAAAACAGAGTATGCCAAAGAGCTCCAGCTGCCTACATCTGTTGGCCATACAAGTGTTTGATAGGTGAAAAGACAGTAGACAGTAAGCGGAATAGCTCCGATCAAAGCAGACCAGGCAGTCACGCGCAAAGCAGAATATTTTACGACTAAAGGTTTTGCTAAAATTGGATACCAGCCCCACGCAACGGCCGCTACAATCCCCATGATATTTCCGAACCATGCAAGCTGCGACAGCGCATGACTAGAGTGACCAAACAGCAGTACAAACGCAGCCCCGAAAAAAGCAAGCACAGAGCCTAGCTGTGTTTTTAATGAAAAAGCTTCATGCTTATATAAGATAGCTAAGATTCCTGTGAAAATAGGAGACATCGAAATAAGTAAAGAAGCATTTGTAGCTGTCGTATATTTAACAGATACCATAAACAGCGTTTGATAGAGTGTAACGCCTACTATGCTGACCGCTATTAAACGTCCCCAGTCTTTCTTTTCGATTCGAATGCCTCGCTCTACGATTCCTGTAATAAGTAAAAGAATAGGAGCAACCGTTATAAAACGCAGCGCGCTAAATTGGATAGAAGACATATGAGCAACTCCAAATTTTCCGATTGTATAATTGGCTCCCCAAATTAACGCAACGGATAATAATATCCATTCCAGCCAGCCTTTTTTCATGTCATCACCTCGGGTAAATATATAAATTAAATAAGTGCGGATATCCTTAGTTACAAAGTATACAGGAAGAAATTATGTAAAAGGCCAGCCAATTCAGGTATTTTTATCTCATCCACTTGTTTATAATACAAACAAAAACGCAGCTGCAATGGCTGCGTTCATGACTGTTATCCACATTGTTCTATCTCATCTAATCGCACAAGTTCGACTTTAAAAGCATGATCAATCGGTCGAATTTCACAGTATCCTGAATCATATACGTGAATCAGTACAAAGCGTTTTCCTTTATATAGCACTTCTTTGTAGGCTGTCACGAGATACACCCTTTCTTTTCATAAGTTTGTTTTTCATTCTATGAACAAAAAACGACGTAATTGCCTAATATAAAAAGAATTTTTAAGGTTGATAAAATTGCTTGGCAAAACAAGTTCGCTTATACTGTACTGTGATTCTATTTACGTATAGGTTCTGATTAAGAACAGCTTTAGCATATGGATAACGAAACAAAACAGCAGTACATAAGGAGCAGCACATGGATATTAACTATTTATATACATTTAAAGAAGTAGCGAAGTGGGGGAGCTATACACGAACGGGCGAGGAATTAGGGTATGCTCAGTCAAGCGTTACCACTCATATAAAAAAATTAGAGGATCATTACGGTCAAAAACTATTTGAACGAACAGGACAAAAAATGAAGCTGACTCAGCCTGGTGAAGAATTGCTTTATTATGTGAATCAAGTAACCGAGTTATTAAATGAAGCAAAAGAGCGCCTTACTACGAATGAAGATGCTAGAGGAACAGTTTCAATAGGAACCGTGGAGTCGCTGGCCGCTTATTTTATTACACCGTATATTCGTGAATTAAAAAAGCAGCACCCTTCTCTAAAGATTATGCTAGAAGCGGGTTTATGTCCAAATTTAACACAAGGGATTATTGACGGAAAGTATGACGTAGCCGTTTTGCTTGATTGCCTTCAAACCTCTTCAAGTTTAGAAGTGATTCCTATTCGAAAAGAAAACATGGTTATGATTGCTTCGCCTTCGCATTTTTTTAGTGAAAAAAACAACGTTGTAATGGAAGAGTTTGAAGGTGAAACCATCATTTTAACCGAGAGCGGCTGCCCTTATCGTACGCTTTTAGAAGAGATGATGCGCAGCAGGGGTATTCATATGCAATCGGTGATTTCATTTAGCAGTCTTGAAGCAATTAAACAGTGCGTAGCGGATAATTTAGGTATTGCTCTTGTGCCAGAAATAGCGGTAAAACAAGAGATTGAAAATGGAAAACTGATTAAAATCCCGTTTGACCATGAAGAATTTTATCTTTATTCACAGCTCATATTCAAAAAGAAAAAATGGCTGACGGCACCCATTCAACACTTCATTTCACTTGTACAAGAAGGTTATCAAAAATATTGATAATAGATATAGAGAATCTTCAATAATGATGAAGCTGCTTTCGTGATACACTTTTTACAAGAAAAGAAAACTAGAGGTGTAGAACATGAATATATTTTTGCAGCACAATCCTACCAAATTATACTTTGGAAAAAATCAAATTACGAAGCTATCGCAAGAGCTTGCTTCTTATCATAAACAAGTAAACGTTCTGTTAGTATACGGAGGAGGAAGCATCAAACAAAATGGCGTATACGACGAAGTGAAAGCTGAACTTCAGTCTATTAACGCAGTTGTTCACGAGCTGTCTGGTGTAGAGCCGAACCCTCGTTTGACTACGGTAGCTAAAGGCGTTGACATATGTAAAAAAGAAAACATTGATTTTCTCTTAGCCGTTGGGGGAGGAAGCGTGATCGATTGTACAAAAGCTATCGCAGCTGGAGCCGTGTATGAAGGAAATACATGGGACTTAATTACACGTAAAGTAGACATTACAGGTGCTCTTCCTTTTGGAACGGTCTTAACACTTGCGGCAACAGGATCTGAAATGAATTCAACTTCTGTTATTACAAATTGGGAAACAAAAGAAAAGCTAGGTTGGACGTCTTCTCATGTATTTCCCGTCTTTTCTATCTTAGATCCGGCGTACACGTTTTCAGTGCCGCGCGACCAAACAGTCTATGGAATTGTTGATAGTATGTCCCATGCGCTTGAACACTATTTTCACCGCACAGAAAATACGCCGATGATCGACGGCTTTATTGAATCATTGCTAAGAACAGCTGTACAAGAAGGTCCTAAGCTTCTTACAAACCTGACTTCTTATCAGTATCGCGAAACAATGATGTATATCAGCACGACGGCTTTTAACGGAAGCTTAGCAAACGGAACGGACGGGGGAGACTGGGCTACTCATCGTATTGAACATGCTCTGTCGGCCGTGTATGATATTCCCCACGGAGGCGGCCTTGCTATCTTGTTCCCTAATTGGCTGGAGCATGTGCTAAAAGAAGATCCTTCTCGTGTAAAACAACTGGCTGTAAACGTATTTGGCATCAACCCAGAAGGAAAAAGCGATGAAGAAACAGCAATGGAAGGTGCAAAAGCGCTTCGCACTTTCTGGAATGACTTAGGAGCCCCGAACAGCTTGCGTGACTATGATATTGATGACTCTGAATTTGATGCGATTGTTGAAAAGACCTTTGTAAAACCAGGTGTTGGTACTTATAAAGAGCTTGATTATGCAAGCGTTCGAGATATTCTAGAAAGATCCAAATAAAAAGACGAGCTGCCTGCTCGTCTTTTTTATATGTACTTAATAATCCATTAGAAGATAAAGAAAGAGAAAAAAGCACAGCAAGATGCAGCCTGCTCCTACCGTTATTTCGGAAAAGCCTTGAATAAACGTATTTTTGGGAATGCCTCCTTCATTTTGTAGCTGAAATACGCGTTTTCTTTTGCGCTCATGAACGATTACCAACGAACCAAAAGCAACCGATAATAATGTAAAGAGCGGCACCACAATTAAAAACAGCTTAATAGAATACGCCCAGTACGATATATAGAGCGTATAATACATTGCTCCAGTACTTAAGGCAAAGAGTAGTAAAGAAAATAAAAACCACTTCGTAAAACGGTTTTTGCTCATGTATGGTTCACTTCCTTTTATCAAGTGCGTCTTATGATGTAGACAATAAAACACGTCTATCATTTTACCAAAACTTTTTGGTACATTCTATTTTAGCGGAAAAATAGGGTTTGCAAGTTTCTTAAAAGTGGTATAGTTCCTAAGAACTATCCGTGTATACATACAAAAAACTGATGATAAATGAGGGAGAAGATGAGCTATGGGATGCGACGCGTGTCTGCCAATTAGGACAGGATATACGGTTTCTTTTCAGCAATCAAGGGATGCAAAGAAATTGGAAAAATACTTTAAAGATATTTCTCAAAACCAATGGAAGACTCTTGGAGAAGATATGATCTGGATGAGGGAAGATATCTTTTGGGATTTTATGGATTATGTTCATCGGCATCTAGACCCTCGGCATGTGTGGGCTGTAGAAGCCAAGCAGCGGAGCCCGTTTGAAAACCTGCGGCGTATGGAGCCAATCACCGCTTTCCAAAAAATGAAAGATGCCTTGTGGATTGATGAGCTGATTGAAGACAAGCGAATTTGCTCGTATTATCAGCCGATTGTATCGGTTGATAATGAACGCGTGCATATCGTTGGCCACGAAATTTTATCAAGAGGATTAGAAGAAGACGGAAGTATTATACCTCCTTTTAAAATGTTTGAAGCTGCTCAAATAAGAAATAAAACCTTCGCTCTTGACCGAGCCTGCCGCTTAGAAGCTGTAAAAAATGCTAGTATTATTGATCATCAGCTGATTTTTATTAACTTTATTCCTACAGCAATATATAACCCTGAGCATTGCTTAGCATCTACATTTACATTAATTAAAGAATTGAATATAAAGCCCGAGCAAATTGTGTTTGAAGTGATTGAAACGGAGGATGTTCAAGATATTGAGCATTTGAAAAACATTTTGAATTATTATCGCTCCCACGGATTTAAATATGCTTTAGATGACGTAGGAGTTGGCTATAATACGCTGAATCGGCTTTTAGAAGTGGAGCCTGACGTCGTGAAATTGGCATTTGAATTCACAAACGGAGTCAGTAAGAATGAGAAACAGAAAAAAGTGGCCCAAGAGATGTTAGCTATCACCCATAAAATGGGGGCGCAGGCTCTTGCAGAAGGTGTAGAAACAGAAGAAGATTTAAAATGCCTGATAGAGATGGGTTATGATTTGTTTCAAGGGTATTATTTTGCAAAGCCTAATCCTAAACCTTTAAAAGAGATTCATTCTATTTACGTTTAGCAGCCAAAAGCAGAAGAACAGAAACTTCTGCTTTTTGTATGAACGAAAGTAAGAATACTCAAAAAATAAACAATTCACTTTCATTTTGCTAAATAGTTTACAGAGAAAGGGAAGTGCTATAAGATGATAAATATTAATTCTTAGTATTTCTATCAGAAAAGGAGTGGATGATTTGGCACAAACGTTGCACTCATCATATAAATCAAAGCCAACTACTGTTGTAACAGAATTAAGCCCTATGCAAAAGCCGTTATTTGCAGGAGGGGTTATAGCAGCGGTTATTTTACTTCTAGCGATTGTGCTAACGACTGATTGGAAGCAAGGTGTGTTATTTATTATCGGTCTAGCACTAGGAATGACGCTTCTGTACGCACGTTTTGGCTTTACATCAGCATTTCGCCGACTCGTATCTGTCGGCAACGTTCAAGGCTTGCAAGCGCATATGCTTATGCTAGGGATTGCGTCAACGCTGTTTGCTATTATTTTAAGTACAGGCTTTAGCTTTACAGGGGTAACGCCAAAAGGATATGTTTCACCTGTAGGAGTCAGCGTGATAGTTGGTTCGTTTATGTTTGGAATTGGCATGCAGCTAGGAAATGGATGTGCCTCAGGAACGCTGTATTCGTTAGGCGGTGGCTCTTCTTCCATGATTTTAACGCTTTTAGCCTTTATTGTAGGCTCTATGTTCGGGGCGTATCATTTGCCATTTTGGCAAAAACAACCTTCGCTTCCTCCTATTTCATTAGCTGAATCGACAGGCCTTGGTTATTTTGGTGCTTGGATTGTACAGCTTATCGCGTTTGCAGCGATTTACTGGATTACGATTCAAATTGCCAAAAAGAAAAATCCGCCTATGATGAAGCAGCTTCCTACGACAAAAGGGTGGAAAAAGATCATTCGCGGCTCTTGGCCTCTATTCACTGCAGCGATTGTACTGGCTGTATTAAATGCATTAACGCTGGCTGTGAGAGGAAATCCTTGGGGTATTACTTCTGCCTTTGCTTTATGGGGCGGAAAAGCAATGATGGCAGCTGGAATAGATGTATCAAGCTGGGGATTTTTCCAAGGTGCAAATGGAGAAGCGCTAACGCAAAGTGTGCTAGCAGACTCTACCAGCGTATTGAATTTTGGGATCATACTAGGCGCTTTCATTTCAGCGACGGCGCAAGGAACGTTCAAACCAGGAAAGATTAAACCCGGGGTTGCAGGAGCAGCTGTTGTGGGGGGCCTTTTAATGGGATATGGTGCGCGACTTGCTTTTGGCTGTAACATTGGCGCTTACTTTGGCGGAATTGCTTCATTTAGTCTTCATGGATGGGTATGGATGGTTATGGCAATGCTTGGCACAGGCTTAGCACTATTTATCCGCCCGTTATTTGGACTCAAAAACCCTAAATCTAATGATTCGATTTGTTAAGTTTAAATAAAACCTTCTTTGCATGAGCAAAGGAGGTTTTTATTTTAGGTGATGTTTGGAATCGCTCTGCTATTTTGTGAATCACTTGAAGTTTAGTACAGCTCATCAGTTTTCTCCGCAGCGTTTGCGCTACTTTTCTCTTAGCCAAATCCTCTTGTCCTAACCCAAAAAGAGTATAAAAACTTCCTTTTTTTATAAAAATTTCACTTATTTTGCCGATATAACAGGAGAATTGTATGTATTTGGCGAAATAAGCAGTAAACACCAAGTCCAGACACAGTTATCAAAACGTAAAAAGGGGTTTTAACGTTACATGAACAAGTATTTAAAAAAAGCTGTTATTTATGGAAGTTTGTGTTTTTTACTGGGAGCGTGCGGAGGAGCAGGAGAACAAACCTCTTCTGAGCCGCAGAAAAAAGAAGAAACAGTAAAGTCTAAAGAAGAAGCGAGTAAAAAAGAGAAAAAAGACGCAATCAATACAACTATTAAAGTTAGCGCAGCAGGAGATTTTACCTTAGGAAACGATGAAAGCTTTGGGTACGATTCTACTTTTAACGACGTAGCAGCAAGAAATGGCCTGCCGTATTTTACGCAAAATGTAAAATCGATCTTTGAGCAAGATGACTTAACAACGGTTAATTTAGAAACAACGCTGACAACTGCGACGGAAAAAGCAAGTAAAACATTTCGTTTTAAAGGTGATCCTTCGTTTGTAAATATTTTAAAACAAGGAAGTATTGAAACCGTTAACTTGGCTAATAATCATACGCATGATTATTTACAGCAAGGATATGATGATACACGAGAAAACTTAAAGAAAAGCGGAATAGGCTATTTTGGCTATGAAGATACATATATTACAACGGTAAAGGGAGTCAAAGTAGGATTGCTTGGATATCCGGGCTGGGATGACACAAAAGAAGTAAGAAGTCAGATTAAAGACGGAATTAAGTCTTTAAAAGAAAAAGGCGCTAAAATTATTATTGTGCATTTCCACTGGGGATCTGAACGACACTATGTTCCTGATACAGCGCAGCAGGCACTGGCGAAGTATACAATTGATAACGGAGCAGATTTGATTTTAGGTCATCACCCTCACGTTGTTCAAGGAATTGAAGAATACAAAAATAAATTTATTGTCTATAGCTTAGGAAACTTTATGTTTGGCGGAAACAAAAATCCAAGTGATAAGGATACATTTGTATTTCAGCAGACGTTTACGATTAAAGATGGAAAGCTAACGACAAACAAAGACATCAATGTGATTCCATTCCGCATTTCTTCCACAACGGCGCGAAACGACTACCGACCTACGCCTTTAACAGGAGCAGAAAAGGATCGAGTGAAAAATAAACTGATTGATGTTTCCAATCAAATCAAACAGGAAAAGTGGACGGTCTACGATGAAGATAGTAAATGAAGCTCTCAGCACTGAGAGCTTTTTTTATAAAATAAAGCAGAAATAACTAAAAAAATGATATAATGTAAAAAAATAGATAAAAGGTGGAACTATGGTTAATATAGGTGATATTATTTTTCAAATTCTTATGCTGCTGATCCTGATAGGAATAGCAGGAGTAATAATTGCATTTATTATAGGCTTAAAAAGGTTGATTCAAAAGCAGGGGGCAAATGAAAAAAGGCTTCAGAGAATGGAACAAAAATTAGATGATATGCTGAAAAATAAAGAGTCATGACTATACAGAAGCACTGTTAACACATCAGTGCTTCTGAACTTGACATTTTATAAAAAAGCAGTAAGATATGTATACATCGTTTATATAGGGAGGAAGTTACATGGCAAAGTCAAAAGCAAAAAAAATGCGTGATAAAATGACGCGTGAAGGAAAACGAAATCCAGAATTAAACCGCAGCCTGTTTATATTTGCAGACATGGAAACGCGTAAAACCAAAACAAAGAAGGAAAAACTTCAGCATCAGCACACAAAACATAAAAAACGATTATCAGACGGAGCGTACAGTACCGGAGATGATCGTTTTTTTATTGCGCTTCATACATCTACAAAATGAAAAAAGAGCTTTTTGACTATCCATCTTCACTTTGCCTCAAACATTTTTACTGTAAACTTTCACAAAAAACCCTTATGATAGGAAAAGAAGGAGATGAACTAAGAATGCTTACGATTGAAAAAGTACCTAAAAGCCAAGCGGGCGTTTTGCAAAATTTGTATTCTCTTTATCTCCATGATTTATCTGCGTATACACCTTCTTTAGATATTCGCGAAGATGGAGCTTTTCATTTTGAAGAGCTGCCCTTGTTTTGGAAAGTAGAAGGCCTCTCGCCATACTTTATTAAAGTAGATGATAAGCTGACGGGCTTTTTTTTACTTCTTGAACAGCCCGCACTTCAGCAAGAAGCAGATTACTGCATCAATGATTTTTTTATCTTAAACAAATACCGAAAGCAGGGCATTGCTTCTGAAACGGTAAAAGACATTTTCTCTCATCGAAAAGGAACGTATATGATTATTGAGCTTGCAGGCAATAAGCGGGCTATTTCATTTTGGAAACATATTTATGAAAGCTTACATATTTCCTTTCAAGAAAAGAAAATTGAACTTGACGGAGAGCCAACTCTTATTCAAACGTTTAGTGTGTAAAACCTTTCTGGAAAACAGAAGGGTTTTTTATTTAAACTAAATATTAACAATTTTCAACAAATTATGTATAATTAAAGATGCTTGTCGACATTTATTCACAGGAGTATTCCTGTAAAGGAGGAGTAAAATGAAAGCGTTATCTAATTTCTTCACGGCGCTTGTTCAGCGCTTTTTACCTGATCCGTTTGTATTTGCTTTAATCCTGACTCTGATTTTATTTGTATCAGGTATTGTTTTTACTCCTCACGGGCCGATTGAGATGGTTCAGTTTTGGGGAAGCGGCTTTTGGAACCTTCTTGCATTTGCGATGCAAATGAGCTTAGTGCTTGTCACAGGGCATGCGCTTGCTAGCTCGCCGCTTGTAAAGAAGTGGCTTGTAAACATAGCACTGTTAGCCAAAACTCCGGCGCAAGGGGTTATTCTGGTCACGCTAGGCGCAGCCATGGCTTGTATGATTAACTGGGGGTTTGGCTTAATTGTAGGTGCCCTGTTTGCGAAAGAAGTAGCGAAACGCGTGCCGGGATCTGATTATCGGTTTTTAATTGCCTGTGCTTACATAGGGTTTTTAACATGGCACGGAGGCTTGTCAGGTTCGATTCCTCTTGTCGCTGCTACACCTGGAAACCCAATGGAAAAAACGGCTGGACTTATTCCGCTGTCAGACACGATTTTTACAGGCTACAACTTATTTATTACCCTCGGATTATTAATTGTCCTTCCTATTATGACAAGACTGATGATGCCGACGGGAAAAGAAGTGGTAGAAATCGATCCAAGACTATTGGCAGAAGATGAAATGGCGCCGGCTACAGTTGTTGAGACAACTTCTTCTAAGCCAACATTTGCTGTACGCATGGAGAACAGCAGGTTTTTAAGTCTAACAATTGCACTTCTTGGGTATTCATATTTAATTTATTATTTTGCTACAAACGGTTTTAAAATGGATATCAACACAGTGAATTTATTGTTTTTTACGACGGGTATTTTACTTCACCGCACGCCTTTATCCTATATGAATGCCGTTTCCAATGCTGCGAAAGGAACCGCTGGGATTGTGATTCAGTTTCCATTCTACGCAGGTATTCAAGGCATGATGGAGCTATCAGGCTTAGGCGGGAAGCTAACGAACGCATTTATCTCGATTTCAAATGAAACGACATTTCCGTTTCTTGCGTTTTTAAGTTCTGGCGTTGTGAACTTTTTTGTTCCGTCAGGAGGAGGACACTGGGTTGTACAAGGACCTTTTATTATGCCGGCAGCTGAACAGCTCGGCGTAGATCCGGGAGTCGCTGCGATGGCCATTGCTTACGGAGAAGCATGGATGAATATGGCGCAGCCGTTTTGGGCACTACCTGCACTAGCTATCGCAGGGCTCGGAGCACGCGATATAATGGGCTACTGCGTGACGACCTTAATTGTATCAGGCTTTATTTTTGCTATAGGACTAACGTTTTTTTAATACGAAAAGGTCAGCCGAAAAGCTGACCTTTTTTCATTACTTTTTTCTTTCCCAAGCGTATCTATCTACTTTATAAACCAACTTCGCGCGCACTCCAGTCCCAAAATTCTTCTGCAAGCCGCTCATTTTTTGCTCTTGAAGAAGGAGGAGTCACGCGTTTTTTATAAAAATAAGCGCCGCTAATATGCGTCACTTCAGGACTGTCAGCTAAATAAATAGCTGTTTCGGCACCTTGAAGAGGTGTTAAAAAGAAAGGGCGAAGCACGGCGTGAATGCTTTTTCCAAAACCTGTTTGACGATTAACGCCGATAGCGGTAGAAACGGCTCCGGGGTGAAGGCAATTTACGGTTACAGAGGTGTCTTTTAACTTTTTACTTAAATGAACCGTAAATAAGTTATTTGCTAATTTAGACTGAGAGTATCCTCGCCACATTCCGAATCCTGTTGTTAAGTGAGGGTTGTTGAGGTCTATTTTTCCCGCTTTATGAGCACCGGAGCCAACGTTTATAATGCGTCCCTGTTGAGATTTTTTCAGCGGATCTAAAAGTAAATTAGTTAATAAAAAGTGACCCAAATGATTGACACCAAGCATCATTTCAAATCCGTCTTGTGTTGTTTCCCGCTTAATTGTCACGACGCCCGCGTTATTAATCAGCACATCAAGTACACTGTAGCGAGACGTAAAGTCTTCACTGAAAGCCCGGATACTGTCAAGAGAACCTAGGTCACAGGTCATAAGAGATATGGAATCCGATCCGCTTTGGCGTTTCGCTTCTTCTAAAGCGGCATTTCCTCTTTCTTCATTTCGGCATACCATAATGACTTTGAATCCTTTTTTAGCTAGTTCAATCGTTGTGGCCAGCCCCATTCCTGAATTGGCACCTGTAATTAGCGCTCGTTTTGCTGTCATGAGTATGTTCCTCCCAACTACATCTTTTTTCTAGTGTATAAGATAAGAAGATATGTCGTCCACTTCTAGCTTTTTCTTTTATTTCTTTCATGCTTTAGAAAAGTATGTAAAATGTGCACAAGGGAGAAAATGTTGCACAAAGGTCAATATTTTACACCCTACTCGTCAATTAAAGCGGTTTCATAAATAGCGGATTTCGCTAAAATAAGACATAGGGAGGTGCTAGTAAGATGAATAGCCAAAGTAAATTACAGGAGACAGAATATGTTCCTTTAGAGCAAGAACTTAAAAGAGAACCATCAGTTAATACGAAAAAACGTAAAAATTTGAAAAATGCAGGTTTATTTGCTCTATTTGTAGGGCCCGCACTTTTAGCGTTTTGTGTGATTGTACTTATACCATTTTTTACAGGGATTTATTACTCATTTACAGACTGGAACGGAGTAAACGGCACGATTAACTGGGTGGGGCTTGATAACTTCAAGTACTTGTTCACCGAAGATAAGCAGTTTCAGCAGTCGTTTTGGATCACAACAAAATATACGGTCGTTGCGATTATCTTAACGAATGTGGTTGGGTTCGTGTTAGCAATCCTTGTTACTCAAATGTTAAAAACACGAAATATTTTACGTACGGTTTTCTTTATGCCGAATTTAATTGGCGGACTTTTACTAGGATTTGTATGGCAGTTCATTTTCGTAAAAGGATTTGCATCTATCGGACAAATCACGGGAATCTCACTTTTTGAACTTCCTTGGTTAGGAGACGCAAAAACAGCATTTTGGGGCATCGTGATTGTAAGTGTATGGCAAGGAGCAGGTTATATCATGCTTATTTACACAGCAGCACTGCAAAACGTACCGCAAGAGCTGATTGAAGCAGCAAAAATTGACGGAGCAAGCAGATGGCAAATTCTTCGTCACATTACAATTCCAATGGTAGCGCCGGCAGTAACGGTTTGTTTATTCTTAACGATTTCATGGTCATTTAAAGTATTTGATGTCAACTTATCATTAACAAACGGTGGTCCATTCAAATCAACAGAAATGTTAGCGCTTAACATTTATACAGAAGCATTTGTGAATAACAGATACGGTCTAGGTGAAGCAAAAGCCTTAATTTTCTTCATCGTCGTAGCAGCGATTACGATTATTCAAGTAACATACACGAAGAAGAAGGAGGTTGAATCGTAATGGGAAACAAATATACGAGCAAAACCTTTATTGTTGAAATTTTAGCGGTCCTGCTTGGACTGGTGTTCTTGGTTCCCTTTTATTACGTGCTTTCAAACTCACTGAAGTCATTTGCAGAAATTTTATCAAACACATCGGCACTGCCAACAACGATTCAGTTTCAAAACTTTGTTAATGCATTTAACCAAATGAACTACTTAAAAGTGCTTAGCAACTCGCTAATCATTACAGTCATCAGTAACGCAGTTCTAGTCATCTTCTGTTCAATGGCAGCTTACATGCTGGTTCGAACAAAGAAAAAAATCAGCAGCATTATCTTTATGGCATTCGTAGCGGCAATGGTTATTCCATTTCAATCCATCATGATTCCACTTGTAAAAGTAGCAGGAAACTTAAATCTGTTAAACAGCATTTGGGGTATTGTGATCATGTACTTAGGCTTCGGTTCAGGTATGACGATTTTCTTATACCACGGATTTATTAAAGGAATTCCAGTTGAGCTAGAAGAAGCGGCAATCATCGACGGATGCTCACGTCTAGGCGTATTTTGGAGAATTGTGTTCCCATTATTAAAGCCAATTACAGTAACTGTCGTCATCTTAAACAGCCTATGGATTTGGAATGACTTCTTACTTCCGTCTCTTGTTTTGCAAGATCCTGAGCTAAGAACGATTCCGCTTGCGACATTCTTCTTCTTTGGTCAGTATACAAAGCAGTGGGATTTAGCACTAGCAGCACTTGTAATCAGTATTATCCCGCTATTAATCTTCTTCTTTGCAATGCAAAAACACATTGTTAAAGGAATTACAAGCGGTTCAATTAAATAATAGAAGCGGCAACAGGGCTGGTTTTGAGGCTGAGGCATCAAAACCAGCAGCAAATAGGGAGGAACAGAAAATGGCATTCAAAATGAAAAAATGGCCTTTAGCAGTAGGTGTTTTATCGGCTACGCTTTTATTTTCAACCGCATGTTCAAACGAAAGCGCATCTGGTAATAAAAAAAGCGGCGGAGATCAAGTAGTAGTAGATGTATTTCAAGGAAAAGTAGAAATTGCAGATCAGCTAAAAGCTCTAACTGATCAATATACAAAAGAACATCCAAACGTGAAGTTCAATATCCAAACGGTTGGTGGAGGAGCTGACGGTGCAGCAGCCTTAAAAGCGCAGTTTGCGTCGGGCAATGCACCCGACCTTTTCACAAACGGCGGATATCAAGAGGCGAAAACGTGGAAAAATAAATTAGAAGATTTATCAGATCAGCCTTGGGTTGATGACGCATATGAAAACACACTTACACCAATGACGATGGACGGTAAAGTATATGGACAGCCAATCAGTCTTGAAGGCTATGGATTTACATATAACAAAAAACTGTTCAAAAAAGCAGGCATCAAAGAACTTCCAAAAACGTATTCCGAATTAGAAGCAGCGGCTAAAAAGCTAAAAGCAGCCGGCATTACGCCATTTTCTATCGGCTACGGAGAGTGGTGGGTGCTTGGAAACCACGGCTTAAACATTCCATTTGCCAGTCAAAAAGATCCGGATGCATTTATTAAAGGATTAAATGACGGCAGTACGAAAATCGCAGGAAACGAGCAGTTCAAACAGTATGTAAAGCTGCTTGATTTAACAGTGAAATATGGAAACAAAAATCCGTTAACGACGGACTACAACACGCAAGTAACGAAATTTGCGACCGGTGAAGCAGCGATGATTCAGCAAGGAAACTGGATTCAGCCAATGCTTGATAAAATTACGCCGAACATGGATGTAGGGATTCTACCTATGCCGCTAAGCGACGATGCAGCTGCATCTGACAAGCTTGCAATTGACGTACCAAGCAACTGGGTTATTCACAAACAAGCACCAGCGGCAGATAAAAAAGCAGCCAAAGACTTCTTAAACTGGATGGTTACATCTAAAGAAGGTCAAAAAGCGTTAGTAGAAGACTTTAAGTACATTCCAGCCTTTAAGTCAATTGAAGCAAAAGACATCGGACCTTTAGGTGAAGAACTTCTTAAATATTCTAAGGAGCAAAAAACGCTTCCTTGGGAATGGACAAAATTCCCTGAAGGCGTAACGCAAAAATTTGGAGCAGATGTACAAGAATACATCGGCGGCCAAACATCTGAAGATGAGCTATTAAAATCATTAGATAAAAGATGGGCTGAGTTGAAGTAATGGAAAAGACAACCTTTGGGTTGTCTTTTTTTGCAATCAAAAGCCTAATACTTCTAGGTTTCTATCTTTATGGTAGAATTAATTGTGCATAAAAGGTTATATATTCCTATTCGGATAGAACAGTGGAAATTTTATAATGGATACACTTCCTATATAGAAACTAGAGGTGTTGTTTATGAAAATATGGAAATTAAGTACAAGTTTAGAAAGTGAGCAAATAGCCGCTGCTAACAAGGAAGATGACGAAACACTATTTAAAAATCTGCTGCAGCAAGGAGAGTATCTACATAGTAAAACAAATCTTCCAGTTGAAACATATGAAAAAGGAGAGTTAAATAACCTTTTAACTTATAAAGGTTTTGCAACTCCTCCAATTATCGATGGATATGCTGTTCAGAGCTTAGAAAAACTAATTTCTGAGTTTGTAGAATTTGTCCCTCTTACTCACCCTGAATACAAGTACTACGCTGTTAATATTGTTAATGTGATAAACGAATGTGTGAACTATTCAGAATCAATACCTGATGATTTTGGAGGATTTGACAAGCTATCCTTTATAGAGGATAAGGTAAAGAGACAGCCAATTTTTCGAATAAAGTATACCGAACATAGTCTAGGAGATTTTCCTATTATCTCTCCAGAAATTTATGTTTCTGATGCATTTCGAGAGGTAGTGTTTGAGAACGGGCTAACCGGTTTTACTTTCTATGAAGTATGGTCATCACAAGAAGAAGAAGCATCAGTTGAAGAGTTAAATCCATTTGTTCGGGAATCGCTCGATGAGGATGTGGAAGCTCACTTACAAGCATATTATGGGCCGATTATCCGCCGTGTCGAAGCAGAATCAGCTGAGGTGACAGAGGCAGGTTTTTATGAAATGGCTCCTACAGAATCAGTGCCGTTTTATACGGTCGCAACACATGGTTATAGTACGCTTCGCCTGCCGACACCCCCTGGATTAGACAGCGCGTACGTTGAACTGGTGATGCATGCAGATCAAGATCCGTTTGAAGATAAAAGTTACAGCTGGATTCCACAAGTCATGCATCAAGTAGGAAGCTTTGCAGTAAACCATATGAATTGGATTGGTCAGTGGATGGTATTTCCAAATCAAGAGCTGGATCGCTACGTGGATATCTATGAACGAACGTTAACAGGTGAAAAAGTGAAGCTGCCATTACAGGTTCAACCGTATTCACCAGAAAGCGGCTTTTGTGGTGTTATGGTCGTGCCGCCTCTGCCGCAGTGCCAAGAGGCATTTATGATGCCGTATCTTGAAAACGGAAAAGAAACCCACGAAGAGTGGCCAGTCTATTTCCATACGCTTCTCCCTTTGTACGAAGAAGAAATGGAGTACTATTTCCCGCATGGACAAGAAGCGTTGCTAGAAAAGATGATGGGAAATGGCATCGAACACTTATTTAACTTACATAGACCTAATACGTTTAAGGAAAAAAGAAAAGGCTTTTTCGGCAGATTTAATAAGTGATAAATAAAAAGAGGCTGGGAAAAAAGTATGTTAGACGAAGTGAAAAACGAACCATTTATCAACCATGTTGATGAGTGGTTCGTTTTTTTGTTAGGGTAAACGTAGGTTTCACCTGTTTAGATTCTTCTAGCCGTTGATTGGAGGGCAAGACGAAGACTCCTGCGGGAAAAGCGGAACAGATGAGACCCCGCAGGAGCGTAAGCGACGAGGAGGCTCAGCGTCCGCCCGCGGAAAGCGAAGTCTTGCACGGAAATCAACGGCGGTGTCTCAAGCGGTTCAGCTCATGTCTCTCATTTGTTCGTCTTTAGATTGGATTCAACTCGTTATGTCCTAGCCTATTTTTATTTTGCTTCTTCTTACAAAAAGGGAGAAAGCGCGCTCTTTCCTGTGTGATTACTTAACTTCTTGGCCAAAGCATAACCGCTACGCCAATCAGACACACAAGTCCGCCAATCCAATCGTATGTATCGGGCATTTTTTTATCAACCCACCATGCCCAAAACAGGCTTAAAACAATAAAAATACCGCCGTAAGCTGCATATACACGTCCAAAGTCGGGGAACGACTGCCACGTAGCAATGACGCCGTATAGCACCAAAGCAATACCGCCCAGAAGTCCTAACCAGCTTGATGCTCCTTCGCGCAGCCACTGCCAAATCAAATAGCCTCCGCCAATTTCAGCAAGACCTGCTAAGATAAAAAGAAAAATCGCTTTAATCATAACCTATACTCCTTATATCATCATTTCGTCTCTTTATTCTATCTTACTTTTTTCGTTTGATGAACCATTCGTTTGCTTTAAATAAGTACACTGGAAAGCATTCCTTTATCAATTTGTCTTCAAACCTGCTAAACTATTAATAGTATGAGTTTATGTGACTCTTTGTACGAGTGCAAAGAGCTATGTAATGACTGCTGCTCAGAGTACTTTTACAGGTAGACGTTAGCAGGAAATTGACTAATTAAAAGAATAAGACGTTTAACAGTATAAAAAAGTAAAAAGAATGCAGATATAGGGGTTTGGTAAAATGAGTTTAGATCATAAAGTGATACGCATTGAACTGCCTACGCCATTTCCAATTGGACCAGTGAATGTGTTTTTATTAAAAGCAGACAAGGTAACGTTAATTGATGCAGGTATGAAAACCAAAGAAGCGTGGAGCGTTTTTGAAGAGGCGCTTCGTAAAGAAGGATATAAAGTAACGGATATTGAACAAGTGATTCTGACTCATCAGCATCCGGATCACACTGGATTTTTAGAATGGCTGCCGAGTGATATACCTGTTTACGGTCATAAGCTTGTGGAGCCTTGGATTTACCAAGATGAAGAGTTTGTTCAGCAGCATAATGAGCTATATCGTAATTTCCTTATAGAGTTTGGAGTCAGTGATGATGTAATGGAAGAATGGCTTCGTAAAGCAACGGCTGCGATTCAAGTTTATTCACCTAAAGGGCAGAAGCTAACCGGGTATTTAAAAGAAGGCGATACACTTCCGTATGCGAGTGAGTGGGAAGTAATTGAAGCGCCGGGACATTCGTTAAGTCAGCTGATGTTTTACAATCGAAAAGAAAAAGTCGCGTTTGGCGGAGATCATATTTTGCCAAAAGTACCGTCAAACCCGTATTTAGAGCCAACCATTCAAAATCCCAAGCCAACGCCGCTACTGGACTACTTAGCGTCTCTAGAAAAAACGTTGAACTACGACATTGATTTGATTTATAGCGGACATGGTGAACCGCTTAGTGACATTCACTCTTTAATTATGGAACGCATTCAAAAGCAGCATAAATGGGCGCTGCGCGTGTTACAAGCGATGGGGGAAGGAAAGAAAACAACGCTTGAAGTCAGCGCTGCATTTTTCCCGGATATGTATCAAAAAGCACCTGACTTTATTTTCTCAGAAGTGTATGGCCAGCTTACGTATCTTGAAAAAGAAGGCTACGTGGAATTAACAAAAAATAAAGACGGCGTCTTACTGTGGGAAGCTGCACGCGTACTTGCTCCTCAGTCATAACATAAAAAAACCAGCTTCCATAAAGAAGCTGGTTTCTTTTGCTTATAGTGAATGCAAGCGCTCAATGCGTTTTTCAAGCGGCGGATGAGTAGAAAATAAGCGTGAGAATTTTTCTTTACCGCTAATTTTAAAAGCGGCAATTGATTTTTGACGGTCATCTACTAATGAAGTAGTATGACGAAGCGATTCTAACGCATAAATCATTTTTTCCTTGCCGCCGAGTTTAGCTGCAAGCTCATCAGCTTTGAATTCACGTCTTCTTGAATGCCAGAAAATAATTGGGCTGCTTAAAATACTAAAGAGAATCTCAAATACAATCGATGTAAGGAAATAAACAACCATTGCAAACTCTTCTCGCACAAAGTTTGACACCGCTTTGGCTACTAAACGAGAGAAGAAAATAACGAATGTATTTAATACTCCTTGCAGAAGCGTAGTTGTGACCATATCACCGCTTTTAATATGCGCTATTTCGTGAGCGATAACGCCGCTGATCGCATCGCGGTCCATTCGTTCAAGCATTCCGCTTGAAACGGCAACAAGCGAGCGTCTTTTACTTGGACCTGTTGCAAAAGCATTAACTTCCGCCGAGTGATAAATTCCGACCTGAGGCATTTTTCTTAATCCTGCCACAGATGCAAGTCGGTGAGTTTCTTCTAAAACAAATCGTTCATATTCACCTTGAGGGGAACGTTCATCAATAACTTGAACACCCATCATCCACTTTGCCATCACGCGTGACATCATAAGAGAAATAATCGCGCCGCTGAAGCCGGCAATGACGCTAAATGCCAGCAGGCCGCCGCTTCCCATATAGCTTTGAACACCTAATAAAGATGTAATCGTTGTGATTGTAATTAATACTAGAATATTAACGAAAATAAACAGTGAAATTCGTTTTAGCACAAGTCTTCCTCCTTTAACTAATACGTGCATGATAGGTATACGGTTAGTTGAGAGGAAAGGTTTCATTTATTTATTCAAAGTTATTAAAAAGATTACTATGTTAAGTGGTTTAATAAAAAAAGTAAATAAATGGTTGATACTTTACCATAAATAGGTTATTATGAATGATATAAAGCTATCTTGTCTTGCAAGGTAGCTTTACTTTAAAAATGTATCTTGTATAACAAGATAGTGAAAAGGAAGAAATCGATATGTCTTTGAGAAGTCAATTGTTAAAAGGAATTTTAGAAGGGTGTATCTTATCAATCATTCAAAAAGAAACGGTTTATGGCTATGAGCTATCCCAGAAGCTTCAACAATATGGATTAAATGATGTGAGTGAAGGTTCGATTTACCCCATTTTACTACGTCTTCAAAAGGAGGGATTAATAAAGGGAGAAATGAAAGCATCGCCTTCGGGTCCTAAACGAAAGTACTATCATCTTACGGCATCTGGCGAGAGCGCATTATGTGAAATCCAAGAGGAATGGATCAACATTCAAAACCCTGTAAATAAATTGTTGAATAGGAGTTTTTACGATGAACGCTAAGGAGTTAATTAAATTAAATAATAAGAAGCGAAAAGAGCTGACCAAGGAAAATGAAGAGTACTATGATAATATGCTTGTTTACATTCGAACGAGTGTGTCAGTTTCTGAACAGCAGGCTGAAGAGTTATTGATGGAGCTTTTAGATCACCTTATTGACGCACAAGCGGAAGGGAAGCGTGCTGAAGAGGTGTTTGGAGAGAACCTTAAGACGTACTGTGATGAAATGATTAAACAGTTACCTAAAGAACCCTTAAAAAGCACTGCTTTTTTTATAAGCTTTTTATTGTTACAGCTAGCAAGCTTGATGGCTATAGTAAGCGGGATAGGAAATATCGTTGTACATTATGTTAAGGATAGCAGCCAGACTGTTTATATCGGAACAGCAATCGTCACTTTTGTTATTGTTGCAGCTATTATTTCTCTTGATGTTTTTCTGCTTTTAAAATGGATACAAAAATCTGTTTACAAAATTACGAATAAGATTAAGGACTTTTTTCTACTCTTTGTCTTAATTTTTATTTCTCTTGCAGGGATGGTTTTTTTACCAAAGCTTATTCCACCTTTTGGGTATGTAATAGAATTTGGAGGCTTCTTATATTTAGCTGCTGGTGCCGTAACACTCATCGTTTTAAGGTGGTTAAATAGTAAATATCAAATTACAAAATGAGATATAGGAAGCAGTAAAGTGTATTGTTTACTCTATAATCAAGAGCATTTTTAAAGAAATTTCATAATTTACGTCTACCTTGGGACAAGACGTACTAAAATAATAAAAAAGGTGTTCAACTCATGAACACCTTTTTGGCAACATCATTTAAAGATTACTAACTTTAGTACGCTTAAAAATTAACTTTAGGTTCTGTACCCAATTTAATTCGTTTGAAGTTTTTAATATGCTTCCATGTAATGAAAACAAAAATAACGGCTGCAAATACGATTAGTACAACATCACCTACATAAATTGATGCCAAAAAGGCAACCAATGCGCCAATAGGTGAAGATAAGGATACGTATTTAGAAATTTTGAGAGAAATTAAAAAAGCAAGAATCCCTAGAATGAAAGCTAATGGTGAAAATGCAAGGAATACACCAGCGGCAGTCGCTACAGATTTTCCTCCTTTAAACTTTGCAAAAACCGGATAGCTATGTCCAAGAATAGCAATAAATCCAGGGACAAGCATATGCAAGTGACTATTCATCATAAGCGGTAAACAGACGGCTAGCGAGCCTTTTGCTATATCGCCGATCAATACTATAATACCTGCTTTCTTTCCTAAAGTGCGAAAGGTATTAGTAGCTCCTAAGTTACCGCTTCCGTGCTTACGAACATCGGTTTTGTAAAACCCTTTTCCAATCACTAAAGCAAAAGGAATTGATCCAATTAAATAAGCTAATAAGATAATTATAGCGTTTGTTAGTACGTTCATTATTGGCACCTCAAATTGTGTTGTTAGTATTCATTAAAATATAAATGCGGTAAAAGCAGTTTTTTGTATGGCTAAAGGCTTCTAGTTTTTTCGGTGGAGTTTTTGTAAATTCCATTGGATTTCTAGTGGAACAACCTAATGCTTTTTAGTATGTTAAGATATTTTTGAACTTTTAAGCCTTGATACGTATTAGTATAGATTGAGATGTCTATTATGAATATGTAAAAAGAAGAAAAGAGAAGAAACGAAAAGGCAAAAACAAAAAAACTTGTAATACAATTTTAAAAATATAACATAAATATTTAAAGGTTAAAAGATATTTTGGGTATATTGTAGTAGAAAAAAGCGTTTTGATCATTTTTTTATGAAAAACAAGACAAAAAAATTAACAAATCCAAAAAAATATAATAAAATGTAAAACAGTGTTTCGAAATATTAACTTCTTAAAATTGAAAGGGGTTCTGCACTTGTTGTGGACAGATATCAAAGAACGAGAAGTAGTTATGTACAAAAACTGCCAGGCGAAAATTTTAGAAAAAAAAGGGCCGAATAAAATAGTCGTTCGAAATCTAGAATTCCCGGAAAAAGGCGATTGGATATCAGCCGAGCTTGATTTTGAGGCTGTTGAAAAATTTGAGAAGAGTCGAGAACACTAATACAAAAAACATTTTATAATACTTCTATTTATCATATAAGAAAAAGCCGAGCTTACATTTTGAGTTCGGCTTCTTTGTTGATGTTTACTTAGTTCTCTTGACGAAGAGCTCCTCGTTATTACATGTAAAACAACGCCTTTTCCTCTCGTTCATTTTCCACTATTACACTAGTCCCGTATAAAAACGTATCTTTATATGGGACTATCGATTTATTTTTAGTACACGTATTTTTGCCACTTTTTTCATATACAACCGTTCAGAAACAAAACCTCTGTGCATACATTGAAGACAAAGGGGGAGGATACATTGGGAAAAACAAGTCGTATATTGAAATGGGTCAGCGGAGGATTAGAGGCTCTTTGGGGGATTCCCCTCCTAGGAGGCACCTTGGTTATAAGTCTAGCCTACACGCCGCTTATTCTAATGCTCGCATTGCACGTCGTAGGTTTAGTATTTGCGATTAAAACAAACAAAGTTCGGACAGGGCATATCATGGGAATTGTCTGTTCCGCTATTGCGTGGATTCCTGTGGTCGGTATGATCATGCATATTTTAACGGCTATTTTCTTGCTTATAGAAGCAGCCAAAGATAATGAACCATCTGAAGACGCAGCATAAAAGAAAAGCCGCCTGATTTTTAGGTGGTTTTTTTATATTTCCAAATAAAGACTGGTAGGCTCTTTTGCTTTGAAAAATCCTTTTTATGTTAGAATATTAGAAGTATTTTCTAAAAAAGGGGGTAAACACAATAGATAAAGAAAATCAAAAGAAGAACAGATTTCTTGCCGTAGGAGTTATATTAGCCGCTCTTGTAAGTTTTATATTTCTACTATGGAGTATAGGCTGGGTAATTCCAAATGCAATGAGTGCCAGCGGCTATAAAGGTAAAGAAACGTTTATTGATTTAAATGTGTTTAACGGAAACAAAGCAGAATTTGAAAGATACTAGTTTACTAGAAAGGTAAGAGATGGAGGGAAAAAATAATGCTCACTTATAACAAGCTAGTGCGAGATAAAATTCCTACGATTATTGAACAAAGCGGAAAAACCTTCAAATCACGCGTGCTGCAGCGAGAAGAATATCAAAATGAGCTGATAAAAAAAGCAAAAGAAGAGCTTCAAGAATACATAGAAGCCCAAACCCATCAAGATGCTATTGAAGAACTCGCAGATTTACTGGAAGTTATGCACGCGCTAGCAGCTGTGCACGGGACCACGCCAGAACAGCTTGAGAAAGTGCGTGAGGAGAAGGCGGAGGAGCGCGGGAAATTTGATGGTCGAATTTATTTAGTGGAAACAGAAGAAGCGTAGTTTGGTGGTGCAATAGTGGAAGGAGCGAGCGGTGGCAGGTGAGTTTCAATTTAAAAGTAGGAGAAATAAAAAAAACTTATTTAACAGAACAAGAAATTTGGAAGATCATTAATCAATTTTTTGCTAATGGTCACTTTACCACAACATATAAATATGGATTGATGAAAGCTTTAATTGAAAACCTATATAATGTTGACAATCGGTTAGTCCTCACGTTTGATCAAGTGTATTTTTCATTTGCTAAAATATATTGGAACTTGGTTATTCATCATGATTTAAATCAATTAAATACGTCCAACAGACAAGCTGGAATTCAAAAAGAGTTAAAGGAATTTCAGTTAATGCATGGTGTCCCCAATAAAGTAGTATTTGATCATTTACCAAGTAATCTTCAATTGCAGTTAGTAGAAAGAACTAAAAAAGTGGGGGCAAGGTATGTAGTAGGGGCGTTATATGGAGATATGGAAGGTTCTGTTTATGAGTTTGATAAAAGAACAGAATACATAAAGTTTAATAGCAGTATATATATTTTTTTACAAAAATATAGACAAATTGTTACTCATTTAACCAATTATCATTTGGCGAAATTTTTAGAAAAGCATAATGACAAAAATAAGTTGGAAGATGTCTTGTTGAAAGTGGAAAATATATCAAAACGCGAATCGCTGCATGCATTCTATAACATCCTTTGGAAATATGAAACAAAAGAATGTTTTTATTGTGGGAAAGTTCTTTCTGATAAACGCATCGCTACTCATGTAGATCATTTTATTCCATGGAGTTATATCCAATCAGATAATATGTGGAATTTGGTGCTAAGCTGTCAAAGCTGCAACACAAAAAAGAGCAATAAACTTGCTAAGAGCTTATATCTTGAGAAGATGTTTGTTCGTAATGAGAATCTTAAATTAACAGCAGTTCACAATGATTTTAACTATTATTCGGAGCGTAAGTTAGAAGCTCTTTATGAGTATGCTGGAATGAATGGATACGTAGAAAACTGGTCTCCTTAAACCCGAGTATTTCTCTTTTCATCTCAGTTACAAAATCCCCTCTTGAAATATTGTTCATCAAACAAGTAAACTAAAGACATAAGTTTGGTAAAATTGGGATAAGAAATTCATGAGGTAAGGGAGAACAAGTCGATGGAGATGGATCAAGAGAAATTTAATAAAGTGATTGAAGCGGCAAGGATGTATTATATTCTTGATTATAATCAAAGTGAAATTGCAAAAAAACTTGGTGTATCAAGGCCTACGGTTTCTCGATTGCTGCAGACAGCAAAAGAAGAAGGCATTGTTCAAATTAAAATTGTGGATTCATCTATCAATAGTGAAAAATTGTCTTCTCAGCTTGAACAAAAATTCAATCTAAAAAAAGCAATCGTCACACCGGTGCCTCAATATGAAAATCACATTATTAAAAGTCATCTAGGCGTGGCAGCAGCTGACTATCTCTATGACATCGTAAAAGATGGAGATATTATTGGGGTGACGTGGGGAACAACTCTTTATCAAGTGGCCATCGATTTAAAACAAAAGTATGTGAATGACGTGCAGGTTGTGCAGTTAAAAGGCGGAGTAAGCCATTCGGAAACGAGCACGTATGCTTCTGAAATTATGTACTTATTTGGAAAGGCATACAATACGCCTCCTATGCATCTTCCTCTGCCTGTGATTGTCGATCACGTGGTAGTCAAAAAAGCAATGGAAACGGATCGTCATATTAAGCGCATTTTAGATTTAGGCAAGCAAGCCAACATTGCCGTGTTTACTACGGGACCCATTAAAACCGATTCGCTGCTTTTTCAGCTTGGCTATTTTTCCGAGCAAGATGTAGAGATGATTTCCTCCCGAGCAGTAGGAGACATTTGTTCACGCTTTTTTGATAAAGATGGACAAATTTGCAATGAAAGCTTGGATGAACGGACGCTTGGACTTGATTTGGAGGAGCTGAAGAAGAAAGAGTACGCCATTTTAGTAGCCGGAGGAGATCAGAAAATCGACAGCATTTACGGAGCGCTGCAAGGGGAATTTGCAAATGTACTCGTTACTGATCAGTTCACGGCGCGCTTTTTATTAGATAAACAAGAGTAAAGGAGATGAAGCGCTGTTTTTTCAAGAGCAAAAGCTTCATCGAATTGAAATAGTAGAAGATATTGTATCTTATTCTGTGTCGTCTCTGCAGGCACAGCGAAACCGGTATCCTTTTCAAACAGACGTTTCAAAAGACGGAGTGATTGCCAAGGGAACCACGGGCTATATCATTAAACGGTGGGGAAGAATGTACTTTTCTCCTGATGCTAATCAAAAAGGAATTGAACGATTTACGCCGCCTGATCAGCCATACGTATTAATTCCTTATAAAAAGGTAAAGAATAAGTACAGAATCGTATTGTCATTTGTGATAAAAGCTGAAAAATAAGGGAAGACTTCCGAGTGCGGAAGTCTTTTTTTATTCACTAAAACAGCAGCTATAAATATTTTTGAACAAATGTAAATATATCTGTTTACAATTGTTCAAAGCTATTATATAGTAAGGGTGTAAGTTGTTGAAAACGTTTTAGTGGATGCACAATATGCAGATACTTTTAGGGGGAAAACGTCATGAGAATGGTTGACTTAATTGAAAAAAAACGTAATGGACATGAATTAAATAAAGCTGAAATCGATTTTATTATCGAAGGTTATACAAAAGGGGATTTACCTGATTATCAGCTATCGGCATTTGCGATGGCGATTTACTTTCAAGGAATGACGCAGGAAGAACGCGTAAATTTAACGCAAGCAATGGTTGAATCAGGCGATCAAATCGACTTATCAAAAATTGAAGGTATTAAAGTAGACAAACACAGCACAGGCGGCGTAGGTGATACAACAACACTTGTATTAGGACCTTTAGTAGCTGCGGTTGATGTACCGGTTGCCAAAATGTCTGGCCGCGGCTTAGGACACACTGGCGGTACGATTGATAAACTAGAAGCAGTGCCTGGCTTCCACGTTGAAATTACAAACGAAGAATTCATTCGTTTAGTAAATACAAATAAAATTGCCGTTATCGGTCAAAGCGGAGACTTAACGCCAGCGGATAAAAAACTTTATGCGCTTCGTGATGTAACAGCAACAGTTGATTCGATTCCGTTAATTGCAAGCTCAATTATGAGTAAGAAAATTGCAGCTGGAGCAGATGCTATTTGCTTGGATGTAAAAACGGGGAACGGCGCATTTATGAAAAAGCTTGAAGACGCTGAAGAATTAGCAAAAGCAATGGTTGAAATCGGAAAAGGCGTAGGCCGAAACACAAAAGCAATCATCTCAGATATGAGCCAGCCTCTAGGATTTGCGGTTGGTAATGCGCTTGAAGTGAAAGAAGCTATCGACACGTTAAAAGGCGAAGGTCCTGAAGATTTAACAGAGCTTTGCTTAACATTAGGAAGTCACATGGTTGTACTTGCTGAAAAAGCAAGCAGCTTAGATGAAGCGCGTGCAATGCTTCAAGAAGTAATTAAAAACGGAAAAGCATTAGAATCGTTCAAAACGTTCTTAAGCGCACAAGGCGGAGACGCTTCTGTTGCAGACGATCCGTCTAAATTACCGGATGCAGCGCACAAAATTGAAGTGCCAGCAAAAGAAGATGGTTATATTTCAGAAATCGTTGCAGAAAAAATCGGCGTAGCAGCAATGAAGCTAGGTGCAGGACGTGCAACAAAAGAATCTGAAATCGACTTAGCAGTTGGTATTATGCTAAATAAAAAAGTTGGAGATTCAGTGAAAAAAGGCGACTCTCTTGTTACAATCCACAGCAATAGCGAAGATGTACAGGAAGTAATGGATATCGTTTATGATTCTTACAGCACGGTCGCTGAAAAAGTAGAAGCTCCAACGTTAATTTATAAAGAAATTCATTAAGAAAGAGAGAGGAAGAACAAAATGAGTCAAAACATTACGGGTATTATTGATCATACATTATTAAAAGCAGATGCAACAGAAGAGCAAGTTACGGTTTTAGCACAAGAAGCAAAAGAATATTCATTCGCTTCAGTTTGCGTAAATCCAACGTGGGTAAAAAAAGCAGCTGAGTTATTAAAAGATGCTCCAGAAGTGAAAGTATGTACGGTAATCGGTTTCCCTCTTGGAGCTACTACTTCAGCAGTAAAAGCATTTGAAACTACAAATGCAATCGAAAACGGTGCAGATGAAGTAGATATGGTAATCAACATCGGCGCGTTAAAAGATAAAAACTATGACTTAGTGCAAAGCGACATTCAAGCAGTAGTGGATGCTGCAAAAGGAAAAGCGCTAGTAAAAGTAATTATTGAAACAGCTCTTTTAACAGACGAAGAAAAAGCAAAAGTTTCTGAGCTAGCTGTAAAAGCTGGAGCTGATTTTGTTAAAACGTCAACAGGCTTCTCTACAGGAGGCGCAACGGTAGAAGACGTAGCGCTTATGAGAAAAACGGTTGGACCAGATGTAGGTGTAAAAGCTTCTGGCGGCGTTCGAGGCTTAGAAGATGCAAAAGCAATGATTGAAGCTGGTGCAACACGTATTGGTGCAAGCTCTGGCGTATCAATTGCAAAAGGTCAATTAAGCAACTCTGATTATTAATAAATGACAGCAGGTTAGTACTAACTAACCTGCTGTAAACTAAGCAAAGGATGATGACTGTGGAGCCAAAACAATTAATAGATGAAGCAATCGCAGCAAGCAAACAAGCACATGTACCGTATTCTCACTTCCATGTTGGTGCAGCTCTTTTAACAACCGATGGGAAGATTTATCGTGGATGTAATATTGAAAACGCTTCCTATGGATTGACGAACTGTGCTGAGCGAACGGCTATTTTTAAAGCTGTTTCAGAAGGGGACAAGCAGTTTTCAGCTATTGCAGTTGTAGGAGATACGGACGGCCCAATTTCTCCTTGCGGCGCATGCAGACAAGTATTAGCTGAGTTCTGTGATGATCACACACAAATTATCTTAGCAAACCTAAAAGGAGATTTTGTGATTACAAACATCAACGAAATCTTACCGGGCTATTTTTCATCAAAAGACTTACAAAAATAAGTAAGCAGTGGAGGATACTATGAAATATTTAATTGGCATCTTAGGGTTACTCGTTGTCTTTGGATTAGCGTATCTTGCAAGTAATAACCGTAAAGAAATCAAATATAAACCAATCGTTATTATGGTTGTGATTCAGCTTCTTTTATCAGCTTTACTTCTAAACACAAAGTTTGGCTTGATTATTATTAATGCGATTGCCAGCGTCTTTGGAAAGCTGCTTTCATATGCAAACCAAGGCGTAGAGTTCGTATTTGGCGGAATCGCGAATAAAGGATCAATGCCGTTTTTCTTAAACGTGCTGCTTCCAATCGTTTTTATCTCTGTCTTAATCGGGATTTTACAGCACTTTAAAATTCTTCCTTTCATTATGAAATGGATTGGGTTGGTTCTCAGTAAGATTAACGGAATGGGAAAATTAGAGTCTTATAACGCAGTAGCTTCTGCCATTGTAGGTCAGTCAGAAGTATTTATTACCGTTAAAAAGCAATTAGACAAACTGCCGCCAAACCGTTTATATACGCTTTGTGCATCAGCTATGTCGACTGTTTCAATGTCCATTGTTGGTGCTTATATGACAATGATTGAACCAAAATACGTAGTAACAGCAATTGTGATTAACTTATTTGGCGGATTTATTATTTCTTCTATCATTAACCCTTACACAGTAACGGATCAAGAAGATATTTTAGAGGTACAAACAGGTCATAAGCAAACGTTCTTCGAAATGCTTGGCGAATATATTATGGACGGATTTAAAGTAGCGATTATCGTAGGTGCGATGCTGATTGGTTTCGTTGCGCTGATGGCTGCGATTGATAACGTGTTTGAAATGTTATTTGGTCTATCGTTCCAGCATCTCCTTGGATATGTGTTTGCACCGTTTGCATTCATCATGGGTGTTCCTGCTTCAGAAGTTGTGGCAGCGGGTGGAATTATGGCAACAAAACTTGTAACAAATGAATTTGTGGCAATGATGAGTCTTTCAGATATGGCTTCAACATTCAGTGCTAAAACGCTTGGAATTGTATCCGTATTCTTAGTATCATTTGCTAACTTCTCATCAATTGGAATCGTGTCAGGAGCGGTTAAAGGCTTAAGTGAAAAGCAAGGAAATACAGTAGCGCGCTTTGGTCTTCGTTTACTGTACGGAGCTACGCTTGTAAGCGTACTGTCAGCGATTGTTGTCAGCTTCATTTTATAAATGTAATAGAAACAGAAAGAAAAGCAGTTTCCTTTTCAAAAGGAAGTGCTTTTTCTTTTTTACATGTAAACCGTAACTCCGCACATCCTAAAGAAAAACATCGACACAGAGGAGGACAAGAAAAGCTGGGGGCTTTTCTTACTGAAAAATGGATCAAATTGGACTATTGCTGTCAGGTGCAGCTTTATTTTTAAACGGACTGATGCTGCTTGGAAAAGCAGATGAAAAAAATGTAGGCGTATTTAACTTATTTGTTGGAGCTTTTCAAGTTATTGCTCCGTTTTATTTGATTATTACGTCAGACCAAAGCAACTGGATTTTATATGAAAGAACGGCAATCTTTTTATTTGGCCTCACGTATTTATATGTAGGCGTGACGGTATTAAAAGGAATGCAGGGAACAGGACTTGGCTATTATTCACTTTGGGTATCCATTATCGCTTTAGTGTACGTGACGGTTTCTCTTGTTCACTATCATGACGTAGTGAATGCCATTACATGGATTCTTTGGTCGTTTTTATGGTTTTTATTTTATGTGCTTAATACGAGCAAAAAAGATGTATCTGCATATGTAGGAAAAGTGGCGATTGTACAGTCTTGGGTTACCTTAACAATTCCAGCGCTGTTTTCGCTAACGGGCGTATGGGGAAATAAAGATATGTACAATATGTGGGGAATCGTGCTGGTAGCTTCCATCATTTATTTTGTATACGTAGGATACCGACTATTCTTTTCTCAGCCGAAAAAAATGATTTTGAAATAAAGTATTTACAAAAAATAGATAATAATGGTAAGATGTTAGAAATTAAATGCCGTGAAGAGAAAAGTAGACAGCGCATATTCTTAGCAGAGAGCTCCGGAAGCTGAAAAGGAGCAAGAAAAACGCTGTTGAAGCAAGCCTCTGAGCAGCGCATTGGATCTAACGTGATAGTGCGACGGCTGCTTCCGTTACAAAGCTAGAGTATAAGCGAAAGCCGTACTCGACAAGGTTTATATGGCGACATATGAACAAACTAGGGTGGCACCGCGATTCATAATCTCGCCCCTAAGACACATGTCTTGGGGGTGGGATTTTTTTATTGACAAAAATCAATAGTGAAGCGGAGGCCTTTCTTTTATGAAAAGTAAGCTGTTGTCTTGGAAATACCCGTGTTTATTGCTGTTTGGAATTGGCACTAGCAATATCGGCGACTGGATTTATTTGATCGCTTTAAATGTCATGATGCTTGATATGACGAATTCGCCGCTTGCGATTTCAGGACTATACATGATAAAGCCGCTTGCTGCGCTCTGTACAAATATATGGTCTGGAAGCTTAATTGACCGCATGAACAAACGGAAGCTGATGCTGTTTTTAGATTGGATGCGCGCCGGAATTATTGTTTGCCTTCCGTTTTTCTCATCCATCCTTATCATTTATGTGCTGGTATTTATCATCAGTATGGCAAGTTCGATGTTTCGCCCGACATCGATGGTCTATATCACAAAGCTTATTCCAACTGAAAAGCGAAAAAGATTTAATTCACTGCGCAGTTTGATTGACTCAGGAGGCTTTCTTCTTGGTCCGGCCGCAGCAGGTGCGTTATTTATGGTTGGAACGCCCGCGTTTGCTATCTATGCCAATGCTGCAGCGCTCGTGTTGTCAGGAATGGTTACTTTGTTTATGCCGAACCTGGATACAAAAACAGAAGTTAAAGAAAATAAGCTGTCTATAACCACCATTCGAGAAGACTGGAAAGCGGTGTTTCGTTTCAGTAGAGCCAACAGATACATTATCACCATTTATGTATTATTCAGTTTCTTAATGGTCATGGCCACGGCAATTGATTCTCTTGAAGTTTCATTTGCAACAAAAGTCATTCATTTGTCCGAAAGTGAATACGGATTTTTATTAAGCGTAGCAGGCGCTGGTATTATGATTGGCGCAGTTGTGAATACACTGTTGGCTCAGAAGCTGTCGACGAACTTTCTCATAGGCGCCGGCAGTGTAGGAGTATCGCTTGGCTATTTGCTGTACGCGTGTTCGTCTTCTTTTCAAACCATGGGAACAGGATTTTTTAGCTTATCTTTTGCGTTAGCTTTTGCAAGTGCTGGTTTTCAAACCTTTTATCAAAACAGCATTCCCGTTGACATGATGGGAAGAGTAGGAAGTATCTATGGACTGCTTGAGTCACTCCTGATTATTATGATGACCTTTCTATGCGGAATGGCTGCACACATTGTTTCAATTCAAGGAGCTGTAATTGGTGGAAGCCTGATCATGCTTTTAAGTACGGTTGTATTGTTTTTGTGCAAGTTAAAGCCGGCGTTTTATAAAATAAGTTTAGTCAAAAAACAAGGAATCTAACGCATAGGTACTAATGTACAAATAAGCTAAGAAGCCGATAAAAAGAAATGAATACAGAATAAAGGGTGAGAAAGCACAGTGAAAATGAAAGATGCGTTAAAGAAAAAAGGAATGTTTGTTAAAAAATTATCGAATCAAGGTGAATTCTTCCGGAAGCGGTGGGAAAATGAATTTGCAGATGCTTTAAGCGCATCGCAAAAAAAGAAAATTTATATGGACCAATTTTTATGGCATGCGTTTAGCTATGAAAAGCTACCTTGTTTACAAGGAGAACAAGCGGTTCAAGCGTTTGAGCACCAAGTTAAGAACGACTGTTATTTGTTGTTTGAGCATGATGAACGAGTGCTGCAGATATCTAAATGTAAGCATTTAACAACTGATGATTTAAGTGAAAATACAAATATGTATTTAGAAGATTTATACGTGGTGGATAAAGATTTTACGTGGACTTATGTGATCACGCATGAAAGTTCATGTGGACCTTACTTTTACCGAACATAAGTAAAGATAGCGTTTGCCGTGTTTATTGACACGGCAGTTTTTTTTTTTTGTTATAAAAGAACATTTTATTAATTAAAAGTAATTATAGGTATAAAATGGTTTTTATTGTGGGGTTTTTGGGTATTTAATACTAACTATTATCCATCTCTCTCCTATATCTATATTACTGTTTGGAATGTTTTCAAAAAATAGGATATGAAAATAATTTTTTGTATGCTAAGGTAATTACTGCTAGTAAGCTTGTCTTACAATATTCGGTTTAAAAAGGAGGTTTTTGTATGAAATGGTATTTACATGTGCTAAAAAATTATGCAACGTTTCAAGGAAGAGCAACACGTAAAGAGTATTGGATGTTTGTCTTATTTAATTTTATTATATGGTGTGTGCTTTCAGCTATTGAACTTATAACAGATATGCCTCCGTTTTTGCGTATAGTTTATCTTGTTGCAGTCTTCATTCCATCCCTTGCTGTGACGGCACGTCGACTGCATGACATAGGAAGAAGCGGGTGGTGGCAGCTCATTACTATTATTCCGATTGCGGGAAGTATTTGTCTATTAATTCTTCTTTGTCTACGAAGTGAGTCGCAGTTAAACCGGTTTGATGTACCTAATAAAGTTGCGTAGGACTTAAACGGTTAGGTAGTTTAATTTAATAAACAAAGAGAGGGTTTAAAAATGTACTGGTATATAAAAGCGTTAAAAAATTATGCGACGTTTCGAGGAAGGGCAACGCGTACGGAGTATTGGATGTTTACATTATTTGCTTATATCTTTATGATCATTCCGTATATCTTGGTTTTTATCGATTCACTTGCAGTATTTGGAGTTATTTTAGTATTACTTTACGGAGCAGCAATGATTCTGCCTTCACTTGCCGTTACTGTTCGCCGACTGCATGATACAGGAAGGAGCGGCTGGTGGTATTTAATTAACTTTGTTCCAGTTATTGGAGGCATTTGGCTGCTCATCTTACTTTGTCAAAGAAGCGAAGTAACAGCCAATATTTACGATACAGACACGCAGGCTTCTTAACCAGAGTAGTTTATTAGTTTAAAAGTTAGTAAACTAAACGTGCGAATTGTATCTAAATTAAAAAGAGGTTGGGACAAAAGTAATTTAGTTGAAGGGAAATCCGAACTAATTAAGATTCTTGATGGAGAATCCAATTAGTTCGGATTTTTTCATAGCGTGATGGTGAACGTGAATTTTATGTATGTAGATTCTTCTAGCCGTTGATTGGAGGGCAGGGCGAAGACTCCTGCGGGAAAAGCGGGAGAGGTGAGAACCCGCAGGAGCACAAGCGACGAGGAGGCTCAGCGCCCGCCCGCGGAAAGCGAAGCCTTGCACGGAAATCAACGGCGGTGTCATAAGCGGTTCAGCTCATGTATCTGATTTGTTCGTCTTTAGATTGGATTGATTTCATTATGTCTCAATCTCTTTTTTTCATTTTCCCATACGCTGCTAGGAATTTCTTTTCGAAGAACAGGTGCAATATCACTTGCGAAGCGCTCTAGCTGTTCGCGCTGTTCTGCGTCGCTTAGACCGTCTAAGCTGATGCTCAGCACTTCGTTTCCATAAGCATGGTGATAGTCTATTATTTTTTCAATGATTTGCTCTGGGCTTCCTACTAAAGCAGGGCCGTGTTGAACGATGTCTTCTAGTGACGTGAATGGCGATTGATTATGCTTCGCTGCTTCTGTATTGCTAAATGCGTTATAGTATGGACGATAGCGGCGAATCGCTTCTTCCGTTGTATCAGAAATATATAGGCTGCTCGCCCCCGAACCGACGATGGCTTTGCGTGGGTCATGGCCATAATAAGTAAAACGTTCCCGGTAATGGTCAATCAGCGCTTTATATTTAGCCTGAGGGTGAAAGGAATTGGATGAAAATAGCGGCTCTCCATATTTAGCTGCAAGTTCTGTAGACAGCGGGCTTGACGCGCTTCCATGCCAAACGGGAATAGAAGGCTGAAACGGCCGAGGCTGAGTCGTAACGTTAGTTAAAGGCGGACGATAACGGCCGCTCCACGTGACATTTTCTTCTGTCCAAAGCTGTTTTAAAAGAGCGTATCTTTCAGCAAGAGACTCCCATTGTTCTTCTTCTGTAATGCCAAAAAGCGGATAATGACGGGGATCATTGCCTTTTCCAATAATCAGTTCAAGGCGTCCACCCGACAGGTGATCAAGCGTTGCGTAATCTTCAGCTACTCGTACAGGATCTAAAATGCTTAGAACGGTAACGGTAGTAAGAAGACGAATGTGCGACGTTTTAGCAGCGATTGCACTTAAAACAACGGGAGGAGAAGAAGACAAAAAAGGAGCTCCGTGTCTTTCGCCGACTCCGTAAGCATCAAAACCTAATTTTTCTGCCAGCACTGCTTGATTTAACACATGCTGAAACTTTTCTTGAGCAGTTAATGTTTCTCCAGTAACCGGGTTCTGGATATTTTGAATAAGACTAAATAAAGCAAATTTCATACGTTTTACCTCCAAAAGATAAAATGGTGGACGACAATAAAAAAAGCAAACGTACACTCATTATCGTGTCCATTTGCCTCCAGTTGACTGGTAGATATGCAGTTTCATTGTTTTATTAGTTGTATCTTAAGCGGTAGGCGCCGAGCTGTCAAGATAATCTTTTTTCTAAAACCTACTTGATTTATCGGTTAACTAGTATTATGATGTGAATAATCTTACACGAAGTAAGCCCACTGGTTAACCAGAGGCTCTTGATGAAGCAGGTGCTTTATCAAGAGCCTCTTTTTATTACATAATAGAGGGATTCAGGGGAGGAACGTATGAAAAAATATTGGCTGTTTTTACTTTCAATTGTAGTAGCTGTGAGCGTGGCAGGATGCGGAAAAAACGTATCTTCAAGTGCAGGAGAAAAGAAAGAAAAAGATGTTCAAACGATTGTTGTTGGAACGGGCACTCAGTTTCCTAACATTTGCTTTATTGATGATAAAGGCAAACTGACCGGTTATGATGTAGAAGTAGTAAGAGCGATCGACAAAGAGTTAAAGGATTATAAATTTGAATTTAAAACGATGGAATTTTCAAATCTGCTTCTTAGCTTAGAAAGTAATAAAATTGATATGATTGCTCATAACATGGCTCAAAACGCTGAGCGGAAGAAAAAGTTTTTATTTAATGATGAAACATATAATTATTCTCCGCTTTATGTAACAGTTCCTAAAACTCGAAATGATATTCATTCATTAAAAGATTTAGAAGGTGAAAAAATGATTGTAGGAGCTACAAGCAATGCGGCTGTCTATCTAGACAAATACAATAAAAAACACGGCAATAAAATCGATGTAGTTTACGCCGGTCAAGGTGCGGATGATGCCACAACTCAATTAAAAACAGGCCGGGCAGATGCTACGCTTGCGACACCATTTTCCATCGACTTTAGTAATCAAGCACTGAAATTTCAGCAAAAAACAGTTGGAGATATTGTGATTAATTCAAAAGTGTATTTTATGTTTAACAAAAAAGACGAAAAGTTAAAGTCGGAAGTCGACCAATCGATTAAAAAGCTGAAAAAAGACGGGACGTTAAAAAAACTCAGCACAAAATGGCTAGGAGAAGACTATACCGTGCAAAATTGACTATAGCAAAAAAGCAGCTGCCCATACAGCTGCTTTTTTGTATGATATAAATCCAATAGATAGAAGGAACGATCTGCAAAGAAAACAAAAATTAGTGTATAGTAGAGCTATAAGTACTATAAAAGCAGGACCGCAGTAGGAGGCCATTCATTGATTACGGATTTACAGCGCGGAGATTTCTTTCAAAAAGGACATCGTTATCGCAGAAAACAAATTCATAAGCTTTATAAAGGACAGGAACAAAGCGAAATATCAACGCCAAAAGCGCATCCATATATTTTTATTTTCACAAAAGAAAGCGGAAGTGAATACGGAACAGGACACGGGTGGAACAGAGATAAAACCGCTTTTTTCTATACAGGAGAAGGCCAAAGAGGATCGATGCAGCTCATTAAAGGCAATAAAGCGCTTCGTGAACATTTCTTATCAGGAAAAGCCGTTTACTTGTTTCACTACGTGGAGCCTGGAGTAGTAGAGTTCATTGATGAAGTGACGTATATTAATCATCAATTAGAAATTATGTGGGACTCAGACGGAGAGCTTCGTGAAGCTATTATTTTTGAACTTGAACGAAATCCTGTGATCGAGGAAAAAGCAGCAAAGCTGGATGTTTCACCTTATTCAACTGAACAGCTTCGCCAGCTCTCATTAGGAGAAGAAAAAAAGACAAGTGTTTACAAACAAACGGCAGCTCTTAAACAATATGTTCACAAACGCGCAGCAGGTATTTGTGAAGCCTGCGGAGGAAGCGCGCCGTTTATCGCAAAAGATGGAAGCTCCTTTGTGCAAATGTATTATCTTTCAAAGCTTTCAGAGAGCGGACTCGCTAAGCCAAAGGACGCTGCGGCACTATGTCCCAACTGTTATAGTCGTCTACGCTACGGGAAAGATAGTGAAGTATATAAAGAAGAGCTGATTACTAAAATTAATGGAAAAGAAGCAGGAAAGAAAAATGAGTAATATCGTCTTTTTTATTTTATAAAAAACCGTCTCTAGGCAGGGCAGCTGCCGAGGCGGTTTTTTTGTATGAAGAATGACTTTAAAAAATAAAGGCAATAAAGCGTATAAAATTAATGGAAAAACAGATAATGAAAAACTGAAGCTTTCGTTTAGAAAATAGTAAAAGCTGGGGTGATGTGCTGTGGCAGACAAGTATGACTGTGTCATTATAGGTGGAGGAATTGCAGGACTTCAAGCCGCTATTCAGCTTGGAAGATATAAGCGCAGTGTATTGGTTATTGATTCAAACGATGGCCGTTCCAATCTTTGCAAAAATTATCAAAATATATTGGGATGGCCTGAGGGAATAAGCGGGCAAACTCTAAGAGAAACGGGAAGGCAGCAAGCAAAAAGCTACGGCATTCAATTTGCAGAAGAGCGTGTCCTTCAGTGTGAAAAAGAAATAGAGGGGTTTAACGTCATTACAAACTCTGCGAACTACGAAGCAGCTACTTTACTGTTTGCGACCGGAGTCGTAGACCGGATTCCTTCTGAACTTCAGCAAGAGCTATATCCTTGTATGGGAAAAACCGTATATGTATGTCCCGACTGCGATGGGTATGAAGTAAATAATAGAAGGGTATTAGTACTAGGGTCAGGAAAAGTAGGAGCGAGTTTATCTCTTACGCTAACATATTGGACAAATGACATTACGTACATTAATCATGACAAAAAAGAGATTGGACCCTTAGCAGATACCTTGATGCAAAAGGGAATTACCTATAAAGAAGCGGAAATAAAAAAAATCATAGCTGAAGCAGAAATGTTAAAAGGAGTCATCCTCGAAAACAATGAATTTATCTATGGAGAAAGAGGTTTTTTAGCGTTCGGAGGAAATAAAGTTCGAACAGAATTAGCGTATGAGCTCGGAGCAGAACTTCTGGAAAATCAGCACATTATCGTAAATCCGCGTACAAAAGAAACCAACGTTTCAAACGTGTGGGCAGCAGGAGACATTGTGGCTCATTCTGAACAAGTGACGGTAGCGATGGGAGAAGGTTTACAAGCAGCTATCTGGATACACAAACGTCTGTTAGAACTATATGAAAAATAATTATTTTTATAAAAAAAGTAAAATTGCATGTTTTGTTTCCTTTCTGTTAGGGAACTGGAAATAAAAGAGAGATAAAACATGATTAAAAATGAGGAGAAGGAGTGGCAAAAAAGTGGTATATAGTCAAGTAGTAAGAAAACCTGAGTTTCAACAAGCAGAATCGGAAGGGTTAAATGAAGCCATTCACGAGTACATAACTCGTCGTACACGTCACAATGCACCGGTTGTGGATGCGCTTCGATATATTATGACCATTGAACATAAACACGAACGTATGCAGGTAGCAGCAGAACTGTTCGGAACAGCTATCCAGCGTGTAAAAGATCAAGATATTATTCAATATCTAAAAAAGTGCGGAAGTTACAAAAGAATTTCTGATACGACGGAATAAAACCGTTTTCTTTGAAAAAGCGCCTTGAATGGAAAGGGGCTTTTTTTGTTTCCTCCATTTAAAAGCAAGGGGAAATACATAGAATTCTTCCAGTTTGCGCATAGTAAATAAAGCAGAATTAATTGAGGAAGAGACAGAGTTTTGTATCTGATTACGTGAATGAACGTTAAAGTAGAATACAATCTTCACTTGTACAGATGCCGACTTTTGAATAAATAGAGCTCTATGTATCCCTAGCAGGAGGTTTAGTGTATGAGTCAAGAAATACCCTTAAGTTCAAGTGAAATTGCTACTCTTTGGATGACCTATCAGCAAAAGACAATGGTCCGAAGAATCTTAGAATATTTTATTGCACACGCAGAAGATGACCGAGCAAAAGAAATTATGCAAGATACGCATATGCAAGTGGTGAACTACATTGAAGATATCAAAAAAATTTTACAGAATGAAGGGGCAGCCATACCGGTAGGATACACAGAAAAAGACGTAAATGTCTGTGTTCCTAAGCTTTATGATAAGATGTTTGATATTATGTTTCTTCGCCTTTTAAAAGAAATTAGCATGGGGCTACATACGCTTCATTTAACCATGTCCTACAGAAAAGACATGATTTCACTATATAAAGAGCTTACCGCTTTCACGCAAAGTGGCTATGACAAATGTGTAGATTATCTTCAGGAAAAAAACGTGCTTCCAAGACCTCCAGCTGTTTCAGTACCTAAAACAGTGAAGTTTGCCGAAGGCACAGATTACATGAATGGAATCCATTTGTTTTCGAGTAAACGTGCATTAAATACTGTAGAGGTAGCACATATTTATTATGCAATTGAAAGCAACGTTCTTGGCATGCAAATGATTACAGGGTTTGCTCAAGTAGCAAATGAACCTGAAGTGAAGAAGTATTTTGTAAAAGGAAAAGAGCTGGCTAAGAAAGTTGTAAGTGATTATAGCAAAATTCTTCTGGAGAGTGATATTCAGACGCCTGCGACGTGGGGTGCGAAAGCGACAGAATCAAAAGTAGCACCTTTTTCAGATAAACTGATGATGTACTGCGTGAGTTTATTCTGCAGTTTCGGGCTGGGGAGCAACGCTTTAGGCACCGCGTTTAGTTTGCGTGGAGATCTTCCCCTTACACTTGTCAGTACGGCCAAAGACATTTTAACATACGGGCAAGACGGAGGAAAAATTATGGCCAAAAACGGATGGCTTGAGGAACCGCCAAGTATGGAAGACCGAAATGATTTGATTAAATAGAAAAAGCATAATACATCAAGAAAACTTCTTTTTTTAAAGAAGTTTTTTCTTTTGGATAAAAAATGTCGTTATTTGTTTATTTAACGGTTTGTTTTTTGAATAAAAAGGATATATAAACTATAAATTTACAATTATATGATAAAAAAGGAGGATTTTGCAGATGAAATGGTACATAAAGGTGTTAAAAAATTACGGGGTATTTTCTGGTCGAGCAAGCCGAACTGAATACTGGATGTTTGTGTTAGTTAACTTTGTTATTTCATTTATTCTTTCGTTCCTTCAGTTCGTTATTGATAAGCCTCTTTTTCTTCCGGTTATCTATTCGTTATTGATTGCAGTCCCTTCGTTAGCGGTAGGAGCAAGAAGACTCCACGATACGGGAAAAAGCGGATGGTGGCAGCTCATTACATTGGTTCCACTCATTGGAGGTATTTGGCTAATTGTTTTATTCTGCCAGCCTAGCGATCCAAAAGAGAATCGTTTTGGTACAACGGCCAAAGCAGCATAAATAGAACTCCCCCTTATATAAGGGGGAGTTTTTTAGTGCATAGGTTCCACTATAGCTCCATCATAAGCCGACTGGTAAATAGCTCGTATGTCTTTTTCATGAAGAGGCAAAGGACTGCGAGCAAGAATTCGTTTTTGCTGGACGCCATCTTCTGTCAGCTTTTGAAGGGCACTTTCTGAAATATTAAAGCCGCGAAGGGTTTGAGGAATGCCGACGTCTTCAACAAGTGTCTGCAGTTGTTTTACACACTGATAAGAAGCTTTCTCTTCTGATAAAGAAGTAGCGTTTCCGCCTAGTGCTTCAAAAATATCCCGCATCTTTGTCACGCAGCTGCTGCGGATATAGCCCATAACGTATGGAAGTAGTACGGCGTTTGATTCACCGTGAGAAATGTGAAACTGTCCGCCTAACGGATATGCAAGTGCATGAACCCCGGCCACACCAGCGTTAAAAAAAGCAAGACCTGCTAAATAGCTTCCGTAGCTCATCTGAGTTCGCGCTTCTTTATCTTCGCCGTTTTCTACAGCTGTTCTTAAAGAAGAGCTGATCATGCGTATAGCCTGTAGGGCTAAGGCGTCTGTTGCTGGATTTGCATTTACCGATACATAAGCCTCAACGGCATGAGTTAATGCATCAATCCCTGTAGCCGCCGTTACTTTAGAAGGAACGCTCAGCGTAAGCTCGGGATCTACAATCGCGGCGTCCGCAAGCAAATGATCATGGGTCACGACGTCTTTGCTGCTTTCAAGAGATAATACAGAAATATTCGTTACTTCTGAGCCCGTGCCGGAGGTCGTGGGAATTAAAATTTTTGGAAGCCCTTTTTCCGTAATTTGTTTCGTGCCAGTTAAGTTCAAATATTCTTCTACAGCTCCGTCATGAACGGCTAAAACGGCCGTAAGTTTTGCTAAATCTAATGCGCTTCCGCCGCCCACTCCAATGACTAAATCAAATTTTCGGCTTTTTGCGTAAGATACGAGTTTTTCACCAAGCGCTAAAGGCGGCTCTGGTGCCGTATCTGCGTATACATCTACTTCGTATCCATTTTGGATAAGAGGAGCACTCACTTTATCTACAAGTCCAATGTCTTTTAACACGGGATCTGTGACAATTAAAATATGAGCAGGGTGATATTTTTTTACTTCCGGAAGCAGTTGCTGAAGTGATCCCCATCCTGTATAGCTAAGAGGGGTAAAAACTAGTTTTGACACAGTCATTCTTTTATCCTCCTATAGGCACTGTATTGTTGGCGGTTTCAAAGATGTGGTTTTGCTTCTACGTATATTATAATGAAGTATCGTAAATTTTTCATTGAATGCAAATTAGCTGTCACGAAAAAAATGAGCTTTACTTCATAGAGACAAAGGATGGGGAAATGTTGAGATACGTAACAAAAGAATTAGCTCAGAAAATTGTCGGTAGAACAATGGAGATTATTGATTGCAACATTAACGTGATGAACGAAAAAGGAGTCATTATTGGTTCTGGTGACAAAAAGCGAATGGACCAAATTCACGAAGGAGCGCTAATGGTATTAAAAAGCGGCAGTTCTTACGAAATTACTCAGCAGCAGGCTGACTCGCTGCGCGGAGCCAAACCGGGCGTGAATTTGCCTATTTTCTTTAACGGAGAAATTGTTGGAGTCGTGGGATTAACAGGACTGCCAGAACAGATTCGTAATTACGGAGAGCTTGTGCGTATGGCTGCTGAAATGATTTTTCAAGAAATGATTTTAATAGAGGAAATTCAGTGGGATGAACGATTAAAAGAAGAGGTGGTTCATCAGCTTCTTCAACAAGAAGAGCCGCTGGATTCCTTATTTTTTGAACGAGCGAATCGGTTTAATATTAACTTATACCTTCCAAGAATGGCACTAATTATTAAAGCTGAAAATCGCCATGAAGTTATGAAGGTTGTAAAGAAATACATAGCTAATAATGATCTATACGCTATGCTTCCAGACGGAGTGGTTTTATTGAAATCTATAGAAGCGGGCAGCGCTAGCAGCTATGCTGAACAGCTGGAAAAACAGCTTCGTGCGTCTGGTATGGTGTGTAAGTTATCTGCAGGATCTGTTCAAGCTGACTTTAAAGGCCTTCATGTATCGTATCAGCAGGCGAAAGATACGCTTGCTGTTGGTTCAAAGCTTCATCCAGAAGCTGATTTCTACAGCTATTCGGATTATCAAATTCCCGTACTGTTACGTCAACGCGCCGGTTTTCAAGAAAATCATGATCTGTTGCAATACTATGAAAAGCTTAAGGAATATGATAAGAAAAAAGAGCTTATCGAAACGTTAACGATCTACATAGAAGAAAATGGCGAAGGAAGCACGGCAGCTAAAAAGCTTTTTATTCATCGGAATACGCTAAGCTACCGTCTAGATAAAATTCAAGATATCACGGGAAAAGATCCAAGGAAAGTAAAAGACCTTCTCGAACTGTATGTAGCGCTACTGCTATCTAAAATTTCATAATTGTGCACGTGCATAAAAGATCTTGTGATAGCAAGGTCTTTTTTTGTTGAAATGACTAATGAAAGAATTAAAGGTAGCGCTTACAATTAGCATTGGGGATAGAGGAAACAAGAAAGGGGATGCTTTATGGACGTTCAAGTAAGCGCATTAGGCGCGATTTGTGCATTAGTAATTGCCATTATATTAATCTTAAAGAAAGTGGCTCCTGCATACGGAATGATAGCCGGAGCTTTAATAGGAGGACTGATAGGCGGAGTTAATATTGCTGATACCGTTACTTTAATGATTGAAGGAGCGCAAGGCATCATTCCTGCAGTGCTGCGGATTCTTGCAGCTGGGGTATTAGCCGGCGTATTAATAGAATCAGGTGCTGCAGCGGTTATAGCAGAAACCATTGTAAAAAAACTCGGGGAAACAAAAGCACTTTTAGCGCTAGCGCTAGCCACACTTATTCTTACGACAGTAGGCGTGTTTGTTGATGTTGCTGTGATCACAGTAGCCCCTATTGCTTTAGCTATTGCGAAACGTACGGGTATGTCAAAGCCTGCTATTTTACTAGCAATGATCGGAGGAGGAAAGGCAGGGAATTTAATGTCTCCTAATCCTAACGCCATTGCTGCTTCAGATGCATTTAATATTCCGCTTACATCCGTAATGGCCGCAGGGATTATTCCCGCTATATTCGGCGTAGCAGCTACTTATGTAGTAGCCAAACGATTAGTGAAAAAAGGAACAATGGTTCGAGCTGAAGAAATAGATACAGTGGATGCAAGCAGCTTGCCGCTGTTTTTAACAGCCATCATAGCGCCAATCGTTACCATCGTCCTGCTGGCGCTGCGTCCGCTTTTTGATATTAATGTTGATCCGATGGTTGCTCTTCCCGCAGGAGGGATTGTTGGTGCCATTGTGATGAAAAAAGGAAAGCAGCTTAATACATACGCTATTTCAGGGTTAGGGAAAATGTCAGGTGTAGCCATTATGTTGCTTGGAACGGGGACATTAGCAGGAATCATTGCTAACTCTCAGCTAAAAGACGTGATCATTCAAGGCTTGTCTGCCATTGGGTTGCCTGCTTATGTTTTAGCACCGGTTTCAGGTATTTTTATGTCAGCCGCAACGGCTTCGACAACGGCAGGAACAGCAGTCGCAAGCCAAGTTTTTGGATCGACGATTTTAGAGCTAGGCGTTTCTGCTTTAGCCGGAGCTGCTATGGTTCATGCCGGAGCAACCGTACTTGATCACCTCCCCCACGGAAGCTTTTTCCACGCAACGGGCGGAAGTGTAAATATGAAAATAAAAGAACGTTTAAAATTAATCCCTTATGAATCGCTGATTGGACTCATTATGGCAATTGTATCCACGCTTATATTTGGTGTATTAAAGCTATACGGGTAAAAACAAAAAGGAGTGTTTCTATGAAAATTGTGATTGCACCGGATTCATTTAAAGAAAGCTTAACGGCTCTGCATGTTTGTGAAGCGGTTGAAAAAGGAATAAAAGCTCATTTTCCAGACGCGGAGATTAGTAAAGTACCTATGGCAGACGGAGGAGAAGGAACTGTTCAGTCGCTTGTAGACGCAACGGGTGGAGAGATTATACAAGCGCGAGTAACCGGACCATTAGGTAAAGAGGTGGAAGCTTTTTACGGAATTCTTGGAGACGGCAACACGGCTGTTATTGAAATGGCAGCCGCTTCAGGCCTTCATCATGTTCCTGTCGATAAACGAAACCCGCTTATCACAACAACGCGAGGAACGGGCGAGCTCATTCTTAAAGCGTTAGATCATAAAGTAAAGCATATCATCATTGGCATCGGAGGAAGTGCTACAAATGATGGAGGAGCCGGTATGGCAAAAGCTTTAGGGGCAAAGCTTCTTGATGCTAACGGTGCAGAAATAAAAGAAGGAGGAGGCAGTTTAGCTCAGTTAGCCTCTATCGATCTGACAAACTTGGATTCTCGGCTTGCTGAAGTCAAAGTAGAAGTGGCGTGCGACGTAGACAATCCGTTAACGGGTGAAACCGGAGCATCCGCTGTGTTTGGTCCTCAAAAAGGTGCGACTCCTGATATGGTTAAACAGCTTGACCGTAATTTAGCTCATTACGCAGCGATTGTTGGAAAAGAAATGGGTATTCATATTCAAAGTATTCCTGGTGCCGGAGCGGCAGGAGGACTAGGAGGCGGCCTGCTGGCATTTTTATCTGCGGAGTTAAAGCCAGGTGTAGACATCGTCATTAAAGCAACTCAGCTAGAAAGCTATATTAAAAATGCCGATCTTGTCATTACCGGTGAAGGAAGAATAGATGGACAAACCATTTACGGAAAAACACCCATTGGCGTAGCCAAAACAGCAAAAAAGCATAGCGTTCCGGTGATAGCGATAGCAGGGAGCATTGGAGCGGGAAGTGAAGCTGTGTATGAACACGGTATTTCGTCCTTATTCAGCGTCGTGCCCGGGGCAGTGACTCTTCAGGAAGCGCTAGAAAAAGCTGATGAAAATATTGAAAGAACGGCTAAAAATGTAGCGTCAGTTATAAGTTTAGCAATAAAATAAAGGACTTAAAGTTTTTATTATTTTTTTCAGTCAATGTTAGAAGGTCTCTTTCATCACAAGAGACCTTTTTTCTTGTACAGGGAAGAATTCAATATAGTTTATTAGTTTTATAGTTAAAAATGTTATAATTAACCAATCGTTGAATCAACTTACACATAAAGGAGGCAAATCATGATTAAAGCCGTTATTTTTGATTTAGACGGGACACTATTAGATCGAGACAGTTCGTTAAAATGTTTTATTCAAGATCAATACGAGCGTTATAGTGAAGAGCTAGCACACATACCGAAGCAGGAATACATATCTAGATTTATCGAGTTAGATCACAAAGGCTATGTATGGAAAGACAAAGTATATCAGCAGCTTTTGAACGAATATGATCTTTCGAATCTAACGTGGGAAGGGATGCTAGATGATTACCTTCACCATTTTCCAGCTCACTGCGTTCCGTTTTTACATATGGAGGATGTACTAAAAGAGCTAAAGAAAAAAGGGTTGTTACTAGGCATGATCACAAATGGTTTTACGGACTTTCAGTGGATGAATATTAGAGCGCTTGGAATTGATCACTATTTTGATACCATACTTGTTTCCGAACAAGAAGGCATTAAAAAGCCGCATAAAGATATCTTTTTGCGAGCATTAAAAGCGCTTGATGTGTCGGCTGAAGAAAGTGTATATATCGGGGATCATCCAGAAAATGATGTGCTTGGTGCAAGAGGGGCAGGCATGCATGCTGTATGGAAAAAAGACGCTTTCTTTGACGGGAATTTTACAGATTCATATGTAATAGAGGATTTAAAAGAGCTGTTGAATGTCATTAATGAGTTTCAAGAGAACTGATGTGAAAAGGAGAAACACGATGAAAATCGAAGTTCGTCTATTGACTGATGAAGATCTTAAAGAAGCAGCAATCATCTATACAAACGTTTTTAGCGCCCGGCCTTGGAATGAACCTTGGAGTATAAACACTGCTTATGCCCGTTTATACGATATCAGTAAAACTCCAGGTTACATAGGGATAGGTTACTTTCATAGTGAAAACAATAAACTCACAGGATTTATAGTAGGAAATGAAGAACAGTGGGCGAACTATAAGGCGTTTTATGTAAATGAAATTTGTGTGTTAAGCAGCACTCAGCAAACTGGCATAGGAACGAGCCTTTTATCTTTCCTTAACGAGTTACTTATACAAAAAGAAGTGAAAGAAGTCTACGTGTCTACAGAAAGAGGTCAAGGAAAACCAGAACGTTTCTTTGAAAAGAACGGTTTTGTCACTCATGAATCTCGTATACTGATGGCGGTAAATATAGATTGAATATAAGTAAATGAATGTAGGGTATCCGTTTTTTTGTTCCAGGAGGAACGGTTTATAAAGCAGGAGGAAATAATTTATGATTTTTTCACTACTAGTTTTAGTTGCTGTTTTAATGGTTAGTATTCCGCTGCTGATCATTATTGTTAAAACAGTTTGGCACCGAAAGCTTCCTCGTAATTACTATACGCTGTTTGACTATCTTGCTGCACAAACAGAAGAAGAGTTTCATGAAGAACAGCATGAACGAGAACTAGAAGAAAAAGAAGGAGATTCCAAAAGAAGAAAAAGCTAAAGTGATGTGTGCATCCTTCTTTTTAATACTAGAAATAAACAGGCTATAAACCGTGTCAAAGAGTGGAATTGACTCTTTGTTTTTTACAAACGTAAATCATTTGAGTGCTTTGGTTGGTCAGAGCGCTCTTTTTCCAATCTCCGTAGACGTTCGTAATCATAAATCCGATACGTGCTAAAAGATGTTCCATTTCTTGCGGGAACGTATAGCGTAAATCTGTTTTCGATGTTATTTCTTTTATGATTGTTTCGTGATCTCTTATCTTTCTAGTTGTGAGATTATGCTGAATTTGTTTGATGGCATCATAGTGGCTGCTTATGTAGACGTCTGTTGTATATCCGGTGTCGGAATCTTGATAGCTTTTCCAATACTCTTCGGCGGCTGTTGACGTTAGCTCTTCTATAGAAGGAAAACGTATTCCAACAATAAAGGTTCCACCATCGTTCAAATGCATATAAACGTGGTGTAAAAAGGCGTGCTGCTCCTCATTTGTTAGAAAATGCTGAAATGAATTTCCTACGATATAAATAAAGTCGCTTTTTATTTTTAAGTCGAGTTTGGTACAGTCTTGTTCTACCCATTTAACAGATAGCTTTAAAGTCTCTGCTTTCTTCTGCGCTTCTTGCAACATGGGTGGGTGAATATCTACTCCAATCAGTGAATGTCCCGCTTTTGCTAATGGAATGGTCGCACGTCCTGTACCACAAGCTAAGTCAAGGATTATTCCGCTTTCCTTAGCTGCTTCTGTTAGTAAAAAAGCAACGTCTTCTGTATACTGCTCATTTTCATCGTCGTATAAAAGAGGATTATTATATTCTTCTAAATTTGTTAACATAAAAGCGGACCTCCGTGTAGGTGTATTTTTACATAATTATAGCAAAAAAAGAGCTGAAACTAGTTTCAGCTCTTTCTTTTTACAGCCCACCCCTCCACAAATTCCGTGAATTCATTTAGGTGTTCTTCAAATATCCGTTTTCGATGTCCGTTTGCTCCGGATGGATGAGGAAAGCCAAATAAATACGTATGCCCAGAAAACCAAGGTTCACGCGAAAGTTTTCTTAAAACATTTTCAACGGCTTTTCCCAGTGGAACAATTAAACATGGATTCGTTATTTCGCTCAATTCATGCGTGAACACTTCAAAAGCATAGTGAGAAAGAAGCGCTGATCGTTCAATTGGCGGCTGATGACCCGTGTAGTTTTTTCCTTTGTGAAACACAGGATACTTTAATACGGACGTTGTATGCAGCATATCTCGCTGTGAAGCAAATAACTCAGCGGCACTGTCCATACCGATCGCTTTTTGAACGCCGCACCTGTCTAACATGTCTATTAAATTTACTCTCATCGTCCCGCTAAAGCTAGCGGCTTTTTTTGTTTCGTACAGTACTTGTTCAAGCGGATGATGATGGGACAGGCTGGAAACGCATTGTTTAAAAGCGGTTTTCATTTGAAACCAGCCGGGTGTGATGCCGGCAATAATAATATGAGCGTCTGGATTTATGTAATCGTTATGGGGTGAGTAGTACATGCTTAGTTCCTTTTCTTGACCGATTAAAAAGTCTTTTTGCAACAGCTGTTCTTTCGTAAAATTCATATTATGCAATTGTTGAAGGGCAGGCAGACATTGTTGAAAATAAGAATGTTTGCTAATCATATGCGCTCTCTTTCCTTATCAGTATTTCTCCTTTTATTTTCCCCAACAAACCGTTTTATATCAAATATGAACAAATTCTTATAAAAATTAATATTTACTAAAAGTTTACTTGAGTTTTAGTGCGGTTTGATAAAAACAAGGTAGTGATAGCGGCTTTTTTGTCACTTTAACGGTGAAACTAACAAAAGAAATGAAGAATTTTGGAGAATATTTCAATGAATTTACTGAAATTTTAAAATTATTTATTGAAAGCGTTTTATTAATGTGCTATTCTTCCAATATAAGAGATAAATATTTAGTAAAAATAGAAGATTATAATAGAGAGGTAAAAAGATGGCAACTTTAAAAGATATAGCGGCGTACGCTAATGTTTCCAGTTCAACCGTATCCAGAGTACTAAATAATGATCATACGCTTTCTGTATCTGAGGTTACTCGTGAGCGCATTCTTCATGCAGCCAAGGAGCTGCAATATACGCCTGTGAAGATACGAAAAGGAACGGCAAACGGAAAAGACATAGAAGCTCCAAGGATAGGTATTATTTTTGCTCAATCGCTTGAAGAAGAGTTAGTAGACCCTTTTTTCTCTTCTATTCGCCATGGAATAGAGAGTGAATGCGCAGAAAAAGAAATTTTTACAGTAAAGTCATTTAGACTAAAAGGCATGAAGCAAGAAGAGTTGCTGCAGGATCTTGATGGAGTAATTGTAGTGGGAAGAGTTAGTCCAGAAACGGTTCAAGAAGTGAGCAATCATTTAGATACTATTGTTTTTATCAATCACAAAGCGGATGAGGATTTGTACGATTCGGTCATGATTGATTTTGAGAAAGCTACTAAACATGCATTAAATCATTTATTTGACCTCGGTTATAAAAGAATTGGCTATATCGGAGGGACAGAAAGAGAACACTATATAAATGGAAGTTCTATTATTGAAGATCAGCGTCAAACAGTTTTTGAAAGCGTTATGCATGAAAAAGGCCTGCTTGATTCCGAGAAAGTTTATATAGGGGAGTACTCAATGACTGAAGGGTATGAGCTGATGGCACAAGCGATTAAGCAAGGAAATCTTCCTCAGGCATTTTTTATCGCAAGTGATGCAATGGCGATAGGGGCGATGCGTGCCCTGCAGCAATCAACTATAAAGGTTCCTGAAGACGTAGCGATTGTAAGCTTTGATGATGTGGATGTCGCAGCATTTGCGAGCACGCCGCTCACAACGGTTAAAGTATATACCGAAGAAATGGGAAGGCAAGCTGTTAAAATGCTAGTAGATCGGCTAAGCGGCAGGTCTATTCCTTTAAAAGTCATGGTGCCGACTAAATTAATTTACCGTGAAAGCTGTGGAGCTTTACTCAAGAAGCAGTAACCTAAAAGCTATAACTCGAAAGGGGGTGATAAAAAAGCAGAATTCATACATAAAGAGTGATAAGGGGGAAGAAAAATAGAAAAAATCATAAAAAAGGCAGGTTAAAAAGCCCTAGAAACTACATACTTATTGGCAGATAAGTATGTAAATGAAAAAGCTTTTTCATCTCTAGGACTCTTTGAACCTTTGTAAAAGTATAGGACTAAATTATAAGTGACTTTATTTCGTTGTGCAATGAATTTGTCTATGGTTAAAATACTGAATATTCAGTTATTTATAACTTGATAGAGTATAAGGAGGAAAGAAGATAAATGAAAAAGCTTACGTATCTTTTCGTTCTATTACTAGTCTTTTCTGTTGTGGCAGCGGGCTGCGGAAATAAAGAAGCATCAACAGGCGGAAATGGGAAAACAACGTTAACGCTTTTTTCTACGATGAGTAATAAAGGCGAGAGAAAAGCGCTTCAAAACGCAATTGCAGAATTTGAAAAACAAAATCCAGATATTAAAATTGATGCGAATTTTCCGGGTAACGGCTATGAAGATATGCTTCGTGTGAAAATGGGTGCAAATGATATGCCCGATTTATTTGATACGCACGGCTGGTCTCAGCTTCGCTACGGGGAGTATGTAGCAGATTTAAAAGATATGGATTGGGTTCAGCATTTGGATCCAGCGCTAAATCAAATTTTAAAAGATAAAAGCGGCAAAGTGTATGCGTATCCTTTAAATCAAGCAAAAGACGGAATTAGCTATAATGCGACGCTGTTAGAAAAATACGGAATAAAGCCTCCTAACACAATGGATGAATTTATAACAGCGTTAGAAACAGTAAAAAAGAAAAGCAAAGGAGAAGTAGCTCCTTTATGGATCCCAGGAGGGGAAAATGGGAATATTGCTCAAGTGTTTGATCAGCTGGCTACACCTCAGCTTATTACAGCAAAAAATAAAAACTATGCTAAGCAGTTGGAAAAAGGGACATTCAATTGGTCAAACTATACGCCTCTAGCGGAAACAATGGCAGAAATGAAGAAAAAAGGGCTGCTGAATGAAGATGTATTAACCGCAAAAGTATCTCAAGCAACGGAATTAATGGCTCAAAATAAAATTGCTTTTACATTTGTGGGCGGATCTCTTGGACCGGATGCAACAGAATTAAATCCTGAAGTAAAAGTAGGAACGGTACCGGTGCCTGCTATTCATAAAGGCGGTACGCAAAGCTGGATCGGCGGAGAGCGCTTTACCCTTGCTGCGTGGAAGGATTCTAAGCACCTTAAAGAAGCTAAGAAATTTATTGAATTTGTGTCACGGCCGGAAGTTGCCAAAAAGATTGCCGAAGGAACGTCTTCAGCATCGGCTCTGACAAACAATAAAACACAAAACTACTACTCTGAATACTACGATAAGTATAGCGATATTAAAGTTGAGCCATACTTCGACCGAAAGTATTTACCGAGCGGCATGTGGGCAGTGATGTCTTCTACAGGTCAAGAATTGCTAGCGGGAAGTTTAACGCCAAAGCAATTATCAAAAGAGATGGAAAAAGAGTACAAGCGTCTGAGTAAACAATAAAATAGTGTGCAAAAGTTCCTTGTTCGCTAAGAAGCAGGGAGATAGGCTTCTGCTTCTTTTCAACACAAGCTGAAATAGGAGTGAACACGATGAATGAAATAGTCAGGAAAGAGTCGGTTTCCGTAGTAAGAGATACGGAAAAACGAAAGAAAAAATTAAAAACAGAGTCTTCTTTATGGTGGATGTACCTTCCCGGCTTAGTAATTATCACCGTTTTTATTATCTATCCTTTTATTAACGGAATTAGACTTTCCTTTACCAATTGGAATGGATTTTCACAAACATACGATTGGATTGGGCTCCAGCAGTATAAACGTTTGCTTGCAGATCCAACGACTTGGCTTGTGATAAAAAATACCCTGCTCTACGGAATAGGCAGTACAATTTTCCAAAACATTATTGGCTTGTTATATGCTTTGCTTCTCAATCAAAGCATTAAAATGAAAGCTGTAACAAGAACAATTGTCTACCTTCCGGTTATTATCAGCCCAATTATTATGGGGTATATTTGGTACTTCTTTTTTGCCTACCAAGGAGGCGCTTTAAATGACCTTCTTGTATTTTTAGGCTTTGAGAAGATTAATGCTTTGGGGACTCCGGAGCTTAACTCTTGGATTATTGTGTTCGTCAATACGTATCAATTCGTTGGAATTGCAATGATTATTTATTTAGCGGGGCTGCAAAGTATTTCAAAAGATTATTACGAGGCGGCACAGCTTGACGGAGCATCGGCTCTTCAGCAGTTTAAAAACATCACGCTTCCACTGCTCATGCCTTCGATTACAATTAACGTCGTTTTAAATATTATCGGAGGTTTAAAACTGTTTGACGTCATTGTTGCGCTGACAGGAGGAGGACCTGGAGATGCATCGCAGTCAATGTCTACTTTTATGTATGATTTATATTTTAGAAGACAGGACGCCGGCTATGCTGCAACTCAAGGTGTGTGCATGGCGCTCATTATCTTAGTCATTAGCTTATCAGCACTTGTGTACTTTAAGAGAAAGGAGACAGAAGCGTGATGGACTATACAAATAAACGGAAAAAACGGTTTTTTACCTTTCTAGCGCTTTGTATAACGCTCGTTCATATTGTCCCTTTTTATATTCTAGTTACGACTTCTTTAAAGGCAACCGGGGATTTTAGTTCAAAATGGGTATTTCCAAAAAGTATACACCTTGAAAATTTCACAGCGGCTTGGGAGCAAGCCAACTTAGGAAATTCTTTTGTTAATACATTTATCATTACGTTCGTTTCGGCGATTCTGCTTATTTTTTTAGGATCAATGGCTGCGTATCCTTTAGCGCGACGCCAAACGAAACTAAATAAGTACGTCTATTTTATCTTTATCGCCGTGATGGTAATACCGCCTTTAACAGCACTAGTTCCGCTGTACAAAATGGTTGTGAATATGGGGATGATGAACACATACCAAATTGCTATTTTAAATAATGTCGCAGCATTTTTGCCGCTAACGATCTTTTTGTATGCGGGTTTCATTCGCTCCACTATTTCTAAAGAGCTCGAGGAAGCAGCAAGAATTGATGGGGCCGGCACGTTAACGATTTTCTTTAAAATCGTATTTCCGCTGCTAAAGCCTGTCACTGCGTCTATTTTAATTATTGCAAGCGTCTATATTTGGAACGACTATCAGTTTGCAATTTTCTTCCTTCAAGATAAGGAAATGCATACATTAACCGTTACGTTAGCGAGCTTTTTTGCCGAAAATCAAAATAATCTTAGCTTAGTAGGAGCAGCTGCAATCATTGCGATGCTTCCAATGACCATTTTATTTTTAGTGCTACAAAAATACTTTATTGCAGGGCTTTCATCAGGATCTGTAAAAGGATAAAACCAATATGAGGAAGGAAGATGACAATGTCTAAAATCACATTTATCGGAGCGGGAAGTACAGTTTTTGCAAAAAATATTTTAGGAGACTGCATGTTTGTGCCTGCTTTAGCTGGCTTTGAGTTTGCACTTTACGATATAGATGCTGAGCGTTTAAGAGATTCGGAAAATATGCTAAACAATCTAAAAGAAAACTACAAAGTGAATATTACGGTTAAAGCCTATTTGAACCGCAGAGAAGCTTTAACAGGAGCAAAGTATGTGATTAACGCGATTCAAGTAGGCGGATACAAACCAAGCACCGTCATTGATTTTGAAATTCCTAAAAAATACGGCTTGCGTCAGACGATTGGAGATACAGTAGGAATTGGAGGAATCTTCAGATCACTGCGCACGATTCCAGTGCTGTTTGATTTTGCAAAAGATATTGAAGAAGTATGTCCGGATGCGCTGTTTTTAAATTACACCAATCCAATGGCAACACTAACGGGTGCAATGCTGCGCTATACAAATGTAAAGACGGTAGGCCTTTGTCACAGTGTTCAAGTATGTACAAAAGATTTATTTGATTCTCTCGGAATGGATCATGAAGGAATACAAGAGAAAATCGCAGGCATTAACCATATGGCCTGGCTGCTAGAAGTAAAAAGAGATGGACAAGACTTATACCCAGAAATCAAGCGTCTGGCAAAAGAAAAACAAAGAACAAAGCATCATGATATGGTGCGTTTTGAGCTAATGGATAAGTTCGGTTATTATATTACCGAATCGTCTGAGCATAACGCAGAATATCATCCATACTTTATTAAACATAAATATCCAAATCTTGTTGATCAGTTTAACATCCCTCTTGATGAATATCCGCGCCGATGCGAAGAGCAAATTAGCAATTGGGAATCCATGAGAGAAGAAATGGTTAACAACAGTCAGTTAACTCATACGCGTTCACATGAGTACGGCTCTAGAATCATTGAAGCAATGGAGACAAACGTGCCGTTTAAATTTGCGGGTAACGTATTAAATACCGGAGGCTTAATTAGTAACCTGCCGACAAAAGCGTGCGTAGAAGTTCCATGTGTTGTAGACCGAAGCGGCATTATGCCGACTTATGTAGGAGACTTACCTGAGCAGCTTGCGGCGTTAAATCGCACGAATATTAATACGCAATTATTAACTATTGAAGCAGCTGTCACTAGAAAAAGAGAGCACATCTATCAAGCAGCGATGCTAGATCCTCATACAAATGCGGAATTATCCATGGATGACATCATTCGTATGTGCGATGATTTAATTGAAGCCCACGGCGAGTGGCTGCCTGATTTTACAGGGAAAGTGAACCAATACGTGTAAGAAAAGAATCCTCGGCTGAGATCAGCTGAGGATCTTTTGTACTTAGGAAAAGAAGGGAATATCATCCAAATGGATATTGACATTTAAAAATGTTCATCATACACTGTAAGAAGCAAGTCATTTTATACTAAGAAAGGAAAGGTACCGTAGACAATGGATAAGTAATCCTATTTTTTTAGACATTCTTTTAAAACTTTATTTTAAATGAACATTTGTCTAGATAGGATTAGTCTGTACATTTTTAGGTGCCATTTCTATATGTCTTATATGAAGTGATTTCTCCCTTTTTTTACTCTATAAAAGGGTGCATATTTGCGTATGCCTAATTATGACCTCTAATCCTCTCTAGAAATCCTAGGGAGGTTTTTTTATGTTATTGTTAGAAGCTATAAATATTGAAAAAAGCTATGGAGATCGCCTGCTGTTTCAAGCAGAGAAGCTTCAAGTACATCGCGGAGAGCGAATTGGAATTGTGGGGAAAAACGGAGAAGGCAAATCGACGTTGCTTCATATTTTAATGAAAAAAATGAGTCCAGATCAAGGGATTGTGCAAACATATGGCCGTTCCTCACTGATTCCGCAGCTTGATGTTCAAGCTACAGGAGACGTTTCTCCTGAGATGAAAAGTCAGTGGAGCGTACCAACTGAAGCGGACTTTCTTAGCGGAGGAGAAGAAACAAGAAAGAAAATTGCAGCTGCTCTTTCATCCGGCGCGGAACTGCTTGCAGCCGATGAGCCAACGAGCCACTTAGATGTAAAAGGCGTAGAAAAATTTGAAGAAGAAATGAAGTCTTTTACAGGCAGTCTGCTGCTGATTTCACATGACCGAGAATTATTAAACCGCCTTTGTACGTCTATTTGGGAAGTAGAAGGCGGCAAAATTCACTGTTATGAAGGCAATTATCAAGAATATGTGACACAAAAAAAATACGCGGTTGAAAGACAGCAGTTTGAATATGAACAGTATGTAAAAGAAAAGCAGCGACTCGAACTGGCGTCTGAAGAAAAAAGCCAAAAATCAAAGGCGCTTAAAAAAGCGCCGAGCCGCATGGGCAATTCTGAAGCGAGACTTCATAAGCGAGCGGTCGGAAAACAAAAAGCGAAGCTAGACAGAAGCGCAAAAGCGATTGAAACAAGAATTGAAAAGCTGGAGAAAAAAGAAAAGCCAAAAGAAATGGAAGAAATTCATTTTGACCTATCGCAGTTTCACCAAGTGCACAGCAAGCAGGTACTAAGCTTTGACAAAATCTCAGCGTCAGCTGGTGGCCGTATCTTGTTTCAAAACCTAAAAGGCGGTGTGAAGCCAGGAGCGAAAGTAGCGATTGTCGGCAAAAACGGCGCCGGAAAATCTACGCTGCTGAATATGATTGAGCAGCGAACAGAAGGAATCACGGTTGCGAAGCCTGTAAAACTCGGCTTTTTCCATCAGCGCCTTGAAAATCTAGATCCCGCTAAAAGCATTTTAGAAAACATTAAAGAAGACAGTCCGTACACCGAGCAGTTTATTCGTACGGTGCTATCGCGCTTACTTTTCAAACGTGAAGACGTGTATAAAAAAGTAGAGATGCTAAGCGGAGGAGAACGAGTCAAAACGGCATTAGCAAAAGTCTTTTTAGGAAACTATAACGTTCTTCTTTTAGATGAACCGACCAACTATCTTGATCTTCATACAAAAGAAGCGTTGCAAGAAGTGTTAAAAGCTTATCCAGGGACGATTTTATTTGTGACGCACGACCGCTATTTTGTTAAAAAGCTTGCGACGCATGTTTTGACGTTAAAACAGTCCAAAGCGGAGCTCGCGGCGATTGAAGACACGGGTAAAAGCAAAAAAGCGTCACAGCAGCAAAATGAAGCCGAGAAACTTGCGCTTCAACTAGAATTAACAAAAGTGATTAGCGAGCTTTCTATCACGCCAGAAGGAAAAGAAAAGCAGCGTCTTGAAAAAAAATACGAAGAGCTGTTAAAAGAAAGAAAACGATTAAATAGAAAGGAAGGATAATATCACTTCGCCTAACAATGAATACAATGATGTTACTGAACATCAAAAGCGTATTGAAGGAAAATTAACGGATATGAATGTAAAAGGAACGCCCAAAAGAATAAAATGGATTGGCTATGGAATCATTATTTTCTTTGTGATTCTTATTCTAACGATGATCATCAGCGTATTTATCAATTAAAACAAAAAGCAGCCGCTTCAATGTTGAAGCGGCTGCTTTTTTATTTGCCTACTTTTGTAACAATGGCATCTCCATTTTTTCCAACTCGTACAGTAGCAAAACGAGCTTCGCTTTCCACTTTGCTGCCGGTTCCTTCTGGAATAAAGTAATGCTCAATTCCGTACTCAATTCCCCAGTCGTGATAGCTGCCCCTAATGACAACGTCTTTTTCTTTAGAAGTATACGGCTTATTCCAGTCATCATCCGCTTGGTAGATTTTTGCGTATTTATACACGCCTTGTTTGTCAGGACGAAGAACGAGCTTCACTTTTTCTCCGTCTTTCACATGAGGTAAGGTAACGTGCGCAATGTCGTAATTCAGCTCAACATAATCGCCTTGCAGCAGCGAGCGCGGATCGATCGGCTGTAAAGCGAGCTTAATTTCTTTTCCGTTTTGAAGAAGCACTTCGTTTTTAGTGAAAATGCCGCCCAGCATAATGAGCTGAACAAGAATGATGATCCATACAGCGGTTCGTCTGCGGTCAAGAAACGATGGCTGCGGCTGATTAGGCGTTGACAGGTCCCATTTCCTGCTTAGGAAAAGAAAGATAAGACCTAAAATAACGAGCACAAGTGATTTATTAAATAAATCCCACACAAAGTCGTAATATTTCATCGCTAAAAAAACAAACCAGAAAATCATGCCGACCATAAAATCGTATTTTGGCTTTTTTCGTACCGTCACAAATAAAAAGACGGTCGAAATTACAAAAAATATCGTACAGTAAATAATATTTAAAAAAGACGGTTCGCTTAATTCAGTCAGCGACAGTAAAAAGATAAAAGCAAGAAGAAGCGCCGCTTTTTTAAACGCGTGGTGTACGTTTATCGCGTACACAGCGGCATTTAATAGAAACAAAGCGAGCAGCACATAATCTATTTTGATAGTGTCATAGTAAGCAGTCGGAACCTTTATTAACAGAAGCCCTTGCACTAGCACAAAAAGCAGCAGGCGAACGGGCATATGCTTTGTGAATACTAAAAGCGCTACAAGTGCGATGACGTAGATAAAAAACAGAATGTCGTTCACAAAAAAAGAAGCGCCGCCGCTAATTAATACGCCCATCATTAAAAGCGTATATTTCACGGTTGGAATATCTGCTTTAATCCAATAACATGCCACAATCAGCAAAACGCCAGTCACAAGCATTCCGTTTGTTGGGTACGTTCCTGTAATAAGTGTGACAAGTCCTCCTAAAGAGCTGCTGCCGATGACCGATGCAATGGCCGTAATCCCAATCACCGCTATTCGTTTGATTACGCGGAGCGAGGTTTTTTGTGCTGACGTGTTAGCAGTGAGCCATTTGACAAACCATACGCTTGCACCAATAAATAAAATCACGAATCCTAAAGCTAAGAACAATGACCATTCAGCGTAGTGTTTAAAAATAAAAGAGAAAAACTGTTCAATAACAAATAAAGCAAATGCCACAATGGAAATCCCTAAAAACGACCTTTGCGGCTCCACTTTTGAAAAATAAAAAAAGGAGCTTAGTAAAAACAGCAAATAAAAAATAATAAGACCAATCCGTAAGCTAGAGCTCCCTGTGAAATCCGGCAGGGAAACAGTTAAAAAAATGTAGTGAAACAAACAAAACGCCGCATACATGATCACAGGAGACGAGCGCCGTTTCTTTTTTATGATCCAAAAAATAATCAAGTTCACAAACGCCATTCCTGCGTAAAGTAAAAGCGTCTCGTGTTCGCCTCGCTGTGAAACTGCGCCTGTTGGTGAAATGAAAAAAGCCATGGTGAATTGAAATAAAACAAACGATAACACGTAAAACGGCTGATACTTTGTAAAAAAGCTAAACAAAATAACCGGCACAAGCCAAATTAAAAACAGCCAGTACGATTCAGCGTGCGTGTTGTAAATTTGAGAAAGAAGCGCGATGCTTAATCCAAATGAAAGAGCGCCGGCCAAAAGAGTCCAGTGACTTAAAAACGCCTGCTGAGGAAGCAGCTTTCGCACTGCAAATGCACTTCCGTAAAACAGCAGCATCAGCCCCACGCTCAGCGCAATTTTAATGTAGCGGTCAAAGCCTTGCCAGTTCGATGCAAAGAAATATAAAATGCCGGACAAAACAAGAGCCAACCCCAGTAAATAACCGAGTCTTACGAGCTTTTCTCTCATACTCAACCTCCTCTTTATATTATGTATATACTAGCGCATGTTTAAATATTTGGAAATAGAAAGAATGAATGCGTTTTAACAAAAAAATTGTGTAAAAAGGCCTTTTAGTGGCGTGGAAATAACAAGAAAAGTAGTCCGAAAATCTTGATAAATTGTCAATGGTAAGATAGTTTTGGTTATTTTATCCTGAAGAGTGGGTATTGAACTAAAAACCTACATTATTCCCAAAAAATATAAGAAAACATGCCGATGTGCTCTCTTTCTTTATTTGATAAGCTATAAAAGGGAATTACTGTTAGAGAAACCAAGAGATAGATATAAAGGAAGTGTCATCATATGAATGAGATGTTTGTTGCTCATCTGTATATCCAAGTGAAGCAGGCACATGAAGATATCCAGCAGCTTACGGCTAGTAAAAACACGTTAACGGAAGTCAAAGGCGAGCTTGAACGTGCAAAGGAAAAGGTAAAAGAACCAGAGCTCACTTCCGCCACTTGGTCAGGCAGCCTTGCTGTTGGGTTTGAAGACATCCGCACCGCTATGTTAGACGAATACGATGATTTGCTGACCCGTCAGCTGACGGATGCCATCACGACAATTGATGCAAAAATTACGGCGCTTCAATCAGATATACAAGGGATGGAACGCGCCATTAAAATGCAAGAAGACGAAGCAAAAGATAAGGTGTGATGCAATATGGCAGACGAAATTAAAGTAATAGATGGTGAAATTAATAGAACGCTTAGTGACCTAAGCGCTGCTGCGCAGCAGTTTCAGCCGCTTTTTCCGTTTCACGTAGGAAGCGGACAAGAACTAGAGGTGCTCGATGAATTAAACCAGCTGAACCAGCAGCTTCAAGCGTTAATTGTGGACTACAAGCAAACGCTCCTCGATGATTTGAACGCCACCAAAAAATCCGTGCAGTCCATAAAAGAAGCAGATGAAAAAGCTGCAAACGCCGCTAAATAATGTTCATATTTTATATAAAGCTATCAAAAACAACCTTTCAACCAGCATAGATGTGGCATTCAAATAAAAAGGTTTTATCTAGCGGATGATGCAAGCCTTGTAAAGAGGAGCGTCCGCTTAGGTTTAGAAAAATGACGGGCGGTTGTTCGTTAACCATTTGTTGTTCTTCTACATCGATACAGCTAGGAGGTTACAGATTATTGAAAACACTTGATGTCGATGCTTTTCACGAAAATATTCAAGCTATCTTAGACTCTATTAAAAGTCAAAAAGAACAAACTCAGGGCCTGATTTCACAGGTTCAGGCATTTTCAAGCTTAGATGATGCGTTTAAAGGAAAAGGAGGAGAGGCGATTCGGTCTTTTTACGAAACGGGACATGCTTCTTTTTTAACGCTGTATCATTCATTACTCACTTCCTATGAAGCTCGACTAACTCAAATCACACATGCGCTGCGCTCATTCGAACCGAGCGAAGACGGCTACATCACGCAGCCCTTTCTGCAAGACACTATTCCCGCGCATTTAAATCAAACAAGAAATACAACCGTCTCGCTTGTCGATCAAGCGAATGCAGCGATTCAAAAAGTCAGTCACCTTGCTTCTGTTTCAGCGCTTAACGACCAAGGTTTTCTAACAGAAGTAGAACAAGCAAAAAACAAAGCGGACAAAACGATGAACGATTTAGTCCGTTTTGACGAACAGCAAACGCAAAGCCTTTCAGCCATTCAAGATCAGCTGACATCTTTAAACTCGCTGCTTTCTAAAGTGAAAGCTGGGTTTCAAAATGGTTCCATTCAGCCGGGCAATGTAAGTGAGCTGAGCGCGTTGGCGAAAAAAGCGATGACCGATTCAGGAGGCGTCTCGGTTTTTGAAAAAGGCATTCCAACAACCTTGACAAGAAAAGAAAAACAAGAGAAAGTGATAAAGGAAGTAGGCCTTAAAAAACTGATTCAACTTCAGGCAATGACGCCTGCTGAACAGTTAAAAGAAATTCATAGGCTTGAAAAAACCTCGCCTTACATAAGAGAAGTACTAACGCAAATTCAGCAGGATACAGCACCTGCTAACATGAAAAAATTAGCCGAACTGTCACCTGCAGAGCAAGCAGTGGAACTGGAAAAAAGTCCATATTTGCAGGCACTCAACGATTCTTCAACTGTAGGCATGCTAACGTCTCAACAGATTCTTCAAAACGCTACGGGCGTTGAGGGAATGCTTATGCAGTCGGTGATGAGTCAGGGAAAGATTAGAGATGTGACACCTGAAAAAACTGCTGAATCCTTTGACTTTACAGAAATCTGCGAGAACCCTGCGGCTAAAAAAGAAGAAACTGGTATAAAAGCTGTAGTCAAGGACGTAGGAGAAGGTGCTATAACTTTAGCAAAAGGTACAGTTACGGGTACTAAAGGCGTAGCACAAGACGTTTGGGCCGGTATGGGGGAGAGAGCAGATAAACGGTACAACTCCTTGTATGACTTTGGAAACTATATAACGATGGGCGGATTTGATGGCGCTGTTTCCTTCAAAGAAGGCTTAATTGAGCGAGGAGAAAAATCGTTTGATTCACCGTATGACTTTGTCAATCACGCAACGATGGGACTCTTAGATGTAGGACAGCAGGCACTTAATCCGGAAAAACCTCTTTCAAAAGAGCACTGGGAAAACAGCATGTTTCTGTTTGCGAGCGTAATTGGAGGAGCGAAACCCGCAGGAGCCGTAAAATCCGTTCCAAAAGTAACAAACGTTCCGCGTGTACCTGCCCATAAAGCGACCAAAACACTAAGCGATATGCGAAATGTCGTCAGCCCAAAAGCAGCAAGCAATTGGTCGAAGAAGGTATATGAACCTGTTCAGAAGAAGCTTCAACCTTTATTAGATGCTGAGATACCGACTTTACGTCCTCAACCTCAACTGTTAGGGATAGGAGAGGCGTTACCTGGAAAGACCTTTGGTGAAGCGTTACATGGGTTAACGACGTATAATATTGGACGTGTTTCAAAAGGCCAGTCGAATGCGTTGGAGAAAGTGAAAGAGCCTGGTGGTAAGGGTAGGGGTAATCCTGAAAAATCAGATGGGAATTTTAAAGAATATAGAAATGCTAGTCTAAATAAAATAAAAAAACAGTTAGGTATACCAAGGACACAACACCCTATAAGTCAAAAGATGGTTCCTTTAACTGATGGAGCAGGAAATAGAATATTAAATGAGATGAAACAGCCTGTAATGACAAGAGAATTGACATACGAAATAAATGGTCAAACAGTAATAATACAGGATCATTCAGCAGGTCATAAGTTTGGAGAAGGGGGGATTGGTGATCAGCCACCTCATTACAATGTAAGGCCTCCAGAGAATACAAGAACTGGTAAAGTAGAAGGAATGGAGGATCATTATTATTTTAATAAAAGAAATAAAAAATAGGTTATATATTTCATGTAGATATGTATTGTATTTATATCAGAGATATAGTCTTGATTAATTATAAAGCGTGTAAGAGATAGACAACGTATTAATAGAAATAGAGGAGTGTATATATGATTAACTCGAATAGGATAATGAACCCTCAAGCAGTTACAGGCATTTTTGGTAGGATGCCAATGTTTAACAATTCTGAATTATTGAGTGTTCAAATAAAAAGAGATGGTCCGACATTATTTATTCAATTATCTACTAAAGAGATTGTAAAAAATAAGCCTAAACGGTGGGGCGAATGGGACATAGTATATATTGAAATGTCATTTTTGGGTGTGAAAGAATTGGAAATCAATTCATTTGGAACTATTAATGAAATTGAGGAATTCGAAATTGAAGATATTGGGGAAGGGGGATCTATAAAAATTCAATGTACTAATAGAATGTCTATTACGTGTTTATTTGACTGGGCAAGGATTGAACAAATAAATCCTGGTTTAATAGGTACACCATAAGAATTTATTAAAAAAGGCATAAGTATAAGAACAAAAAAACTTTGTATTTGCATTCAGAGTGCACGATAGATAGAATATATTTATTTAGATGAATATGGACAATGCCGAGGTTGTTTCTGGTGCCACAGAGGATTATTTGAATGGAAATTATTTCACCAGGAGAAAAAACAAAGCGGTATTGCAATGTTTGATATACTAAAAGAAGGCGATTTTAAGTTTGAATTTAGCGGTTTTGGTAAAAATCGTGGTATTTGGACGTTTACACGAGAGAATATTCAACCAAGCTCAATAAGAACCAAAACAAGTCACGTGCTAAGCGTGGCTTATTTTGGTGGAAGCTAATAATAACCACGACGCATGAACGATTTAACTAAACAACTTTGAAATAAGAGAAGCATGTAAGGTGCTACTCTTTATCAATAACTATGTCCTATGTAAAAGTCAACATACATGTTAGGTTTTATAACATAAATTTCTGAATAATCATTTACTTATTCACTTATTTCATGGTATGTTATATGACATAGATATTGTAACTTGCAATATGGGCTGGAAATTAGCCATTGCAATATATACTTATTTTTCTAAAAATGCACCTGGATAAGCTGGTGCTCTATACATATATGAATACATCTACGTATAGCTAGTCAAAAAGAATGAAGGCTTTTCTATTTATAGTGCTGATTGTTCTTTGGGCTGAGTATAGTTATAGTAGGTGAAATTTTCAAGGCAGTTATTTTGGTTTTTAAGCTGAATTTTTGGAATAGTTTGTTATTTTATTAATCAATGCTTTGCCACTTAGAAGTAGATATAAAAGTTTCCTAATAAAAGAAAATGCAGACGGAATTTAATAAGTTTTTTGGAATTTGTGGGCGATTTTCTCACTTTTTTATCATTTTTGAATAGTTTATAATCATCAGACAATTATACTGTGATATAGTTATAAGTGAGACAGAAAAAGGTGTGTTCTTAGGTCGCACCTGAATTTTTTTACTACGTAAGCAGGAGCGCCTACATCTTTTTACAAATATAGGGGATGAGGAAGGTTATAATGAGCAACGTACAGAAAAAAACAGACGTTATCTTAATTGGTGCCGGAGTCATGAGCGCAACTTTGGGATCATTACTCAAAGAGTTAGCACCTGAATGGGACATTAAAGTATTTGAAAAACTCGCAGACGCAGGGGAAGAAAGCTCGAACGAATGGAATAATGCAGGGACGGGCCATTCTGCGCTGTGCGAACTAAACTATACATCAGAAAAAGCTGATGGATCTATAGATATAACGAAAGCGATCCGAATTAACGAGCAGTTTCAGCTGTCAAGACAGTTTTGGTCTTATCTTGTAAGCAGCAAGTTGATTCGCAATCCGCAAGATTTTATCATGCCAATTCCGCATATGAGTTTGGTACAAGGGGAAAAAAATGTATCGTTTCTGAAAAAGCGTTTTGAAGCGCTGTCAAACAATCCGTTGTTTCAAGGAATGGAGTATTCCGACAGTCCTGACAAACTAAAAGAATGGATTCCGTTAATCATGAAGGGGCGCACGTCAAATGAACCGATTGCCGCAACTAAAATTGATTCGGGAACAGACGTAAACTTTGGTGCTTTAACACGCATGTTGTTTGACCACCTGAAGAATAAAGGGGTTCACGTTCATTACAAACGAAGTGTAAAAGATATTAAACGTAAAAGTGACGGTATGTGGGAAGTAAAAGTCGCAGATGTAGACAGCGGAAAAGTTGAGTACCACACGGCAAAGTTCATCTTTATCGGTGGTGGAGGCGGAAGCTTGCCTTTACTTCAAAAAACAGGTATTCCTGAATCCAAGCATATTGGAGGATTCCCGGTAAGCGGATTATTTATGGTATGCAATAACCCTGAAGTAATTGCGCAGCACCACGGAAAAGTATACGGAAAAGCCAAAGTCGGAGCTCCGCCAATGTCAGTTCCGCACCTTGATACACGCTATATTGACAACAAAAAGACGCTGTTGTTTGGCCCGTTTGCCGGCTTTTCACCGAAGTTCTTAAAAACAGGTTCAAACCTGGACTTAATCAGTTCTGTAAAGCCGAATAATATTTTAACCATGCTAGCAGCAGGCGTCAAAGAAATGGCGTTAACAAAATATTTAATTCAGCAAGTGCTGTTATCAAATGAAAAACGTGTGGAAGAACTGCGTGAGTTTATCCCGAACGCGAAAAGCGAAGACTGGGATATTGTTGTAGCAGGCCAACGTGTGCAGGTAATCAAAGACACGGAAGCCGGAGGAAAAGGAACGCTTCAGTTTGGTACAGAAGTTGTAAGTGCCGCTGATGGTTCTGTTGCTGCACTTCTTGGCGCTTCTCCTGGTGCGTCAACGGCCGTTCACGTTATGCTTGAAGTATTGGAAAAATGCTTTCCAGAAAACATGAACAAGTGGGAGCCAAAAATAAAAGAAATGATTCCTTCTTATGGCATGTCGTTAGTTGATCATCCAGACTTCTTTAACGAAATTCATGCGTCTACTTCACAGACGCTTGGTTTAATTAAAAAAGAATCCGTTTATAGCTAAAGATTTTACGCCGTAACAAACAGCACATGCGTATGTGAAGAAATCTACAGGCGTGCACAAACACCACCTTTTCTTGAGGTGGTGTTTTAATGCTCTTTATTTATGTAGAGTTTGATTTAAGAGTGGTATTGATTGCTTCCAGGCTGAAGTTTCAAATACTTCCACGCCGCAATTGCATCATCGCGGCTTTTTCCTTTGTTTTTCGGATCGTTAAAAAAATCGCGAATAAAGCGGTTGTACTCAAACTGAGGCGCAATTTCTTTTTGATAAGAAGGCTGCTTTTTTCGTTTTTCTTCTTCATGCCACGCTTTTACCACATCTCGATAGGTTTTCCCTACATTTTTTTTAAAGTAGTTTTGAATATACGTGGAAAAATGAAACGTAGGATGAATGGCTTTCTTAAAAAAAGCCCGTACTTCTTGACTGCAGCGGTGATTTTCCCCAATGACGGTATCTAATGTTAGCGGCGCTTTCGTTTTAGAGGACGAGCGTCTTTTAGAAGGTGATTTTGATTGTTGAGTGTCACCGGTTGTTAAAAACACTTCAATTCTTTTTGAAAGTTCCATTTTAGATCCAGATGGGCTCATGTTGTTTTCTCGGCAAAATTGCTGCAGTTCGGTTTTGAGCCAGTAAAAGTCCGTGAAGTCATTGATAGATAAATTTTTTGTAAGTTCGGGTCTCATTGTTTTCACCTCCATATATTTACAAAGTAATTATAGAACGTTTGTTCTTGTTGGTCAATTGTATTAGAGAACTATGAAGGGATGTTTTTATATTTCTTCCTATTTTATAAAGAAGAAAAAGCATCTAGGCAAGAGATCTCTTGCAAATTCTAAAATCAAACAATTACAATAATAGAAAGGAGTTGATCACATGACGCTACATAAAAAAGTCCTTTCTACGATTCTAGGAGGAGCTGTCGGAGACGCTTTAGGCGTTCCAGTTGAGTTTAAAAAGCGCGATTCATTTCGAATTACAACTATGACCGGCTACGGTACGTATAACCAGCCTGAAGGAACGTGGTCAGATGATACATCTCTGACGATGTGCTTGATTGATAATCTACTAGAAAAACAAGATGAATACGATTTGATGCAAAAGTTTGCGAACTATTGGTCGGATGGCTACTGGACGCCGTACGGAGAAATGTTTGATATTGGCATTGCCACAAGCGAAGCGATTCGCCGCTATAAAAGCGGGCTTCCTAAAGAAGAGTGGGGAGGAAAAGGTGAGTATGACAACGGAAACGGAGCGCTTATGCGTATTGCCCCGCTTGCGTTTACACTATGTGATGAACCTAGCTTTACAAAAAGAAAAGAAGAAATAGAAAGAATTGCGCACGTCACGCACCGCCACTTGCGCTCTACGCTTGGCTGCATTATATACGTGGAGCTGCTTATTCGTCTTCTTGACGGCGACGAGCCTTTTGAAGCATATGAAAACGCGGTAAATCTCTGTCAAAAGCAGTTAACAGGTACGGAGTATGAAGCAGAGTTTTCTGCGTATGAACGAGTGTTAAACCTAAGCTTGCCGCACGCAGCGAGAAATGCAATCGGGTCAACTGGATACGTCGTCAGCTCGCTAGAAGCATCGCTTTGGTCTTTTCTGCAAAGTGATGACTACGAAGAAGCTGTACTTACTGCTGTGAATTTAGGAGAAGACACGGACACAATAGGCTTTATTACGGGTACTATGGCAGGAGTATATTATGAGCTGGAGGGCATTCCTGAAGAGTGGGTTTGTCAGCTTGCTAAAAAAGAAGAGTTAGAGAAGGCTTGTAAGAAGTTTGCGGATATATGTTAATGGATCATAAAAATTACTCAAAAGTTCGGAGGAGATAAAGTGAAGTTTTGTATGGATTTTGGCGATACCAATTTTATTGGAGTGGCAAACGCAAAAGAGTACCAATCATTTGTCGATGAGGATTGGGAGCTAGACCAGCTTCTGAACCACTTCGGCAGTGAAATGAAAAAGAGAAATATCCTAGTATGTCAAATGACAGAAGAAGGAATTGAACACTCCTGGAACGTAGAAGTGAATATTGGAACAGAGTCGGATATAGATACATACTTTAGGAAAGCAACAGGTTATATAAATGTAACCAATCATCAGCTTTATCTCGTAGATTATGACTGCCTTACGATGGCCGCCCAGTTTGAAGATCAGTTAGTGCCTGATGAAAACTGTTTTAAGTATAGAATAGATATTAAAAACGGTATGTACAAGCTCGAGCTTATTCAATTTTATAATGTTGACCAAGATGAGTATACAGGAAATGACCAAACAGATCTTTTATTGAACTTTATTAAGATGGAGCATGTTGAAGAAACAGCCGATAAGGTATTTTGGTGTACGTATTAAGTAGTAAACGTACCGTAGGCTACTAACTTAGAGGCGTAGTGTGCCGTTCTAAGGCATCCTATCTTATTTATATATTTACTGAAACCCTCTGGCTTTGCGTCAGAGGGTTTTTATGGTCAAAATCATTTATAATATACTTTTACATAACATACAAACTAAACGTTAAAGAAAGGTGATCACAGTGCCAAATGCATGGGATGCAGAACAAATCGTATCATCAGCGCTTGCCAAAACGCTAATCGAGACGCAGTTTCCAGAACTTGCGCCCGCTACAATTTCGCTGCTTGGCTACGGCTTTGACAATACGGTTTATCAAGTAAACGACCGCTTTGTGTTTCGGTTTCCAAGAAGAGAACTCGCAGTGAGACTATTAAAAACAGAAAATCAGCTTTTACCAAGTCTTGCTTCTCAGCTGCCTCTATCGATTGCAGAGCCCATTTTTTTCGGTAAGCCGAATGCAGGCTATCCTTGGCCGTTTACGGGCTATCACTACGTGCAAGGAACTCCGCCTGCAAGATTAACAGAAGAAGAGCGTGTACAATCGGCTTCTGTATTAGCAAGGTTTCTTCGTGCGCTACATCACTATCCTCATCTAAAAGCGCAAGAGCTTGGCGTGCCGTTTGATGAGCTAAATCGGCTTGATATGATGAAGCGAAAGCCTGCGCTAGAGAAATATGTTGAGCAAATGAAAGAGCATAACCTTTATTCTAACCAAGGAGTTCTTGAAGACTATGTAAATGACATACAAGAAATTAAGTATCAAGAAAAACATGTACTAGTTCACGGAGATATTCATATTAAGAACATGATTGTTGATCAAAACAATATGGTTTCAGGCATTATTGACTGGGGAGACGTTCATATTGGTCATCCGGCAGTTGACCTAGCGATTGCCTATAGCTTCCTACCATCTAAAGGAAGAGCTCGTTTTTTCAAAGAATACGGAGAAGTAGATGAAGAAACGCACAGGCTTGCAAAATGGAAAGCCGTATTTACAACCGTAGTGCTTGTGGCACATAGCTACGATCAAGGAGATAAACAAACGTTAGAAGCGGTTCTAGAAAGCTTGAACCTGATTTTTCAAGAGTAATAAAACTGTAATAGAATTTCTGTTCAATTCCTGTATAGTTAAGAAAGGATAAAAATAAAAACAACAGGTGAAGCAAACGATGAATACAAGCCACTGGAATGAATCAGCAGCACATTTACTAGAAAGGTGGATAAAGCTATATAAAGAAAAAACATTTCTTATTGAAGAAACGGAATCTTTAAACATACTAAAAGAAGAAGTAGACGGGATGGATAAAGAAAAATTCCTCTCCATAGTAGAACGTCAGCTGCAGAAAGTGTATGACGAACTGGAAAAAGAACGGACAGAGTACAATATGAACAATAGTGAATATACAATGGTGACGTTTCTTTCAAGCGACTATCCGGAGTACATAAAAAAGCGTCAAAGCAATATGAGACAGTTTGAACAGTTAACAAACATACATAGGAATGTGACAGAGTTTTTCGGAAAAGAACTTTTTTCTGAAGCGGATATGGTAGCGTTTAGAAACGACTTTTTTCAACTAACAGAAAGACATGCTAACACGTCATTGCTAAAAGAAATCAAGGAAAGCTGGAATGCTTATTTGCCCGCGTTCGTTGACTTTCAAAAAAAGCATGAGCATGTAAAACAAGCGATAGCCACAGTACTCGAAGAAGACAAGATTTTGAAGCAAGAATGGCATCAGCTAAGCAAAAACAAATTGGTGACCAAACAAAAAGCGACCGCCTTTCGCACAAAGCAGCATGAGCTAAATGAAAACATTCGAAAAGCCACAACTGCACAAAAACAGTTACTCGAACTGCACTGGCCGGATGTTCGCAGTCAGTTTGATGCGCTACAAGAAAAAATGAGCGGAAGTCTTTCTACCGTGCTGAAAGAAACGGAACGCAGTATGGAAGTGATTAGCCAAAACGATGCAAATGAACATGCCAAGTTAAAGCAATCACTTACCGACCTACATGCAGTCCACAAAGTCGACGCTCATCAAACGTGGTTAGCGGCTTTTATTAAAAAATCACGACCATTTTTTAACGAACTGAGTGAAGATATAAAGGATACTCGGTGTCAAGAGCTATGGAACCGAATTTACGGCATGTATAAAGGAATAGCAGTAAACGAGTTTATTGTTGCATATGAAGAATTTTTAGCGCTTCAGCCGCTTGCCAGTGTAAAAAGCACGGAAATACCAAAGCCATTAGCTCGGTTAAAGGTAGATATAGAACCTGTTACACTGCCATCCTACGCAGACTTTCCCGTGCTCAAAAAGCAGCAATCATCACGGCGCACTTTTCCTATTTTAATAGGAGGCGCTATTGTCCTGGTCTTATTACTGACGATTGTATATATGAATCGTGACAATCAAACGGCAGAAACAAGCTCAGATATAAAAGTTACGGCCAGCACGAAACCGTTAAAAAATGAACAGCCTAAGCCAGATGCTGTCAGCAAAACGGAGCTTGAAAACTTTTTTATCTCCTATAAAGCTGCTTACTTTTCAAGTTTAAACAGCGGAGACTTTAGTGGGATGGCACCTTATATCGACTCGAATCAGCCAGTGTATAAACAGCTGAAAAGCTACATCACATCACTTGCCGGCAAAAACGTATCGTTTGCTAACGATCAATTTTTAGTGACAAAAACAGAGTCACATGATGACGGAACCTACAGCATTTATACAAACGAAGTGTACACGTTCACTGATTCATATGACGCGAGCACGCAGTTCAAAAAAGAACGAATCTACCATGTGAAAACTGCTGGTAAAGACAAACTTCAAATTACTAAAATTGATACATTAACAGATGAGCAGAAGCCGGTGGAAGAGTGAATGGTTTCTGAGAGATTATGAACAACCGCTAGTTCCTTTTTGGAGCTAGCGGTTGTTGTGGTTGGAGGCGACTTTTCCTTTTTTGGTAGAGTGGTAGCGACTATTTGTGAGTCTTTCATTCATTAAGCTCATGTCTCTCCTAGTATAAGTGTGGTAGTATCGAACATGTATAAAATATAGGTCGTAACATAAGTAAAAGGAGGTGCTATGATGAAAAAACGCACAAAAATAGTTAGTGCAGTCATTGCTGGAGCTACTATTTTAATAGGAGGTATATGGATGGGAAATGAAACCCGTTATCCAAACGTCCCCGCTTTTAATGATCACTTTACACGAGAATTTTTAGAAAAAGATAAAAAAGTAGATGATGGATTTTATGAGTTTAAATCGAAGACAGGGCAGTATACGATGTGGTTTCCAGAGGAGTATCAGTTAATTCATGAAAATAAAGAAGACTACTCTCTCAATGGAAATGCTTATGAGCGATGGGTGGCTTCTTCGGAAAACTCCTTTAATAATAAAAATGGAATTTCATACATAAACGTAGAACTGGCAGAGAAGGTAAAAGAAAATGAGGAGGTAAATGTAGAGAGTCTGTTCAAAAAGAACCTACATGTGAATCAACCAAAAAAGATAGAAACAGCGCATATCAGTATATATTACGATTCAGCATATACATATTTTAAAGGAACTGAAGAAAAAGTTGTAAAGAACAATATCAAGTATGTTCCAAATACATATGTAGCATATATAGCAGATGAAAATACGGATAAAGTAATCGAGCTTTATTACAAATACACTGGAGATCATTTAACAGAGAAACAAGGGGAAAAACAAGAAAAATTCATTTTTAAAATGCTGAAAAGCGTAAAGTTCTAATATCTAATAGGGGAAATAGGCAAGAATGAAAAAGGAATTCGTGTTCATAAAACAACAAATTCCCTATTTCAATACTCTTCTCAAAAAACATTAGCAATTCCAGTTTTTTTCAATGAAATGAAATGCAGGCCGTAAATTTGTTTTATTAGCAATTGAAATAAGAGCGGGAACAACCGAAGGATCTGTTTTAGAGAAATTAGGAATCCGCGGATTTAACCGGAAAAACTGATCGCCTAAAAGCTCAGAGCTGACCATTGATTCATAGTAGCTCGATCCACCAGAGATAATCTGAAGAAATGGCAGCAAGGGTTCATTAGGAGACCGGTCTAAAAGCACTCCCCAATTTGGCGGAAGGTCCTCCATATCTTCAGGTCGTATGTTATCGGCACTAACCATTCCCCATCCCTTGGTATCTCTTCTTAATTGAGTGGGCTGCTCACCTGTTCCGATGGACAATACGGCAATTTGATCCAACGGCTGCTTTGCTTTCCCTACTGCAAACGCGATACTAGCTGTACTGGTATTAGTTGCTACTGTATACCCATCCACGTAGTTTTGATAAGCTCTTTGCGTTGCGGGAGCAGCGCTGCTCCTAAGTATTACGTCACTCGCTTTTTCATTAAGATAAGGGGAGCCAGGAAAGTTATGAAATAACACAGGATTCCAACGGTTCAGCTCCGGTGAAAATAAGTGAAAGGATGGCACAACAATTCGTTTCTTTAAGTCTCTAAGGCGAAGGTCTCGGGGGAAAAACGTTCGTATGGCTTTAATAAAACCAGAATAGGGTAGTTGTTGGTTAAAAACAGGTCCGCCCGGTCGGGAAACGCTGAACGCCGGTAAGATGTGATCTTTGAAAAACTGAAACGTCTCTTCTGGTGATCTTCCGCTTGCTAACGCAAGAGCAGTAAATGAACCAATTGAATTTCCTGAAAAAACATTGGTTTTACTAATTAACTCTGGGTTTCGGTGAGCCAATCTATTCAGAAGCTGTAAACTTAAAGCACCTAAAGTACCGCCTCCATCAAAGGTCATAATCCGATATTTTGTCAAAGGTGATTTCTCCTTTCAAATTTCATGAGACGTATCATTCTGTATATATTTATTTTATGTGTTGTAGAGGTATGATTATCTCTTTTACCGCTCCTTTAGAAGCCAGGTTATGTAGATGAACATTCTTAGAAATAAATAAAGACTCTAACGAACCAAACCATCGGCTAAATCTTAGCCGATGGTTTTATTTGAGTAGATGTTGTTAATAAGGAACATTTCCTTGCTTAATTACAAAAATAAGAACAAGAAAGAGTATGAAAATGGAAATGAAGCTGAAAATATTATACTCATAACATTTCGTTCCTTCTTTTAATCTTTTCATTCCCTTTATAAGTGCAGGTCAAATCTAAAATAGCCCTTTTAAAGAAATTAAAGGAAATATAATACCCGTTTATACAACATTTTATTGTAAGATAGATTAGTTGCATATGAATCGAATATTAGTAGGTCCACACTAACTTATCTATTTTTAGTGTAAGGAATCAAGAAAGAGTCAGGGAAAGGTCAAAATGTCTAAGACAAGGTATAAGAACCAAAAAGAATCCAATGAAGCAATTGCAAAAGCTTATATAGAGAACAATTATACAAATAGTCAAAATAAGCTGTTGCTAGTATCAAAAGCTAATTACGGGAAAAGAAGTTCAAATGTATGTTACTCGGCAGTAGACGATAAAGGTATGAATTTTTATGAATTTAACAACAACGCTGAACAGAATTTAATGTTAATTGAGCGGTATGAATGGGCTGATTTCTCTAGCGTTACAATTGACCATAGCATTGCAAAATCAGTATTTACATTTGTAGGTCATGGTGAAAATAGAGATATTACAATAGAGGTAAAAGGAAAGGAAGTAGAGCAAGTTATTCGTAACCACTCTTCTATGGAAGTTAACGTAGTAAAAAGACCTGTCTGGACTAAGGTATTAGGATATCGTTCACAGACAACTTGGAAAATGTTTATGGCTTCTACTGTTTACACCTTAATTCTTTTATTCATATTACATCCCTTATTACCAGCAGCTACTCATAATTTTATTATGGGACTAGCTTTACTAATTCTGTTTTTAAGCATCACAGGCTTATTTGTTGGATTAATAAAGCCAAAGTGGGTATTGCCTAAATTTAAAATCAAAACAAGAAAACGTGTATTATTTTCTTATCTATATTTAATTATTAGTTGTTTTTTTATTGCTGTAGCTTTTACAGATGGAGAATCAACTTCTACCCCTGCTTCAACTCAAGTAAGTTCTTCGCAAAACAGCGTCACTGTTTCATCTAAAAAAGATGGTGCTGATAGCAGCAAGCAAAAAGTTGAAAAGAATGATAGTGATAAAACAGCAAAAGAAGAGAAAAGACAAAAAGCTGAGGAGCAAGCAGTAAAAGAAGAAGCAAAACGAAAAGCTGAAGAACAAGCAGCAAAAGAAGAAGCAAAACAAAAAGCTGAAGAACAAGCAGCAAAAGAAGAAGCAAAACAAAAAGCTGAAGAACAAGCAGCAAAAGAAGAAGCAAAAC
>NZ_JBBJSS010000005.1:0-52898 GCF_038898415.1 Priestia sp. SB1 | reverse complement strand
AAAAAGCTGAAGAACAAGCAGCAAAAGAAAAGGCAGAACAAAAAGCTCAGGAGCAAGCGGCAAAAGAAGAGGCAGAACGAAAAGCTCAAGAGCAAGCGGCGAAAGAAGAAGCGGAACGAAAAGCTGAGGAGCAAGCTGCAAAACAAGAAGCAGAGCGTAAAGCTCAACAACAAGCAGCTAGTCAACAGTCTACACCTAGCAGTTCTACTAGCAACAGTGGAAATTATAAGCCATTTGAAAATGATCCGAGTGATGATCAACAGTCTAATATGTCTTGTTCGGGACAAATCAAAGGTAACAAAAATTCGAAAATTTACCATGTACCTGGCGGAGCTTATTATGATAGAACTCAAGATAATATTGTTTGGTTCTGTTCAGAAGCGGATGCACAGGCAGCTGGGTATAGAAAATCCCAACGATAAAGATATTTATGCAACCTTTAAAAGCTCTCCTATATGTTTCTTGGAGAGCTTTTTTCTTTGTGAGAGATTATTTAATGTAGGTATTAAAGGCGCAGAACGAGTAAGTTTTAAAAGCAGAGAAGATATGAAAAAAGAATTCTTTAAATAAAACAACTTGGATAAGAAAGCTTAAAGTAGCGTTTTGTAAACGCGTCTGCAAATAAAGTTCCCTTGCTCATCTGATGCTGTCATATAATAGAATTAGCTATTATACTTACATTTATTAATACTTTTTCAAAAACGGTCTTAGCTCTAAGGTTTTAAATAGTTTTATAGATGGGAGTTAAAGCAAGCTTATGAACAGAGAAGAAGTACTTCAAAAAATAAAGAACTTAAACATCTGGAAAAAAAGGGATCAAAGAGCTCCGCACAAACCATTGTTGATACTGTATGCCCTAGGTCAGCTACAGACCAAGCAACGAATGCACCTGCCGTATAGCGAGGTGAAAATCCCTTTAAAAGAGCTGCTTATGGAGTTTGGACCTTCTCGGAATTCCTACCATCCAGAGCATCCTTTTGTTCGTTTGACAGGAGATGGAATATGGGAGCTAAGCGAAGAAGTTGATAAGCGTAGCTTTACAGATAAATATTTACTGAGTACAAATATAGTAGGCGGTTTTAGACAAGATGTTTATAACCTTTTTGCAAATGATCCTACGCTGCTTCAAGACGTCGCGCAATTTTTATTAAATGAGCATTTTCCGGATACGATCCATGAAGATATATTAAGAGCCGTAGGCTTGGATTTTGAAACACAGTTAAAGAGAAGAAGAGATCCAAAGTTTCGAGAGAAAATTCTTCAAGCTTACGGATATAGCTGCGCTGTTTGTGGGTTTAACGTTCGTCTTGGACATAATTTAGTTGGTGTAGAGGCCGCTCATATTAAGTGGCATCAAGCGGGAGGACCAGATATTGAAAGTAACGGAATCGCGTTATGTTCAATGCATCATAAATTATTTGATCGAGGAGTTTTTACTTTTTCAGATCATAATGAGCTCTTAGTGGCAACTCAAGCACACGGCACAAATGGATTTGAAGAGTGGCTTATGAAATTTCACGGACAAAAGCTTAGAGATCCGATTCATCCGGCGTATCAGCCGAATGAAGATTTTCTTGGGTGGCATGTTAGAGAAGTGTTTAGAGGACCCGCTAGATATCAAGCAAGTGATATAAATTGATTTTTGCACATGATAGATTGCTATGTTTATACTTAGGAAGTAATTTACATATAGTGGCGTCATTTAAAATACGTTAAAAATAAATTAGCACACTTATCCAGAACCCCTCCGGTAAGTTTTCTACTCTCTTTTTCCTCCCTTTAAACTGTGTGTCTTTTCTGAAGAAAATTCATAGGATATAGCATCTTATCTGTATTAAGAAAGGGGTTATATCGTGGAGGAAACAAAGCTTACTGGACGAATCGTTACACCTGATGATGTGGAATATGATCAGGCTAGAACAAATAATAATTTAGGTGTGCCTAAATTTCCGAGAATAATTGTATTTTGTCAGAATACAAACGATGTAGTAAATGCATTGAAATGGGTAAAGGAAAATCATGTCCCATTTCGAATAAGAAGCGGTAGGCATAGCTATGAAAATTTTTCATTAGTAAACGGTGGATTAGTGATTGATGTTAGTGAAATGGATAGAATCACGTTCAACTCTAAAGACATGACAGCGAAAATAGAAGCAGGAGCTAATCTAGGGAAAGTATATAATGAATTATGGAAAAAAGGAACGACTATCCCTGCAGGAACGGAAAGCAGTGTTGGTCTTGTAGGCCTTGTGCTTGGCGGAGGAATTGGGATGTTATCAAGGCTGTTTGGGCTTACCTGTGATAATTTGGTTGAAGTTGAAATGGCGATCGTAAATGAACAGAGAGAAGTTGAACTCATTAAGGCAAATAAAAATCACAACAGTGATCTCTTTTGGGCGTGTTGTGGCGGCGGGGGCGGAAACTTTGGTATTGTTACGTCTTTTACCTTTAAGGTGCAGCCTATTTCAAAGGTGTCAATCTTTTCAATTACATGGGAATGGGAAGATTTCGAAGCTGCTTTTGATGCATGGCAGCACTGGGCCACAAATACCGATAAGCGCTTAACTTCGGAGATTGAGTTAAAATCGAAAGAAGCGAATCAGATTATTGCTCAAGGTGAATTCGTTGGTTCATCATTCAAGTTAAAGGAACTTCTGCAGCCTTTAATAGATGTTGGGTGTCCTAAAAAAGTAGTAATAAAGGAAGTTTCATATATTGAAGCTGTACAATTTTTTGACGATCCGAGCGGAAACCAACCCGCCCCTCGAAAAAGGTCAGGTTCTTTTCTTAATAAACCTTTTCCAAAAGACGCTATTTTAACAATGAAGCATTTTTTAGAAAATGCTCCGAATGAAAAATCTAGTATTTGGCACCAATCTCTCGGGGGAGCAGTAGAGGAAGTTGCCTCTAATGAAACGGCCTTTTATTATAGAGATGCTGTTATCGCACAGGAGTACCTTGCTACATGGAGCCATCCTTCAGAAGAGCGAGTAAACATTCGATGGATTGAAGACTTAAGGAATGCTTTATCGAGATATACAACTGGAGATTATGTGAACTGGCCGGACCGGCTCATCAGAGATTGGCCAACGGCGTATTATGGAGAGAATTTTAAAAAGCTTCGAGAAGTGAAACGAGCATATGATCCGTGCAATCTATTTCATTTCCCTCAGAGCATTCCGCCGTTTATTAACTGGTTTTAAAAAGCGTCTTTCAAGTCGGAGAGCCAAATAATACCCACCTTAAATGAGGTGGTTTTTTGTGTATATTTCCTTTTCCTGAGAGCGTGAAAAAGGCAGCAAACAGTGGTAAGCAGTTATTTTATCAATAGATGGCTACGTTATACGGAGAAACATACATAAATATCATAAACATTGACATTCCCTTCCAAACCGCATACAATAGCTACTAATAAAAGCACACAAATTCGTTGAAGAGAATCAGTACGCTGCAAGTTTGTTCCACAGAGAGCTGGTGATAGCTGAAAGCCGGTGTTCAAGCTGCAGGGGAATATCCTCTCTGAGAAGTCAAACTGAACTATAAGTAAGTTTGAACGGTAGTCTACCGTTAAAAAGAACGCGTATGATTGTACGTTGCTGAGTGCTATTGATGAACGGATCAATAGAAGCCAGGGTGGTACCGCGGTTTAAAACCCGTCCCTAGTCATAGGGACGGGTTTCTTTGTGTGCTTTTAACTTTAAAAGGAGTGGTATCACATGAAAGAAGTGAATGTAAGGGAGTCTTCGCAAGAGCGCGAACAGCGTATCCAGCAGCAGTGGCAAAAAGGAAATGTGTTTCAGCAGTCGGTTGAAAACCGAGAGGGGCATCCTTCGTTTGTATTTTATGAAGGACCTCCAACAGCAAACGGTTTGCCTCACGTTGGGCACGCGCTAGGCCGGACGATTAAAGACGTGGTGGCTCGTTATAAAACGATGACGGGGCATCAAGTGATCCGAAAAGCAGGCTGGGATACGCACGGACTACCGGTAGAGCTCGGTGTCGAAAAGCAGCTCGGAATTTCAGGGAAGCATGACATTGAAAAATACGGCGTAGAAGCTTTTATCAACAAGTGTAAGGAAAGTGTGTTTGTGTATGAAAAGCAGTGGCGCACGTTCACGGAGCAGCTTGGCTATTGGGTTGATATGGAAGACCCTTACATCACCTTGGAGAATTCATACATTGAAAGCGTATGGAACGTGCTTGGCACGATTCATGACAAAGGACTTCTTTATAAAGGCCACCGCGTATCACCTTACTGCCCGAGCTGTCAAACGTCGCTGAGTTCGCATGAAGTAGCGCAAGGGTATAAAGATGTAAAAGATTTAACGGTAACGGTGAAATTTAAAGTGAAAAACCACGATAATGAGTATTTTTTAGGGTGGACGACAACGCCTTGGACGCTTCCGTCAAACGTGGCGCTTGCGGTGCATGAAGAGATGAACTACGTTCGCGCTGAGCAAGGCGACAGCGTGTATATAGTGGCAGAAGCGCTCGCAGACAAAGTGTTAAAAGGAGAATATAGCGTTTTATCTCATCATAAAGGAAATGAGTTAAAAGGAATGTCGTATGAGCCGCCGTTTAATTTTGTGAACGTTGAAAAAGGTCATGAAGTCGTAACGGCTGATTACGTAACGGATCAAAGCGGAACAGGAGTTGTTCATTTAGCACCTGCTTACGGCGAAGATGATTACAGAGTTGTAAAAGAAAACGGCTTTTCATTTGTGAACGTAGTGGATGAAAAAGGACAGTACACGTCTGAAGTGCCGCCTTTTCAAGGACGTTTCGTGAAAGACTGCGACGTTGATATCGTTCGTTATTTAGCAAACGAAGGCGTGCTGTATCATAAAGAAAAGCATGAGCACAGCTATCCGTTTTGCTGGCGATGCGACTCGCCGCTTCTTTATTACGCAAATGAAAGCTGGTTTATCCAAACGACGGCGTTAAAAGAACAATTTTTGAAAAATAATGAAAGCGTGAAGTGGTACCCGGATCATATCAAGCACGGTCGCTTTGGCAACTTTTTGGAAAATATGGTGGACTGGAACATCAGCAGAAAGCGCTACTGGGGAACGCCGCTGAACGTATGGGAATGCGGGGAATGTGCGCATCAAATAGCTCCGAAAAGTATCAAAGAGCTTCAAAATCATGCGTCTCATTCCGTGGATGACAGCATTGAACTTCATAAGCCATATGTAGATGACGTGCAGCTAACGTGTCCGGTCTGCAGCGGAGAAATGAAGCGAACGCCAGAAGTGATTGACGTTTGGTTTGACAGCGGCTCGATGCCGTTTGCGCAGTATCACTATCCGTTTGAAAACAGCGAGCTGTTTCAAAAGCAGTTCCCGGCGGACGTTATCGCAGAAGGAATTGATCAAACGCGCGGCTGGTTTTACAGCTTGATGGCAGTTTCAACGCTGTTTACAGGAAAAGCACCGTATAAGCGCGTTTTGTCTCTTGGTCACGTCTTAGATGAAAACGGTCAAAAGATGTCTAAAAGTAAAGGAAATGCGCTAGACCCTGTTGATCTTATTCATACATTTGGTGCTGATGCGCTTAGATGGGCGCTTTTAGCAGACAGTGCACCTTGGAATCCGAAGAAATTTTCAGAGCGTGTCGTGCAAGAAGCGAAGTCAAAAGTCATTGATACACTTGTGAACGTGTACGGCTTTTACGTGCTGTACGCTAAGCTTGACGGCTATGATCCGGAGCAAACGTATGAATTAAAAAAAACAAAATTGGATGAGTGGATTCTTTCGCGTTTGCACAGCACGGTCAAGCGCGCAACAGTACATCTTGAAGATTACGGATTTACAAGCGCGGCTCGTGAAATCGCTGTATTCATTGAAGAGCTAAGCAACTGGTATGTGCGACGTTCCCGCGATCGCTTTTGGTCAGAAGGAATGGACGGAGAAAAAGCAGCAGCTTACGATACGCTTCATGAAGTACTAGTGACATTAAGTCAACTATTAGCCCCGTTTACGCCGTTTGTTGCGGATGATGTTCATGAAAATCTAACAGGGAAAAGCGTTCATTTAGCAGACTATCCTGCATGTGATCAAACGAAAGTGAACGAAAAGCTGGAAAAAGAAATGGCAGCGGTGCTTCAAGTAGTGGAACTAGGCCGAAGCATCCGAAATACGCATTCGTTAAAAGTAAAGCAGCCTCTGCAAAGTCTTTCGCTTGTGGTAACGGAAGAAGATGTAGAGTGGGAAGCATACCATGATGTCATCAAAGATGAGCTTAATGTAAAGAACTTTAACGTGGAGCAAGACGACGACAAGCTTGTATCATACGTATTAAAACTTGATTTTAAACAGGCTGGGCCAAAGTTCGGGAAACAAGTTAATGAGGTCAACCAAGCGCTGAAAAACCTTTCAGAAGAGAAAGGGAAAGAGTTTGTTGAACAAGGCAAGCTGAGTGTTACGCTTGCTTCAGGAGAAAACCTAACGCTTGAAACGGCGGACGTACTCGTTGAAAAAGTGCCAAAAGAAGGTTTTGCAGTTGCATCCAACGGCACGTACACTGCCGTGTTGGATACGGCGTTAACCGAAGAACTCGTGCAGGAAGGAGTCGCTCGTGAAGTAATTCGAGCGGTTCAAGATTATCGCAAAAAGCTGGGTTTACCCGTGAACTTACGTATTGATTTGGAACTTAGCGGAGACGAAGAAGTGAAGGAAGCCGTTGCGAATTTTGAAACGCTGCTTCAAGAAAATCTTCTGCTGCACAGTCTCAGTGTGAAAGAAGCCATCAAAAACGGAGAGACGGTAAAAGTCGGAACAAAGCAAGTTACGCTTCGCATTTTAAATCAGAACTGATAAAGAGAGGCAGGGATAAGTTGAATTAATGTACGAACGGTTTATCGATTAACCGTTCGTTTTTTCTGTTTTTATAGTGAAGGTAGCTGCTTCTAGCTGTGGATTGGAGGGCAAGATGAAGACTCCTGCGGGAGAAGCGGAATAGGTGAGACCCCGCAGGAGCGAAAGCGACGAGGAGGCTCACCGGCCGCCCGCGGAAAGCGAAGTCTTGCACGGAAATCAACAGCGGGGTAACAAGCAATTCATACTAATCATTCACCCGATTTGTTCGTCTTTAGGTGAGATAAATTTCGGTATTTCTAAATCTCTCTTTTACCTTTAATCAAACTGTCCGAGAACATTTTTAAGACTCGGCCAAACGATTTCAAAAGGAGCCGCTAGTACATACTCTTTTCCGTTTTCATCTTTAAAGTGTTGAACAAAACGATATTTTCCTACTTTGTAGTTAGGAGTTGCGATATCTAGTTTGAGTGATTTCCCTGGCTTCAGCGTGACGGTTTTATCAGGGAACTCTAATCCGTTTAGCACAACTTTGTACCACTTGCCGTCTTTTAAGTGATCCGCCGTATTTTCATAAGGAATTGTTAAGGTATGCGTCGAATTGTTTTGAATAACAAAAAAGCCAAACTGCGTTTTATCGTACTTTTCGCTTACAGCAGATAGCTTAATAGTTCCCCCATCAGTGTTAATGGAAGAAGGAATGTTTTTTTCTTGTTTGGCTCCAAGTTCCATTTTTTGACCGTTATAATCGATATAGCCAAAGATACAAAACAAGATAATAAAAATGCCTAGTATTAGTAAAAGTGTTCGTACTATTTTCAAGAGCTTTGCACCACCTTTTTATCACTCTTCCATTATACGGAAAACTTCTTGTTTGAAATAGTATGAATTTACATTTCCTATATCACTTTTTTGAAAGGAAGAATTGAAATGAGACAAATTATAGCCATGGGCGGCGGAGGTTTTTCGATGGAGCCGGATAACTTGCTTCTGGATCAATACATACTTTCACAAGCTCATATAGATGTGCCGAAAATCTGTTTTATCCCTACAGCCAGCGGAGATGCCGATAATTATATAGAAAGGTTTTATGAAGCGTTTGAGAAGTTGGTATGTACACCGTCTCATTTATCGCTGTTTGCACGAAACTTTATAGATTTAAAAGCATATGTGATGCAGCACGATATTTTGTATGTAGGCGGCGGTAATACAAGGAATATGCTTTCTTTATGGAAAGAGTGGGGACTTGATACAATTCTAAAAGAAGCTTATAAAAAAGGAATAATCTTAGCAGGAATAAGCGCAGGTTCGATTTGCTGGTTTGAAGAAGGCGTCACCGATTCAATGAACAATAAACTGTCTAAAATCGACTGTTTAGGATTTTTAACGGGCAGCAACTGTCCTCACTACGACGGAGAAAGCAATCGAAGACCTTCGTATCATGAGTTAATGGCAAGCAGGGAAATGAAAGAAGGCTACGCTGTAGATGACGGAGTCGCGCTGCATTTTAAAGATGAGAAGCTATCCGCGTCAGTTAGCTCAAGGGCAACAGCAAAAGCGTATGCTGTTGATCGAAAAGAGGAAGAAGTAATTGAACGTGAGCTTCCGGTGACCTATTCGGGTGATCACAAGCAATAAATGGCCGCTTTCCATGTTTCTCTGTATAAAATGGAGCTTATTCGTACATACATAAGCAGAGACTCTATATAGGAGGTTACTTCAGTGAGTTATGAACGATACTGGGGAAACATACATGAACAAAGCGATAAGCTGCAGGAGTTATTATCGTCGTATTGGCATCAGTATTCAGATTTTGGAAACTGGCAGTTTTGGGTGGTGCTTGCTTCGCTCGTTCTTCCTCTTGTGTTGTTGTATTTTACCGTAGATCGGACGAGGATCTTTGAGGTGTTTTTCTTCGGTTACACAGTGCACATGCTCTGGGCATATATTGATATTGCACTTGGGCGAAGCGGTCATTTAACGCACACGTTTTTTTTAACGCCGCTGCTTCCGAACGCAACGAATATTACCGCTTCTATTTTGCCGGTAGGCTTTCTGCTGCTTTATCAATATTGTACGAATCACCAAAAGAATTTTTATCTGTATACAATTCTGCTGAGCGCTGTTTTTTCATTTGGGCTAGCCCCTCTTGAACACCATTTTAAATTTATTGATTCAGGAAAAGGAATGAGCTTGTTTTATATTTTTCTGATTGATATAGGAATAACGTTAGTAGCGTATTGGGTTACAAGGCTGCTTGTAAAAGCAAAAGCCGCAGCCTATCGTAAAGTAGAAAAAGAACGCTGAAAAAATGTTTTAAAATGAGTAGTTAAGGGTATACACACATTTAAGATAAATTGAGGTGAAGAAATTGTATTACTACCGCATTTCAGAAGGGCAAGGCGAAACGTACTCTGAAACAATTGTTATTCATGAAGAACAATTTGATCAAGGTACATTTGAAAAAATGGTGAAAGAAGCGATGGTCGATAAGCCTGGCAAAATCGATCAAGTGGATATTGTGAAATATTTAATTGGACATTATCATTTCCAAGTTGCATATATTGAAGCCGCTTTTCACAGTACATATACAGATTAATAGCGTTATGTATTCGTTAAAAAACCCCGCTGCCAGTGCAACGGGTTTTTTGCCTCTACCAGTATCGATAGTGATAAGGATTTTGAGGAGAGTAATAAGAATTTTGAGGCGGAGGATACGTATAAGTAGGCTGCTGGTGGTGTACAGGGCCTACTTGTTTTTTCTTTTTATAGTGTTCTTTTTCTCCGCATTCGTCCGTTGGTCCAATCACGATGGTTTGATTTTTTAGCGGAGCCAGCGTTTTCTTTAGCTGCTCCGGATCTAAGCAGTACGTGTGAGCAAGGACTTCAATAGGCGTTTTATTTAAAATGTCCGATCCAAAAATATATTCCGGGTAAGGGGCGTCAAAAATGGCAAGTAAATGCGTATTGTCTTCAGACGCAATTTCCCAGTGCCACCAGCCTTGAGGGATATTGGCTACTTGACCGGGAGTAATCGGAATATTTGTGACTTCGTTGTTAAACGGATTGATTAATGAAACGACGGCTGAGCCTGAAATGCAGTAGACAAGCTCAGCGGCATTTTGGTGATAGTGCGGTTCTACTACGCGGCTTTTGCTTAAGTAAATATCAAGTAATGATACATTTCCTAATGTGTTGAGCACATCCCGGCCCAATCGGTTAATGTAATTTTGATCGTTTCGCGTATTAAGTCTGTTTTTGTTCACATCAGAAAAGTATTGTACGTTTGGATTATTGTAATCCATATAGGGCGTTGACAAGGGTCTCCAGCTCCTATCCTTGAATTTTTTATGATGCTGTATCGTATGTAGAGAGTTTTATTTCGTGACAGAGGCCTAGGAGGATATGTAGGTAAGGCCTATTTTTGATAACGTGTACAAACATTTGTCCACTGATTTTCATACACTGTAACAGGTTCTTTTTTTACAGAGCCATGATCAATGTCAGACGCATAAGACGGATCATTTTAAGGAAAGTGAGTTGCAGAGCTGTTGCTTGATCAATATGAAAAGATAACTAGTACGTATGAAAAGCTGGATGAACTTCAGCTGCCGTTTGATAAGCCCGTTTTAGTAGGAATCGAGTGGAACGGAGTGCTGTTTGAGTTTTTAGTAAGGCTGAAAAAAGAGTCTTCTCATTTGCTTGTGTTTGGCTCAGGAGGAGGGGCAAGTCAGGAAATGCCTGCAGGCCCTCCATATTTTCAGCGCCATTCGTGGATGAATGAATTCCAAGATTCAATTATTTACTATAACGATCCTACGCTTTATTTAGGAAAGGTGTCGCTTGCGTGGGGACAAGGGACAAGCGATCGTTTTTATTTAAAAGACATTGCGGTTTTAATTGAAAAGTTCATGAAAAAAGTACAGGTGAGTTCGTCTAATGTGCTATTTTACGGATCTTCGGGCGGCGGCTTTATGTCAATGTTTTTAGCGGGGTACGTAAAAGGAGCAAAAGCGCTTGTCAATAATCCGCAGACTTGCTTGACCAAGTGGCTGAAAACGCCGGTTCGGCAAGTGTTTAATTTATCTTATCCGAACTTGACAGAAGATGAAGTGATCGCCTCATACGGTGAGCGAATTAACGTAGTGAAGTTTTTTCGCCATATTAACTATGTGCCAAAGGTGTATTACTTGCAAAACGGGGCGTTTGAATACGATATGAACAATCACTTGCTGCCGTTTTTAACGGATTTGCAGGACATGCCAGACGACTGTGAAATCAATAATATAAAAGTGGAGCTCTATTATGACCCAAAGCTGAAGCACGCAGCTGTTAGTAAGCAAGAAACGATTGATTATGTGAATATGGCGAAGAAGATATAAGAAAAAAGGCAAGAGTTTATCCTTTAAGGAGCTCTTGCTTTTTTATGTCGAATTTTCTACCTCAATAGATACAAGTAGGAAGTTATGTTGCTTTTTCTTTTGAATATGATAGTGAAGATGAGGTGTAAGGAGGGGAAGTATGGCCGATCAAGATGAGAGAAAAAGATACTTGATGGAAGTTCAGACCTGGCTTGAACAAGTATGTGATCCTGTATTTGAAGAAGCCATTACAGAAGTAGATATAACGTCATATATCACGCGCACGCAAGAAGACGTTCTTGAATATTTAAGCGAAGAAGATGTCAACGAATATACGTTAGAAGAAATCAATAATGCAGTGCGGCATATTGATAAAGTTTTAAAAGAGCGGCTTGGAGACGATGGCAGGGAGCGAGAATCGATAGCGCCGGGGCAGCACGAGCTGCCGCCGCTTGGCTATAGCTATTCAGCTCTTGAACCGTATATTAACCGGGAAATTATGCGTCTTCATCACAGCAAGCATCACCAAAGCTATGTCGATGGATTAAATAAAGCAGAGCTCATGCTGCAGCAAGCCCGTAACACAAACAATTTTGACCTCATAAAACATTGGGAACGGGAAGCTTCTTTTCATGGCTCCGGTCATTACTTACACACAATCTTTTGGGAGATTATGAGTCCAGAAGGAGGAGGACGACCGAGACGACAGCTGCTGCAGCAGCTTCAAAAAGACTTTGGCAGCTATGAGAAGTTTATGATGCACTTTTCTCAAGCCGCAAAAAAAGTAGAAGGTGTGGGCTGGGCTATCTTAGTATGGTCGCCGCGTTCGCGAAAGCTTGAAGTCTTGCAAGCGGAGCGTCATCAGCTTCTTACGCAGTGGGATACCATTCCGCTGCTCGTATTAGACGTATGGGAACACGCTTATTATCTGCAGTACAAAAATGAACGTGATCCCTACGTTGATAATTGGTGGAAAATCGTTTACTGGCCAAATGTAGAAAAAAGATTTGAGGCAGCCAGAATGCTTCAGTGGCAGCCGTATTAACAAGTATTGCAGGTATTTTAATTTCAAATAAAAAGGCTATGATAAAAGCATTTTAGTTGAAGGGAAATCCGAACGGTGAATTGAGATTCTTGATGGAGAATCCAACGCGTTCGGATTTTTTATTGTTATGGCGGTGATATATGTATACGCTTCTAGCAGTTGGTAGGAGAGCAAGACGAAGACTCCTGCGGAAATAGTGGAATAGATGAGACCCCGCAGGAGCGCAAGCGACGAGGAGGCTCATCGGCCACCCGCGGAAAGCGAAGTCTTGCACGGAAATCAACTGCGGTGTAAAAAGTGATTTATATTAAGATCCTTTAACGTATTTATTAATTTTAAATAAACTATGTTCTAAATAACCAATGTAAAATAAAGTCTAAGCCTCTAGAACCAGTGAAATGTTACAAATGAAATAATCCAATATAAATGTGTGTAAAAGCACCGTTATATGCCTGAATATGTATGTTTTTGAAATGTTAAGGTGATTAATTTACTAGTTTAAAAGGAAGAATTTTTATTTTTACTGTAACTAAACTATCAAACTATTGACATGCTACTGAAATATAACTGTAATATTCATGTGTTATTTTTTATGTATTGGTAGATAAAGGGGAAATCAATTACATGAAAAAGACAATGATTACGTTCAGTTTAGTTCTAATGTCACTGTTCGGAGTGGCAAGTGGTGCATCAGCTGCAACAAATACATATACAGTAAAAAGCGGAGATTCGCTATACAAAATTGCAAAGACATATAAAGTATCGGTTAGTCAGCTGAAACAGTGGAATAACTTAAAGTCAGACAGCATTCATCCGAAACAAGTATTAAAAGTATCTCAAGTAAAATCAAGCACGCCTGCTAAAGCAGCGCCTGCGAAGTCTTCAAACGTGGTGAAAGAATTTAAAGTAACAGCAACAGCGTACACAGCGAACTGCAAAGGCTGCAGCGGAAAAACGGCGATTGGAATCGATTTAAAAAAGAATCCAAATCAAAAAGTTATTTCTGTCGATCCAAAAGTGATTAAGCTTGGTTCAAAAGTATACGTAGAAGGTTATGGCACGGCAATCGCAGCTGATACAGGCGGTGCGATTAAAGGAAATAAAATTGATGTTCTTCTTCCTTCTCAAAAAGAAGCGTTAAAATGGGGAAGAAAAACAGTAAAAGTTCAAATCTTAAAATAAGTATTCCTTGAAGAAATGAGAGCCTTCGTTGAAAGGCTCTCATTTTTTTCTTCATTAAAGGGCATGCTACTTTATATATACTGATGGAAAAGTTTTACGAAAATGATCATATTTGTTGACAAATATTTCGGAAACAGATATATTTATCCGGTATATAATTAAGTTCATTAAATATTCGTGACATAAATTAATAGAATGAACACATAAACTATATTCTTAACCTGTTTGTCATCTGAAGATTTACATACAGATAATTTTAAAAGGGAAAGGTCTTGTTAAAATGAATACACAAACACAACAGTCCGATCAAGCCCGAACTCGGTCTATTTTTGGCGTAATGATAATGGGAGCGCTCGTCGCTTTTTTAAATCAAACGCTGATTAACATTGCGCTTCCGCAAATGATGGATCATTTCCATGTAACGGCGGCTACGGGCAACTGGTTAACAACCATCTTTATGTTAGTAAACGGAATTGTTATTCCAATTACAGCATTTTTAATGAATCGATTTACGACGAGGCAGCTGTATATTACAGCAATGGGGCTGTTTACAGTAGGAACACTGCTTTGCGGTATTGCACCGACATTTTCCGTTATTTTAGTGGGACGCGTCGTGCAAGCTGCAGGAGCAGGAATTTTATTTCCGTTAATTACAAACGTTATTTTCACGTTATTCCCGCCTGACCGACGCGGTTTTGCGATGGGGATTTTTGGAGTAGCGATGAACTTTGCACCGGCAGTAGGTCCGACGCTTTCTGGTTTAATCGTTGAGCACTACTCATGGCGTGTTTTATTCTTTATGATGTTTCCAATTGCACTTATCAACGTAATTGCGGCTATTATTTTAGTGAAAAACGTAACGGAAACAAGCCGACCTAAGCTAGACGTGCTTGGCGTTATTTTATCAACAATTGGATTTGGCGGCTTACTGTATGCGTTCGCTACGGGCGGTACAAAGGGGTGGACCAGCACCGAAGTGTTAGCCATGTTTATTGTAGGCGGTATTTCGATTCTGTTCTTTATTTTCCGTCAGTTAAAAATTGATCAGCCGCTTCTTGAATTCCGTATTTTCCGTTACCGCATGTTCACGCTGACAACAATTATTAACGTAATTGTGACGATGGCAATGTTTTCAGGGATGATTTTAATGCCGATTTATATGCAAAACGTACGCGGCTTTTCACCGTTTCTTTCAGGCTTGCTGCTACTTCCTGGGGGAATTGTAATGGGGATTATGTCTCCGATTACAGGAAGGCTGTTTGATAAGTTCGGCGCAAGATGGCTTGCTGTTGTTGGTTTAGCAATTACCGTTGTGACAACATATGAATTAACAAAGCTTGAAACAACCACAACATTTATGTATGTCATGATTGTCTATACTGTTCGTATGTTTGGGATGTCACTGCTCATGATGCCGATCTTTACAGCAGGATTAAATGAGCTTGCGCTTAGTCTAAATAAATACGGCACGGCAATGGTTAATACGCTTCGAATGGTTGCTGGAGCTGTAGGAATGGCGTTCTTTGTATCCATTATGATGAATCAAGGTGAAAAACACGTGAAAAACATCGTAACGAATCAGCAAATTTTGCCGACAGATAAAGGCAGTATGGCTGAAGCTGTGAACCAAGGTACAGCAATGGGTATTAACGATGCGTTTATGATCGCAACGATTTTAAGTGTGATCGCGTTTGTTTTAGCCTTCTTTATTCGCAAAACATCACCAAAAGAAGATACCATTACAAATCGTGTAAAAAAAGCAAGCTAATAAAAAATCCGTGCCTTATATGGTACGGATTTTTTTTATGAGTTAAATTTATCTTTTTTATAGTCAATATAAAGCGATCCGTCCGACTGAACCTCAGCGTAAAAGACGTCATCAATTGAGTTGACTCCCGCTTTTTCCAGCTGCTTATGCAGCCAGTTGTTATCTACATGCAGGTCCTTCAACGCATCTTCATTCGCTTTTCCGTCGTAAATAACGCCGGTTGAAGTGGGAAATAAAAGCGTTTTTGACCATGCGTTTGGCTTTTTATCTTGTTTTTGCATAACGGAAAGGTTTCCGTTGATTTCTAATATGGCGTATTCTACATCTTTTATGGAAAACACGTTTTGCTGCCTCAGCATGCCTAAAAGAGATTCAATATCTAGCCGCACTTGTTTTAACGCCTTTTCCATCACTTTTCCTTGCTTAATCACAATTTTAGGCTCACCGGTAATAAGATGCCGTGCTTTTTTCGATTTCATTCCAATATAGCCCATAGCGATTGTTAAAAATGTCCAACCTAGCAGTGAATAAACCCCTTTATCAATCTCCACTCGCTCATCGGTGGAGAGGGAAGAAGCGATATTACCAATCGTAATTGCCGTAATAAATGTAAATACATTTAACTGGCTGATTTCTGTTTTTCCCATGAGCCGCGTTAAAAGAAGCAGCACAAAAAATGAACAGGCGATTCGAAACGTCGATTCAGCATAGCCCATACATTTCACCCTTCCTTCATTTCATTGTTTTATGTTGTGAAAAAATAGAAATTTTATGCAGTTAAAAGGATAAATTCCATGCTTGTCTCCCAATCGCTTTTGCTTTTGCGCTACAATAAAGAAGCAACGTGTTTAACTAGACAAAAGAAGGTGAAAAGATGAAACCATTTAAAGCCTCAGCCCTACTAGATGTTATCAGTGAATTGTTCTCCGATGAAGCGTCGATTGCCGTTTCAGATCTAGAAACGTACGTGTATTACCGAGCAAACAAACGAATTAATTTGAAAATCAGCCCTGGAGATCAAATAAAAAAAGGAACGATTACATATAAAGCATTAGAACGAAAGCAAAAAGTATCGGAATTTATTCACCGAGACGTGTTCGGCACACCTTACTACGGCATGGCCGTGCCTTTTTTAGATGAAGGAGATGTTCAAGGATGCGTAACGGCGATTTTTCCTGCGTTAACGAGCGGAAAGTCAGTTGTGACGTTAAAGGTGAACGAAGGATGGATACCGGTTCCTTTCTCAAAAATCATCTACGTAGAAGCGCGTGACCGAAAAACCTATGTGTACGCACAGAAGTATACGGGTACGCATAAATACACGTTAAATGAATTTGATTATGTGCTTCCAAAAGAAGAGTTTGTGCGCTGTCATCGTTCCTTTATCGTCAATGTGACACAAATTCAAGAAATTTACCCTGATACACATTCAACCTTTTTATTAGTGATGAACAATGGAGAAAAAATTCCGGTCAGTCAGTCGTACGCCAGTTATTTTCGAAAGCTGCTTGGGTTTTAACCGTCATTTAGCTTCATTATCATCAAATATGCTGTTTTGTCGCTATTTTTGTCCATTTCATTCCAAAAACTCTTATGGACGCTTTCTTTACAGTAAAATGGTAAAAAAGAGCAAAAACAAGGAGTGAACAGAATGAAAAACGTTTGTAATCGAATTAAGCATGAAGCATTACAGAATCGCGTTGTCTCTGCTGAAGAAGCAGCGTCTTGGATTCAAGATGGAATGACGCTTGGTCTAAGCGGTTTTACACGCGCGGGCGATGTCAAAGCTGTACCGTTTGCGCTAGCGAAACGAGCGGAAACTGAGCCGATAAAAGTCAGCGTGTATACCGGTGCTTCACTTGGATCAGATGTGGATAAGCTATTTGCAGAAAAAGGCATGTTAAACAAACGCCTGCCGTTTCAAGCGGACCCGACGATGCGTAAAAAAATTAATGAAGGTGAATTTCAGTTTATTGACCAGCATTTATCGCATACTTCTGAATGGGTGCGTTCAGGCGTGTTAGATTCAATAGATTTCGCTATTTTGGAAGCGGTTTCTATCACGGATGACGGAATGATGATTCCAACAACGTCAATCGGCAATTCAATGGTGTTTGCCGAGCATGCAAAATCAATTATTATTGAAATAAACACAGCGCAGCCAGAGCTGTTAGAAGGTATTCACGATCTGTATGATCCGGGCGCTCAAGGAAAGCGAGATGCAATTCCTTTGAAAAAATCCGATGATCGTATTGGTTCGTTAGGCATACCAATTGATTTAGATAAAGTAAAGGGTATTGTGTTTACAAATCAGCTAGATTCACCGTCTACAATTGTAGCACCTGACGAAGAAACGGTTGTGATGGCTCAAAATTTGATTTCATTTTTACGCCAAGAAATTAAAGAAGGGCGATTAACTGAATCGCTTGCTCCTTTACAATCTGGAATTGGATCCGTGGCAAATGCCGTTTTCCACGGTTTGTTAGATTCTGAGTTTCATGATTTAGAAGTATATTCCGAAGTATTGCAGGACGCCGTGTTTGATTTATTTGACGCAGGAAAAGTTACGTTTGCTTCCTGCTGCTCAATTACGCTTTCAGCAGATAAAATGAAACAAGTTTTCTCGAATTTTGAAGCCTATCGAGGTAAACTTATTCTTCGTCCGCAGGAAATTTCCAACCATCCCGAGATCATTCGTCGTTTAGGGCTGATTTCAATTAATACCGCGCTAGAACTAGATATTTACGGAAACGTCAATTCCACACATGTGATGGGAACAAAAATGATGAACGGAATCGGAGGCTCAGGAGATTTTGCCCGAAATGCGCGCCTTGGTATTTTTGTAACAAAATCCATTGCTAAAAACGGTGATATTTCAAGCATAGTGCCGTTTGTTTCGCACGTTGATCATACGGAACACGATGTGGATGTCATTGTAACAGAGCAAGGATACGCAGACTTACGCGGACTCGCTCCAAGAGAACGAGCAAAACGCATTATTGAAAATTGTGCCCACCCAATGTATCGCGATCAGCTTATGGCGTATTACGAAGAAGCGCTCACGCGAAGCGGCCAAACACCGCACGTTCTTGAAAAAGCCTTTTCTTTTCATACGTCTTATCAAAAAAATGGAACAATGCGAGAAGTTGTAGCGCAAACAAAGTAAAAGAACGCTTTGTCTCATGAGGAGACAAAGCGTTTTTTGCTGAGTAAGAAACTTGTGTTTGTTATCTCGTTGAATTACGATGAAAGGGAATACATAAAGAAAACGAGGTAACTTATATATGAAAGCATTAGTTTTTGAAAGATTTGGAGGACCTGACGTTCTTCACTATCAAGATATACCGAATCCCTCTATTGGACCAACAGATGTACTAGTAAGAACAAAAGCAATTGGACTTAATTTTGCGGATGTTTACCGAAGAAAAGGGAACTATCACTTAACGGGTACACCTCCATATATTTTAGGATATGAAGGAGCAGGTGTGGTAGAAGAAGTAGGAGCAGAAGTAAGTCATGTTAACGTAGGAGACCGCATTGCGTTTGCTGACGTTCCTTTTGCAAATGCAGAGCTTGTTGCCGTGCCACAGGATAAAATAATTGCTGTACCTGACGATATTTCGTTTGATACAGCTGCTTCTGTGCTTTTGCAAGGGTTAACGGCCCACTATTTAACACAAGACAGCTACAGCATTCAGCCGGGTGATTATGTACTTGTTCACGCAGCTGCTGGAGGTGTAGGGCAGCTTTTAGTTCAAATTTCTAAGCTATTAGGCGGACAGGTTATTGGCTTAACGTCATCTTCTGAAAAAGCAAAAGCAGCGGCTCGAGCAGGGGCTGACTATGTCTTTTTATACGAAGATAACTGGGTAGAACAAGTGAAAGAAGTAACGAAACGAGGCGCAGATGTTGCCTACGAATCTGTAGGGGTTACGCTAGAAAAAAGCTTTGAAGCCGTAAAAACAGGCGGAACCGTGGTGTTTTACGGAATGGCAGGAGGCGATCCGGCCCCGGTCGACCCACGTATGCTGATGGATACCTCTAAAACGCTTACAGGCGGAGATCTGTGGAACGTGCTTGTATCTTATGAAGAACGCAAAGTACGCTCACAGCAGCTGTTTGAGTGGATCAGTAAAGGTCAGCTTGTGCTAACCGATCCTGTGGTATTTGACTTAAAAGACGGAGCGAAAGCACATGAGCTTCTTGAAAGCCGAAAAAGTACAGGTAAAATTTTGTTAAGACCGTAAAAGAAAAGCCCTTTCGTCAAGGGCTTTTTTCCGTTAGTAAAGGAGAAATCAAGGAGCTGTCTAATATATAGTAGAGAAGTAGAGTAAAAGAGGTGAAGGTCGATGAAACATGCATTAATTACAGCAGGTCATAAAGGTATCGGCAAAAAAGTAACAGAACAGTTTCTAAAAAAGCAGTATTCCGTTACCGTCCATTTTCGCAGTGATAAAAATAAAGTGCGAGAACTGCAAGAAGAATGGCATCAATATAGTGATAACGTACAGTTTATAGAAGGAGACATAACAAATAAAGAAGATATTGAACATGTCGTTGCGCAGGCTATGGAGCGGTTTGGACGTATTGATGTTTTAATTAATAATGCAGGTCCGTATGTATTTGAAAGAAAGAAATTAATAGAGTACACAGACAGTGAATGGTATGAAATGGTGGAAGGGAATTTAAGCTCTGTTTTTCACTTTGTCAAAGCTGTTGTTCCTATTATGAAAAACCAGCAGTTTGGACGGATTATTACATACGGCTTTCAAGATGTAGAGCATACCCCTGGATGGATGTACCGCGCGGCTTTTAGTGCCGCTAAGTCAGGGCTGGCTTCTCTGACCAAATCGCTTGCTCTAGAAGTAGCCGAATACGGGATTACGGCCAATATGGTCTGTCCCGGAGATATTGTAGGAGACATGAAAGAAAGTGATATCATAAAAGCAAGATTACTAGAAGACAAGGAAACGCCTGTGGGCCGATCAGGTACGGGAGAAGACATTGCGCGTATTATTGAGTTTCTTTGTGATGAAAACTCAGATATGATTACAGGCAGCATTATATCTGCTTCGGGTGGAGTAGACGTTGTTCATAAAAGCAAAAAACAAGCCCCTGGCAGATAATGCAGGGGCTTGTACGTTACAGCAGCGATTCTCCGCCGTCAATAAACATTTCACTTCCGGTAATATGTTTGGACGCGTCAGAAGCTAAAAAGGAAATTAAATCTGCTACTTCTTCGGGCTTAGCCGAGCGTTTAGCAAGCGGTTGATTGCCATTTGGATATTCAATTGGAATCGCGACTTCTTTTAATTTGTCTTCTTGACGGAATGTATTGCTTTCAATATTTGTATCAACTGCTCCTGGACAAATGACGTTAACCCGTATTCCGTATGTAGAAAGTTCAAGAGCTGCCATTTTGCCGAAGGCCATTTGGCCAGCCTTGGAGGAACTGTATGCGCTCATGCCGATGTTTGAAAATGTACGGTTGCCGTTAATCGAGCTAGTAATAATAACGCTTCCTCCCTGAGCTTTTAAATAAGGAATAGAATGCTTCACGGTTAAAAAAGTACTCGTTAAATTTGTATCAATTGTTTTTGTCCAATCTTCTGGTGATAGTTCTTCAATAGAAGAAAACGTACCGTTGATGCCTGCGTTAATAGAAACAATATGTAATTGACTCCATAAGCTGCTAATCGTTTCGATACTTTCTTTTATACTTTCAGAGTCAGATACGTCTGTTTTAATGGCTATACACTCTCCACCGCTCGCCATGATGGTCTCTTTTACTTCTTGTAATTTTTCTTCCTCTAAGTCTAAAAGAGCAACGCGCGCTCCTTGTTCAGCTAATGTGATGGCTGAAGCGCGTCCAATTCCAGATGCCGCTCCCGTCACAAGCGCAACTTTTCCAGTTAATGCAATCATTTGTAACCCCTCCATATAAAAATGTTGTTTCCTTTCTTTAACCTATAAGAAGGAAATAAAAACCTCTTTTAAACTATTTGTGTTTAAATTTGCTAAAAGATGCCAAAAGGAAAAGAGAAAACAGCGGCGAATTATTAATATGACGCCAGAACACGAAAAAGGCTAAGGTCAAATGAGCTTGCTTGGGTAGCTAAAGATATACTCTGTCTTTTCAGAAGAATGTTTATATAAAATTTTACATCAGAGGGACTTGCAAATCGTTCCTTGAAAGCTTACACTAGTAAAGCACAGAAAAAGGACGGTGTTTTATGAAGAAGAAAGATAATGTGATTCCATTCCCGCAAAGAAGGGAAGCAGCTGCTTATGTTCCCGCTTCTATTAGCTTAGATAAGGATATTGTGGAGTTTTTAGAAATTATGAATTTTGAAGATCGAAATGATTTTTTAAATGAAATGATTGATTCATTTTTTAAATATGTAAAAGGTGAAGAAGACGAAGTAAGATAAAAAGTAACGTAAAGACATCCAAAGAGATGTTTTTTATTTTGTGACCAATTGCTTAAAATGCATGCTTAAGCCTCGTATAGTTATTTATGGTATAGTATACATTAGATACTATCTAGCAGGTGCAAATGCGAGGAGTGATAAGATGAGTGGATTTAAAAAAGACATTCGTGCCGGATCTGAAGAACCACACTCACTAGAACAATTAAAGCATGAAATGGAGCAAAGCCTGTGGAATTTAAGAAAAGATTTGCGAAATGAAAATCGTTCGGAAACGGAAATGGAAATGATTAAAATTTCGCTGCTGTCACTATTTGAGGAGCAGGCCAATAATTTGAGCAAAACGGAGCTCTCTGATTACCTTGCAGACTATCACAAAAGAGTCGAGCAATTATTCGACAGGTATAGCTATAAATAAGACAAGCATCCTTGCGGGGATGCTTGTTTTTATTTGAGCAAAATTCGCTTGTATTCGTTGCGTTTCAGAGGTTTGGATACATATCCGTCAGCTTCTAGCTGATAAATAATGGTGGCAGCTGCATATACGCTAAAGGCATGATCAAGACCAAAGTAGTCTTGCAAGGCGGCGACGCTCACTTCCTCTTGAAAGATTTTACTGCGGTTCGATAAGACAATAGGGTAGACGTTTTTAACGATTTGCTTTGAAATTTCGAGTGTTAACATATTGAATCCCTCCTGTGTGAGTGTACATAACTAAAGGTATTCAGCGCATTGTACATTCATGAAAAAGGGAGCGATTACATTTTTAAAAGATAAAGAAAAGAGGAGTAAATGCCCATAAAATCAGATATTTTATCACTTTGTGGAACTTGTTTGAGAAGCTCAGTATTTTAGTGTATGACAAACATTTTCAAAAGTTCTATGGAATTATTAGGAGCAATTTAACTAAATCCACATATCTTAAAGTATAGCAAATGGAGGTGAAACACATGGGATACTACGGAGGTTACGGATACGGTTGTGGTTATGGCGGCGGTGGCTGCGGCGGCGGTTTCGCTTTAATCATTGTACTTTTCATCTTATTAATCATCATCGGCGCTTCTTGCTTCGGCGGCGGCTGGTGCTAATTATTAAAAAATGAGGACGACGCAACATCCACACTTTATTTCTTCAACTATTTCTTCCACAAAAGGTCTCTTCGGAATGAAGAGACTCTTTTAGTTTACTATTTATAATAACGTGTACAAACTACATGTTAAAAAAATTTATGCGTAGCTCTACATAAAAAAAAGACTCTGACTGAAATCAGAGTCTTTTTACTACTTATGCTTTTTGAACGTTAGCAGCTTGAGGTCCGCGTTGACCTTCTTCAACGTCGAATGTTACAGCTTGACCTTCGTCTAAAGATTTGAATCCTTCGCTTTGGATTGCTGAGAAATGTACGAATACATCGTCGCCGTTTTCGCGCTCGATAAATCCGAAACCTTTTTCTGCGTTAAACCATTTTACTGTACCTTTTTCCATGAATGTTGCCTCCTCGTGTGCTATGCACACATTGTATTACTATCCTTGCTCATGATCAAAATCTTTAAGACGAAAGTATTCACCTATCGATTGTTGCCGAACAAAAATAATTCTTCTTATAGAATAGCAAAAGATAATGATAATTGCAAGGAATGAAGAAAATTTAACGAAGATGTTGCCTTCTTTTAACGAAAGAAAACGAAAACTATACGGCTGAAAATAAGTAAGAAAGAGCGTATCAGGTCACACTATCTCTATATATAAGAAGAAAGGGGTAGTCATATGTTTAAACAAAAAGCTGGAGAAAAACTGATTGAACTGCTAATTGAATGGGGCGTTGATCATATTTACGGCATGCCAGGAGACTCCATTAATTCAATTATTGAACCGCTTCGCAAAGCCCAGGATAAAATTAAATTTATTCAAGTAAGGCATGAAGAAGCGGGAGCTCTCGCAGCAGCTGCATATGCGAAGCTAACGGGTAAAATCGGTGTATGCACGGCTATTGCCGGACCGGGAGCAATTCATTTACTAAATGGCTTATATGATGCCAAATTAGACAAAGCGCCCGTTTTAGCACTTACGGGGCAAGTAGAATCAGATCTCATCGGCAGCGATGCGTTTCAAGAAATTAATTTAGAGAGAATGTTCGATGATGTGGCTGTATATAACCAGAGAGTCATGTCCGCTGAGCAGCTTCCGACTGTTGTTAATCAAGCGATTCGAACAGCGTATGCTAAAAAAGGTGTGGCTGTGCTAACCATTCCCGATGATATTCCTCGTTTTGAAGTCGGATCAGAAGTACGAGAAACATCAAGCGTAATTGTCAAACAAGACATTTTTCCCCATAGAGAAGATCTTGAAAAAGCAAAAGATTTGATTCGTAAAGCGGAAAGTCCGGTTATCCTAGCCGGTCGAGGCACACATGAAATGAGAGAAGAGCTGCTTGCATTTGCAGAAAAAATCGCAGCACCGATTGTTCTTACGCTTCCTGGAAAAGGCGCAATACCGGATGAACATCCATATTGTCTCGGAGGACTTGGATTAATCGGGACAAAGCCAGCGTATGAAGCGATGCAAGAAGCGGATACGCTCATCATGATTGGGACGTCCTATCCGTTTACAGGATTTTTGCCAGACCATGCGAAAACGATTCATATTGATATTGATCCTGCACAAATTGGCAAAAGATATCCTGTAGATGCAGGGCTTGCAGGAGAAGCGAAAGCAACGGTTCAGTGGTTTTTAGAAAACGTTGGCCGCTCAGAGCATCGCCAGTTTTTAGAGCAAAGTCAAGAACGTATGAAAAAGTGGTGGAATCAGCTTGATACCCAAGAAGCCAAAGAAAGTGTACCTATCAAGCCTCAGCGAGTGATTCGAGCGCTTCAGCACGTAGCGGATGATAACGCGGTCTTGTCTGTAGATGTAGGAAACGTCACAGTATGGATGGCGCGTCATTTTCGGATGACAAATCAGCAGTTTGTGATTTCAAGCTGGTTAGCCACTCTCGGATGCGGGCTGCCGGGCGGAATTGCTGGAAAAATTGCTTATCCCGAGAAGCAGGTGTTTGCGGTGTGTGGAGACGGCGGCTTTGCGATGACAATGGCTGACTTTATTACAGCTGTTAAATACAATCTTCCGCTAGTCGTAGTGCTATTTAATAATCATAAAATCGGCATGATTAAATTTGAACAAGAAGTAATGGGAAATGCTGAATTTGGGACAGATTTAACAAACCCGAATTTTGCTAGGTATGCAGATATCTGCGGAGGTGTTGGCTACCGAGTAGAAAAGGAAGACGAGCTGTTGCCGGCTTTTGAAAGTGCAGTTAGACAGAATAAACCGTGTATTATCGATGTAATCGTTGATGCAAACGAAGCGCCTATGCCAGCAAAAATAACGCTTGGGCAAGCAACAGGGTATGCCAAGCACATGGTGAAAGAATTGTTTCAAGAAGGCAAGCTAGATTTACCGCCTTTATAAAAAAATAGGCTGTGACGAAAGTAATTTAGTTGAAGAAAGATCCGAACGATGAATCGAGATTCTTGATAGAGAATCAACTTCGTTTGGGTTTTTTTATTGGCATGGTGAATGTAGTTTTCATGTATCCCATTTGTTCGTCTTCAGATTGGACTGGTGTGGTTATGTCTCAATCTCTTTTTCATGGTGAAATTCATTCAATATGATTAACTATAAAATTATTATGTAAACTAAAATACCTAAAAATAAAAAATAGCTACTATTATAATTTTTGATAAAGTGGATGAGCAAAAAAACGCCGAATTGGATGGTCTTTTTTTATAAAACTGCTTTAAGATAAGAGAGATAAAGGATAAACTACTAATTAAGAAAGTTTAAATGTAAGGACTGACGCCGCATGAACTGGAGACCAGATCGCGCTAGCAAAAAAGCGATTTATAAACAAATTGCAGAATATATTGAAAGCTGTATTTCATCGGGAGCTTTTCCACCGGATTCTATGCTGCCATCAGAACGAACGCTTGCCGCTGAGCTCAACGTGAACAGAAGCACGGTAGTAGCTGCTTATGAAGAGCTGCAGGCACTTGGAATCGTAGAACGTAAAAAAGGAAGCGGCACGCGAGTGAGTTCGAGCATCTGGGGAATTTCCCGAAAACGTATTCCAAACTGGGGGAGATATGTAGAAGACGGTTCATTTTTGCCTAATTTACCGCTCGTACAGCGAATCAGAAGCGAGGCTTTGCGAACAGATTTTGTGAACTTAGCCAGCGGAGAGTTAGCTCCTAGCTTATTTCCAAGCGAAGATTTTCAGCAAATATTAGCGGGCATGCCTTTTAATGAACATTTAGGCTATGATCATCCCCACGGCAATGAACGTTTGCGCGATGCTATTGCTGCTCATGTTTATGAGTACCGGAAAATCTCCACTGACTCCAATTCTATTCTAATTACATCAGGTGCACAGCAAGCACTTCATTTGATTGTGCAGTGTTTGTTAAAACCAGGGGATGCAGTAGCGATTGAAGATCCATCCTATAGCTATTCACTGCCGCTCTTTCAATCAGCAGGTCTACGAACGTTTTTACTGCCTGTAGATAAAAATGGAGCCAACCCGGACGACTTAGTAGAATTACATAAAAAGCATCGCATTCGAATGATTTTTTTAAATCCGTACTATCAAAACCCGACCGGTATTGTGTTATCAGAAGCGCGTCGAAAGCGGTTTTTAGAGCTTTCTTCAGAATACGGCATTCCGCTTATTGAAGATGATCCTTATTCACTCACGGCATTTGACGGAAATGTACATCAAACGCTGAAATCGATGGACGAGAATGGAAATGTCCTCTATATCAGCTCGCTTTCTAAAATTGTTGCATCAGGCCTTCGAATTGGATGGATAGTGGGGCCGGAGCAAGTAATTCAGCGCCTGGCAGACGCTAAGCAGCAAATTGATTTTGGTCACAGCATCTTTCCGCAGTGGATTGCTTATCAATTCTTAGATTCTCCTACGTTTTCTTCTCATATTGAAAAGCTTAGACAAGAGCTCAAAAAGCAAGAGTATGCCCTGTCGTCGAGTCTGAACGAATTGCTTGGATCAAAAGTATCTTTCGATTCGCCTCAAGGCGGGATTCACTTATGGTGCAAAGTGAATCAGCCGGTCGATGACTATCGTCTATTGGAAGAATCGCTTAAAAAAGGAGTGGCCTTTGTCCCAGGAAGCGTGCTGAGTTCTCAAAGCGGAGCTATTCGCTTTACGTTTGGCAGAGGGGAAGAAGAGGTTATTCGAGAAGGAATTAAACGATTTGCGAGCGCCCTAGAGAGTCTGGAATAGCTATAAACATAGGTAAACGTGCCGGATGAAAGTTTTATTTTATTATTTCGTATAGATTGTTATGATCTTGTGCTATACTAAGAGTACCATTAACTTTACTTCTGTATTTGTACCGACTGGCCCTGTTGAAAAACAGGGCTTTTTTATGTTTGTACACAAAAAAACAGATCCCTTAAAGGATCTGTTTCTGATATGTTGTGTTTCTTATGCTTTTTGAACGTTAGCAGCTTGAGGTCCGCGTTGACCTTGTTCTACGTCAAATGTTACAGCTTGACCTTCGTCTAAAGATTTGAAGCCTTCGCTTTGGATGGCTGAGAAGTGTACGAATACATCGTCTCCACCTTCGCGCTCGATGAATCCAAAACCTTTTTCTGCGTTAAACCATTTTACTTTACCTTGTTCCATAATTGTTGCCTCCTCGTGCGGACTCGCACATTGTGGTACTATTCTTGCTCAAATCTAAAGACGAAAAGTGACAATACTCATACATCCCCACCGAACAAAAATAATTCTCTTATATCTTAGCAGAAATTTCCTATGCTTGCAAGCGCTTTATTTAAAAACTATCCGTATTTTTTTGACAAGTTTTTCATAAGACACGTCTAAAAAATGTCACATTTTGAACATTTTAGAAAGGCTATTCTTTGTATTCGCTTTTACTGTAGTTATATAATAATGAAAATATGATTTTTCTAAAGGTAGAAAACAAGTATAAATGTACATACTGAGCGCTGAAATGGAGTGGTAAAGATGAAAGTGGGTTTAATTGGTTTAGGAAATATGGGATTACCGATGGCGGAAAATATGATAAAAGCGGGTCATGAACTTGTGATTTATAACCGAACTGCTTCAAAGGCGGAAAGTCTTGTGAAAAAAGGAGCAAAGGTTGTAGAGACACCTGCCCAAGCAGCACAAGAAGCGAATCTTGTCTTTACGATTCTTTCCAATGACGAGGCTTTAGAAGAAGTAACGATGTCACAAGACGGTATACTTGCAGGCCTCCAAGAAGGCGGTATTCACGTTTCTGTGAGTACTATTAGCGTAGATTTGTCCGAAAAATTAACAAGCGCACATGCTGCATCAGGACAGCATTTTGTTGCAGCGACCGTTTTAGGGCGCCCCGACGCAGCAGCTGCTGCGGCTCTCAAAGTAATAGTTGCAGGTAATAAAGAACCAAGAGAGCACGTTTGGCCGCTGTTTGAAGCGATTGGTCAAACTATTTTTACTGTAGGAGACGAGCCTTACTTATCAAATGTAGCTAAGCTTGGCAATAATTTTTTACTAGTATCGATGTTAGAAGCCATTTCTGAAGCAGTAGTCATGGTAGAGCAGTACGGGATGCAAGCGGAGCAGTTTCTTGAAGTGGTTAACAGCTTATTTGCATCTCCTGTGTATAAAAATTACGGCAATTTAATTGCTAAAAGAGACTTTGATCCAGCCGGATTTAAGCTGGAGCTTGGATTAAAAGATGTAAACTTGGCTATTGATGCAGCCAAAAAAGTGTCCGCGCCGCTTCCGTTAGGAGAGCTTGTGAAAGGTCATTATGAACAAGGAATTGAAAATGGCTGGGGTCATTTAGACTGGTCGGCGTTACTAAAAACAGTTGAAGCTCTAAAAAAAGATAACTAAAAAGACGAAAAGGAGTGCAGCCAGTGAAAGCGAAAGGAAAGTGGGTATGGATCGTATCCTTTATTTCAATTATTTCGTGTCTGCTGTTTGCAGCAGGGCTTGGAATGTCTATTTATGATTATGTTAGCGCCTCAAAAGCTACTGTAAAAGAAATGCCAAAGCCGAAGCAAGAAACAAGCAGCAGTAACAAAAGTACCAAAAATTATACGATTGTTGCTTTAGGAGATTCACTGACAAGAGGAACAGGAGACGCAGCGGGAAAAGGATACGTTGGGTATTTAAAAGATAATCTTGAAGAAAAAACGAAGAAAAAAATCCTCTTAAGTAACTTTGGAATAAAAGGTCAAACGTCTTCGCAGCTGGCAAGTCAAGTAAAGCAGCAGCAAATTCAGCGGCAGATTAAGTCTGCAGATACCGTGCTGATTACGATTGGCGGAAATGACTTATTTCAAGGTGGACAAACGCTGCAAAACTTAAATAAAAACAATATTCAAAAGCTAGAAAATGACTATTTAAAAAACGTAGACAGCATCTTAAAAAGCATCCGTTCGGCAAATAAAGACGCAACGATTTTTTTAATTGGTTTATATAATCCGTTTAGTAACCTGCAAGATGCAAAAACGACAACGGCTATTGTACGAGAATGGAATTATAAAAGCAGTGAATTAAGCGCTAATTATAAGCAAACTGTTTTTGTTCCGACCTTTGATTTGTTTCAGCTAAAGGTAGATGACTACTTATATACTGATAAGTTTCATCCGAATGCAAAAGGCTACAAGCTGATCGCAGAACGTGTAGCATCGCTTATTACGTGGTAAGGGAGGGAATGATATGAGTGAAGTAACACTTTCAGTAAAAGGCCTGAGAAAAGTAATAGGAAAACGTGAAATCATCAAAAATATTGATTTTGAATTAAAAAGAGGCGAAGTGTTCGGTTTTTTAGGACCCAATGGAGCCGGTAAAACGACAACGATTCGAATGCTTGTCGGCTTGATTCGCCCGACGGCTGGTTCCATTTCTATCTGTGGATACAGCGTATCGAAGCAGTTTACAAAAGCGATGGAGCATATCGGCTGTATTGTTGAAAATCCTGAGCTGTATCCATACTTAAGCGGCTGGGAAAATCTGCAGCATTTTTCACGTATGATTCCTTCTATGACGGAAGAACGCATTCATGAAGTTGTGGCATTAGTTGGCTTGCAAGAGCGCATCCACGACTTAGTTCGCACGTATTCGTTAGGCATGAGGCAGCGTTTAGGAATTGCGCAAGCGCTTCTCGGAAAACCAAAAGTGCTCATTTTAGATGAGCCAACGAACGGACTCGACCCATCTGGGATTCGGGACATGCGTAAATTTATTCGCTTTTTAGCTGAAAGTGAAGGTCTAAGCGTCTTAGTATCGAGTCATTTGCTGAGCGAGATTCAGCTGATGTGTGACCGAGTAGCGATTATTGCAAAAGGAGAAGTTATTCACACAGAATCGGTGAAGACCCTGTTAACTCAGCAGGAGCGCTTACTGTGGAAGCTAGATCCGCAGCCAGCGGGAATAGACGTCTTAAAACAAGTGACGGACTTTGTGCAAGTGCAGGGAGAATATGTCACGACGTTTTATGAGGAAGCTGAAGTGGGAGAGTGGAACAAACAGCTCATTCAAGCAGGAGTAACGGTAAAAGAAATGAACCGAAAGCTTCCGACTCTTGAAGATTTATTTATCGAAATGACAGGAGGCGAATCGATTGATTAGTTTGGTTCAAAATGAAATGATCAAGCTCGTTCGAAAAAAGCGCCTGTTAATCGTTACCCTTATTATGGGCGTTTTGATTTCCATGTTCACCTATGCTCAGCTTCGCGAAACGCAGCGCCTTCAAGAAAAGCTAGGAACGACCGATTGGCGCAGTACGCTGCAGCAAGAAATTATCGATACGCAAAACCGGCTGAGCGGAAGCCAAATTTCAGATGATTGGCGCAAGCAGCTTGAAATTCGCGTGGCGCAGCAGCAGTATTACTTAGATAACGATATTAATCCTTCGGAACCAGGAGCCCCAACGTTTGTGCGAGGGTTCATTGAAAACGCCATTCAGCTTTTGCTGCCGCTGATGATTATGATTATTGCAGCGGATTTAGTGTCTTCAGAATACAGCTTGGGATCCATCAAGGTACTGTTGACGAGGCCTGTGAAACGGTGGAAAATCCTGCTTAGTAAATACATCACGCTCGTCATGTCCGTCTCGTTTTTAATTTTAATGTTTGGCGTTTTGTCGTATCTCATTTCTGGCGTTGTATTTGGATTTAAAGGCTGGACAGCGCCTATTCTTACGGGATTTAGCGTGCAGGGCAATGATTTGAATACAGCGGACGTTCATTTAATTTCGCAGTGGAGATATATTTTAATGGAATTTGGCCTTGCTTGGTTTGTATCCCTGGTGGTTGGAACGCTTGCTTTTATGCTGTCCGTTTTAATTAAAAGTACGGCTGCTGGTATGGGTGTGATGCTTGCTTGTTTGATTGCAGGTACGATTTTAAGCAGTATGGTTTCTTCGTGGAATTCAGCTAAGTACTTGTTTATGGTCAATTTAAATTTAACTTCTTACCTGCAAGGCACAGCTCCTCCGACTGAAGGAATGACACTAGGATTTTCCTTAGGTGTTTTAACCATTTGGGGACTTGCCGGGCTGCTCGTGTCGTTTCTGGTATTTACCAAAAAAGATGTGTATTAATTCCATATAAGTTGACGATAATCAGGAACATACGTTATGATTGTGTTAACAAAAAATGCTGTTTTGCTCAAAGGGGAGTAGCTCTTGCAGTAAAGTCGTCATTTCGAGATTATTATCTCCGGCTTTATTGACAATGCAAATTGTTAGCGAGACCTTTGCCAATGTTGCCATTGGTAAAGGTCTGGATACAAACACCTTTACCACATATGGTAAAGGTGTTTTTTGTTATTTCAAAAGAAGAGAGGAGCTTAAAAATGTCAAAACTATCGAGACTGTTAAAAAGCCCCGCTGTGAAAAAAGGAATAAAAAAAGCTGTACCCATTATTATGAAAGAGTTAAAGAAACGAAAATCGAAAAGAAGATAGCAGAAAAGAAAATAAGAAAGGTTGAGTGCTAAGTGAAAAAGTGGATGCTGGTCATGTCAACTGCTGTTCTCTTTATGGTCGGCGGCTGTTCTTTTCTTGAAGATACAAGCAGTACGTTGAACTACGCAAACGATGCGAAAGATTACGTGAGTGAAGCTCAAAAGTTTGCTGAAGAAATACCGGCTCTAGCGGAAAAAGCTGTTAATGACGATGAGGCAATAAAAAAGCTCGAGCAAAAGCTGCAGGAAATGAAAGGGAAAGCCGAAGAATTTAATCAAACCAAAGCTCCTGACATCGCTTCTGATGTGCACGATCAGCTTGTGCAGCAAAACGAAAAAATCATTAGTGGAATTGAAGCGTATGAAGCCAATATAAAGGATGGCAGCTTCAATCCAGAAGCGCTAAAAAACAGTGAATTGTTTCAATCAATTCAAGATGTATCAAGTATTATGAAACAAATTAAAGAATTAGGTCAGTAAAAAAACAAACCTGGGACAAAAGTGTGCTAATTGAAGAAAATCCGAACGATGAATCACGATTCTTGATGGAGAATCAACTTCGTTCGGATTTTTTTATTTGTAGGATGAACGTAGGTTTCATGTGTATAGATGCTTTAGATTGGATTGATATAGTAGGTATGCCTTATAATTCAATCTCGTTTCCATGTTATAAATGTAAAATTATATAAATATATCTATTTATTAGAAGACAAAACCTTCTCTTTCTTTTTTATATCTACGAAATTTTGTTAGAAGCTGTGACAAACTTAATGTCTGCTTTTCATATCCTATGTATAGTACATATATACACACCGCTTGAAATAAATTTTTTTTGAATGAAAAGAGAACGTGGGAACGTTGATGTATTAGGTAATAAGACTCATTTAAAAAGGAGGGTTCATCCAATTAATAAAAACTATAGTCCTTTGTTTTAAAGAGAGAAACTAAAAAAATTTTTTCGGTTTACAAAAAGTTAATAAAACGCATACAAATGGTTTACTAAAAAATCAAAAAATTTACATCCTTTATAAATCTTTTCTGCTATACTATTTTTGAACAGTTGCTAGATTTATAGCGATGATAACTTACTTGAAAGGTGAATGGTAGATGAAAAAGAACAAACGCAGCAAAACGAAGAAAATACTAACTACATCACTGGCACTTTCTTTATTATCAATGCCGCTTCTAACTACACAGGCAGGAGCAGAAGAACGTCACCCTGGACAAAGCTCACAGCAAAGCAAGCATCAAGGCCACAATAAAAAAGATGCGCTTGTGAATATACGCCTGATGGAAACAACTGATGTTCATACGAATCTATTAAACTATGATTATTTCAAAGACGCCCCTTATGAAAAAGTAGGTTTAGCTAAAACCGCTACCTTAATCAAAAATGCTCGAAAAGAAGTAAAAAACAGCTTATTAGTAGATAACGGAGACCTCATTCAAGGAACGCCTCTAGGCACGTATAAAGCCAAGATTAACCCGCTGAAAAAAGGTGAAGTTCATCCTGTATTTAAAGCCATGAATCAGCTGGATTACGATATTGCAACACTTGGAAATCATGAGTTCAACTATGGATTAGACTTCTTAACAGAAGCGTATAACGACGCGAACTTTCCTTACATAAATGCCAATGTTTACGTTGATGATCATGACAACAACCCGAAAAACGACAAAAATAAATTTACGCCGTATAAAATTATGAATAAAAAAGTCGTCGATGAAAATGGAAAGAAACGAACGATTAAAGTTGGTTTCATTGGCTTTGTGCCTCCTCAAATTAACGATTGGGATAAAGCAAACCTTGATGGAAAAGTCATTACAAAAGGCATTGTGGAAACAGCCAACAAGTACATTCCAGAAATGAAGAAAAAAGGCGCGGACGTAGTTGTCGCGATGGCTCACTCCGGGTTTAGCAGCAACAAGCAAAACACGGAAGATGTCATTTACTCATTAAGTGAAGTAAAAGGCATTGATGCTATTACGTTTTCGCATACGCATAAAGTCTTCCCTGCTAAAACGGAAGCTTCGCTAGACGGTTTGTTCCTTGGAGCAGATAAAAAGCCTCTTCCTGGCGTTGATAATGCAAAAGGAACAATCAACGGCGTTCCCGCTGTCCAAGCAGGTTACGGCGGAGGGTCACTTGGTTTAATTGACTTAACGTTAAAAGAAGAAAAAGGAAAATGGAAAGTAGTAAGCTCTCAATCGTCTACGCGTGAAACGTATAAAGATGTAAAAGACGCGTCAGGGAAAACGGTTACGCAAAGTACGGTAGAACCGGATAAAGGTGTTGTTAAAGCGGTTCAAAAAGATCACGATGCAACAGTTAAATATGTGAACACACCAATTGGTAAAACGACGGATGATATTCACAGCTATTTTTCTCTTGTAAAAGATGATCCATCTATTCAAGTGGTAACAAATGCACAAAAAGACTACGTGGAAAAATACGTTTCTCAAAACAAGCCGGAATATAAAGACCTTCCGATTTTATCAGTGGGAGCCCCTTTTAAAGCAGGAAGAAACGGCGTTGATGAATATACGGAAATTAAAAAAGGTGACTTAACGATTCGAAGCGCAGGCGACCTGTATCTATATGACAACACGTTAAAAGCGGTTAAAGTAAAAGGTTCTGTTGTAAAAGACTGGATTGATATGTCTGCCGGTAAGTTTAATCAAATTACACCGAACAAAACAGAAGAGCAGGAATTATTAAACCCAAGCTTCCCTGTTTATAATTTTGACGTCATTGATGGCGTTCAATACCAAATCGACGTAACAAAACCAGCAAAATACGATGTGAATGGAAACGTGATTCACGGAGATTCAAGCCGCGTTGTTAACTTAACGTATAACGGCAAGCCTGTTGATCCGAATCAAGAGTTTATTGTTGTAACAAATAACTACCGAGCTGGCGGAGGCGGAAACTTCCCTGGTCTAAAAGGAAGCGAGCTTGTGGTGGATTCAGCGGATGAAAACCGTCAAATTCTAATGGACTACATCACCGAACAAAAAGAAATTACGCCGACAGCTGATGATAACTGGTCCATTGCACCAATTAACGGAACGGCTAATGTGACGTTCACAAGCTCACCGCGCGGAGAAAGCTATTTAACTGAAGGAAGTAACATTACGTATACAAATAAAACGGACGACAAAGGATTCGGCATTTACAAAATTAATTTAAACGGCGAATCAAAAGATAATACAAAGATTCAGCTGTTAGGCATGAACGACCTTCACGGTCAGCTTGATACAGATACAAAAATCAATTCAAATGGCCAATCGCTGTTAGCTGGAAATATGAAATATACAGCAGCAGCTATTCGTAAACAAGAAGCTGAAAATCCGAATACGCTTTTAGTTCATGCAGGAGACATGATTGGCGGAAGTCCGCTAGTTTCAGCGCTGTTTCAAGACGAGCCAACGGTTGAAGTGATGGAATCGCTTGGATTTGATGTAGGGACGCTTGGAAACCATGAGTTTGATGAAGGTATTGCTGAGCTTCACCGTATGATTGAAGGCGGAGACCATCCAAAAGGAACAAAAGGATACGACGGCATGAATTTCCCAGTAGTAGCGGCAAATGCTTATGACACTTCAACGAATAAATTAATTACAGAACCTTATGCGATAAAAGAAGTAGGCGGCAAGAAAATCGGCTTCATCGGCGTTGTAACACAAGAAACGCCAAGCATGATTGTTCGTAAAGGAAATGAAAACTTAAAAATTACGGACGAAGCAGAAGCAATTGATAAATATACGGCAGAGCTGAAAAAGAAGGGTATTAAAGCAATCGTTGTACTTGCTCATAATCCATCTAATCAAAATGGAACGTCTACCGAGTTTGATGCAGCAGATATCGCTAAAAAAGTTGACGATGAAGTTGACGTGATCTTTTCAGCTCACAATCACGTATACAACAACAAAGTAGTAGATAACAAACTAATCGTTCAAGCTTATTCATACGGCTCAGCGTTTTCTGACGTAGACGTTGAAATCGATAACACGGGTGACATCGTGAAAAAAGATGCAAAAATTGTGACCGTATACCAAAAAGACTATACGCCAGATCCTGAAGTTTCAAGCATTATGAAAAAGTACGAAGATTTAGCAGCGCCTATTAAAGCACAAGTGGTTGGGAATTCATCTACAGATTTGGCAAAAGGCTATCCGTCTAGCGGGCCAACAGGTGATATCGCGCTTGGAAACTTAATTGCTGACGGTATGAAAGCAGAAATGAACGCTGACTTTGCTTTAATGAATGGCGGAGGCGTTCGTTCACAGCTTGATGCTGGTGATGTGACATACGGTGATTTGTTTGCGATTCAGCCGTTTGGCAACGTCTTAAATAAAGTAAAGCTAAGCGGAGCGGATTTAGAAACGGTGTTAAACAATCAAATTACATCATCTGGACTAGATTTCCATATTGCAGGCTTTAACTATACGTGGGATGGAAGCACAAATAAAGTAGTCGATATTACGCTACCAGATGGAAGTAAAATCGACAAAGAAAAAGAATATACGGTAGTAGTGAATAACTACATGTACGGAAATGAAAAATACGGGATTGGCGCACTTTCTTCAGATATGGAAGTGGGACCAGAAGATTTACAAGCAACGGTAAACTATATTAAAACACTTCAGAGCCCGTTTGAATACAAAGCTGAAGGTCGTATTCAAAACGTGGCAGCAGCTAAAACAGCTGAACAGCAAGAACCGACTTTAAAAATAGCTCAATAAGCCAAAAAAGGCTGTCTCATAACTCGGATTTCCGGTTTAGAGACAGCCTTTTTTTAATAGTTTAACTTAAATTTTAAACTCTCAGTCAATGAATTTACGTTATAAAACATAGCTTAATTTTTGAAACAATCACCAAATTGTGGTATTCTCTCCATAAGAAGACTTACGTAAACGTTAAAAATAGTATCAAAGATTTCACTATTTTTTCATTTATCTACGCTATTATGTAAAGTTATATAGAACCTGTAAAAGAACGTGTTCGCTATAGTAAAGGAGTAAATAAACGTGGCTATTAATCTACAAAAAGGGCAGAAAATTGATTTAACAAAGGGAAGAGAAGGGTTATCTTCTATTACGGTTGGATTAGGATGGGATCCTGTAAAAAAACGCAGCTTTTTTGGTTTTGGAGGAAGCGGCCCAGAGATTGACTGCGATGCATCTGTTCTTATGCTCAATTCGAATGATAAGCTTGTAAGTAACTCAGCCGTTGTGTATTTTGGGAATCGTCATAGTAACTGTGGAAGCGTCAAGCATTCAGGCGATAATCTTACCGGAGCAGGTGAAGGGGACGATGAACAAATTTTTGTTAATTTAAAAAATGTTCCTGGAAACGTACATAAACTTGTGTTTGTAGTCAACATCTATCAGTGTGTTGAGCGAAACCAAGATTTCGGTATGATTAAAAATGCTTTTATCCGTGTTGTGGACAGTGCTAAAAACGAAGAGCTTGTACACTTTAATCTATCTGAAGATCATTCAGGAGCAACAGCTTTATTTGCAGGTGAAATTTATCGAGACGGAAAAGAGTGGAAGTTTTCAGCAACTGGAGATGCAACGAGAGATACTGGATTGGCTGAAATTGCAAACAAATATACAAAATAAACAACTAGAAAAGAGGGAAACGAAATGGCTATTAATCTTTCAAAAGGACAAAAAGTAGATTTAACAAAAACGAATCCAGGATTAACAAACGTAGTAGTAGGTCTTGGGTGGGATGTAAATAAGTATGACGGTGGAAACGATTTTGATTTAGATTCATCTGTCTTTTTATTAAACGGAGCGGGAAAATGCGCTTCAGAATCTGATTTTATTTTTTACAATAATACGACGGGTGCAAACGGAGCGGTCGAGCATACCGGAGATAACCGTACAGGCGTAGGTGAAGGAGACGATGAGCAGGTTCAAGTAGATTTGAAAAATGTGCCTCAATCTATTGAACGTATTGCGTTTACCATTACGATCCATGAAGGGGAAGCACGCGGTCAAAACTTTGGCCAAGTAAGCAACGCCTACGTTCGTATTTTAAATGCAACAAATGACGAAGAGTTAATTCGTTATGATTTAGGTGAAGACTTCTCGATCGAAACAGCGGTCGTGGTAGGCGAGCTGTATCGACACGGTGGAGAATGGAAGTTTAATGCTATTGGCAGCGGCTATCAAGGCGGCTTAGCGGCACTTGTAAACGACTTTGGTTTAAACGCCTAATCATTAAAGTAAGAAAATGTACGGAGGATGTTTTTATGTCAATTTCTTTATCAAAAGGTCAGCGCATTGACCTAACCAAAACGAACCCAGGCTTAACAAAAGTAATAGTAGGTCTTGGGTGGGATACAAATAAATATGCTGGATCTCAAGATTTCGATTTAGATGCATGTGCATTTTTAGCCAATAAATCAAGCCAAGTTGTAAATGACGAAGAATTTGTTTTTTACAACAATTTAAAAAGTCCAAACGGAGCTGTGGAGCATACCGGTGACAACCGTACAGGTGCAGGAGATGGAGACGATGAGCAAATCGCCGTTGATTTTTCTCTTCTTCCTGACCACGTTGAAAAAATCGGAATTAGCGTCACGATTCACGACGCAGATGCTCGCGGACAAAACTTTGGACAAGTATCCAACGCGTTTGTTCGTCTCATTGACGCCCAAACAAATGAAGAAGTGCTTCGTTATGATTTAGGCGAAGATTTTTCAATCGAAACAGCTGTTGTGGTGTGTGAGCTATACAAGCACGGAAACGACTGGAAATTTAATGCCATTGGCAGCGGTTTTTCTGGCGGATTGGCCGATCTTTGCCGCAACTACGGACTATCCGTATAAAAAAGGCATGCGATAAATGAAAAAGAAAGGGTGCTTTAACGAGTACCCTTTCTTTTTAGCATGTATATGTCTGAAAAGAAAGGAGCTGTAAGGTGTGAGTAAATTAATTGATCCTCATATGATTAATCTTAACGAGGAGGATGGAACTTCCCTTTTTTCTAAAGATGTTTCTCTGCGAGGTGACTTTATACAAAATGAGCAGCAAACTACCTATAAACAAGTGGCAGGCAGATATGTAGGCACTCATCTTGATGCGGACGAGTACGCAGATTTTCTTTATGAACTTGCGCATTCATCACCATCGATCCTTGTCCTGCACGATAAGCTTGATAAGTCCATTTCTAATAATAGATTAAAAGAAGTACAAACGATCCTTAAAATTAATCAAGAAGAACGCGGCCTTTCTGTCAATCGGCTATTTGCTTTTTTAGAAGGGAAAAAGCTGATCGTGAAGTCAGAAAATCCCGCTATACATAGAAGAGTACGTGAAAAATTTATTGAAACGTTAACGTGTTTTAAAGAACAGCACGCAGAGGGCTTTACGGACGGGCATTTTCAACGTGTATTAATCGATTTAATAAAGTGGCAGTGGAATCATGTAAAACCTTGGATGGTCGATAAAGCATTTCCTGAGCACGCGCCTCGCATCATGTGGTATGGGGATGCAAATAAAAGCGAGCAGTATTTTCTCCATTATTTAATTTTACTAGGTTTTGACGTCCTTACCTTTCATCCAGAAGGAAAGGATCATTTAAAAGAAGTAGATAAGAATCAGCATTTAACAACGGTTTATACGTTTCCTTCTACTAGCTCGCTTGTACCTTTTCCAACGGATAAACCGGTTCGAAAAGGTACGGTAGCATTTCGAGCTTCTCAAGAAATTGAGCAAGTGCTTCATTCAGAGGAGTCCATGCTGTATAAACCTTGGCAATTTCGTTCGTATTTTCCAACTTCAGTTACTCTTAAAACGACGTATGATGAAATCTTTTTATTAATGAGAGAACGGGCGTTTATTCGTCCTAATTTTCAAGTGTCCAAGCCATATGTACACGTGCCGGTCTTGTTTTCAAAAGTACTTGGTATCTCTAAAAACCGAAAAGAGTACTGGAGTAAAGTTCATGAGCTCATGCAAACGGAAGATGAGTTAGCTCTGACGATTGATTCTGTTCCTTTTGCTAAAAAAATAGAAGGAAATAATCACTTTCACTATCAAGGAGCTCTCGGAAGTGATGGCACGCTCAGTCCTGATAGAATGATTGAAAGCAACTGGTGGCGCTATAAAGAGCTGCCTATCGGGCTTCAGCAAGGGCTCGCTGTAGCTATTTCTAGGTACTGTGCACATTCAAAGCTTCTTCGGTTAGATCATGAAGATGCGTATCAGCATCAAATGTACTTGTTTAATCAGTCGTTGAAGCTTCCAAACAACGTGCTTCGCATGCTTCAAAAGTTTGATTATACGCAGCATGTACCCCGTCTCATTATTTATCATGGAAATGAACGAGAAGCGTTTACGCGTGAAGATGCAGCTTTACTGCTTCTATTAAATGAATTCGGCGTTGATATTGTTCTCTTTAATCCGACGGGTCAACTGGATATAGAAGCGTTCGTCGAAGAAAAGTATTTCGATATGCACTGGCTAGAAGATATTAGCTTTAATGAAGAATTCAAAGAGCCGTCGCTCATTCAAAAATGGTTAAAACGAATCTTTTAAAGAAAGAAGGGTTTTTAAATGGCAACAAACGAATTACAGCCTTTAGATGTAAACGAAGCCGAAGAAGTTTTAGAAACAAAGCCTAACGAAGTAAAAGCAAAACTGCGAGAAGAGCCGGAAGTACGTCGCTTAGCAGAACAAATTGATTATAAAAATCAGCTGGCTTTACTTGAGTATGGTAAAGAAACAGCCAATGAAATTTCCTCTTTTTCCGGAAAAGTGCTCAGTACAATTAAATCGTCTAGCATGGAAGAGTCAAGTCAATTATTAAAGCAGCTTGGAAAGATTATGGATAAATTTGACGCAAAGGATTTTGTTGAAGATAAAGGGTTTTTCTCTAAGCTTTTTAAACGCGGTCAAAAAATAGTGGACAAGCTCTTTCAAAAATATGAGACGATGGGCTCTGAAATTGATAAAGTATATGTTGAAATCACAAAATATGAAACCGAAATGAAGCATTCAACCACAACGCTTGAACAGCTTTACGAGCAAAACTATCAGTATTATATGGAGCTTGAAAAATACATTGTAGCGGGCGAAGTGAAAGTAGAAGAGTTAAAACAAGAGCTAAAGGTGCTTGAAGAAAGAGCGTCGAGTGGAAATCAGCTGGCGGCAATGGAGCTTCAAACCTTAAAAAATGCAGTTGAGCTGATGGAGCAGCGATTATATGATTTAGAAATGGCAAAACAAGTATCTTATCAATCCGCTCCTCAAATTCGCATGCTGCAGCGAGGAAATACAAAGCTAATCGGAAAAATCAATTCGGCGTTTATTACAACGATTCCTATTTTTAAAAATGGACTCATTAACGCAATCGCAGCAAAACGTCAAAATTTAGTAGCGGAGTCTATGAACGAATTAGACAAACGCACAAATGAACTGCTCATTCGCAATGCAGAAAACATTTCACAGCAAAGCGTTAAAATCGCCAAAATGTCCGGTGCCCCTAGCGTAAAAGTAGAAACGATGGAACAAACGTGGAATATTATTATGAAAGGAATGCAGGAAACAAAAGCAATTGAAGAAGAAAATAAACGCCTTCGTGAAGAAGGACTTGTTCGCTTGGAGCAATTTCAAGAAAACTTCAAGGCGCTTGAACATAAGATGTAACGAAAAAGCGGGAATCTTTACGATTCCCGCTTTTTTTGCATATACGTTTGCTAGAAGTCTGATCTACAAGCGATTAGTGAAAAGCCTGAAAGGGTATCAGATATAAAAGAAGTATTATCCAAAATAAGATAGTTATTTCCAAAAGGCGTTCGTGTACGTTAATAATTTAAGTTAAAAATGCAAAAAACTTAATTATTTTAAGTTTTTTTGCTGGTTTTTAACTTTTCTTTGCGCTACAATTAGTTCATATCAAAGTAAAAAAGGAGGGTATTCGGGTGTATCAAGAGCAGCGCATGAGTGTGATTATTGAATACCTTCACACACACCGCACGATTACATTAGACGAAATTTGCGATATGTTCACCGTTTCAAAAGATACGGCGAGGCGTGATTTAGTCAAGCTTGAAGAAAACGGCGAGGTTATGAGAGTTAAAGGCGGAGCAACGCTATCGTCAAGTCATATCATTGATTACAGTGAACGGACGCCTACCAAAGCGAAAGAACAAATTGCTAAAGAAGCAGCTGCGTTAATGTCGGAGGGGTATGACGTGCTTTTAGATACGTCTTCTACCATCGCACTGATGGCGAAGTACATGGATGTAAAGCATGTAAACGTTATTACAAATTCCATTGATAATGTGGATTTGCTCGATCAATATACCCCGTGTGATACGTTTTTGCTGCCGGGCAAGTTTAACGGGAAAAACCGTAACGTCACCGGGCCAAGAACGATTTCTACGTTGCAGGAATACAAAGTAGATCAGCTGTTTTTAGGTACGTGCGGCGTTGGTGCAGATGGTATTACGTCTCCAAGTGAAGAAGAAGCGTTTTTAAAAAGACAGATGATTCAATGTGCAAGACAAGTGATTATGCTTGCGGATCATACGAAGTTTGAACGTGAATTTTTACATCGAGTATGTGATATGAGCGACATTGATATCTTAATTACAAATAAAGACCCAGAAGCGGATGTAAAAGAAAAAATAGAACAAAATCAAGTGCGGCTTATCGTCACAGATTTTGATAAAGGAGAGGAAAAACGATGAAAAAAATAAAAGTAGGATTAGTAGGATACGGATTTTCAGCAACGGTCTTTCACACGCCGCTTTTAAGCGTGTTAGACGAATTTCATATTTCAAAGGTAATGAGTTCAAATCCTGAAAAAGTAAAGAGCGACTTAGAAGATGTTGAAGTAGTGAGCACTCTGTCTGAACTTCTAGAAGATGACAGCATTGATTTAGTGATTATTACAACGCCTAGCGGCATGCACTATGAAATGGTGAAAGACGCACTACGCGCAGGTAAGCACGTAATTGTTGAAAAGCCGATGGTGGTATCGGAAAAAGAAGCAAATGAATTAATTCAATTAGCAAAAGAACAAGGTGTTCAACTAAGCGTCTATCATAACCGTAGATGGGACAATGATTATTTGACAGTGAAACAGCTGATTGAAGAAGGGAAATTAGGCGACGTAAAAATGTATGAAGCTCATTTTGATCGCTATCGTCCAGTTGTTCGAGACCGCTGGAGAGAAAATGAAGGACCTGGGTCAGGAGCGCTTTACGATTTAGGATCTCATTTAATTGACCAAGCTTTACATCTTTTTGGAATGCCTGACTTTGTTCAAGCTGATGTGTTTGGGCAGCGAGATCATGCACGCACGGATGATTACTTCCACTTAGTGCTTGGATACGGTTCTCTTCGTGTTATTTTACATTCAAGTGCCATTGTGCCAAGCAACGGGCCTCGCTTTCAAGTTCACGGAACAAAAGCAAGCTATATTAAATACGGCATTGACGGCCAAGAAGATATGTTAAGAGCCGGCAAGAAGCCTGTGGATGATACGTGGGGAGCTGACAGCCCTGAACACTACGGTAAGCTAACAACTGGCGAAGGAGAAACGGAAGAAATTGAAACGCTGCACGGTTCTTACGTAATGTATTATCAAAAAATCGCCGACAGCCTGCTTCGAGGAGAAAAACTTCCGGTTTCAGCAGAAGAAGCTCGTGACGTGGTTAAAGTCATTGAAGCGGCATTTGAAAGCAGCAAAGAAAAACGAGCGGTTTATTTTAACTAAGGAGCGAGAAACAGTGAGTAATCATTCGGTAGAGACGCTGCTTGAAAAAGTAGTTCAACAGGAAAAAGAACTAATCTTTCATCAATTTACAAATGACCAAGCTTTGCAGATGGGAACAGCAATTATTAATGAAGCAAAAAGTAAGGGTAAGGCAGTAACTGTAAGTATTAAACGAAATGGTCAAACTCTCTTTCACCATGCGATGGAAGGGGCCATTCCCGATCACGAAGAATGGATTAAACGAAAATCAAACACCGTTCTTCGCCATCATCACAGCTCATATTATATGAAGCTGTACTGCGAGTTAAAAGATCGTTCTTACGCGCAGTTTTATGCAGCGAACCCTCAGGAATTCGAAGCGGTAGGCGGGTCATTTCCGATTTCGGTTAAAAACGTCGGTGTAATTGGAACCATCACCGTATCAGGCATGTCACAAGAAGAAGATCATGCACTGGTGACCGATACGATTCGTAGCTTTTTGCAATAAAAATAAGCGGACTTCGTTGGAAGTCCGCTTATTTAATTAAAAGATGAGTGGCGATAAGGCGTGTGTTTTTTCTACATAAATAAAAGCATCATATCGTTTTGACAAGCGAGAAGGAACATAATTTCCGTATTGTTCAATCTCTGGGTCATATACAACACCAATGGCACGGTGGCCTATCGTTGAATGAAAAAAATTTCGGTTTTCCTCTGTGAACATGAGATATTGATCAAAAGCACCTGCTCGGTGAATGGTATCTTCCCAGCTTCCTTCTATAGCTGGAGGAACGGTTAACCCCTGCTGAGGATTACCCCAGCTATCAGAAGCAATGACCGTGCCGTGATGAGTCCCGAATCCGACGGCGTAAACATGCTTCGGTCCGTATTCTTCACGGGTAAGCTGACCTACATTCACCATGCCGCTGCTTTTCATGTCCGTTGCTCTTGCATCTCCGATGTGAGTGTTATGCTCCCATACAATTCCTTTAGCGCTATCTTTGTAGTAAGCTTGAATATATTTTAAAGCTTCTACCATATGACGATCGCGAATATTCCACGATTCATTGTCGTTAGTAATCATCGTATGATAATAAGCTTCAGCATTGCTTGCTACCAGCGCATTTACCTGCATACTAAGCGCAGCCTCAGGCTCATGAGTATAGGTATCTTTCTTTTGCTGAATGGTTTGTAAAAGCTCTAAGATTTCTACCATGCAGTTCTTTCCGTAAAGGGCAGAAGAAATTCCGTACATCTGTGCTTCGCGATGAAAAGGTTCAAAGCATTCAAAGGCTTTTTTCGCTTTCTTTGCATCAGGAGCGTGATTGTTTTCTAAGTACTCAATAATAGCTTCCATCGATTCCCACAGGCTGTATACATCTAAGCCGTAAAAACCTACTTTCGGCTGATGTGCTGGTAAGTTGTTGTTATAATCCCGAAGCCATTCAATTAATTCTTTGATTTCTTGATTAGCCCACATCCATGAAGGCCAGCGGTTAAAAGTTTTTAAGACATCTTCGGCATTCGCGTATTGATTTGTATATCCTTTAATATAGCGATTAACTTCAAAACACGAAGGCCAGTCTCCTTCCACTGCTATAAAAGAAAAATCATGATGCTGAATTAATTCTTTCGTAATAGCTGCTCGAATTTTGTAAAATTCAGATGTACCGTGAGATGCTTCACCGAGAAGTACGTATTGAGCGCGGCTTGACTTGTTAATAAGCGGCAGTAAGTCATCGAAATTAGCAAAAGGCATAGAATGTTTTTTAATGGCTTCTATCATTTGAATGGTTTTTAGCATATGATCACCTTGTTTTTAAGAAATGGATAGCAAGAGCTTGAGAAAGCAAGTCTTGCTACCAGTTAACGGGTTTTTATTTTTATGAATTACCTGCTAAAGTGCTTAATGGCAGAATCATTTAAAGAAAAATCTTCTTTAGTAAGCGCCGTTTGATTCTGTGTTTCGCATTCTTTAGTAGGGTGCTCTTCTTTTTTAGAAACAGTAGAAACTTCTTCGTTATTTTCATACGTGTAGTTTGTTGACATTATGTTTCACCTCTTGTATCTAGTGTTTGAGGTACAGAAAATAAAATAAGAAGAAATATCAGGAATACCTTAAAAAGAAGGGTGCTCTTTAAATTATTTGAACTCGTGCAAAAAATTGTCTACACTAAACACTGATACATAAATCAAGTGAGGAGAACGTGGACAGTTTATGAAGTTGATTTCCTGGAACGTAAATGGCATTCGCGCGTGTGTGCGAAAAGGTTTTTTAGATTATTTTCAAGAAGTGGATGCAGATGTATTTTGTATTCAAGAGACGAAGCTGCAGGAAGGCCAAATTGATTTGCAGCTAGAAGGGTATTATCAGTATTGGAATTACGCCGTGAAAAAAGGCTATTCTGGAACGGCTGTTTTTACAAAGCAGAAGCCTTTATCGGTTTCATACGGTGTGGATAAAGAATCGGAAGACGAAGGACGTATCATTACGCTTGAATTTGAACAATGCTATGTAGTAAATGTGTATACGCCAAATTCTAAAAGAGATTTAGCAAGGCTTGAAGAAAGGCTTCAATGGGAAGACGATTTGCTCGTGTACTTAAACAAATTGAATAGCCGTAAAGCGGTGATTTTGTGCGGAGACTTAAACGTAGCACACGCAGAGATTGATTTGCGTAATCCAAAGCCAAACCGAGGAAATTCTGGTTTTACAATAGAAGAGCGAGGGAAAATGACGACGCTTCTTGCTAGCGGATTTCTTGATACATTTCGTTATTTGTATCCGAATCAAGAAGAAGCCTATACGTGGTGGTCGTATATGAACAAAGTGAGAGAACGAAATATCGGATGGCGCATTGATTATTTTATCGTATCGGAGAGAATCAAATCCGTTATTCAAGAAGCTATTATTCATCCGCATGTAATGGGAAGCGACCACTGTCCTGTGATGTTGGAATTAAATGTACCTCATCTATGATATCTTTCTATATAATAGAAGAAAAACGGAAAAAAGGTTGGTTCACGCGAACGGTTGCGGTATAGTAAACATATCGAAAAGTACAGAATGTTTCATGAGATAAAGGGGGAGACAGAGGTGAAGCGAGACTCGCTGCAAACCATTGAACACGAAATTGCGCTGCTTGTTCGTCTAACAACGACGCACAGCCCTAAGCTTGGAAGCTTGGACCGTTCTGAGTATTTACTGTTAAGCGAGCTAGATCAGCGCAGTCCGCTCGGGATTAATGCATTAGCTGAAAATTTAAAGCTGAGCTTATCGACAGCTAGCCGGCAAGTATCTGCGCTTGAGACTAAACAGTTTGTTCGTCGCTTTCCGAGTCCAGAAAATGGGCGGATTAGTTTAATTGAAATGACGGATGCAGGGAAAGATATTTTGCAGCATGTACAAAGCAAGCGTAAACAAGCCTATGCTGAAGTGTTAGAAAATTGGTCGGAAGAAGAGGTTTTGGCACTGGAAAAAAGTTTATCACGCTTGAATCTTGATTTTAAAAGATGGCGCAGTAATGGATGTTAAAGCGAATACATATAGATGAACAAAAGGCTATTGAAAAATAGTCTTTTTAAGTTGAAACAAAGAAGTTGATTTCTTCATTAAAAGATGTATAATATGTAGTGCTGCTATAACTTGCATGATACAACTTGTACAATAAAATATGTAAGGAATTGTTAGTCATATGAAAAGAATTTAACAAAAGGAGGAATAAATATGAGTCAGAATAATCCAGCAGTAGCCTCCGACAAACAAGGTTTAAGCGTACCTAAATACTTAATTATGGCGATTTTAACGCTATTTTCAATTGGCCCTCAGTATTTTTTGAATTTATCTTACACGGTCAATCAAGTATTGATTCAAAATCGATTTGATGCGAGTACACAAAGCTTACTATTGCCATCTATTATTTCTAACTTGGCATTTGGACTTGGGGTACCAATTGGTCCGATGCTTGCGAAAAAATATGGTGTACGTAAAGCATACTTAACGTTCGTTTTAGTCTTTTTAGCAGGTTCGATTATCAACGTTTTTTCTGAAAATGTGGCGTTTTTATCCCTTGGTCGTCTGATTCAAGGCTTAAGCTCAGGAATGCTGTTTTTAACCATTATTCCAGCTGCGCTGATTTCGTTTCCGAATAAAATCCGAAACTTCTTTTTAGTATTAGCGATCGGCGGACTGTTCGGTTCAACGGCGATTGGAGCTTTTTTAGGCGCTGTATCTCTTAGCATGGATAATTGGCGCTGGGTTTTTGTTTTAGGAATAATAGCTTCTCTTGTCTCTCTGTTTATCGGATATAAGGTATTACCTGCTCATGATCCAACTCAGCAAGAAGATCGACCAGTGGATAAGAAAAGTATCTTTATTCTTAGTCTTATTATGATTTTATTAGTGTATCCACTGTATGAACTGAGATACGAAGGATTTGCTTCTATTCAAGTGTGGCCGTTCTTACTAGCTGCAGCAGGATTAGTTGTCATTTTTGTCTTAGTTGATTTAGCGGCTGAAAATCCGTTAGTACCATTAAAATCGCTGCTAGCCGTAAAACCAGTTGCAGGTACAATTATGGCAATTGGCGGTCATATGGCGTATATTCTAGCCATTGCAGGTATTAATGGCGTCATGCAAAATGTGCAAAATGCATCGTACACCACGCTTTCTTATTTTTATTTATACTTTTTTGTTGGGGTACTGATTTCAGCATTTGCAACGACATTCTTATATGACAAATTTGGTCCAGGTTACCTTGGAGCAATTGGATCACTTCTTATTGTCATTGTAGGATTTAGCTGGGTGAACGTATCAGCTGATACATCACTAGTAAGTTTATATGTTCACATTATGCTCTTTGGTATGGGTGTTAGTATGGCACTGGTATCCGGTGCACTAGGAGCGGCACTAGCCGGAGATTTACATCAAGCTTCGATGCGTTCTATTTCACTGCACTCCATTCGAAATTTATTAGGAGCCATCGTAGCACCTGTGATTGGGTGGTTTGTTGTTCGACAAAACGCGATTTATTATGAAGATTTCCGAGGTCAAATTAGCTCAGTAGATCCTCAGGTGAAGCTGCAGCTATCTGAAATGATCAAACGCTATATGGGTATGGGAATGAGTCAAGCAGACGCAAAAACATCGGCCGTGACGGCTGTTGTAGCAGGTGCTAAAAAAGCATCGATTTTACATGCGTATCACAACTTATTTTTCATGCTTGGTATTTTAGGTGTAATTATGCTCATTGCTTCACTAAGTAAAGCGTGGAGCGGTGAAAATAGAATTCTTGTTCAAAAAGAAGAGGTGCAAGAAAAAGCTGAGCCGCAAGAAGAAAGAAAAATGCTGCCGGCACCTCAAACAGAAGAAACATCTGTATAATATACTAACTATAGAAAGAAGGAATTCCGATGAGTAAAAGTCGTTTATTGGTTACTAACATTGTTGGAATCATTGTGATTTTATTACTAGTAGGTTTTGGTGGATATTATTTCTACGAAAAAGCAAATTACGTTAAAACCGATGAAGCGCAGGTAGAAGCACCGCTTTCACAAGTCATCGCTTCAGCTAACGGTCAGTTAAGCGAATGGGATGTAAAAGAAGGAGATAGCGTTTCTCAAGGTGATTCTGTTGGAAGCTTAAAAGAAGGCGAAAAATCAACAGACGTAACGTCTATGATTGACGGAACAATCATTAAAAACAACGCATCTCAAAATCAATTAGTAAAAGCTGGCGATGTGTTAGCACAAACAGCTGATTTATCTAAAATCTATATCAATGCAAACATTAAAGAAACAGACCTAGGTGATATCGAAGAAGGAGATAGCGTCGATATTACAGTGGACGGAGATTCAGGTAAAGTCTTTAAAGGTCATGTTGAAGCAATCGGCCGCGCAACAAACTCAGTGTCTTCTATGCTTCCTGCTCAAAATACAGGAAACTACACAAAAGTAACGCAAAAAGTACCGGTGAAAATTTCAATTGATGATGCATCAGATAAAGTTCTTCCAGGTATGAATGCAGAAGTGAAAATTTCAATTTAATAACGGAAAAAAGCTGCTTCCTCTAAGGGAGCGGCTTTTTTTATGCCTAAACAAATAAAATAAAAAATGTGCTAAAAAGGGGATGTATACAAAGGAAATGTGTGGTAAGATACTTCTTGTTTGAAATTGGATATCGGTAAAGAAGGTGATGGGATGACCGCGGTCAAAACAAAAAAAGGGCCAAAAGAAAAGCTGAATTTGTTTTTCTTAACGTGGCCGATCTTTTTAGAAGTGTTTCTTTTTATGTTAATGGGGATTGCTGATACCTTTATGCTAAGTGCGCTGTCGGATGATGCCGTATCAGGAGTCGGAGCAGCCAATCAATACCTTCACATTGCGATTTTGGTGTTAGAGGTCATTGGTAACGGAGCGGCAATTGTTGTCTCTCAGTATTTAGGATCAAAACGGTATATGGAAGCGTCAAAGATTTCTGCTTTGGCCGTTACGTTAAATTTAGGAGTCGGGCTAGTTATTAGCGCGGGTTTTCTTTTGTTTTCAAGGCATATGATGGAAGCGATGAACTTACAAGGTGACGTGCTGATGTATGCACAAAGCTATTTATCCATCGTCGGAGGAGCTATTTTTCTTCAAGCGATTATTAACTCTCTTGCAGCGATTATTCGCGTACATGGCTTTACGAAGCAGGCAATGTTTGTTTCACTTGGAATGAACATTTTTCATATTGCAGGAAACTATGCTTTAATCTTCGGGAAGTTCGGCTTTCCGGAAATGGGCGTGCAAGGAGCAGCGATTTCATCTGCGTTCAGCCGATTCGTTGCCCTTATTGTGTTCTTTTGGCTGCTGTATCAAGTGATGGAATATAGAGTGAAATTTCAATACTACATTACGCTTTCAAAAGAATATATCGGTAAAATTTTAAAAATCGGTATTCCGTCGGCTTTCGAACAAGTGATGTATCAAGGCTGTCAAATTGTCTTTTTATACTATGCAACCTACCTAGGAGCAGAATCACTTGCTGCGAGACAGTACGCGATGAATATTTCAATGTTCATTTACTTATTTGCCATTGCAATTGGAATGGGTACAGCGATTATTGTCGGCCGTTTAGTAGGCGGAAACGAAAAAGATGAAGCGTACCATCGCGTATGGAAAAGCGTCAAATGGGCCAGTGCCGTAACGATGATGATGGTTGTTCTTGTGATGACATTCAGAACACAGCTGATCAGCGTGTTTACAGACAATCCGCATATCATTGAGCTTGGGGCGACGGTGCTGCTTCTGAGCATTGTGCTTGAAACGGGAAGAACGATGAACATTGTGCTGATTAACTCGCTGCGGGCAGCGGGAGATGCCAAATATCCGGTGTTAATTGGTGCGATGTCGATGGTCATGATGAGCTTGCCGCTCGGTTATTTCTTCGTTTTCCATTTAGACATGGGGCTCGCTGGCATTTGGCTTGCCATCGCAGCCGATGAATGGACGCGCGCAGTTATTATGTTTTTTCGCTGGAAAAGCCGAGCATGGGAAAACTACGGACTTATACAGCACGAACAAACAGCTGAAGAACCAACGCCGGTTCAAGTATAAAACAAAACCTCTGCAGAATGTGCAGAGGTTTTTTGCTGTGTAAAAAAACGAAGTGAAGCTGGTCTTTTTACGCAAAAAGCTTTAATTTGTGGGAAAAAACGGGTATGGGTACAAAGGAATGGTTTTATTCTACTTATTCTTTGTTTTAGATAACGGTATATGGTTGGATAACGTATTTAGACATGAGTCTTTTTTCTCTTATTTTTCATTTTTATCTCAATTCATGAAACTAGAAGCATAAAAAAGAGAGTTTTTTCCTATTTAGCTATAATGAGACAAATTTTATACTTATAATTATTGGATTAAACTCGAAATGTGCGGAACAGGAGGAACGATATGGGGTTAGGAAGCGTATTAGACGGACTGCTGGGTGAAGTATCTGGAAGAGTCTCAGATGTAGAAGGGAAAATTTCTAAGCTAAGAACGGCTAAAAGTAAAATTGAGCATGAACAAGCTGTTTCATTAAAAGAAATTGAACACATCAAAAAGCCTGAGCTGGGAGACAAATGGACGGGTACGTTATCGGATGATTTTGACGAAAAACGTACGGCAGCCTACGACAACATAAAAGGCATTTTAGACGGTGATTACGATGGATACATTCGTGAAATTGAAACAAAGATATGGGCGCTAGAAGCTGAAAAAGGAGCTTTGAGTGGCTTGAACGCCGTTATTGGAGAAGCGGATTCTTTATTAGCTAAAGGTGAAGAAGCCTATGACGCAGTAGAAAACAAGATTAGTGAAATTAGAAGGGGGCTGTTTTCATGACAATTAAGCTTGATCACGCTGACGTTATCAAAAAGCTTGAAGCAGTCAGCACAGCGATTGGAAATTTATCCATTAGCAAAATGCCTGACCTTGGAAAAAACAGCCTTGATACTACAGAGAAATGGGAAGCGCGCGAAGAAGAAATTCAAACGCTTATTTCTACTTATATAAAAGCACTAAACAAAAACGTAAAAGATACAAAATCTAATGTAGACTTACTAAAAGAACAAGACGAATCTATTATCCATTCGTAGCAGCAAAGGGGGATGACTGTGGGAAAGGTATACGATGCAAAAGCGCTGTTTGATGTAGCAAAAGACAGGGAAAAAGCCTACGATGAGTTACTAAGCCAGCTGGGTGAACTGAAAAAAGCGCTGCAGGGCGTAGCGGACTTAGATGGCAGCTTAGAAGGAAAAGGCGCTGACAATATAAAATCTTTTTATAAGCAGCACGCCGATACGGCCGGACAGTGGGAAAACTTAATTAAAATGCAGCAAAGCTATTTTTCAACGCTTCACGTTAAAGCTGAAAAAGCAAAGCTATCAGGAAGCACGATTGTAGATGAATCATTTTTAGAAACAGAGCTAAAAAACGCCAATAGCAATGCTAAAGAAATGGTTGCGCAGCAGCACGACGATCTGCAGAGTATTTTAAATGGCATTGACGATATCGTCTCTATTTCAGCGTTTTCAACGAGTGAGTTTAACGATAAAATAGAAGAAGCAGAGAAAAAACGCACCGATACAATTGAAGCAGTGAACCAGCTTGACGCTGAATGGTCAAAAGAATACAGCGAAATGGACGATTTCTATGCGGTAGTGGATACGCTAGTAAGCGGCTTAGAGCTTGCTACGAGTCAAGGAGGAAGTGTCTATCAGCTTGCCTTTGACGAAAAAGCCTATCACGACAGCGAGCTGTATAAAGTTCAAACAAAGCTAAACGACTATGCCACTTCATATGTTGATTACAACAAGCAGCAAGAAGAAGTATACGAGCTGGAAAAAAAGCAAGAAGAAGAAGCAAACAAGCCGTGGTATGAAAAAACGTGGGACGCGGTTTCTACCTTTACAGGAGAGGTCAGCGGATATTATGATTATAAACGAGCAGCAGAAGGCGTGGACCCTGTTACGGGTGAAAAACTTTCTACCTCACAGCGCGTCGCAGCAGGAGCCATGGCAGCAGCCGGCTTCATTCCGGTTGTCGGCTGGGTA
>NZ_JBBJSS010000004.1:0-588036 GCF_038898415.1 Priestia sp. SB1 | reverse complement strand
GTTATTGTTAGGTACTACATACCCGTTTTTTAACTTAAAGGTGTTTTTTATTTGTCTCACTCTAGGGGGTCAGTCCCCATTCATTGAGCGCTTTTTGTTACATACCTTATAAACAAGCTCATACAACGATCACATCACGTAAATTATCCTCTTTTATTTATTGGGAAAAATCGGTAGTATAAACATAATAAACAAAAAGGAGGAAGGTACGTGGAAACCGCTGTTTTAATTAAACCAGATGCAGCTTATAAAAAGGCTTATATGAGCTTTTATCATGAATGGAAAGCAAGCGGAGAAAAAATGATTCCGTGGGTCATTGCTAAAGATCCTGCTTACTTTGAAAAAATGGTTCAAGAGTTATTAGATGCAGAAAAAGGGATCGGATTAAAAAAAGGATTTGTACCCGATTCCACATACTGGCTAATGCATCACGAAAGAGTAATAGGCGTAGTTAATATCCGCCATGAGCTAAGTGAAATACTTCGAAACAGCGGAGGACATATAGGGTATGGTATTCGGCCAAGTGAAAGACAAAAAGGATATGCCAAGCTGCTACTGAGGTTATCTCTTCAAGAAATTAAAAAGCTGGGAGTTCAACGGGCATTAGTTGTGTGTGATGATTGGAACACTGCTTCTCGTCGAACTATTCTGGCAAACGGTGGTATACAGGACGAGGATTATATAGAAGAGGACGGGGCTATTGTTCAACGCTTTTGGATTCATACGGATAAAATGGCATAAAAAAGAGATGAATTTTTTAATTCACCTCTTTTCTGCTTAGTCATATTGTTTTAAAGCTAACTTCAGCCGCATATAGGTATACATAGCGTATGCCTGTCTTCCTTTTAAACTGTAAGGATTTGCTTTGGAGCAAAGACACTCAAGAAATTGCTCATCACATGAGCGGCATGATCCGTAATCTTCATAGCATAAATCATGGTATTTACAGCAGCAGTCTACATCATTTACAGGACATCCCGGACCACTGCATCCGGGGCCACACCATTTATAGCCGGGGAAGAGGCAGGGCGTGGCTTTCCGTTTATTCGGAACAGACATAATCATACATCCTTTTCAATAGTCTCTTTACATTAAATGCAAAAAAGAGAAAAGAGAAAGGGACAAACACCTTGCAGCAGTAGCCTAATTTTCATGAATTTCTATTTAATCGATAAATGCGTCATTCATCCGCATTAATAGTTTGCCAAATAGCTCCTTTTCTTCACTTGACCATTTTTTTAACATACTATGATAGCGTTCAAGGCGCATTTGCTTATCAGTTTGCAGCATTTGTTTCCCGTGTGTTGTGATGTCAAATAGGCTGACTCGTCCATCCGAAGGATCAGAGGAGCGAGAAATAAGCTTTTTATTTTCTAAAGCAGCAGCCTGTCTAGAAAGAGTTGAAATGTCGAGTTTAAATGCTTCTGCCAGTTCTTTTACACGAGCTGGTCCAAATTCATCTAATTGCCGCAGCAATAAATAAGCTGATCTTTCTAGGTTTCCTATTTTATTTTCGGAATTATCAAGATAGACCGCTCGTCTAATAAAGGTAGTAAGTTCATATTCAATCAATTCAATTGAATTCTTTTCTTGCATTATAATCGCCCCTTACAAAATCATTCATTGACAAAGAAATATATACTTGTATAATACAAATGTATATATAGTTGTATAGTACAAGTAAAAGTAGGTAAAGTAAAGGTGTTTATATAGTTAAATGTTAGACAACATGACAAAATAAAGAGAGGAGGGCAGCTGTTCTTTATTTATAGGACAGTGACCTATAATGAAAGTGATACGAATCATTTTACAAATTGCGATTCTTTATGCTTTTTCTATGATTGGCGAAGCCGTTCACCATATGCTTCATCTACCTATTCCAGGCAGTATTATAGGCTTAATTTTAATGCTCATTTGCTTAACGTGCAAAGTTGTTCCCATCAAAATAATTGAAGACGGAGCAAGTTTCTTGTTATCTTTTTTACCGCTATTATTCATACCAGCTATGGCAGGTGTGATGAATTATCCTTCGCTTCTTTCAAGCAGCGGAGCGGTTTTATTTTTAATTATTGTGCTTAGTACGATTGTTACGATGGCCGCTGCAGGGACTGCTAGCCAACTTTTGGAAAAGAAAGCGAACAAACGAAAGGAGAAACAACAGTGCAAGAATTCTTTATCGCGGTCTTTATAATCGTAGCTACAGTTGCTTTGTATCTAGTCATGGCAAAAGTATACGTGCGGTTCTCCTATCCAATTCTTATTCCTGTTTTAACTACAACCATATTCGTTATTCTTCTTTTGCTTGCTTTTCATGTTTCCTATGATGAGTATATGATTGGAGGCAAATGGATTAATTCACTTCTAGGACCAGCGGTTGTTGCATTAGCGTATCCACTCTATAAACAGCGTGAGATGCTAGTAAAATACAGCGTTCCTATTATTGGAGGGGTATTTGTAGGGTTATTCGCAGGCATGATCAGCGGACTTGTGTTTGCTGAAGTATTTGGCGTTGATCGAAGCCTGATTTTATCCATCATTCCTAAGTCTATTACTACTCCGGTAGCGATTCAGATCGCCACAGGGCTAGGGGGCGTTCCATCGATGACCGTGGTATTTGTTATGATCGCAGGTTTTTCTGGAGTAATCCTTGGACCGCTACTTTTAAAATGGATTCGGATTAAGAGTTCTTTAGGAAAAGGAATTGCATTAGGCAGTGCTTCTCATGCGCTAGGAACTTCTAAAGCATTTGAATACGGTGAGCTAACGGTATCGATGAGTTCAGTATCAATGACGTTAAGCGCTGTATTAGGATCCGTTTTTGGGCCAATTGTTGTCTGGCTATTCCAAGTGTAAGGCGAGATAAAAGAAAGTGAATATAAAAAACGAGGCTGAGACAAAAGTATGTTAGTTAAAGTTGAACACGAACAATCTATTGAAAGGTGATGGATAGTTCGTGTTTTTTTATGCTCATCGTAAACGTAGATTTAATGTATGTACTGGCTTCTAACTGTTGATTTCGTTATGCCCCCATCTCGCTTTTTATATAAAAGTATAAATTTTTTTCGAAGCAAATTTTAAGTTGTGCGGCTCTTGCTCTGGTACTATAATGAAAAGAAAGAAAATTCATAAAATAACCGCTTTTTTGTTATTTTTAGGAAGGCTAGTCAATTTTCGGATGGATAAGTAGGCTTAGTCAAGGTTATATACGCAGTAAAAATAGCAGAAAAGAGGAGCTGAACGTATTTTATGAAAGAGGAGCTCGTGTATATAGGAAAAAAGATTCTTGAACATAAATATAGCTTGTCAGAAAAATTAGCCGAACGTTTAGATGCTACACATACGCTAAGTCTAGAGGAATTGAAAGAAAAGAAAATTCTGAAGTGGCGAGTGTCAATTATGGAATACTTTGGGAGAGCTCTATTTGAAGAACAGGAGGCTGTACTTAAACTTGTTAAAGAATGGGCACTTGATACGGGTAAATATGCAGTGGAAAAAAATATTCCTTTAGAAAAAGCACTCGGTATCCTTCCAATCTATCGCAGCGTTATTTGGGATGTATTTACAAGAGAACTAGAGGAGCATCAGTTTGCTGCAATTACCATGCTGCATGTCAGTGAACGAATTGATCCACTTTTAGATACGGTAACATGTGTTTTTGGTCAAATTTATGACGAGCATAATCGATATATGATGAATTTAGCTTATACGTCACTAGAAGAACTTTCAGTTCCGCTCGTACCTGTCACAAAAGGGATTGCTATTATGCCGATTATTGGAGAAATTGATACCCACCGCTCGCAAGTTATTATGGAAACCTGCTTGAAAAAAGGGACAAGCCTTCAATTATCTTATCTTATTTTAGATATTTCAGGTGTCGTGATTATTGATACAATGGTAGCAGACAATCTTTTTAAAATTCATCGATCGCTTAAATTGGTGGGAGTGGAAGCTATTATAACGGGGATACGACCGGAAATTGCCCAAACGGTAGTGAAACTAGGAATTGATTTTAATCAAATTAAAACAGAAGCAAATTTAGAAGCGGCGCTTTTAAAAATTGGGTTTACACGTCCTGAAGAGCATAGCCGCACGCATGTGTCATCGCGGCGCATAAAATGACCGGCCATAAATATGGATTTCAGCATGTAGAAAGTAAGTGCATAGTAAAAAAGCGGATGTTAATCAACATCCGCTTTTTTACTTAATAAATGCGATATGCCATGGCAGCACAAAAGCATAAACGAGGAAGTATACCGCTATTGAATAGATAAAAAACCAGCCGTTTAAATAAAACAAGGGCAAGAATAAATAAGCATAAACTAACAGTAATCGGAAACCACAAACCGTGTGCAGATAAGTCTAAATGCTGAATTGCTTGCTCCAACATTGTTCACCTCAAAAGGAAGAGTTAGTGTTGAAGTTAGCCTGTGTTATGGAAAGTATTTTATACATTTTCTACGCGTTGCGCGTGTATTCTTCTCGCAAGATTGAATATAACTTTAAGTCTTGATGAGCTCCTTTAATAAACATGGCTTTTCGAATTGTTCCTTCATAAGACATACCGATTTTTTTCATCACTTTCTCAGAAGCGGCATTTTCAACAAAGCACCTGGCCTGAATGCGCACTAAATCCATTTCTTCAAATCCAAACGCAATTACTTTTTCAGCTGCTTCCGTAACAAATCCCTTATTCCAATATGCTTCAGAAATCGCATAGCCAATTTCCGCAATGCGATGAGTAGGGTTCCAAGTGACAAAGTCAATGGTGCCAATACATTTTTTCAGGGCTTTGATTTCCATAGCCCAAGGAGAAATGGATTGGTTGCTGTACTGCTTTAAAACGAAGGAAACAAATTCTTTTGTATCTTGAAGCTTTCGGTGCTTTTCCCAATTTACATATCTGCTTACCTTTTCATTTGAGGCATATTCAAACATGTCACGCACATCTTTTTTGGTAACTTTCCGCAAGCGGAGTCTTTCTGTTTCTAGTGTGGGTAAATTTCCGTATATATCTTTTACTTGAATCATAAAGTTGTCTCCTTTCTCAGCAAGAAGTGGATGAAGTGTTGATAAGAATGTTTCATAGAAGCTGCATCCAAGAAAGATCCTTTTCATTTCATGTACTTGATTCTTTAATTGTAAAATATTTCATTGCTGAGCGTAAGAGGTCAAATAGCTTTTTAAAAAATAAAAACATTATTTTCACTGTTCATAATCAGTTCACATAAGCTTGTTAGACTAAAGTCAGAAATTACGAAGGAGTGAAATGAAACACATGAACAGTGAAGTGAAAGAAGAACGGACTTCAAACAAAAAAAGAATAGACTTATTTTTAGTTCCAATTGTTTTAATTGCAGCGTTTTTGAACTTATTTAAAATTTGGACAGATGAATACGCCAACGCTTATTACACGGCAGCTGTCAAAAGTATGCTTCAAAGTTTTCATAATTTCTTTTACGCATCTTTTGATCCAGGAGGCTATGTAACAATTGATAAGCCGCCGGTTGTGTTTTGGATTCAGACAATTAGCGCCAAAGTATTTGGATTTCACGGGTGGAGCGTCATTTTACCGCAAGCATTAGCAGGCATCGGTTCAGTTCTTTTACTATACGTACTCGTAAAACGTACGTTTGGCGTATGGGCTGGGAGGTTTGCTGCTCTTGCGATGGCTCTGACGCCAATTGTACCCGCGGTAAGCCGAACAAATAATATTGATAGTATGCTTGTGTTTACATTATTAGTAGCAACGTGGATGTTGTTTCGTGCTGTGCGTACAGCTAAATTTGGCTGGGTGTTAGCGGCTTTTGCGATGATTGGTGTTGCATTTAACATGAAAATGCTTCAAGCATACATGGTTTTACCAGCATTCTATGTTTTCTATGTAGTGGCAACCAAAATTACGTGGAAAAAGAAAATTGCTTTTTTAACAACAGCAACTGCACTGATGCTTGCTGTTTCTGTCTCATGGGCAGTTGTAGTAGATTCAACTTCGGCTGATAAGCGTCCTTATATGGGAAGCAGTCAAACAAATTCAGTTCTAGAGCTTGCTTTTGGATATAACGGTATCAATCGTTTAACTGGAAATACAAGCGTGACGGGAAGCAGTCATAAACAGCCTGCTCAAGCTCAGCAGCAAACAGCAAGCAGTGAAACAAAACAAACGAGTAATTCAAATGCTGAGTCTTCACAAAGCTCAAATCAAAGCAAGAGCAGCTCTTCTCAAAAGATGCAGGCTCCAGATGGAGGAAATCAAAACGGAATGTTCAACACGGGGAACCCTGGTCCATTCCGACTGTTCCAAAAAGGGTTATCAGATCAAATCAGCTGGTTATTACCATTTGTAATCTTTTCAATCGTGGGTCTATTTGCTGGAGTGAAATTTAAAGGGCCTTACACGGCAAAACAAAAAGAAAGTTTATTTTGGTTAGCTTGGCTGCTGCCGGTAGCTGTTTTCTTTAGTATCGCAGGATTTTTCCATCAGTATTATTTAATTATGCTGGCACCTCCAATCGCAGCATTTGCAGGAGCGGGAGCAGTAGCTTTATGGAGTATGTACAAACAGCATAATGGCTGGAAATCATGGCTGCTGCCGAGTGGTATTTTAACAACAGCAGCGCTTCAAGTATATATCATGTCTCCTTATGTCAGCTCAATCGGCGTAGCGCCAATTGCAGGTGTAGGGGCACTGGGCGTCATTTTAGCTCTTGTTTTAGCTATTCGTAAAGAGCGTAAAAATTCTGTAACGAATTATTTAGGAGTAGCAGCAATGGTTGTCTTGCTTGCAATGCCGGCATACTGGGCGATGACACCAATTATTTATGGTGGAAATAGCATGCTTCCAGCAGCAGGTCCTGATTCTTCAAGCGGTATGGGAGGACCTCCAAGCACAGCTACAAATAGCAAACAGTCTGGCTTTAACGGCATGCAGCCTCCAGGAAGCTCTGGCAGCAATTCATCTTCAAACAATCAAATGCAGCCGCCAAGCGGTTCATCGAACGGCGGTCAAATGCAAATGCCGGGCGGTTCGTCCAATAATGGTCAAATGCAGCCGCCAAGCGGATCGTCAAACAGCGGTCAAATGCCAGGAGGCTCGTCCGAAAATAATGGTCAAATGCAAATGCCAAGTAGCTCTTCAAGCAAATTATCATCTTCAAAACGAAAAAGTGGAGGGATGAACGCAGAAGTAAACACAAAGCTACTAAACTATTTAACAAAAAATAATACAGACGAAAAATATTTATTTGCCACAACGGATTCAACTTCAGCTGCGCCTTACATTATCAAAACGGGCAAGCCAGTCATGGCAATGGGAGGATTTAGCGGTTCAGATCCAATTCTAACGGTGAGTAAATTAAAATCTATGATTAAAAAAGGTGAAGTGAAATATTTCTACCTGTCTGGAATGGGTAAGGGAGGCCAATCTGACGTTATCACGTGGATTAAAGAAAATAGTAAGGAGATCCCTTCTTCCAAATGGCAGTCTACTTCATCAAGTTCTCAGCAAGGACCATCTGGAAACGGAACATTATACGAAATAACGCTTAAATAAGGAGGACATGAACATGAGTTCAATTATTAAATATTCTATTGTTGTTCCTGTCTACAACGAAGAAGAAGTGATTCATGAAACCTATCGCCGTCTAACAGAAGTGATGCGTTCAACGAAAGAAGCTTACGAGCTTCTTTTCGTGAACGACGGCAGTAGAGACCGAACGGCAGAAATTATTAAAGAGTACAGTGAGCAAGACCCAGCGGTTGTTTTATTAGATTTTGCCCGTAACTTTGGTCATCAAATTGCTATTACAGCTGGTATGGATTATGCACGAGGAGAGGCGGTCGTTGTGATTGATGCTGATTTGCAAGACCCGCCCGAATTAATTTTAGAGATGATTGAAAAATGGAAGCAAGGATTTGACGTTGTATACGCTAAGCGTACAAAGCGAAAAGGAGAAACATATTTTAAAAAGCAAACAGCGGCTATGTTTTATCGTTTCTTACGTGCGATGACCGATATTGATATTCCGCTCGATACAGGGGATTTTCGTTTGCTAGATCGTAAAGTGTGCAATCAAATGAATAGCATTCAAGAAAAAAATCGCTTTGTTCGCGGATTAGTAAGCTGGGTTGGCTTTAAGCAAATAGCAGTAGAATATGAGCGAGACGAGCGTTTGGCCGGGGAGTCAAAATATCCTTTGAAAAAGATGCTGAAGCTTTCAATGGATGGCATTACGTCTTTCTCCTATAAACCGCTGAAGCTAGCTAGCTATGCTGGTGTAACGCTATCAGGTGTTGGTTTTATTTATCTTTTAGTGGTGCTGTATTTGAAGTTATTTACAGACAGCACCATCACAGGGTGGTCGTCATTAATTGTCATTCAGCTATTCTTTAGCGGCATCATTTTAATCATTCTTGGTATGATTGGAGAATATATTGGCCGCATCTACGATGAAACAAAAAATCGTCCACTCTATATCGTCCGTGAAAAGTATCAGCTTGAAACACGCAAGGAAGTATCACTTCGTGACTAACAAATGGATACCCTTGATTAAATTTGCGTTAGTAGGAGTTGTAAATACACTGATTGATTTTGCAGTATACGCACTTTTAACAACAATCGGTGTGAACTACATACTAGCGCAGTGGATTTCATACAGTGCGGGCATTTTAAACAGTTATGTCATGAATCGTAAATGGACGTTTGAGAAAAAAGAAAAAAGCAGTAAGCGTGAAGTGATTTCATTCGTGATCGTGAATTTAATCACTTTATCCCTAACATCTTTTCTGTTGACTGTTCTATATAATAAATGGGGTATACCACTGCTAATCAGTAAACTTTTAATTACAACCGTAAGTGTCGGTATCAATTTTATTGGCACCAAATTATTTGTATTCACTACTAAAAAAGAAAGAGGGATTCATATATGACGATAAAAAAAGCAGTTATTCCAGTAGGCGGTTTAGGAACTCGATTTTTGCCAGCGACAAAAGCGCAGCCCAAAGAAATGCTGCCAATTGTCGATAAGCCTGCTGTACAATACATTGTAGAAGAAGCTGTGAAATCAGGTATTGAAAGTATTATTTTTATTACAGGTCGAAATAAAAAATCAATTGAAGACCATTTTGACAAATCAATTGAACTAGAGCAAATGCTTGAAGAAAAGCACAAGTTCGAAATGTTAAAAGAAGTACAAACGATTTCATCAATGGCCAGTATTCACTATATTCGTCAAAAAGAGCCGTTAGGACTTGGTCATGCTATTCTTTGTGCTGAGCAATTTATTGGAGATGAGCCGTTTGCCGTTCTTCTTGGAGACGATATTATGACTTCTGAAGAACCTGCGCTCAAACAGATGCTTCAAGCGTATGAAACGACTAATCAATCAGTTATTGGAGTTCAAAAAGTGGGTGTGGAAGAAGTATCAAAATACGGCATTATTCAGCCGAGAAATAAATCTGGCAGCCTTCATGAAGTGAATGACTTGATTGAAAAACCATCAATAGAACAAGCTCCGTCAACGATTGCCGTTATGGGCCGCTATATTTTAAACCCTTCTATTTTTTCTTATCTAAAAACGATTGAAAGAGGGGTAGGAAATGAATTACAATTAACAGATGCACTGCGCGTGGTATGTGAAAAAGAGCGATTGTTTGCTGTTGAACTTGAAGGGCAGCGCTTTGACATTGGAGATAAGGTAGGCTATATGAAAGCAATGGTAGAAGTGGGGTTAAAGCGTAAAGATTTACGTCAAACGTTTTTATCGTATTTGGAAGGAATTGTAGAAAAAGAACGAGCAAACAACTTCAGCTAATAAGAGTTAATCAGTTTGTTCATATTCAGTTCATATTTGAAGTATAAAATCATTGTATGTTCTTATGTGGCTCTCTGTTTGGTATAAACAGAGAGCTTACTGTGCGTAAAAGCTGGACAAACTTAGGAATAGGGAGAGACATGTATGATTCAAATATTAGTTGCAGATGATGATCAACACATTCGAGAGCTGATATCATTATATTTAGAAAATCAAGGATTTAAAATTATAAAAGCAGCAGATGGTGAAGAAGCGTGGGCGAAAATGGAAGAGTTTCGAATTGATCTAGCGGTCGTTGATATCATGATGCCATTTAAAGACGGATGGGAACTAACAAAGGAAATTAAGGAGTATTTTGATATACCGGTTTTGATGGTAACAGCTAGAGGCGAATCGCATGATAAACTAAAAGGATTTGATATCGGAACAGACGACTATGTCGTGAAGCCTTTTGATCCTCAGGAAATGGTTGCTCGTGTAAAGGCCCTTTTACGCAGGTACCGAGTAGAAGCTAACAATGTAATTTATATGGGGAATATAAAATTGGATCGTACCAAATTAGAGATGAGTGCAGGAGAAACAAGCGAACAGCTACCGTTAAAAGAGTTTGAATTACTGTTCACATTAGTTAGTTCTCCAGGAAAGATTTTTACTCGTGATCAGCTTATTCAATTAATTTGGGGATATGATTATGAAGGTGATGAGCGCACGGTAGACGTTCACATAAAACGTCTGCGAGAGAGGCTTAATCATATGAAAAACGTCGGTATGGAAATCAAAACAATTCGCGGACTAGGCTATAGAGCAGAAGGGTGTTAACGTGAAATCAATTTATGTAAAGCTGGTTCTGTCGTTCATCATTACAATTTTATTGAGCGTTGTGATTACCGTTGTCGTCACGACATTTCTTAGCAAGCAGAAGCTCGAAATGCGATTAGGTCAGGATATGGTGAAGATGGGAGAAGATTTTATCGATTTGTACGGAGCAGAAGACTCCGATAAAGCTGCAAGGTTTTTATCTAATTCATCATTCATTCATTTTTCGTTTATTATTATTGATGATCAGCATAAAGAGAAAGTATTAGGACAGCCGGGACCGCCTATTCCAATTACACCGAAAGAAGTAGATCAAGTATTAGACGGGAAGCGTTATTCTAATTTAAACGAGGAAAAAGGTGATCGTCCACAGCCAAACGTAGTGGGTCTTCCTTTTAAAGAAAATGGACGGTCGTATGCTCTATTTATTCAGTCTCATCCACAGCGGCAATTTTCAGTTATTCAAGATGTTCAAAATATCCAGCTTATTACGATTTTATTAGTAGGTATTGTATTGTTTGCATATGTTTCAACGATTATTATTAAACCGATTAAGCGTCTCAGTACAGCGATGAAAGTTGTCGGACAAGGCGAATACAGTGTGCAAGTCGAACACGCAGCGAATGATGAAATTGGTCTGTTAACTAAAAACTTTAATCAAATGACTAAAGAATTAAACAAAATAGAAACGATGAGGCAAGAGTTTATTGCTAGCGTTTCGCATGAAATTCAATCACCGCTGACCTCTATTCGCGGTTTTTCAGCGGCACTTAAAGATGATATCATCAGTGAAGATAAAAAGATACAATATTTAACGATTATCGAAAAAGAAAGTACAAGACTATCTCAGCTTAGTTCCAATTTGCTAAAGCTTGCTTCTCTTGACTCTGAACATCAAACGCTAATGCTGCAGCAATACCGGTTAGATGAACAAATCAGGCATGTGGTCATGGCTTTAGAACCTCAGTGGATAAAAAAGAACATAGAAATTGACCTTGATTTATCCAATGTTCAAATAGAAGCAGATAAAGATTTGTTAGAGCAAGTTTGGCTAAATTTAGTAACAAATGCTGTTAAATATACGCCTGAAAATAGATTTGTAAAAATATCCATTCATCAAAAAAACGAAGAAATAGACGTGAAAATAAAGGATAATGGAATTGGTATTATCGAAGAAGATCAAAAATATATTTTTGAAAGCTTTTATAAAGTAGATAAGTCCAGAACGTTAAAAGGAAGCGGCCTCGGTCTAGCTATTACAAAAAAAATTGTGCGACTGCATGAGGGCGCAATACGTGTTGAAAGCAAAAAAGAACAAGGAAGCATCTTTACGGTAACTTTGCCTATCCAAAAAAATAGGAATAAAAAAGACTCGTCTGTGTAAGTTCATGCAGATGAGTCTTTTTTTTATTAGGTCAAAGATATAAAAAAAATTAATAATATCTATTTATTTTTTTAATCCCTACTTGACATATAGGTAAAGTGTAAATAATATAGATAGTATAAATCTTTTGAAAAAATTGGGATGCTAAAGAAGCTGATCGGTCAACTGAAGGCTCATACTTGTTCGCTACTGGTGTGGGCCTTTTCTGTACATTGGTTGTGGTCATTAAAATCTCAATCTTCAACTGAACATATGGGGAGGATTACGATGTATTTATCTTCTGCACATTATACAAGTACTTATAGATGTTGTTCGCTTTGTTTATTCAACTGCAACTAAAATATAAATTTATCTATGAATAGGAGAATGATAAAATGGCTTCAATTACACAAGAAAAATTAGATTATATTGTTAAATTACTAACTGAAATCAACTATGGATCTGTACTAATTACTCTTCACGACGGACAAATTACTCAAGTGGACAGCACGGAAAAAAACCGCTTTTTAGCTAAAAGCAAAGTAGCAAGCCACAAATAAGCCTATTTCAATACGTATTTAGAGAAACTGAAGGGCCTGTCTATATAGCAAACGTTTGACGGCGGGGCAAGCAAGTACTGTATTAAATATAGAAAACGTGCGCATTCGAAGAAGAATTGACTTTCTTTTCGGTCGAAGATTTAGAATTTTTCGAATTAAAATTGAGTTATAGGTTGTATGAGTATGACGATGAAAAGTGTAAAGCTGCTAAAGCAGCAGCTTTATACGTTTTAAAATTATGAAGATCTGACAGTTTCATTCCTGTGCTGATCGGATTACCGAAGGCTTCTGACCTGTGTTAGGAGTCTTTTTTTATTCTTAAATTAATATAATAGGAGGAGAAAAGATGGAAAATTTATTACGAGCAGCGGTGCGCCAAAGAAAACAATACCTCATTGAAGAGTTACTGAAAAAAGGGATTTATAAAAAAGAAAATCATCATCTTTTTGAACTCACACTCTCTGACTTAGAAAAAGAGTATCAGGCACGCAGTAAGTAAGGAAAATACGTAAAAAGAACTAAAATAAGTGTAAAAAAGATTCAAAACCTAGTTGACTAATGGGTAAAGTGTGTTTATTATAAAAACAAGAATAAATTGTCTTTTCAGAAAGTATCTTCTTTTTATTCTTACGAATAAATTTAATAAGAATAATTTAAGAGCACATACGCTGATCAGACTAACTGAAGGCTGCTTCTCTTTTTTAAGAGATAGCGGCCTTTTTGTATTTTTTTATAAAAAGGGGAGTAAAACATGAAGAAAAAAGCAGTTCAGTTTTTAATGGTGCTGACAGCACTGCTCGTGGTGCTAGCAGGTTGCGGCAATGGAAAATCTACTGAAACAGCAGGGAAAGATAGTTCTGCGAGTAAAAACGATTCAAAAAAACCAGTAGAACTTTTAAACGTTTCATATGATCCTACACGTGAGCTTTATCAGGAGTTCAATAAGAGCTTTGCGTCTTATTGGAAAGATAAAACAGGGCAAGACGTCACTATTCAGCAATCACACGGTGGCTCTGGTAAGCAAGGCCGAGCAGTTATTGACGGTTTAGAAGCGGATGTAGTAACGCTGGCGCTTGCTTACGATATTGATGAAATCGCTCAAACTCGTCAATTATTAAACAAAGACTGGGAAAAAGAATTGGCTCATAATTCTACACCATACACATCAACGATTGTTTTTTTAGTTCGTAAAGGAAATCCAAAAGGAATTAAAGATTGGGATGATTTAACGAAAAAAGGTACATCTGTTATTACGCCAAATCCAAAAACTTCTGGAGGCGCGCGCTGGAATTATTTAGCTGCATGGGCATATGCGAAGGATAAATATAACGGCGATAACAAAAAGATTGAAGACTTCATGAGTAAGCTTTATGGAAATGTCGAAGTGTTAGACTCAGGCGCACGCGGAGCTACCACTACCTTTGTAGAGCGAGGCATTGGAGACGTGTTAATTGCATGGGAAAACGAAGCTTACTTATCGTTAAATGAGCTAGGAAAAGATAAATTTGAAATTGTAACACCGTCATTAAGCATTTTAGCGGAGCCACCTGTTGCTGTAGTAGATAAAGTAGCTGAAAAGAAAGGCACGACAAAGGTAGCAAAAGCATACTTAAAATACCTATATACAGAAAAAGGTCAGGAAATCGCAGCGGAAAACTACTATCGTCCTCGAAATAAAAAAGTATTAGAGAAACACAAAGATCAATTCCCTTCGCTTAACCTAGTCACTATTAAAGATTTTGGCGGCTGGAAAAAAGCTCAAGAAACGCATTTTAATGATGGGGGAACATTCGATCAGATTTATCAGCCAAAGTAATATGATTCATTAAAAAAGTAGAACGAGGAAGATACGAATGGTGATTCGTATCTTCTGTGTACATGTATCTTGAAAGCAGAGAGAGGTGTAAGACGTGAGCGTGTTACAACGACAGAAAAAAAAGAAAAGCATCTTACCTGGATTTGGGCTTTCTTTAGGTTTTACGATGTTTTATGCAAGTATCCTTGTGCTTTTTCCGTTAGCTATGATTTTTTTAAATACGGCATCTATGGGATGGAGCGACTTTATTAAAACTGTTACAGAACCTAGAGTAGTAGCGTCGTATAAATTAAGTTTTGGAGCAGCATTTGCAGCCGGCATCATTAATGTTATTTTTGGAACCATTATTGCGTGGGTATTAGTGAGGTATCATTTTCCTGGAAAGAGGTTTATTGACGGACTTGTGGATTTGCCGTTTGCCTTGCCAACGGCTGTTGCTGGCATTGCCTTGACCACTCTTTACGTTCCGAAAGGATGGATTGGTCAATTATTTACGTTTAAAATCGCATTTACGCCTATCGGAATTATTATCGCTCTTACGTTTATCGGTCTGCCGTTTGTCGTCCGAATGGTGCAGCCGGTATTGCAAAACTTTAATGCAGAGATTGAAGAAGCATCTGCTAGTTTAGGAGCCAGCCGAATGCAAACGTTCAGAAAAGTTATTTTTCCGGAGCTGGTGCCGGCTGTTTTAACAGGTTTTTCTCTTTCATTCGCAAGAGCGCTTGGAGAATATGGATCCGTTGTTTTTATTGCTGGAAATATGCCGATGAAAACTGAAATTACGCCGCTTATTATTATGACAAAACTCGAGCAGTACGATTATGCGGGAGCTACTGCTATTGCATCAGTCATGCTCGTTGTATCATTTTTTCTGTTATTACTTATTAATATTATTCAATGGTGGACAAATCGTAAATTTATACATAGTTAAGGAGGGATGACATTGGCAGGACATGTTCCAATGCAGCACGCAAAAACGACTGTTGAAATCACTCATTCTAGTTTAAAAGAGCCCAAAGTCGTCCGGTGGCTGCTTACATTTATTGCACTGGCTTTTTTAGCTCTATTCTTAGTGCTTCCGCTTATCACGATTTTTATAACAGCCTTTCAAAAAGGGTGGGAAACATATCTCGCTGCGATTACAAATCCAGATGCCCTGGCTGCTATTAAACTAACGTTAATCGTCGTGCTGATTACCGTTCCGTTAAATGCCGTTTTTGGCGTGGTAGCTGCATGGTTAATTACGAAGTTTGATTTTAAAGGAAAGAATATTTTAATTACGCTTATTGATTTACCATTTGCCGTTTCGCCTGTTATTGCTGGATTGATTTTTATTTTATTATTTGGTGCACAAGGGTTGTTCGGAGAATGGCTGTTTAATCACGACATCAAAATTGTCTTTGCTATTCCCGGTATTATATTAGCTACCCTTTTTGTAACGCTTCCGTTTGTTGCCAAAGAATTGATTCCACTCATGCAAGCTCAAGGGTCAGCCGAAGAAGAGGCATCGTTAACGTTAGGAGCCAGCGGTTTCAAAACTTTTTTTCTAGTGACATTACCTAATATTAAATGGGGCTTATTATATGGAATCATTTTATGTAATGCGAGGGCGATTGGAGAGTTTGGAGCTGTTTCCGTTGTGTCGGGGCACATTCGAGGAATGACAAATACGGTGCCTCTTCATATTGAAATTCTCTACAATGAATATCAATTTGCAGCAGCGTTTGCGGTAGCATCTTTAATGTCAGTTTTAGCTATATTTACATTAATTATAAAAAACATTATTGAGTGGAAAGCCAAACATATTTAAAAAGGAAGGAGCTTATGAGATGAGTATCCATATTAAGCACGTATCAAAGAACTTTGGTGATTTTAAAGCGCTGGATTCTATTAACATTGATATTCAAACGGGTGAATTAGTAGCTTTACTTGGTCCGTCCGGTTCTGGAAAAACATCTTTGCTTCGCATCATTGCCGGTCTTGAACATCTTGACCAAGGAGCTATTTTATTTGATGGAAAGGAAATTACGCACGTAAATCCAAAAGAGCGGAATGTAGGGTTTGTTTTTCAACACTATGCTTTGTTCAGGCATATGACTGTGTTTGATAACATTGCGTATGGTTTAAAAGTACGACCTAAAAAAACAAGACCTTCTAAAATGGACATTAACAAGAAAGTAACCGAGCTGCTGCAGCTTGTGAAACTAGAGCCGCTTGCAAATCGCTATCCTTCTCAATTATCGGGAGGACAGCGCCAGCGAGTAGCGCTTGCTCGAGCGTTAGCAGTGGAACCGAAAGTACTGCTATTAGATGAACCTTTTGGCGCTTTGGATGCGAAAGTTCGTAAAGATTTACGCAGATGGCTGCGTAAATTGCATAATGACTTTCATATTACGAGTATATTCGTTACGCATGATCAAGAAGAAGCTTTAGATGTAGCTGATCGTATTGTTGTAATGAACAACGGGAAAATTGAGCAGATTGGAAGTCCTGAGGAAGTATATGATCATCCTAACAGTCCATTTGTGTACGATTTTTTAGGAAACGTCAATTTATTTAAGGGTCGCATTCATAAAGGCAGGCTAAAACAAGGAAGCTTTGAAATGGATGTTCCAGAATTTAGCGGAAGAAATGAAGAAGCAGCTGTTGGATATGTGCGACCTCATGATATTCACCTTGAAAAAGTAAAAACAAGCGCAGATGCCGTTTCTGCAACCGTTAGCCATATTCATGTGATAGGACCTATCGTGCAAATTGAATTAAAAAGAGAAGATGCAGAAAAATTTTTAGAAGCTGAATTAAGCAAAGAGCATTATAAAACACTCAGCCTTCAAGTAGGAGAGCAGGTGTATGTAAAGCCTAAGCAGCTAAAAGTATTTATTCCAGAAGATTATTCTATTTAATAAAAAGCGTGAAGGGTATACCTTTGCGCTTTTTATCTATTAATAAATTAGTACCAGATATTAAAAGTAGGTGTTATAATTAAGTATCAACTGATTTGAGGTGGAGAAATGATGCAATCAAAAGCTAGAATCACAGGAATGGGGATATATACACCAAAACAAAAATTAACGAACGACCATTTAAAAGAAATGGTTGATACAAGTGACGAATGGATTGTACAGCGCACGGGAATGAAAGAACGGCGAATTGCTGGTGAAGGCGAATACACGTCTACGCTTGGCATTCGAGCAGTTGAAAATTTGCTCAACCGATATGCTGTAGAAATAGAAGATGTAGATGCAATTATTGTTTCGACAACAACGCCGGATCATTTTTTTCCTAGCGTAGCATGTCAGGTTCAAGATTACTTTCATATTAATCAAGCTGCTGCATTTGACTTAAGTGCCGCATGCGCCGGTTTTACATATGGACTTCACGTGGCGAACGGCTTAGTAACGTCCGGATTGCATAAAAAGATTTTAGTTATTGGTGCCGAAGTCATGTCGAAAATTACAGATTATACGGACCGGGCCACCTGCGTGCTGTTCGGTGACGGAGCGGGAGCGATGCTTGTAGAGTACGACGAGTGTAATCCAAGTTTCTTAGGATGTCACTACGGAACGGATGGGAGCGGAGGTATAAATTTATACCGTTCTAATTTATCTGATACTCTTTCAGGAAAAGAAATTAACTCCAGTGGAAATTTAGTTCAAAATGGGCGTGAAGTATACCGCTTTGCTGTCCGAACGATTCCAAAAGGAGTAGAAGCATTGTTAAAGGGTACTTCCATTTCTCTTTCTGATGTAAATTGGTTTATTCCGCACAGTGCAAACCTTCGGATGATTGAAGCTATTTGTGCTAAAACAGGTGTTTCAATGGATAAAACGTTAACGAGTGTGCAATACTGCGGAAATACATCTTCAGCTTCTATTCCGCTTGCTTTAAACGAAGGAATAATGACAGGAAAAGTACAGGATAATGACCTCCTTATTCTCTATGGGTTTGGGGGAGGATTAACGCACTGCGGCTTGTTAATTAAATGGACGTGTAAAGAAAAAAGCTAAAAGGCGTCGCCTTTTAGCTTTTTTGTCTTTTACTGTTAACAAGAGTTCGATAAAATGGAAAAAGAAGTAAAGGAGGGCGTGTATGAATCATGTTTTATACATTGAAGACAATGAAGAAATTGGGTTAATGATTCAAAAAGAGCTTAAAAAGCAAAACTATGAAGTTACTTGGTTACAATCGGGAGATAGCGCCAGCCAGTTTATTAAACAAGCGGATATTGTCATTCTAGATGTAATGCTTCCCGGCTTAGATGGATTTACAGTGGGAAAAAAGCTTAAAAAGTTAGCGCCTGATGTCCCTGTTTTAATGCTTTCAGCTCGTACAGCTCTAGAAGATAAGATTATTGGGCTAGAGTTTGCCGATGACTATGTCACAAAGCCGTTTCATCCAGAAGAACTGCTCGCAAGGCTCGAAGTATTGTTAAGAAGGTTTTCAAGAAAGAAAGAAGAACTTATTTTAAAACATTTGCATGTTTCGATGGTAGACTATCGTGTAATGAACAGAGAGACAAGTGAAGAAATTAGTTTAACAGGTAAGCAATTTCATATTTTTACGTATTTCCTTCAGCATTTAAATCAAATTTTAACAAAAGAACAAATTTATGAAGGAGTATGGAAAGAGCGTTATATCGAAGGAGATAAAACCTTAATGGTACATATTCGCTATTTGCGAGAGAAGCTTGAGAAAAATGCGGCTAAGCCTGAAATTATTGAAACAATACGTGGGATTGGCTACAGGGTCAAGCAATGAACGTTGCACAATCTCTTGTTACGAAGTATATCTTATTTATGATTGTAGCTGTATTGATTATACCGTTATCATTTTTTGCGGGCTCATGGCTGATCACTGTTCCTTTTATGCGTATTCAAGGATTATTAGATGAAGAGTATAAAGGAAAAAGCTACTACGAACAAATGTGGAATCAAGAAGCCAAAAAGCTAGAAGAAGCAAATGAGGAAACAATCAACCAAAAGCTAAAATTATTAAAAAGAAAATATCCGGAAGCTTCAATGTTTTGGGTGAACGCTGCTGGACAAACACAGCTTCCGATTCCTTATCATGAATCCCTTCCGAAGCAATGGTCATCGTCTTATACGGCTGAATTTATAAAAAAACGATACGGAAACGATCCGTATACGGTTATTACCTTTATTGGAACAGATAAAAAGCAAGGTTTTATGGTCATTGAAGTGCCAGAAAAAGCCGTTGAGCCTCCTATTCAGAAACTAGATCCAGCCTACTATAGTATTTATTTAGGGTTTGTTTTTATCGTTGTGCTTTCTTTTATTGTGCTTTCTCTATTCTTTTTTCTTCGAATTCGAAAAAGGCTGCGAACGTTACAGGCTGCTATGAACAACAAAGACGAACAAGGAATTCCTTTACCTGTTGTACCTGGTTCCACAGATGAGATTGGACAGCTAGAACAATCATTTAATCAAATGATTAAACAGCTTCATGAAAGTCGAAACCGAGAGCAGCAAGAAGAACAGCTGCGGCAAGACTTAATTATGAGTCTATCGCATGACTTACGAACACCGCTCACGACCGTTCGGACTCATATTTATCAGCTGAAAAATGAAGAAGTAACGTTGAATGTTCAACAGTCTCTTGAAGTAATTGATGCTAAAGTAGAATTTGTTAGTAATTTAATAGATAATTTATTTTCCTATACGCTGCTGTTAAATGGAAAATATCCGTATCAAGAAGAGGAAATTGATATGACTCGATTTCTTAGAAAAAGCATTGCGCAGTGGTATCCACTATTTGAAGAAGAGAATATGGAAGTGGATATTCAACTTCCACCTCAGTCTCTATACTGGTACGGAGACGTGCAGTGGTTAGAAAGAATAATAGATAACTTATGTCAAAACGTAATTCGTCATGCTAAAGAAGGTCGTTTTATTGGTTTTCGCCTTGTTCAAGAACATAGTTCATCTTCTCTTATCATTTCTGATAAAGGGTCAGGCTTTAAAAAGAATAGTGAGACCAAACAAAACGGTGTAGGTTTAGCGGTTGTGGATGTAATGATTAAAGAAATGGAGTTAACGTGGTCAATTCATTCAACAAAGCATGGAACGGATATTCAAATTGTGTATGAAGCGAGTGATTAATTCGCTCGCTTTTTTAAACGAATTTTAACCTTTCTTTTCCTTCCTCTTAACTTTCTCTGTTTATAGTAATAGAGAGGTGATAAAAGTGGAAATTGTTAAAACGACTCAGGTGACAAAAGTATTTAAAGGAGTAGAAGCTGTAAGTGAAGTGAATCTTTCCATTAAAGAAGGAGACATCTATGGTTTTTTAGGACCAAACGGAGCAGGGAAGACAACAACGATTCGAATGCTTCTTGGTCTAATGAAGCCAACGAGCGGTGAAATTGAGCTGTTTGGAGAAAGAATAATAAATCATAGGCAGCATATTCGAGCCTTAAAAAAGATAGGTTCACTTGTAGAGAGCCCTTCTTATTATGCACATTTAACTGCAAGAGAAAATCTAGAGGTACTTCGCAAGATACTGGGCGTATCTAGAAATAGAATGGATGAAGTACTAGATATTGTAAAGTTAACAAAAGAAGCAAATCGTCCAGTTAAAGGATTTTCTCTTGGGATGAAACAGCGTCTTGGCATTGCTTCAGCACTTCTAGGAAACCCTCGCTTATTAATCCTAGATGAACCAACTAATGGACTAGATCCTGCAGGGATTCAAGAAATTCGCTCATTAATTAAAGAAATGCCAAGGGAAAATGGCGTTACCGTTTTAATTTCAAGTCATTTACTTTATGAAATTGACCACTTAGCGACTCAAGTAGGCATTATTACAAAAAGAAAGATGCTATTTAATGGCTCAATTGAATCGCTTCGCAAAAAGGCCAAACATCAAGTGGCATTTACAATAGGGGAAATAGAAAAGGCAAAAACAATACTATTAACAAACGGATTTGTACCTACTGTCAATAAAAACAGTCTCCTTCTAGATTATATTGATCATGAGCGAGTGGCACATCTTGTTTATCAACTCGTGCGAGAAAATGTCTCTATCTATCGCGTCGAAGAAAAAACAAAGTCACTAGAAGATATCTTTTTAAAGCTGACGAACGAGGAGAATGAACATGTTCATAAAAATACTGCAGGCTGAGTGTATGAAATTAAAAAGAAAATGGCTCTGGTTTTTATTATTTTTAGGTCCAGCAGGTGTAATAGGCTTAACACTGGTAGATTACAGCGTTCGATATGAATATTTAATTCAGCAAAATCCAAATGTGTGGGAAGGTCTTTTTCATGAAATAAACATTACGCTTCCTACAGCTTTTTTACTGGGAGGAACAATTCTTGCTTCAAATATAGCGCATGTTGAATATCACAGAAGCTCCTGGAAGCAGCTGCTGAGCTTACCAGTAAGCCGCCTAAGTGTTTATACGGCAAAATTTATAGTAGTTATGGCTATGTTACTCATCGCTTCTGCTTTTCTATTGATTGGTATAATCGGGCTAGGGTGGTGGTTGGGATTTGGTCTTCCCCCTTCTTGGAAAACTCTTTTTGTTTATAACTTCTATCCGTTCTTTTCAGCCATCCCGTTTGTAGCTATTCAAATATGGTTGTCCATGCTTTTCAAAAATCAAAGCCGTTCTCTTGCACTAGGTATTATGATGAGTGTGACAATGAGTGGTATGGGAGAGTTGCCGAGCTGGTTTTTCTGGCAATGGCCAATGCTAGCGTTTTCTGACTATCGGAATATGTACATAATAGCAGGTGTAATTATCGGTATTTTCCTATATGCTGCAGGCGCCTTGCACTTTATCAAAAAGGATGTGGCCTAAATGTTTTTGCAATTATGTAGGATAGAATCGTTTAAATTGTTTAAAACAAAAGCCTGGACGTACCTTTTTGTGAGTCCTATTCTAATCGCTATTATCCTTTTTGTAGGTGATCAGGCAATGCCAAGCGGGAGAATGAAATGGGCAATGGCAGATGCCTTGATTGCCAATGTTCACGGATTGCTGTTTTATCCGTTAATTGGCGGGTTAGTAACATCCTTCATCTGTCGGTATGAACACGAAGCGGGAGGATGGAAGCAATTATTATCTCTTCCTGTGACAAGGACATCGGTATACGGAGCAAAATTGATTACAGCAGCAGCTTTCATGGGAATTCTTCAAGTGCTTGTATTTGTTGTTTTATTAGGAGTGAGCATGTTAAAAGACTATCCGAGCGCTGTGCCATTAAAGATGATAGCTGGAAATATGCTAGGCGGATGGGTTGCGGTGTTGCCCATTCTTGCGTTTATGCTAGCTGTGTCAATGGCATGTTCTAGCTTTGGAGCATCTTTGACAGTCAACGTCATTTTAACACTACCGAATTTATTTGTTGCTAATTCTGAACGATTTGGCCCCTGGTACCCATGGACTCAGCCAATGTATGGAATGTTAGGTGTAACCGGAAAAGCATCATGGGGGTTGATGCTGACTACACAGAATTTCTTAGTGGTTGTTATAAGCAGCTTTCTGCTTTTTGGAGTAGCAGGTTCACTGTATTTTCACCGCAAACATATATAATAGAAAAAACCCGCTTTTTTACAGCGGGTTTTTAGCTGGCTTTTGGAATAGTAAAACCTACTCCAAAGACGTCTCGCACATCGTGGACAACCACAAAAGCCTGTTCATCGACTTTATGAATAATGCGCTTTAACTCTAATAGTTCTTGTTTGTTCACAACTACGTACAATACGTCTTTTGCTTCTTTTGTATAGCTTCCATGAGCAGAAAAGACAGTGACGCCTCGCTGCATCTTTTTGTTAACTTGTTCGGCTACTTCAGCTGAACGGTGTGAAATAATAGTGATTGCTTTGCGGGGGTTGAGTCCTTCAATAATATAATCAAGCACCTTTGTTCCGATATAAAGAGAAATAACCGTGTACATCGTCTTTTCTCCACCGATGACAAAATAGGCGCTTGCTACAACTAATAAATCAATTGCTAGCATCGTTTTGCTAATATTCCAGTCTAGATATTGATTAGCTAAGCGGGCGATAACTGCCGAGCCTCCGGAAGTTCCGCCACCTCTAAACACAAGCCCGAGTCCTACACCGGCTAAAATACCAGCAAAAATAGCCCCCAGTAGCGTATCGTCAAGAGGATTTCCCAGTCCTTCAGTTATATGTAGGAATAGAGATGTGAAAATAATACATATAATTGTGTAAGCAATCACACGTTTGTGAAGCAATTTGTATCCGATCAGTACCAGCAAACCGTTTAATATAAAGTTTGTGATACCAGGAGACCACCCTAGTACATAATAGGTAATCATTGTTACACCGGTTACGCCGCCTTCTGCTAATTCATTTGGAATAGCAAAATAATTAATGGCCAGTGCGAAAATGAGGCTTCCTAGAATAATGAGGATAATTTCTTTTATTTTATTGATCATGAACGTTACCTCCAATCATCAAAAACTCCGAAAACACAGTCATGACAATGTATTATACCAACTCTAGAGGCTGAATTAAAGATGGGATATTATTATTTTTTAAAAAATCAATTTCTGCTATCAACATAAAATCTTTTGACAGTTTTTATGGAGTATGAAAAAATGAATTGTTTGCTTTTATTTTGATTAAAAAGTTTTGCAATGAGAATGTTCGTTCGGTAAAATAGAAGCAAGAGTCAAGGGGGAGAATGAACGTGTATCAAGATGAATTAAAACAGTATGCGAAGTTAGTAATGCCTGAGCATTTAGAGAAAATGAAGAAAATGTACAGTCCCGAGGCTCATAAGCAGTCTTTAGGGTTGAAAAAAGAAAAGATTGAGCATATTGAAAATGTCATTATGAACAGTTACTCGGGGCATCATCCAGTAACCCTTCACGTCTATGAAGCAGGACATATTCAAAGATATGAACGAGTGACAATCGATAAAGTTTCTCTGCAGTCGAATACGCTGATGGTGACAGGGCCTTGTTATACATATTCGATTCGAGCGGATGCAGTAATTGAAGCAGATGTATGGAAAGATGAAAGCTACTCTAGCTAAGAGTAGCTTTTTTGTTGAATTTGTATCTTTTTTTTTACGCTTGCATACAATACATAAAAGCATATTCTGCGAGTAGTCACTTTTAGCTACTAGGAAATTTTGATTAAAGAAGGGATATTGTATGCAAAATGAAAAAACTCAAGTAAGAGAAATTGAATTAACGCAGTTCATTAAGAAAAGACTCGTTCGTTTTATCTCAAGTTTGGCTATTTCTTCTGCCCTTGCTTCTATATTATATATGCTTCTGTTTTTATTTAAATGATGGGTCACTTTGAGTTGTCCAAAAAGGTGGACAACTTTTTTGATGTATAGGCTCTCATTAAAACAGGACAAGCTAAACATAATTCAGTCAAGAGAAATTAAATCGGTCAAGAAATAGTCAAAAACAGTCAAAGCTAATTAGTTGCAAGAAAACCTTTACATATAATGAGAAAAGTAGACAAATTATTGAATTACCAGCTTATTTCCTTTTGTATAAACTATTATCAAAACAAATGCAAATCTAATTGTTCGTTCAAAAAACTTTATTTTGTAATTAAAAAAATGAATGTTTTTGATTTTTTATGATTGATTTTGAATGTAAACCGTGATAAAGTAAGTACATGAAATAAATGAAAACGCTTTTTTGAAAAAGGAGCTAGAACATGTTAACGCCGGAGAGACATCAACTAATCTTAAAACTTTTAAAAGAGAAAGAACTTGTAAAAGTGCAAGAGTTTATCGAAGTTACAGGCGCTTCGGAATCCACAATTAGAAGAGACTTAAGTCAACTAGAAGAAGAGCAAATGCTCAAACGTGTTCACGGTGGCGCTTCGCTTATTCGCAGTAAACGAATCGAACTGAGCGTTATCGAAAAATCTGCTAAAAATATTCAAGATAAACGAAACATTGCAGAGTATGCGGCTTCCATTATAAATGAAGGTGACTGTATTTTTTTAGATGCAGGAACTACAACGTATGAAATGATTTCTTTTTTGAAGCAAAAAGATGTAGTTGTCGTGACAAATGGTTTAATGCATTTAAACCCGATGCTAGAACAAGGTATCACCCTCTATTTAATTGGAGGATCTGTTAAACATAAAACGGGCGCTTTAATTGGCAATGGAGCTCTTTTAAGTCTTGAGCAGTATCGTTTTGATAAGTGCTTTATGGGAGCGAATGGGATTCATCATCAATATGGATATACAACTCCTGATCCAGAAGAAGCATTGATCAAGCAAACGGCAATGAAGCTTTCTAGAGAATCTTATATTTTATCAGATTCTACTAAGTTTTTTGAAACAAGTTTTGCGAAAATAGCCGATTTACATGAAGCAAAAATTATAACAAATGACGTACCTAGTGATGTACTTATACAGTATGCAAACAAAACAGACATAAAGGTTGTGAAATCATGATTTATACATGTACGTTGAACCCATCCGTTGATTACGTAGTACATGTTTCAGCATTCGAAGAAGGCGGACTTAACCGCACAACGAATGAAGCCAAGTTTCCAGGAGGGAAAGGCATTAACGTCTCTCGCGTTTTAAAGCGATTAGATGTTGATAATAAAGCTCTCGGTTTTGTAGCCGGCTTTACAGGAACCTATATCGAAGACTACTTAAAAGCAGAGAATATTGAAACAGCTTTTACAAGAGTTGATGGAGATACCCGCATTAACGTAAAGTTAAAAACGGAAAAAGAAACAGAAATTAACGGTCAAGGACCTGCTATTACAGACGAAGCGCTTCAGTCTTTATTGACTCAAGTAAAGCAAATGACTGAAGGCGATATCTTCGTATTAGCAGGAAGTATACCGAAAACGCTTCCAAGTTCTGTGTATGAAACGTTAACGGAACTAGCAGCAGCGAACGGAGTAAAAGTAGTAGTAGATGCAAGTGGAAAAACCTTGCTAGACGTCGTGTCTCACAAGCCATTTTTTATCAAACCAAATCATCATGAACTTGCAGAATTGTTTGATGTAGAAGTAAACAGTGCAGAAGATGCGCTAGTATACGGTAAAAAGCTTGTGGAACAAGGAGCGCAAAACGTCGTTGTATCCATGGCAGGCGATGGAGCACTTCTTATTAACGAAAGCGGTGTCTACAGTGCCACAGTCCCTAAAGGAACAGTGAAAAATTCTGTTGGAGCTGGCGATTCACTTGTAGCTGGATTTATTGCTTCTTATGTAAAGCAAGGGGATTTATTAGAAGCCTTTCAAACAGGAGTTGCTTCAGGAAGTGCCACAGCATTCTCACTTGAATTATGTACAGCAGAAGATGTAAAGACGCTTCGTGAACAAGTGTCAATCACAAAGGTAGAGTAGGGGGAACCGAGAATGAGAATTACAGAACTATTAAAAAAAGATACAATCATTCTTGATTTAAAAAGCACGTCAAAAGCTGATGTTATTGATGAGTTAGTTGGAAAATTAGACGAAGCTGGTCGCTTAAGCGACCGAGCTGGCTATAAAGAGGCAATTTTAAATCGTGAATCTCAAAGTACAACGGGAATTGGGGAAGGCATTGCCATTCCGCATGCAAAAACAAGCTCGGTAAAAACACCGGCCATTGCATTTGGACGCTCAACAGAAGGTATTGATTATGAATCATTAGACGGACAGCCTGCACATTTATTCTTCATGATTGCAGCGAGTGAAGGCGCGAATAATGCTCACTTAGAAACATTATCTCGTTTGTCTACGTTATTAATGGACGAATCGTTCCGAAAAACGTTGCTAACAGCATCATCAATTGATGAAGTCATTAAAGCAATTGATGATAAAGAAACTGAAAATGAAGCGCCGGAAGAAGAAGTGGATACAGCTTCAGATCAATTAGTGCTTGCTGTAACGGCTTGTCCAACGGGAATTGCCCACACGTATATGGCAGCGGATAGCCTAAAAGCAAAAGCGAAAGACATGAACGTGACGCTCAAAGTTGAAACAAATGGTTCCAGCGGTGTTAAAAACGCGTTGACGAAGGAAGAAATTGAAAACGCTACCGCTATTATTGTTGCAGCGGACAAGCAAGTAGAAATGGAACGTTTTGCAGGTAAAAAAGTTATTCAAGTTCCAGTAGCTGAAGGAATTCGTAAGCCCGAAGAATTAATTAACCGCGCGTTAAAAGGAGACGCTCCTGTATACAGCGGCGGCGGTGGCAGCAAAGAAGGCGGAGAAAGTAAAGGATCAGAGCGTACAGGGTTTTACAAACACCTAATGAGCGGTGTATCAGCAATGCTTCCGTTTGTTGTAGGGGGCGGGATCTTAATCGCCATTTCATTTATGTTTGGTATTCACTCAGCAGAACCGAAAGATCCAACGTACAATGCGTTTGCAGCGGCACTAAAAACAATTGGCGGAGATAATGCATTCTTTTTACTAGTACCGGTACTAGCAGGGTTCATTGCAATGAGTATTGCTGATCGTCCTGGTTTAGCTCCTGGTATGGTTGCAGGTCTTTTAGCAGCTTCTGGCGGAGGCGGTTTCTTAGGTGGTTTAATCGCTGGTTTCTTAGCGGGTTATGTAGTAGTGGGATTAAAGAAATTGTTCAGCGTCCTGCCGCAAGCTCTTGATGGAATTAAGCCAGTTCTTCTTTATCCGCTATTTGGGATTTTTATCTCAGGATTGATTATGCTTTATGTTGTAAATGAGCCAGTTAGTGCAATTAACAAAGGGTTAACGCACTGGTTAAGTGGATTTGGCACGGGTAACTTAGTATTATTAGGTATTATCTTAGGCGGTATGATGGCTATTGATATGGGTGGTCCTATTAATAAGGCAGCCTTTACATTTGGTATCGCAATGATTGATGCTGGAAACTATGCTCCACACGCAGCGATTATGGCAGGCGGTATGGTTCCGCCACTAGGTATGGCTATTGCGACAACTTTGTTCAAAAACAAATTTACTCGCCAAGAGCGTGAAACAGGTAAAACGTGTTATGTAATGGGTCTTTCATTTATCACAGAAGGTGCGATTCCATTCGCAGCAGCTGACCCAGGCCGTGTTATTCCCGCATCGGTTATCGGTGCTGCAGTAGCAGGTGCTTTAACAATGATGTTCCACATCGGTTTACCAGCACCACACGGCGGTGTATTCGTTATCGGAATTGTACAAGGAAATCCTCTTTTATATGCACTAGCAATTTTAATTGGTGCCATTGTGACAGCGGTCCTTGTAGGTGTATTAAAAAAACCAAAAGCAGAATAACAAATAAAGACTGATTTTACATCATGTAAAATCAGTCTTTTTGTGTTTTTGTGGTAGACATTTGTTCTTTATGAGAGTACAATTACGGTAGTATTCCTTTAATTTTTAGAAAAGTTAGATAGATAAGCTTTTCTACTTGATAAAATATGGTACAATAATCGAATATTAAAAACAAAGTAAGGAAGTGTCTCAAACATGAAGGTTGCGAAGTTTGGCGGGAGTTCAGTTGCAAGCGCAGAGAAATTTAAACAGGTTGCGCATATTGTAACGTCTGATAAAGAGAGAAAGCTGGTAGTTGTATCAGCTCCGGGCAAGCGATACGGAGAAGATACAAAAATGACAGATTTGTTAATCGCACTTTCTGCCAAAATACAGCTTGGAGAAGATTACGTCGATGAGTTTGGGCAAGTAATCGATCGCTATCGTGAAATCGTGGTTGACTTGTCTATGCCAGAAACGATTATTACTGATATTATTGCGAATTTACAATCACTTATTGATTTACATAAAAACGATCCGTTTCGCTTATTAGATTGTCTCAAAGCAAGTGGAGAAGATAATAACGCAAAGGTAATGGCTGCTTATTTAAATCATTTAGGGTTTGAAGCTCATTATGTAAATCCAAAAGAAGCAGGTATTTTTGTTTCTGATGAACCAGGAAGAGCAAGAGTGCTTCCACTGTCTTATGAAAAACTGCCGCGGCTAAGAGAGCGTTCGGGCATTTTGGTGATTCCAGGATTTTTTGGCTACTCTGAAGAAGGGAACATGGTTACGTTCTCGCGCGGTGGGTCAGATATTACAGGTTCAATTGTAGCAGCAGGAGTAAAAGCTGACTTGTATGAAAACTTTACTGACGTAGATGCTATTTACAGCGTAGATCCAAGACTTGTGGAAAAGCCTCATGAAATGAAAGAAGTCACATACAGAGAAATGCGCGAACTATCCTATGCAGGTTTTTCTGTCTTCCATGATGAAGCGCTAGAGCCGGTTTATAAACTAGGCATTCCTGTATGTGTTAAGAATACAAATAATCCTGAAGCAAAAGGTACATTCATTGTGGCTGAGCGTCCTCACGGCGATACGCCAGTAGTTGGAATCGCTGGTGACAAAGGTTTTTGCAATATTCATGTGAGCAAATACTTATTAAACCGTGAAATTGGTTTTGGCAGAAGATTGCTTGAAATTTTAGAAGATGAAGGTATTTCATACGAACATACTCCTTCAGGAATTGATAATATCTCTGTCATCATGCGCGAGCATCAGCTTACGCCAGATGTGGAAAAACGCGTATTTGCTCGAATTGAAAAAGAACTTGAAGTAGATGAAATCTTTATTGAACGTGATCTTGCTATGGTTATGGTAGTAGGAGAGGGAATGAATAGCACAGTAGGAATTGCTGCGAAAGCTACAGAAGCTTTTGCTCGTGCTGAAGTGAATCTTGAAATGATTAACCAAGGTTCTTCTGAGGTAAGCATGATGTTTGGTGTGAAAGCAGACGCTTTAGACCGTGCTGTTCAAGCTCTTTATAATACGTATTTTAACAGCATGTACAGTATTTCTTATTCTAATGTAAAATAAACAAGACGAAAAACCCCGCTTTCTTTTTAGAGAGCGGGATTTTCTAGTGAAGGCGTATATAAATTGAATTTGTGGACATAAAGGGAAGGAAGAGTGAAGTCAAAGGAGGAAATACAGTGAAGAAAAGACCCTTTTTCATATTCTTTTCCCTTATAGGTATGAGCGTACTTTCAGCATGCCACAATGATGATGCGGCACCCGCAAGAGAAGCTCAAAATAAACAAGGCGTGACAAATGGCGGAACGCCGATGAGCTATGATAATCAAAGTGAAAACACATCTTTTAACTTTTCAAAATTTGATTTAGAAGTAGACTACAAGGGGCTTAATAATGATTATGAAGCCGACTATGAAAATGAAAACGATGAGATAGAAGCCAAAGTGGATGATAATATTAACGATGAGCACTTGAACGGAGACAAAGCGTTTAATAAATTATCTTCAACATTTAAAAAGTTAAATTTTGATCAGCGCACCCCGGATGAAGATGTAAAAAAGGAAGTAATCGATGCGTTTGGCCTAAAAAAAGATTTTCAGTCGTTTGAATTAGAAGTTCGTTTTTCAAACGGAACGGAAAAAGAATACAACTTTAAACAAAAGTAAGACGTTAAAACAAAGTATTTTAGTTGAAGGAAAATCCGAACGATGAATTGAGGTTCTTCATTAAGAATCCAACTCGTTCGGATTTTTTCTTTGGTAAGGTGAACGTATGTCTCAATCTTATTTTTGATGTCTAAAAAAAGGAAAATAGTGAAAGGATGGTGATAAATAAGCAAAAGGAGGAATCACGGATGCAAAAGTTGATAATGAACGGATGCGTAGTCTTTGTTCTGTTATTGTTAGGAGCATGCAGCATGGTAAAAGAGCAAAATAACGCTCATGAAAACCACCTGAAAACCGAGGAAGCGAAAGAAACGAGCGAGGTATCGGTAGGACCTGTTAAAGTAGATTTAACGAATACGTCAGGCAAAAAAGTAGGAGAGGCTACGCTGACAGAAGCAAAGAACGGTGTGCAAATTAAATTAACTGCTCAAGGTCTTTCACCCGGGAGACATGGATTTCATATTCATGAAATAGGAAAATGTGAGGTGCCGGATTTCAAAACAGCAGGGGCCCATTTTAATCCTTTTAAGCGTGAACACGGCTTTAAAAATACAAAAGGCCCGCATGCGGGTGACTTGCCCAACTTAGAAGTTGCGCCAAATGGAAAAGTAGATACCGAAATTTTTGCTTCTCTTGTGACGTTGCAAGAAGGAAAGCCGAATTCTCTTATAGATATGGATGGGTCGGCATTAGTGATACATGATAAAGTAGACGATTACACAACAGATCCTTCAGGAAACTCAGGAGATCGAATTGTTTGTGGAGTGATTACGAAATAAGCCAAAAAGCTGTGAGATCATTCACAGCTTTTTTATTGCCGTAACGAGCCGCTTCTAAATTGCGGTGAGCTTCTTTTTTTTGCACAATAGAAGAAAGAGTTAAAGAAGGTGAAAACATGCATAAGCAAGTTGTTGTAATAGGTGGAGGAATAGGTGGGTTAACAGCGGGAGCGCTTTTAGCTAAACATGGCCATGAAGTGACGGTTTTAGAAGCTTCTCGAGAGTGGGGAGGCTGTGCCGGGAAATTTCAGCGCCATCTCTATACATTTCCTGTCGGAGCGACGCTTGGAATGGGGTTTGAGCGCGGAGGGATCCATGAGCGAATCAGCACGTACCTGGACCTAGAAATTGAAAAGATTTCTCTTGAGAAAATCATGAAAGTTCATCTTCCACATCGTACACTAATTTATTATCAAGACCGGTATCAGCATATTTCGTATCTTCAAAAACAATTTCCTCATAAAGCGAAGAATATTAGGAGCTTCTATGAAAGTATTTTTAGAGTTGCAAAAGAAATTCGCAAGCTCATGCGGCCGCTGCCGGTTCTTCCTCCTCTCACAATCGGTGAGTGGAGTAGGCTGGTAAGTTCGTTAAATCTTGGGTCTGTGAAGTTATTACCTTATTTTCATCAATCGTTTAGTCATTTACTAAAAAAACACAGGTTGCTAGACGAAACGGACTTTATTCATTTTATTGATGGTCAATTAATAGACAGCATGCAGACAACGAGTGAGAACTGTTCAATGCTTATCGGATGTCTAGCGTTGGATATTTATCACGAAGGAGCTTTCTATGTGAACGGTGGCTTATACAAAGTCGCAGAAGCCCTGCAAAAATCTATCAAAGCCAACGGAGGAAAAACGACTCTAGGAAGGAAAGTAGTAAAGATAGAGCGTGATAACGACGAGTGGATCGTGCATGATCATAGAGGTAACCGCTACCGCGCTTCAGACGTTGTATGCAACGCGCCAATTCAAAGCTTAAAGTCTTTACTGCATGATGAAGATTACCAACATATCCATAAGAGGGCCAAAGAAAAAAGCAAGCTTCCGCAGTGGGGAACGTTTTCGATGTATGTTGCGATTGATGAAAGAAATCTTCCGCAGAAGGTAGAGTTGTTTCAGCAAGTGCTTCAATCCGAACAAGGCGAGATGACGGAAGGAAATCATTTATTTATTTCCGTGTCTCATCCTGACGATCGTTTTCGTGCGCCGGAAGGCAAACGTACAATTACAGCATCTACTCACATTGAGCTTAGCAAGTGGAGTAACAAGGAAACCTATGATGTTCAAAAACAAGTTCTTGAGAAAAAAATGATAGCAGGAATTAAAACTATCATTCCTAACATTGAAGAAGCAGAGCATCAAATTTCAGGAGCTCCTAAAGCATGGGAAAGGTTCACTTCTCGCCCAAACGGCGGAGTGGGAGGCTTTCCGCAAACGTTAGATCATGCCTTGTTCAACAGCATTTCGCATCGATCTGGCTTACAAGGGCTGTGGCTGTGCGGAGATACAGTGTTTCCGGGAGCGGGGACTATAGGCGTATCGGTAAGCGGCTATCATGCTTTTCAAAGTATAACGTCTCATCAGCATAGGTTACCTTAACGTTTCGTATAGACAAACTACTAGTGCTTATACCATCAAAAAACACCGGCCCTATTATCATAGGGCAGGTGTTTTCAGGAGAGAAACAGCTTCCACCACTTCCGTTTTCGCTTCATATCAGCAGCGGCGGTTTGTCTGAAGGTTTGGACAAAATCACTAAACATTTCTTCGCGTTCAGCTACGCTTTGACGATGAAGCTTACGCTCTTTCTCCATTTCTTTCAAATAATAGACTCGTTCTTCATTCATCGAATCAATTAAATCACGAAGCTCTTCTGTCGTATTAGTTGAAGAATTGTTTAGTTTTTCAACCATAAATTTTACTTGATTCATTGCAACGGTAGAATTGCTTGAGAATCGGTCTAATAAATACTGCATTTCTTTAGAGGATTCATCCGCATTCTCCATGACATCTTTCATGAACAGGCGCATATCCTCTGTTTTTTCTTCCGCAATTGTTGAATAATCTTCAATCAAAGAAGTGACTTCATCAAACGATTTTTCGTTAGAACGGATAATTTTTTTAGACATATTTTCTACATCTCTTGCGCTGCGTTCTGAAGACTCAGAGATATATGCCCCGACCGACTCCACCATTTCTACAGTTTGAGTAGCACTTTTTTCAAGCTCTTTTTTTACTTCTCCGACAATTTCTTCCCGAACTTCATTTCGCATTCCTTCTCGCATTTCTTTTAACAAATCAGCTTTAAACGTATCAAGTACTTCAAACACATCTTCATAGCGGCGAACAGCTTCTACTAGTTCCCCTTGAAGCAGCTCTTTTTCATTCACGACAAGGTCGTTTGGTTTTGGTTCTTCAATAGAAGCAGAAATAGCCTGCTTTTCTTCTTCAGTAGCTAATCGTGCTTCAGGTATAGGAGGGGTCTTCTCTTGCTTATTCTCTGAAATGCTTTCCTGCTTTTCAGCAGCTTTTTTCTTTTCTTGCTTCATTTGTTTATTGGAGTGTTCTTGAAAATCAATGACGTTTTCTTTTTTAGCAGTTTTCAACTTTGCTGGTTCTTCTTCTTTTGAAACCGCTGCCTCTGATTCCATCACTAAATGCTCCTGCTCTTCTTGTTCCTTTATCAGCAGCTGAACATATTCTTTGACTTCATCTAACGTACATTGTTCATCAAACAGCTGTTTAATATCATTAAATAATTCAATTTGTTCCTCTGTATAGACACGGGCCCCATCTACTCGTTCAATTGTTAAATAGCTGCCCAATAATTTTTCCCATTGTTTTAACGTTTTCTTTTCTACCTCTAATTGATCACTTACTTTTTTAATTGTATACGTCTCCATCATTTTTCATTTCCTCCCTTATCTATTTTCATCCAACTATGTAATGGATTATTTGTTGTATGTTGTATTCACCATATCTTCACTTGTTTTCCTGCTAGGTGACAAAGGTTGTCAAAACTAGACGACATTAGCCTTCTATGTAAAGAAAACGCATATTTTGTAAAAAAATGTACAGAAATGCGCAAATGGCAAAAATGGAAAACATAAAAGAAAAGGAGAGTATAGAAAACAGTTGACGGGAAAAAATGAATCCTATAAGATAAGTTTAAATGTTTAAGTTCTTGAACATATAAACATAAGGAGTGAACACTATGTCACAGCATTATGCGCTCATCACCGGTGCGTCCGGAGGAATAGGTAAAGAGTTAGCTTATCAATTCGCAAAGGATGGCCATTCTTTAATTTTAGTTGCCAGAAGTGCTGATAAACTAACAGCGATTAGAGAGAATTTAAAATCTACTTATAATATTGACGTAATAACGGTTGTAAAGGATTTATCAAGAGAAGAAGAGATACAGTCACTGTATGAAGAACTTAAAAATAAAGAAATGCACGTTGATTATTTAGTGAACAATGCAGGTTTTGGACTATACGGTAAATTTATTGAAACAGCTTTAGATGAAGAGTTAAACATGATTGACTTAAATATCCGAGCATTAACTCATTTAACAAAATTATTTTTACCCGATATGGTCAAAAGAAATCACGGGAAAATTTTAAACATTGCGTCCGTTGCTGCATTTATGCCGGGTCCGCTTATGACAGTGTATTACGCAACGAAAGCGTACGTATTATCTTTCACAGAGGCCCTTGAAAATGAATTAAGAGGTAACAATGTAACGGTAAGTGCTCTATGCCCGGGTCCAACTAAAACGGGTTTTAGCGACCGGGCTCAGCTGAGCAATTCCAAGCTTTTTCAAAGCGGTGCAATGGATGTAGAAGCAGTTGCTAAAGCGGGCTATAAAAAATTTATGAAAGGGCAGACGGTTATCGTACCAGGAGTACAGTTTCGTCTCGCCACCTTCATCCCGCGCTTTGTACCAAGAAAGTGGCTTTCATCCGTTGTCCGCAGAACACAAGAAATTAAATAAAGGAGAATATTTATGAGTGAAAAAGCAGTGGAGTTATTTCGTGCCAGCATTCCTATTTTTCAGGCTCTAAGTGATTCAGCAAGACAAGATATTATTTTGCTGCTCGCGGAAAAAGAGCCTTTAACCGTTAATGAAATTGCAAACGAGTCTACTTTATCACGACCGGCAATTTCTCATCATTTGAAAATTTTACGTGATCAAAAGCTTGTGCAAATTGAACAAAAAGGAACGCAGAGATATTATTCATTGGCTTTAAACGAGGCAGTTGAGCTATTAAAAAGCTTGCTTGCTACAGTTGAAGCTGAATGTTTATAGGGAGATGAAAGAGATGAACCACGAGCAATTCTATATCACAGATGAAACGGTCATTGAACATATTGTCTCTACACAAAAGCAGTATTTCTATGCACAAAAGACAAAGAGCATCAGCAGCCGCATTCAAGCGCTGAATAAGCTCAGAGACGCAGTCAAACAAAACGAGCAGAGAATTATGGATGCTTTAAAACAAGACTTGAATAAATCTGAAGTAGAGGCGTACACGTCGGAAATTGGGATTTTACTAGAGGAAATTCGGTTTACGCTTAAGCATTTAGCAAAATGGATGAAGCCTAAAAAAGTAAAAACCGCTTTAACACACGTGGGCTCTAAAGGGAAAATTGTGCCTGAACCGTATGGAGTCGCGTTAATTATTGCTCCGTGGAACTATCCGTTTCAATTAGCGCTGTCTCCTTTAGTAGGAGCGATTGCCGCTGGAAACACGGCGATTATAAAGCCTTCTGAATTAACGCCTAGCGTATCTCGGGTTATACAAGAATTACTAGCTGAGGCTTTTGATCCCGCATTTGTGACGGTGATTGAAGGCGCTGTAGACACGACGAGCATGCTTTTAAAACAGCCCCTCGATTATATTTTCTTTACGGGAAGTGTAAATGTAGGGAAAATTATTATGCAAGAAGCAGGGAAGCAGCTTATTCCCGTCACGCTGGAGTTAGGAGGAAAAAGTCCGTGCATTGTACATGAAGATGCAAACCTAGATCTTGCAGCGAAGCGAATTATGTTTGGCAAAGGAATGAATGCAGGCCAAACGTGCGTTGCTCCCGATTATTTGCTCGTGCATAAAAAGGTAAAAGCGCAGCTAGTGGAGAAACTTCGCGAAGCGATTTATCAATTTTACGGTAGTAATCCGCTTGAAAGCGAGCGCTACGGCCGTATTGTCAGTGAGCGCCATTTTATTCGGCTAGTTGAGTTTTTAAAAGACGGAAACGCTATAGTTGGAGGCGGGTATAATAAAAGTACGCTCACAATAGAACCTACGGTGTTAAGTGAAGTAAGCTGGACATCAGACGTTATGCAAGAAGAGATTTTTGGGCCTATTCTTCCTATGATTGAATACGAAACGCTAGACGAAGTTATTCATAAAGTTCAAGAAAAAGCTAAGCCGTTAGCTCTTTACTTGTTTACGGAAAGTGCAAATGTACAAAATGTCATAACGGAGCGTCTTTCATTTGGAGGAGGCTGTATAAATGATACGCTTATGCATATCGCTACGCCATATTTACCCTTTGGCGGAGTTGGAGAAAGCGGTACGGGTCAATATCATGGAAAAGACAGCTTTCAGACATTTTCTCATTTTAAAAGCATGCTGGCTCAAACAACGAAGTTTGATTTGTCATTCCGCTATCCTTCAGAGAAACAAAACTTGAAAATGATTAAAAAATTATTGAAATAAAAAGCCTCCTGATAGGAGGCTTTTTCGTTATTTTGAAAGTGAAAGCTGAGAAAGCGGCCATTTTTCTTGTGTATACGCCATTTCCCAAAATAAATACTCCAGCTCACAGCTTTTGATAAAGTGATCTTTCATACGATTACGTTCTTCTTCAGTCGCTTGTTCGGCGAGTTCATCAAGCTTGCTACAAAACCATTGTGTTGTGCCATTCATTTCTTCATTATTATAAAACTGAATCCATTCATAAAAAGGATGAGAAGGAGATGGATTTACTTGTTCCGTAATGCGCTGGCCAATTTCAACGTACGTCCACGGACATGGAAGAAGCACGGCAATGATTTCCGCTAAGCTGCCTGTATGCGCAACGCTTGTCATATGGTTAATGTAGTGGCTGGCCGTTGGTGAAAGAGCCTCAGTGTGGAGGTCTTCATAGCGTACGCCTGCTACGTCACAAAAATTATTATGAGGGTGTACTTCACTATGTAATACCGTAGAAATGCCGGCATTAAAGGCTTCCATTTCGGTACGCGTGCGGCATTTTGTTAAAGCAGCGCCGTAAATGCGGACAAATGCTGTTAAGTATTCGTAGTCTTGAGAAACGTAGTGAATAAGCGCTTCTTTTGGCACGTCTCCTTCAGCAATTCCTTTAATAAAAGGGTGGTTAAAAATGGCTTCGTAAATATAGTTTGCTTCTTGTCTTAATTGAGATGAAAATGACATCAAAATCCTCCTTTAATATGAGAAAGTCACAAACAAGCACATAAAGGAAATAAAAAACACTCCGTTTATAAACGGAGTGGCAAAGGACAGTACAAAACTGAACATTGCCACTTTCCTACGCTGGTATGAGCCAGATCAGGTTCAAAGGGATCAAGAAAACTTGTCTCAGCCAGTCGGCACCCCTAGTGGACTTCCTATTAGTCTATGTTTAACTTACCATATATTCTGAAAAATAGAAAGCGTTATGGAAAATTGTTCCCTAACGGTTTTTATCTCTTAAAGAGGTAGCTTTTTGAAGCTATTTTTAATCATTTTTGTTTAAAAATGCATATTTTTAGGGAAGAAGAGGTATTAATGAAGGGAAGAGCCGTTTTCGTCTCCGAAACATTCCCATATAAATAGAAGAAAGGAGAGAACAAAATGGCAAAATTTCGTTTGTATGCTGTATTAAATACAGTAGGCTTGGCTATTACACTTCTTGTGAATTATTTAGCAAATGCGATTCCAATAGGAGGCAAAACAACGGCAGAGGCTTCTGCGCAAGTTCCTACGTTGTTTACACCAGCCGGTTATGCCTTTGCTATCTGGGGCGTTATTTATTTGTTATTAACCATTTGGGTTATACGCCAATTTTTTGCAAGAGAAGATCAAAAAGAAATATATGCACGTATAGGCATTTGGTTTTTTCTAAACTGTTTGTTAAATAGTGCGTGGATCTTTATTTTCCAAAACGATTACTATAAGTTATCCCTTTTAGTTATGCTCTTTATTTTAGGCACATTAATGATTGTATATTCCATTATTCAGCATTCTCGGATGACGACATGGTTTATGCGTCTGCCGATTTCGCTTTATCTTGGATGGATTTCTGTTGCGACTATTGTTAATGTATTTGTCGTATTTCAAGCAAATGGAATACAGCACTTGCTTGGCCTAAATGAATTAGCATGGACGATTATTATGCTGCTGGTAGGGGCTGCGCTGGGCATTATGTTTACATTAAAAAACCGAGACGCTGTTTATCCGCTTGTTTTTATTTGGGCTTATATTGCCATTGCGGTGAAACAAAGTGGAAATCAGCCAATTGTCATTACTGTTATCATCTCGATTGTTTTATTAGCAATTGTTATTATTGTGGGACTGATTAAACGCTATAGACGTTTTTAAAAAGAAGCTCTAGCTTTTGTAAGCTAGAGCTTTTTATGATGCTCTTTTGATTGTAAAAAAGCAGCTGTAAAAGCAATTAAGCTAATTAAAATACCAAAAGGAACAACAATTGGTACGAATGATAAAATAAATGTCATAAGCGTAACCTCCATGTTGCATCGGTGCATAATGAAAAATTCAACTTTTTAAATTGAAGTTCCGCTATTATAGTATGCTAGGCTTTATGTTTGGAGCCTATATGTTTAGAAATAAACGAAAAAGGCAACATACGTTACATATAGTTTATATAGGAGGAGTTAAAATGGAAACATATTTAGTGGCTTACACAGATAAAGACGATATGGAATATAAACAAGTGACGTGCGAGAGTTATGAAGATGCAGAGCGTACGGTTCTTCGTTTAGAGAGAGAAGGGCATATGCATATTGAAGAAATATCAAATCAAGAAGCCTACCGTGGAGACGAATCATCGTACAGAGAATAGTTTTTGAATAGAAACATCAAACTCAAAATGAAGAGGCAGCTGCTTCTTCATTTTTTCTATTCTATATAGATATCGTTTTATAGAAAAAAGTAAAACGGGAATGATTTTCTTCTGCATTTATGGTACAGTACTAATCAGGTGAGTTTTGAGTTTAGAAGAGGAGAGAGTAACATTATATGAGTAAAGGAAATCAGTGGTCTTCACGCCTCGGTTTTATTTTAGCATCTGCTGGGGCAGCAATTGGTCTAGGAGCGATATGGAAATTTCCATACGTAACCGGAACCAGTGGCGGTGGAGCATTTTTTGCGTTGTTTATTTTATTTACAATTTTTATTGGATTGCCGCTTCTGTTGGCAGAATTTATCATTGGAAGACATACGGGAAAAGAAGCGATTAGTGCTTATAAAGCAATTGCTCCAAAGTCCGCTTGGGTATGGATTGGCAGGCTGGGAGTACTCAGCTGTGTCGTTTTGCTTTCCTTTTACAGCGTCGTTGGCGGCTGGGTGATTTTATATACGATTATGAGCGTAACCGGTATGCTAAGCGGAAAAGAGTACGGTCCGTTGTTCAATGCCGTCATTAGCCAACCTTATGTGGTATTAGGTGCACAGGCGCTGTTTTTATTAATTACAGTGTTTGTTATTTCAAAAGGCGTACAAAAAGGCATAGAGCGTGCTAATAAATACATGATGCCGCTGTTATTTATCTGTTTTATCATTATCGTGGTTCGCTCTTTAACATTAGACGGAGCTATGGACGGAGTAAAGTTCTTTTTAAAACCGGATTTTTCAGCCATTACAGGGTCATCTGTTCTCTACGCGCTCGGTCAGTCGTTTTTCTCGCTTTGCGTGGGATTATCCTGCATGGTGACATATAGCTCTTATTTAGGGAAAAAAGTAAGCTTGACGCGTTCAGCGGGCACCATTGCTATTTTGAACTTGTTTGTTTCGCTGCTTGCAGGCTTGGCTATTTTTCCAGCTGTTTTTTCATTCGGATTAAAGCCAACCGAAGGACCTGGACTTTTGTTTGTGGTCTTGCCAACAGTATTTGAGAAAATGCCGTTTGGCACCGTCTTTTTAGCACTGTTTTTAATTTTATTTCTATTTGCTACGCTTACGTCTGCTTTTTCACTGCTGGAAATTATCGTAGCTGCTTTAACTAAAGACGATCAGACAAAACGAACTCGCTACGCTTCTTTAGCAGGGATTCTTGTGTTTGTAGTAGGTATCCCGTCAGCGCTTTCGTTTGGTGTACTAAAACATGTCTCACTTTTTGGCAGAAGTATATTTGACGTAGCTGACTTTTTTGTGAGCAATTTAATGCTGCCTCTTGGAAGTTTAGCCATTGCGATTTTTGTGACATTTAAAATGAAAAAAGAAGCCGTGTATGAAGAGTTTATTTCAGGAAGTACAAAAGGCGCTAAATTATTCAACGCATGGTTCTTTCTAGTTAAATACGTATTACCTATTATTATTATAGCTGTTCTATTAAGCTTACTTGTTGCATATTAAAAAAAGCACTCATCTGAGTGCTTTTTTGTTTATTTTGCAAAAACGTGATTTCCGATTGTAATCGTAACCTGTTTTTGACGAAGCCATTGATCGCTTGTTTTATCTGGGTTAAAGAAGAATAACGAACCTTTTCCTTGACCTCTAAACGCTAGTGCTTCATTTACAGCTTTTTTTGCTTCAGCATCCGCTGCTTTATTAATTTCACCGTTTTGTACAGGTGTAAACTGTGTACCTTGATAAATGACATCATGAATAGAGTTTGGGAAAGAATCGCTATCCACGCGGTTTAAAACGACTGTTGCTACAGCCACTTTGCCAGCGTAAGGTTCACCTTTTGCTTCAGCTTGTACAAGGCGAGCTAACAATTCTTTATCGCTTTCGCTAATAGAGTTAGGGATTTTTAATGTTTCATTTGCATTAATAGAGTCGGTAGATTTGTGATTCGCTTCTTTTAACTGTTTAACCGTAACGCCGTATTCAGCGCCAATCTTGTAAAGAGTCTCTCCGGCTTTTACGCGATGGGTTGTTTCAGCGGCATTTGCCCCGTGACTCATGCCGAACATAGGAACGGCTAGTGCTCCAATAATTGCTAGTTTCTTAAACATAAAGTAAGTACCTCCTGAAATCCTTTTGAACGCCCCTTTTATCACGGATCGGTGCGTGCTGTGCACCGAACTTTATATGTACGTTTCAAAGATTAACAGGTGTCAATACATCTTGTCACTGCTTAAAACATACCAATCTAGGAAGATATTATAATAGTTAACAGATAATTTGAAAAATACGTTGACTGATAATAAAGGAGTGAATTATAATGAACGAGTAAATAGTTAACCGTTTAACTGGAGAGATTTTATGGGAGAAAAGATAACGATTCGTGATGTAGCAAAGCATGCAGGGGTGTCTGCAGCTTCAGTATCTTACGTCTTGAACGGAATTAACAAAGTATCCGATGAAACAAAAGAGCGAATTTTAACAGCGGTAAAAGAATTAAACTACGAACCAAATTTAACCGCCGTTAGTCTTTCGAAACAAAAGTCAAATATGATTGGCGTGATGTTCCCGCTTACAGATGATTCACTTTCTACTATATTTAAAGATAACCATTATTACAGTGAAATGATTAGTGGAATTGAATATGTAATCCGTAAGCATGGTTATGATCTAGTCATATCTGGAGTGAGTAGCCCAGCTGATTGCCTAAAATGGATTCGAACGAGAAATATTGATGGTCTTCTGTTTTTAGGAGCCTTCCCGCATCGATTGTATGAGAAAATGAAAGCGTTATCGAATCCGATTGTGCTAGTTGATACATACGAAAGGTACGAACGTGATTATCATCATATTTCTGTAGACGATGAGTATGGAGGATATCTCGCTACAACACATTTAGTGAGTTTGGGGCATAAAGAAATTGCCTTTGTTGCTCATCACCTCGTCAATAGTCCAGTGGATAAAAAGAGGTATATAGGCTACGAGAAAGCATTAAAAGAAGCGGGCATTACACCATCAAAGACGTTTGTTTTTGAAGTGAACGAAAGCTCATTTGATAACGGTTACAATTTAGGAAACAAGCTGTTGCAAGATCATAAGGATATTCGGGCGGTTTTTGCATCTTCTGATACGCTGGCGCTTGGAATTATGAAAGCACTGCAAGAAAAGGGGAAAAGAATTCCGCAGGACTATTCAATCGTAGGGTTTGACGACATCACGTTTAGCAGCTATGCATCTCCAAGTCTAACAACCATTCGTCAAGATGTATTTAACAAAGGAGTCGTCGCCGCGACGTCTGTTATTCAAGCAATCGAACGCCGTTTCAGCACGCTGCAGCATGTAAAATTATCGGTTGAACTTGTTATTCGAGATTCGACTGCTAAGCGCGAGTGAACCACAGTAAGTTAACCGGTTAACCAAAGTTTAGCATTGATAAAAAAAGGGGATATAAGTTAGCATTCACAAAAAAAGGGGATATGAAAATGATTAATGTTACAGTATGGAACGAAAATCGTCATGAACAGAAAAATCCGGTTGTAAGAGAAATTTACTCTGAAGGCATTCACGGTGCCATCGCTTCTTTCTTAGAAGAAGGAGGATTTCGTACGCACACAGCAACATTAGACGAAGTAGAACACGGGTTGACTGAAGAAGTATTAAATCAAACGGATGTTTTAGTATGGTGGGGTCACTTAGCGCATGACGAAGTAAAAGATGACATCGTTGAGAAAGTAAAGCAGCGCGTGCTAGACGGTATGGGGCTTATTGTCTTACACTCGGGTCACTTTTCCAAGATCTTTAAAACGTTAATGGGCACAAGCTGCGACTTAAAATGGCGTGAAGCAGATGAAAAAGAGCGCTTGTGGGTAGTAGAACCGAGCCATCCGATTGTGGAAGGTATTGGTGAATTTATCGAGCTTGAGCGTGAAGAAATGTACGGAGAGCACTTTGATATTCCAGCACCCGATGAACTGATTTTCACGAGCTGGTTTGAAGGCGGAGAAATTTTCAGAAGCGGCTGCACGTACAAACGCGGAAACGGAAAAGTATTTTATTTCAGACCTGGACATGAAACATATCCAACATACCATAACAAAGACATTCAGCGTGTCATTATGAATGCTATTAAATGGGCGAAGCCAGCAGAGAGAAAACGTCCTGTTTACGGCAATGCGCAACCGCTTGAATCAATCGCTGTTAAAAACTAATGAATAATGCTTAAGCAAAGGGGATAGGAAAGATGGCAAAAGTAAAAATTGGCGTTATTGGGTGCGGAAGCATTGCGCAACACCGTCACTTACCAGAATATAAGATGAATGAACAAGTAGAATTAGTAGCCGTTTGCGATATAAACACAGAACGTGCAAACAGCGTAGCACAGCAGTACGGTGTAAAAGCGTACACAAACTATGAAGAACTTTTAGCAAGCGGTACAGTGGAAGCAGTGAGCGTATGTACGCCCAATTATCTTCATGCGCCTATTTCGGTTGCAGCGTTAAACAGCGGAGTTCATGTTCTGTGTGAAAAGCCGATGGCAACATCAGAAGAAGAAGCGAAAGCGATGATTGAAGCAGCAAAAACAAACGGTAAAAAACTAATGATCGGACATAATCAGCGCTTTGTAGCTTCTCATCAAAAAGCTCGTGAACTTATTGAAAAAGGGGAAATCGGTAAAATTTATAGTTTCCGTACGGCTTTTGGCCACGGTGGTCCTGAAGGCTGGAGCGTGGACGGAAAAGAAAGCTGGTTCTTCAAAAAAGACGAAGCGTTTATTGGTGCTATGGGGGATTTAGGCGTTCATAAAACCGATATGCTCCGCTACATATTAAATGAAGAAATTGTAGAAGTCGGTGCATTCGTGGAAAGCAATGCAAAAGACTTTGCAAATGTAGACGACAATGCTGTGTGCGTATTAAAAACGGAAAGCGGGATTATCGGGACGCTTGCGGCAAGCTGGGCTTACAATGGAAAAGAAGATAACTCCACGATTGTTTACGGCGAGAAAGGGATTCTTCGTTTAGAGGACGATCCGACGTATTCATTAGTTGCACAATATGCAACGGGTGAAGTGGTGAACTATGAATTAGGAAAAATCCAGTCGAACGATGAAGGCGGACAAAGTAATTCTCACGTCATTGAACAATTTGTAGATGCAGTTGCAGAAGATAAAGAATCTCCGGTTCCTGGTGAAGAAGGATTAAAATCACTTGCTGTTATTTTAGCAGCTTTAAAATCAAGTCAAACGAAACAAATTACGCGCGTGTAAGAGGTGAAAAACGTGAGAATTGGCATAATCGGAGCAGGAGGGATTGCTGTAAGCAGGCATATCCCAGCATTCAAACAACTGGGTGATGAATGTGTGATTTGGGGGCTTAGCGATATTAATAGTGAAAGAGCCACAGAGGTAGCCAATGAACATAATATCCCTCACGTATTTGTTGATTACAAAGATATGTTTAAAGAAGTGGATGCTGTATGTATTTGTACACCGAATAAATTTCACGCCGAGTTTGCAGTAGAAGCGCTAAAAGCAGGCGTTCACGTTCTATGTGAAAAGCCGATGGCGATGTCTAAAGAGCAAGGTGAAGAAATGCTTGCTGCTGCTAGAGAATCAGGTAAGCAGTTAGCGATTGCGTATCACTACCGATTCATGAAAGAAGCGCAGGCTGCGAAAAAAATGATGACAGAGGTAGGGCGTCCATTAGTTGCACGTGTCAGAGCAATGCGTCGCCGTAAGGTTCCCGGTTGGGGAGTATTTACGAACAAAGATCTTCAAGGAGGAGGCAGCTTAATTGATTACGGCTGCCATTTGCTTGATTTAACGCTTTGGCTAATGGGAAACCCAAAGCATACTGAAGTACTGGGAAGTACATATAATGACCTGAGTAAAACGCCTAACCAATTAAATCAATGGGGAGCATTTGATCATGAAACATTCGGTGTGGATGATCATGTAACGGCCTATATTAAATTTGAAAATGGAGCTTCGCTTCTTTTAGAAACTTCTTGGGCTGCTAATATCGAAGATGATGAAGAGCACGTAAGCATATCAGGGGTAGAGGGCGGTTTAAGCGTGTTTCCGTTTGAACTATACACGTCCAAAAACGGTATGCTCATGAACAGTACTTCACCTTGGATAGATGGAGAAGATGATTACAGCTTAAGTCAGGCTAAAAATTTCGTTGAAGCGTGTAAAGGAAATGCTGAATTAGTAGTAAAGCCACAAGAAGCGCTTCAAGTCTCAGCTATTATTGATGAAATATATCGCACAGGGGGAAATTAAAATGAAACTTGGAGTATTCACGGTCTTATTTGCGGATCTTTCTTTTGAAGAGATGTTAGATAAAGTAAAATCAGCAGGTCTTCATACTGTTGAAATCGGAACGGGAGGCTATCCGGGAAACAGCCATTGTCCGCTAGATGAGCTGCTTGAAGATGAAGAAAAAAGAAAAGCATATATGAAGCAGATAAAAGACCGCGGACTTACAATCAGCGCATTTAGCTGCCACGGCAATCCTATTTCACCTGAGGCAAGTTTTGCAAAAGAATCTGACGAAACGCTTCGCAAGACCATCCAACTAGCATCATTAGTAGATGTTCCAGTGGTTAACTGCTTTTCTGGAACAGCAGGAGATCACGAAGAAGCGAAGTACCCAAACTGGCCTGTTACTCCTTGGCCTAACGAGTATGGAGACGTATTGAATTGGCAGTGGGAAAATAAGCTTGTTCCTTATTGGAAAGAAATTGGAGAACTAGCGGAGGAGCATAACGTAAAAATTGGTTTAGAACTTCACGGTGGATTTTTAGTTCATACTCCGTATACGCTCCTAAAGCTTCGCGAAAAAACAAGTCCAGCGATTGGCGCTAACCTTGATCCAAGTCATTTATGGTGGCAAGGAATTGATCCGGTAGGAGCTATTAAAATTTTAGCAAAAGAAAATGCGATTCATCATTTCCATGCAAAGGATACGTACTTGGACCAGGATAATATTAACATGTATGGACTGACGGATATGCAGCCATACGGAGAAGTCCAAACGCGTGCATGGACGTTTAGATCCGTAGGATGCGGACATGATGTAAAAGAGTGGTCTGATATGATGAGTGCCCTTCGCACATACGGATACGATTATGTAGTCAGCATTGAGCATGAAGATCCAATCATGTCGATTGAAGAAGGATTTAAACGCGCGGTTACAAACTTACAAAGTGTATTAATTGAAGAAACTCCCTCACAAATGTGGTGGGCGTAAGTAAAAAGAAGCATCTCTAAAAAGAGGTGCTTCTTTTATTTTCGTTGATAAATTATTTGCCTTTTGTTCACCTGAATTTCGATACAAACGGGTGATTGGTAACCCAAAAGCGCCAAGGGTAATCCTTCGCTTCACCAGAATTATCAATGCCAACGCGAGGTCCGGCGGAAATCGCTGAAGGAGTGAAGCCACGAGCAATATAAAGAGGAGGGGTGGTTAAATCATGACCGTACAAATCCATTGAAACCCCTAGTGCTTTTGTTAGTTTCCCAGGACCGTTTGTCCAATTTATTTCATTTTCCATCCCTCGACGTCTAGTTTTCATCAAATCTTTTCCGCTAAATGGCTCAATAGCTCGAATGAGGACGCCTTCTGGACAATCGATGTCGCTGCTTACAACATTGAGTAAACAATGTGTATGCATTGTATGCGTATAGGCATGACCAGGAGGACCGAACATTACCTCTGTTCTTTTTGTGCGCCGGTTATTAAAGCTATGAGCTGCTCGGTCGAAAGGCCCTTTATAAGCCTCTGTTTCCACAATAAAACCAGATGCAGCTCCTTCTGCCGTTTCGTGAACAAGAAGACATCCTAACAGCGACTGGGCTAGTTCAAGCGTAGGCTGTTGATAAAACGAAAGAGGAAGTGGTTCAATCGCTAAAAGAGAACGCGTCATTTGCTGTAGTCCATCCTTTCAAAGCAAAGTCATTCACGCTGTTATTGCGCATCTTTTATTATGATGTTTTCTTTTTTATTTTGCAAAGGGAGGGACTGATTCATACAGCAGTCTTTCTTACCCACGTTCAAGTATTTATCATGATTCAACTTACTCTATGAAATTATTTTAAAGAAGGGTTTCGTTTTGCACGTGTAGGGGGAATATTTTACTACAATACTTTGCTTTTGTTGCTGGTATGATATACACAGTTCATCCATATTTTACATGCTTTTAGTTTTTAAAAATAGTGATCCGTCTTTTCTTTATTTTCGTTCTACACATGAAAGCAAAATAAAAAGATTGAATTGTAGAAAGCTCTTTATAAATGGAGATAAAGAAAAAATATCCTTCAAAGAGTATTTAAGGGATTTTAGAACATATTAAAAATAAAATTTATACACTGTGAGGAATAGCTATGAACATCCACTTTGATACATTAACGAATTTATCAATTAAACATATTTTTGGGCCTGCATCTCAAACAATCACCCATCTCACATATCATTCAAAACAAGTTCACGACGGATCCGTATTTTTTAGTATAAAAGGTGAAAATGAAGATGGACATCAATATATTAAAGAAGCTATAGCTAGAGGAGCCGTAGCAGTCTTTGGGACAAGCATCGAGGAGCTTCGTCTTTTGAGCACTCAGTATTCTCACTGTACGTTTTTAGCTGTTGACGACGTTCGCAAAGTAATGGCGTCTTTTTCTAAAATGTATTTTGATTATACGGATGAAAAAATTGAGACAATTGGCGTTACAGGTACAAATGGCAAAACAACCGTAGCAGCTTACGTAAGGTCGCTTTTAACTCTTTTAAAATTGCCAACAGGATCGATTGGAACGACCGGCATTTGGTCATCAAAGCAGAAGTTAGTTTATAAAAAGAGTACGCCTACAACACCTGAGTCGGTAGACTTGCATAAAATTTTTTATGATTTGTATACAAGAGGTGATGAAGCGGCAGTGATGGAAGTATCTTCGATTGCGATTGATCAGCAGCGAGTAGAAAATATTTATTTTGATGTAGCCATTCATACAAACTTATCGGAAGAACATTTAGAGTATCATAAAACGTTTGAGCACTATAAAAAATGTAAGATGAAATTATTTCAACAGGCCAAACATGCCGTTATTAATATAGATGATCAGGACATGGGCAAAGACTTAAGCAGGGTATTTGAAGGACCTAAAGTCACGTATAGTTTATTAAATAACAAGGAGGCAACTCTGCAAGCAACAAACATCACCGTCAAAGAAGGAGGCTCTTTCTTTGATTTACTTTATAAAGGACAGTCATACAAAGTAGCAGTGCCTGTATATGGTGATTACAACATTGCTAACGTGCTAGCGGCCATTGGTACAGCTGTTCACTTTGAATACCACATTGAAGATATTATTAGCGTACTTCCTCAATTGGAAAGTCCAGAAGGGCGATTTCAGGTGATAGAAGGTCCTAATAACCAAAAAGTGATTTTAGACTATGCCCATACGCCCGTTGCCCTTACGCGTTTGGTAGAAGAAGTAAAAAAGATGGAGTATAACCAGCTGATTGTCATGATTGCAGGGATCGGCATTCGAGATTTTAATAAAATGCCTAAAATGGCGCGTACCATTGAAGGAAAAGCTGATGAAATTATCGTAACGGTTGATCACCCAGGTTATCATGATCCCAACGTAATTGTAGATCAAGTGATGACAGGTTTTTCGAATCCGAGCGCAAGTAATATTCACCGCGCCCCTACTCGAACAGAAGGAGTATTAAAGTCGCTTTCTTTGGGAAAGGCGAATGATATTATTTTACTTACAAGCGGCTGTATTAACGGCGCTCAGCTTGTAAAAGGAAACGGAATTCCGCATTCAGATGAAGACATTATTGCCTCTTATTATGCATCGTTAAGCAATATTTCCTGATATTCTTCTTCATTTATTGAACGAACGTGGAGAAATTGAAACATCATACGAAAGAAGGTCTCTTACTGTTTTTAGAGACCTTCTTTTTGCATCAAAACTATAGGCTGTTTTCGCGCTGTGTTTTTGGTTCTTCAATTTTTACATCATGTTCTTTAGCCAGCTTTTTAATAGCTGCATTGTAATCGCGTATACCTTTTCGTGCTTCATCAAGCATAGCGTTTGCCTCAGCAATAAGGTTGCGGTCCTGCTTTTCCAAAGCACTGACAATTTTAATAAAAGCATTATACTGGGTATTGGCAGCCTTTATATAGCCTTCATGAACCTTTCGAAGATCGTCGGTTTCTACATCGATGTTTTCCAGTTCGTCAACAAATTTACGATAGGTAGGAATGACTTCACTCGTCATCGTATCGTACATAACAGCGTCACTTGTGTAGTTAGCGCCTGTAACGGAATCGTATGCGTCAATCGCCTCTTTTTCAAGCTGAGCGGCTTTCTTTAAATCTTGATTGTTATAATCGATTAAATCATCTTGAACAGGATCACTAAAGCAGGCGGATAATAAAAACAAAAGAGGGACAAGACAAAATAAAACTTTCTTCAACGAATTTCACCTCCGTTTAACAATGTATGAAACATCTGCTTGGCAAAGTCTGTTTTAATAACTGGAGAAAAAGAAGGGAGTGTATAAAAGGATTTTTAAAGGTCGACAGTGAATGTATTCATAAGTCGGTTTGTAGTTGACCACCCTTTAGTAGCAGGAAGGAAGAGAAGATGATTAAAATAAAAAGAGACCACTTAACGAACAATGAAGTTATTGAGCTAGTAAGTTCTCACCTTCAAGGAATGAACTTACATTCCCCCCCTGAAAGTATTCATGCTCTAGATATTGAAAGTTTAAAACAACGTCATATTACGTTTTGGAGCGTGTGGGAAGGAAGTCAGCTAGCAGGGTGCGGAGCTGTAAAAGAGTTAGATGAGCACCACGGAGAAATTAAATCGATGCGAACAGCTACCGCTCATTTACGGAAAGGAATTGCTAGAGAGCTGCTGCAGTACATAATAAATGAAGCGCAAAAACGAGGGTACCGACGCTTAAGCTTAGAAACAGGATCCGCACCCGCTTTTGAACCGGCTAGAAAGCTATACGCCAGTTTTGGATTTTACGAGTGCGAACCGTTTTCTACCTACAAAGAAGATCCATACAGTGTGTTTATGACAAAGAAATTGAATGAGTAAAAGACAGGAAAGAAGGCGCAGATGATTTGTTTATTTGTATGCAAACTGTGCGGGCAAGCAGCGGTCATTTATCCTGTTAGCAAGTAAGCTTTTTAGGCAAAGCCTTTTTAGGAGGCTTTGTTTTGGTAATGATTCATATAAAAAGGTATAAACTAGGTTTTCTCACTAGACAAAAAGGTTTTTCCTATGTAGTATAGGTGTCAGATAATACAAAACGAATGTTCAGTATAAATAATAAATGTACGGGGCGGTGGAAATAGCTTGAATAAAAAAAAGCTTCAAAGTGAACAAACCAAAAGAAAAGTGGCAGATGCCGCTAAAGCATTGTTTTCTCAAAAAGGCTATAAAGCTACATCTATTGAAGAAATTGTAGAAGCTACGGGAAGCAGTAAAGGGAATATTTATTATCACTTTAAAAGTAAAGAAGGGCTTTTTCTTTATTTAATAGACGAATGGGATCTTGAGTGGGAACGAAACTGGAAAGAAAGAGAGTCTCTTTACAAAACAACAAGAGATAAGCTTTTTGGAATAGCGGAGCAAATCATTTTAGATGATTTGAATCATCCTCTTACGAAAGCTGCCGATGAGTTTTTTAACAACGAGGAAAAGGGCAGCGACATCGAAGAGCGAATTGATGAGATGGTGAAACGACACGTGGAGTTTAACCGGGAACTTTTGCAACAGGGCATCGATGAAGGCGAGTTTTCTCATAAAAATGCAGAGCAGCTTGCAGTAATTTTAGAAGGGCTGTTTGTTGGAATGAGCCGCATGTCTCGAAAAACGAGTACGGAAAATGCCCTGCAGCTTTACCATTCAGCAATCGATGTATTTTTAAACGGAATTATAGCAAGGTCTTCTTAAATAAGCGGGGATGCTTATTGTGGCAATGAGTAATCCCTCATTATTTTGTATTTTTATAGACCGAACGTTCAGTATTTTTGTAATCAGGAGGTTTATATGTCATTATTGTTAAGAAATCGAGCGGCGATTTTGCTGCTCATGCTAAATATTTTTATTATCTTTACGGGAATCGGTCTCGTTATTCCAATTATGCCAACCTATATGACGGAGCTTCATATCAACGGCAGCGTGATGGGGCTTTTAGTAGCGGTGTTTTCACTAACTCAATTTCTGTTTTCGCCTTTAGCGGGGCGATTATCCGATTCGTTAGGGAGAAAGAAAATTATTGTAGCGGGAATGATTGTTTTTGCCCTGTCTGAATGGTTCTTTGGTTCAGTGAGTACACCTCTTTTATTATTTGTATCCAGAATGCTAGGTGGGGTCGGGGCCGCGCTTATTATGCCTGCTGTTATGGCCTATACAGCGGACGTGACGTCTGCTAAAGAACGCGCTAAAGGAATGGGCTATGTGACGGCAGCGATTACAACAGGATTTATTATCGGGCCCGGTATTGGAGGCTTTTTAGCTGAATACGGCATGCGCGTGCCGTTTTACATGGCCGCAGTAGCAGGAGGCTTGGCTGCAGTGATTACGCTTTTTGTTTTGCCGGAGTCTCGTCCTGTACAAGATCATGCTGTTTCAAACAATGAGAATCCAAAAGAAGATCGGCTGCTACTGCAGCTTATGAATTCCTACAAAGAACCTTATTTTTTAAGTTTAATTATCGTTTTTGTGACATCGTTTGGATTATCCAATTATGAAACGATCTTTTCACTATTTGTTGATCATAAATTTAGCTTTACGCCAAAAGATATTGCGTTTGTTATTACGTTTGGCTCTATTGCAGGGGCTGTTGTGCAGGTTACGATTTTTGGCTGGATTTTAAATAAGTTCGGTGAAAAAAGAGTCATTTCGTTTTGCTTGATGATGACGGGACTTTTTATTTTACTTACGCTATTTGTGCACACGTACTGGCTTATTATTGTTGTAACATTTATCGTCTTTTTAGCAACAGATATTTTACGTCCGGCAATAAGCACGCAAATGTCGATGATGGCACAAGACGACCAAGGGTATGTAGCCGGACTAAATTCTGCTTATACAAGTCTTGGGAATATTATTGGACCCGTTGTCGCAGGCTTTCTCTTTGATATAAACGTTAATTATCCGTACGTATCAGCTGCACTTGTACTGCTGCTTTGTTTTCTTTTATCTTTAAGAGCAGGGAAGGACCGAAAAACAGCTGTGAGAAATCAAGCGATTCAAGAGAAATAATAGAATTTTTAGGAGATAGAAGACCTCCAGTAGTTTACTGGAGGTCTTTTAATGATGCTTTTAGTAAAGCTGTAAGATTTACAACACCACTCAGCCTATAACGAAGCTTTATTTTATGGGCAAAACAGTGAAATGGTTGCAAATAAAAAAAGTTAATAGTAAACTTTAAACGTAGTAATAAATAGTATGGGAGCTTGCGCGGGGCAGGCTGAGAGTACAGGGGCGCCTGTTGACCATTTGAACCTGTTGGATAATGCCAGCGCAGGGAATGTGAGTACATACCAAAGCACTTTGCGCATGCAAGGTGCTTTTTTGTCTTTTTTTTGCAGTGTTAAAACTAAATGAAAAGAGTGAGAGAACATGGATATTAGTAAAATTTCAGCTCAATTAGAAAAAGTAAGAGATACAAGTCCGCTTGTTCATAATATTACGAATGTTGTGGTAACCAATTTTACAGCAAATGGACTGCTTGCCATAGGAGCGTCACCTGTTATGGCTTATGCGAAGGAAGAAGTGGCTGATATGGCTCGAATCGCCGGAGCGCTTGTCTTAAATATGGGTACACTGACGGCTCAAGAAGTAGAAGCGATGAGAATAGCAGGAAAATCAGCAAATGAAAACGGCGTGCCGGTTATTTTCGATCCTGTAGGAGCCGGAGCGACACCGTTTCGTACAGAAGTGGCACGTCAGCTTGTAGAAGAATTAAATATTGCCGTTATTCGCGGTAACGCTGCTGAAGTTGCGAATGTAGTAGGCGAGTCATGGCTCATTAAAGGCGTTGATTCATTAGAAGGGCAAGGAGACGTCATTGAACTTGCTGAGAAAGCAGCGAACAAATTAGATACAGTGATTGTTATTACGGGGAAACAAGATGTGATCACCGATGGAAACACAACGTATACAGTAGACAACGGTCACCCGTTATTTACGAAGGTGACGGGTACTGGATGTCTGCTGACATCAATTATAGGAGCTTTCGCGGCTGTAGAAAAAGAATATGTCGAGGCAAGTGTTGCTGCTTTAAGTTTTTACGGAGTGGCAGGTGAAATCGCCGCAGCGAAAAAAGGTGAAGAAGGGCCGGGGAGCTTTCAAATTGAGCTGTTAAATCAGCTTCATCTTTTATCTGGACAGGATATTGAATCATATGCAAGAGTACATCAACGTTAAAAGGAGCGGGAAAATGACAAACGAAGAAATTAAAAAGCTGCTGAAAGTTTATTTTATAATGGGCAGCAATAACTGTAAAAAAGATCCGAAAGAAGTATTAAAAGAAGCAATTGAAGGCGGCGTTACCGTGTTTCAATTTCGTGAAAAAGGCGAGGGTGCCTTAACAGGAGAAGCGAAATATCAGCTGGCGAAAGAACTTCAGCAAATTTGTCAGCAGCACAGCGTTCCTTTTGTTGTGAATGATGATCTTGACTTAGCGATCCGCTTACAAGCAGATGGCGTTCATATTGGACAAGAAGATGAAAAAGCTCATATTGTTCGAGAAAAAATAGGAAAAGGAATTGTGGGCGTCTCTGTTCATAATTTACAAGAGCTGCAGCAAGCGATAAAAGACGGGGCGGATTATGTAGGAATGGGACCTGTTTTTCCTACTTCTACAAAAAAAGACGCAAAAGCAGTGCAAGGTACAAAATTAATTGAAGAAGTGCGAAACCAGAATATTGACTTTCCAATTGTAGGAATCGGTGGCATCACGCCTGAAAATGCCAAACAAGTAGTAGAAGCAGGTGCAGATGGTGTTTCTATTATTACCGCGATTAGCTTAGCAGCGTCTCCAAAAGAAAAAGCAGCTCAATTGAAAGAAGCGGTAGGAAAATAAAAAAAGCGCACAGTGTGCGCTTTTTTATTATAGCTGAACGGTTTGAGGAGTTTCTTCGCCTTCATTCATAAAGCGAATTTCGTTTGGTGTAATTTCCAGAACAACATACTCAGGGTCATTTGGACCGTCAAACCATTCTTTCATGTGATCGTTCCATATACGTCCTTTTAATTGATCACCGGTACGAAGAACAGCTGTCCCGGATAATTCTAAGTATTGATCGCCATATCCTTCGCCGCTGTAGCCCAATAGTACGTGCACGTTCGGATTGGCTTCGATTTCTTCTGCCTTATGTGTATTGATATTTGTTGGTGTGTAAAGAGCGATACCATCTTCATCGCTGAAAAATGTCATATAGCGAGAGTGGGGTTTGTTGTTTACAACTGTGGCTAATGTTCCTACACGATTTCCTTCTAATACTTCATTTACTTTTTTAGCAATTTTTTGTTCATTCATTTTATCCATCTCCTTTATTACTTTTTATGTTCCTCAATCGAAGATAAATAAAACATACATGTCTAAAAAAAATATAAGTTAACAATAAAATAATTATGTAAACTAATAAATAAAAAAATAAAAAAAGCTAGCTACAGCTAACTAAAAAATAAGCCCGCACTGCCGTAACCCTAAGTGTCTTAAATACCCAGATCTACTAGGTGGGTGCCCTCATAGCCGGGTTTAGCGTCCCAAGAAGGGCGTGCTATCTGCAGCTAAATTTTGAGCTCCCTTTTAACACTCAAAGGTTTAAGACAACATGAGTATACGCACAGCGCAGGTATGTATAACAAATGTAAATAAAATGCCGATATATAAATGTTTTCTAATTAATCAACTTTCATCGTACAAGAAATGATTATAACGGAATAATGAATGGAACGCAAGACTTTTATTTAAAGTTTTTCTTCTCTAACATCTTGGCGGTTATGCCGTAACAAAATAAAAAAAGGGCCCGCAACTGGAATGAAACATAAGAGAAGGTAAGGCCGGGATGCTATCTTTTCTTTTGTCATAACGGAATAAGAAAGCCACGTTAAAACAAAAAAATCAGCGGTCATCACGCTAACAAGCTGTGACTGCATAAAAGCATCTTCATAAGCTCTTATTGAACCTATGGATAGTCCGTATACGTAACCAGCAATCGTGAGTGCTAAGCATAGTCCAATCCATAGACGAGAAGAAATGATGGCAATGAAACGTGAAGGAATACGCGAACGTGTTCGAACTTTTTGTCCTTTCCAATGATAATAGAACAAAAGAGAAAAAGCTCCAAGCGCAAATGATAGGAGAGAAAATGGCCATCCAGGCAGTTTGTACGTATCTTTTTTACAAATCATTACCATGAATAATACTGGGAAAAGCCCTAGAAAAGAGAATACCATGACTACGAGCGGATCTACCTGTTGAAAATTTCCTGTGACAAGGTTTTTAAACAGCATATCATCAGCGGCGCTTGCTCCCGGAGCTAGCAGAAAGGCGTATAGTACAAGCATAGTCCATACAATGATGTACATTACATATTCTCAACTCCTTTTAATTGTTTTAGTATACAAAAACCATTTCAGTATATTTCCCCGTTTTGTGATGAAGGGAAACGCTTGAAACTCTTCTTTAATTAGGTGTAATATTACACTAAAGACATGTGCGTGTATAGAAAGAAAGGGCTGTAAAAATGGATAAACAAGAAGTCATTAAATCCGTATCGGATAAAATACGATTAATTCGTTTAGAAAGAAACTATTCACAAGACAGAATGGCTGAAGTTATTGGTATTTCAAAAAAAACATTGGTTCAAATTGAAAAAGGGCGCACGGAAGCAGGGTGGACGACCACTGTTGCAGTATGCGGTTTGTTTCGTGACAGTGAAATCCTTCAATCGGTTTTAGGAGACGTCCCCTTAGAAGTAGTAGAAATCATTGCTCATAACGGCGTATCTTCTCCAAAAGATAAAACGCTCGGAGGAAGAGTATGGTGGAAAGAGATTCAAAAAGAAGGTTCTTTTCGTCTGCAGCAAAATATGATTAGTCAGCACTATCGTATTTTAGATGACCAAGACTATCGATGGTTTAGTTCATTTGATAAAAGCGAAGCTGTAGAAAGGTTTGAAGAATTAACGAAGAAATAAAAACAAGCACTTGTTTTCAAGTGCTTGTTACTGATTCATTAACGTGCCGGATGAAGGGCGGTTGAACCAATTCCATAGCTCTACATCTCCAAGTGACGCGTAGGTGATAGACGGATCATTTTTTAATTTCAGCAGCTTTTTGGTAGGTCCTGTAATCACAACGCCGTACACACCGACCCCATGTTTCTTTACATAAGAATATCGCTGCTTTAGCAACAAATCGGAATGGTCTAGCTGACGAACTTTTTGGACTGTTTCTTCATTATCGGCTAATAGTTTCATCATATTTAAAACGTTCGACTTGCTAGTAGAGTGCGTTTGATTTCCTTTGTGCTCGTAAGGCAAGTCTAAAAACTCTGGAAAGCCAAATGTTGATGTTAAGTCAATTAATGGCTCATCTTTTGTGCTTGTTTTTTGTTCGTTCCCTGTATTAAGCGCGTACCAAGAGGTAGAAAAATCACGGCTGTCGATGGCATTCATTTTTTGCTGAACTTCTTTTAGCGAATACGTATTATCAAAAGAAATAGCCACTTCGCTTACCGTTCCTTTTGGTAGGTTTTCTAATGCATTCCATGTTTCATTCGTCCATTCCTTATACTCTTTTGCATGTAGCTTTAGTTTTTTTTGATCAGGATAGACAAAGGAAAGGTTAAGGTCGTATTTACCGCCGGAAAATTCTTTTTCTACACCGCTCGTTTTATTAAACAGCTGATGAAATGTAAACGTCCCAATGGCCTGCTCTTCACGTCCAATTTGCTTATAAGCTTCCATTTGCGACTGCATTCGGAAAAAGGACTGTGTATCAGAAGTGGTTTCACGTATATGAACGTTCGGAAAAGCAGATTCGATAGCTGCTTGATTGACGCTGTTTATGTATTCGGTTTTTGATTGATGATAATATACAATGGATAAAAAGCTGCCAATCATCCATAGCAGAACGACAGAGCTAATGACAGTTGTCACATTTGAAAGGCGCTGCTTCCATTTGGCCATATAAATGGACTTTTTCACTTTTTTATTATCCAACATCGTATCGTCATTTAGTGAAGTAGTTGATGGAGTTGGCGATAACGGTTCATCTTCAGTTAGCAAGTGCTCTAAATGAGCTGAGCATGCTTCACAATTTTCCGTATGTTGTTCAAGTGTTTCTGCTTCTTTGTCTGTCAAAGTGCCGTTTTTATATTTTTCCCATTGATGCTTCATATCCTGACAGCTCATCCGTCCTCTTCCTTTCTTTTTTTCAATTGTTGACGACCACGATACAAGTCCATTTTCACTTTTGACAGAGTAAAGCCAGTCATTTCTGCAATCTCTTCATATGTGAAGCCATGATAATCTCGTAACAGTACAATATTCTGCTTAGCCGGAGGCAAAGCAGATACATCAGAAAGCCAGCCGTCGATTTCACTTTGAATCATCACTTGTTCTTCAGCACTTGGCTGAGGAGTAAAGTGCCATTCTTCTATTTCGACAGTAGGGCGTTTTTTTTCTTTTCGATACCAGTCAATAAAGGCGTGATAAGCAATTTTGAACAGCCAAGGCTTTACTTCCTCGCCTTTATACGTTTCTAAGTGTAAAAGTGCCCGGTAAAAGGTCTCCTGCATTAAATCTTCCGCTGATTCTTTTCTGCGAGTAAGAGAGAGAAGATAGCGCAGCAAATCATGCATGTGCTGTTTATAAATGTGTTCAAAGTTATGCTGTTGTGCCATTTTCTCCCCCTTTCATTTAATCAACGCAATTTGTGGATAAAAGTTTCGGTTTTTTTATCAAAAATCGTATGTAATAGATAAAAGATGCTTAAAATACGATATATAGCTTATCATACTAAAAAGAAAATCATATGAAATTCGACATAATTCCGTGTAATTTGTCATTTTTTTAAAAAACTAAAGGGTAATTGGTGTTCGAAGGAAACAGAAAATGTTATGATAGAACAAGGATGTGCTCTTACAAAAAACAGCTACATACATAATAAAAAATACAGCGTTTGTTTGCAGAATGAAAATGGACAAACACATGGTGTTTAACCATGGACGTTTGTGGGAAAATAAACTAAGTATTTTCAACAAAAAGTAAATTAAATTGTGTTTTCACTTATAAAAAACACGGTAAATTGGAAAAGGTGGGGTCATGATGGACGTAGAAAATACACAAGGTACAGAAGAACAAGCACCTAAAGTCAAGGCAGCTAAAGTTGGCGATACGATTCAGCCTAAAAAAGGCGACTATAAAGGATTTAAAGGAATTGTTATGGTAGTGCGAGACAATTCGGTTATCGTAGATTTTGGAAAAGATGCTGAAACAGGCGAATCCATGAAAACAGTCGTTAATCATAAAAACTATAAAATCGTAAAAAAGTAGGTGAATAACCTACTTTTTTTTACTGAATATATGTTTAAAGACGGGGATTTTTCTACCGGAAACTTTAGAGAAACGCATAGGTAAAGCAATTCTTTGAGAAGAAGAATGTTTTTTAGTAAACTATAGAAAGTATGTAGAAAGAAAGGATTTTTTGTTATGTCAATTCAATTATCACAATTATCATTACCAAAAGAGGTTCTTTCGCTTTTAGCGAATCGTAAATATGAAAATCTGTCTCATGCTGATCAGCTATTAATCGGAAAAGGGGGCTATACAGCAGAAGAAGCAGATATTTTAGAAGATGCCATTATTGCCTTATCACTAGGGAAAAACGTACTTTTAAAAGGGCCAACAGGTTCAGGTAAAACAAAGCTTGCTGAAACGCTGTCGCATTTATTTTCTCAGCCGATGCATAGCGTTAACTGCTCGGTGGATTTAGATGCAGAAGCGCTGCTTGGCTTTAAAACAATTTCTGAACAAGAAGGGAAAACAGGTATCGAGTTTGTAGAAGGACCTGTTATTCAGGCAATGAAAAAAGGCCATTTATTATATATTGATGAAATTAACATGGCGAAACCTGAAACGCTTCCTATTTTAAACGGGGTACTTGACTACCGGAAAATGATTACAAACCCATTCACTGGAGATGTAGTGCGCGGTCAGCAAACATTCGGCGTAGTAGCGGCTATTAACGAAGGGTATGTTGGGACTGTTCCATTAAACGAAGCGTTAAAAAATCGTTTTGTTGTCATTGAAGTGCCATATATTCAAGGGAGCAGCTTAAAGCAAGTTCTAATGTCTCAGTCTCAGTTAAAAGACGAAAAATTAATTGATAAATTTGTCACGCTCTCTGCAGATTTAATTACTCAAGTTCAAAGCGGCCATGTATCAGAAGAAGCTGCGTCTATTCGTGCGCTTATTGATACGTGTGATTTAGCTCTTTATATGCCGCCTCTTCGCGCGATTAAACGCGGTATTATTGAAAAGCTAGAAGATGAAAGGGAAAAAGCCGCCATTCAAAATATTGCTGAAACATTATTTGAGTAAGGAGTGGCGCTATGCGATTTATTAAATTTAACGACAAAAATGTAGATTCCTTTCTCTATATGGAGCTGGCAGATTTAACGAAAACATTAACAAAAAATGATGAAATTGAAGTAGAGTATCGCGTTTCATCTTATTATGATCCTGTACACGGCATTATTTATCTCAGTCACTTTTGGGATAACCGTCCAGAAGAAGACAAAGTGTACGGCTTAAAAAGTGATGTATTTTTAAGAAGTATTGGAAGCTATAAGCATTCAAACTTCAAAGAAATTAATGCATATTTAAAGAAAATAAATAAAACGTCGGTACCTAGCTTAGCTAAGCAGCTGTTTATGCTGTTTGAAGATATTCGTTTAGAAGAAGTATGCAAACGCGAACGTCCTGGAACGAAAAAAGCCTTCGCCGTCAGAAGGCAGCTCTATAGAAAATATTTTGCCACACAAATGAGCGCAAATTTAACAAAAAGTGTGTACACGGATGCACTTTTTAACGGCATTTACTTGCTATTAACGGCTGAAAATCCGTTTGAAGAAATTCCTTCAATGAGTGAATCGATTAACTTAGCGATGCCTTTTATTCGCAGACAGCTAACAAATGTATATGAAGCGAAAACAACAAAAGACGTATCGCGCATCTGCCTTGAACTCGTAGATGTTTTTGATGATATTATCGAAAAAGATATGCTTAATACTTATTTCTTCTTGGCTGAACTTCAGTATGATCAGTTAGAAGAAGGGTTAACATTTGAAGATTTAAAACGCAAAGATTCATTAGTGAACGATGATATTTTAGAGCATGAAAAAGACGGAGATGAAGACATTCACGAAGAGAAAATGGAAATGTGGCATCGAGAGACAAGTGAAGCGACGCAAAGTTTTCTGCAGTTTGATATGGATCAAGGTTCAAAAACAGATATGTTAGGCGATGGGGTTCGTGAAGGCGACGATGGAGATCAAGCAATGGGCATGGTGCAAGGATCTTCTCAAAAAACATCCCGGAACGATTACTCTCAAATCGAAGCCATGGAGCAAACGCATCCGGAAAAAGACGGGGAAGCGGATTATGAGTATGGGAAAGAAAATAAGCATGCCTATGCTGTTTTTGTAGATTCTAAACTTCCAAGCGACGATCACGTTGTTCAGTATGATGAGAATAAAAAAATCATTGCATCGTATCAAAAAAAATTAAAGCAAATGATTGAAAAAACGCTTGAACATAAAAAAACGCTACCTAGAAGCGAGCTGCACTTTGGCCGATTAAATAAAAAATTTCTAAAACTATGGACGGATGATAATCCTCGTTTGTTTTATAAAAAAGATGAAGATTCTGCCCAAATTGATGCTGTGTTTTCTCTTCTAGTTGACTGTTCGGCATCGATGTACGACAAAATGGATGAAACGAAGCTCGGGATTACGCTATTTCATGAAGCGTTAAAGTCTGTTATGGTGCCTCATCAAATTGTTGGATTTTGGGAAGATACAAATGATGCTACTGAAACAAGCCAGCCTAACTACCTGCAGACGGTGATGGACTTTCAAGCATCATTAAAGCGTAAAAGCGGTCCTGAAATTATGCAGCTTGAGCCTGAAGAAGACAACCGTGATGGATTTGCCATTCGCCATATGACACGTCGCTTGCTTCAGCGTTCTGAGCAGCAAAAGTTTTTACTTGTGTTTTCAGACGGTGAACCAGCCGCTATGGGATATGAACAAAATGGTATTGTAGATACGCACGAAGCGGTATTAGAAGCACGCAAGCACGGAATTGAAGTTATCAACGTCTTTTTATCCAACGGGGAAATTGATGAAGGACAGAAGAAAACCATTCAAAATATGTACGGCAAATATAGTATTCTAGTACCAAACATCGAAGAACTTCCCGATGTGCTATTTCCTTTACTCAAGAAATTACTTCATAAAAGCATTTAAAAAAGTCGAAGCATATTGCTTCGACTTTTTTTGCTATTGACCGTTAATGCGGAGGGAGGTAAGTTAAATATATATGAAAAAGAGAGAAGGAATGGTAAGTGGAAGGAGTTCAAACTTCATCTAAAAGAGCGTGGGGGCTGCTGCTTGTAATCATTGGTGCCACGATGTGGGGAGTATCTGGCACGGTAGCTCAATATTTATTTCAGCATAAGAGTTTTAACGCAGAGTGGCTGGTCGTCGTTCGTATGTTAGTATCTGGATTGCTGCTTTTGGCAATAGCCTCTAAGCAGCGCAATATTTTTGCAATTTGGAAAACAAAAGAAGAGAGGACTTCGCTGCTTTTGTTTGGTGTAATCGGTATGCTCGGCGTGCAGTATACATACTTTGCAGCTATTGAAGCAGGAAACGCTGCTACAGCTACAGTGCTTCAATATACGTCGCCAATATTTATTATTGGCTATTTAGCCGTGCAAGCAAGAAAGTGGCCGGTGAAAGTAGAAATGATTTCTGTTGCGCTCGTCATAACGGGGACATTTTTTCTTGCAACAAGCGGAAATTTTAACGAGCTGTCTATTACAGGATGGGGGTTGTTTTGGGGGATCGGGGCAGCCGTGACGTCTGCTTTTTATACGCTTCAGCCTAAACGTCTTCTTGCAAAATGGAGCTCAGTTGAAGTAGTAGGCTGGGGAATGGTAATAGGTGGCGTAAGTTTTTCATTTATTCATCCGCCGTGGCATATAGCCGGTGAGTGGTCGCTATTGTCGCTGTGTGCGGTGCTATTTGTGATTATCTTTGGAACGCTCATTGCCTTTTATTGCTACTTGGAAAGTTTGAAGCACATTAGCGCTTCTGAAGCCATTGTTCTTGCGTCAGCAGAGCCTTTGTCAGCAGCCGCGCTATCTGTTCTATGGCTTCATGTGACTTTTGGGTGGACGGAGTGGCTAGGTACAATTCTTATTATCGCTACGGTATTTTTGCTTTCTCAGCGAAAGCCAGAGGTGACATCATAAGTAAAAAGGACTTTCATTTGAAAGTCCTTTTTATTTTTATAGAGGTTTTAGCGTAAAGGTGTTTGTATACGAGCGGTTGGCGTATAGTGTGTAATCAGGGTGTGTTTTAGCTCCCCAGCTGTCGTCTCCGCCAACACCCATTTGCTTGTAGTTAACCCGCACGGTTACGGAATCGCTTAACGGCAATTTGTAAAAATGATCGTAAGCCTCCAGTTCAAAAGGTGAGTAAGGTAAAGCATTCAGCTCGACTGTTGGCAAACCTTTTAGTAAAAAGCCGCGTCCTTGATCGTTTGTAATAGTTGCCCATCTAACGTCCGTTTTGTTTCCGCATTCTTGAGGGCGTAAATACGGTGTAACTTGCTCTTTTACACTGCCTTTATGAAGGCCAAGCTTAGCGCCAGTTTTACGATCCCAATAATTTTCATGAGGGCCTCTGCCGTACCATGTTAAAGAATCAAAAGCCGCATCCATCGTAAACAGCATCCCAATTTCAGGAATTTCAGGCATTGCCTCAGAAGGTGCTAAAGATTGTTCAATCTTCATTTCACCATCGTTATATAGCGTATACGTTACATAGCAAGAAGCAAGAGAGATGTCTAAAGCTAGCTCAACCGAAATGATAACAAAGTCAATTTGCGGTTGAACACTTACTTTTTTCACGTGCTGCTCTAAACTTGCTTGACGCCACGTTTGACATCTTTCATGCAATTTATTGCCGAGGTCATTATCGGTGACTGCGCGCCAAAAGTTCGGACGGAAACCCGATGCAAGCAGCTCGGTATGCTCATAGTTGTAAGAGATAAACTGCCCTTTTTGCTTGTCAAAAATAGCCGTGAAGTTAGTTCCTGTAACCGTCAGCGTTTGTTCGTTTTGGTCAACTGATAAAGCAGGATAAACAGCTTTTACTGAAGGTACAGCGGTTTTGGCAGGCAGTACAAACTGTTCGTACGCCACTTCATATCCAGCTGAAGCCCAGGCTGTATCTTTGGATAATCTGAGAGAAAGAGTTAAAACAAATTCATCAGTTTCGTTTTCTTGCTCGTAAAGAGGATAAGAAAGCGTCAGTTCGTCTGCACTATCAGGAGCTACATTTAAAAGAGACGCATGTTTTTCAAGTAGTTCACCGTTTTTTTCAACAGTCCAAGCAAAATCATAGGCGTTCAAGTTTGTAAACAGGTGTTTGTTTTGAACGGCAAATTTTCCTTTAGAAGCGTCTACTGCTGTCCACTTTACAGGCTGATAGCATTTTTTTACTTCTGCAATTTTCGGGCTAGCTGTCCCATCAGCAAAGATTAAGCCGTTTCCGCAGAAGTTGCCGTCGTTAGGCGTATCACCAAAATCTCCGCCGTAAGCTAAGTAAGAAGTACCGTCTACTGCTGTTGTTTGAAGAGCTTGATCTTTCCAGTCCCATATAAAACCGCCTTGCAAGATTGGATATTGATCGAACAGCTCCCAGTATTTGTATAGATTTCCGCAAGAATTACCCATCGCATGACTGTATTCACACAGAATATAAGGTTTTTTCGGATTCATTAAAGCATAGCGCTCTACATCTGCTGGCTTAATGTACATCGTGCTTTCTATATCAGAAGCATCATAGTCGCGGTGATGGAAGATTCCTTCATAATGAACAAGTCTCGTGGAATCTTTCTCTTTAAAAAAAGTATACATATGCTGAAAGTTTTCTCCGCCAAATGATTCATTGCCAAGCGACCAAATGATAATAGAAGGGTGGTTTTTGTCACGTTCGTACATCGAACGACAGCGATCTAGTACGTTTTCTTTCCATTCTGGCTTGCTTCCTGGAACGGCTTTTTGTTCGCCTTCTTGTAAATAAGTCCACGTTCCGTGCGTTTCTAAATTGGTTTCATCAATCACGTACAGTCCGTATTCATCACACAGCTCATACCATACTGAATCGTTAGGGTAATGGGATGTACGCACCGCGTTAATATTATGCTGTTTCATCAGCAAAATATCGTGAATCATGTCTTCGCGTGTGATGCCTGCACGGCCTTTTACTGAATCAAATTCGTGGCGATTTACTCCTCGAAGTACAATACGCTTGCCGTTGATTGTCATAAGGCCATTCTTTAGTTCAAACGTACGGAAGCCGACTTTACAGCTTTCCGTTTCGATAATAGAACCAGCAGCATTCTTTAAGCTGAGTACAAGGGTATACAAATTAGGACTTTCTGCGCTCCATTTTGCAGGGCTTTTAATGTGTGTACGTAAGGACGCTGTATATTGATCGCTCACACTTACATTTGTTTGCAGCGGAGCTTGTAGTACTTCATGGCCATTCGCGTCGTACAGCATGACTTCAAATGTTAGATCTTGAGTATCGTGCTGAAAGTAATTTAAAATATCAGCTGAAACGCTAAGTTCACCATCTTCGTAGTTGTTATCAAGAGACGAACGAACGCTAAAGTCATAGATGTGAACCGGTGGAGTAGAGTACAGATACACATCTCGGAAGATGCCGCTCATTCGCCAAAAATCTTGGTCTTCAAGCCAGCTTGCGTCACTCCAGCGATATACTTCTACTGCTATCGTATTTTCACCATCTTGAAGATAAGAAGTTATATCAAATTCAGCTGGAGTAAAGCTGTCTTCGCTGTATCCAACAAACTCACCGTTAACCCAGACGTAAAAAGCAGATTCGACGCCTTGGAAGCTGACGTACACCGGCTGATTTTCCCATTCTGATTTAGGTGTAAAAGTACGGACGTACTGACCGACAGGGTTATATTTAGTCGGTGCAAAAGGAGGTTCGAGGTTTTCGTTTTCAACCCAAGGGTATGTCACGTTTGTATATTGAGGATAGTCATATCCTTGCAGCTGCCAGTGTGAAGGAACTGAAATAGAGTCCCATTTCTTATATGAAAATTCAGGAGCGAAAAAGTTTTTGACGCGGCCATCCGCATTTTCAGCAAAATGAAAGTACCAGCTTCCATTTAAGCTTTGGTAGTAAACAGAAGATTTTCTATCATTTTTTAAGGCCTCTTCGACCGTTTGATAAGGCATTAGTAAAGCGTGTGCTTTCGAACGGTTCAATTGAAAAATTTCAGGGTTGTTATTCCATTCAGGGTATCCGTTTGCAGGTGCTGTATAATTAAATTTTTTGCCGGTTTTTAACATGTCGATCCCTCATTTCTAGATTACTAGGTTATTAGTTTATATGAAAATGATAACGTTTTCTGAAAACCTTATCAATCTAATTATTTTCATGATAATATAACTATATTCACATAAAAAGGAGGAAGTAATGTGGACCGTATGTACTTTCCGGCTCTTTCAGATGAAGATATGAAACTGCCATTCTATGCTACAAGCGCTGGAAGCTGGAGACATCAAACGCATATTAAACGTCAGGGAGAGTTTCCTGATTATCAATGGATTCAATGTATAAAAGGAAGAGGCGAGCTTCGTGTAAACGATGAGGTTTATATTATAAAAGAAAATGAAGGGATGTTTCTGACGCCGCATGTTCCGCACGAATACTACCCCATTACAAGCGAATGGCAAGTATGCTGGGTTTCTTTTAATGGAAGTGTAATTGATGATATCATGCTTTCTCTTCAATTTATTAATTCCGGAAAAATCGTCCTTACACATGCTGAAAGCCTTTATAGGATGCTGCAAGAGCTAATGAATTTGTTAGAAGAAAATCATACCTCTAGCACCATGAAGTGCTCTGAACTACTATATAGCGTCATTTTGAAACTGCGCCAAGACAGCGTATATATAGAAAGCAAAAGTCGCTTGCAGCAAATTACTCAGCTAAACCCAGTCCTTCGCTATATTGAGGAATATTATCATCAGCCGTTAACGCTAGAAGTACTGGCGAAGCAGCTCAACGTAACAGAGCAGTATACGTGTTTGCTTTTTCAACAATCTCTTGGTATCCGGCCGTTTGAATACGTAACGCGCGTCCGAATTCAAAAAGCAAAGAAACTGCTGCTTAAAAACAACCAAATCTCTGTACAAGATATAGCAAGACAAGTAGGGTATGAACATCCAAGCTATTTTATCAAGCGCTTCAAAGAACAAGAAAACGTGACTCCAACTGTTTTTCGGAAAATGTATTTTTCATAAGTTACATACATTGGGTTTTATCTAGGTTATAAGAAATGATGTGGATGCTAGTTATTTCGTATGAGTTTAAAAAAAAGAATTTAAATGTAGTTTTAAGTAAAAACGGGGAGGAAAAGTAGAGAGAAGAAACAAAAAGGAGGGATAAACGTGTTTGGGTTAAATGATCTTCCAAAGTTTGTGTGGTCATTCTGTCTTGTATTGCCACTTGTATCATTTGTTCATCAGCTGGGGCATTCCGTCATGGCAATTATTTTCGGAGGGAAGGTCGATTTTACTATTGGGCGGGGGAAAACGATTCTTAAAATGGGGAAGTTTAAAATTAAGTCAGTCTATTTTCTAGACTCGTTTTGTAAATATGAAAATCTTAAGAACGACAGTCGCTTTTCCCATGCAGTGGTGTATGCGGGCGGTGTACTGTTTAATTTACTTACTATTTTTATAATAAATGGATTAATTATGGCTAATATTCTGCCTGAAGATATATTTTGCTATCAATTTGTTTATTTTTCAGTCTATTATGTTATTTTTTCACTGCTGCCAATTCAATATACAGAAACATCTGCAAGTGATGGACGTGCTATATATAACGTATTACGGTACGGGAAAACGTGTGATCCAGATTAAAGGGCTGTGTGTAGCAGCCTTTTTTGGTGCCTTTTTTCTGTTTCATTTAAATAAAAAAGGAAAACTTTACGAAAAGAAAATAGTAGCGGATAATAAAGATAGTAGATGTTGGAATGGAAGAAAGGAGAGGATTTATACGATTATTGAGACAGAGCGAATGACGCTGCGAGCTATGGCTGAAAGCGATGCAGGCAATTTAATGAAAATATTTGAAGATGCTGAAGCAATGAAGTATTATTCTTCTACTAAAAATGAACAAGACACATATCGCTGGATTCAATGGATGAAGCAGCATTATCAAACATATGGCATTAGCATGTGGATCGCTGAGGATAAACAGAATCGAGAGTTTCTAGGGCAGTGCGGCATGGTTCTTCAAAAAGTAGACGGCAAGGTAGACCCGGAGCTTGGCTATTTATTTTTACGCAGCCGCTGGGGAAAAGGCTATGCGAGTGAAGCAGCAAAAGCTTGTTTAGATTATGGCCTTCATACGCTGAAATTTCAGAAGATTATATCATTGATAGATCCTCACAATTATCCATCGATTAAAGTGGCTGAAAGAATTGGCATGAAAAAAGAAAAGCAAGTTAACAAATGGGATAAATCATTATTCTTTTATAGTATATATAATGAAAAATGAGAGTAAAGGAGTGTTAGCATGATTAACATTAACAACGTTTCGGTAAAACGAGCAGAAAAAGAAATTTTAAAAAGCGTGTCGTGGTCAGTGGAAAAAGGGGAACATTGGTGTTTGCTTGGGTTAAATGGTTCCGGAAAAACGACGCTTTTAAATATCATCAACGGATATATCTGACCTACAAAAGGGGAAGTAGAAGTTCTTTCAAGGAAATTTGGAGAAACAAATCTGTCTGAGCTCAGAAAAGAAATTGGATGGGTAAGCTCTTCGCTTCAACAGCGGTTTCGAGATGACGATACGGTTGTAGAAATGATTTTAAGCGGAAAATTTGCATCTATTGGGTTATATGAACAAGTGGAGCAAAAAGATATGAACCAAGCCATAGAATTAATGAAGCTGCTAAATTGCGAAGATTTACAAAATCAGGCCTACGGAACACTTTCTCAAGGAGAGCGCCAGCGAGTGCTAATTGCTCGAGCTCTTATGGCTTCACCAAAGCTTTTAATACTTGATGAGCCATGTACAGGTCTAGATATAATGGCCCGAGAACAGCTTCTTCAGCTGATTGCAAAAATGGCAGAGCAGCCAAATGCTCCTACGCTTATTTATGTTACTCACCATGTAGAAGAAATTTTGCCTTGCTTTACCCATACGCTTTGCATGCGCCAAGGAGAAGTGTTTTCTTCTGGAAAAACGAAAGACCAGCTCACTGAGCCGCATCTTTCTAAATTTTTTAATCACTCCGTAGAGATTCAGCAGCAGAAGGAACGCACTTGGCTGTCATTAAAAGAACCGGTAAAAAGCTGAGCTAGCGTCGAGAAACCTTCTTACATACCATGGGAAAAAGAGCGCTGCTTGCAATGGAAACAAGCTCATTGTGGAGATAATGTTTACATGCTACATAAATAGTGGTGCTGCAAATAATATCAATGAGTAAAAAAGCAGCAATGTCATGTTTATCAATGGTTACAAATACAAAAGAAGAGGAATCATAAGCTGTCATTGTTGGCTCCTTTGGTTATATCGTTATGTTACTTTATTCACAAAAGGCTTGGTCTATACGAACTTTTAAAGAAGTACGATGATGACAGCTGATTCTCTCCTCTAAAGCTGATAATACTCTTGTTCGAGTATACTCATGATAATATCTGTCTGAAATGCTTCTTCAATAAAAGCACCTTCACGCTCTATTCCTTCTTTTACAAAACCGCATTTTTCATAACAAGCAATGGCTCTATGGTTGTATTCAAGCACTCGTAAATCGACTCTGTGCAAGTGAAGGTGTTCAAATGCGTAGGCCAGCACCAATTTTGTAACTTCAGTGCCGAGCCCTTGATTCCAAACGGAAGAATCGAATAAACCAATAGCATACCGTGCGCGCCGGTCGTACTCGTTAACGGTCAGCCGGGCTTCTCCAACAAACTGCTGCTGATATTCAACACACCAATTCAGCTTTTGAGACTTTATGTACTCGACGTGCCGCTTGGCATCTTGTAATGTAAGAGGTTTTAAGTTTCGGGTATCGCCTCCGTACATACGAATAAGCTCTTTTGTTTGCTTGCACGCTAGATAGTCATGTACATCGCTGTCTTTTGGTTTTCTTAGTATCACGTTTTTTCCTTTTAAAAGTGGTGAAACATTATTCATTTGATGCATCCTTTCTTTCCCAACATTAAAAAGGTATTCCACTTGTCTCCTAAAAAAACCTGCTTTTATGTACAAAAAGAGGCTGGAATAAAAGGATTTTAGACAAAGTGAAAAACGAACCATTGATCAAGATGTTTGATTCGTGGTTCATTTTTTTTGTTAGGGTAAACATAGGTTTCATGTGTGTAAGTCTTTCTAGCAGTTGACTGGAGGGCAAGGCGAAGACTCCCGCGGAAAGCGAAGCCTTGCACGGAAATCAACTGCCGTGTCACAAGCGATCCATAGGAGCTCATGTATCCTATATGTTCGTCTTTAGATTGGATTCATTTCGTCATGTCTCAACCCCTTTATGAAGAATGTTTTTTTGCGTAGTGGGCAAGTGCAAGAAGAGGAAAAATATCATTGTAGCTGTGGTACTGAATATAAAATTGTCCAGGAAGACCAATTCCCGTGGGATAATGAATTTGCTGCTCTGTAAGATTTGGATTCAGTAAAAATTTAATTCCTTTTTCAACTGCTCGATCTTTTAATGGACATATTGTCATTAAAGCATCGAGAGCCCAAGCCGTTTGAGAAGGAGTGCTAAAGGGTAAAGGCACATATTTTTTTAAAGAAGCGCTATAGCATGATTCTCCGAATCCGCCGTCTTCTTGTTGAATGCTTTTGAGCCAATTGATGGCTTTGATGATACGCGGATCAGAAGCAGAAATTCCTACAGCACGGAGTCCAGTAATAGCGGCCCACGTTCCGTAAATGTAGCAAACACCCCACCGGCCGTACCAGCTTCCGTTATCCAATTGATGATCAAACAGCCATTTTACTGCAGCTTTAATCGAAGGGTGGGATTTATTCATACCGGCAAAGTTTCCGAGGCACTCAAGCACTCGACCGGTTAAATCGGCAGTAGCCGGATCCGTTGCTGCGTCTTTTGCGTTTTCAAGCGGCAGATAAGTAAATAAAATAGAATCGGTATTTTTTTCAAATGCAGAAAAACCCCCGTCTTTGTTTTGCATAGACAACAGCCAATTAATGCCCCTTTGCCAAGACTCCAAATAATCTGTATCGGTTTGCGCTCTTCTAGAAAGAGCTCTAATAGCAGCAGACGTATCGTCTAAGTCAGGGTTATTCGTATTAATATCGGAAAATCCCCAGCCTCCAGGCGCTGTATTGGGGTTATGAAACTGCCAGTCTCCAAGCTTTGTATGCTGTCTTTTCTTTAAGTAACGAGTTGTGCCTTTAATCATGGGATCTTGCTGCGGTACACCTGCTTCTTGTAGAGCGTAAGAGAGCAGGGCGGTATCCCAAACGGTTGACGTGGAGTTTTCTACGTGCACGTGGCCGCTGCATGTACTAAGTAGTGAACAAATACCGTCAATTGCTTTTTGAACCACAAACGAATCTTTTTTATAGCCAAGAGCCAAAAGACCGTAAATCATAAAAAAAGTAGAGGTTGCGTAGCTGTAGAGTGTTCCATCTTTTTCAAGTCTTTCTAGCATGTAACGCTCGGCTGCTTGATAACCAAGCTTGTGGATGTAAGAAGGTAAAGAAGCCAGCTGTTTTAAATGGTCGACTAAAAAAATAGAAGCGCGTGATTCTTGAGCAGCTTCATCCGCTTCCTGTTTCTGCTCTCTTACATCTAAATGAGAAAGAGAAGGTGTATGCCTAGAAGTAAGTGAAAATTTTTTGTTTCCAGCTACCATCATCGGGACGAAGTGAATTCTGGCATAGGTGCTTAGTTCATAAAAGTTAAGCGGTACATAGGTAGGCACGAGCAAAAGAGAAAGCGGGAGGTAAAATAGCTTTGGCCACTCGTATAAGCCGTTAACACAAAGCATCCATCTTGTGAGAAAATGAGCGCGAGAAATGCCTCCTGAATCTATAATATATCTTTCTGCTTTTCGCAAAATCCGGTCATTTTTTTGGTAATAGCCTGAATATAAAAGAGCTGTATAGGCTTGAATAGTAGCGGATAAGTTATGTTCTTCATCGTCAAACAACGTCCAAAGACCATCTTCATTTTGAAGGGAAACGATCCGTTCGGTTAATTGTTTAATCAACACTTCTTTATCTAAATCAAAGGTGCGAAGAAGCATAATTAAAAACGCATCAGGCATAACGCCTGTTTCAAAACAGTAGCGAAATGACCCGTCATTTTTTTGTGTTGGGCGCAGATAGGCGATTCTTCGCTGAATCTCTAGCTGAACTTCCTTTAGCAATATGATCACCTCTTATGATAATGCTTTTCAATCTTTCGACCTGTTTCTTTATAACTGTATTCAAAGGAAGAGCGTTCTATGAGAGGAGAAAGTTGCAAAGAATAGAGCGCTTGCTGCACAATAAAGGTACTGGAAAATTGGAGTGATAGAAGTGAAAGAAATACAGGTAGAAGTTATTCAAGGGCGAGGCTCTTACCGAGAGCTTGGTAAAATGCAAGGGGAATTACATAAAGGAACAAAGCTGTTTGAAAATCATCAAAAAAGAAGAAAACGTTCATTACGAAGCTATCAAACGATAGCAAAAGAAGCTCGTCATTATTACGACTTATTTGCTCCCGGACTGTGGGATGAGCTATTGGGCTTAGCAGAAGGCTTAGATTGGCCTCTTGAAGACGTTATACATGAGTACAGCGGATATCAGCAAGAGTGGAAGAAAACGGGATGTTCTACTCTTATGCAGCACGGCGTGTATGTGCGGAACTACGATTATCATCCGAAAACGTACGAAGGTCGATTTTTGCTTTTTCAGCCAAATGAAGGATATGCAAGCGTCGGGTTTGGAACAAGAATGATTGGGCGAATGGATGGAATGAACGAAAAAGGATTAGCAATTGGCTATCATTTTGTTAATCGCCGCCGTCAAACGAACGGATTTATTTGCTGTACGCTTGCTCGGTTTATTTTAGAAACATGTGAAACGACAGAAGAGGCTGTTGCTATTTTAGAAAGGGCACCGCACCGTCATGCGTTTAATTATTCCATTTACGACCGCAGCGGACAGGGAGCAGTAGTCGAAGCATCTGGACGAGGCGTTCATGTACAAAGAGGAACGATGATGGGGTGTACGAACCATTTTAATCAGCTGGTCGAAGAAAATCGTCATCATTTGGTAGAGTCAAAGGAAAGGCTCGATCATATTCGAGATCATATTGAAAAAAAGCTATCGCCTCTTGAAGCTTTTTCTTTATTTAATGAAGATGAATACGGTATTTTTAAAGAAGATTACCGGAATTCTGCTGGAACGCTTCATACAGTGGCATATGTACCGGAGACATTGCAAGTCATTGTGGGAATTGGACGAAAAGCAAAACCTCTTATTTTCTCGTTTGAGGATTGGGTGAAAGGAGAACAATTAACTATAACGAAAATAAAAGGAACGGTAAATACAGACGAACCATTTCCGTTTCAGTAAGGAGCAGCATAATGAGAATTGTAACGAATCAAGAGATGTATCAAGTAGATGATTATATGACGAATACAATTGGGATGAGTGAAGAGTCCCTTATGGAAAATGCCGGACAGGCTGCTGCAAACGCGCTGAGTGAGCGAATCGAAAAATATGAAAAAATAGGGCTGCTTATAGGAACGGGAAACAACGGAGGAGACGGCTTTGTTATTTCCCGTGCTTTGAAGTCAAAAGGCTATGAAGTTGACGTCTGGGTAGTTCCTGCACGGGAGAAAATAAAAGGCGCAGCTAAAAAAGCCATGATCATCTATGAAAATGCTGGATTCGCGTGGCAATCGGCGGGAGACAACTTCTCTGTGAAAAAGTATACGGTCCTTATTGATTGTTTATTAGGTATAGGCGTAAAAGGCAGCATCAAATCTCCTTATGATAACATTATAAAAAAAATAAACGACTCTAAGGCTTACATATACAGCATTGATGTCCCAAGTGGAGTAATGGAACAGAAGCAAGAGCTTACGGTACGTGCAGATGCTACGATTACGCTTCAGCAGCCAAAGATCACGGCATTTACATACCCGAGCAAAGAAAGCTATGGTGAATTGATTGTAGTAGATATCGGTATCCCACCGCTAGCAATTGAAAAAAGCTCATCTCTTAAAGAGGTATGGTCAACTCAGCATATTAAGAAATCTTTTCCCACTCGGAATGCTTCGTCCAATAAAGGTACACATGGAAAAGGAATCGTAATAGGAGGTTCACTTCAAACACCCGGAGCGCCGATGCTAACGTCAAAAGCAGCACTCACAAGCGGAGCAGGGCTTTTAACGCTTGCGCTTCCGAATGATATTCATGCGATTGCAGCTGCTCACATGTTAGAAGTGATGTATAAGCCATGCCCAAGCAAAGATGGCTTTTTTGCAGGCGAGATTCCTTTAGAAGAAGCAAAGTACGATGCAATTGCAGTTGGACCAGGGCTTGGGAGAACGGAAGAAACGAAGAAAGTTGTCGAACAAGTACTTCAACAGCCCGTTTCTGTTGTAATCGACGCAGATGCTCTTTTTCATCTGCCGGATTTGATGAAAGAAGTAAAAGAAAGAGAACACGCAACGATTTTAACACCTCATCCCGGAGAAATGGCTAGACTCGTGGATACAACAATCGCAGAAGTAGAAGCAAATCGATTTTCGATATCTAGCCAATACGCAGTGGAAAATGGTGTGTATCTTGTATTAAAAGGCCCAAACACGATCGTTACAACGCCGGATGGAAAACAATACGTAAATACCACTGGAAACGCAGGACTCGCAAAAGGTGGAACGGGTGACACGTTAACCGGAATCATCCTCGCTTTTATTATGCAGCATGATTCTCTTCAAGAAGCAATCAGCAATGCGGTATATGTTCATGGAAAAGCAGCGGATGTGCTGCTCGATCAGGGGCATACAATGATAGATATGTTAGCAAGTGACGTTATTTCTGCACTTCCGGCAGTCTTCGGGCAGCTGAATAAGAAGTGATCTCTTCTGGATTATTAAAATTTGTTGACAAAATCCTTCAAAAAGTTGTCAAAACTCTGTGTAAATGATAACGTTATTTTACGTAAGATTTTACATAGAAAGAAAGTGATGTTGTGTACTACTCAATGAGACCAAGAGGCATTCATTTAGCTGTGCCTACACTTTTCTTCCTTGTTACAGTCGTGTTATTTGCGATGATGCAGTTTGGTTTTTATTTGGATTCCAGCATTCTTCGTAAAATTTGGGTCATCATTATGGCTTTATTGCCCATTGCTGGACTAATCACGGCTATTAAAGGTAGAAGAGGAAGCGCAAAGCCGTGGTTAATTATAGGGAACGTGATTCTTATTTTAACCGTTACAATAATGAGCGTACAGGCTATTATTTATTAAACAAAAAAACGTGTTCGCCAAACAGGCGGACACGTTTTTATTAAGAAAGAGAAACGATTTGGTTTGTTACATAGGCAGCTTCTCCTGCGATTACCACACCATACGTATTCTCTTTTTTTGTAATTTCTACATGAACGAAGCCATCTCTATCTATTTCCTGCCCTTGTTCAATCACAAATTGCCAGCGGTCGATTTTTTGCTGATCCACATATCTCGCATAATAGGCGCCCATCACGCCAGAAGCTGTTCCCGTTACAGCATCTTCTACCGTACCTGAAAATGGTGAAGAGAAATGTCTTCCGTGCATATGAGCTTCTGGATGAATCGTTTCAAAACAAAAGGGATGAATAGATGCTTTTGGCATATCAGTTAAAATAAGAGGGAAATCTTCTTGATTAGGATTCATCTTTTTACAGGCATCTAAACTTTTTAAAGGTACAATAAGCGTCCAGTTTCCTGTACTTCCATATACAATAGGAAGTCTTTGATCAAGGTCATCAATATGAAGATTAAGAGCTTTTGCCAGCTTTTCTGTTGAACCTAAAAACGGATGAAACTGCGGAGAAGCTTGAGTCATGGTGATAACAGGTTGTCCGTTTCTGCTCTGTACAGTCATAGGCAAAATTCCAGCATTTGTTTCCACTGTGAATGTAGTCTTTTGAAGTTTGTTTTTACTATGTAAAGCATAAAGAGAAGCGACAGTCGCATGGCCGCACAAATCTGCTTCTTGTCCGGGCGTAAAGTATCGAATTCGTAAATCAGCGCGGGAAGACTTCATGATAAAAGCCGTTTCGTTAAACTGTGCTTGATAAGCAACCTCCTGCATTTCTTCAGTTGAAAAATCATCTCCGTTAAACACAATTCCCGCAGGATTTCCTTTATTAGGGCGGGTGCTAAACGCGTCGTATTGATACACAATCGCTTCTTTCATAAAAATCCCCTCCATTTTTATATCATTATATGAAAGCTATAACCATCGTTATTTAGAATAAAAAAACAGCAGTTTTTACCTGCTGCTTTTCATTTTGCAAAACTATTCTTGCATCGCGGCATTTATTCCTTCTTTTCTAACTTCTAGCATATGAGTAGCTTTTTTATCAATACCTTTAGCTGTATCGGAAGAAATGACGCCTACGCTGCTTAAGTCATAGGCAAGACTTGTAACAAGCAGCTGCTCTCTTTGTGCGAGTGTGCCGTATGTAAGTGCAGCGGTTTTAGCTTGAATGCCACTCATATTTAATTCATCAGTAGAAGAAGCTGCTTCTTTTTTTGCGGCTATTGCTTCTTGATAAAGGGAATCATATCCTCCAAACCCTACTTGGGCAATTAGAAAGTTATAAATGTCATCGGCCGATTTTTTCGAAGGCTGAGAAAAAGCTCTTTGAAATTTATTGCGCGGTAAAAAGTTTAGTGCCGCCTGTCTTCCGTCTTCATAAATTTTTTCTTGTATTTCTTTAGTAGCTTTTTCGTCATTTTTTTTCTGTGCTGCATCTAGCTGTTTGCGATATTTTTGAATAATGACTCCGTCCTGCTGATTGTTTCCCTCTTTGAAAGTAGCTGCGGCTTGTGGAACATCTGACGTTGCTAGCGTCTCAGCGGCGTTCTCTGAAGAAGAAAAGAACGTATTTTTGACAAAAATAAGTGCAAAGATCAGCAAAATAAACCATAAAAACCTAAATTTCTTAAACAAAACGTTCACCTCTGTATAATATTTCTAATTATGTAAAACAACATCGATCAGTATACAACAATTTTAGTGTCTTTTTACACATTTACCCAAAAATAAGAAAATAGTAAGAGGTGGTTTTATTAATCTAATAGATATATAGGTTCATTGTTATAGTTCGAAAGAAACCATTGATCTATTTGTACTGATTTACATAGTCGAATATATTTTTGCTAATAAGGCTTAAAGTGACAAGAATAAAAAGCGTTCGGACGTACGTCACGCCTTTTGATAAAGCGACGTTTGATCCAACGAAAGAACCCACGATCATCGCAAACCCCATAATTAATCCGTAAGAAAATACAACAGAATCAAAATACAAAAATACAAGCAAAGCACCTAAATTACTGCCGAAATTTAAAAATTTTGCGCTACCTGCTGACTGCAGGAAATCAAATCCCATAAATAAAAAAGCAAATAAAATAAATGAACCTGTGCCTGCTCCTAAAAATCCATCGTAAAAGCCAATGATAAAAATAAGTGCAGTAAAGAAAATAAGTTTCTTAATAGACAGCGGCTTATACGTGGACGTGGTGCCCCAGTTTTTTTTGAAGATTGTATAAATAGCAACTAAAACAAGGAGAATCAAAATAACAGGTTTCAAAAAAGCAGAGGATAGAAAATGAACGGTGATTGAACCTCCCAAAGAGCCAATAAATACAAAAGGAAACCATTTACCCACAACGCGAAAATCGACTTTTCCGGATTTGACAAATCGAATGGTACTCGTTAATACGCCCATCGTTCCAGCTAATTTATTTGTAGCTAAGGCAGCAGCGGGCGGCAGGCCTAAAAATAAAAGAGCGGGTGTAGAAATTAAACCGCCTCCGCCCACTACGGAGTCAATGAATGCAGCTAAAAAACCAAAGAGTAAAAGCAAAAGAACAATCTGTAAACTTAATTCTTCCATAAAGCACCTTCCTCATGTCATAATATATATATAGTGACTACTTAAATAGTAACTATATAAAAAGCAGTTGTAAATATGTAAATGATGAAAATTTCAAATAACTTAAAAAACAGGGAGGTTTCCTTTATGGAAAATATTATTCAGCAGCTGCAGTCGCTTGGATTTAATCAGTATGAATCAAAAGTATACGTGACGCTTGTCAAAAAAGGATCTTCCACTGCTTATAGCATTAGTAAACATTCAGGTGTGCCAAGAGCGCGTGTATACGATATTTTACAAACACTAGAGGAAAAAGGCATGGTGTTAAAAGAAGAGAGTAATGATGGCACCCAGTACACGTCGCTGCCCGTCGATGCTTTTTTGCATTCGCTGCAGAAAAAATGGAACGAAACGTATGAAGGCGTTAGCGAAACGCTTAAACGTCTTGAAGCTGCAGAGTCTATAGAAGAAAGCCGGGTTATGACGATGAGAGGAGAAACAGCCATTCTTGCTTTTTGTGAGTCGCTATTGTTAAAAGCAAAAAATAAAATTGTCATCTCGCTTTGGCCTGATATTTATAATGAGTTGAAGCCTCTTTTATTACAGCTAAGGGAGAGTGTCACACTAAAAGGAATTGTGTTTGAACAAGATGAAGCGATGGAGGAATTTGACCGGCACCGCCATACAAGCTATACCGAAAATATTGGGAATCAAAACTGGTTTATTATATCTGTTGACAGCAGTGAAATGATTTATGGTCATAAAGAAATGGCTTACTATACCAATAACGGAGTTAACATTAATTTACTTGAAAACTATATTTGGCATGATATCCTCGTTAACAGACTTGTAGAAAAAAGTGATCGAGAAATGGACAGGTGGATCGAAAGGGAAAGAGAAAGCTTTTTTGCGTAGAAAAGAGACTTAGACATAACGAAATCACTTCCATCGAAAGACGAACAAACGGGATAAATGATCCAGTATGAATGGCTTGTTACATCGCAGTGAATTTCCGTGCAAGGCTTCGCTTTCCGCGGGCGGCCGATGAGCCTCCTCGTCGCTTACGCGCCTGTGGGGTCTCATCTGTTCTGCTTTTCCCGAAGGAGTCTTCGCCTTGCCCTCCAATTAACTGCTGGAAGCAGCCACCATGCATGAAAGCTACGTTCACTTTACCAACAGAAAAATCCGAACAAAGTTGATGCTCCATTAAGAGTCTCAAGTCCTCGTTCGGATCTTCCTTCAATCAAAATATTTTTGTTACAGCCTCTTTATATTAAAAAGTTTGGGCAAGTTTTTTTGCTTCAGCTATTCCTTTTTCTTTAATTTCTTGGGCTTTATCTGGCATTGCATTATGCCCTTCCACAAAAATGCCGTCTAACGAAGGGACTCCGAAGAAATTCATCATAATTCCAATATAGCGATGCCCCATTTCCATATCAGCTGCAGGACCTTCAGAATAAATGCCTCCGCGTGCTTGAATATGAAGCGCTTTTTTATCCGTTAATAGTCCAACCGGACCTTCGGCCGTGTATTTAAATGACTTACCTGCTACGGCTACAGAGTCTAAATAGGCTTTCATAACCGGCGGAAACGAAAAGTTCCACATAGGCGTTACAAAAACATATTTGTCCGCTGTTACAAACTCTTCGCTCAATTCTGCAAGGCGATTGACCTTTTCCTGTTCATGAGAAGAGAGTTCCGAGCCAGACTGAAGTTTGCCCCAGCCGCTAAATACATCCGCATCAATATGAGGGATATTTTCTTTATAAAGGTCAATATGTACAACTTCGTCACTTGAATTGTGCTCTTTGTAAGCATCGATAAATGCTTTTCCAGTTGCCATACTGAATGATTGAGACTCATCGTGAGGATGAGCTGTAATATAAAGTACTTTTGCCATGTCTTATCATCTCTTTCTTGTTTGAAATAATGTACTGTCTTATCGTTATCACTCCAATAAAAAACTATACGCGCTTTGTCAGGCAAGCTAAAAAAGAACGCAAGAAAGGGATGTCTATATAGAAAATAATGGTATAATAAGTGTTTGAATATTTACATAACAAGTATGTCTAACAGAAGTAAATAAGAGGTGTCGAGATGAAAGGAAAATGGATAATCGTTACGGGTGCAGGTGCTGGAATTGGCAAAGAAATTGTAAAAGAGTGTGTGTCGAAGGGCTATTCAGTTATTGCTTGTGATATTAACGATGGAGCTTTGAGACAGATGGCTGAAGATACAAAGGGCCAGGGCCATATTGAAACGTATGCAGTAGATGTAAAAAAGGAAAGGATGTAAAAGATCTTTTTTATCAAATAAAAGATAAAAATTTGTATGGGTTAGTTAATAATGCAGGCGTGTATTTAGGGAAAAATTTATTGGATTATGAAGAAAACGAAATAGATTTTGTGATGGATATTAATATTAAAGGATATGTTTATTTCTCCAAGTACTTTGGCGAATTGTTAATGAAAAAGGAAACAGAAGGAGCAATTATTAATATATCGTCCGTGTCAGGAATGGAAGGAAGCTCTGATGCTATATATGGAATGTCTAAAGCAGCAATATTAGGATTAACCAAGAGCTGTGCGATGAATTTTTCTCCTTATATCCGGGTGAATGCGATAGCACCTACAATGGTAAATACCGATATGATGAAAAATATTCCAGAGTGGCGCAAAAATGAATACATCGCTCATCAGCTGGTTCCAAGCTTTATTACGCCTCAAGACGTGGCAGATACCGTTCTTTTTTTACTGAGTCCTCAAGCAAAACATTATACAGGAGCTACCTTTGATTTAAATAGCGGATGTTATTTACGATAAATTATCTTTTAAACGAGTAATTGAGGCTGGACAAAAATATTTTAGTTAAGAATAAATTCGAATGATCAATCGGTATTATTGACTGACCATTCGGATTTTTTACTGTTATTATAAACGTTGGTTTCACCGCTTCTAGCTGTTGATTGGAGGGCAAGGTGAAGACTCCTGCGGGAAAAGCGGAACAGATGAGACCCCACAGGCGCGTAAGCGACGAGGAGGCTCATCGGCCGCCCGCGGAAAGCGAAGTCTTGCACGGAAATCAACAGCGGTGTCAAGAGCAATCCATATGAGTTTATTAATCCAATTTGCTCGTCTTTAGATTGGGTTAATTCCGTTATGTCCCATCCTCCTTTTTGTTTTCTTAAGAATTCTTAAGAAATTTACTTAACGTTTCTTTAGATTTTTTTTCTATTCTAGAAAGAAAGAGTAGAAAGAAGGAATAGAAAATGAATTTAGCTTTTATGTATCAATATTTTCACCAGCCGCGAACGGTAGGAGCGCTTTTGCCAAGCTCTACGCACTTAGCGAAAAAAATGGTGAAAGGGATTGATTTTGAACATGCAGCCTGTATAGTAGAGTACGGGCCAGGAACCGGAGTTTTTACCCGTGAATTAATAAGAAGACGAAGCGCTTGTACAACTTTACTTCTTATCGAATACAATCGGCATTTTTACGAAAAAGTAAAGGAACAAGTAAGAGATGAAAAAAATGTGTATGTGATACACGGCTCGGCTGAACATGTTCAAAAGTACTTGATACAGTATGATATTTCAAAAGTAGATTACGTACTATCAGGTCTTCCTTTTGCTTCTTTAGCAGCTGAGGTGTCAGATTGTATTTTGCGAAACACGCGAAGCGTATTAGCTGATGAAGGGAAATTTATTACGTTTCAGTATACGAATTTAAAAAAAGAGTTGATCCGCACGTTTTTCCCCCACATTAAAGTTGAAAAAGAGTGGAGAAACGTGCCTCCCGCATACATTTTTTCATGCGAAAAGAATGAGGTATAAGGAGTTTGTAAATGAAAGACAGAATTTTAATTATAGATGACGATGAGCAAATTCGTAATTTAATTGCTATTTACTTAGAAAATGAAGGATTTGAAACGCTGAAAGTTTCTAATGCTGTATCTGGATTAGCGCTTTTAGAGGAACAAGAAGTAGATTTAATTATATTAGATATCATGATGCCGCAGATGAATGGAATCGACGCAGCTTTTAAAATACGTGAAGAAAAAAACATGCCCATTATTATGCTTTCGGCGAAGTCAGAAGATATGGACAAAATTTCTGGTCTAACAGCAGGCGCAGATGATTACTTAACAAAACCATTTAACCCACTCGAACTCATCGCACGAGTCAAATCACAAATTAGACGCTATAAAAAATACAATGAACGCGCTGAGCGTGACGTTATTCAAATTGGCGATTTGGAAATTAACCGCAGCACCCGCCTTGTATTTGTGCGCGGCCAAGAGATTCGTTTAACGCCAAAAGAGTTTGATATTTTAGAGCTGCTGGCACGCAACAAAGGAACAGTGATGAGCATGGGGAAAATATATGAAGCCGTGTGGCAAGAAGACGCGTTTAAATCGGATAATACTGTAATGGTCCATATCACAAAAATTCGTGAAAAAATTGAGGATAATCCGAAAAAGCCCATTTATATTAAAACCATATGGGGCGTAGGATACAGGATATGAGAAGAATAAGTGTAAAGCTTCTTTTTGCTATCATTATAAGTTTTTTGGCTACCAATTTAATTTTTATTTTAATTGCTAGGCTTGTTTTGAGCAGGTATATACAAGAAGAGAAAATGAATGTCCCTGCATATAATGTATTAGCGTTTGGACTTTTCTTTATCGCCGTTGTGGTCTTTGTTTTTGTTTTTTTAGCACTTATTCGTTCCCATATTCGTTATCTGAAAGAAATCTCTAAACAAGTTCAAAAAATCTCAAATGGAGATTTAGGCGCAACCATCCATGTACGAGGAAAAGATGAGCTGGCTGAATTAAGTCAAAACATTAACAAGATGTCTGCGCAGCTTCGTACAAAGTTTGATCGTGAACGAGAGCTGGAGCAATTGAAAAATGAGCTAATATCAAGTGTGTCTCACGATTTGCGTACGCCTTTAACTTCCATTGTGGGGTACCTCGATTTAATCAAAAAAAGAGAAAGTATGGATGATCAAACATTAGATAGCTACTTATATATTGTGGATTCAAAAGCAAATTATTTAACGGATTTAATAGACGAGTTGTTTGACTATACAAAATTAACGAGTCCGGATTTTCAGCTTCAGCGAAATGAGGTTGATATGAAACGTTTGCTTCAGCAGGTAATAGGAGAGTACGAGCCGATGTTAAAAAGAGAGGGCATTGACGTTCAGACTAACTTTGCTTGTGAATGGCATGCATTTATTGATGTAGAAAAAATGGTGAGAGTCTTTCAAAACTTGCTCGAAAATGCCAAGAAGTACAGCCAAAAGCCTTCCGTATTAGAGGTGAATCAGGAAATTGATGAGGATTCGTTGGTAATTTCCTTTAGTAACAGCATTAACATCAGTGAAAAACTTGAGGTGGAAAAGTTATTTGATCGATTTTATCGAGGTGATGAATCAAGAACGAACGTAAATGGTTCAGGTTTAGGGCTGGCTATTGCAAAACAAATTATTCAGCTGCATCAAGGAGAGATACGAGCAGAGCGTCAGCATAATAAGCTCACTTTTTCGATAAAGCTGCCGCCTAACACAAGAAAGCCTTAAGAATCACTTGTAAAGATTCTTAAGGCTTTTTGCGACTATTTTAATGCCGTATTCAAATTCTGCAAGCGTCGCATAAGAAAAGGATATTCTGATATGCTGTGACGTTTCATGGTCATACAATGCGCCTGGATTTAAAAGAACTCCTTCGTCGAGACAGTGCTTAAATAATTTCCGCATCGAAACAGGCTTATGCAGCGTCAGCCAAAAATAAAAACCTCCGCTCGGAGTATTCCACGCAGCAAGACTTTTTAAATACTTCTCTAAAATAGCCTGAGTTTGCTGAGATTTTTCTTTTAATTTATAGCGTATGCTAGCCACATGCTGGTCATAAATCCCGGTTTTTAGAGCTTCAGCAGCTGCCCATTGAGATAAGGAACTGGCTCCGTAGTCAACTTGCATTTTAAGGTCGGCCAATCGCTCAATTACATGTTCAGGCCCTACAATCCATCCAATTCGAAATCCCGGACTAAATGTTTTAGAGAACGTTCCTAAATAAAGAACCACTCCATTTTTATCTCGAGCTTTTAATGAAAGCGGAGGCGGTGAATGGAACCAAAGCTCTCCGTAAGCATCATCTTCAATAATTGGCAAATGCATTCTTTCACACTGGCGAAGCAGCTCTTGGCGCCTTTGTTCACTCATCGTTACATTGGTGGGGTTATGAAAGTTCGGTATTGTATATAAAGCTGTGCCTTTTTCTTTTTCGTGCTGGTCTTTTAATGAAGTTAAATGCATTCCTTCTTCGTCTAATGAAACGCCCGTTAGTTTCATTTGTGCGGACTGAAATAACGGTAGAGAATAAATATAAGAAGGCTTTTCAGCTAATATATTGGCACCTGGAGGCAGCAGGCCGATTGAAATTAACTGAAGGGCTTGAAGTGAACCGGATACAATTAAAATAGATGAAGGAGACGTTTCAATGCCGCGTTTTTTTACATACTTCACTAACTCTTGTCGGAGCTCATCATTTCCTCTTGGGTGCTCGTAGCCCAAGTGTACGCTTCTATGGTTAGTTCCGCTAAATAGTTCCGCAAGATGATGGGAAGGAAGCAGGTCAGGTGCTAACTCTCCAGTTCCTAAACGAATAATGCCCGGTTGAAATTCAGCTTCGTTAATATGGCGGATAGTCGGAGAATTTGGTTGGTATATTCCTGCTTCTACATACGAATTCCAGTTCATGTGAGAACCTGATGCTAGTAAGCTCCACGTATTGTTGATGACCTTGGTGCCGCCTCCTTTGTTTCCGCTGAGCAGTCCTTCAGCAATTAAGTTTTCGGTTGCCGTCACCACCGTGCTTCTATTTACAGAAAAGCTAGCAGCTAAATGGCGCTGAGAAGGAATTTTCGTTCCAATAGGCCACTCTCCATTTATGATTTTCTCTTTCATATACTCTTGAATTTGTTTGTGCATTGGCTTTTTATCAGCCGGATTTGGAGTCCAGTTCATGTGAGACCACCTTTTTATAATTTGGTTGGTATTATAAATCAAAATTTGGATGGAGACAACAAGGGATGTCAATTGTAGGATAAAAGAGAAAGGAGAGAACAACATGTTTACAGTGGTTATACATGCTTTATTGTTAGCATTCGGTTTGATTTTACCTTTAGGAGTACAAAATGTGTTTGTTTTTAACCAAGGAGCAAATCAACGAACGATCAAACAGGCGCTTCCTGTAGTGGTAACGGCTTCTGTTTGTGATACGATTTTAATTCTAGTAGCAGTGCTGGGAGTTTCAGCAGTAGCCGCTGCCTTTTCATTTTTTCAAGCGCTTATTTTTGGGATAGGTTTTCTTTTTTTAGCGTATATGGGCTTTGTGACGTGGAAGAGCGAACCTTCAAAAACGTCAGTAAAGGAAGGGATGACGGTGAAAGCACAAATTTTATTTGCTGCTTCTGTATCTCTGCTAAATCCTCACGCGCTGATGGATATTATGGGTGTAATCGGAACAAATTCTCTACTGTACAGCGGAAAAGAAAAATGGATTTTTACGCTCGTTACGATATGCGTTTCATGGATATGGTTTTTATCCTTAGCTTTTGCCGGAAAAGCGGTAGGAAAAATGGATTCAAATGGGAAAATAATGATTTGGGTCAATAAGGCTTCTGCATGTATGATTTGGGGAGTAGCTCTTTACATGGCAAAAAGTATGTTTTTTCAGTAAAATAGGTGCTAAAAGAAAAGTTATATAATAGAAAGCGAGGGGTAAAGATGATTCAAGGAATTAATCATATATGCTTTTCTGTGTCAAATTTAGAACGGTCCATCATATTTTATCAAAAAGTGTTAGGGGCGGAACTTTTAGTAAAAGGAAAGTCCACCGCTTACTTTAGTCTAAATGGAATGTGGCTCGCGTTAAACGAAGAAAAAGATATTCCTAGATCAGAAATTCAGTATTCGTATACTCATTTAGCATTTTCTATTTCCATTGAAAGTTTTGACCAAGCAAAAGAGCTGTTAAAACAGCATAATGTAAATATCTTACCTGGAAGAAATCGTGACGAGAGAGACAAAAAATCTATTTATTTTACGGATCCTGACGGTCATAAATTTGAATTTCATACTGGTACGCTCCAAGACCGTTTAGCGTATTACCAAGAAGAAAAGCCTCATATGACATTTTATTCGCTAAAAGAGTAGTACTAAAATAGTTATATAAGGTTACAGTTTTATTACATTCGCATTCCTCGCTCAGTTATCATTAAATAAACGATTCTGTTGTGATATAATGGAAAAAAAGTGAGGAGGAGGAAGAATGTATACCGCAAAACAGATGAAGTTTGGTTCGCATATTGTGATAGGCGTACTTTTCGGCATCCTAGCTGCAATGTTAATCGGCACTTTTTATCAAAATGTACCAGGTGTATTACCGTACGGGATGATTAGCGGACTTGCAGTAGGACTCATAGCAGATACATATTATACAATTAAAACAAAAATAAAGGTTATCTAATATAGTGTAGTACTATTCTCAGGAGAAATAAAAGATTCCTTTTGAAAATAGTACTATTTTTATGAAGAAAATGGTTAATTTATATTTTTAAAAAACAAGTAAACCCGCTAAAAAGATTACAAATTTATTATTTTAAATCAGAAATAGGGGGTGAAATATCAAATTAACTCTAAGTATAGAATTATATGTTAAAGTAAATAACCGTTTTCTAAACAGTGAAACGGTTATTTACTTTTTTCTAATTAGTTTCGTTGCGCGTCAGATAAAAGGTCTAATAATTAAGCAATTGTTCGTAAAACTGAGGATAAGAGATTTTTTAAAGCTGCTACTAACAGATAAAATACTGTTGCTTTTAATGGTTTATCTATAGAAAACTTGATAATTTTTCTAAAATCGTTCTTTTGGAGTACATAATATATGCTATCATTGTTTGGTGAAAAAACTACATACCAAAAAAAGGAGAAAAAATGAAGAATTTAAGAAAAATCGGCCTAGGACTTGTAGCATCTTTGCTATCTATTAGTTTAGTAGCTTGTGGATCAACGAAAGAAGAACAAAAACAAGGATCTGCTAAGCAAGAGCAGAAACAAATGGGGAAAGAGCAGAAAAAACTCGAACAAAAACTCTCTAAATTAGAGAGTGAGTATGAAGAATATACAAAAGAAAAAGGATATATGGAATCTGATGATTATCTTGTTTTTGAAGCAGACTTTAACATACTAGCAAAGTCAATTGAAAGCAAGAATATTCTTCAGGGCGATGATGGTGAACTAGACAAACATGTAAAAGACTTAAAAACTGAGATAGACCATTTAAGTAATGATCAAGCAATAAAAGCTCAGAAGCGTTATGGTTCGGCAGTAGATGTGTACGAGGCTGCAATTGGTACTCATATGCATATTGTGTTAACTAAAGCGGATATTACTCAGCACTTTAATGCGGTGAACACTATTGAGTTAGACAAAGATTTTAATGCAGATAGCTACGATTATGAAAAAATTGATGCAGACGCAACTGAGGCTATTAAGTCTATACAAGGAATGCCTATGAAAAGAATAAAGCTTATTAAGGAAGAGTTGGAGAAATATAAAGCTAGCTTTAGTACTGAAGAATATAATCAATTAAATTCCGCAGTCACTAGCGTGACTTCGTCATTAAATAAACAAGTTGAAATGCTAGAAGTTCTACAAAAAGAAAGTGGTAAGGATAAATCAACTTTAGAAGAAAACACAAAAGCTGCTGAAACACAATTTTTAGATGCTAAAGAAAAAGTGTCTGCATTTGAATCTAAATATGATATCCAAATGTAAAATATATGCTTTAAATATAATTGTTTATTAAAATAAAAAGCCGTTTCTTAACCAAAGAAACGGCTTTTTATTATTTCTCTCTATTGATCTTTGGTGTACGTAAGAAGAGAGAGAGTAATAACGCAACTAGAGTCAATAGCGTCGCAAATAAGAATACATCGTTACTGCCATATCTATAGTCGAAGTTGTTATTGCTTTAGCGAGGTGTTCCGTAGTTTGTTGCGTCATAATTGTAACAAGTATAGCAGTACCAATTGAACCTGCAACTTGACGAATTGTATTATTTAAAGCTGTACCGTGAGAAATTAAATGTTGAGGTAATTGGTTGATGCATTAAGTCACAATCGGCATCATAATTAATGCACCTGGCAATAATAGTAGATTTGATTGAAGCGGCGTAAAGCCTCGAATGCTTTATAGATAGATTGGCAGCGGTTTTGAAATTATTTAGGATGAAACATAAAAAAATATAATAAGATTTGTTGAAAATCAACTTGGGAATTATTGATGTAATTTTCTGAAACTTTTATTAGTGCTATAACGTATAGTAAGTATAGGGAACGTTAATTTAAATTCCTTTTTGCGGAAAAACGTTTAACATAAAGTCGAATCATCTGTTAGTTCTGTTTTGTTTAAAAGAATGTGGAGGGGATAGCTATTAAAAAACTTGCCATTTTACTTGTTGGAGGGCTTTTATCCTGCGGAGGATATATGCTGTATTACGCGACGCTAGGTGAACTAAAGAAGAAAGAGGGGATATTAAAATGACAATGTGGCTATGGGCAGGCGGATGTATAGTGTTTTTGTTAGCAATGGGTTACATTGCAGATCGTGTAGCAATAAGGAAAAACATTGAATTTAGTCCGGAGGATGGAATTAAAAATGCTACAGATGCAGAACAAATTTATGTGGAGAGCTATTTGAATGAAACAAAAAACACGAATAATAATATACCGCTTTAATAGAAATTATAAATAAAAGGCTTATCCGCTGCTACTTGCATTAGGGATAAGCCTTTTTGTTTTATACTTAGTTCCAAACTTCGTCTAAAGTATCTCTAAACAATTGATCTAATTCATATGTAGGGTCATCTAATTCTACAGATAAAGTTCTGACGTATTTGTCTAAACGGTCAATTTCTATGTTTAAAAATTCATTAATAACATTGATGCGTGGTTCTAAATCTAACTCATCACCACTAATTTTACGCTTTAACAGCTTACTAACCTCTTCTTTTAATTCTCCTTCTGGTAACAGTTTCTCTAAGAGAATAGGGAATTCTAGTGGAGGAAATTCGTTATATTGTTCAACCCACTTAGCAGCTAACACGGGTCTTAAAACGTAAAAATATTTTTTGATTTTGACTTCGTCACCTTGTAAATACTCTCTAAAGTTATTTCTAGCCATATTTAAATAGTGGTATATACAAGAAGTAGGAGTAAAGATGTTAGAATGTAGTTTTTTCATTTTATCAAATGTTGAATACGCCTTGTAATATACAATGTTTGATTGCATCCATTCTAGTAAAGGTGGGTTTGATTTTCTAAAAAGTTTTAATGTCTTGGTTAAGTCCCAGCCGCTAACATCTAATAGGTCATTAATAGGTAGCTCTATTACATCTCGCTTTTTACCTACACCGATTGGGTCAATGCTTAAATATTTATTTTTCTTATGAATATAAATAAATCTAACATCATAATCGCTATCTTTAGATGGAAAGTCCCACGCTCTACTTCCAGATTCACAAGCGTATAATACCTTTACGTCGTAATCTTCTTCAATTTTATTTAAAGCTGCAACAATTGTTTCTCTCATAACCCAACCTCATTTTCTTTTAATGCTTTCTATATACAAAAGCTATTACTATTTCTCCTATTATATTTCATAATGGATGAAAAATGGTAAATAAATAAAAGAAGCTTCCTTTAGGCCTCTAAAAAACTACGAAAATATAGAGAGTGAAAAATTATATCACTCAAAAAGCACTACATCGAGTCCGTTTCTGCGGTAACAGGTTAGAAGTGTATATAGTTCTGCACGGTGATGATATAAATGAGACTGAATTTCAAGCAGCCATTCAAAGTGCGTATACGTACATCCCCAATAGGATGTCTGCGGTGAAAATAGCTTTCGTTCGTCAAAAGAAGAGTAGGCTGCTTTTAGCTGGTTAAAACCATCTATTAAAGCTGCTTTGAGTTCAAGCTTTGTGTAAGATGGGTGCTGCAGATAAAAGTCATTCATTTTATCTGCAGAGTAGCCTAAGGAAATATGATAGTCTGCAGTACAAATGAGACATAAATGCTGCAGCAGCTCTTGAATAGACCGCTTGTGAGGGAGGGGACGATAAGCAAGCTCTTCTTCTGTAACCTCATCAATGATCGCGGTGAGAGACTGGACGTTGACGTGTATTTGATTAAACACCATCTCACAGTACGAATTCATGTATTCACATCCTTTTTATTCAACTAAATACTGCATTTTTTGATTCAGCCAGTACTCTGATTTTTCATTGTTATCGAGCTTGATATAGCAATCGACAATTTCATCATAAATGAATTCTTTTTCTTCCACTAAATCAATAAATTTAACGAGTAAAAATACGGCTTTCGAAACTTTTCCATTCTCACAAAGCCATTCTTTCATCCAGATTAATATATCAAGAAGAATAATCTCTATTTTCACTCGGATATCAAGGAACCAGTCGTCATAAATCGTTGTTAAATAATGAGGAACTAATTGATGCAGGCGTTGTTCAGCTTCCTTAAATTTCAGCGACGGGTCAGACTGTTCGGTTATCCACTGAAGGTCAGTTAGTAAATCTAATCCATCGCTTGACACATCGGCATTTAAAGAAATGAGCTGCCTGTTAACAAGTAAAACCGGCTCTGAATTTTCTGCGTTCAATAATTTTTTTAAATGAGACAAGTAGACGCGTAAATTCTTTTTGGCGTTGCTTAAAGGCATTTCGGGCCACAGCGCTTCGCATAGCTGTTCTCTGCTGATAGAATGGTGAAAAATAAGATATAGTAAAATTTCTTGAGCAAAGCGCTTATTCCAGCCTTCTGTAATAGGCTGACCATTTACATAGACGGAAAAAGAGTATAAGAAATCTACTTTAAGAGAGGGTGTATGGGCATGAAAATCTTTTTGTATGTCTATAGCCGTATCACTTTCCCAGTTTTTAAGTATTTTCATAGAATCATTCTTTAAAGAAGGCAGCTGGCCTGTATTACTTTTAATAAAATCTATGACAATTTCTCTGAATAAAGCTGTTTTTTCTTTTACTAGAAATAGAGAATGTGCGTTAGGTATGGTCATATGACTGTAGTTTTTTAAAAACATCGTTTTTGAAATCAGATACTGAGATGAAAACAGCAAATCATGTTGGCCAGATACAGTGAGTACAGGAAGTGAAATGCTGCTTAGCTCTTGAAATAGACTGGCTGTAATAGAAAGTTTAACGAAGCGGAAATATACATTGGGATCCATTTGTTTAAGTCTTTCAATAACCTCTTGCATGTTTGTATATTCCAGACTTTCCAGTTTGCCTAATTCAAGGATTTTATTTACCGGTATTTGATTTTTGCTTTCTTCGTTGTAACATCTCTTAATCTTTTGAATGGTGCTATCTGAATAAAAAGGAAGAGACAGTAGTATCAGTCCTTCAACAAGAAACTCATAGCGTGCAGCAAATTTAACAGCGATTTGTCCTCCAAATCCCACGCCAACTAAGTAACATTTCTTTATATGCAACGTATGTAATAAGTGGAAAAGATCTTCAATATGAGCCTCAAACGATAATTCTCCTGTAGCGGAGGCGCTATTTCCTGTCTCTCTCAAATCGTAATGAATAACACGGTAATGTTGGGTTAATTCCGCAGTAATGGAATCAAAAAGCGTATGATCAGTAATAACAGAATGAATCATAACAATGGTTTCTGTCTTGTCAGTGAATACAGGCGAATGAACTTCATAGTAAATTTTTTCTGTCGCCGTATGCAGAAAAGGCATAAAAACAATCCTCCTAGTGTCTAACTGTAGCGTTTGTGTAACGGTAAAATTATTATGATAAGAATAGACAAAAATTTCAAAAAAATTGGTGCTTTTAGTAATTAAAAAATGTCTAATGTTCTAGTAATATCCATTATACTGTAAAACCATAGTGAGAAATAAGGGAAAATGCCCAAAAACAGTAAAAAGAAAACGTTATCAATTTTATAGAAAGAAGAAAGGAGTAGAGTTATGAATCTTAAAGACGAAAAAGCGTTGGACTTAGAATGGGTTATGCTCATAATGGAAGCAAAAGAAACAGGTATAAGCATCGAGGAAGTTAGACAATTTTTACAAAGTATTAGTTCAAATTCTTAGCCGATACAATGATAAGGGGATAAATCGTTCCCAAGTATAGATAACCTTTATAACCAGTCTCAAGCTATTTTCACTAGATGCATAATCATCCTTTTTTAGATGTATAATCACCCTTTTATGGTAAGAACGTTTATTTATAATGCACGGTAAAGTGAAATTATGGTATTATTATCGATAAGTAAGCATTAGTAAGGGTGATTATAATGACAATTGGCCAACGTATTCGAGATCTTAGAACGAAACAGGGAATGTCGCTAACAGAACTTGCAAACCGAGCGGGTGTTGCTAAATCGTACATATCTTCAGTAGAAAGAGGAATTCAGCTCAACCCATCTATTCAATTTCTAAACAAAATTTCTACCTCATTGAACGTGAGTATTGATAGATTGATTCATGAGCCTATGGGTAAATCTGAATCGTTGGATATTGATAATGAGTGGCTTGAGTTAGCAAAAGAAGCAGCGGAGTCAGGAATAAGCAAAGAGCAGTTTAAACAATTTCTTGAATTTCAAAAATGGCAGCGGGCAAAGCAAGATTAACTTCGCGGAATATACATAAAAGAGAACTTACATAGCACAACTGCTAAAAAATCATGATTGCAAAAAAGAGATTCCATTTATCTATGGAATCTCTTTTTTGTTGACTTAAGAAGAAATAAAATGAGACGGGAATTCTTTTTCTCGCTGAAACTGAATACGTTCAAGAGTTATTAATCTTGGCTTTCTTTTCTGTTCAAACTGTCTCAATGTTTTTGAAATCTCTTTGTTTTGATAAAAAACTTGATGCAGTAAGTCAGACAGTAAGTCAGCATCTTTTAATGACTCGTTTAATCCAAAAGCGCCAGTAGGAGTCATCGTATGAGCAGCATCACCTAACAAGAGCAGGTGATGTTTTGACCACACTTCGCTCATGCTGCTTTGCACAGAAAGAAGCGTAAAGTCTGACCACGACTTAATAAACCTTTCAATTGAAAGGTTTAAGCTAGGGAAAGCCTCTATTAAACGCTGAATAAACGGTTTAAACGATTGTTTTCGAAGAGCAGGATAGCTGCCTTTTTCAATATTCCATCCGATTTGAACAAAGCCTTTTGCTTGAGAAAAAAGCGCTACCTGCTGCTGCTTCACAAGCGCAAATTTAATAGAAGGCTCCCAGTTGGCAGGTGCAGGAATTTTCGCCCAAAGCAAATCGTATCCATGATTATGAATATTGTTTTTTATGTGCGCAAGTTTGCGAACAGTTGAATATCGACCATCTGCTCCAATAATGATTTTACTTTCAACTATTATTTCACCCCGGCCTTTTTGCTGAGCTTTTATTCCAGTATATTGTCCTTTTTCATTTTGCGTTAGCTCCGTTACTTTTGTGCCCAGCATAAGTTTGTAGGAGGGATGGCTGCTTGCTCGGCTATCTATAGACTGAAGAAGATGCTGCTGTGGAACATGAATTCCTGCATGTCCAAGTTCAGATTCTATCGTTTTGAATACATGTCCATCTTTCCAGTATTCGACCCTAGACATTCGAAGGAGGCCTAAGCTTTCAATTTCTTCAAATATATGATGTTTTTTAAGAATCATTTCTCCATCTTCATTTAAATGTTCGCCTCGAAATTCTTTTCCAAGCTTATCAGATCTCTCTATCAGTATAGTTGATATATTTTGTTTAGCCAGTAGATAGGCTAGTAGAGCACCGCCTGGTCCGGCTCCTATTATGCACACATCTGTTTGATAGTTCATTTTCTTCACCTTGTTTGTTATATGCAATTAAGTTACTTTTAGTAAGTATATTAACTTTTATAAATGTTAATGTCAACTTTTTTATAGCTTTTCTTCTATGGAATTCGTTCTTTGGTCGAAACACAAATAAGGTTTTACATAAACAAAGTCAAAGATTAAGTTTTATGGTAAACTAAAATACACAAATTATTTTGAATAATTTGTATAAAAAGGTGAAATTTAAACATTGTTGAGAAAAAGCACGGTTGGAAAGCTGCAGGATTTTTAGCAAGAAGAGTAGAGAACGTCTCTGAAAATTCTAGCAAACTCCAATTTCGACTGGAGGATGATTATGACAAAAGTAGAACATTATATTCAAACATTGGGTAACAGTGCAGATTTGCTAACGAAAAAGCAGACAAGCATTTACTTCGAAAAACTTTCAAACACCTTTCCTTTTTTAACAATCATGCAAATTAATTGGAGAAAAGTATTAATTAAAAAGTCCGCCCGGCATATTGAAGAAATCAAAAAATGGCTTCAAGAGATGAATATAAAAGAACATCAGGTTGTTTTATTTTGGAAACGAGCAACTAAAGCCGTAAGCGTCGATTTAGCTCAGGCTCTAACGTTTTTCCAACAAACAGCTGATCTTACAGAAGAAGCGTTTATTTACTGTCCGTCTGTTGACTATGTCATTGAATATTTTAAAGACGGTAAAATGATGATCGGTTTAGCAGCACGTTAATTAAAAGGAAAAAAGCTGAGGGAAGAGGGGGAATAAGAACTTCTTCACTCGGCTTTTTATGCATATAAACTTTAAAAAATACGAAACATAACGTTATTTACAACATAAATTACCTTCTCTTTATAATTAGTGGGAAAAGTATTGACATTTTCCATAAAACAAATATAATTAACATTAATCATATTGTTAATTGTAAAAAGAGTGATCAGGAGAAATGCTGAATGTCGAACAAAAAAGCAATGACGAATCAAATGAAAAAAGAATACCCTAAACCCTATGGATATACGTCAGATATTGCTGTATTTACGATTGTGACGGAAGAAAAAGAACCATACAAACCACCTAAAATGAATTTAAAATTAATGCTTATCCAGCGAGCAATGCTAAACGCGGAGGGAGAAAAGAACAGCGAAGCAGGAAAGTGGGCGCTTCCCGGCGGATTTGTCCATCCTGATGAATCAGCTTTTGAAGCGGCTAAAAGAGAGCTCGAAGAAGAAACGGGCGTGAACGATATCCATTTAAAACACTATGGTGTCTATGATGAGCCCGGAAGAGACGATAGGGGATGGGTCATCACAAACGCACATTATGCAATTGTCCCAGAAGATAGTCTAATAAAACGAAAAGCGAATGATGATGCTGCTCGAGTTGAATTATTTAAAATAGATGAAATCTTTTCATTGCCTTTAGCTTTTGATCATGAAATCATCATTCGAGATGCAATCAAGGAAATTAAGAAAGATTTATTGCAAACGACTATTGCTCAGAAGTTTCTGCCTTCTCAGTTTACATACTCTGAACTGCAGGCTGTGCTGCTTACCGTAACGGATGATGCGGCAATTAAAAGTGATCAGGCGTTTGCACGAAAAATAAGAATGCTGCCATTCATTGAAGAAGTAGACGGAAAAACAACGACGAGAACGTCTAAAAAGCCAACAAAGCTCTACCGGTTTGTTGAGATGAATGTGATGAAGCCAATCTATACAGCACGCTATTAAAAGAAAAAACTTTCAATTCAAATAATTAACAATATGTTAACTGTTAATTTTTATTTATGAGGGGGAAACACAATGAAAAAAGCACTGATTAACATTGATTATACCAATGATTTTGTAGCTGAAAACGGGGCTTTGACATGCGGAGAACCAGGGCGACACATTGAAACATCCATAAGCGATATCACGCGTCAATTTATTGAGCAAGGCGAGTATGTCGTCTTTGCTATTGATTTTCATAAAGAAAATGATTCCTTGCATCCAGAATCAGCGCTGTTTCCGCCTCATAATATTGAAGGTTCTGCAGGCAGGAAGCTATACGGAAAGTTAAATGATTTATATAATGTGTATCAATCAAAGGCAAATGTAGAATGGATAAATAAAACGAGATACAGCGCATTTGCTGGAACAGATCTGGAGATTAAACTGCGAGAAAGACAGATTACCGATGTCTACTTAGCAGGTGTATGTACGGATATCTGTGTACTTCATACAGCAGTAGATGCTTATAATAAAGGATTTGCTATTTATATTTATGAAAAAGCCGTAGCGAGCTTTAATCAAAAAGGCCATGAGTGGGCGCTCGAACACTTTAAATCTTGCCTCGGAGCAGAAATTATTTAAGGACATAAAAGTGGAGGAAATCAATGAATATGTTTACAGATGACAGCGTAATGTTACACACCGATTTATATCAAATTAATATGGGAGAAACGTATTGGGAAGATAACATTCATCAAAAGAAGGCTGTTTTTGAAGTTTTTTTCCGCAAACTTCCTTTTGGAAATGGGTATGCTGTTTTTGCTGGATTAGAAAGAATTATTGAATATATTAAAGCATTTAAATTTAGCGAATCTGATTTAACGTACTTGCACGAAGAATTAGGTTTTAAAGAAGATTATTTAGCTTACTTAAAAGACCTTACATTCACTGGGACAATTCGATGTATGCGTGAAGGTGAGCTTGTGTTTCATAATGAACCAATTTTACGTGTAGAGGCACCGTTAATTGAAGCTCAGCTTGTAGAAACAGCGATATTAAATATTGTGAATTACCAAACGCTGATTGCAACAAAAGCAGCCCGAATCAAACATGTAGTAGGAGATCAAGTGGCAATGGAGTTTGGAACGCGACGCGCTCAAGAAATGGATGCTGCTATTTGGGGAACAAGAGCAGCCTATATTGGCGGATTTGGTGCTACTTCTAACGTGCGTGCAGGAAAGAAATTTGGAATTCCAGTTGCAGGAACGCATGCCCATGCAATGGTGCAAGCTTATAAAGATGAATATATTGCATTTCATAAATACGCTCGTCGCCATAAAAACTGTGTGTTTCTAGTTGATACGTACGATACGTTAAAATCAGGAGTTCCCAATGCGATCAAAGTAGCAAAAGAATTAGGAGACAAAATTAATTTTACGGCGATTCGTTTAGACAGCGGCGATTTAACTTATTTGTCTAAAAAAGCTCGTCAAATGTTGGATGAAGCAGGGTTTACAGAGACAAAAATTGTTGCTTCCAACGATTTAGATGAAGATACGATTATGCATTTAAAGTCGCAAGGTGCACAGATAGATATGTGGGGAATTGGTACGAAGCTCATTACTGCATATGATCAGCCAGCGCTTGGAGCAGTGTATAAACTCGTCTCTATTGAAGGAGAAAATGGCGAGATGATGGATACGATTAAAATTAGTGCGAATCCTGAAAAAGTCAGTACACCAGGGTTAAAGCGCGTATATCGTATTATTAATAATTTGAATGGGAAATCTGAAGGGGATTATATTACGATGGAAGACGAAGACCCTCAAAGCGAAGAGCGTTTAAAAATGTTCCATCCTGTTCATACGTTTATCAGTAAATTCGTCACAAATTTTGAGGCAAAAGAACTTCATCATGATATCTTTGTAAACGGAAAGCTTGTGTATGAAACAGAAGAACTTCAAGAAATTCAGCAGTACGTAAAAGATAATTTAGAGCTGCTTTGGGATGAATATAAGCGCACGCGCAATCCAGAAGAATATCCAGTAGATTTAAGCGAAAAGTGTTGGGAAAATAAAACGCGTCAAATTGCGTACGTAAAACAAAAAGTAGCGGAAGCCCTAAATAAAAAATAGTAGGGAGCTGGAGACATGTCAGATACGCTTGCTTATTTTCAACAGCTAAACCCTGATAAGAAAATAGATACGCTCCTAGAAAAAGGAGCGAAAATTGGGATTTATGGTTCATCTTTTGATCCGGTTACCAACGTTCATCTTTGGACGGCATCAACGGTTGCGCATCGAAAGAAGTTAGATGCTATTATCTTCTTGCCTTCATCGCACAAACGGACAGACAAAAAGCTCCAAACGTCTGATGAACACCGTGTAAATATGGTTAGCTTAGCGATTAAAGACAACCCGAAATTTTTGCTCGATACGTATGAGCTAGACGTATTGCCCGGCTATCATTACACATACTACACTATGGAGCACTTTAAAAAATTGCTCCCACACGCTGACTTATTTTTTATTATGGGAGCCGACTTACTGCAAGATATTGGTGAGGGCAAGTGGAAGAAAGCAGATGAACTTATTAGTCAAAACCAGTTTATCATCATGGCAAGAGAGGGAATAGACATGTTGAAAGCTATTAGTCATTCTCCTTTGCTTCGAAATTATGACGACGGCCGATTTCAACTTCTTGATAAGGGGCTAGCAATGGAAATCAGCTCTACTTATATTCGTCAAGAATTTGCCAGGGGCGGAGAACCACGATATTTAATGCCTGATCTCTGTTATTTTTATAGTAAAAAACATGGATTGTATCAGTAAGAAATCTACATATAATGGAAGGAGAGCATGTATCATGTCAGACATGCAAGAAAAAATAAGAAAAGAGCTACATGTGAAATCTGAAATTGATCCAGCACAAGAAATTCGTGCCCGCGTTGATTTTTTGAAAAACTACCTAAAGTCAGCAAATGCAAAAGGCTTTGTATTAGGTATAAGCGGAGGGCAGGACTCTAGTTTAGCTGGACGATTAGCGCAGATTGCTGTAGACGAATTGCGAAAAGAAGAATATGAAGCAAAATTTGTAGCCGTTCGCTTGCCTCATGGCACGCAGCATGATGAAGCGGATGCGAAGGCTTCACTAGAATTTATTAAACCTAATGAAACATATACATTTAATATTAAAAACACGGTGGAAGCATTTGAAAGTTCGTTTACAGGTGCTACAGATATAGCGCTGTCTGATTTTCATAAAGGAAATGTCAAAGCACGTACGCGTATGATTGTACAGTATGCAATCGGAGGAGAAAACGGCCTTTTAGTTATCGGAACCGATCATGCAGCAGAAGCAGTAACAGGTTTTTTTACAAAATACGGAGATGGCGGAGCAGACGTGCTGCCTCTAACGGGATTAACAAAACGTCAAGGAAAAGCATTACTAAAAGAATTAGGTGCAGATAAACGATTGTACGAAAAAGTACCAACCGCTGACTTATTAGATAATAGTCCTGGTCAATCTGATGAAACGGAACTAGGAATTTCTTATGATGAACTAGACAATTATTTGGAAGGAAAAGAAGTATCACAAGAAGCCGCTGAAAAAATTGAACAGCGCTATCGTATTACTGAACATAAGCGTCAGTTACCGGCTAGCATGTTTGATGAATGGTGGAAATGAGAGAAATGCCCATATTAGGTATATCTAATATGGGCATTATTTTGACTGATTTCTTTCAAAAAACAAAAAAGAGGCGGAAAAAGTATAATTTAACAAATTGTTTTCTCATACACACTTTGTTATTCTTACGCACTTTGGTATAATGAAGTGCTTTTAATATTATTGAGGAGGAACATTTTTTATGGCAGTTGAAGTAGGTAGCAAGGTACAAGGTAAAGTAACAGGTATTACTAATTTTGGAGCATTTGTAGAATTACCTGGAGGTCAAACTGGGCTTGTACATATTAGTGAGGTAGCTGACAGCTACGTAAAAGACATTAATGACCATCTTAAAGTTGGTCAAGAAATTGAAGTGAAAGTCGTTAATGAGAAAGACGGAAAAATTGGATTATCCATTAAAAAAGCGATAGATAAACCGGAAAGACCCTCATCTTCTTATTCACAGCGCCCGCCACGTCAGGCAAGAAATAATGATAATCGTTCTAAAAGCAACTTCCAACCAAAGGAAAACTTCGAACAAAAAATGGCGCGTTTCTTAAAAGATAGTGAAGATAATTTATCTACACTAAAACGCAGCACTGAATCAAAACGAGGTGGCAGAGGCGGAAGACGCGGATAAATCCCTTCCACTCTAACTACTTTATTATATAGTTGAAGCAAGCCAGTAAAAATTGGCTTGCTTCTTTTTTGTGATAGCTTAAGTACATACGCTAGAAGAGTAAAAAGAAGGTTAAGCATTTACTTAGTTGTAAAGTAGATGCCAATCGTGACAAGCGATGAAAGAAGATCAAGGATGAGTAGGATGAAATTTAAATCTATCATAATCATACCTCCCTTTTTGCGAGCGTTGACGTTAGTATCTGCACGAACTAATTTTATTATTCGTAATTTTTAAAAATTTCATTTAATTAAATGCGATATTTAATATTTAATTAAACTATGTTCTAAATAATAATTAATAAAATAAAAAACGCTTATAAGAACAATTTTCTTAAAATAATAAAAAAACCTTATAAGTAAACGAAGAGAAAGTAGGAATGAGTCTCTCATCGAAATAGCTAAATTAACAGAGAATCGTCAGTATTCTTGTATATTCATCTAATTCCTTCATAATTTTAGGAATAAAAAAGTGCTGAAAAAGCGAAAAACAGACAAAATTCTTTCTTTTTTGAGCAGTAGTGCTCAGTTTGGAGAAATATATAAAATGATTCCATAGACTCAAGGATTTTATAGTAATATATAGAACTTCCATACTATTCTAGTTTTTAGCTCATTAGCTAAGTAAAAGATGCGTATGTTTTGGGGATGAAGACATACATAGTCGTACGAATTATAGAGAGAAATGGAGAGGGAAAAACGATGAAGAAAGTATCAATTCGGGCTGTATTGAGTACAGTAGCATTTTCGGTTGCTTTATCTTCTTTTGCAATGGGAGCATCGGCTAACGGGAATTCAAAGCCGGCGCTGGAACCGTCACTAGTTAAAATTCAAGGAGACTATAACTTAAAGTCGGCTAAAAAAGTAAAAGTTATTGTGGAGTTAAATGAAGAGTCTGTAGCGGAAGCCAAGAAAAAAGGAGTAGCGCAAAGTAAAGGAAAGATTAAAAAAGCGCGTGACGAAGTGAAAAAAGAACTTTCAAAAGCTTCTAAAACTTCAAAAGTAAAGCGAGAATACGACCAAGTGTTTTCCGGGTTTTCAGCGGAACTTCCGGCTAATGACCTTGAAAAAGTAGCAAGTTTACCCGGAGTAAAAGCTATTTATCCAAGCGTTGAATATCATACAACAGAAGTAAAATCGAAAGAAGTGAGCGCCGAAGAATACGGTTCTGAAATGGATAAAAGCATTTACTACGTGGGAGCAGATCAAGCGTGGAAATCAGGATATACAGGTAAAAATATGACCGTAGCCGTTATCGATACAGGCGTTGATTACGACCACCCGGATTTAAAGTCCGCGTTTGAGAAATATAAAGGATGGGATTTTGTTGATGATGACAAAGACCCTCAAGAAACGCCGGCTGGAGATCCAAAAGGCGAAGCCACAACGCACGGTACGCACGTAGCGGGAACAATTGCAGCGGACGGAAAAATTAAAGGGATAGCTCCTGATGCTCATTTGCTTGCGTATCGTGTATTAGGTCCAGGAGGAACGGGTTCAACCGAAGACGTGATTGCCGGTATTGAACGTGCGGTAGAAGACGGGGCGGATGTAATGAACCTGTCGCTTGGAGATACGATTAATAATCCGGACTTGGCAACGAGTATTGCATTAGATTGGGCAATGGAAGAAGGAGTAGTAGCCGTTACATCAAATGGAAACAGTGGACCAGCTAACTGGACAGTAGGCTCTCCGGGAACGTCTCGTGAAGCTATTTCAGTTGGTGCGACTCAGCTTCCTTACAATTTGTATAAAACGACATTAACCATAGATAACGCAAGCTATGCTTCAGCTGAAGTAATGGGCTTTCCAAACGACAAGGCGTTACTGGATGCAAGCGGTAAAAATTATGAATTTGTACCTGTCGGACTTGGAAAACCAGAAGATTTTGAAGGAAAGGATGTAAAAGGAAAAGTAGCGGTTATTTCCCGCGGTGACATTGCATTTGTAGATAAAGTTGACAATGCGAAAAAAGCTGGCGCTGTTGCAACAGTCATTTACAATAACGTAGAAGGAACAATTCCTGATATTCCAGGTACATCTCTGCCGAGTATTCGCCTATCGAAAGCCGATGGACAAGCTTTGATATCTTCTTTAGCAAAAGGATCCGTCACGGGCTCTTTTACTGCAACCTTTAATCAGACAGTCGATGAAACAATGGCTGACTTTTCATCTCGCGGACCGGTTGTGGATACGTGGATGATTAAGCCGGACATTTCGGCACCGGGAGTCGATATTATCAGTACAGTGCCAACCAATGATCCAAGCAATCCTCATGGATATGGATCAAAACAAGGCACAAGCATGGCCGCACCGCACGTAGCAGGAGCAGCAGCGTTAATTTTACAGGCGCATCCCAATTATAAAGTAGAAGACGTAAAAGCATCTTTAATGAACACAACGGAACTGCTTCGTGACCGCAACGGGCTCATTTACCCTCATAATACGCAGGGTGCAGGAAGCATGCGCGTAGTAGATGCAATTAAAGCAAAAACGCTTATTACCCCAGGAAGTCACTCGTACGGCGTCTTTTATAAAGATAAAGGGAAACAAGTAGAAAAACAAAGCTTTAAGATTAAAAATCTATCAAATCACAGTCAAAAATACTCGGTCAAAGTGAAATTTAAGAAAAGCCATCAAGCAATTGACGTTAAATCAACAAACGATTTAGTTGTTAATGCAGGAAAAACGCAAAAAGTAAATCTCAATGTAAAAGTAGATGCAGGGAAATTATCTCCTGGCTATTACGAAGGCACAATTACGGTAAGTAACAATAAAGAAACGTACGATGTTCCAACGATCTTATTTGTAAAAGAGCCGGATTATCCTCGCGTTACTTCTGCGTATGTAGATGTACTAGGAAATGGCTCGTTTGAATACGGCAGTTATTTACCAGGAGGAGCAGAGAAGCTTAGCTATTACATTTACGATGCAACGCTAGAAAAAGGGGAATTGTTAAGTTCGTATACGAATGTAGGAAAAGGATTCTCTAGCGCAACGTGGGACGGAAAAATTAATGGTGAAGCTCTTCCAGCGGGAACTTATTATTTATACGCAGAAGCAGTAAAAGCAGGTCAGACGACTGGTTCTTTAGGAGAATTTGAAATTCAATAAATAAAAAAAGAGTGCCAGTCTAACTGACACTCTTTTTTTATTGAGCCGTATATCCTCCATCGATCACAGCAGCTTGGCCGGTGACGCCTTTTGCTAAATCACTTGCTAAAAACATTGCGTAGTCTGCAATTTCATCAACTGCCAGCAAGCGTTTTTGAGGAACAAGAGGATAAATAACTTCTTCTAGCACTTTTTCAAGCGCTACATTTCGCGTACGTGCTAAATCTTTTAATTGATTTTGAACAAGCGGTGTGTCAACATAACCAGGGCAAATCGCATTTACCGTAATGCCGTGCTCCGCACCTTCAAGAGCAGCCACTTTCGTTAAGCCAATCACGCCGTGCTTAGCACTGTTGTATGCCGATTTTCCTGAGAAACCAATCAATCCGTTAATGGAAGACATGTTCAAAATGCGGCCGAATTTTTGCTTTTTCATAATAGGAAACGCATGCTTAGTCGCAACAAAAGGTGCAACAAGCATAATTTTCGTTAAAAGTTCAAATTTTTCAGTAGGAAATTCTTCGAGCGGGGAAACAAATTGCATGCCAGCATTGTTAATTAATACATCAAGGCGGCCATATGTTTCAACCGTTTGAGCAATCATTTGTTCAATATCACTTTCATTTGTCACATCTGCTTTAATGCCTAATGCTTCGTAGCCTTTTGTCTTCAATTTGTCTGCTGCTTTCTTAACTCCGTCTTCATTCAAGTCAGTTAAGACAACAGTCGCTCCGTCTTCAGCAAAGCGCTCACCAATTTGATAACCAATACCTTGAGCTGCACCTGTAATTAACACAATTTTGTTTTCAACCATCGTTTTTTCCCCCTTATATGTAGATGATATAAAATCGCTTACTTTTCCATTTTACCAAAAATTATCTTAATTTAGCGAGTATTTTAACTGTACTTTACGCGAAAAGAATGGGTGTGGGAAGGGGTGTTTACTACCTTTACTTCTACATTGCTGACAGAAGCGAACGGCGAGGGACCTTTTTTAATTTCTTCAATAAATTTTTGGATATTACTTTCTTCACCTTCAGCATCAATTTCTACTTTTTGATCGTCTCGATTTCGTACCCATCCGTTAATGGAGCATTCCATTGCTTTTAGCTGCGTGTAGTGACGGAATCCAACCCCTTGAACGCGTCCGTCTACAATCATATGCACATGTTTTTTCACTGTTCTCACCTCACAGGCAATTTTCCCTTTTTTATAAAAAAGAAAACAACTATAATCTTACTTTTCACTGTATAATAGAAAAAGACATTGTAAGACTTTAACAGTTTTAATGTAGATTAAATAAGAAAGAAGGGTTATGAATGCAAGCAGCAGCACGAACGCAGCAAGCGCAGCCGGCGACAATTTACCGTATTTTATTTGCTATTAGTTTAGGACATTTCCTAAATGATTGTATGCAGTCTGTTATACCGGCACTTTTTCCAGTCCTTGAAAAATCGATGAATTTAAACTACACGCAAATCGGCTGGATTGCCTTTGCTTTAAACATGACGTCATCGATTATGCAGCCGGTATTCGGCGTATTTGCCGATAAGCGTCCCTCGCCGTTTTTATTGCCAATTGCAATGTGTTTAAGCATGATTGGTATGGTTGGACTCGCTTTAGCGCCAAATTTTTATTTTGTGATTATATCTGTTTTATTTGTAGGATTCGGATCCGCTATTTTTCACCCGGAAGGTTCTCGCGTAGCGTATATGGCAGCAGGAGGAAAGCGGGGGCTGGCACAGTCTATTTATCAAGTTGGCGGGAATACTGGACAGTCGATGGCTCCGCTGTTTACGGCATTTATCTTTATCGGACTTGGTCAGTTTGGAACAATTTGGTTTACGTTAATTGCAGGTATCGGCGTAGTGGTTCTATACAGCGTCTCTAAATGGTATAAATCAGAGTTAGCTACTCGTCAACGCTTGAAGAAAAAGCAGTCAGATGCTTCATTTACGATGAACAAGCAAATTATTTTTGCGATTGGACTTTTAATTTTTCTTGTTTTTGCACGTTCATGGTACGGAGCCGGCATCCTTAATTTCTTTCAGTTTTATATTATTGAAAAATTTAATTTGCCTATCAAAAGCGCTCAGCTTTACGTTTTTTTATTTATGATTGCAGGGGTGTTTGGAACATTCTTTGGAGGTCCGCTTGCCGATCGTTTCGGAAAACGAAATATTTTATTGTTTTCTATGTTAGGGTCAGTACCGTTTACTTTATTACTCCCTCACGTTTCTCTCGGAGTCGCAGCGCCTCTTTTAATACTAATCGGCTTTATTCTCCAGTCAAGTTTCAGCGTCACGGTCGTCTATGCTCAAGAGCTGATGCCGGGGAAAATTGGCTTGGTTTCCGGCTTAATTGTAGGTCTTGCTTTTGGGATGGGAGCTTTAGGAGCTGTTGTATTCGGTAAATTAGCCGATGTCTTCAGCCTTCAGTTTATTATGCTGTTTTGCAGCTATTTACCAATCCTAGGGCTGTTAACATGGCTGTTGCCGAGCGATAAGCGTGTGAAAGAAATACACGAAGCAAAATAAGAAAAAGAAAAAGCAAACGCGCCTTAGCGTTTGCTTTTTTTATGAGCGTGAAGCAAATTTCAAGACGAATTCATATTTTTCTCCTACAATAGATACAATAGAAATTGAAAATCGAAAGGAAGAATCAGCTATGATTAAGCTAAGCGTATTGGATCAGTCTCCAGTTTCAAGCGGATCAACACCAAAGGAAGCGTTAAAACGTACGGTGGAACTGGCAAAATTAACGGAAAAGTTGGGCTACCACCGCTTTTGGGTAGCGGAACATCATAATACGAACGGTCTTGCAGGCTCATCTCCAACTCTTTTAATGACGCACTTAGCTTCTCAAACGAGCCGAATCCGAATTGGATCTGGAGGAGTCCTTCTTCCTCAATACAGTCCGTATAAAGTAGCAGAAGATGCTCAGCTGCTTGAAAACCTGTTTCCGAATCGAATTGATTTAGGTCTTGGACGCTCACCGGGAGGAGATGCGCTGACGCGGCTAGCGCTTACAGATGGAGTACGTAAAAGCCTCAATGAATTTCCGCGGCAAATTCAGGCGTTAAAAGGACATCTTGAGCATGATTTGCCGTCTGACCATCCGTATTACGGTGTGACAGCTTATCCGTTAAGTGAAACAAAGCCGGAACTGTGGCATCTTGGTATCAATAAAAGAGGAGCAAGATCAGCTGCTGAGCTGGGCATCTCTTTTACGTTTGGACACTTTATTTATTCAGTTGGTGGACAAGAAGCCATTCGTCATTATAAAGAAGAATTTGTCCCTTCTTCCTATCAATCAAAGCCTAACACCAACGTATGTGTATTTGTTGTATGTGCAGAAACAACAGAAGAAGCCGAGGAGCACGCCAAAACGTTGGATGATTGGCTGTTGAAAGTAGCCAAAGGCGGAGACACAACAATTTCATCGATAGAAGAAGTGCGCAATCGTTCTTATTCAGAAGAAGAGCTTAAAAAAATAAGCACCAATCGTCCTCGTATGATCGTAGGAAATCCAGCTGAAGTAAAACAAGGGTTAACTCAGCTGCAGCAAAAATACGATAACGACGAATTTTTAATTATTACAAATATCCATGACTATGAAGCAAAAAAGAAGTCTTATGAATTGCTTGCAGAGCTATTTCCTCAACCCTCATTTTTTTAAGAAAAAGATGGGGTTTTTTTACGTAATTAAATGTTAGAATATTTAAAAAGGAGGAGTGACATGCAAGTAGAGCAAAAAAGTGTAAGCAGCCAAACTAATAAGATTACCTATACATATATTAAAACAGGAGGGCCTCGCATTTGCTTTATGTTTTCAGGGCTAGGCTATACGTACGAAAAGCCCCTGTTGTATTATGTAACGATGCTGATGATAAAACACGGAATTGACGTGGTTCAGATTCACTATACATATTCAAAAGAGCTGATGACAAAGTCTACAGATGAGATTGCAGACGTTATGATGAAAGACATTTGTTTAGTGCTGCAAGACGTTTTGCCTCAAAATAGCTATAAAGATATCATATTTGCAGGGAAATCGCTTGGGACCATTCCTCTAATTCAGCGAGTTATGAAAGATGAAGTTTACAAAGACGCAGTGATGCTTTTACTGACGCCGCTTTTAACAAGAACAGAACTGTTTGAAAGTTTACTAAAAAGCTCTCACAAAGGTCTTCTTGTAATAGGAAGTGGTGATCACTATTATACTGAAGAAGTTTATCGATTAAAAACAAATCCAATGAATATTGCAGTCATCGAAAATGCCGATCATTCATTGGATGTTTTATATGCTCCAGCAGAATCGTTAAGGGTGCTGGGAACCGTTTTGGACGGCATAGAACAGCTTCTGTGAGACAGGAAATAAGGAAAGGAGAACAAAATGGATACGCTACGTGAAATTATTTGCGAAAAAAGAGCCTACAGCTATTCACCTCATACTCATGATCATAACTACAGCCAGCTTTTGTTTCCGCTAGCAGGTGCTCTTGATATTCAAGCAAGCGAGCAGCACTTAACGCTGCAAGAAGGATGCTTTTACATTCCGCCTCGTCAACTGCATACGTATCAAGCTAAAAATACAAATGAATGTTTGGTTGTTGATATTCCTTTGAAATTTACAGAAAGTGCGCATCTTTCTCAAGAAGCAGCTTTTATTCAATGGGATTCAACGTGGAAAGCACTTCGCTACCTGTTACTTGACGGGCTTCAAAAAAGCACTGACAGGGGGGCGCTTGAAGATTTAGTCCGTTACGTTCAGCATTATTTGCCAAAGAAACAAACGTTTAAATCCATTGATTACCTTCATGCTAACTTTAATCAAGAGTTAAACATAGAAAGTCTTGCTAAGCTGGAAAATTATCATCCTGCCTATTTTTCCGCTTGGTTTAAACAAAAAACGGGTTATTCGCCTCAAAGCTATGTAGCGCGTATACGTTTAAATAAAGCAAAAGAACTGTTAAAAGAGACGGGATACTCGGTAACGTATATTGCGCATGAAGTCGGCTATCACAGCTTGTCTTCATTCACTAAATGGTTTGCAAAACAAGAAGGAGTCTCACCGACGCAATATCGAAGTATCTTAAAAACAGACAAATAAGATCATAAAAGCGGAAAAACTTTTTTCTTTCTTTTAGCTATGATAAAAGAAAGGAGATGAAACGATGAATACTTCATTATCAAAAATACTTATTTTATGTGCCGCAGTTTTGTGGGGAACAACAGGAACCGCCCAAGCTTTAGCATCTGCTGAAGCGCATTCCATGGCTATTGGAGCCGTACGTTTAGCGGTAGGGGGACTATCGCTTCTTACAGCTTGTCTTATACAAAGAAAGAATGTGGACGTAAGACGTCTTCCTATTTTGCCTCTTGCGGTTGCTGCAGCAAGTATGGCCGCTTATCAGCCGTTATTTTTTTCCGCTGTTATTAAAACGGGTGTTGCAGTAGGCACAATGGTGGCAATTGGCAGTGCGCCTGTTTTATCAGGAGTATTAGATTACATAGTGTACCGCAAGAAACCTACAAAAAAATGGTTGCTTGCTACGGTTACTGGTATTATAGGGTGCAGCTGCTTGTTGTTAAAAAAAGATACTCAAATCGACGTGATAGGTTTGGGTATGGCGATAGGAGCAGGGGCGTCTTTTGCTTGCTATACGACTGTCAATAAAAAAATTGTTCAGCATGTTGATCCGCAAGTAGGAGCTTCGCTTGTGTTTACAGCCGCCGCCGTTTTACTGATACCATGCTGGTTTATGTACGATATGAGCTGGCTAGTCTCTTTAAATGGAATGGGGATTGCTCTTCATTTAGGAATACTTACGACGGCGATTGCTTATGTATTATTTTCTACAGCGCTTAAGTCAGTGCAAGCGTCTACCGCCGTAACGTTATCGTTAGCAGAGCCCGTTACCGCTTTTTTACTTGGCGTCTTTTTCTTAGGAGAATCTCTAACTTTGGTAAACATGTGCGGAGCAGCACTAGTATTTGCTAGCTTAGCGTTTTTAACGTATTCTCCGAAGTCATCGCTAAATCAAGAGGTGCGTATATAAAAAAATCCCCTTTCTCTATAGAAAGGGGATTTCTTATTAAGCGTACATACTAGCTACTTGTTTTTGCAGGTTGCTGTCTTCTAAATACTCATCGTACGTCATTTGCTTGTCAATTACTCCATTTGGCGTAATTTCAATTACACGATTTGCAATCGTTTCAACGAACTGATGGTCATGAGATGTGAAAATCATTGAACCTTTGTAGCTGATAAGTCCGTTGTTTAGTGCTGTGATTGATTCTAAGTCAAGGTGATTCGTAGGGTCGTCTAGTAAAAGAACGTTTGAACCGCTTAGCATCATTTTAGAAAGCATACAGCGAACTTTTTCTCCTCCGGAAAGAACGTTGGCTTTTTTCAACACTTCTTCACCAGAGAATAGCATTCTGCCTAAGAAACCGCGTAAGAAGCTTTCGCTTTGATCATTAGGTGAATACTGACGCAGCCAGTCTACTAAGTTTAAATCTCCGTTTTCAAAGTACTCGGAGTTGTCTTTTGGGAAAAAGGCTTGAGACGTTGTGACACCCCATTTGTACGTACCGCTGTCTGCTTCCATTTCACCCATTAAAATCTTCATTAATGTTGAATTTGCAAGTTCGTTTCGGCCTACAAGAGCAATTTTATCATCTTTATTCATAATAAAGCTTACGTTATCAAGTACTTTTACGCCGTCAATTGTTTTTGTTAGACCTTCAACGCGAAGTACGTCATTTCCAATCTCACGTTCCGGCGTGAAGTTCACGTACGGATAGCGACGAGAAGAAGGACGGATGTCATCTAATGAAATTTTATCAAGCAATTTTTTACGAGACGTTGCTTGTTTTGATTTCGATGCATTTGCGCTAAAGCGAGCGATAAAGGCTTGAAGCTCTTTAATTTTTTCTTCTTTTTTCTTATTCGCATCTGACGCCATTTTTTGTGCTAATTGACTTGATTCATACCAGAAATCATAGTTACCAACGTAGACTTGGATTTTACTGAAGTCAAGGTCAGCAATGTGCGTACATACTTTGTTTAAGAAGTGACGGTCATGAGATACAACAATGACTGTGTTTTCAAAGTTAATTAAGAACTCTTCTAACCATTGAATTGCTTGAATATCCAAGTTATTCGTAGGCTCATCTAAAAGTAATACATCAGGTTTTCCGAATAAAGCTTGTGCAAGAAGCACTTTTACTTTTTCACTACCCGTTAGTTCAGCCATTTTTTTGGCGTGAAGATCTTCAGAAATACCTAATCCTTTTAAAAGAATAGCTGCTTCTGATTCTGCTTCCCAACCGTTTAATTCAGCAAATTCACCTTCAAGCTCAGCTGCTTTCATTCCGTCTTCATCTGTGAAGTCTGCTTTCATATAAATAGCATCTTTTTCTTGCATTACTTCATAAAGGCGAGCGTGCCCCATAATAACGGTTTTCATCACTTCTTGATCTTCATATTCGAAGTGGTTCTGTTTTAAGACAGCAAGGCGTTCGCCAGGGCCCATATGTACATCACCAGTTTGAGATTCAATTTCACCAGATAAAATTTTTAAAAACGTTGACTTTCCAGCACCGTTTGCGCCGATTAATCCATAACAGTTACCAGGCGTGAATTTAATATTCACATCTTCAAATAACTTTCGGTCGCCAAATCGTAAACTTACATTACTAACTGTAATCATGTATGAGCAGTCCTCCAAATTCAATATCTATAAAATTATACCATTCTTTTTATATAAGAGCGATATGAATACAATAATTCAAACATAAAGTGTAACCGACACTTTAAGCACTCGTCAACCATTTAAGGGATTTTTTGAGCGGTAAAACTTGATTGTTCTAGCATTCACCAAAACATTGAGCGGCAAACCAGTATGTCTAAGCCTTCAGTAGTAAGCTCTTTTTCATTTTTAAGATAGATGTTGTATTCCTTTGTATAAGAAACAAAAAGAAGAATAATACTACCTGGTAAATAAAAGAATTTCTACGAAGTAAACACTGATATTTTACGGATGCTTATTTCTAGAATTGCTTTGTTATAGACATAAATAGGGTGATTATCATGTGGAAATTAGTTGTTTCCTATCTTCCAGAAGGGCCAGTTTTTATCCAAGCTGTTCTGGTTTTTTTCATCCCGTATATAATCTACAAATTATTAAGCGGGATTCGTAATTCAGAGGAAGAGTGATGAAAATGAAAAAATGGAGATCAACAATAAAAAAAATAGGAAACCATGCGAATGAAAAGGAAAACAAACAGGAATTTACATCTCAAAATTCATCTAATCATGTTACGGATTATTTAGCTCTAACTCTAAAAGCAGTTAAAAATGAAATTGGTCATAACTCCGACGTTCATTTTCGGGAGTTTATTATAGGACGCACAGGCATTCAGGCAGCTATTATTTTTGTAGAGGGACTATCAGATAAAGATCTTATTGAAAAACATATTTTGCCATCATTGATGGCTGATTTTTCAAAAGAATACCAACAGGATCAGCTTTACGTAAAGGAAAGCCTTTCAAAACAGTTTATTAAAAGCCAAGTATTATCAATCAGTGATGTAGAAGAGGTTCATTCTATTAAAGAAGTAACATCAAAAGTCTTAACAGGATCTACGGCTCTTTTAATTGACGGAATATCACCTGCTTTAATTCTTGGTACAAGCAAAGTGAAAACAAGGACGATTGAAGAGCCCGTATCAGAAGCATTAGTGAGAGGGCCAAGAGTAGGTTTCACTGAATCTTTAAGTGATAATACTTCTTTACTAAGAGGAAGCGGAGACATTGAAAATTTGTCGCTGGTGAAATTTCAAGTAGGAAAGCGTTCCAAAAAAGACTTAGTTGTTGCTTACATAAAGGAGATTGTTAATACAGAACTAATTGAAGAAGTAGAAAAACGAATTAAAAAAATTGATCTTGATAATGTACCGGAGTCAGGATATGTGGAACAACTCATTGAAGATAATTACCTTAGTCCCTTTCCTCAGGTGCAGAATACGGAGCGTCCCGATCGTGTAATTGCTGCTTTGATGGAAGGGAGAGTAGCCATTTTATTAGACGGGACGCCTTTTGCTTTGATTGTTCCCGTTACGTTTAGCATGATGTTACAGTCGCCGGAAGATTATTATGAAAGGTGGATTCCCGGTACATTCATTCGTTTTCTTCGTTATATTGCAGTGGTTCTTTCCCTTTTTACACCGGCTTTGTATATTGCGTTTATTTCATTTCATCCAGGATTAATTCCGACTAAGTTAGCTATTTCTATTATAGGATCAAGATCTGGTGTTCCGTTTCCCGCCCTTATCGAAGCCTTATTTATGGAATTATCCATCGAAATTTTGAGAGAAGCCGGACTCCGGTTGCCGAAACCAATTGGTCCAGCAATGGGCATTGTCGGTGGGTTAATCATTGGAGAAGCTGCGGTGCAGGCAGGAATCGTTAGCCCTATTTTGGTGATTGTAGTAGCTTTAACTGCCATTTCATCGTTTTCTATTCCGCAATATAGTGTAGGAATCACATTGCGTATTCTTCGGTTTGTAGCCATGCTTTGTGCCGCCATACTTGGATTATATGGCGTCATCTTATTTTTCCTTTTTATGATGAGCCATTTAGTGAAACTAAAAAGTTTCGGCGTACCTTATATGAGTCCAGCTGTTCCTTATCGTTTAAGTGAATGGAAAGACTTGGTAGCTCGGATGCCTCTGATGATGATGAAACGACGTCCAAAGATGATGCACACCAAAGATCCTCTGCGAAAAGGGTAGCTTATGACGAAAGGAAGTGAGCTGTGGGTAATGATCAATTCAAACGATCGTATTACGACACCTCAAGCAACTGTGGTTGTTATCAATTTTATACTTGGAACAGGAATTCTTACCTTGCCCCGGACAGTTGCGGAACAAGTAAAAACACCAGATGTTTGGTTAAGTGTTATTTTAGGCGGAATAATTGCCATGATAGCAGGAGTAATTATGGTGAAATTAAGTCAAAGCTTCCCTGAAAAAACCTTTTATCAATACAGCCAAGAAATTGTAGGGAAATGGATGGGCAAGTTATTTAGTTTCTTCATAATCGGTTATTTTTTAGTACTTGGTGGGTTTCATGCTCGTTCATTGGCAGAAGTAACAGGATATCTACTGTTGGAAGGAACCCCTAAATGGGCTATTATTATGCCCTTTATGTGGGCAAGTCTCTACCTAATCAGAGGGGGGATAAATCCAATCGCTCGTCTATTTGAGATTATATTACCTATTACAGTTATTCTTTTTTTACTTGTTGCCTTTATGAGTATCAAAATATTTGAAGTAGACAATCTGCGCCCGGTACTAGGTTCAGGTATCACCCCGGTGCTAAAAGGCATAAAAACAACTGCTCTTGCATTTACGGGTCCTGAAATCATGTTAATCATTTTAGCTTTTATGAAAGAACCACACAAAGCAGGAAAAGCTGTACTAGTTGGAATTACTATTCCTTTATTCATTTATGTGATTACTGTTGTAATGGTGATCGGAGCGTTATCTGTTGATGGGGTAGTTACAAGAACATGGCCCACACTTGATTTGATACGAAGTTTTGAGCTGACCGGTTTGATTTTTGAACGATTTGATTCTCTGTTGCTGGTGGTATGGATTATGCAAATGTTTACTTCTTTTACTGTTAACCATTATGCTGCTTCATTAGGACTATCTCAACTTTTCCAAAAGAACATTCATCTATTTATGTATGGCGTGCTTCCCGTTATTTATCTTATTTCCATGATCCCCAAAAACATCAATGATGTATTTAAAGTAGGGGATATGGTTGGCAACGCTGCCTTGGTTTTATTTGGCTTTTTGCCGCTGCTTCTTCTCATCATTTCAAAAGTAAAGGGGAGAAAGTATGAAACAAACCTCTAATCACGTACAGTTTTTATTGGTTTTACTTTCTGTTTTTTTGCTCGCTCCTCTGGCAGGCTGCTGGAGTAGTCATGAAATTGAAGAACGAAGTTTAGGGGTAGGTGTGGCGCTTGATAAGGGGAAGGAGTCTATGATTGAAAAAGAATTTGATGAAAAAGGAGGGGGATATGCGAGAAAGAACCTGATTACTTCAACCTATCAACTTATCACCCCACAAGTGGCAAGTTCAACCACTAAACAAGGAGGTCCTCAACAGAAATCTTATGTGAATGTGTCTGAAACAGGAGATTCTGCTTTTCAAATGCTTCGTGAATTATCTTTAAGAAGTGATACCCCTTTAACTAGTCCCCATATGAAAGTGATGGTTATCGGTGAGGCCCTTGCACGATCGTATAGTTTGGAACAATTAGTGGATCAAAGTCTTCGTGACAATGATTTTAGACCAAGTTGTCTGATGTTTATTAGTAAAGGGAGAGCAAGCGACACACTCGAATCAAAAGCAGCAGGGGAAATCCCAGCATTTCGTTTGTCTACAATGGTGAAAAATGCCTATCGAACAACGAGAATTTTACCTCCCATGCCGCTTATTAAACTAGAGAGCAAAATCCAATCACGGTCTAGTTTTCTGTTGCAAAATGTAGTATCAGCAAATGGAGAAATCAAATTTGCGGGTGCAGGTATAATTAAAGGAAAAACAAACAAAATGATTGGTTTTTTGAATGAAGAAGAACTAGATGGTCTGACCTGGATCACAGGTAAAGGAAAAGGTGGCCTAGTAAAAAGCTTTGATAAAAAGACCGGTCAGCTGATTGTATATGAAATAGAGTCTATGAAAAGTCACATTCAACCTCATGTTAAAGGAAATAATATCTCTTTTGATGTACACATTGAATCAGTGGGAAGGCTATCTGAAAGTTGGATGACCTCAGGGAGCTCTTTTAACAATCAATTTTTACAGAACGCGCAAAAAACTTCAGAAAAAAAAGTAAAGCACCTGGTAAGAAACGTATTAGAAAAAATGCAAACAAAATATAAAGTTGATGTTGCAGGTTTCGGAAATCAATTGAGAATTAAGAGGCCCAGAGTATGGATGAGGGTTAAAGACAATTGGGATCAAACATTTAGTGAAGTGCCAATTAACTATGATGTGAAGTTAACGATTAAAGATTATGGAGCATCCGGGTCAAAAAAGTAAGCACCCCACTATAACTTTGTTTATCTTTATGTCAAAAATGAAAAAATCCCCCCAAAGAAATACTCATCACATGCTTCGTACGGAGCCCTCAATAAATAATAAATAAGAGCTGCCAATTTTGGACAGCTCTTATTTATTATTCAAAAATATAAGCTAATGCTTGAAGAGCCTGTTCTGGCGTTTCGACTACAACTTGGGCTTTGTTTGACAGTTCTTTAAGCGGGTGGTGCAGTTTTTCAGGGCGAACCAAAATTAGCGGTTTATCTAATGCGATGGCTGTCGCCGCATCCATTGCGCTGTTCCACTGTTTGTATTTTTCACCAAATAAAGCAATGACCACATCAGATTTTTTAAGGAGCACCTGCGTGCGTAAATTATTAATTTGAGAAGCAGCTTCATCTTTTAAGACAGCATTAGGCTGTTTTCCTAAAATTTCTTCTCCAATGTTGTCGGAGCGGTCATGGTCTGTCATGGGACCGACAAAGGTAAGGGGAAGGTTTAATTGTTCTGCTTGGTTTTTAATTTCGTCTCGCCAGTTATCGTGAATTTGCCCGGCAAGGTATATGGTTAAGTTCATTATGTAGAAGTCCTCCTCTAACTAAGATTTGTTTTATTTTATCAAATGTAAGCGAATAATACGAATGATTTGAATGGGCTACTTTTCCAAAAATAAGGTTATAGTAGACAAATAGTTAAAAAAGAGAAACAATAGAAGGCGTATTGCTAATTAAAGAAAGGATGTACATGATGACAGAAACAGTGCTACAAGTAGATCATGTCAGTAAAGTAATTGGGAAGAAAACCATTTTGCATGATGTATCCTTATCGGTTGAGCGCGGTGAGATTTTCGGATTGCTTGGTCCGAACGGATCTGGAAAAACAACGCTCATTCGTACCGTCGTAGGACTCATTAAAGAAACAAAGGGAACAATTACCGTCAATGGTTTTCCTTTAAAAGAACAGTTTACATCAGCTATGAAATCAATTGGAGCGATTATTGAAAATCCTGAGTTTTATGATTATCTGACGGGCTATCAAAATTTAAAACACTTTGCGAATATGCATGAAGGGATCACAGCAGAACGCTTGGATGAAGTGATTGCGCTAGTAAAGCTTGAAAACAGCATTCATGCAAAAGTGAAGACGTATTCCCTTGGGATGAGACAGCGTTTAGGAGTAGCTCAAGCTATTTTACATAAGCCTGCATTGCTTTTACTAGACGAACCAACAAATGGTCTAGACCCAGCGGGAATGAGAGAATTTCGTACATATTTACAAACCCTCTGCAGGGAAGAAGGTATTTCAATTTTAATCGCGAGCCACTTATTAAAAGAAGTGGAAGCATTATGTGACCGCGTTGGTATTATTCAAAACGGCGAGTTAAAAGCTGTTCAAGATCTATCTCCAAATCGTCAAGATCAAGGGATGTATGTAGAATTTGAAGTATCTGACGTGCAACAAGCAGCGGATCTTTTATCTCAAGAATTCCAAGTAACAATAAAATCCGATAGTATTGATGTAGTGATTATGAAAGAACAAATTCCAGCTGTGAATAGAAAATTAGTGGACAGCGATATTTTAGTCTACCGAATCACTCCTGTTTATGAGACGCTTGAAGATTCGTTTATGTCCGTTACGGAGGGAGAGCACCATGCTTAAGTTAATTCAAAATGAACATATGAAATGGTTTTACAAAAGAAGTACAAAAGTCACGTTTATTACAATCGGCATCTTAACTCTTTGTATGGCTCTTTTAATGAAGAAAGTAGCAAACAGCGCAGGAACGGAAGACAACATATTGAATTTCCTGTCATTTAGTGCAGGCATGCTGATCCTCGTTCAATTTTTCGCGCTTGCTGTTGGAGGATCAATGGTTGCAAAAGAGTTTGAAGCGGGTACCATTAAGCTTCTTTTAATTCGCCCTGCTAGACGTTCAACGATTTTAACGTCCAAGTACATAACGCTCATTTTAATTAGCTTGTATTATTTGCTGAGCTATTTGCTTTTTTCGTTTGTATGGGGAGCATTGTTCTTTGGATTTGCCAGTCTAGAAGGAGATGCGCAGCTGCTTAAAAACATTACGCTTACGTATGACAGCGCGTATATGGAAACGTTTATGATGATGACGTTCGCATTCATGCTGTCGTCTTTATTTAGAAACAGCGCGCTTGCTTCAAGTCTAGCTATTGTCGTAAGTATTGGGGCGAAAGCAGTAACTGGGATAGTATCACAGTTTGGTCTATGGTGGGGGAAATTTTTACTGTTCGCCAACACAAACTTTGTGCAGTATATGGACGGAATGAAGACGATGTTTGACGGAATGACAATTCCATTTTCAATCTTCATCTTAGTTGCACACTTTGTCTTCTTTATGGGCGTAGCATGGGTGGCGTTTTTAAAACGTGACGTAGCTAATTGATGTGAGAATTTTCACACTATATATTTTTCTAAAATAGCATTTGACAATTAAATAAAAAGAGATTACAGTAGTGAAAGACTATTTTTAAAACAACTACAAACTTCTTATCAAGAGAGACGGAGGGACTGGCCCTACGATGTCTCGGCAACTGGCTGTACGCAGTGCGGTGCCAAATCCAGCAGACGATGTTTCGTTTGGAAGATGAGAAGGGTAATCTTATGATACAAATAAGAGACCTCTTCTTATCAATAAGAAGAGGTCTTTTTTTATTACGTAAACAAGAGGTGTTAAGAATGGAACAACAAAAAGGAAACGGCTGGGCGCTGTTACCGCTGGGCGTCTTTTTAGTCCTGTTTGTCGGATCAGGAATTATAACGGGAGATTTTTATAAGCTGCCTGTATTAGTAGCTATTATCATTGCAGCCATTGTGGCGCTGGCTATGAACCGCAAAGATTCACTTAATGTAAAAGTGGAACGCTTTGCTAAAGGAGCAGGGCATCCTGATATCATTATTATGGTACTTATTTTTATTTTAGCAGGTGCTTTTTCAGAAGTCGCTAAAGGCATGGGAGCTGTTGATTCAACGGTAAACTTAGCTCTGTCTGTGCTTCCGCAAAGCTTAGTGGTAGTCGGAATCTTTGTTATTGGCGCATTCATTTCAATTTCGATGGGAACGTCAATGGGAACGATCGCTGCGTTAGGGCCTATCGCTGTAGGAATCAGTGAGCAGGCGCATGTATCCATTACATTGGCAATTGCTGCTGTTGTTGGTGGTGCAATGTTTGGAGATAATTTATCCGTAATCTCTGATACGACCATTGCGGCAGTTCGTACGCAAAAAACAAATATGTCAGATAAATTAAAAGTAAACTTTTTCATTGTCCTTCCTGCAGCGATTGTTACAGTGATTTTATTACTTGTAATGACGCTAGGCAATACGTCATCAGTAGAAATTAAAGATTTTAGCTGGTTTAAAATCTTGCCTTATGTCGGCGTACTCGTTGCTGCCATATTTGGTGCAAACGTATTAAGCATTTTAACCGGAGGAATTGTATTAGCCGGCGTAATTGGATTAGCTGACGGAAGCTACACGCTTTCTTCTCTTGCTAAAACTGTGACAGAAGGTATTGGCGGAATGTCGGAATTAATTATTTTATCTCTTTTAATTGGCGGAATGGTTGAACTCATTCGCTATAACGGCGGTATTCAGTTCTTATTGAACCTATTAACACGACGCATTCAAACAAAAAAAGGCGGAGAATTCAGTATCGCGGGATTAGTAAGTTTAACCAATTTAGCCACGGCTAATAACACGATTTCAATTATTACAGCAGGTCCGTTAGCGAAAGAAATCTCTGATAAGTATTCAATTGACAATCGTAAATCAGCCAGTCTGCTCGACTTGTTTTCATGCAGCGTTCAAGGGCTTATCCCTTACGGTGCACAAATGCTTCTAGCAGCAGGATTTGCTAAAGTTTCACCGATTGAGGTTATTCCATTTACATTCTATCCAATGTTAACAGCGGTTTGCGGTATCATTGCAATTGTAATTGGCTTTCCTCGTTTAAATAAAAAATCAAAATCATCTAAAGAAGCTGCGTAATATCAAACCCTTAAAAAGAACATTCTTTTTAAGGGTTTTTTACTGTTTGAAAAAATCAGTCTGCTTTTTTTCATCTAGCTCCTTCCAAAGTGTCTCATTTTGTTTAAGTGCATAAGCCGCTCCTCCGATTTCAATTCCGCATAATAAAATGAATAATAAAATACCCATGATATGACCTCCTTATATAAGTGAATAAAAACATGATTGTAACGGGTTTAGCTTATTGCTTTTTCACTTTATAATGAGAATAAAGTATGAAACGCGTTTCAGCGCAAGAGAAAAAGGTGAAAACATGACAAATATCCGAGATATCGCAAAAAAAGCTGGTGTATCTGTTTCGACCGTGTCACGGGTTTTAAATCATCATCCGTATGTAAAAGAAGAAAAGCGCCGTCTGGTAGAAGAATTAATTCAAGAACTTAATTACGAACAAAACATTAATGCCGTTCACTTATCAAAAGGGAAAACAAATATGATTGCCGTCGTCTTGCCTTTTATTAATCATCCTTATTTCAGTCTGCTTTTAGAAGGAGTGGCCTCTCAAGCGTTAGAAAAGCAGTATCAGCTTGTTATTTGTCAGACGAACTATGATGTAAAAAAAGAAGAAGAAGCGCTTCATATGCTAAAAACAAAGCAGGTTGATGGAGTGATTATTTGTTCTAGAGCAAGCAGCTGGAGCACGATTGAATGCTATCAGCAGTACGGGCCGATAGCCGTGTGCGAAAACGTACAAAATCGTTCTATTCGCTCCGTATACGTTGATCATTATGCAGCTTTTAAGAAAGCGCTCATGTATTTAAAAGAAAAAGGATATACGGATATTGGCTACTGTATTGGAAGAATGACGGGTACAAATAGTCAACAGAGGCAGCAAGCATACAAAGAATATGTAGAAAGAATAAATGAGCCTTATCATCCGGAATGGGTGTTTCAAGGCTGTTTGAACGTGACAGATGGTGAAAAAGTGGTAAAAAAATTGGTGCAGATGAAAAATCGGCCTCAGGCGCTTTTAGTAACAAACGATCAAGTCGCTATTGGTATAAAAGCTCAGTGCGAACAAGCGGGTATATCAGTTCCAGGCAATTTAGCTATTATTGGTTTTGATAATCATCCGCTTTCTTCTTATTTACAAATCACAACGATCGAACTTCCTCTCAAAGAAATGGGCGAAACGCTTTTTAAACTAGTCAGGAGCAAGGATCCTCAAAAAATTGAGCTTCCTTTTCGGTTTATTGAGCGTAAAAGCGTATAAATTCTTGATGATCTCACCACGTGTTTTTATCGGATAAAATGAATAAAAGCGGACATCATACGAGTAAAGAAAGAAGAAAAGGATGATGATTGTGGAGAAAAAAGAATATCAAGTAGGAGATCAAGTATTTGTTATTTACCGAAATCCTCATACGGCAAACGTTGCCAATATTAATCAAGCTGAAATTGTTGAACATCCTGAAAATAAAGGTGAAAAAGCGCTGTTTCTGCATGAGTCTTATCATTTGTTAGCTGAAGATGATGCTGTGTATTCAACGTATGAAGAAGCAGAGAACATGTATAACAAGATATTTGATTATGAACAATATGATTGACGAAAGGCTCTCTTAAATAGAGAGTCTTTTTTGATGTGGAAAATAATTACCATGGATAGAGTCTTTTTATTTTTCAAACGCTATTAGTATTAGAAAAAAGGAAGTGTACATGATGATAAAACCTTTTGTACCTCAATTAGTATACATTGAGCCAGGGGCAATGGAGTACCCGCTTGGTGTTCAATTAAAAGAAAAATTTGAGAAGATGGGAATTGAGATTCGTCAAACAACTTCTCATAATCAAGTGCGTAATATACCGGGAAAAAATGATTTGCAAAAATACCGCAATGCCAAGTCCACTTTAGTAGTTGGTGTGCGTAAAACCTTGAAATTTGATACATCTAAACCGTCAGCTGAATATGCAATACCTTTTGCAACAGGGTGTATGGGGCACTGTCACTATTGTTATTTGCAGACAACAATGGGAAGCAAACCATATATTCGCACGTACGTGAATGTGGAAGAAATATTAGGTCAAGCAGAGCAATATATGCAGGAAAGAGCCCCTCAAATAACGCGATTTGAAGCGGCTTGTACATCTGATATCGTAGGAATTGATCATTTAACACATTCATTAAAGCGCGCGATTGAATATTTTGGGGAAAGTGAACTAGGTCAACTGCGCTTTGTGACTAAGTTTCATCACGTGGATCATTTATTGGATGCTAAACATAATGGTCGCACGCGCTTTCGCTTTAGCATAAACGCAGATTATGTTATAAAAAACTTTGAACCTGGTACATCTCCTCTTGATTATCGGATTGAAGCTGCTAATAAAGTTGCAAAAGCCGGATATCCACTTGGCTTTATTGTGGCGCCTATTTACATTCATGAAGGTTGGCAAGAGGGATACCGTCAGCTGTTTGAAAAGCTTGATGCTTCTATACCTGAAGAGTCAAGAGATGATATTACGTTTGAAATGATTCAGCATCGCTTCACCAAGCCGGCCAAACGGGTGATTGAGAAAAACTATCCGAAAACAAAGCTTGAGATGAATGAAGAAGAGCGCCGCTACAAATGGGGGCGTTACGGGATTGGAAAGTATGTATACGCAAAAGATGAAGAACAAGAATTAAGAGAGACGTTGGAATATTACATTGATCAGTATTTTCCAAATGCGAAAATCGAGTATTTTACGTAATTATTCTACAGTAATTGAAGAGTTATTTTGACATCTTAGTCGAGATAGCTTTTCAATTTTTAATGTGAAAAATAAATTGGTTGCTAATAAGCTGAAAAAAGAGGTTATTTGTATCTCTTGTCGTATTACATACATAAGGGAGGTGACTGAGATGTTAAAAAATGAAGAGTTTGCGCTAACAAAAGAATTAACAAAAGAACAGCAAGAAGCTGCACGAAATTTTATTCAAGTGTTGTTCCAAGAAGATTTATCTGAATTTTGGAACATATTATGTGATATCGATAAGTCTCGTATTTACGGCTTGTATGAAGCAAACCACTATTACGATTCGGATGTTGAACTACATGGATTTGTACAAGAAATTAGAGATAATGTAAGAGCGGTTTATGCGCCTCTTCAAGGGCAAGGAGGTATTTCGACGAAAGTTCGATATACAAGCGAAGGAAAGATGTATGTATACATATTAGGAAGTGGTGAAAACCCGAGGGTATATCCTGTTGGATTAATGCCTGAGACCTACATTGAAGAAGAACGTTTTTCTCAGCGTCTTCAAATTAGCATTTATAACGATGAGTTTCGAAACGTTGCGCTGTAAATTATATATAAATGGAAAAATAAAGAATAATAAAATTAATTTGTTAAAATAGCAATATTTGGGGTATGTAATAGGTATAACATTAAAAAGGGGTGAAAGAAATGCATTATTATCGTATTTCAGAGGGAGACCATGAAGAGTATTGTGAAACGATTCTGCTTCATGAAAAGAAGTTTTGCAAAGAAACATTTCAATCTATGGTGCGAGAAGCAATGAACAATAAGCCAGGTAAAATTGACCGTGTGGATATTGTTAAATATTTAATTGGTCATCATAGCTTTCAAGTAGCCCACATCGAAGCGGGATTTCACAGTACATACAGCGAGAAAGTGACATAAAAAAGGCAGCACATCCTATACAACGAACTTTTCTTTTGAAAAGGGCGCTGTATTTTTTTTTTGCTAAAAATAGAATGTTTCTAAGTAATATTCCTTTTAATGGTATAATAGTTAAGTGTTGTAAGGTATACATATAAAAATCACAAATACTTTAAAGAGAAAGGGTGAGGAAATATGGAAAACGAAAGAATAGAAGAGCTTGAACGAAAAATAAGCAGTTTAGAAGAAGACGTAGCCAAGCTAAAGTCGCTTGTATATAAAACAAATTCTCCAAGACCAGCAGTTCACGCTCCTCCCAAACAGCGCGAGGAGACGACTAAACGTCCTGCTCAAACAGCAGCTAAAAGCTCACAGGCAATAGAAGAGCCTGTTGATTGGGAAAAAGTCCTTTTTCAAACATGGCTGCCGAGAATTTTTATTTTCGTATTTATTATTGGCGTGCTATGGGGATTTAAAGCAGCCTCTGACTATGGATTAATGAATGAAAAAGCAAAAGTTGTTCTCGGTTTCGTTGTTTCGATAGGTTTTGCTGTGACAGGTCATTTCCAAATCAAAAAGGGTAGGCTGGTGCTCGGGCAAGTACTTGTAGGAGGAGCTATTCCTATTCTCATGTTAACGACGTTTGCGATGCATAGCCTATATCATTTAGCAGGACCAACGCTTGCTTTTATGCTAAATGCGAGTTGGATCATCTTAGGAATTGCAGCAACAGTCTTTTATCGTTCACAGGCATTAGGGATTATTAGCGCGGTTGGAGGCGTACTAGTTCCTTTTCTTATTGAAAGTAATTCGCCTAATGCTCTGGTTTTCATTGGCTATGAAACGTTTCTGTATATTGCCTTTTTATATGTGGCAATCAAACAAAAATATTCAATTTTATATGTTCTTTCCGCGGTACTATTAAATCTTACGCTACTCATTTATTACTCGTTTGTTGGTGATAATGGTGTAAAAGCGTTATTAGGTATGGCGATTCTGATTCAGCATTTATGCTTAATTTCTAGCTTTTTTCTATCACAATCCGTACTCCAAGTATATGCGTTTACCCTTCTATCGAGTTTAGCAGTTACGTACGGCTGGCTGCTTGCCGTTTTTGACGATGGCATGACCACCATGGTGCTGCTTGCGCTAGTTATTATTTACGCATTAGGTGTTTACACAGTAAGAAGTTCTAAAGAGAAATTTGAATTTTTTATTACCTATTTAATTGTTGCAGTAGCGTTTTTTATTCATCAGCTCGTCGATTTAAGAGAAGGAGTCATTTTATATGTGATTCAAGGACTTGCTGTTTACTATATCGCCATGACGTATAAAAATCTACTTCATCAACTGTTTTCTTATACGATTTATATACTGAGTGCCACGTATATCTTAGTTACACCAATCGAACAAGTGCTGTCTCTTCCGACATTAAATTGGGTTGTTGTGTTAGCTTCTATTCTAGTATTTGTATGGATCAGTATTCAAAAAACAGAAAAAGATGAGCACGATACATTCAAAATTGGAGGAAGTATTGTTTTTTCTATTCTTTCTTTAATTTTTGCAACGGAAGTGACGGTCGCTGGAACCACTGATCTTTCCGCTAATACACAAACGCTTATTATGACGGCCGTTTGGCTATGCTTGTCCATTGCTGCATTCGTAATAGGATCACTTCGAAATTTTAAAACAGCAACATATGTCGGCGTGGGCATTTTGTTCTTAACACTTTTTAAACTCGTTTTATATGATTTACCTTTTATCCCAATGGCTATACGAGCCTTGTTATTTATCGTTTTAGGAGCTATCGGTTTAATTATCTCGCGACTATTTTATAAAAAGAAGTAGCTAGAAGCTGAAGAGAAATTCTTCAGCTTTATTTATTATAATAGTATTATGTAAACTTAATCTTGAAGTCGTACAAAAAGTATACAATCATGTATAATGGAACAAGTGAATTGGAGGTATACATAAAATGAAATCACTTGTATTAGCAGAAAAGCCAAGTGTAGCACGTGATCTTGCGCGCGTGCTTGGCAGCACACAAACAAAAAAAGGGTATATTGAAGGGCCAAAGTATGTCGTAACATGGGCACTCGGCCATTTAGTTGAATTACAAACACCAGAGGATTATGATAACCAATATAAAACGTGGCGATTAGAAGATCTGCCAATTATGCCTGAGAAAATGAAACTAAAAGTAATTCGTAAAGTGAGCTCTCAGTTTCGTACAGTATCCGATCTAGCAAAAAGAAAGGATATTGGCGAGTTAATTATTGCGACTGATGCAGGGCGTGAAGGAGAGCTTGTAGCACGCTGGATTATGGAAAAGGTACGCTGGAACAAGCCGTTTAAACGTCTTTGGATTTCGTCTCAAACGGACAAAGCAATTCGTGACGGGTTTAAACAGCTAAAACCAGGAAAAGAGTTTAATCGCTTGTATGATTCAGCAGTTTGCCGTTCAGAAGCCGATTGGCTTATCGGTTTAAACGTAACGAGAGCGTTAACGACTAAATACGAAGAACCATTATCAGCAGGACGTGTACAAACACCGACGCTTGCGATGATTATTGAGCGTGAACAAGTAATTAACACATTCAAACCTAGTGAATATTGGACGCTTACAGCTCAGTTTTCGTCGTTTGAAGCAGCTTGGCAAAAGGGCAATGAAAAGCGCATTTTTGATGAAAAACGTGCAAAAGAGCTGCACTCAAAATTATCAGGTGAAGCAGTTGTGAAAACAATCAAGCGTAAAATGCATAAAGAAGCGCAGCCGCTTCCTTATGACTTAAATGAACTGCAGCGTGACGCTAATAAACGCTTTAACTTCTCTGCTAAGAAGACATTAAATGTACTTCAAAAGTTATATGAACAGCATAAGTTAGTCACGTATCCACGTACAGATTCTCGTTATTTAACAACAGATATGGTTTCCACTATGAAGGAGCGCTTGGAAAGCATCTCTGCTGTATATAAAGAAGAAGTTCGCCCAATTTTAAAAAATGCACAGCTGCCAAAACGAGTGGTGAATAACGAGAAAGTAAGTGATCACCATGCGATTATCGTAACGGATCAGCCTGTGTTTTTACAGGACTTATCAGCTGATGAACGAAAGCTATATGACTTAATTGCAAAGCGATTTATTTCGTTATTTTATCCTGCATATGAGTATGAAGTGGTCAAAGCCGAGCTTGAAGTCAATGGGGAACAGTTAGTAGCAAGCGGAAAGCAAGTTGTGAATGCAGGCTTTAAAAAAGTTTCTGGTGGAGACTCAGAAGCAACGGTGAAGCTGCCTGATATGAAAGAAGGCAGCAAGCTGAGCATTCAAGATGTAACGATGAAAAGTGCATTTACAGAGCCGCCGCAGCGCTATACAGAAGCCGATCTTCTTGGACAAATGGAAAAACACAACTTAGGTACGCCGGCAACACGCGCAGATATTATTGAAAAACTTCTGCAAAACGAATCCATTGATCGCCAAAATAACCGTCTGCACGCAACAAAAAAAGGAAAGCAGCTGATTGACTTAGTAGCAGACGAGTTAAAGTCTCCTGAGCTTACGGCTAAATGGGAACGTGACTTAGAAGCAATTGCTAAAGGAAAAGGAAATGCAAAAGAGTTTTTAACGAATATTCGCGAACAAACAGAAAAGCTTGTCAAGCAAGTAAAAACAAGTAATCAAACGTACAAACCTCATAATTTAACGGGCTCTAAATGTCCGGAATGCGGTTCTTTCTTAAAAGAAAAGAAAACAAAGCAAGGAAGAGTGCTCGTTTGTTCAAGCCTTGAGTGCAGCTATAGACGCGCAAAAGACCCTAAACTATCGAACCGACGCTGTCCGCAGTGTCATAAACGAATGGAAATTCATTCAGGAAAAGCAGGTACGTATTTCCAATGCCGTTCATGTCAAGTAGTGGAAAAAGCCGAGGACAAAAAGAAAAAGATTTCAAAACGAGAAGAACGAAAGCTTCTTAACAAATACAACGATGACGGAGCATTTGGTTCAAGCTTGGGAGATGCTTTAAAACAAGCTCTTCAAGATAAAAAAGATAAGTAAAGTAGAAGTGCGATACCACGGTATCGCACTTTTTTGGTATAATATGGATTAAGTGATGAGTAAGCAAGGTGGCGTGGAACAATGAAAAGAAAAAGCAGGGGAATGAATCGGTTAATCGCGTTCTTTATAGTAGGAACGATGGTACTAATCATTTTAGCTATCTTAATGGGAAGCTACTTTTTTGGTTTTATAGGCTTCCTTAGAGTGATGGGAGTGGAGTATGACTCTTACTGGGCCATATGTTTATTTCTATTTTTTATTTTCGTGTTTGGCTCTATCACAGAGCTTTTTTCAAAGGCGCTTATTTTTTTAATGAAGAATGCTAGGATGAACAGAGTATTATTTGTAGCATCTGCAGCTTTTGTGGACATATTTTTTACTTTTCTATCGGTTTATATAGCAGACTTGCTTGTAAGCGGAATCCGTGTATCTATTTTAGCGATGATTATTTTATCCGGTTTATTTTTTTTGTTAGAGAGTGCATTGGATAGTGAATTTCTACGTAAAAAAACAAGCTGATGAAATTGTTCATCAGCAGCGCATCAACAAAAAAAGCGCATCATATCAAGCTTCAATGCTATTTAAAGAACTCTGTAACATATTTTTTTAAAAAAGTATGTGATTTTTTTCACATATCTCTTGAAAAAGAACAAACATGTTTGTATAATAAGAATTGTAAAAGATATGTGAAACATTTCACAATATATGTGAAAAACTTCACAAATTATATTTTCTATAATCCTAAGGGGGATATCATCTATGAAAATTGCAGTAGTAGGGTGTACACATGCAGGAACAGCAGCAGTAAAAAATATGGCAGAACTTTATCCAGAAGCTAAAATTACAGTTTATGAGCGAAATGATAATGTTTCATTTTTGTCTTGTGGAATTGCGCTCTATGTAGGCGGGGTCGTGAAAGATGCAAATGGTTTATTTTACTCTTCACCGTCTGAATTGCAAGAGATGGGTGTAAATATGAAAATGAAACATGAAGTGACGAATATTGATACAGAAGACAAAAAAGTAGCGGTGCGAAACTTAGAAACAAACGAAGAATTTGAAGATACATTTGATAAATTAGTGATGACAACTGGATCATGGCCGATTATTCCAAACCTTGAAGGCATCGATTTAAATAATGTTGTGCTTTGTAAAAACTATCAGCATGCTAATCACATTATTGAAAAAGCAAAACAAGCAAAAAAAATTGCCGTAATTGGTGCGGGTTATATTGGTGCAGAATTAGTAGAAGCCTTTGAAGTGTATGGAAAAGAAGTCACGTTCATTGATAGTGCTGATCGTATTTTAAATAAATATCTTGATCCAGAGTTTACAAGCTTGATGGAAACTGAATTTAAAAAGCGCGGAGTCACATTAGCATTAAACCAAGCGGTTACTAAATTTGCAGGCAGCGATGGATCTGTTGAAAAAGTAGTGACAACTGCAGGTGAATATGAAGCGGATCTTGTTATTTTGTGTGTTGGCTTTCGTCCAAACACAGACTTAGTAAAAGGGCAGGTAGACATGCTTCCAAACGGCGCAATTGTGGTTGATGAATATATGCAAACAAGCAAAAAAGATATATTTGCGGCCGGAGATAGCTGTGCGATTTACTACAATCCGATTAAGAAACATGCCTATATTCCGCTTGCTACAAATGCGGTTAGAATGGGAACATTAGTAGCTCAAAACCTTGTTAAGCCGACGATTAAGTATATGGGAACACAAGGAACATCAGGGTTGCATATTTATGATTACAATGTTGCATCTACCGGCATAACTGAAACAGCGGCTTCTCTTTTTGATATGAATGTGAAAAGTATCACAATATCAGAAAATAACCGACCAGAATTCATGCCAACGTACGAAAATATTACGTTAAAAGTAGTATATGAAGAAGAAACGAGACGAATTGTAGGTGCACAGGTTATTTCTAAAATTGATGCTACTCAAGCAATTAATACATTGTCTGTATGCGTACAGCAGGAAATGACGATCGATGAGCTTGGCTTTATGGACTTTTTCTTTCAACCCCACTTTAATAAGCCTTGGCATTTCTTAAACCAAGCAGGGCTTCAAGCGCTTCAAGCATAAAAAAAGAGGCTGGGACAAAAGTAGTTGAGTCCAAGTAAAAAACGAACCATTCATCAACCTGTTCGATGAGTGGTTCGCTTTTTTTATGTGGATTTTATTATCTTTTTTATTTTAGCTGGTTTAAAACGGATCCACCCTATGATAAGAAGAATAAAAGGATATAAAGCTCCTAGCAAAAAACTATAGGGAATCCACGTTTCGGCTAACCATGTTTTTTGATAGGTAATGGTTGGGTACACAATAATGGAAAAAGTCGTAACAATTAATCCCATCGGTAACGTTAGAAATCGAGTTTCATTGATGTTAAAAATATGACAAAGTCCAGCGATGGAAGCATGAAAATAAAGAGAAACCTTAAAGAAAAGAGTAAGAAACCATATAATAGCAATAATTACCTCGATTCCTTGCAAAAAATTTCCCACCTCAATTCGCTTAGCCATTTCATATACAGGAAACATGGTAGTTGAAGAATGATACGAACCAATAACGATTATACAAGAAAAAATAACAATTACCATAATAAATCCACCTAGCAGGCTGCCGCTCATTAAAGCTTTAGCTCCTTTTTCAGGTTTTCTTAAATGAAGGGGGAAAATCATCATCAAAGGAGCAAAAGTAAAATAAGTAATGCTAAGAAAGATAAGAACCGAATGAGTCAGCGGCTTTAAGTGAATGTCCATTAAAGGCATAAGATTTTCAAGTTTCATTTGAGGAGTTAGTGAAAAAATAAAAATCCCGAGAAGGCCAACAAACCACGGGAAAAAGATTTCACAGCAGCGTGCAATTGTTTCTAGCCCGAGTCTTGCCCCGAAAACAACCACAAGCATAAAAATAATGTGAATAGCAAGCAGCGGCGTTTCCATCATAATATGGGTATTTAAAAAACTCCCGACGTAGTATACAATACGGCTGCACGTTATGACAGTAGATATGACAAATAAACAAGATACACCTTTTCCTAGATATTTTCCAAATACTACATCATTGATTTCTACCAGATTTTTATCTTCAAATAAAAGTCCGAGAGCAATATATACTTTCACTAATACAAATCCGCATGCTACTCCGAGGATAGAGGGAATCCAAGCAGTTTGCTTAGAATCAATAGTCATAGACGCTGGAGCAATAACAATTGTGCTTCCAATTGTATAAAGCATGACGAGCATGCGAAATTGAATCGTTGAAATTTTAACTACAGGTTTCACGGTGTTCACTTCCTCGTCTTACGTATTAAGATAATAAATGAAGTAAAAATATGCTGATTGGCCTGAAGATAGCAGCTGATAAATCAGAAGGATTTGGAACATATAAACCCAGTGCTTTACAGATGCTTACGGACATTCCAATTACAAGAACTGTGTAGAATAGCCATAATTCTTTCTTCGCTTTTTTTTGCCGTAAGTTAGGTACTTCAAACCAAATGACGAGCGTGCAAACAATAAGTAACCCCAATACCCCTAGCATAGACTAGCTCCTATACGTGAATAATTAATGTTATATTTTCCAGAAAAATAACTACTTATACTGAAGGTGCATTCTCTATTAAAGGTTTTTGATTTTTTAGTCGCTGTTAGAAGAATGCTGCTTTTTGTTTTGAATAAATCCTGCAATTAAAAGGAAAAGCGGATATAAGATGCCTACAACTAAGCTGTAGGGAATCCACGTTTTTGTATCCCAATCTTTTTGATAAGAAACGCTTGGATACACAATAAGGGAAAGTGTAATCATGATGAGTGCGACTGGAAAAGAAAATAGCTTGTAGTCCTTTATATGAAATACATTGGCAAACCCCAAAAGAGTAGCGTAAAAGTAAATGCAAAGCTTAAAAAAGAGAGTAATAAACCACAAAATAGCAATGACTACTTCAATTCCTTGAAGAAAGTTTCCTACATCAATTCTTCTTCCTAATTCATAGCTTGGAAACATGGTGATTTGGGAGTAATAAGGACTAAGTACTAAAATTCCGAGTAAGATTAACGTCACCATCACTAGCCCACCGGCTATATTCCCTATATAAAAAGATTGAGTGGACTTTTTTGTGTCTGGTGTATGAGAAGGAAAAATCATAAGAAGAATGGTATAAGTCAAAGAACTCATGCTTAAAAACGTTAAAACAGCACGAATAAAAGCTTTTGGATGTATTTCAAGCACAGGCTGAATATGCTCTATTTTAATTTGCGGAATCATAGACAAAATCAGAAGTCCGAATAATCCGACAAACCAAGGAAATAAAATCTCGGCACTTCGTGCAATAACTTCTATTCCTAGGCGTACTCCTACGATAACCACACCCATAAATGCAATGTGGATGGCTGTAAGCGGCGTGTAGGGAAGAATTTGTGTAGTGAGAAAATTCCCTACATAGTAAAGAACTTGACTGCTGATAAATAAATTGGATAATACAAAAACAGCAGAAACAATCTTTCCAAACAGTTTTCCTAAAATTTTTTCGTTCATTTCCATCAGCGTAAGCGTTGGAAACATTTTTCCTAGTGAGGTAAAAAGCAAAACTAAGCCAATTCCTGATGCTACACCGAAAAGTGCTGCAATCCAGGCGTCTTGATGAGCATCAGCTGTAATAGCGGCAGGCACAACAATAATTGTGCTCCCGATGCTATATAAAGTTACTAGCTTGCGAAATTGAGTAGCCGAAATATTGATTTCATTAAGCAAAATGAGCACATCCTTTTGCCATATACACGAATTAAGTGATCCAACGGAATAATAAGTGACTTAAAGGCTGAAACATTGCTTCTACCCAATCAGAAGGGTTCGGTAGAGGCAGTCGAAAGATTTTTGCAAGAGCGATCATCATACTGATTGTCATGAATAAAATAAAAATTTTCCGTTCCTTTTTATAAGAGGGTTGAGGTAATCTTTTTATTTCCATCCATATAATCCCTGCACAAATGATCAAAAAGGAAAGAAACAAGTGCATGCAGTCAACCCCAATATATTTTGACGTTCAAATAAGCTATTCGTATGATGTCCGCTAAAGAAAGTGATTATACATTTATGTAAAATATAGAAAGTATTTCAAGGGATAAAAGATATCATTGGATGCTCTTAAATAATAAAGGAATTCGTTATGCAAAATATTTACGCAGCTTCAAGCTATTGAAACGTCGTATGAATAAGTGGAAAAATGCCACACTATAGAGTGAACAAATAGAAAGGAGCACTATGATGAAAAAATTCCCATATAACAAAGATAAACAACAATCATTTCAAGCAGCACAGCAGGGGCATAAAGAAGCAGTAGATGCATATGAACAGGCAAATGAAGCTAAAAATGATGCATCGTATGGACATGAAGCGAAGCAAGCGATAGGTGAAGTGAACGAAGCCTCTCAGCAAATTGAGAATGCGCTTGAAAATGCTTCTGAAACACAGCGTCAGCGTTTAACTGAGTTTCAGCAAGACATAAAAGATATGGAAAACGACCTTAATCAATAAAAGAGTAGCTGTTTTACTTAGACTTACAGCAGGTTCATAATAGAGTATAAATTGCAAAAGCAGAAGATAATGAACTTCTGCTTTTTTTATTGGCAGAGTGAATGTAGGTTTCGTGTATATAATGGCTTCTAGCGGTTGTTTGGAGGGCAAGGCGAAGACTCCTATAGGGAAAACAGAATAGGTGAGACCCGGCAGGAGCGGAAGCGAAGGCTTGCACGGAAGTCAACAGTAGTGTAACAAATAATCCATCGTTCCATTCTTATTTTAAAAGGTATAGAAGTTAAAAAAGTAAGAATCCTAATAAAAACAGAACGATGAGAATGGAAAGGGATTGTGACAGGAAACATGCTAATAAATATACTAATAATGATTGTCGTATTGTACTTCATATATGTATTCGTAACTGCAGTGGTACTGTTTTATGTCCCTTTGCACAAGGGAAAAGACTTAAAAGTAATGAATACTGAGAATTTTTACGGAAAGAAAGAATCCACAGACCGCGTTATGCTTTTGGAAAACGGTTATTTTTCAGGGCTTGTTCGGATGCAGATGATTCAAGAAGCGAGGCATACAATCGATATTGCGTACTTTTCCATCGGCAAAGGTCGTTCGTCGGATTTACTTATGGGTGCTTTATTCGAAGCTGCGGACCGAGGTATACGTATTCGAGTGCTGTTAGACGGGATCTCTCATGGGCTAAAAGGCAAGAGAAAAAATGTTCTTTATGCTCTAGCTTTCCACAATAATATTGAATTAAAGTACTATGAGCCCTTTACTATTCTTAAACCTTGGACATGGCATAACCGTCTTCACGACAAAATAATAGTAGTCGATGGCCAATTAGGTATTAGTGGAGGACGAAATATTGGAGATAAATACTTGGCCAGTCAACCGGATAAAAATTTTGTCTATGACCGTGATGTGCTGATTTATAATACAAAGCAAGAAAGTAATAGTGTCATTCTTTCAATGGAGAAGTATGTAGAGAAATTATGGAACCACCCGTATACGGGCAAAGCTTTTCCAAAGCTCAAGAAAACTAAACAATTTCGTGGCCTTTCAGGAAAGAAATTGTTAATAGATCAATACGAAGAGGCCAAAAAAGCAAACGAACCCTTTGTCCATCCTTATATTGTATGGAGAGAATCAACGATGCCTACAAGAAAGGTTTCTTTTATTACAAACCCTATTCAAAGAATGAATAAAAGCCCTTTTATATGGAAAACGTTTATTAAGCTTTCCGAGCAAGCTGAAAAATCCATTGTCGTTCAAAGTCCTTATATTGTACCAACAAAAGAGATGGAACAGTATATAGATAAGTCAGTAAAATCTAAAGTGCGAAGAATTATTTTAACGAATTCTATTACGTCCACTCCGAATGCTATGGCTTTTTCTGCATACTTAGGAGTGAAAAATCGCGTCATGAAAGCGGCTTCAAAGCTTTATGAATATCAACAGCCTTATTCCATTCACGGGAAATCCGTTGTTTACGACCAGCGTTTGAGTGCAGTTGGTTCTTTTAACTTAGATTCACGTTCTGTATTTTTAAATACTGAATCGATGGTTATGATAGATAGTGAAGAATTTGCAGCCGAGCTAACAGGGGCTATTGAAACTAAAATTTCTCACAGTACGCTTGTGGGAAATGAGGGGGAACCTGTGGATTTTAATACGGATTCTCAAAAAAACGTGCCTCCTGTAAAATCTGCACTCCTCCATATTCTTTCAGTCTTCACGCGATTTTGGAGACATTTTGTATAGTTCTGCACTTTGCCTAAAAAAGGGCTTTTACAGAAAGCTTCTAAAAATAAATGGTAGAGGGTAAAAGGTGCTGCAACTGGCGGTGGAAAGTGTGAAAAGCTGTGATATGCCTCACAGTTTTTTTTGAAGTCGCCAGTACTAGTCATGATTCATAAAAAGGCCTATTGACGAAATTCCATATATGTTTTATTATAATATAGCGTCGTCAATAAACGAGGTTCTTTTGAAGAAGTCATTTCTAGGGGCATAGTTTAAAGGTAGAACTACGGTCTCCAAAACCGTCAGTGTGGGTTCGATTCCTACTGCCCCTGCCATTTTGGAGTTATTTTTCGATTCACACGCGGGTGTGGCGGAATTGGCAGACGCGCTAGACTTAGGATCTAGTGTCTTATGACGTGGGGGTTCAAGTCCCTTCACCCGCATCTTTACTTTTATATATTGCGCGGAAGTAGTTCAGTGGTAGAACACCACCTTGCCAAGGTGGGGGTCGCGAGTTCGAACCTCGTCTTCCGCTTCTTTTCAAAAGCAGTTTGCATGTGCAAACTGCTTTTTTTGTTGTAGAAATAAAGATTTTTACTATGCTGTTTTTAATTAGAAATAGTTTATTCAATCAGTGCTGCTTATACGTATCGTTTTCGTGAATATACACATATTATTGGGGTTACATTAAAAGCTAATGAACGATACGTGAAGACGTCTAATATGGTTTTTAAGATAGGGGAGAGTCCTATGGAATCTAGTTGGTTTTCAATTATACCGTTTTTAATTGTTATTCCAATAGCTATTTTCACCAAACAAGTGCTGCCAGGTTTGTTTTTAGGCTTATTAGTAGGCGCTTATTTGATTGATCATTCGATTGTCGGAGGTGTTGAAAAGTTACTTCACTACGTTGTACAAGCTCTTAGAAATAAAAGTAATATAGAAATCGTTGTCTTTTTATACGCGTTTTCAGGGCTTATCGGAATGATTAAGATGGCTGGAGGAGTTAAAGGTTTTGTGGAAACAGCTGCAGAAAGAATTGATACAAGAAAAAAAGCTCTTATTTTAACCTATGTTTCAACCATTGGAACATTCAGTGCTCCCACCTTTCGTTTTGTGACGATCGCGCCCATTATGAGAGCGCTGCTGAAAAAAGTGAAAATGACGACAGCAGAGCTAGGGTTTGTTATTGAAACAACTGCTACTCCCGTTATCGTCTTAATTCCCGTGGCAACGGCATTTGTAGGATATATGGTCTCAATCATTCAAATGGCAATTGATCATCAAGGCATAAAACAAGACGCTTATTCTTTGTTTATTCAAAGCATTCCTTATAATTTCTTTTCGATTGTGATTATTTTAGTAGGGATTTATTTCAGCTTTTTTCATCATTCAACGTCTACAGCTCCTATGAAGCTCGAGGAAGAAGACGAAAAAGATTGGCATGATTGTCATCCTTGCGTCTCGAAGGATTTGCCTTCTAAGCCTTGGAATTTGTTAGTACCTTTACTTGTTGTGATTTCACTTACCTTACTTTTAACATGGTGGAGTGGACATCGTAAGAGTCACACCTTTTTTGAAGCATTTATTAAAGCAGACGTGTTAGAAGCGATGGTAGTAGCTTTAATTATGACTACGTTAATTACGCTCATTTTTTTCTTGTTTCAGCGCTTTACATTACAGAATTTGCTTAATGGTTTTATCACAGGAGGCAATGACTTGATGTCCGTTATTTTGTTGTTATCGGTAGTATGGGGATTATCCGCTGTTACAGAAGACTTAGGTTTTTCAAATTTCGTGACGGCACATTCTAAGTGGATTCCTCAAATGTTTGTCACTCCGTTCATGTTTATCTTTGGAGCCGCTATTTCTTACTTTATCGGATCTGCTTGGGGCACGTGGGGGATTTTAATGCCGCTTGGCGTATCGCTTGCAAGTTCTGCAGATCTTTCTTTGCCGTTAATTATCGGTGCGGTGTTTGCGAGCGGTTCCTTTGGAGCGTTTTCTTCACCTTTAAGCGACGATACGAATACCATCGCCAAAATATTAGATTTATCTGTTATTGAATATGCCAAGTATAAATTAAAGCCAGCTTTAATTGCAGCGGGAATAACAGTTGCTTTCTATCTTGTTGTATCTTTCTTATTTTGAATGAGAAAAATAGCCGTCTAGTATCAATTTTTCATTTTTTTTAATTTAAAGTATGCATACAGTCCTAATGACAGGCACACTAGCATGATACAAGTAAGCGGAAATAAGATGGTATTAACAAAATGATCATAAAACCATATATACACGCACATCACCTCAATAATTTTAACGTCATTTTTTCTATTTAGTAGAGATACACTATCTGTGCTGCTTCTTCCTATTCTTCAAAAAGGCGATAATCAGAAGCAGTAGGGGTATGATAGAAAATAGCGGCATATGCAAAAGAAATCTCGCTACGTGTAATCCTTCATAAAGGTGTTCTTGAAAATTACTAGCGATTGTAATCGACAAAAACAACACAATGATGCCTAAAGGATACGCTAGACGTGAAGGAGATTTAATTTTAAATAAAGTAGCTGTACCTATTATAGAAGCATAAAACAAGATGCTAACTTTGAAATAAATCCCAATCACCATAGCGAACATAAAAAATACATCTAGACGCTCTAAAAAATCAGCTACTTGGATCGTTTGGACAGTACTAAGAAGAGGAAACTGTGACCTTGTCGTCAGATCAACTCCAAGCACGCTAATGTTAATAATCATCGTAATAATTAGATTAATTCCGCTTAATCCCGTTGCGCATAGCATGGTCACACTTGCTTTTTTGGGGTTGCTTAAGTAAGGAAGAAGCATAGTAAATACAATAGCTTCTGTGAAAGGAAAATATAGCGTTTCGGTCAAAGCAACTTTGGCAACAGGAAGTATTCCTTCTTTTAATACCGGCTGCAAGTTCTTAAAATCAACTAATCCTGAGCTAATAATTAAGATGAAGCCTGCAATAGCTAGAAAATACATAAAAATAAACAGAAGCTCTCCTGATCTCGCTATCGCTTCAATTCCTTTTCGGGTTATATAGATAATGACCAGCATCAATAAGGCATTGGCAATAAATAAAGGCGTATCCGGATAAGCAAAAGTAAGAAGCATTTCTCCGAAATCTCTTAGAACTCGTGATGCATCGTATAAAAAATAGACAATATATACGAATGCAAGAAGTGTTCCCAGTGCCTTACCTAAAATTTTCTGCATGTATTCTGTAGGGAGGAGGTCCGGATAGTAGGAATAGAGCTTATGATAGACTAAGAAGAAAAAAAAACTGCACAGCATTCCAATTAAAATAGCTAGCCATGCATCTTGCTTCGCTCTCATTGCAAGAGGAACTAATAAAGCGCTTCCCAGTTCGAATAATACCATGAGAATGAATAATTGAGTGGCGCTGATTTTTGCTTTTTCCATATAGCCAGAACCTCCTTACCTCATTGTTGTTTTTCTTTTACGCTAGAGAGAAACGATTTATTGCGCAGACCCGTTCGGCGAATGTAAGCTTCTACTGTAACGTCTACATCTAATTTTGGAAAATAAACGTCATCCCATTCTGATTTGAATTTTTCCCACTGATTGGGGCGCGTGCGTTCCAGTGCTTCTCCAAACCCAAAGATGTCAACTTTGTCTGTCTGAGCTTGTTTAATAGCTGTTTGTAATTCTTTTTTTATTTCTTTACCTGCAGCTTTTTCCATTTTTTTGATTACGGCAGGTTGACGTGTATCAACAGGGACCTCCACTTCTCCAAGATCGCCTTCTACGCGAGTGTGAACGGACACGTAAGGTTTTCCTTTTTTCATTTTTACAGATACATCCGTTTTTTGACGAACTGTTTGATAGGCAAGCGCTTCTTTTTTTCCTTTCCAATCTATATTAATATCCGTTCCTTGTATTTTATCAAGAATCCAAACGCTGCCTCTGGCTGGACTATTGTACAACCAGTCGATTAACTTTCCATTTTTAAAAACAGCAATGCCAGAAGCACGAAGGGTAGCTTCTGGTGCGCTTTGCTGGAGGTTATCTAATTTTTCTGCTTGTTGAGGATTTCCAACTAAACGAAAACCCGAGACTAGTGCTTCTCCTCCGGGAGATTCGAGAGACCTCATCACTTCTTGAAAGGAAACCTTTAGATTTTCTCCCCATTTTCTTTGAGTGAACTCCAGCGTTTTCATAATTTTGTTTGCTGGAATTTTATCGACAGGCGTTAGTGCTTTTACCAAATCAGCAGCACTTGACTGGTTTGCGATGACTAGGGAAGTCGTAATTCGAAACTCAGGATCGCGATCAATAGAATCAATAAGAATGTTAATTCCTTCTTCACGCGCTAGTTTTTCTCCGATCACGACTAAGTTGGTATGGGCATAATAAAGTCTTCGGGAAATTCTAGCTGAAGCGCGTCTGCTTGCTTCAACTAAATTATCGCCAGAAGCAGAATAGATCGTAACAGGCGGACTTTGGGTACCGCCGCCCCCTTGTAAGCCAGCTACGTTTCCCGGGTTAATAATTTGAAAGGTAAGCTCATACCGTCCGTTTTTCGTTTTATCAATGCCCATTGCCGATACAAATGCAAGGTCTGTTAATTCTTTTTTACTCCAGCAGCCAGTAAGCAATACCATCATTATGGTCATTACCAGTAAAAATAAACTTTTACGTTTCATTTTGATCACCTTTTTCAAGTTCCTGGTTAATCATACCTCTTGAAGAAGGAGGCTCAGGCTTTTGATGTTTGCTTTGACGAACTTTGTTATCACTAATTAATTTAGGTCTTCTTCTCATCGTCCACCAAGGTAACCGCAGCAATGTATCTTCATTGCTTGCAGGAATAAAGGGTGCTAATGGCGTCATGTAAGGAACACCAAACGAACGTAAGCTGCACAGGTGTCCAACTCCCATTAAAAGAATGAGGATAATGCCATAGAAACCGAATGTAGCCGCTCCTAGTATAAATAAAAAACGAATTAAACGCGCTGAAATAGCCATATCGAAAGACGGTGTAGCAAAGCTAGCAATGGCTGTAATCGATACAATAATAACCATAGCTGGTGAGACGATCCCCGCTTGAACCGCTGCTTGCCCAATAACAAGAGCCCCGACGATTGATACAGCAGATCCGATAGCTTTTGGTAAACGAATCCCCGCTTCACGCAAAATTTCAAAGGTGACTTCCATAAAAAAAGCTTCCACAAACGCGGGAAATGGAACGGATTCTCGCTGTGCTGCAAGAGCTACGATAAGCGTTGTAGGTACCATTTCTTGATGAAATGTCGTAACCGCCACGTACGTAGCAGGAGCGATAAGTGAAATCATAAACATAAACACCCGCAAAAGACGAATGGATGTGGCAATGTCAAAGCGTGCGTAGTAATCTTCGGCCGATTGGAAAAATTGAATGAACAACGCGGGAGCAATAAGGACAAAAGGAGTTCCGTCCACAAAAATAGCAATTCTTCCTTCCAAAAGGTTACCTGCCACCACGTCGGGTCTTTCTGTGTTATAAATAGTGGGAAAAGGAGTGATTGTTTGATCTTCAATCAGCTGCTCAACATAACCTGATTCCAAAATACTATCAATATCAATGTTTTTTAATCGCTTTCGAATTTCTTTTACAACTTTATCGTTTGCGATGCCATGAATATACATAACAGTGACATCCGTTTTAGTTACCCGGCCAATCTTCATCGACTCTAGCCATAAGTCAGGTGTTTTAATAATTCGGCGCACCATAGCTAAGTTTGTGCCAATAGACTCAGTAAAGGCGCCTTTTGGTCCCCGAACTACCATTTCTGTAGTAGATTCTGCAATGGCACGCTTTTCACCGCCTTGTGTACTCACGCTGAGTACGCGGTTTATGCCATCGACAATAAGAAGGCTGTCTCCTGACATCAAAGAAGACAGTAAATCATCCCAGTTGTCTGCAAACGATACATTGCCGATTGTGACAATGTCTTCGGAGATTAACTCTAATGCATTTTGATCGTTTAGGTCATTTTTTTGATTATCTTTCATCAGAGACTGCAGTAAGTAATCTTGAATAGCCTGATTATCTACAATCCCTTCTATATAGACGATAGCAGCAGCCAAGCTGTTATTGACACCTAGTTTAAAATGACGAATCACAATATCTGAGCTGTTTCCAGTTTTCTCTTTAATGAGGGTAAGGTTCTCAGACAGCAAATTCTTAAGAGAAGAAGCTGCTTGTTCGCTGCTTGTTTGATTTGCCTGAGGTTGAAGCTTATTTTTAGATTTTTGATTTTTAAAGAACGAAGGCATAAATGAAAGCACCCTTACTGTAGTTTTTATTAATTTGACCAAAAACCGTATAATTATGTAATTTTTAACAAAATATCTTTTGCATGATGGTAAATGAAAATGACTAACCTATGAGGTAAGTAATGATTAGGTGAGGAGTAGACATATGAAAATTATTGGAGTTAGCCTGCTGCTATTTGGATCTGTGGTCGCTCTTTCTATAGGAATTGATCTTTTTCAAGGAACGAACATACTGCAGGCACTATACAATGCGTTAAGCCCGTTCCGTGTAATGGAAGTAGCCGAATTATTTGTCCTTTTTTCTCTTTTATTTTTCTTTTTTGCAGAGTCGCTTTATCTTTTTTTAAAGAAGCGGCAACAAAAACAACAGTAATTTGTTGCAAAGAGGTTTTTATCTCTTCGCTATCGAAACAAGCGTATAGAAGGTAGCTTTGAGATAGGGGAGATATGGATATTGAGACTAACAGATTACTAATACGCAAATTTAACTATGAAGATTGGCAAGATGTCTACGCATATACATCTGATGCTGATGTCATGAAATACATACCAGAAGGTGTTTTTAGTAAGGATGATGCGAAGAAATTTGTAAATGAAAATATGGAAGAAAACGTTAAAAATTTTCCAGTTTTATTAAAAAACGAAAAAACCCTAATTGGTCATATCGTCTTTTTCAACTATTTTGGATACCATACTTATGAAATTGGCTGGGTATTTAATTCTTTCTATCATCAGAAAGGATATGCGTCAGAAGCGGCAAAAGCAATCGTGGACTACGCCTTTAATACAATGAACCTGCATCGGATTATTGCTACTTGTCAACCTGAGAATACGTCTTCTTATCGTGTTATGGAGAAAATCGGGATGAGAAGAGAAGGGTATTTCAAAAAATGTATTCCAACTGAAAAAGGATGGTGGGATGAATATTATTACGCGATTTTAAAGGAAGAGTGGAAATGAGCTTTACTCTTACGGAATTACATTTTCCGAGTTATAAAGACGAAAACAAGCCCAATTTTTAAAAAATGAGCAGAACAGCAAACCAAAACGTCTAGGCAGACATACAATAAGCTATCCATGAGAAACACCCCATGTTTGAACCTTCTTTGTTTTAGCAACAGAAAATCACATTGAAAGGGAGTGCTTGTATGTCTAATGCTGGATGTGGATTTGGTTCTGGTTTCGCTTTATTAGTTGTATTATTTATCCTATTAGTAATTATCGGATGTAGTTGTTATAGCGGTGGTTACGGTGGCTACTACGGCTGCTAAGTAGATCACTGAATAGCCTAAAGGATACCCTTTAGGCTTTTTTATGCTCATTATAAAATGCTGGAAAAGATGATTAATCGGTAGGCCCAGTATCAACATGTGATTCAGCTTTTTTTTCTTTCAACAATAGGTTATTAGAAGCCCAAGGCACGCGGCGAGGCTTATATTCAATCGCATCGGTAGAATAAACGGCTACGCTTACGACTCCGCCTTGAACCTGTGCTCGAATCAACAAAGGATCACTATACGTATTTTTAAAATGAAAGTCAGGTCCATACCAGCTGACGGTAGCGTCTCGCCCAGGAGGTACGTAGGAAACACTGCGGCTGTGTGAGTAGCGCTGCGTAATCGTGACGCCAGCGTTATCGACGGCGTTAAATAAAGTAGAAGAAACTTGGCAAATTCCTCCTCCAACTCCTTCAGAATACTCTCCTTTTACAATGATTGGGGCACGCATATACCCTTTTGCTGCCGTTCTTTTTCCAACGGTTTGATTAAAAGAGAAAACTTCCCCAGGAAATATGACGCTGCTGTCTAGTGATTCAGCTGCAAGAGAAATATTGTGAGAACGATTTTTATTATGGGGGTTAAATACCGTATGATAATGACCGATTTGCTTAATACGAATCGTTGCAAGCAGCTCCTTATCCACGCGAGGCGGAACAGGAAGCGTCGGGATTTCTAAGATTGACGTACCGCCGTTAAAAAAATAAGTATAAAATTTCTCGGCAAAATCTTTATGATATAGTTTGACACCCGCTTGCTCAGGAACAATTTGTCCGTTTTTATCAATGCGGGCATTTATGGGCTCTCTATATGTTTTTTTATCCAATTCTTTTAGAAGAAGATTGTATCGATCATGATCCACCATGGGTACAGGAAGAAGAGGTACTGCCACTTTGTCCCGTTCAATCCGTTCAATTGGTTTACCGTCATGAGTAATAGATAGGTGGTCTTGTGTAGAAAGAGGTTGAATAAGCATTAAAAGTCCAATCATCCAAGTGAAATTCATATCATATACCTCGCTTTCACCTGTTAGTATGAATAAAATGAACCGTTTAATGTATAGGATTCACAAGCTCTTTTTTGTATTATTTTCCATGAGACGAGCGTGTAAAAATTTCTATTTATAATTGTATGTGTACTTTCGCATATTACATAGAGAAACTACAAGGTAATGAGGGTAGACAATGATAAAATTAATGATTTTAGTCTTTATGCTTATTAGTTTTTTTGTGCATCCCCAAAAGATGAAAGCAGAAGAAAACCTTACGTACTTTCCGGTAAGCGACACAGGAAAAGTATTAAAGTGGAAACGTGTAGAAACCTTACTGCCAAAGGGAAAAAAATTTAAAGTAATCGATGTAGAAACCGGTTTTTACTTTTATGTGCAGCGAAGAGCAGGCTCACACCACGCAGATGTTCAGCCGCTTACACGTCAAGATACGAAAGTAATGAAGCACTTATATAATGGAAAATGGAGCTGGAACCGAAGAGCTGTTCTTATTCCATTTAAAGGCCAAATGCTTGCAGCTTCCATGAATGGAATGCCTCATGGAGCCGGTGCGCTTGACAATGGGTTCCCCGGTCATTTTTGCATTCATTTTGCAGGAAGTACGACTCACAAGTCTCAAAATGTAGATCCAGGTCATCAGTTAATGGTATTAAAAGCAGGAGGAAAGCTTGATGAATATGCATTAAAAGCTGAGCCGGCAGAAGTCGTCAATATGTTTTTAACCGGATTAAAGCAAGATGACGATGCCTTAATGCAGCCGGTTTTGCGCGTAAAGCAAGAGCATAAGCTATGGGCAAAGCTGCATAGTATCTCCACCATTTATTATAAAACGGACTTATTTCATGCAAAAAAGTATAAAACAAAAGAGAAAATCTCCGTAGATTGCCTTATTTATTACGAAAATAAAGGGGCTCACAAGACAACGATGGTTTTTACTTTAAAAAGAAATCCGTTAACAAACGGGTGGGAAATTTCTTCTCTTACACTGTAATGAACCATTATTTTTAAAAAACACATCTGACAGAAAACAGATGTGTTTTTAATCATTTGTTTAGCTCTTTAGCCGTTTGCAATGTTATAGTGAAAACATACTTACATACGATAGAAAAGAATTAAAAAGGGTATAAGTAATAATATTACTCTTTCTACAAAGAACTTTACAGCACGAAAGGAGAGGGTGTTTATTTTTTCATATTGGTTTAGCCGCTTAGTCGCTGCAGATCCTGGACGAAAAAGGCTCAAAACAGCTTCTAAAGCTACAATCAGTGTCATTACAGCGGTCGTTATTATGCTGATTGTATTAAAAGCAGCGGGAAGCTCTCAAATTACCGCTGCTATTTTATCCGGCGTAATCGGCCTGATGGGTATATTGGTTGTAAATGATGAAACAACAAAAGCAAAAAAAGTGACAACCGTCTTAGTAGCACTTTCTAGCGCCGTTTCTCTTGGAATTGGCTCGTTTTTATCACGATATGGACAAGCAGAAAATGTTTTTCTCGTTCTATTGGTGTTTTTGTCTTTTTATTTACAGAAATTTGGTATTCGCTACTTCTCTCTGTCGATGGTAGCATTTATGTCGTTTTATTTTGCTTCTATTTTACACGTTACATTTTCTCAGCTGCCGTGGCTGTTAGCTGGCGTTATAGTAGGAGCCTGCTGTGCATTTATCTATAATTTTGTTATTTTTAAAGACCGGCCTTCCAACGTGCTAAGGTCTTCAATGAAATCCTTTCATATTCAAGTAAATTTGGTGCTTGATTTAATTATTGAGTTAATTCAAAAGAAACAAATTGAACCAGCTCAAATCAAACAGTATAACCGCAATATTAAAAAACTAGCGGAGTATGCCCGTGTAGCATCAGAAGAGCTTGGAAATACAGATCCTCACGACATATGGCCTGGCGTAACAGCTGAGCAAATGCGCCTTTATGTATTTGATACAGTGATGCTGCTGCAGACATATTCTCCGGCGATCCGAAAACTCAGTGAATTAAAGGCATTTAATCATTTTGATATTCAGCAGGTGCTGTTAAAGCTAGTGGAATCGATTCGCGAAGCAGAGGTATTAAATGAAAATCCTACTCATTCCTTAACGGATGCAGCTCAGCATTTGCAAGAGCTGCGCCAAAAATTAAGCGAACTCGAACCTCAAGACAAAAGGTATAAAGACTGGCTTTACTTAATACGCCGTATCGAAACGATATCAAATCACGTCATTGATGAAGCGTATGAGCTGCAGCAAGCAATTGTGAAACAAGAAAAGCAGCCTCAAAAAGAAGCGGAAGAACAAGAAGACGAAGAGGATAATGATGAAGAAAAAGGATTAAAACCGTCTACGAAAAAGTCTATTCAAGCGGTCATCACTGCTGTTGCGACATTAATATTTGGCTCGTTTTTATCTCCATCGCATCAATATTGGGCGCTCTTAGCAGGCTATTTAGTGCTTCTCGGTACAGAAACGATAGGAAGTACGTTTGTAAAAGCCGTGCAGCGAAGCGTAGGCACGCTTTTAGGAGCAGCTGTCGGCTTTGTTGTTGCAAGCTACGTTTCCCCTGGAATACTTGAAGTAACGCTGCTTTTTATCTGTGTGTTTATGGCTTTTTATTTCTTTCCCATTACGTATTCGTTTATGAGTTTTTGGATTACGATGATGCTGGCCTTTATGTATGACATGCTTCTTGGCGGAATTTCAGAGAGCTTATTACTGGCTCGCGTGTTAGATACGGTCGTAGGAGTTGGAATTGGTTTAGCCGTATCTGCTCTTGTGTTTCCTAAAAGAACAAGAGATAAAGTAACCGACACTTCAGTAGAATACGTAGCGGCTTTAAAAGAATTTGTTCACACCTATTTACATCGTTTTACGAAGCAGTACGCATTTGCCAATTTAGCTGATAAAGGAATGGAATTAGAAAAAAAGCTAAAACAGCTTCATGTCGATTCCGATCCTATTATCAAAGGTTTCGTTGGCCGTTCACGTCTTCAGCAATTTTTGACCGTTTTTACCGCCATTAATTATTACGCCAAGCATTTGGTGGCATCTTCTACTAGAAACGAAGCTTTTTATAAGGAAGCAGAATTTCATGGCGTAGTAAAGGAAGTGGAAGAGAAAGTGGCAAGCAACTTCACTCAGCTTGAAAAAGCATTACGAGGAGAAAGAGGAACGTATGTATACACGCTTGAAGATGTAAGACAAAAGATTGAACAATCTTTAGATTATTTTGATACGTCCGTTCAATCAAGAAACTTACAGCATCTGCAGCTGCTGCATAACATTTATTACGTATGGAAAATCAATCAATCGGTTGTTCACTTAGCCAAAGAGCTAGGAGCAGAAGAAATAAGTAATGAAGACTAAAAAACCAGCGAATACTTCGCTGGTTTTTTAGTCTGATGAATAAGGAGACGTATCTTTTCTAATCGTTCTCCACGTTGTTTTAAGACCTGCATAGCTTCCAATTGCGGCGTATCCATAAAAATATCCCATAAACAACCCGGCAATAATATGATGAGGGTGACTGATCAATACTGAAAAAAGCACGCCGACAGCTAAAGCGATAGTCGGAACAAATTGCTTTTTAGGATGAAAAAGCCATTTGATCAGCTGCGTCACGATTAATACGACAGGAACACCAATGACTGCGTCCCAAAAATTTGTATGAATTGTAGGGAAATCCATGTTCAAGCACCTCGTTAAATGTGTTGGATGTAAGATTATCTATGCTGTTTTACCTAAGAACACTTCAATTAGAGTTATGAGGGGCTCCAGGTGGATAATAATAAGGCGGAATTTTGAGCCATCCTTTTTGCTGCATTAGAATTTTTATTTTTGATCCTAATATGACCTTTTCAGTGTGGAATTTCAACCACATTAATCCAATATCGGTTCTAATAGATTGTCCCATATTCGTGCTGCACATGACGATATTAGAGGCAATTTTTATAGATATTAAGTTAGCGATTTCAGAATCCGTGGCTTTTGCTCCTAATGGAATACTGTTAGGGTCGGATTTCGGTTTGGTAGCCGGTATTTCAGGAAGGGGAATTCCTTCTTTAATCATTAATTTTTTTAGTGTATCAATCTGAGATTCAGCCAGGTTTTTTGAGTCTTGAGCAAGCTTAAGCAGTTCACTGTTGGTTGTTGTATTAAGACAAGTTTCTAAGGCAGGTATTTCTTCCGCTAAAGCAGTAAAATACAGCCAGCATCCCATAGTCTCACCGATATGTGGGCGAGGGGGCGGATCATCTGTAGAAGAGTTCTTTATATAATCAAGTAGTGTCTCAATGACGTTAATCATAACTTTTCACCCTTTATATAGTTTATGCATCTTCATTATTACCTTCAGCAGAAAAGGATAAACACAGCTAAGAAATGTTACATATAAAATTGATTATGATGAGTGGAAGAAAAAGCATCCCATTCAGCAATTTATAATAGTGATGGTACAAACATCTAAAGGTATAAAAATTGTTGAAATGCTTAATAAATAGGTTGGTGCTAGAAGATAAAGTCAATAGAAAAAAATCTCCTTGCTCATCAAGGAGATTTTTTATCTTGAGTATTATACAGTTTTTCTCCGATACTCTCTCCATAAAGAAGTTAGCTCTTCTGACCAATATTTATAATCAAATACCGTTATATTTTTACTGGGCATAAAAACGTTTAACAGCCAATTAACCCTTAATTTGTCTCTGACGCCTATCGTTTTATCATTTTTACAGCAGCCTTCATCACAAGGTTTATCGTGTATCTTGTAAGGAATATTTTTAACGACTAATCCATTTTTCACACGCTTTGTGTACTCAATTCCTATAATCAAATATATCACTCCTCACAGTAACTCTTATCTTCATAATAATATGTAGGGATGACTTCTTTAATGAAAGGGGAAAAAGGGTAGAAGACAAAAATAAAAAAGCCCTGCTGTAGGGCTTTTAGATTAAGCAACTTTTGATGCAACCACGATTACTTTGCCGTGATCTAATTCTTCTTCATAGCGTTCAGCTTCCGGCTGTGATAGGCCTAATGAACGCATTTTGGCACGAAGCTCGTCTCCTCGAGAACGAAATACATTCGCAATCGCATCAAAAACACCTTGTTCAGAAAGGCCGATATTGTTTGTATTTGTTGCAGCTGTTAAATCCTCGGAGCGATCTTGATGGTGTGCAAGTAAATAAACTTCGTCTTTTGTAAATCCTTCACGCAAAAATTGTTCGATTGTATCTTTTGCCTGTACGCCATTTTCAACTACTTTTACATTTACCATTTCAAAAAACCTCCTTGTATGATAGACAATTTTCTAGAATATGTTTAGTAATGAAGAGAAGTTTAAGTAACTTATCCTCTTGCTTTGTGTATACACGTTATTGGAAGAGATAAAACCTATTTCATAAAATTGAGTTAAAAAGTCTAACATAGGAGAAGAGGAAACAGCGCGGTTATCTTTGAGGAGAATCTGGCGGACAATAAGCAGAAGAAGGCTTTAGCCAGCCTTTTTCCTGCATCTTTTTTTTGACCTTTTAAGGTACAGTACAAACTGCAAAAAGCCTAGATCTTAAACAGCTAAGATCCAGGCTTTTTGCATACATAAAAATAGAGAAATTTAAGATGAAAGACGTTCTTTTTGTTTTTCATAAACAGAAGTAGACTCGTTCCATGTATATCGACCATCTTGTAATTGAATGGTTGCGCTGAATGGACAGTCTATTGACGTTTCTGCGTCATCTAAACTACTTTCAAGTAAACGTTTTTTAAATCGAAGCAAATCTTCTTTTGAAGCAACTCGAAAAACCATTTCTAACGTAAGATCATCGTCCATCGCATTGTGTAATTGACTAATACTTTTGCGGAATTCTTTATTATATTGAAGCATAATTTTAATATCTGCTACGCAAGCAACACCAAACACATCTTTCACAACAGACTCAACCGTTAACTGAGTTGTGGAAGCATATGTTGAGATATTACGCTGTGGATTTTCTAAATAATAAATCGTTTCTACAGGATGTCTCGTGATAAGCACCTCTTTCCTATTCTTAAGTATACAGGAAAAAAGAATGGAATGGGGAAAGATTTTTAGGAAAGGAGTCCTGACATACATAAAAAGATTGTTTGTGATAGGAAAGAGAGTTATAAATTGATGGCTTTTCGCTTATCATTTTTGCTATATCCTTAAATCAACGAATTCTGTGCAACTTCCTCTAAGATTTGATAAAATAAAATCCTACGTCTCAATTCCTTCTAATGAATCCCTCAACTACTATTTCTACTTATTTTAAAGGAGGACGAAATTTTGCAATTTGAACAAGCTTTAACACATTTACAGTCCTATTTTGGCTATGATTCATTTCGAAAAGGACAGGAAGAGTCGATTCGTTATGTTTTAGAAGGGCACAATACCGCTTGTATTATGCCAACAGGGGGAGGGAAATCACTTTGTTATCAGATTCCTTCCTTGCTATTAGAAGGAACGACACTGGTTATTTCTCCGTTGATTTCTTTGATGAAAGACCAAGTGGATACGCTGAACGCAGCGGGTATTCCGGCCACATATATTAACAGCTCGCTGACGCACACGGAAGTGCAGCAGCGCTTAGAAGAAGTAGCACTGGGAGAATATAAGTTGCTTTATGTAGCACCGGAGCGACTGGAGTCTCCGCAGTTTTTAGAACAGCTTCAAATGCTTCCTATTCCGCTTGTAGCGGTAGATGAAGCGCACTGTATTTCACAGTGGGGGCATGATTTCAGACCGAGTTACTTACGCATCAATGAACTAATCAGCAAGTTGTCTAACGCGCCGATTGTGATGGGGCTGACGGCTACTGCGACGCCTCAAGTGCGTGAAGATATTTGCCGAGCTCTTCATATTAACGAAGAGTATACAGTGATGACTGGTTTTGAACGTGAAAATTTATCGTTTGCGGTTGTGAAAGGTCAGGATCGAATCAGCTATATTGATCAGTATATCCGTAAAAATGATCAAGAAGCAGGTATCATTTATGCCGCTACGCGTAAAGATGTTGAAGAACTTCACGCTAGATTGCAAAAATCAGGAGTTAACGTATCAAAATACCATGCTGGTATGAACGCAAACAGCCGTGATGAAGAGCAAAATCGCTTTCTTCAAGATGATGTTCAGGTAATGATAGCCACTTCTGCGTTTGGGATGGGAATTGATAAATCGAATATTCGCTTTGTTCTTCACTATCAGCTTCCAAAAAATATGGAAAGCTATTATCAAGAAGCAGGACGTGCTGGTCGTGACGGACTGCCAAGTGAGTGTATCGTGCTTTATTCACCTCAAGATATTCGCGTGCAGCGCTTTTTGATTGAACAGTCAACGTCGAATCCTAAAAAGCAAATTCAAGAACTTGAAAAACTGCAAAGTATGGTGAACTACTGTCATACAGAAGGCTGTTTGCAGGCGTATATTCTTCATTATTTTGGAGAAAGTGAAGCGCATGAGTGCGGCCGCTGCAGCAACTGTACGGATGATCGTGTAGAAATAGACGTAACGGTCGATACGCAAAAAGTGTTATCTTGTATGATTCGTATGGGCGAACGTTTCGGTAAAATGATGATTGCTCAAGTGTTAACGGGTTCTCGAAATAAAAAAGTAGTTGATTTTGGTTTCGATAAACTGAAAACGTACGGCGTCATGAGCGACCGGTCGGCTAAAGAAGTGAGCGATTTTATCGAGTATTTGATTTCAGAGCAGTTTATTTTAGTAGGACAAGGGTCATTTCCTACTTTATCCGTAGCGGCCAAAGGAAAAGGTGTGCTTCTTGGTACGGAAAAAGTGATGAGAAAAGAACAAATGGAAGTGAAGCAAATTGTCCAAGACGACGAGCTGTTTGCTCATTTGCGCTCCGTTCGAAAGCAGCTAGCAGACGAAGCCGGCGTGCCTCCTTTTGTCATTTTCTCAGACGACACTCTTCATGATATGTGTACAAAACTTCCGGTAACGCTTGAACAGTTTGCCACTGTAAAAGGAGTCGGAGAGCAAAAACAAGAGCGATACGGAGAACGATTCACGACTGAAATCAAACAGTTTTGCGAAGACCATCCAGACCGAAAGCGAGAAGTGTCAGCTCCTGCTCCGAAAAAAGCAAGAGCATCATCAAAAGAAGGCTCTCACTTAATGACGTATGAGCTATTTCAGCAAGGAAAATCGTTAGATGAAATTGCTGAAGAACGTGAACTGAGCCGTATTACCATTGAAAACCATTTGTTTAAATGCGCGGAAGAAGAAAAAGAAATCGACTGGTCACCTTTTCTTTCGGATGAAGACGAACAGCTTATTTTACAAGCCGCTTCGTCAGTAGGCGATGAAAAGTTAAAGCCAATCAAAGAAGAATTACCTGAAAACATCACTTATTTTATGATTAAAGTAGCTCTATTTAAACAAAAAATGAAGCAGCTATCGTAAACAAAAAGCTCCTATTAAAGGAGCTTTTTGTGTTGAGTAAGCGAGTTTACTGATAAAATAATATGTGTAAATGTTAGAAAAATCAGATTACATAAAAAGGAGGACTGAATGGAGATGATTGAACGAGAGCTTGAAGCTATTTTGCATGCTTCTCACGACAATATCGTGATCACTGATGAAAAAGGGTGTATTTTACGAGCAAGTCAAAACTGCCGTGATATATACGGGTATGACGTGTCAGAGTTAGTGGGACGAACGGTATACGAATTGCAAGACCGTGGGATCTTTTCACCTTCCGTTACGATTGAAGTGTTAAAGAAAAAGAAAGAAGTACAGCTGATGCAACAAACAGAAACGGGAAAAGTTGTAATGGCAACCGGTATTCCCGTGTATGATGAACATCAGTGTATGAAAAGAGTCATTAGCTTTTCGCATGACTTAACAGAGCTTCAGCGCTTAAAAGAAGATTATCAGCAGCTCGAAGTGAAAATGAAAACATATCAGCTCGAAGTGGAAGAGCTTCGGGAACAACAGTCAAATGAGATGGTCATACGAAGTGGATCGATGAAAAAGGTATGGTCGATTATTAATCGCGTGGCAGACAGCGATGCAACGGTTGTGCTGCTAGGTGAATCGGGTGTTGGTAAAACGGCTTTTGCCCGTGCTTTACACTATGGAAGTGATCGAAAAGAAGAGCCGTTTATTGAAATTAACTGCGGAGCCATTCCAGCTAGTTTGTTCGAATCTGAAATGTTTGGATACGAAGCAGGCTCTTTTACAGGTGCCAGTACAAAAGGGAAAATAGGAAAGTTTGAATTAGCTCATAACGGCACGCTTTTTTTAGATGAAATAGGGGAACTTCCTCTTGATATGCAAGTGAAGCTGTTAAAAGTGCTGCAAGAAAAAACAGTCACCAAAATTGGAAGTGAACGAGCCAAACACGTAAACTTCAGGCTGATTGTAGCCACAAATCAGCCGCTTGAAGAAATGGTCAAAAAAGGAACGTTTCGTGAAGATTTGTTTTATCGTTTACACGTTATTCCGATTACCATTCCGCCGCTTCGCGAGCGAAAAGAAGACATCGCGGCACTACTTTATCACGTGTTACATAAACAAAATGAAAAATATAACATGAAGAAATTTTTTCATGCAGAAGCATTAAATCTGCTTCTTGAACATCCGTGGCCCGGAAATGTGCGCGAACTTGAAAATACAATTGAACGCCTCGTGTTAACAACGGATGAAAACAGCATCTCGCCTCAAGACCTCCCGTTTTATTCAGAAAATAGCAGCAGTGAAAAAGAAGAATGGGAGCCTCTTGACACGTTAACCTCTCAGGGAATGACGCTTCAGCAAGCACTTGCAGAAGTGGAGAAAAACTGGCTGATTCGCGCTTATCGTCAGTGTCAAACAACGTATGAAATGGCAAACACATTAGGAATCAGCCAGCCTACGGTCGTAAGACGTTTACGAAAGTACAATATAAAATAATGAGACTTTAATTCAAAATGAATTAGCTGATTCAATACTGAATCAGTTTTTTTGTTTTGATTCTATTATGAATTAAAAATCGTCCATAATTGCGCGGAATAAGATAATAAAAATTGGCATGCATTTTGCATTAATAAAAAGTATCTAAATAAAAAGCGTCAGTATTTAAAATAATGATGCGGCGCTAATGAATGAAACCCACTAGGAGGAATAAATTATGCCAAAATATCAGCCGAAAAATTCATTTGAATCTCCGCGTTTTTGCGGACCACGTACATTTATGAGACTTCCGTATGTAGAACAAGTAAATTCAGAAATGGATTTTATTGTCACAGGTATTCCATTTGATTCAGGTCAATCTTTTCGCACAGGAGCACGTTTTGGACCGGAAGCCATTCGAGATTTCTCCATTTTGCTCCGCCCGTATAACCCAGAACAAAAGATTAATATTTTTGACTACATTTCAGGCGTGGACTACGGTGATTTGTCAGTTGTTCCCGGATATATTTTAGAAACGTATAAAAAAATTGAAGAAGGGTTAACGCCGGTTGTGAATGAAGGAATTATTCCTATTTCACTAGGCGGTGATCATTCGATGACCCTTGGTGAACTTCGTGCGATTGCAAAAAAACACGGACCGGTAGCGCTTATACAGTTTGATGCTCATTCGGATACGTGGGATAGTTATTTTGAACAAAAATACAATCACGGTACGGTATTCAGACGAGCAATTGAAGAAGGGTTAATCGACGTATCACGTTCGATTCAAATTGGTATGCGAGGCGGTCTGTACGGCATTGAAGATTTAGAAGACGCAAAAAATTTAGGTTTAGCTCTGTATACGACAAATGAATATAAAAAGCTTGGCGTTGAAAGAATGTTAGACATTATTCATGAGCGTGTAGGGGAAGGACCCGTATTTTTATCGTTTGACGTTGACTTTTTAGATCCAGTTTACGCGCCGGGAACAGGAACGCCTGAAGTCTCAGGTGCAAGTATTGACGATGCGCTTCAATTCGTTCGAGGCTTAACAAATATTGATTTTGTCGGTTTTGATTTAGTAGAAGTACTGCCAGCTTATGATCATGGCCAAATTACAGCAGCGGCGGCCGCTAATATTGTCTATGAATTTATCACACTTATTGCGTTAAGAAAAAAAGCAAAAGAAGAAGAAGCGCTGTTAGTGAAAGCACGCGACTGAATATAAGCAAGACGGTAAAAGTGGGAAGGTACTATTATCTTCCCATTTTTATATAAGAGTTCTCTATGAGGGGTGTTTGACTATGAACGGGCAAGTAAATGTAAAAATAGATAAGAAACAAGCAAAACCATGTAAAAGAGAAATAATCAACCCAGCGACCAATAAGATTATAGCGGAAGTGTTTGATTCGTCGCTTCAACAAGTAGAGGAAGCGGTAGGTAAAGCAAAGCAGGCTTTTGAACAAAGTGAATGGAAGAAAAATAAATCACTGCGTGTAGAGGTGCTTACGAAACTAGCAGACTTATTAGAAAAACAAGCGAGTATATTCGCTGAAACAGAAACATTAAATACTGGCAAACCGATAAAAGAAGCGCAGTTAGATATCGAAGATACAATTAATTGTTTAAGATATTACGCAAATTTAATAGAAGAAAATCAGCCGTGGACAAAGAACATGTTCGACGACACAAGCAGTAAAATCATTCAAGAACCTATTGGCGTATGCGCGCTAATTGTTCCTTGGAATTTCCCTTTGCTGCTTGGTATGTGGAAGCTGGCTCCTGCCTTAGCAGCTGGAAATACGGTGGTGTTTAAGCCGTCAGAATTAACCCCGCTTTCTTTTTTAAAGTTAGCTTCACTATATAAAAAAGCTGGTATACCAGAAGGCGTGCTTAATTTACTTACAGGAGACGGTGAAGTGGGAAGTGCCCTTGTTGAACACAAAGACGTAGCCAAAGTCTCTTTTACAGGAGGATCAAAAACAGGCAAACGTATTTATCAGCAGTGCGCAAAAGAGATGAAAAGAGTTTCGCTTGAACTGGGAGGGAAATCTCCGCTTCTTATTTTTGAAGATAGCGAAATTGATATTGCAGTAGACTGGACAATGTTTGGCTCATTTTTTAACCAAGGACAAGTGTGTGTAGCTTCATCGCGTATACTCGTACACGAATCTATTTATAACTCGTTTCTTTCTGATCTTACGGAGGCTGTTGCTGCTATAAAAATTGGTAATCCGTTAAGAGAAGAAACGGAGATGGGTCCGGTTATTAGCAAGGAGCATCTGAATAAAATACAGAGTTTTATTAAGCTAGGTCAAGAAGAAGGTGCGAATTTATTAACAGGAGGAACGTTAATTGACTGCGAAGGTGGAAACTATATAACGCCAGCGGTGCTCGTTGACGTGGAGCAGCATATGAAAGTCGTCCAAGAAGAAATATTTGGTCCCGTCATTACCGTTCAATCTTTTTCAAGTGAAGAAGAAGCCATAGCACTTGCCAACGGCACGAGATTTGGTTTAGCTGCAGGGATTTTAACGAATGATGTAGAGAAAGCAGAGCGAGTTGCTGAACAGCTTCAAGCGGGAACGATTTGGATCAACGGCTACCATACGCCTCATATTGAAACGGCTTGGGGCGGTTTTAAAGAAAGCGGCATTGGCCGGGAGCTAGGTCCATCAGGATTAGCTGCTTTTACTGAAATAAAACATGTGAATACAAATTCCAAGTTAGCTCGAGCCAATTGGTATCAATAAAAGTGAAAGGTGGAAAAGGAATGACAACAAAAAGTGGTCTCGCCCATGATGATGTGCAGCCGATTGCAATGAATAAAAGAAGTATGGGCTTCTTCTCTACATTTTCCATGTGGATAGGAGCCAATGTGGTAGTAACGACCGTTTTTACCGGAATGCTGTTTGTACCCGATATGACCTTTTTAAAGGCATTATTTGTGATTGTGCTTGGCTCTTTAGTCGGTGCCATACCGCTCGTGCTGATGGGGAATATGGGAACTCGAACCGGTCTTCCAACCATGGTTTTGATGAGACCTGCTTTTGGACAAAGAGGGGCTATGCTTCCTGCTGCTGTTAATCTTATTACATTAATAGGATGGGCATGGATTCAAGCCTACATGGCAGGGCTAAGTTTAAATCATGCGGTCACCTTTTTGACCGGTTACAGCAATATCAATCTATTTACAATTCTTACTCAAGTACTAGTAGTAGCTATTTCTATATACGGACACAAAGGCATTGAAGCAACGGAAAAATTAGTAGCTACGCTTATGGTCATTTTAGCAACCGTTGTGTTTAGCTATTTGTTTATCGAATTTGATGCAGCAAAATTAATTCAAATGAAAGCAAGCGAAAATCCTGGTATTACAGGAATGTTAGCTTTTGATATTGTAGTAGCTACAGCTTTTACGTGGATTCCTATTGTTTGCGATTATAACCGAAACTGTAAATCTGAAAAAACGGGAATTGCGGGAACATATTTAGGGTATAACGTTGCGACTTTGATTGCGATGGGATTAGGCGCAACGGTTTCCGGCTTTTCAATTCTCGGAAATATGACGCAAACGTATGACCCGGTAAATTTAATTGGTGCATATAGCCCGCTGTTGGGATTAGTAGCAGCCATCGTCATTTTTTTATCGGTGTTGTCAACCAACGTAATGGTACTATATAGCGCAACAATGTCTTATTTGTCTATTTTCCCAAAGCAGCGCTTTTGGATACCAGCACTAACGATGGGAGTTGTCACAGTCCTAGGTTCTTTATTAAAAGAGTGGTTAATGACAAATTTTCAAAGCTTTTTGCTTATGATCGGCGTCTTATTTATTCCTATTATTGCGATTGTTCTTGTTGATTACTATATCATTCGCCGAAAACACTATGACATTTCAGCTATTTTAGATAAGGAAAATAAAATATATTGGTATACAAAAGGATTTAACCTTCATGTGTATCTATCATACGTAGTGGGGGCTGTATTTGCCTACTATTTTACGTACGTTCACCCGCTAGCCACAGGTGCAACAATCTTAGCTTTTTTATTTACAGGTGTTTTACACGTATCGTTCACCAAGCTTTCACAGCTCTCCATCCTTTACTCAAAGGGAATCGACAGAAATGCTTGATAGATATTTAAAAAAGACTGAATTATCTAAAATACATCAAAAGCTCCTGTTTAAAGGAGCTTTTTGTCTTGAAAATAGGTGAGAAATAAGCAAAAGCATGGGGAGGAGAAGTTCTTAATCTAGCTTCAAATAAAGTGGTAACAATGTATTTGATTCTATAAGGGGTCTTTTCTATAATAAATGTAGGAAAACTTTCCAAAGGAGAATTTTATGCTCGAATTAGAGGCTATTCAAGGCAGGGCCATTGAAAAAACTAAGCATACATTACTACAGGATATAAAAAGCGTATTAGGTGAACAAGACGAATGTCCGGATTTAGAGACGTATTTAACAGACAGGCACTCTTTTATTAAAAAAGCCTGGGGGACTGCGTGGAGAAAAATAGTTGTTTCTTCTGTATCTAAGAAAAACAGAAGATCGTATTTAACAGAAAGAGGCTTTGAGATAAAAGGATATAAACCTCAAGCTATCGATAAGTTATTTGCTAAAGAAACGAGAAAAGGTATAGAATTTGATGCTTTTTCTTGGTTAGAAAAGCAGTACGGAAAGGGTAATAAAGCAGAGTGGCTATCTCTATACGGAGAAGCAAGAGTTGAATTTGCCAAAAAAGAAGAAGAAAGAAAAGAGAAAGAAAGACAGCAAAGTATTAATGATCGAAAAGCTAGGTATCAATTACAGTTAAATTTAGAAGCAGCTCCTATTTTGGAAGTAAACAAAGAGCTGTATTACCTACATATAAGAGAACAGCTTTCACATCAGCTATCAAAAGACATTGAAACAAACTCAAAGTATATTGAAAACTATGCGCCGCATACTGAGCTTGAAGATGAATTAATAGAAAACGGTGATTTAACACGTCATGATTATGAAACGGTTCATGACTTTTTTCAAGAGCTCACCGGGAACGTAAGCTCAGAATTAGACAGGTATTCAACGATCATCTTGTTTGAAACGTATGAAGATGTATACGAGGTATTTATCACGGATAAAATTTATGAAATCATTCCAACTATGATTATGGATGACGTTCCTGCTTCATTTAAAGAAGAATATAAATCTTATACAAATGCTTCGGTAACACGAATGGATATTATAAAAGCACTCAGAAGTAATTTATCAGATTTGGTCTATGAATATAAAAAAATGCTCGTAGAAGAAAAGCTTTCTGATGTACTAGAAGTTTCAGATCACAACTTGACGATCGAAGAGCATAAAGAGCGATATGCACAGCAGCTGGAAGAAAGACGATTACAACAAGAACGTGAACGTGAAGAAAAGAAAAAGCTGATTGAAGAAGAACATCGACAGTTAAATTATATTTTTGGTGCAGAATACGAAATGGATCCAAGAAAAGAAACGGAATACATTCTTCATCTCGGTGATACAAACACAGGAAAAACGTATACGGCATTAAAGTCATTAAAAAAAGCTGCTTCGGGTAGTTACTTAGCGCCGCTTCGCCTGTTAGCTTTAGAAGTCTTTGAAAAGCTGAACAAAGACGGAGTTGCTTGTTCGTTAAAAACAGGTGAAGAAGAAAAGATTGTTGAAGACGCTCAGCATATGGCCGGTACCGTAGAAATGTTTAGCGAATTAGAACATGGCGATGTAACGGTAATTGATGAAGCACAGATGATTCAAGACCGAGATCGGGGGTTTTCATGGTATAAAGCCATCACCCGAGCTAATGCCAAACAAGTTCATGTGATCGGGAGTTTAAGCATTCGAAGTATGTTAGAAGAGATGTTAGACGGTGTAATCTCAGAAATTTATGAGTACGAAAGAGATATACCTTTAAAAGTAGATCTTCGAAATTTCAAAATTGAACAAGTGAAACCCGCAGATGCTTTAATTGTTTTCTCGCGTAAAAAGGTGCTCCAGACAGCAGCTAAGCTAGAAAAAGATGGTCACAAAGTGAGCGTGATTTATGGAAGTATGCCGCCTGAAACAAGAAGAAAACAAATTGAGCAGTTCATTAATAGAGAAACAACTGTCATTGTGTCTACAGATGCAATTGGAATGGGGTTAAACCTTCCAATTAGACGAATTGTGCTTTTAGAAAACATGAAATTTGATGGGCAAAAACGGAGGTTGTTGACTTCTCAAGAGTTAAAGCAAATTGCAGGTCGTGCTGGAAGAAAGGGTCTCTATAATGTGGGAGAAGTTGCATTCGCTAAAGATGCCAAGCAAATGAGAGAACTGTTATTTTCAGCAGACGAGCAAATCAGCAAATTTTCAATTGCGCCTACTTCAGATATGCTCAGAAGATTTAAAGAATATCATCATGACCTCGGAACGTTTTTTGACATGTGGGCTAAATTTAAAAATCCAAAAGGTACACAAAAATCAAACCTGGCACAAGAACGTGAGCTTTATGAGGAAGTGAAAGACACGCTGATTGAGGCGAAAATGCCCATTGTTGATTTATATGGTTACTTGCAGCTGCCGTTTTCAGCAAAAGAAAGCTCTTTGAAAAAGCAGTGGGTGGCTAGCATGAATGCAATTGTTAACAGAGAAGAATTACCTGAACCAAGGATAATAGAAGGTTCACTGGAAAAATTAGAGCTATCTTATAAGGCGATTGGCCTGCATCTTTTATTTTTATATCGAATGGATAGAAGACCGGAAGCTATTTACTGGGAGCGTGTCCGAGAAGAGCTTACAGATAAAATCCATAACGTATTAAGAAAAGATATGAAAAAATTTAAAAGAACGTGCAGTGCGTGTTCTAAAGACCTTCCTTGGAATCATGATCATGCGATATGCGATTCGTGTTTTCATAAAAGGTTCCGCAGAAGACATGGGGACGACGATTTTAATTACTAAGATGTAGTGATAAAAAAAGAGGCTTGTATGAACGTATGTTAGTTAAAGGAAGATCCGAACGAGTTCGATTCTCGATTGAGAATCCAATTCGTTTGGCTTTTTTTATTGTGAAGGTAGCTTTCATGTGTTTCGTTCCTTCTAGCAGTTGATTGGAGGGCAAGGCAAAGACTCCTGCGGGAAAAGCGGAACAGGTGAGACCCCGCAGGAGCGTAAGCGACGAGGAGACTCAGCGGCCGCCCGAGGAAAGCGAAGCCTTGCACGGAAATCAACAGCAGTATACTAAGCAGTCCAGTTCATGTAGACTATTTGTTCATCTTTAGATGGTATTGATGTAGTTATGTCTCAATCTCATTTTTCATAAAGGCTTTTAATCTTTTTTCTGCGAATTTCTGCGTCAAAGCAGATTTTTGCAGAAAAAAGGCGGAAATGTATAAGCGGTCATCTTGTAAAAAGAGCAATAAATTATTATGATATAAGATGGAACTTATATTTTAAAGGATTCCGTGATTTTTTTGTTGGGCGGACGTGTATTGTCTTAGAGTAAGTTTGCTATCATTCATTATGTTAAAAGCAGCACTTTTAAATAGAGATACGGTTCGTAATAGAAGGGAAGAGGATGATGACAAGTCATAACAAAGAAAACAAAGCTGCAGTCGAGCAGTACAGTAAAGGGAAAATTTTGTGGCAATTAACCCGTCCTCATACGTTAACGGCATCGTTTGTACCCGTTTTGATTGGAACAGTTCTAGCTATGTTTTATGGCCATGTGAACGTTTGGATGTTCCTAGCGATGCTTTTTTCATGTTTGTGGATTCAAATTGCGACGAACTTATTTAACGAGTACTATGATTTTAAACGCGGGTTAGACACAGAAGACTCCGTAGGAATTGGAGGAGCCATCGTCAGACACGGAATGAAGCCGAAAACGGTATTAAATTTAGCACTGATTTCTTATGGAATTGCTCTTATTTTAGGCGTATATATATGTGCAAACAGCAGCTGGTGGCTTGCTTTAGTTGGATTAGTAGGTATGGCGATTGGTTATTTGTATACAGGCGGACCACTTCCAATTGCATACACGCCGTTTGGAGAATTGTTTTCAGGTCTGTGCATGGGCGCGATGTTCGTGTTGATTTCATTTTTTATTCAAACGAATACCGTAACGTCTGAAAGCATCTTTGTATCACTTCCGATTGCGATTTTAGTAGGCGCGATTAATTTGTCTAACAACATTCGTGATATAGAAGAAGATACAAAAGGAGGACGACGTACGCTAGCTATTTTATTAGGTTCTAAAAATGCGATTAGATTTTTAGCTGCTTTGTTCGGCATTGCGTATATTTGGACCGTTGCATTAGTGGTATTTTTCGATATTAGCCCTTGGATTTTCTTAGTGTTTCTTAGTGCACCTAAGCCAATTCAAGCCGTACAAGCATTTGTACGCGGAGAGCTTATTGCAATGAAAGCAACTGCTCAAACAAATACGTTTTTTGGATTTACTTTATCAATTGGGTTATTAATTGGCTATTTAGTAAGCTGATTGTGTTGAAAAAGCCTGTCTTTTTAAAGACAGGCTTTTTGTTATGCTCCAGTTATTTTTTCTTTTACTGCGCTAAGAAATGCGTTCATATTTTCAGAAGATGAAAAGCTGGCTTGAACTTGTTTTGGTCCGCCGCCGCCTTTTCCATCGTAAAGCGGAAGCAGCTCTTTATAAAGTTCTCCGCATTTTACCTCACTGCCGCTGTGAGCCAGTAAGACTTTTTGATCACTTGAAAAAGCAAAAAGAAGCGTTGTATCAGGCGTTTGAAGAAGCTGCTTTGTCAAAGCTTGCACATCTTTTAATGTGCGGTTTTCAAAGTGATGGTACAGAAATGATCCTTCTTTTTTGGCTTCTAATTCATTTGCTAAATAAGCTGCATTTTCATTTTTAAATTCTTCTAGTTGTTTTTGCAGCTCTTTTTGTTCAGTCTCCAATTTTTTAATGCGTTCTATAACTAATTCACGGCTTGTACTGAATTTATTGCTAAGTTTTGCTACGATTTCTTGAGACTGCTGATAATCAGCTAATGCACGCATACCGCATTTAAAAAAGAGGCGTGTATTGCCGCGCTGCTTTTCTGTTTTCGTAAGTTTAATAAGGCCAAGCTCTCCAATTTGGTTCACATGAGTACCGCAGCAGGCAGAAACATCAATGCCTTCAATTTCTACGATGCGTACCACTTCGTCTTCTAGCTCGGGCACTTTGCGAAGCGCAAGAGTATGTAAGTCTTCCTTTTTCACTTCGTACGTTTTAATGGGGCGGTTGCTGTAAATAGCATTGTTTACAACTTTTTCAATGTGTAATAGCTGCTCATGAGATAACTGAGGTACATTTAAATCGATAGAGACTGCTTCGCTTCCTAAGTGAAAGCTAACGGTGTGAATATCATATGTATCGATTAATAGAGACGAAAGTAAGTGCTGTCCGCTATGCTGCTGCATATGATCAAAGCGGCGGTGCCAATCAATTTCACACGTGACGTTCGTTTGTGCAGGCAGTGTATCAACGAGATGATAGACTTCTCCATTTTCTTCGTAAACATCTTTTACGTCGATTCCGGCAATAGTACCGTAGTCAGAAGGCTGTCCGCCGCCTTCTGGATAAAAAGCGGTTTGTTTTAACGTTAATGCGTAGCCAGTTGAAAGAGCGCGCGTCTCTGTCACTTCTGTTTCCCACGTTTTTATGTAGGGATTGCTATAATAAAGTCTTTCTGTCATGTTCATCATCCTTTCTACTAAAACCATATCTAACTTTTTCTATAGTATCAGAAATATGTTTCTTCGAACATGGATAAGCTAACTTGTAATAATAAAACTGGGTGGGACATATGAAAAATACTGTTTATATTTATACGCGTGACTTAAAAAGGATTTTTACCAATTGGGCGATGATTATCATTGTGCTGACGCTTATGATTCTGCCGTCTTTTTACGCATGGTTTAATATAAAAGCATCTTGGGATCCATACGGGCGGACTGAAGGTATTGCCATTGCAGTAACGAGCGAAGACGAAGGTTCTACGATAAGAGGGCAGCACGTAAACGTGGGAAAAGATATTATTGCAACGTTAAAGAAAAATAAAACGCTTGGATGGACGTTTGTCTCCAAAGAAAAAGCTGATCACGGAGTAAAGCACGGAGACTATTATGCAAGTATTGTTATTCCAAAAGATTTTTCACAAAAGCTTGGTACCGTTCTTCAAGATCGTTTGGAAAAGCCGGTCATTCTTTACAAAGTAAACGAAAAAATAAATGCCGTAGCGCCTAAAATTACAAGCAAAGGGGCCAGCAGCTTAACACAACAGATTAGTGAAAAATTCGTCAAAACAGCGAATGGAGCCATTTTTTCTGTTTTTAACGAACTCGGTATTACCCTGCAGCGGGATTTACCGACCATTCAACAAGTTGAACAACGGATTTTTGAGCTTGAAAATCGTCTTCCTGAAATTAAAAAAGTAATTAATGAAGCGAATGACACCACTCAAAAAGCTGGAGCTATTGTATCGAAAGCTCAGGTCGCTCTTCCTGAAGTAGAGAGATTAACAGCTGATGGCGCACAGATGACTCAGCAGCTAAACACTTTTTTAACTAAAAGCGATGAAGTGTTAAAAAACGCTGAGCCAACGATCAGTGAAACGCTGCACCGTGTTCAACAACGAGCTCTCGGAGTTCAAGATTTGAAGAATCAGCTTATGGAAAAAGATATTGCGCCGGCTGAAGTCAGCACAGCAGCAGAACAGCTGAAATTGCAGTTAACAAAACAAGTTGCTGACACAGGAGAGATCCTTACCCTTCTTACGGATTTAAATGCGGTGTCTCAAGGGAACGTTCTTTCACCGGTTATTAATCAAATAAAAAGTGTACATACGCTTTTACAGCAGCAGCTGTCGGATGTAAACGACTTGCAGCAGCAAACAAAAAATGGAGATGCACCAGATCCAAGTGTGCTTGAGAAATTCAGTTCTCGCACCGACCAAGCTGTTTCTAAATTAAATACGTTAACGAATTCGTATTCTTCTACGATTGTGCCGACTATTGAACAAGCTATCAAAGAAGCGAAAGATAAAACAGCAAGCGCAAACGCACTGCTTGATGAAGCCAATAAAAGCATGCCGGATGTTTCGAACGTGCTGTCTAAAACAGCGAGTGGCATTTTGCTCGGACAGCAGGAGCTTGCGAAAATAACAAAAGACTTTCCGCGAATTGAACAAAACGTGCACAATATAGCGGATAAAATACGCGAATTTCAGCGAAAAGAAAACATTGAAGATATTATTAATTTGTTAAAAAACGATGTGCAAAAAGAAAGTGATTTTTTTGCTAAGCCGGTTCTTTTAAAAGAAGAAAGACTTTATCCTATTCCGAACTACGGGTCGGCTATGTCACCGTTTTATACAACGCTTTGCTTGTGGGTCGGGGCTTTGCTGTTAGTTTCAATTTTAAGCGTAGAAGTAGCTGATGAAGAGCGGTTCAAAAGCTATGAAGTCTATCTTGGAAGACTTTTAACGTTTTTGTCTATTGCTCTTGTGCAAGCTTTTATTGTGACGCTAGGCGATTTATTTTTAATCAAAACGTACGTCGTAGACAAAGTGCCTTTTATCTTTTTAGGCTTGCTGTGCAGCTTCGTGTTTATGACTATTGTCTATACGCTTGTTGCGATATTTGGCAATGCAGGAAAAGCGATGGCGATTGTTTTGCTTGTGCTTCAGCTTTCTGCTGCAGGCGGTACATTTCCGATTCAAGTCGTGCCTGCTTTTTTCCAAGCACTCAATCCGTTTTTACCATTTACGTATGCAATAAGCATGATGAGAGAAGTTGTAGGAGGCATGTTAGCGGATATTGTAAGAAAAGATGTTACCGTTCTTCTTTGCATTTGGCTTGGCGTGCTGCTCGTTGGCATTTTTCTTCACAAGCCTCTTAGTAAAACGAGTGCAAAATTAACAAAAAAAGCGCGTGAAAGTAAATTAATTCATTAAAAAAACGTTTTGGGTTTCCAGACAGAACAAAATGCGGTAGTGTAGATAGAAAGGAGTGATAAGCATGGGTATATTAGATGGACTATTAGGAAGTGCATCAGAAGCAGATATAAGAGGAACTGAAAAAGATTTACAAAACATTTTAATTGCCAACGAGCGAGTGGAACAAGCGTATAAAGTCATTCGCGATTTAATGGTGTTTACGACGAAACGTTTAATTATCGTTGATAAACAAGGAGTGACGGGAAAGAAAACAGATTATCATTCCATTCCTTATAAGACGATTACCCATTTTAGCGTAGAAACGGCTGGAACGTTCGATTTAGATGCCGAATTAAATATTTGGGTATCTGGTTCTAGCGCGCCAATTTCAAAAGAATTTCGTAAAGATAAAAGCATTTACGACGTGCAAAAAGTATTAGCATCTTATGTATTGAATTAAAAAGTTGAGCCATGAAAAATTGGCTCGACTTTTTTTGTGTGTAAAACAAGAAAGCATAGCAGTCTTGCATACAGTCGTTTGAAAATACTCAGGCTGTTGTCCATTCCTATTGTCATTTTACTCATTACCGAAATGCATGAAAACGATTTACATAATGAATTATACAGAATAAAAAAACCGTGATATGCTTTTTTTAGAGAAAAAAGGAAGTGACCAACTGTGAGTTATACCGTAATTGGAACATCGGCTTTTCGCAAAACAAATGTTGCGCTTTTTGCAGCAGGCTTCAACACATTTTCAATTTTATATTGTACACAGGCCATTTTACCTGAATTTTCTAGAGAATTTGGGATATCTCCGGCGTTTGCGAGTTTATCTCTTTCGTTAACGACCATCACGCTTGCGGTTAGTATGCTTTTTTTAGGTTCTTTATCGGAAGTGTGGGGACGAAAGAAACTGATGGGCCTATCGTTAATTTTTGCGTCATTGCTATGTATCATGACAGCATTTAGCTCTACCTTTGAAACGCTGTTAGTTTTTCGCGTTATTCAAGGAATCGTGTTAGCAGGGTTGCCTTCTGTGGCCATGGCTTACTTAGGAGAAGAAATTGAACCCGGAAGTTTAGGGAAAGCGATGGGGATTTATATAAGCGGAAACGCCTTTGGAGGCGTAGCGGGAAGACTTATGACAGGAGTGCTCACGGAGTATTTTAACTGGTCTGTAGCTCTTGATGTTGTAAGCGCAATCAGCTTATTGGCCACATTTGTTTTTTTTATGAACTTGCCTGATTCACAGAACTTTACTTCTCGGTCATTTGAACTTCGTCAGCTTACCGGCTCTCTTCGCAGTCATCTTCAAGATAAAGGGATGCTTTGTCTTTTTGCTATTGGTTTTGCACTGCTTGGAAGTAATGTAGCTTTATACAATTATATTGGATACGCTTTATCTGCTCCTCCGTATTCTTGGAATCATACACTTGTAAGTTTTATTTTTGTTATTTTCTTTGTTGGAGTATTCAGCTCAGTCTGGATGGGGACGCTGGCGGATCGATACGGCCGGAAAAAGGTGCTGTTATGTACGATTGCTGTTACGCTTATAGGTTCAATCGTTACGCTGCATCCCGTTTTATGGATAAAAATTACCGGGCTTTTGCTGCTGACGTTTGGCTTTTTCGGAAGTCACTCCATCGCAAGCAGCTGGGTAGGAAGAAGAGCAACGCATGACAAAGCGCAGGCTTCGTCTTTGTATTTGTTTTTTTATTATGCAGGATCGAGCATTGGAGGGACTGCGGCTGGCTTATGCTGGAGCGCGTACGGCTGGAAAGGTGTGATTGCTCTAATTGGTGTGTTTCTTACAACAGCCTTTTTCTTAGCTGTTCGTTTATCAAAAATGCCGGCTCAGCAGACGCACGTTCACTAAGAAAATGTAAAGACATATAGCTATTGATTTAAAAAAAGAGGCCGGTACAAAAGGATTTTAGCCCAAGTGAAAAACGAACCATTGATCAACATGTTTGATTAGTGGTTCGTTTTTTTTGTTATGGTGAACATAGTTTCATCTGTTTCGTTCCTTTTAGCAGCTGATTGGAGGGCAAGACGGAGACTCCTGCGGAAAAGCGGAACAGGTGAGACCCCGCAGGAGCGGAAGCGAAGTCTTGCACGGAAATCAACTGCGGTGTCGCAAGTAATTTATACTAGCTACTTTAGTCTTTAGATTGAAGTAATTTAGTTATGTCTTAATTTCATTACCTAGTTTAAAAGCTGGATAAAAAGCTCCGCTACTTTTTTATGAGCGCTGTTAGCAGGATAGATATAAGAAAAACGGCGCTTAAAAGGAGCGGTGTTAACATTGAGAATCGACAGGTGCTTTTGTTCTACATCCTCTTTAATAGCACAAAGCGAGAGTACAGACATTCCTAAATCGTGAACAATCGCTTCTTTAATTCCTTGATTGCTGCTGATCGTTAGCATGCTTTTCATTTTTAAACCGTTGGACATTAGAACGTGATCTAAATATTCTCTTGTTCCAGAGCCTTTTTCACGCGCTACCCACCGCTGATTTTGTAAATCATCAATTTCTACTTTTTTAAGCTGAGCCAAAGGGTGATCGACTGAAGCAACGATGGCAAGCTCATCGTCCATAAAGGATTGAATATGTAAGTCGGACTCTTCCGTGTGACCTTCAATAAGCCCTACATCCACTTTGAAATGACGAACAAGCTGAGCAATTTCCTTTGTATTGCCGATCGTCACTTCTACATCAATATCAGGATATTGTTCACGAAGCTTTGCTAAAAAAGAAGGAAGAATATATTCGCCAATTGTAAAGCTGGCGCCAATCGTTAGCATTCCTTTGACACGGTGATGGTGTTCATAAATATCTCGTTTCGTATGCTCATATATTTGAATCATTTGTTTAGCACGATCGTATAAAATTTCGCCGCTGGGTGTGATTTTTAACATTTTAGGTGAACGCAGGAACAGGGAAGTTTGAAATTCTTTTTCGAGATTTTTGATGTGTACGCTTACGCTTGGCTGTGAAATCATTAATTTTTCTGCAGCTTTTGTAAAGCTTTGCTCTTCTACAACAGAAACAAACGTCTTTAACGCATCATAGTACATAGAGTATGGCTCCTTTTATATTAAAAAAATTAATTATAAACATTATAAAACATTATTATGGTAATAACTAGAGGCACTTGGTTAAGAAAAGTAAAACAAGGTGTTGACTTAAAGGAGTATGTTAGCTTGCAACGAAGGCAGCCTGCGCAATTTGTTTACAGTTATTTTTGTTTCATCTATAAAGCTATTAAACACTTTTTTGTCATCTATTTGTAACAAAAGTAAAAAAAGTACTTGTTTTTTCCAGAAAACATACTATAATATTAACTGTAATGCGATAAGTAATACAGTTAATACACCTAGTACACACATCATGATTTTGGGTAGATGAAGGGAGGCAGACTATGTTCGATTTAGATATTCGTAGTCGTAAGCCGATATACGAGCAATTAGTAGATAAATTGAAAGAGCTTATTATTCATGAAGTCTTTAAGGCCGATCAAAAGCTTCCATCTGTTCGGCTGTTAGCAAAAGAATTAACGATTAATCCAAATACAATTCAAAAAGCGTATCGTGAACTAGAACATCAAAACTATATTTATTCAGTTCCAGGCAAAGGAAGTTTTGTAACGCCTCAAGTTGATACACTAAATAACGAGAAGGTGAAAAAGATGAAAGAAGAATTAGTAAAGCTGTTGGCAGAAGCTATGTATTTAGGAATGGACAAAGATGAAATTCTATCACTTATTTCACAGGCTGAAAAAGCAGTAAAAGGAGGAAGCGATAGTGATTGAACTGAAGGCGATAAAAAAAGAGTTTGAAGAAATGGAAGCTCTAAGAGACGTCACGCTTTCTATAAAAAAAGGATCTATTTACGGACTGCTTGGCTCCAACGGGGCAGGGAAAACAACGCTATTAAAAATCATTGCAGGTATTTACAAGCAGGATCACGGAAAGATTGCCATAGACGGCGAGGAAGTATTCGAAAACGTTGGTTTAAAAGAACGTATTATTTTTATGCCAGATTCTCTTTATTTTTTCCCTCAAACAACGATTAAGCAATTAGCGTCTTTTTATAGAAGCGTCTATCCGACTTGGAACGAAGAACGGTTCCAAAAATTAAAAGAAGCTTTCCCAATTCAATTACATAAAAAGGTACATAGAATGTCCAAGGGAATGCAGCGTCAAGTAGGATTTTGGTTAGCGCTGTCTGCTATGCCTGATGTACTTATCTTAGATGAGCCGCTCGACGGTTTAGATGCGGTAATGCGTCAAAAAATCAAAAACCTTCTTGTTCAAGACGTGGCAGAACGGGAAATGACGATTTTAATTTCGTCACATAACCTGCGAGAAGTGGAAGATCTGTGTGATCATGTAGGCATCTTGCATCACGGTCAATTATTAATTGAAAAAGAGCTGGATGATTTAAAGTCTGATGTGCACAAAATTCAAGTTGCATTCGAAGGAGATGTGCCGCTAGCGCTTTATGACACGCTAGACATTTTATATCAAGAAAAACGAGGAAGCGTCTTGCTTTGTATTGTTCGAGGAAAAGAAAATCACTTAGTCAACAAAGTCCGATCGTATAAGCCTTTAATTTTTGACATCTTGCCACTTACGCTGGAAGAAATCTTTATTTATGAAATGGGGGATGTGGGTTATGCAATCGAAAACATCATCGTTTAACCGCGGCATGTGGATTCAATCCATGAGAAACGTGGGATGGATTGGGCTTGTATACTTGCTAGTACTGCTGTTCGCTTTACCTTTACAACTGATTTTCACTTTCACAGGAAAGGTAGAGCCTTATATAGAAAAACCAGATACGCTATTTAACGTATTGGATGGGCTGGAATTTGTGTTTATGTTTGTTGTACCAGTGTTACTTGGTATTTTTCTATTTAGATATATCCAAACGAAGGTTGCGGCTGACTATATTCATAGTTTACCAATTAAGCGTTCTACGCTGTTTCATCAAAATATGCTTCTGGGCGCGTTGGTTTTAGTTGTTCCTATTTTAATTACGGGAGTCGTTACTTTTGCCGTTAAAGGAGTTTTAACCGTTGAGGATGTTTATACAACAAGAGATGTTCTAAGCTGGGTCGGTTACAGTATTTTAATTAACTTATTTGTGCTGACTGGAACTGTTTTAGCGGGAATGTTCACCGGAATGTCTGTCCTCCAAGGAATCTTTTTATATGTTCTATTTCTTCTACCTGGCGGAATCTCTTATTTAGCTATATCTAATGTAAAGTTTTACTGGTACGGTTATGCGTATGACTATTACGTGAACAAAAATGTTGACAGCCTTGTTCCGTTTTCACACGTAGCGCAAATGGTAGCTCATAAAAGCTTTTCTACTAGTGCATTTGTTTATATTGGACTCATTGTCTTATTTTACATCATTGCTTTAATCACCTACCAAAAAAGAAAAGTAGAAGCTGCTACGCAAACCATTTCAGTTAGCTGGTTAAAACCGGTATTCGTATACGGAGTAACCGCTTGTTCACTCATGTTAGGCGGATTTTACTTTATTAGCATGAAAGGTGAATTTTCATGGATGGTCGTGGGCTATATTATTGGTTCATTAATAGGTTATATAGTTGCTCAAATTATCTTAAATAAAACGTGGCGGATCTTTACGAAATGGAAAGGGTATCTAGGCTTTGTTATAGCCGCAGCTATTGTGGGCTTTATCATTCATTTAGATGTATTTGGCTACTCTACTAAAGTACCGGCAGCTTCAGAGATTGAAAGTGTATATTTCGATGAAGATATATATCCATTGACTGATAAACCTGAAAACTATGCAAATGGAATGAATGGCTATTATGAAGCTCCATATTACTATACAAGTAAAGAAACGATTCAGAGTGTTCGTCAGCTGCAAAAACAAATTACAGCATCTAAAGATAAGAAGCTGGATCCTGATAAACAAAGTGAAATAGAAAGCAGAAACGGTAAAATGGCTGTATTTGCTTATAAATTAAAAAATGGAAAACAAATGGTCCGAGAATACTTTATTCCATTTTCAGACTATAAAGCTTTTTATAAAGAAATTGCAGAAACAAAAGAATACAAAGAAAATTTCCATCCGCTTTTACGAACAAAAAACACGGATAAAATTAAAAGCGTGAGTTTTTCTGTTCAAGGAAAGTCAAATTCAATCAACATTACAAATCCAGATAAAGTACAAGAACTTATACACGTAGTCAAACAGTCGATGATGAACGAAACGTTTGATGAAATGTACAGCACAAAAGAAAGCTGGGCTTCAATTGAGTTTATGGATGGAAAAGGACAGTATGTACAAACTGCATCTTGGGATAAGTCTTATAGCGAAGTAGAAGCATGGCTGAAAAAAGAGGGTTTATATGAACGTGCTCGTCTCATGCCAAAGGACGTAGAAAAAACCGAAGTGTTTAAAAATTCTTCTCATCTTAAAAACGATTATCGTCTTCAAGAAGAGTTTACATCTCTAATGAAGGATGAGAAAGCAATTAAAGTAAAAAACAACCAGCAGGTAGAAACACTTCTTCAACATGCGAACTTACGAGACACGGGAGATTATCTTGTTGCTTTTTATTACAAAGACCAAGTAGATACTCCTCAGATTTATATGTTGAATGAAAATGAACTGCCAGCAGAACTAAAAGAAAAACTAAAATAACAAGGGAGAACTTATTATGTGCGGCGAGGAATTACAAGATTATTTAAATCAGGTGCTGGCTTATTTATTAAAAAATGGTGTGAATAGACAAGACGCCGAAGATATTACGCAAGAAGTAGCATTAAAATATTTAGAAAAACAAGAAATGGTCGATCCTGAAAAAATAAAAGCTTGGATGTTTCGCGTCGCATTAAATAAACGCTGTGATTTAGGAAGGCGTAAAATAGTGAAAGACCGCTATACGTCTTCTTACAAAGAAGAACCCGTTATGTATACGCCTATTCAGCAGGTCCTCAGAAATGAAGAAGCGGCTGAATGTCAGGCGATTTTAAATCAATTGAATCCTAAGTATCGCAATTTGCTTCTATTAAAATATGGATTAGGATTTAAATATGAAGAAATTGCCGAGTTATTAAATATGCAGATGACTACGTTAAAATCAGCTCTTTACCGCGCGCGCAAATACTTTGTGAAGGGATATAATGAAGTCATTTAATATAAATAAAACAGCAGCAGTTTGTGAAAAAGAACTTTTTTACACAAACTACTGCTGTTTTTTTCGTATTTTTCTTCTTTGAACGACATAGATAATCAAACTGATCGCACAAAAAGCTAAAGTGATCTCAATCACATCAGTATAAGAAGATGTCGTATTAAAAAAGGAACCGAAAATAAATAAAGCCAGCGTCCAAATGAAACCAAAAGAAAATGAGACTTTAATGTAATGACGATGCTTCATTCCGCTTGCCCCGAGAAAAAAAGGCATCACATGTCGCATTCCTGGTAAAAAGTAGCTTGCGATGATGGCGTGAGATCCATATTCTTGAATCGTTCGCTCAACTTTCATAACATTCTTTTCCCATCGCGGGCGTTTTAATAGCGCAAGCGCCTGAGCTGAAAAAAGACTGGCTATCAAAAACTTGAGGTATAAGCTAAGCATCATGCCGCTGTAGGTAAGTATAAAAGCTGGAATATACTGAACGGATGGAGACGTAGCCTGGCTGCCTGCAAGCATAATATACACTGGGTCAGGAATAGGAGTAAGGTTGGCTCCGACTAAAATGATAAAAAAGAAATATCCGTAGCCTAATTGGTTAATGGCTCCGATAAGCTGATCAATCACGTTTTCTTCCTCCTTTCTTCATTAGAATACGAGAGAGTGACACACAGTGTTCGCTCAAAATAAAAATAAAGTATAGGTACGCACAACTTAGGAAAAAAGAGTTATAATAAATAAGAATGTACGTTCTTCTTTCGGGGATTAATTATACAGAAAGAGGTGATAGTATGAAAATGATGTACCCTAAAAACGGCAAAGTTATTCTTCATATTGATGCTAATGCTTTTTATGCATCTGTTGAAACCGCACATGATCATACGCTCAAAGATAAGCCTCTTGCTATTGCTGGCAATCCAAAAGAACGAAGAGGAATTGTTGTAACCTGTAACTATATTGCTCGTAAACGCGGAGTGTATGCGCCTATGCCTCTTTGGGAAGCGAAAAGAAAATGCCCCGAGCTGGTTGTTATAAAGCCTAATTTTCCATTATATCGCCAAGTGTCCAAAAACATGTTTGATTATTTAGTAACCATTTCACCTCTTTTAGAGCCCGCTTCAATTGATGAAGGCTATTTGGATATTACAAACTGTGCTGAATTAGGCTCTCCTCTTGACATAGCAAAGTCCATTCAGCAGCATTTAATACAGACGCTGCAAATTCCTGTGTCAATTGGAATCGCACCGAATAAATTTTTAGCCAAAACGGCAAGTGATATGCAAAAACCTTTAGGAATTACCGTTCTTCGAAAAAGAGATGTCCAAACAGTTCTTTGGCCAAAAGCCGTAGAGGAAATGCACGGAATCGGTAAGAAGACAGCTGAAAAGCTAAATGCGATTAAGGTGGTGACGATCGGTGATCTAGCAAATGCCGCTCCCGGTCTTCTTAAACAAACTCTCGGAGTAAAAGGAGAAGTTATGAGAGACCGAGCGTGGGGCCAAGATGATCGACAGGTGAACCCTGATCGCCAATCACAGTTTAAATCAATTGGAAACTCTACGACGCTATCTCAAAATGCAGTAGATGAACATGAAGTTCTGCCTATTTTAAATAAACTATCGCACTCAGTGAGTTCTCGTATGAAAGCGAAAAAAGTTGTAAGCAAAACGATTCAGTTAACGATACGATATAGTGATTTTAAAACCATTACTCGAAGCCAAACTATTTCTAAAGCAATTAGCGAGCCAAACGATCTTTTTCATTACAGTGCGGTATTATTTCAAAAGCATTGGAACGGAGAACCGATTCGTTTATTGGGCGTAGCTGCTCTTCAAGTGAGTCACCAGCTTCAAGAAGAAGAACAGTTGGATTTGTTTACATACGGAGAACAAGCAAAAAAAGAGCCTTTATACAAAGCGGTCGAAAGTTTGCGTGAAAAATATGGAGATAACATTATTCAAAGCGGTTTAAAAAAAAAAAGAGGAAAAGAAGAGAGGTAACTCTCTTTTTTTGTATAAAATAATAGGTTTACACTCATTATAGAAGGGGAAGTACATTACTATCACGGTAATCAAAGTGATTACAAAATGAATTTGATTGCGACTTTTTTGATTGTCTGCAATGAAATTACATAAAATAATCTATGAGGTGATCTTATGTCAGACGCACTATTTACATCTAAAGCAACAGCGGTTGGAGGCCGAGATGGTCGAGTTAAATCAGATGATGGTATTATTGATTTAACCCTTGTAAATCCTTCTCCAAATAACAAAAAAGAAGGAACAAATCCCGAGCAGCTGTTTGCAGCAGGATATTCTGCTTGTTTTGACGGCGCTTTAAATTTAATCGCTAAGAAACAAAAAAAAGACATTGATTCGTCTATTACTGCAGAAGTAAGTCTACTAAAAGACCACACTGATGATGGATTCAAAATTGGCGTGGTGTTAAACGCTCATATTAAAGGCGTTTCACAAGAAGTAGCTGAGAAGCTAGTAGAAGATGCACATCAATTCTGCCCGTATTCTAAAGCAACGCGCGGAAATGTTAACGTAACGTTAAATACAACGGTTGAGTAAATAAAAAAACGCTTGGATTTTTCTGAAATCCAGGCGTTTTTTTTATGTGCAATTTTATATGGTCTATTTTTGATTGTACGTATGCAGTGATTGCAGTAACTCCTGCAGCGTTTCTTTCAGCTTTTCTAATTCTCCCTGTGACTTATTTGTCATGCTAAAAACTTCTTCTGGAATATGACAAGCTTTATCACGTAATTTTTTTCCTTTTTCGGTTAAACTAATAAAAACAACGCGTTCATCTTCATGAGAACGCTCACGAATCACTAATTCTTGATCCTGCATTCTTTTTAGCATAGGAGTAAGGGTGCCTGAATCCAAATACAGAAGTTCGCCCATTTTTTTCACGCTGAGTGTTTCATGTTCCCATAAAACAAGAAGGGCTAAATACTGCGGATAGGTTACTCCTAATTTATCGAGCAGCGGCTTGTACACCTTTGTAATTTCTCGAGACGTGGCGTAAATTGAGAAACAAAGCTGATTTTCTAGCTGCAGCTGCTTATAAAGTTGTTCCATTCATGTTGCCTCCAGTCTATTGCTTTTTATTTAATTATACACAATTAAATAGGGGTGTCCAATAACGCTGGATGAAAAAGTGATCAAGCTGTAAATAAAAAATGGGAATTTTACATATACTAAGAAAAAAAGGGAGCTGTGCACATGTATTTTGCAAAAAAAGCCGTAGAAGAAGAAGTAGATCAAATGATGGATACGACTGTATATGCGTGTCAATCTGAATCATGTAATGGGTGGATGAGAGAAGATTTTGTTACGGTTGATTATAACTGTCCGATGTGCGGAACAGGAATGTCGCAGGAAGTACGCGAGCTGCCGAAAATTAAGTACGACCACCAATTTTATAATAAATAAAAAAGAAGCAGCTGCTTCTTTTTTATTTTTCACTAAAATTTCATTAAGCTTAGCTAGACTAAGAACCAACATATGATGAAGGTGAGGAATATCAGAATGAATCAAGGGAACTTTTTGAAAGGTTTATTTTGGGGAACCTTATTTAGTATTCCTATTTGGATTTCATTGTTTGGCTGGTTCCGCATTTTATCACATCTTGCATAGTTTCGTTTTATAAATCGTCATATGCGCCCTTATCTTTCTATTTCCGCTATAATAAGGGTGATAGAAAAAATAAGGAGCTGTTCTCTATGATTCAATACAAAACGGAGCAAATGACGGTTTTTGAAAGCGCGCTATTTCAAACAACATCTGCAGTGATTGAAACAAAAGACTGTGTGATTGTTGTTGATCCAACATGGCTTCCTCACGAAATTAATGAAATTAAACAGCATGTTCAAGAGATCTTAAATCATCGCAAGCTGTATGTATTTTTTACTCACGGAGATTTTGATCATGTCATTGGGTATGGCGCTTTCTTAGAATTAAATGCCACCTTTATCGGCAGCAAATTTTTAAAAAATCATCCGGACAAAGAAGAAAAAGTTCAAATGATTAAGCAGTTTGATCATGACTATTATATAAAAAGATCTCATGATATTATATTCCCGGAGCTGGATATTGTGGTAACCGAAAATGAACAGCACATTACCTTAGGTGAAACATCTATTACCTGTTATTTTGCAAAAGGTCATACAAACGATGGACTATTTATGATTGTCGATAATTCAATATGGATCGCAGGGGATTATTTATCGGACTTTGAATATCCGTACATATATGAAAGTGTAAACGATTACCGCGACACGCTTGCTACTGCGCGACACATTTTAGCTAAGCACCAAAATCTAACGCTAGTTCCCGGACACGGAAAAACGACACATCACCGAGCTGAAATTCAAAGACGAGTGGAGATGGCCAGCTCTTATTTAGATGAACTGCAAGCTGCAGTGAAAGAAGACAGTAAAGAAGCGCTTGATAAGCTAAACGATAAATTGGCATTTCCATCTGATTTCACGGCACAATGTCATCAGAAAAACGTTGAAATTATGAAAAGAGAATTGCTGTTATAGAAATCGAGTGTACAGTCATCCCGTTGATATTAAAAGTAAGAAACCGCATCTTCTGTTGGAGATGCGGTTTCTTACTTTCCTTTATTTATCAATTTAATGAAACTTTTTCCTTTTATATCCGTTTATATAAATAGGAAGTTATTTTATTTGTAAAGGAGTATGACAATGGGGAAAAACGGTTGTGTAAAATGCGGACATACAGAAGCAAAAACAAAAGAAATTGCTACAACGGGAACGGGGCTGTCTAGATACTTAGACGTTCAGCACAATCAATTTACTGTGGTATATTGCACGAGCTGCGGGTATTCAGAGCTATATAATAAAGCATCTTCAAGAGGCAGCAATATTATTGACTTATTTTTCGGAGGATGAAAATGAGTATCGACCTTATTGAAATTGATAAAGACCGGCACGCTTCCTATCTAAACCTGCTATTAATAGGGGATGAAGACGAAAAAGTAGTGAAGTCGTATATAAATGAAGGTTCCTTATTTACCATTGTGTATGAAAAGAAGGAGATAGGAGTTGTGCAGTGCCTCACCGATGAAGAGGAATCGGTAGTAGAAGTAAAGAATATCGGTTTAAAAGAAGCATACAGAGGAAAAGGAATCGGCAGCAAAGTCATTAAAAAGTTAGAAGTACTGTATGAACGTAACCAATATTCTAAAATGATTGTAGGAACAGCGGACTCCAGTCTTGAAAACATAGCATTTTATAAAAAGGCAGGCTTTTATCAAAGCGGTGTCAAAAAGAATTTCTTTTTGCAGTACGCTCCACCAATTTACGAGAATGGCCTGCAAGCTATCGATATGATTATGTTTGAAAAGAAATTAAAAAGCAGAAGCGACTAACACGCTTCTGCTTTTAATGATTAATCTAAAATTTGAAGTTTTACCGTTTTGCGTCCCCAATTTAAAGCTGAGCTTTGAGATGCCATAAATAAATCAACGCGAGTACCTTTAATGGCACCGCCAGTATCTCCAGCAATTGCTTCTCCGTAACCTTCTACGTATACGCGAGAACCTAATGGAATCACGCGAGGATCAACTGCAATTACTTTTCGATTAGGATTTGACCTTAGGTCGATGCCTGTAGCAGTGATTCCGCTGCAGCCCGCACAGTAAGCAGTATAAGCTGTTGCTTCAACCGTAATCTCTTTCGAAACCGACTTACTTTCTTGCGCTGGAGCAGGTGCCGGCGTTGAAGTCGATGGTGCTGAAGTTGACGGTGTTGAAGGAGTAGCAGGTGATGGCGTTGATGGTTTCGCCTGAGCTGCAGCTTGTCCGCCTACTTGTAGCACTTGATTAATGTAAATCATATTAGACGATAAGTTATTCCACTGTTTTAATTGAGAAATTGAAATGCCGTGTCGCTGTGCTACGCTCCACATTGTATCTCCAGGCTGAACTTTATAACTTTTACTGTTGCTAGGAGCCGGGGATGCCTGCGTTTCGTTTGTTTTTTCTTGTACAGGTGCTGAAGGTGATGATGAAACTGTTCCTGTTCCGTTTATTTTTAATACTTGATTCACATAAATTAAATGATTAGATAAGTTATTCCACTCTTTTAGCTGCTGTACAGAAGTACCGTTGTTTTTAGCGATACGATAAAGCGTGTCACCTGATTTTACTGTATATGTATGATTTGAAGATGTTGTAGTTGGAGTTGAACTAGATGAAGAGTCAGTAGATGTAGATCCAATTTGTAATGTTTGGTTTGCATAAATTAGTGTGGAAGAAAGACCATTCCACTTTTTTAAGTCCTCAACTGTTACATTATGCTGCTGTGAGATGCTGAATAACGTTTCTCCAGCTTTTACTTTATGCGTGTCTGTGTCAGCCGATGCTGCGTCTGCAATTCCAATTGATACTAAAGCTGTGGCCCCTAATGTAAAAATGTGTTTTTTCATCTAATAATTCTCCTTTATTTCCAATAGTTGTCTCTTATTCTATCAGCAATATGTAACAAACTCATGACAAAATGGTAGGTTTTATATTACAAGTTTGTAACAATACGTCTAAAAATATAGAAAAAACGCAGTTTTTTTACGATTATGATGAAAAAAGTCTTAATTTGTCTGGAGAGATATACTAGTAAAAAAGGTATTCTGCTTTTATAAAAATGAAGAAGAAAGAAGCTATGCTATATTCAAATGACATGATAGAATAGACAAGTTAGAAATGAACGGATAAAAAGGGAGTTAGACATCTATGGAAAAACGCTCTATCTCTTCATATTTAAAAGCATGGGTGCGCGCACTTTCAATTGAGATTAATTATATGAAGAAACACGGCGGAGAAAAGTATACGGTAGGAAAAGGAGAGTACTTAGGGCAGCAGGGAGATGCGTATCTTTACCGGTTTGAACGCACAGCCGATTTATACCTTTTTGATGGAGCTCAGGTACGCCTTGTCCACCAGCATAAAGAAAGTAAAGGAGAAGTTATCGGAACGGAAGGATTTGATTTGTACCTTAAAATAGATGCGTTTATTGGACAAGAAGTAGACGAACTCGATATATATAACGAACCATGGGAATTATTGCAGGCGCTCATTGATAGACTGACGGAAGCAAAAGACTACAAGCAAAAAATAGTAAGAATCAAACGTCTTATGAGAGGCGATAGTCCTGTTCGTCATAAGGAGTATACGTCTAAGAACGCTCTTCATGAAGTGTTGCTGCGAGCGCGTTATAACCGTACTACTTATATTTGGGGGCCTCCTGGAACAGGGAAAACATATACGCTGTCCAAAATCGCGGCAAGCTATTACCGGAAATCAAAGCGTGTCCTTTTATTATCTCACAGTAATGCAGCGGTGGACGGTTTGCTGCAAGAAACTGCACGTCAGTTAAAAAAGAAAGAAGCTTGGAAAAAAGGAAAACTCATTCGATACGGCGCAACAAAAAGCAGCGGCTTAGAAAATATAAAAGTAGAAGAAGTCATTGGAGAAGATGATCCGGATTTAGCTCAGGAGATGCGTGATTTGCAAGAAGAACGAGTTTACTTAAGCAGGTATCCCAATAGAGCTCACCAGCTTCAGCAAGTTAATAAAAAGCTAAACGCCCTTCGTAACAAGTGGATTGAAGCGGAGAAAAATGTTTTTGATCAAGCGTATATTGTAGGCACTACTTTATCAAAAGCGGCTATTGACCGATTACTTTATCAAAGTGAATTTGATATGGTTGTGGTAGACGAAATTAGCATGGCATATGCACCGCAAATTGCTTTTGCAGCTACGTTAGGAAAACGAATTGTCGTATGCGGCGATTTTAAACAGCTTCCCCCGGTATCTCAATCTTCTCATGCTGAAGTGAAGAAGTGGCTGCAGCGAGATTTATTTGAGCAGACGGGTCTTGTAGAGCAAGTAGAAAGCGGTGAGATCCATCCGCATCTTTTTATGTTGAAAAAGCAAAGAAGAATGCATAAAGATATCTCAGCTTTTACAAATCGCTATATTTACAGCAATCGAGTAGGGGATCATCCATCTGTCACAACAAGTCGAGAAGTAGTAGCAAGCAGCCGGCCGTTTGCTCATGAAGCAGCGCTTATGCTTAACATTGGTCAGTTGCATTCTTCCGCTATGCGAGATGTCGCTTCCGGTTCACGCTATAATGTGATAACAGCTGTTTTGGCGGTAAGTTTGATACTGCGGGCACGCAAAGCTTCTTCGGCTACTATTGGCTATGTGACTCCTTATAAGTCTCAAGCTAAATTGATTAATGCATTTCTTCAAGATATTGAACCAGCCAGCGATATAATCGCAGCAACCGTACACAAATTTCAAGGCGCGGAACGAGATATCATGATTTTTGATACGGTCGATACAAAGCCGCAGTCAAAACCAGGTTTACTTTTAACAAATGAAAATAGCGACCGATTGGTAAATGTAGCGGTGACGCGTTCAAAAGGAAAATTTATGATGCTTTCAGACGAGTCGTTTGTCCAGCAGCGTGTACCAAAGGAGCGAGCGTTCTGGAAGTTGGTCAACCACTTTAACGAAAATCAAAAAGTATACCAACCTCAGCAATTTTTAAAAGAAGTCATTCAGCATCGGAAATTGATTTGGTACCATCCATCGAACAGCAGTCAGTTAAAAAAAGATTTATATCAAGCTCGGCAGCAGATTTTATTGTGTATTCCTTATGCTTCGCTTGTTCCTCAAGAAATACGGGAGATGTTACATTCATTTAAAGGTGAAGTGACCGTTCTTACTCGTGAACCAAAAGAAGTTCGAATTGACGGTGCTCATGTCATTTCATCTGCTGTTCCGATGTCACTGCTTATCATCGATGAATCCACTATATGGATTAATATGCCTTACGGCGGAAAAAATGAAGCGTTTATGGCAGCTAGAATTGAGTCAAAGCTAGGCGCTAAACAGCTTATTCGGTCAATTGATTTTACAGAAGATAAAACAAGAAATCAAGAAACAAAAATGTATATAGAAACAAATAAACCACAATATTCTTTGAGTAATTACCTTCGTAGCTGGGATCGCTGTGAATCCTGTCAGCATATGCGAGAAGTAGAGATAACAAAAAAAGGAAAAGTAAGGTTTATTTGCTATTATTGCGGGAAAACAAGTGGGGCAACACGTTTATTAGTGGAAAAATATTTAAACTACGTACATGCTGTATGTAGAGCATGCAAGCAGCCGATGAACGTAGAGTATGATGAAAATAAAGGCGTCTACGCATGTTGTCCATCTTGCAAAAAAGAAGTTTTGCCTAGAGATCTATTGTAACTTTAGGAAAAGGGCGTGATCTTATCGTTTACTCTCGTAGTGTAGCGGCTTTAGCTGATTGTTTGCTAGAAGGAGACGTTCAAAAAAGCTGGCTGCTCATTGCTATATATATAGAAGAAGGCCATTCTTCAACTGACGTATATACGTTTCTGACAGAAGCGATGTATGAGATAGGGAAAAGGTGGCAAGAAAATAAAATTTCAGTCGCGGACGAGCATTTGGCTACTGCAACCTGTGACTATGTGTTAACTCGCTTTCAGCTATCACAGCATCAATTGCTTCAGCGTAATCGAGCACTTCTTTTTTGTATTGAAGGAGAAGAGCATTACTTAGGCATTAAAATGATTGCAGGACTTATGAGCGAACACGGATGGGAAGTTAAAAACTTAGGAGCAAACTTGCCGCTGCCGTTCGCTCTAAAAAGCATTGAAAGATGGGATCCTGATGTAGTATGTTTGTCCGTCTCACAAGTGCATTTGCTGCCTGATTTACAAAAATACATTGCTGAGATTGAAAGCATGTCGCAAAGTCCTCTTGTATTAGTGGGCAGCAGGCTTCTCAGCACGCATGATTTATCGGCTTCAGGATCTTCAAAAACTATATTCATTAATCATATTCAAGCTTTTAAAGACTGGCTTCTAATCAACAATAAAGAAAGTTCGACGCAAGATAAAATGTTAGTAATGGGGGAAGAAATATGATCAGTTTGCCGATTCAACACATTCCGGTTCCAATGTTTTTACTCAATAAAGACAACGAAATAATTGAATTTACACCAAGCGTCACGAAAAATTTCCCGCCTGTTCAGAACTTTTTAGATCTAGTTGATGAAGACAGCCAAGAAAAAGTAAAAAGAGCACTCCAGGGAAAGGAAGAAGTGCAAATCGAAGTAAATATGCGCACGTTTTCCAACCCGGTTGCTCTTTTTGATTTTTATTTTAAGCCTGAAGCGTACCATTCGCTGCATGCTGTTTTCTGCTATCCTATTCATGAGCATATGATGAGTGTTCAATCAACCCTTCAACAGTTTCGCTCTATACTTATGCAAGACTCACCACAAGTGAACCAAGGTTTTTCGGTCAGAGAAACAGATGTAGAAACGGCGAAAAAAATGCAGCTAGTTGATCTTCAGCGTCATTTTCGAGAAATGAAAACAAATGTGCTAACCATTCAAGACCTCCTAAGTATTATCCGCTCCGACGTAATTGAAGCAGGAAAAGGAGAGTATATTGAATTGGTCTCTACACATTTGTTTGACATTCAAGATTTAATTAATCAGGAGCTTGACTGCTTAAGACAGAAGAACAAAGTACATTAAGAAAGCGGCAATCGGATTTCTACCGTTGTTCCTTTGCCTTCTTCACTATCATACGAAATGCTTCCTTTATGATTACTAATGATTTTATGACTCACCATCAATCCTAATCCTGTTCCTTTTTCTTTTGTTGTATAGAAAGGCTCGCCAATTCGTGTTAATCGATCTTTCGGCATGCCTTTTCCTTCATCTATCACTTGGACGACTACTTGATTTGTATCTGGATCAAATTTAGATACCACTAGAATAGACCCGGGGTCATCCATCGCTTCAATAGAATTTTTCACCATGTTGATAAATACTTGTTTCATATCTTTTTCAATACAATGAACAACAGGTAATTTTTCTTCAAAATCTGTTGAAATAGTAATGTTTTTAAGAATGGCCTGTGTATGCAGCAGTGTACATACGTCTTGAAGAATTAAATTTATCTGCTTATTTTCATATTTTACGACTTCGGGTTTGGCTAGAATGAGCAGTTCGCTAATAATCAGCTCTAAGCGGTTAAACTCGGACATCATGACGTCCATATATTCTTTTTTATACGTTTCTTCTTGCATCATAAGCTGTAAAAAGCCCTTTAATGATGTAAGAGGATTTCGTATTTCATGAGCAATGCCGGCAGCCAGCTGTCCAAGTGCTGACAGCATCTCTGAATTTTTGAGCATCATTTCCGACTGTTTGCGCTGGGAAATGTCTTCACTTAAACCAATGTAATGGATGATTTCATCCTGATCATTTTTAACAGGCATTAAGGCTAACTGTTCCCAAACGGTTTCCCCGTCTTCTTGAACGTAGGAAATTTCTCCGTTCCATTTTTCTCCTCTGTATACTTCATTCCAAATTTTAGGGAATCTTTTAACGCCTAGCTTTTTTGTATACAAGTCGTAGAGGTGCAGCCCAAATACTTCTTGCGGCGCATGCTTTTGCTCCATGAATTTTTGATTAATGTACTTAATTTTACCTTGATGATCGGTAATAAAAATGCCCGTAGGACTGTGAGCTACTGCAAATGATGTAATAGCCAATTCTTCATTTGAACGTTTAATTTCTGTAATATTAATAAACGTAATAACTACACCGTTAATTAAATTTTCGTTCGTACGATAAGGCATCATTTTCATGCTATACCATTGGTTATCGTAGCTTTGAATTTCTTTTTGAAGGGTGTTATTTGTTCTTAAAACGTGCATTGCGTCCTCGATTAGATGGTCATATCTAAAGTTATGCGAAATATGAAAGAAAGGTCTTCCGATATCTTGATGAAGAACGTTGATCACTGTTTTCGTTTCCGGCGTAAATAATTTAATATTCAGCTGCTCGTCTAAAAAGATGGTAGCAATAGTTGTACTGATTAATAAATTATCAATATCGTTGTTTAAGTCCGTTAATTCTTCAATCTTTCGCTCGTACTGGTTGTTAACACTAATTAACTCTTCATTAACAGACTGCAATTCCTCATTTGTGGACTGCAGCTCTTCGTTGGAAGCAATCAGTTCTTCGTTCGTGGACTTTAGCTCCTCATTTGCTGTTTCTAGCTCTTCAATCGTCGTTTGCAAATGCTGCTGTGTGTAATGAAGCTCTTGCTCTAAATCTACTACAAGCTCACTAATAGAGCTTGTTTGATTAAGAAACATGGGCTCTTCCTTATCAATAATGGCACTATCTGTCTGTTCATCAAACATAAGTAAGTAAAGAGAGTGATTTGTTGGAAGGGCAGATATAGTAATATTAAAACGGCGCTGCACGTTGTTTATGACAAATTCAATGTGCTGACAGCATACGCTCATACCTTGCTCTTTTACGCGTTTAATAGCTGCTCCAATGGCTAAAGAGACGTGAACGGGAACCATTTTGAAAATGGTATAATTAATCTTCCCCACAGGAACGTTAATAAGCTGAGTCGCTTCTTTTGAACAAAATATCACTTCGTTGTATTCATTTAATACAAGACAAGGGCTCATAAAATGATCAATCATTGACTGATACATCTCATCCAATTTAAGCGAAGGAAGAGGCTTATAAAGTTGACTTGGCAGCGGTACGCTAGAAAAATCACCTTCATGCAAGCTGGATTTTGAAAGATTAAAAGCTCCTGTAATTTGTCGGCTGGGCTGCCCCGAACGTTTAAATATTTTCCACTTACTGTTGATAGGGCGGAACAAATCAGACAAATTTCCCGTTGTTTCACTAGGGCCTAAAAAAAGTACGCCTTCTTCTGTCAAAGAAAAATGAAAAAGAGACAGAATGCGCTGCTGCAGTTCAGCTTGGAAGTAAATCATCATATTTCGACAGCTGATTAAATCAACGTTTACAAAAGGCGAGTCTTTTCCTATATTATGCGGGGCAAAAACAATCATTTTACGGATTGTTTTTTTAACTTGATAACCACCGTGTTTTGTTTGCTCAAAATATTCATTAATTTGAGCTGCTGAGAAGGAATGAACTTCCGCTTCTTCATAAATGCCTTGACTCGCTCTTTTGATTGCATGACGATCGATGTCCGTAGCAAAGATTCGGACATCGAAATAACGGTTGATTGTTGATAAATAGTCATGAAGCAAAATAGCTAATGTATATGCTTCTTGACCAGTAGAACAACCTGCTACCCAGATGCGGATTTCATCTTCTTGGCTATGAATCTTTCTTTCAACTAATTGAGGGATGACTTGTTCTTCAATAATAGAGAATGCTTCTTTATCTCTAAGAAATTGCGTCACTCCAATCAGCAGGTCTCGCTGCAGTTCGACGATTTCTTCGGCTTCCTTACATAAATAGTCCCGGTACTCTTCCATCGTTTGAGAGGGCGGATCGAGTAAAGCCATTCTTTTTTCAAGTCGTCGCAGCACCGTGTTTTTTTTGTACATAGAGAAGTCGATGCCTGTTTTCTTCTTTATTAATGAATAAATGTATTGCAGCGTTTCTTCATTATATGTAAATTCAGTTTGGCTGACATGCGTTTGCACAAGGTCAGGCATATCAGCAGGAGAAAGAATATAATCAGCAAGGTGTGCATCAATAGCGCTTAGGGGCATATCTCTGTACTTTGCTGTGCTTTCATCTTGTACAAGTACAGTTCCGCCATACTCTCTTATCGTTTTTGCTCCTCCTGTTCCATCATTTCCTTTTCCCGATAAAATAATGGCTGTGCACCGGTGTTTTTTTGCAGCGGCCAGAGAATGAAAAAAGGCGTCAATCGGATACTTTACCTGATCATTTTCTTCATAAGGACGAAGGCGAAGAGTATGATCCACAACGGTCACATAATGATGGGGAGGATTTAAATAAATTGTGTCTTCTTGTAAAGTCATCCCGTCTTGTGTCAGTTTGATATTCATTCCTGTTTTTTTTGCTAAAAGTTCTGGCATAAAACTTTTATATTTAGAGGAAAGGTGCTGTACAATAATAAACGCCATTCCATTTGGTGAAGGCATATTAGCGAAAAACTGCTCAATAGCTTCTAACCCTCCGGCAGAAGCGCCAATTCCCACAACGTGTAAATCCTGTTTTTCTATTCCTTCTGAAGACGATGGAACTGTAGAAAACGAGTTGTTCTTCATAATAGAACCTCCAATAATGTTTCGACACTTCCTAGATTGTATGTCGTTTTGTTTATTTTAATGTCGACAGCACAGCGTGGTTTACATCAAAAGTAAATTTTTCAAAAAAAACCAAGATGCTGGTACATAGGTTCATTTTAGCAAACCTATTATATTGTTCAAATAACGTTTTCAAAATTCCTCTATTTTTCGCAAAAAAATTTTAAAGTCCAAACTATATAGTATGCCCCGATTTTCCTTATATAAACGTATTTTTATAAAAAAAATCGTTTTTTTTTGCAGAAAAAAATATTTGAAAAAGTTTTGTTTACGCTTACATACGCATAAGGTTATACGCTCAAGGAGGAAAAAAACGGTTAAATTCAACTTGACACTCTTTTTCAGCATGTTACTATAGGAACCGTTGAAAGAAACGAGAACAAAAATACGAACAAATGACAGGGGAGATTTGATGGATAAAAAACAAAAAGTTGCTTTTTTAGGTGCTGGATCAATGGCAGAAGCGATGATTTCTGGTATGGTCAATGCAAAGAAATTACCTGCTGAAAATATTATCGTAACAAATCGCAGCAATGATGCGCGACTGCACGAACTTGAAAATAGATATGGTATCAAAGCAGTAAAGCGCAGCGAGCTGAAAACAGATGACATTGACGTTTTTATTCTAGCGATGAAGCCAAAAGGCGCTGAAGAGGCATTAAACGAATTAAAGCCTCAAATCAACAAAGACCAGCTTGTCCTATCTGTTCTTGCAGGGATTTCATCTTCTTACATGGAAGAGTTATTGCATGATGAACAGCAGGTCATTCGAGTGATGCCGAATACATCAAGTATGATTCAGCAATCAGCAACGGCTATATCTCCAGGTCAATATGTTGCAATGGATGCTGTGCTAACAGCAAAAGAGCTGCTTTCTGCAATCGGAAAAGTGTACGTGATTGATGAGCCTCAAATGGACATTTTCACAGGAATTGCCGGAAGTGGACCCGCTTATTTTTATTTCCTTATGGAGCATATCGAAAAAGCAGCTAAAGAAGAAGGTCTTGATCCTGAGCTAGCACGTGAAATTGGCGCCCAAACCATTTACGGTGCAGCAAGAATGATGATGGAAAGAGATGAAACGCCGACGGAGCTTCGTGAAAATGTGACGTCTCCAAACGGTACAACAGCAGCTGGTTTAGACGCCTTAGCTAAACACGGCGGCGGAGAAGCAATGATGCAAGCAGTCAAAGGAGCATCAAAGCGTTCAAAAGAAATGAGTGCTCAACTACAAAAAGTGGCAAGTACTAATTAATTCGTCACTTACCTTCTTCGTGAATTCCTCACCACAAAAAAATAATCATAAACAAGAAAACATACAGAACACACTAGGAGTGATTTGATGAGTCCCGACAATAAGAAGCGGGTTGTAATTAAAATTGGAAGTAGTTCATTAACAAGTTCACACGGTGAAATCAGCAGACGGAAGCTCGAGCGCCTTGTGGATCAAGTCGTAGACTTAAAAGATAGCGGTCATGAAGTGCTATTGGTTTCATCAGGAGCTGTAGCTGCAGGATACCGCAAGCTTGGCTGCTTAGAGCGACCTAGCTCTTTACCTGAAAAACAAGCAGCTGCCTCAATTGGTCAAGGACTGTTAATGGAGGCTTATTCAGAACTGTTTCTATCACATGGATACGTTGCTTCTCAAATCTTAATTACGAGAGACGATTTTTCAGACGAAAATCGTTACAACAATGCACGAAATACAATTAATGTGCTGTTAGAACGTGGTATCGTACCAATTGTCAATGAAAACGACACGGTAACCATCAATCGATTAAAATTTGGCGACAATGATACACTTTCAGCTAAAGTTGCTGGACTAGTGGATTCCGACCTGCTTATTATTTTATCGGATATCGATGGCTTATACAGCGCAGACCCTCGTCAGGATCCAAATGCAAAATTAGTTCCTCACGTAGGGGAAATCACGCAAGACATCGAAGAATCTGCAGGAGATTCAGGAAGTTCAGTTGGAACAGGCGGCATGCGCTCGAAAATTGACGCGTTCAAAATCGCTATGGCGTCAGGAATTCCAGCATTTTTAGGAAGAGCTGGCGTGCCAAACATTTTAACACAAGCGGTTGACGGGGATGCAACAGGAACGTATTTTGAATCTGAAGATGATTCTGCGAACCTTAATCAGAAAAAGCAGTGGATTGCGTTTAACTCTGGTCCTGAAGGGGAAATAGTAGTCGAAGATGCCGCGAAACGTGCAATTATTGAAGATAAAGAGCCTTTACTTCGCGAGCATGTTAAATATATTAAAGGCCACTTTAGTGAACGAGCAGTTGTACGTATTCTAGATAAAGATGACAATGAGCTGGCTCTTGGCGTGACAAATTATTCATCTGATGAACTTGCACTGAATGAGCCAATTGATCAACCGATTGTTGACAGCGAAGGTCTAGTGTGTCACTTAGAAATTCCAGTACCGGTCGGTTTGTAAGCAAACATGCTGTAAAGAAAAGGAGCCCTTCCTTTTCTTTGCATGATTGCATTTACCTCTTATGCCTCACACTTTAAAATCAAACAAAACTAAAACGAATCCAGGAGTGATTTGGTGTTACAAACAAACGAAACGTATTCAGTAGAAGAACAAGCTATTTTAGCAAAAAAAGCAGCTAAGCAATTAAGTTTACTAACAACAAAGCAAAAGAACGATGCTCTGTTAACGATTGCTTCTACACTTGAAAGCAACACGGAGTATATTTTAAAAGCAAATGAAGTAGACTTGAAAAACGGGAAAGAAAAAGGTTTTGACGAAGCGCTTATGGACCGCCTTGCTCTTTCAGCGGAACGTGTAAAAGAATTTGCAAACGGCCTTCGTGAAGTTGCTGAGCTAGATGATCCAACAGGCGATATTTTATCAAGCTGGACATTGGATAACGGTCTAGATGTAAAGCAAGTACGGGTGCCTCTTGGCGTGATCGGAATGATTTATGAAGCACGTCCAAACGTAACGGTAGATGCAACAGGGCTAGCGTTGAAATCTGGAAATGCTATTGTGTTAAAAGGCGGCTCTTCAGCTATTTCATCTAACCAAGCTATCGTGGACATTATTCATAAAGCTCTTGATGAAACGCCAATTCCTAAAGAAGCGGTACAGTTTATTTCAAGTACAGATCGTGCGGCTACGCAAGAATTATTTACAATGAAAGAGCATATTGACGTGCTGATTCCACGCGGAGGGGCTTCATTGATTCAAGCGGTCGTCAATAACGCAACCGTTCCCGTGTTAGAAACGGGAGTCGGAAACTGTCATATTTACATCGATGAAAAAGCTGACGTTAAGAAGGCCATTCCGATTTTGATTAACGCAAAAACAGATCGACCAGCAGTGTGTAACGCAGCAGAAACGGTTCTTGTGCACAAAAACTGGCTCGATTCTCATAAAGATGAATTGATTCAAACATTCAACGATCATAGTATTGAAGTATATGGTGACAAAGCGACAGTAGGTGAAATTCCTGGAGCAAAACCAGCGGCTGAAAAAGACTGGGCTGAAGAGTATTTGCGCTTAGCGATTGCGATGAAAGTAGTAGAAAGTGTGGATGAAGCGATTGACCATATTGAAACATATGGAACAAAACACTCCGAAGCCATCATTTCAGAAGATGAACAAGCCGTTTCACGCTTTATGTCATTAGTTGATGCAGCCGCACTGTATCATAATGCATCTACGCGCTTTACTGACGGAGGAGCTTTAGGATTTGGAGCTGAAATTGGGATTTCAACTCAAAAGCTTCATGCACGTGGTCCAATGGGACTTCCTGCACTTACGACAATTAAATATATTATGAGTGGAAACGGACAAACTCGATAAGAAATCAAAAGCGAGCCTAATCATGTGCTCGCTTTTTTTTTATGAAAAGCAAAACAAGTAAATGGAAGCTGATTTGTAAAAAATTATAAACTCTGTTATAATAGTAAAATATATAATTTTTGTGATCTTCATTTTTGTTCTTTTCAGACTATCCCGTTGTTTTAAGAAAAGCAACTGCTATCTGCTTTGTTATAACTTCATTTTTATTTTAGTCTTTCAAGACGCCGTATTATTCCTCAAAGATTGATTTACGGATGTATAGTATCACTTTATCTTGCACCATTTACCGCATTTACACGCTAAGTTAATCTTCATTTATTATCCACTTAAAAAGTACTGTTTAAAGGAGACGATGTGTATGTATAATCGTAAAAATTTAGAGCCGGCTGTTATTGAAGAAACAAAAGTTTGGGAATGTACATCAGATACGTGTAATTGTTGGGTTCGAGATAACTTTAAAAGCGGAGATCAGCCAACTTGTCCAATTTGCAAAAGCGAAATGAAGCAAGCTGTAAAAGAGCTGCAGGTTATTCATAATCCTAGAGTCATTGATTAATAACTTTTAGGAAGACGTTTTTTGAAAGGGGTTTGTGGATGTTTCTGGGAATTGATCATGTTCAGCTTCTTGGTCCAGAAGGATGCGAGCAAGAAGCAAGAAATTTTTATGAAAATCTTTTAGGAATGAAAACTGTTCTTAAGCCGGAAAATTTAAGGCACAGAGGCGGCATATGGTTTCAATGTGGGACTCAAGAAGTGCATATCAGTATTCAAGATGACTACATACCTGCTAAAAAAGCGCATCCAGCTTTTGTCGTGGAAGATATCAAGACGCTTAGACGTAAATTGGCACATTCGGGCTGCGTTCTTTCAGAAGAAGAGCCTATTGCAGGGAGAGAGCGTTTTTTTGTCCATGACCCGTTTGGAAATCGATTAGAATTTTTACAATATGACAAATAAAAGACCTCCAAGCGGAGGTCTTTTATTTTAGGGCTTTATCTAAATAGGTATATACCGTTTCTTTGCTAATTAATACTTCGTTCTCTCGGTCTTTATCTTTTTGCCATTTTTCTCGCGCTTTTGCTAATACTTCTTCGGCTTGCTCCTTGGGAATGACAATCACTCCACCGTCATCACCTGCAATAAAGTCCCCAGGACGGATTTTTACGCCCCCGCAGGAAATGATCTCGTTTACCTTTCCTTTTTCTTTTTTGCTGCTTGCTGCGATCGTAGAGCCCTTACAAAATACGGGGAAATCGAGCTTTTCGATGTCTTCTTGATCTCGTATAACCCCATCTAGTACAATACCGCTTATTCCAACAAGCTTCGCCATGGCTACTACGAAATCTCCTGCTAAGGCACGGTTACAGTAGCTTTTACCATCAATAACGAGCACACTTCCCGGCTCCGCTAGTCGAATCGCTTCAAGCACTGAGTAATTATTGCCAGCGGGCGTATCTACGGTAAGAGCCGGCCCGAATAGTTTGTAATGACGCTGCAAGGGCTTAATAGAAAAGTCTAAGTGGTTGGCACCTTCCATTGCATCTGATAAATTTGCTGTTGATAATGGGAGCTGTTCATTCAACATCATATCTCTCCTTTGTAACTTTAGTTTATCTATACATATTCATATAAGAGAAAGCTCTTATTTATGAAAGGGGGAGTATATAATATGAAGTATTGAAGACGAATTAACTACAAACGTGCAATGTTAGAAGCTTTCAGAGACAAATTTCATCCATTCATTAAATCTTTTTCCTATATGTTATTCGTTATATAAGTATATAGATCCTTTAATGTTACTGTTTGAATGTCTCTATTTCCAAGAATTTCTTGAATCTTTTTAAACTTCAACCAAGAGGGAAGTAGTTGTGGGAAGCAAAGAATGGAGTGTAACAATTGTATTCCAGGATGTTTTTTGTACAGGTTTTAATAGGGAAAGAACAGAATTTCTTCTGGAAATCTAAGAATGGAGCAGAGAAATTTTGATTATAATGAAAGGAGAGTTAGTTATTTAGGAGATGACAAGATGATTTATATTTATAACTGCTACGGAGGCACACATTCATCAGCATTGGCAGCTGCTTACCATCTGAAAAAGCTCCCTGCTAATAGAGAACCAACTGATAAAGAAATATTAAATATTGATGTTTTTAATAAATTGACTTCTAAGGATATGGGGAAGTTAATTTTTCATGGATATGATGAAGAAAAAAATGAAGTATATACATTAGGGAGAGGGTCTTCAAAAGTAGTAGTTCCTGCTATGTATGAGTTAGCCAATTTGCTAAATAAAAAAGGAGAATTACAAACGAAAATACTTTTTTCCAATACATCTCCCACCGTACCTTTATCTATGACACTAGGAGGTTTGTTTTCAAGAAGGTTAAAGATTAATGTAATAGGTGTTCCTTTATTAATAATAGGTGCTAAGCAGGCCCATAAAGACATTATTAAATTAGTGGAGCAAACAAAGAATTCTGCAAAAGTCACTACCTCAAAAATAGAAATTTTAGATAATGTTTTCGGCGAAGTGTAAAATAAGCTATATATAATAAAGATGAAGGACCTTTGTTAGTTTTATGAATGCCTTTGATTTATACTTAACTGATGTTATATAAGCACGAAATACGTGCAAATGTTTAATCCTGTGAACATTTAATGGAGCTTTATGCATTTTTATATAAAAAAGTGAAACCTTTTGGTATGATGAAACGTAGGAACATATATGGAAATCATATATGAAAAAACATATGTGACGTTAGTCATTTAGTGGAGGGAAAGCAATGATAAAAAAATTATTGGCCGCATTTATCGCATTAGCGGTTGTGTTTTCACCAATCGGTGGATCACTTATTCATGACGGTTCAAACGTAGCAAGTGCAAAAGGGTATAAATCAGGAAAGCGCTCTTTTGACAGCGGAAGCAATAACCAATCAAGCTTATTTAAAAACAATAACAGTAATTCGGTTAAGCAAAACAATACGTCTAAAAACTCATCATCTAAAAGTACAGCGGCTGGTTCAAAGCGCGGCGGCTTAATGAAAGGTCTTTTAATGGGAGGAATTGCGGGCTTATTATTTGGAAGCTTATTATCTAGCTTAGGACCATTAGGCCCAATTTTAGGCTTTATGGTAAATATGCTTGTGATTGTAGCTTTAATTCTTCTTGTAGTAAAGTTATTCCAAAGCGTACGTAGCAACAAGCGTAAAAATGAGGAAGTGAAATCTTGGAGACAATAAAAATTTCTGAACAAGATATTATCAATGCGATGTGTTTGTATATCGCAGAAAAAAAACAAGTTCAGCCTCAAGAAGTAGAGATTGAGCTAATGTATGATGATGACTACGGTTTTTCAGCAGAGTCATACGTGCATGATCGTAAACAGGTTCATATTACTTTGAACATTATCGAAGCCCTGCGCTATTGGCTGGATACGGAAATGAACGTAGACCCATACGCAGCAGGACTAGAACTGGAATTAGACGATGAAGAAGGCATTATCGCTTTTGCTAAATTAAGTCGATAAAGAAATCATAATAAAAAAACCCGCTCAAGTGAGCGGGTTTTTTTATTATGATTTTACCTGTTCGTTGGAACTGGACTTATCGCTTTTTTTAGTGAAAAACCACCAGTTGGCATCTCCAAGCAATTTCATAAGAGAAGGGACAAGAAGCATTCTGACAATCGTTGCATCGATAAATATAGCTAAAGCAATTCCTACACCCATTTGTTTAACAGGCGTTACGTCTGTAAAAGCAAAGGCTCCTGTAATGACAATCATGATTAAAGCAGCGCTCGTAATGATTTTACTAGTGGAAGCTAGGCCTTCTACCGTTGCTACATTGTTATCCTTCGTTTGATGATACACTTCGTGAATGCGTGAAATCAAAAAGACTTCGTAGTCCATGCTAAGCCCAAATACAAGGCCGAAAACAAAGACCGGCAGCACTAAAGCGATATTGGATTGGGTAAGACCTAAATGTCCATTTTGAAACAGCCATACAAGTAAACCAAACGTAGCTGTTAAGCTTAAAATATTCATAATGATAGCTTTTAAAGGAATCAGGACGGAACGAAAAGCAATCATTAAAATGACATACGTTGAAAATAAAACAAGAGCCAGGCCACAAGGCGCCTTTTTATAAATTTCATCAAATATTTCTTGTTCGAATTTTGGATAGCCGCCAATATGAACGGTGAAAGGTGAACGTTTCTCTTTCCATTTTCGAACAAAATCTTTTGCTTGATCTGAATTTTGGTCTGTATCTAGCGTAGCTTTTATGAGCATATAATGTTCGTTAATAAACGAATCTACAGCTGGCTTTGTCTGCACGCTTATCTGCGGGTTGTTCAGCATAGCTTGAAGCTGATTACTGGATTTTACGTTTAAAGCGGTAGAAATAGAATCAACTTGCTTAACTAACGAATCTTCTTTTAATTGTTTTATAAAAGTAAAGGCATTTGTTAAAGGCTTTTCCTTCAGCATATCTTGCTTAGCTTCTAACACAAAATAAACGTCTGCCGTGTTTTTATTTATAAACGTATCGTTATACGTGTCAAAAGCTTGACGAGACTCGTATTTTGTTGGCAGTGCTTCTGAAGACGGTATTTCTAGATGCATGTCTCGAACGGGAATAAGTGCTACTAACAGAATAATAAGAGAAACAATCGTCATAGCTACAGGCTTTTTCATGACAAATGTAGCGAATGAACGCCACCTAGATTGACCGCCTTGTTCACTGATTTTTAAGATGCGTAAACGATTGATGCGTGTACCTAATATAGCCAGTATGGAAGGAAGCAGCGTAAGAGCTGAAAACACAGCAATAAAAACAACAGCCATTCCTCCAAGAGCGACGTTTTGAAAAATATCAACTTGAATAAACAGCATTCCCGCTAATCCAATAAATACGCATAATCCTGAGAAGATGACCGAGCGTCCCGCTGTTTGAATGGTGATTTTGATTGCTTGTTCTACCGATTTCGTTTGAATTTCTTCTTTAAAGCGATTAATAAATAAAAGGGCAAAGTCAATACTAAGAGCTAATCCAATCATTGGAATCACGTTTAAAATGAAGATGGACAGCTCTGTGTACGGATGAAAGAAATAGACAACGCCCATGGTGGTAACGACGGTTACAATTCCTATCATAAGAGGAATTGCAGCGGCTACCACGCCGCCAAAAGCTAGAAGAAGCACAACTAAAGCAACAGGAATACCAATGGCTTCTGCTTTTGCTAAATCTGCTTGGCTTGCTGTATTCATATCTTTTTCAATAATAGGACCACCGGTTAATTTTACACTAACTTCTTTTTCTTCAGATGAAAGAGTTCTGATCTTTTCCACTCGTTTATCCATCGTTCCATCATCGTGATTAAAGTGGATAATTCCATACGCTGTGCTTCCTTTTATCATCTTGTTAGAAGCCGTTGGTATGTCAACTTTCGACGCGTCTGATTTGTCCTTTGCTTTTTGCATATACTGAGCGATCGTTTGCTGGAATTTCGAGTCAGAAACTCCGTCTTTTTTTTCAAACAAAACGATGATCTGAGCTTCGCTAACATCAAATTTATTAACTAAAAGCTGCTCGGTATCTTTATACATTCCTTTCATTTCAAATCCGTTTCCTCCAAGCACAGAAGGAAGCTTAGCCGCATAAAAGCCAAATCCGACAATTAGGATGACCCACAGTAGTAATAAAATTTTTCTGCCCGCATATAATGCGTTCGCTATTTTATTCATATTTACCTCCAATTTTTTGTACAGTTACTAGACTATTTTATACTAACAGTTATTGTAATTAGAAGAAGTATTGTGTTTTTTTGTTTTTCTTGCCTGAAAAAGCTTTTCAGATAGATGAGCAGGGGTGTTTCCTTAGCAAAATCGTGTTTATGTTTCAGGAGATTTAGGGAACACTGTACATAAATGCACGAAGGGGGATTTAAAAAGATGCAAATGAAACAGCCAGCTAAAATGACGAATAGTTATGGATGTAAAAATGAGTATGATACATTAAAACGTGTGGTCGTTTGTCCACCTACATATATGAAAATTGAAGAAATTATTAATGAAACACAAAAGCATTATGCGGACGAAAACATTGATGAGAGCTTAGCTTCAAAGCAGCACCGTCAATTTGTCGAATGTCTTCAAAAAGAAGGGATTGAAGTCATCGGACTATCTGCACAAGAGCCATTTCCAGAACAAGTATTTACACGGGATATTGGCTATACGCTCGGAGATACCGTTATTGTCACGAAAATGGGCAGCGAAATTCGAAGCGGAGAAGAACAAGTGCTAGCCGATTGGCTGCAGCAGCAAGGTATTCCTTTCCATCAGGTACCGGACCACTCCATTGAAGGTGGAGATGTGCTGATTGATGGACAAGCTATTTTTATTGCACTCAGCGACCGTACAAGTAAAGAAGGCGTGGAGCATATCCAAGAGCTGCTTCCAGCGTATGAGGTTGTTCCGATTCCTATTGATCGGTCTTATCTTCATCTTGATTGTGTGTTAAATATTTTATCACCTACAGAAGCGCTTGTATTTTCACCCGCTTTACATGAGAAAGAATTAAATTTACTTCGCATGAAATATGACTTAATTGAAGTAACAAAAGAAGAGCAGTTTACGATGGGAACCAATGTATTATCCATCGGTAATCAACGGGTGATCAGTCTGCCAATAAATACAGAAGTGAATGAAGAGTTAAGGAAACGAGGCTATAAAGTGATTGAAGTTGATATATCTGAAATTATTAAGTCCGGCGGTTCTTTCCGCTGCTGCACAATGCCTCTTGAACGAGTGTAGAAAAGCTTAAAAAGAAAAAAAGATCTAGGCGATAGCCAGGGATCTTTTTTTTTGAAGGATGTTGTATAAAATTTCAAGTGAAAGGAACATTAACCTATATAAGCTGTTGAAGGAAAGGAGTGATAAACATGGCAAATCGTAATCCTATTTTAGTTCAAGGTGCTGAACAGCTTCTTGATCAGTTAAAAACGGAAATCGCGGGAAGACTTAACGTTCAGCTTGGCGCTGAGCAGACGGCTCGCGCAAATGGTTCTGTTGGTGGAGAAATGACGAAGCATCTTGTTGCAATGGCGCAGCAGCAATTAAGCGGTGCACAAGGACACATTCGCTAGTCTGCTCTACATAAATACTTTGATGAAAAGTTCTGGCTCTTTTGAGCCGGAACTTTTTTTGTGTAGGAAACATCATTCTACTTTCTCATGGTCGCTTGATTTGAGATTTTGCTCGAAATTCTCCACTTTCAAGGTTGAAAAGTGCATAAAATGGGAAAAGAACAAAAAAAAAGAAAGTAGAGGTTTATCATGAAAAAGCTATTATCATTCGGAAAAAGTCTTGGTAAAGAAATTCAAGAAGATCAAGCAACGGGACTAGCAGCTGAGCAAGCCTATTATTATATGCTATCATTATTCCCTATGCTTATTTTACTGATATCGATTGTTCCGTATCTATCTATTAAACCGGCAGAGGCAATCGATCTTCTTCAAAGCGTTATGCCGGGAGAAACGGCTGCAATCTTTAAGGATAACGTAGCTCAATTTGTAAGCCAACCAAACGGCGGGTTACTGACTGTAGGGATTTTAGGAACCATTTGGTCCGCTTCAAACGGTATGAACGCCTTTATTCGTGCAATGAACCAAGCCTACGACGTGAAAGAACAGCGCTCGTTTATTAAAGTAAGAGGCTTGTCCATTCTTTTAACAATTGGATTAATTGTAACAATTGTTGTATCGCTTCTTTTACCAGTGTTCGGAGGGGTTTTGTTAAATTGGATAAGCGAATGGTTTTCTCTTCCTTCAGGTACAACAGTGGTTTTAAATATTCTGCGCTGGATTGTTGGTGTCGGCATTATGGTACTTGTTTTATCCGTATTATACAGATTAGCGCCAAATAAAACATTTCCTTTTGCTCATGTATGGCCCGGAGCACTCGCTGCTACGCTACTATGGCAGCTGACATCTTTAGGGTTCTCATTTTACGTAAGCAACTTTGGCAATTATTCTGCTACTTATGGAAGCTTAGGAGGCGTAATTGTTCTGATGCTTTGGCTATTTTTAACGGGGTTAATTCTCGTCATTGGAGGAGAGATTAATGCTATTTATCACCGAAACAAAACGGCTGCACCTCCTAAAGATACGTCTCAGGCGATGTAATAAAAAAGGAAACCTTTATAAAGGTTTCCTTTTTTAACGTTTAAAGCTATTCACAAGCTGTTTAAATGAGTTGGCTGTATATTTGACTGAATCTTTTTTGTACTGTATATCCGTTTTAATCGCTGCTTGTGTTACTTTTAAATGGTTTGTTTTTTCTTTAATATGATCAGTTTCGTTTTGAAGATGTTGAGAAGTGGCATTTACAGAGTTCAAAGTTGGCTTGATTTTTTTATTAAATGATACGCCTGCGTAAATAAGATACGCAAGTGATGCCAAAACAACAGCTAAGCTTATATAAACAATAATCATCATTGTTCCTCCTTTGTACGTATTTATATTTATATAGGTGAGAATAAAATATATACGAATATCATCCTCTTTATTTAATTGTTATACCCATTTTTAATTAAAGCAAACAAAAGCCTGCCGAGAAGACAATATATTGGATTTTTTCTGAAATTTCATTCATCATTACATATAGAGTTACCTTGAAAGGAGAGAGAAGAAGAATGCCGTTAGATCCGCATATTCAAATATTTCTAAATCAATATAACGAAATGCCCCGTCCTTCTTTAGAGGACGTTACACCCCTGCAGCTGAGGGAAATGGAAAAGATGTCTTTAACTCCTTCTAAAGAAGCAGTTAAAAAAGTATATAATGAAGAAATCCAATTAGATGAACGTACCCTCACTATACGAGTGTATGAGCCTGAAGGAACAGGGCCATTTCCCGCTCTTGTTTATTATCACGGAGGAGGCTGGGTATTAGGAAGCCTGGATACTCATGACTCCATATGCAGGTCGTATGCAAATGAAACAAACTGTATTGTAGTGTCTGTTGATTACCGCCTTGCTCCTGAGAGTAAATTTCCCGCTGCGGTGAACGATGCCTATGACGCCCTGGATTGGATTTCAGCTCACGCGTCTCAATTAAATATCGATTCAAACAAAATTGCCGTTGGAGGAGATAGTGCTGGTGGCAACCTTGCTGCGATTGTAAGCATTTTAGCAAAGCAAAGACAAGGTCCATCCATTGTTCATCAGCTGCTTATTTACCCGTCTGTAGGATTTAAAAATCAGCATCCTGCCTCTATGAAAGAAAACGCCGAAGGATATCTTCTTTCAAAAGATCTCATGGATTGGTTTCGCCTTCAGTACTTAAATAATAAAGAAGAAGAACAGCATCCCTATAATGCTCCGGTATTACTAGAAGATTTATCGAGTCTACCAAGCGCTACCATTATTACAGCACAGTACGACCCTCTAAGAGATAGCGGAAAAGACTACGCGGACGCATTAAAAAATCACGGTGTTCCCGTCACCTACGAAAATTATGAAACGATGATTCACGGATTTTTAGGGTTTCATGAATTTGTCCCACTTGCTCAGCAGGCGATCAATAAAAGCGCAGCTCAACTGCGTCAAGTATTTGATTCTATTTAAGTTGAAAAGATGTACAGTGTCATAAATCATATGAACTTGAGGGAAACAGCACATGGATGTGCTGTTTTTCTTTATTGATAGGTAGAAAAGATTGACAAGAATTTCAAAAAATAGCCCATTATCTCTTTTAAAGTCATTTTATTTGGAGTATAGTAGAAAAGTAGGATAAAAACATTTATTTACATTAAGTAAGGTGATTTTTTGAATGATAAAAAACAAGTAGGTCAGCTGATTCAAGATCTGCGAAAGATTGCGGAAATGACAACTGTCGAGTTATCAGAAGGAATTTGTACAGAAGAAGAGCTACATCGATTTGAACAAGGTGAAATTCATGCATGCAGTGAAGTTCTCTATCATTTATCGAAACGCTTAGGGGTTCCGATGAATTATTTCTTTGAAGCAGGAGAGCTAACGCCCAACGATTATTCAAAAGAAATTAAATCGACCATTAGGCATTATATACGAAAACGCGATTATGAAACCGTGTTACATATGGTGGACAAAGAAAAAGATAATCCTATGTTTCAAGATCCTTTTCACGCACAATTTTTCCTATGGCACGAAGCCATATGTGATTATTATATCGGAAATAAATTTGAACAAGCGCTTCGTAAATTGGAAAAAGCCATTGCGTTCACGCGTACGAGCGAACAGTTTTATTCAGAGAAAGAGATTGCTATTTTAAATAGTATTGCCATTATTTACGAAGAAGAAGGTCATTTAAAAAAAGCGTTCAGTACGTTTATGGAAGGATTGCAGCATATTGCTTTGCTTCCTAAGTTAAAAGATCCTCTTGTCAAAATTCGAATTTTATATGGATTATCACATGCGCTTTTGCAAATGGAACGTTATGAAAAGTCGGTTAAATATGCACAAGCAGGACTAGAGCTGTGTATTCAGCATGAGACGCTTTATTTATTAGGAGAACTGCACTATCAAATTGGAGAAGCACTCTGTCAGCTTGGTGAGCTTAAAGAAGGAATAGCTTACCTAGAAAAAGCTATTACTGTTTTTGAAATTGAGCAAAATGAAGCGTTTGTGACCATTATTAAAGAAGAGATGTTTAAATATCAAGAAACAAAAAAGAAGAGCTGACAGCTCTTCTTTTTTTATCTCCAATACACTGGGTGTGGGTAAAACGGACGAGGACGAGGGTAAAAGTAAGGGGGGTGGTAATAAATAGGACGTGGGTAAGGGTAAGGATAAAATGGCCGTGGGCGAGGATATGGATAATAACCATAAGGGAATCTTTCTTCAGTTTCCTGGGGATTGGAATAATAATCATAGCCATATTGATACTCTTCTAAAGGTTGTTCCGGGTAATATGGGTAATTCACTCTTTTCACCGCCTAAGTTTTTATGCTTTTTACTGTATTCAATATAGAAAGAATTGGAGTATGTACCCATCAAACTTTTAATTTGAAAAAGGGGGGAGACAAGGAGTATTTTGAAAGCAAAAACAAATTAACTTTCCTTCTCGTTTTCTTGTAAGTTATCAGCACTGGGAAGGTTGGGAGGTTCAAAGCTTTTAATAAAAGAAGCGTAAGCAATCGTGTCTTTAATAGGATTTACATAAGATAATGGTTGACCTCGATAGCTGAAATTAAATGTAATCCAAGCAAAATCTTTATTATTGTTAGAAATCAGTTTTGCATTATGTATAAAAGCAGATGCGGCAATCATCGCATCTGGGCCTTTAATTTTTTTATTGGATTCTATTTTAGCTTTTCTGCGAATTTGAGCTGCTAGCTGCGCAATTTCACTTGTAACGTCCACAATCTTATCGGTCATATCGTAAATATAATGATTTTTTACTGCTTTGACTTGAGGATTTGTTTCTACTTCCCAATGCGACAGAAGTTCCATTTGTACAACAGTAGGCATTAAAAATTCCGCATTATTTGAAATAAGTTCATTAATATATTCTACAACTTCTGGATAATTAAGCGCATGTGAAGCCCAAATGTTTGTATCAATGATTACTTTTTCACCCAACACAAATCGTTCACTCCTCTCTACTAGCCATTCGTACCAGCTCTTCTAACCCAAAAGATGAGTAAAGAGCCGCAGCTTCTGAAAGCTGGTTGCTTAATAGAAGCTTTTCATATTTAGTTAATCTAGTTTTTGCAGATTTTATAGGCTTTTCCTGTGTATCATTTAATGTTTTATCTTTTTTATCATACGTGCGTAGAACTTTATGTTGAGGTTTGTATTTAAGATTTTTCTTCTGTATAGGGGATGAGGAAGGTGATTGCGGTGAGGGTTGTGTGTAAATTTTTCTATTTATTTTAAGGTTAAAGTGCTTCTGAACTTCCTTGCTGTACGTTCCTTTTTGGTCATCTACCAAGCGCTGTGCTTTCATGATATCCCTGCCTTTTATATAAATTTATATAGTATATGTGATGAAGTTTTCTCTTACTATTCCTTTTACATAAAAAGATTAAAAAATTAGCTTCCGGGAGTTATTAAATTAACTAACGTTTGCCTGGTGAGTGATAATCTCAGCGAATACCGGACAAAGATTTAAAAACATGATATCGTGTAAGAGAAATAAATTAGTATAGGTTAGAGAAGGAACTAGGCAACAATACGGTGTTTTATTACCGATTTGGTCCGTCCTCATTTATGAGATTTTGCTAAAATGTAAAAACCTACATATTTCCTTCCGAGATCATCCATACTTTATTGACAAAGGAAAATTAATCATGGTATATTATCTTTAATTAAAGATATTCAAATTAAAGATAAATAATAAATGATAAACTAGACGATTTATCCGGAGGAATGTAGAATGAACCACTTAAAAGGAATACACCACGTAACGGCTATTACAAGTAGTGCAGAAAAGAATTATGAATTTTTCACATATGTGTTAGGCATGCGCTTAGTTAAAAAAACGGTCAATCAAGATGATATTCAAACGTATCATTTGTTTTTTGCAGATGATAAAGGCAGCGCTGGAACGGACATGACTTTTTTTGATTTTCCAGGTATTCCAAAAGGGTTTCACGGAACAAATGAAATTTCAAAAACATCTTTCCGCGTTCCAAATGATGCGGCTTTAGACTATTGGGTAAAGCGCTTTGATCGCTTAGAAGTAAATCATACGGGGATTCAAGAGCTATTTGGGAAAAAGACGCTTTCGTTTGTTGATTTTGATGATCAGCAGTATCAGTTAATTTCCGATGAAGGAAATCAAGGAGTTGAATCAGGCACTCCTTGGCAAAAAGGTCCTGTACCTCTTCAATACGCTATTACGGGACTCGGTCCTATCTTTATTCGTATCGCCGAGTTTAATTACTTTAAAGAAATGATGGAAAAAGTCCTTTTATTTAAAGAGATTGCTCAAGAAGGAAATCTCCACCTATTTGAAGTAGGAGAAGGAGGAAACGGTGCGCAAGTAGTAGTCGAACACAACGAAAAACTTCCGCAGGCTCAGCAAGGTTTTGGAACGGTTCATCACGTTGCTTTTCGCGTAGAAAATCGACAGGCTCTTGAAGAATGGATTAACCGAATGCCAAGCTTCGGTTTCCATACGTCTGGTTATGTGAATCGTCACTTCTTTGAATCGTTGTATGCAAGAGTGGCTCCGCAAATTTTATTTGAATTTGCGACAGATGGACCAGGATTTATGGGAGATGAACCTTACGAAACGCTCGGAGAAAAATTATCACTGCCTCCATTTTTAGAGCCAAAACGTGCAGAAATTGAGAAGCTCGTGCGTCCGATTGATACAGTAAGAAGTACAAAAGAGTTTGTGAAAGAATAGTATACAAAAAACACTCAAATAGCTATTTGAGTGTTTTTTGATGTTTTCTACTTTTACATATATCTGTCGCGAATGTTTACTTGAACAATGCCAATGTTTTACAAGGAAGGAGTAGGAGTGGGTTGTGCATAGCCTTCCTTATATTTTTCATCGATGTCTTTGCGAATATCTTTTATTGATTTGCCTCGGTTATAGTCGAGCATAGCTTTAGCTGCAATTTCTATACACAATCCGCATTTTGTTCCATGATCATCCCAGACAACTGCTCCATTTCTTTTGTTTTTAAAAATAAAGCAGTCATAGCTATTTTTGTGATTCGCTTCCATGCCACATCCACAGTAGCAAGGGATTTTTTCAAGTAGTTTACGATTTTTAGCAACGGATAGATAAACTAGCTTCATGTCTTTAGGCTGGTTCTTCAAAAACTGTGGTAAAACATCTGCTCCTGGAGTCTCTTCGCGAATATCAGCAACTGCAGCTTTATGATGTTCATGACCTGAATGTGCAGAAGAGTTTGTAGCAGAAGAAGTTGTTGTATTGTTTGAGCAAGCTGATAATCCAATACTTGTAGCGAGAAGCCCCAACAAAATAATTGATTTTTTCAATACAATTAACATCCTTTCATGTCAAAATAAATGATAGTTTCATCATACACGGCAGTTTATCTATGTAGATAATCAAATACCTGCTTGTTTATATCTAATTCTCTATAAGTATGCAGAGCGGTTATCGTGTATGATAGAGATGGACGAGGAAAAAACATGAAGCATGAATTTCTCATAAGGTGCGTTTTGTAAGTGATTGTACAGAAGGAGAAAGTGAACGGAGGTTAAACAGTAGTGAGTGAACAAAATCAACGTCTTTTTGAATATATTTTAGAGAATTCAGCCTCTATCAGTGAAGAATGGCTGCGCCAAAGAAGTAATATTAAAGGATCGATTTACTCAAAGGACGCAGATGCTTCAGTTGAGAAAAAGCTGCGTGAGCAGCATCTTTATACGATTGGAACAATTGCGAGCGGCTTTCTTGACGATCAAAAGATTTTTAAACAACGTATGGTGAAATGGACGACGGAAGTAGTAAACAGCAGAATTAAATTTGATACGCCGATTTACGAGGTAGTAGAAGCGCTAAGCAAAACAAGAAAAATTATTTGGACGTATGTCAAAACATATAGCCTGATACATTCATCTATTACAAAAGAAGACATACTGTCTTGGAGCGAAGTTTATCATACAACATTTGATAAACTCCTTAATGAATTCTCCGAACAGTATTATAAAATCACAAGGCAAAAAATAAGTCTTCAGCAAGAGCTAATCGACGAAACGAGTTTTCCTGTTATTCCAATTGTAGACCACATCGCGGTCTTGCCTTTGGTAGGGCTTATTGATGAAATCAAAGGTGATTCCATTATCGAGGTTGTTCCAAAAAGGTGTGCAGAAAAACATATAAGGCATTTAGTCATTGACTTATCGGGTGTAAATTATGTAGATACGTATGTCGCTCACAAATTTTTTGATTTGATTAACATTTTGCAGCTGCTAGGCATCCATGCGATTATGTCAGGAGTGAGTCCTGACATGGCTCAGACGGCTGTTAATGTAGGAATCAGTTTTAATAAAATTGAAACGTTCGGACATTTAAAACAAGCGCTCTCTTCGCTTGGTGTAAAGAAAAAAGAAGAGGAATAAAGTATAGAAATGCTAGATCGAAACGGAACTGTTTGAGACCTTTACTTTCAGTTCCGTTTTTTGTTTGTCTATATTGTGTATATGAAAATATGAAATAATATTCTGCTGCATTCAAAATTTTGTAAGCATGTCTTACAAACTCCTTTTCATATGGGGACAAATGGAAGATACTAAGGAGCAAACAAACGGCGGTTTTCTATGACAAACGTCTCGTTTAGCTCAAGAATGGAGGTGTAAAGAGAAGAATAAGAGAAGTACATAATGAGATAGTTAAAGCCTTAGCTAAGTACTGATAAGCCGTGTGATTAAGGAGGAGTTCTATGAAAATAATTTATCTTCTTTGCCTGCTTCCGTTTGTAGGAATATTAGGTTTATTGCCTTTTGTTAACAAAGTAACGCCGTTTATTTTAGGGATGCCTTTTTTTCTCTTTTGGATTGTTATGTGGGTAATCCTTACGTCTTTTATTATGGGCATTGTGTACAAGCTCGATCCTGCTGTTAAAGGAGGAGATAAACAATGAATACCGCACTGATTATTATTTTCGGTTTTTTACTTTTAGCTATTTATCTTGGAATTCGAGCTACGCGGGGCAAAAAAATGGATTTAGAACAGTGGAGCGTAGGGGGCAGAGGTTTTGGAACCGTTTTTGTATTCTTTTTGATGGCGGGTGAAATCTATACTACTTTTACTTTTCTAGGTGGAAGCGCTTGGGCATATGGGAAAGGAGGGCCGGCGTTTTATATTTTAGCCTATATTTCTTTAGCGTACGTTTTAGGGTATTGGATTGGTCCGCAAATATGGCGATATGCGAAGCAGCATAAGCTCATGTCTCAGCCGGATTTTTTTGTTTCAAAATACAAAAGTCCGTTTCTGGGTATCGTTGTTTCATGTGCAGGGGTGCTGGCAATTGTTCCTTATATTATTTTACAATTCAAAGGTCTAGGCATTATTGTATCTGAAGCTTCTTATGGCTCTATCTCTTCAACTGCAGCCATTTGGATTGGCGCCATATCATTAACGGTTTACTTAATGATATCAGGCATACATGGTTCCGCTTGGACGGCTATTGTGAAAGATATTATGATTTTTATTGTTGTCTTATTTTTAGGAATATATATGCCGTTTCATTACTACGGAGGCTTACAGCCAATGTTTGAGGCTGTGCATCAAGCAAATCCAACGTTTCTTACTCTTCCCAAGACAGGTCTAAGTATTTCGTGGTTTATTTCTACAGTCATGCTGACCGTATTAGGATTTTACATGTGGCCGCATACGTTTAATGCAACGTATTCAGCTGAAAACGAGAATGTATTTAGAAAAAATTCTATTATAAGTCCTATTTATACGTTAATGCTGCTTTTTGTCTTTTTTGTAGGGTTTACTGCTCTTATGCAGGTACCTGGACTACAAGGCGCAGAAGCGGACTTGTCACTGCTTCGTCTTTCCATTCAAACATTTGACCCGTGGATTGTCGGCTTTATTGGCGCAGCTGGTTTATTAACAGCGCTCGTGCCTGGATCGATGCTCTTGATGGCAGCTTCTACGTCACTATCTAAAAACGTTTACGGTGTGCTTGTTCCCTCAGCGACGGGCAAACAAATTTCGATACTGGCTAAATGCTTCGTACCAGTCATTGCGCTTGTTTCAGTCTATTTTACACTTCATGGAGGGAATACAATTGTAACGCTTTTACTAATGGGCTACAGCATTGTGACGCAGCTGTTTCCTGCTTTTATTTTTAGTTTAATGAAAAACAATATCGTGACTAAATACGGGGCGTGTGCAGGTATTGTTGCCGGCATTACGTCTGTGATGTATATAACGATTACTGAAACAACGCTTGGCACGTTGTTTCCTGCGTTGCCACAAATCATTAAAGATACAAATGTCGGCGTCATTTCTTTATTTATTAATTTAGTTGTATTAATGGTGGTTAGTTTAGCAACAAAAAAAATCGCCGCACAGCCGCATTTTGAAAGCGGGGCAGTAGATGGTAAACAGATTTTATGAAAATCTTTTTCCAATTGCGTTTTAAGAACATCATGAAGGGTATAAAAGTAGTGCGTCACCAAAATGTTCAATATGGCTGCAAGACGTAAGCAGCCTTCTCGATAAAATGTAACGATTGCGTTGTTTTTAAACATAGGTAACGAGTGTGAAAAACAACAAGACGTATGCCACAAGCGGTGTACGTCTTTTCTATGAAAGATATTCACCTAAAAAAGGAGATGATAACATGACATCTGAAAAAGCATTTGAGCAAAAGAAAGATCTTTTAATGAATCAAATTATTGAATCGGGTTACTTTAAAGCAGAAGACGGGAGACATTTGTACGAATTGAATTTAAGTGAACTAGAACAAACGCATCACGACCTTCAAAGCCAAAAGGTAAGAGAAGTATAATTTGAATCTTCTAGATTATTAGCAATTCAGCTGATTTCGTATATGTCTGTAAACACCAGCTGTTCAGTTTGTTCCTCCGCGATTTTTTGGTTTGAAAGCAGGCACTTTTCTTTTTCTTCCGGTGCGTTTACAACCTCGCTGTTTACAACCATATTCCTCAAACATATAACTCAACACTTAAGAAATAGGCAAATAAAAATAAAAAAAGCGCAGAAGCTGCGCTTTTTTTGTTGAGTTAAAAACGAGTGGAAGCCGCTGTTTTTTTAGGTTTGCTCATTGCTTTTTTTAATACTTCAGAAAAATAGGGCTCTCCGCTAGGATTTTGCTGTCTTAGCAAGTCAATGGTTCCTTTCACGTCATCCATAGCTCTGTGAGCGTTCTCTCTCTCAATCTTATGATGGTCAAGAAGTGTTGTTAGTTTTTTATTAGGAAAGCCGTACTCTTTCCATTTGACAGCACGCATAGAGCAGTGCCATTTTTGGTTAAATAAAGATGGATACCGTTTTAAAAGAAAACTGCGATCGAAAGAAGCATTATGAGCGATGATAGCCGAAACGCTAGTTAACAGCGATTCCACTTTTTTATCGTCTAATGTTTTATTTTTGACCATCTCATTTGTAATTCCCGTTAAGTTTGTAATATACGGGAAAATGGGAGTTGAAGGCATATTAAATTCTTCATATTCTTCTACAATGTCGATTATTTCTCCGGTAGCAGAATCATAAGAAACAACAGCAATTGCCAGTTCGATAATATCGCATGTTTGAGCACTTAAGCCCGTTGTTTCAACATCTAAAACGGCTGCTAATTTCACTTGTTCAGTTGACAACTCGTCGCCCTCCCTTTCTATTTATCATTCTATTAGCTTATCATTTTTTAACAGAAAACGTTAGTAAAAAAGATGAGCAAGCATGTACACGGGTTTATTTTATACGCCCACGTGGAAAAGGAATTCACTTTTTTAAAGTAGATGACGATAGCAAAGGAGAATAGTAATATTTACTCATCTAAATTAAGTCTTCATTGAAAATAATGAAATGAAGGAAGAAGGGGATCGTTATCATGCAATTGCTGTATATGGTACTTTTTCTTGTCTTAATTTTTTGGGGAATTACATCTTTTATTCATTACAGGAATCAAACTATTAAAGTTCGTTTGAACAAACATTATACGAATGCAGTAGAATGGATTGAAGCTGTTAAACAAGAGCTGGAAAAGCAAGGGAAATCCGTGAGTTATGAAGGGGATTTCTTGTTTAAAATTGATGAAAAACCTTATGAAATCGCAGCGCGCAATATGTCTATTTGGAGCACGTCGCTCTATCATATCTTGCTGCATCGTCAAAAAGAACATTCTTAAATTTACTTGCATACAAAGGTTATCACTTCTCGTCTATCGAGAAGTGATTTTTTTATCTTTCTGTATCCATAATGGGGAATTTTTTGTTTTTATATAATAGTAATACGGAAAAGGTGGTTCTAATTCCCTAAAAAAATACGCTTCATACAGTTTTAGTTGTGGTTATCGATTTGGCATGGAATTTGCATACGCAAGAAGGGTTTATCAGACATTTTAATTGTCAGGCAAAGAAAACTAGTTACATACTATAAAACTATTTTACATTATCTACTAGAATCAAAAAATTTTAATAATATAGTAAAATGTAGTTGACCTTCCTAGTTTTAGAATATAAAATAAATCTTGCTAATAGTTTGAAAATTCTAAAATGGAGGGGTTTACTTGAAAAGCTGGAAAAAGATTTTGGGGACATCTTTTCTTGCCACAACTGTTACATTAAGCGGAGTGGGACCAGTACTTATGAATGGAAGTACGGCTTCAGCTAAAACCGCACAATCGGTGGAACTTCCGAGTTCACCAATTGATATGAATACAGTACCGGAAGAAAGATTGGCTAACGCACTGAAAAACCAAGGAGTTATTTCTCAAAGTGCAACACCGCAAGAAGTGAAGAAAGCCGTTACTTCTTACATAAACAAAAAAGATGCACATAAAGAGAGCATGAAAGGACATAAAGCTAGCAAAATTGATTTGAAAGCGAAAGAAATGCAAACAAAACAAAAAGAAAAGTTTCAACGAGGCGAATTTGCTAACATTAAGTCTCAAGGAAACAATTCGGGGAACGGGGTAAACGTTAAACCTGCAGCTCAGGCAAAATATAACGGACAAGTGAGAAAAGATAAAGTTCTTGTACTTTTAGTCGAATACGCAGACTTTAAGCACAATAATGTCGTTCAAGAACCTGGTTACATGTATGCAAAAGACTTTAACCGAAATCACTATCAGCAATTAATGTTTGGAAAGAAAGACTTTACGCTATTCAACGGAAAGAAAATTAAAACGTTTAAACAATATTATGAAGAACAGTCTGGAGGTAGTTACACAGTAGATGGAACGGTTTCTGACTGGTTAACCGTACCTGGAAACGCAAAAGAATACGGAGCAGACAATCCAGCGGGAGGAAACGATAATGCGCCTGGATCTAAAGGGCCTCGTAACCTTGTAAAAGAAGCGCTTGCTGCAGCAGCAAAAAGCGGCATTAACCTTTCAGATTATGATCAGTTCGATCAATATGATATCGATGGAGATGGCAACCGCAATGAGCCTGACGGCATAGTGGATCACTTAATGGTCATTCATGCTGGAACTGGGCAAGAAGCAGGTGGAGGTAAACTAGGAAACGATGCTATCTGGTCTCACCGCTCTACTTTGGGACAAGTATATAAAGTTCCTGGAACAAACATGGCTGCTTATGATTATACAATCGAACCGGAAGACGGAGCAGTTGGGGTTTTTGCTCATGAATTTGGCCATGATTTAGGTTTGCCGGATGAGTATGATACACAGTATACGGGTCAAGGTGAGCCGGTAGGCGTTTGGTCAATTATGAGCGGAGGGAGCTGGGCTGGTGAAGTAGCTGGAACAGAACCGACAAGTTTCTCCCCGCAAAATAAAGAGTTTTTCCAAGCAAATATGGGTGGAAACTGGGCAAATATTCAACAAATTGACAGCAAAAACATTACAAAATCGGGCTCTGTGAGCGTGGTTGATCAAAGTGTCACAAAATCTAAACGACCAGGTATTGTAAAGATTAATTTACCTAAAAAAGCTGTTCAAGGGATTAAGCCTGAGTTTGGAAGCAACTATTATTACAGTAAACGCGGAGACGATCTGCATACGACGATGACAACGCCAGAGTTTGATTTAACAACGGCCAACACAGCTAAATTCAATTACAAAGCGTTCTATGAAGTAGAGGCAGAATACGATTACTTATATGTAAATGCGATTCTTCCTGACGGTTCAAAAGTTCTGTTAGATACAATTGGTGATAAAGCGAATAATGCAGATGGTTCTGCTGAAACATCTAACGGAAAATGGGAAGATAAAAGTTATGACTTAACGCAGTTTAAAGGTAAAAAAATCAAGCTTCAATTTGAATACGTCACGGACGGCGGACTTGCTCTTCAAGGATTCGCTCTTGATAATGCTAGTTTAGTAGTAGATGGAAAAACGGTATTCACGGACGATGCTGAAGGAGCTCCAAAAGTAACGTTAGATGGATTTGAAAAGACAAACGGCATCAGCTATAAAGATAACTATTATTACCTTGAGTGGAGAAACTATGCAGGCAGTGATAAAGCACTTCAATTCGCGCGCGGTGCAAAATATAATACAGGCATGCTGCTTTGGTACGCAGATGAAAGCTATCTTGATAACTGGGTAGGACAACATCCGGGTGAAGGATTCCTTGGTGTAGTTGATTCACATGCTCATAAAGTTCTTTACTTTAATGTGAATGGTATTAGCACTACAGCAAATTCAAGCCGATATCAAATTGCAGACGCGGCGTTCTCATTTGATAAATCACCTGCTTGGTCATATTCTCATAAAACGTGGGGAACGATTTCATCTAAAGAATCAAATGGTGTTACAAGCTTTAACGATAAAAAATCGTATTTAGATGAAAGAATTAAAGATGCAGGCCGCTTGCTTCCTCAAAACGGATTAAAATTAGACGTAATTGGTGAAGCAAAAGACAATTCAGCTGGTGCTGTATGGATTCATAAGTAAAATTGGACGTATTAAAAAGATCTGAAGAGCGTATTCTTCGGATCTTTTTTTGTATCATAAAATCAAAATAAACTATGAGCTAAATAATCAAATAAGTTAAGCCCGTTTAAAAAATAGAAAAAAGGGAATTTTCAACAGTGAATAATTGTTATTATGTCATGAAATTCATCCATATAATCAATACTAATAGGTAAAGAAAATATTGAAAAGGAGTTCTAACTATGAGCTATCGTATCGAAAGAGATTCAATTGGAGAAATTAAAGTGGCAGAAGATAAACTATGGGGAGCGCAAACGCAAAGAAGTAAAGAAAACTTTCCAATAGGGATTGAAAAAATGCCGATTGAAGTAATACGCGCTTTTGCGGTTCTGAAGAAAAGTGCGGCTATTAGCAATCATAAACTAGGCAAACTATCAGCAGGGAAATCGGAAGCCATCGTGCAAGCTGCTAACGAAATTATTGAAGGGAAATGGAATGAACATTTTCCTTTAGTAGTATGGCAGACAGGAAGCGGAACGCAATCAAACATGAATGTAAATGAAGTGATTTCCCACCGGGGAAACCAGCTAATAAACGGCGACGAAACGCTCCATCCAAATGATGATGTTAATATGTCACAAAGCTCTAACGATACTTTCCCTACAGCTCTTCATATTGCAGCTGTACTAGAAGTCGAAGATCAATTATTACCTACTCTAAAAACATTAAAAGAAACGTTTGCTGCGAAGCAAGAGCAGTTTAAAGATATTATTAAAATAGGAAGAACCCATTTACAAGATGCTACACCGCTAACACTAGGACAAGAAATTAGCGGATGGCATCATATGCTCGAAAAAAATGAAGAAATGATTAAACAAAGCGTAGAGTATATGAAGGAGCTAGCTATTGGCGGTACAGCTGTTGGGACGGGGATAAATGCACATCCTGACTTCGGCGATGAAGTAGCGAAAGAAATCAGCAGCACGCTTGGAAAAACATTTATCTCAGCACCTAATAAATTTCATGCATTAACAAGTCACGATCAAGTGGTTTATGCCCATGGTGCACTCAAAGCCTTAGCAGCTGACTTAATGAAAATCGCCAATGACGTACGCTGGCTGGCAAGCGGTCCTCGGAGCGGATTAGGTGAAATCACGATTCCTGCCAACGAACCAGGAAGTTCTATTATGCCTGGAAAAGTAAATCCAACTCAAAGTGAAGCTCTAACAATGGTTTCTGCACAAGTGTTAGGGAATGACGTGACGATTGGCATTGCGGCTAGTCAAGGAAACTTTGAATTAAATGTATTTAAGCCGGTTATTATTTATAATTTTTTACAATCAGTCAGACTGCTGACAGATTCCATGCAGGCTTTTAACGATAAATGCGCAGTAGGAATTGAACCCAACAAAGAGAAAATCCAGCATAATCTAGAAAATTCTCTTATGCTTGTAACAGCGTTAAATCCGCACATAGGGTATGAAAATGCGGCTAAAATTGCCAAGCTGGCTCATCAAGAAGGAACGACATTAAAAGAAGCAGCGGTAAAAACAGGCCTTCTGACAGAAGAACAATTTGAGCAATGGGTAAATCCAGCTAATATGATTCATCCATCAAAATAAAACAAGAAGCCAAGCAGCTCAGAATGCTTGGCTTCTTGTTTTATAATAAAATGAACATTGTTCTAAATAAATATATAAAAAGAGAAAGCGGATTAAAAGAAATTTTACACTACCTTGTACTAGATTCAAGTACATACGATTAGGGTATTTACATCTTTATAAAGGAGGGATTCAAGTGACGTACGAAGTGAAGTTTTATTTTGGAAATGAAAAATCAATCAGTACATTGGTTGAATCAGAAAATGTAAAAGAGCTTGAGGAATCTATTATTCATACGCAAGGATGGTATCGTTATTATGACAAAAAACACGAAGCTTATTTAGCTATTCAAATGAGCAACGTTTTACACATCGTTATAAAAGAATATCAAGATCCGGAAAAACAGGGGTTTTAAAATATTCGTCGTATACATAAGGAAGCTAGCAAAAGAGGTGAAAACTATGCAAAGTCGACATTCAAATAATCCTGTTATTCTCGATGTTTCTCATCATCAAGGAATCATTAATTGGAAAGAAATAAAAAACACCTCAGTGAAAGGGGTGTATATAAAGTTAACAGAAGGCGGAACTTTTGTAGACCCTAGATCTTATGAAAATTATATAGGTGCTAAAAATGCGGGCTTGAGAGTAGGGTTTTATCATTATGCTCACTGTACAAATAGCCCGGAGAAAGAAGCTGCTTTTTTTATTGCTCAGCTTGGACAAATGAAACTAGACCTTCCGCCGTGTTTGGATCTAGAAGAAGATAAGAAAAAATCCAAAGAATTTGTTTCTCGCTTTGCCGTAAGCTGGCTTGAGTATGTTCACAAAGCAACAGGGATTAAACCTATCGTATATACGAATTATCATTTCGCTAAAACTTTTTTTACAAACGAAATAAGTAAGTATCCTTTGTGGGTAGCAAGATATAGTGCAAACAACAGACAAGGCGGTATGCAGCACCCTGGTGAGCTAAGTCAATGGCAGCGATGGGCAATGTTTCAGTATACGGATTCTGGCAGAGTAAAAGGAATTTCTACAAATGTGGATATAAATGAAATGGACTGCTCATTTTTTAAAGAAGTCACAACAAATCTCTCTATGACGAATAATACAAAAGGACCATTTGTCTATTCCAAAGGTGATAGAGGGTTAGGAGTCAAACAAATTCAGCAAAACTTACTTACGCTAGGTTTTTCTCTTCCGAAGTTTGGAGCAGACGGTTTCTATGGAGATGAATTAATCGCTGCAGTGAAAAAATTCCAGAATCAGTATGGCCTTTTTTCAGATGGAATAGCAGGAGCGGACACGCTGCAGCGTCTTATTAAAGAAGTGAATAATCTGAATAATCGGGTTTGAGAGAGTACCTGAGAGGGAAAAGTTATTGTAAGATTCAAAAAGGTACAAGGAAGGAGTTATTATGAGAAAACGAAAACAAAAAGCATTGATATCAGGTATTACGCTATCAACGGTAGGAGTCGGCATTACGTCTTATCTATTAAGCGATGCTGCGAAACGACGAAAAGTAAAAGGACTTGTTCGAAGTGCCAAAGTAAAACTTTCAAGTTTATCTAAAAAACAGCAGGTAAATGCTAGCCTAAATAAAGATGCGCATTCAGATCCTACGTACGTTTCTGAAAGCAATATGATTTCAGAAGGACCTATGTATCAAGATCAGCATAGATAATAAAAAAACTAGTCTTGCCTCGGGCGAGACTAGTTTTTTTTATCAATTTCATAAATAGCAGCGCTTATTCATGTTACACTCTCTATATAAGGGAATTATTTCACGCATATTTACAAGTAAAGGAGGAATAGAAGGAGTGATTAGTAGCGGATTATTTGTTAACTTATGTATTTTTTCGTTTTTTGTCAGTATTATGATTGCGATACGAATATTTTTGCTGCAGCGTCTAGCCCATAAATACAAATGGATGAGTAGTATTTATGCAAGTATTGTTTCTGCTATTCTTATGATATATAGCGTTACGTATCAACAGATTACATATGATTTACGTTTTCTTCCTCTTATTTTGACCGTTCTATACTTTGGTTATAGAGCCGGTGCAGTTGCAGGTATCACTATGGCTGTGTACAGTATCTATTTAGAAAGTCATTGGTTACTGACTATCTTAATTTTAATCTTTACCTTTTTATTTTCCCTTCCTCTTATTCGATATAGAAAGCAGTTTTCTTTATTAAAACAATCTCTTCTTTGTTTTTTTATTCATTTTATCGTTCATGTCTTACTGACGAATTACTTCTGGAATACACCTATTCAGTCGCCGTTTTATAGCGAAATAGAATATTTAGTGTTCGGAATTCTCGGACTGGGAGTAGCTGTAGCGACGATAGAATTTTATCGTAAATTTTACGCTGTAGCAGAAGAAGCTGCTTATGCTGGATCAGATTCATGTAAGGATGAAGAAGATTCTTTTTTTGTCAGAATAATGAAAAAAGAACTGGAATATACGAAAGAACAGCTGGAGTCTTTTATTAATCATCACATGGATTCGGTGATCATAACTGATTTAGAAGGGCGGATCTTGCGAGTTAATGAAGCCTACGAAAAAGTATATGGCTGGAAAGCCCACGAAGTAGTTGGGAAAACATATTACGAAATAGCAGGGGCTTTTAGTGAGGAAGTACATGAGAATATAAAAAAGACGGTTGCTGAAAAAGAGGCAATCAATCGAGTAGAAGTTGTAAGAGCTCGTAAAGACGGAAGTTTAGTAGATCTTCGCATCACTATTTCGCCAATTTTTAATGGGAAAGATGAGTTAATAGGTTTGTCTGGAGTATGTGTGGATATATCTGAGGCTAAAAAAGCGAGAAAAGAGCTTGACTTGCTGCATCGTAAGCTTAAGGAAAGTGAGTTGAAATATCGAACGTTATTTGAATATGCAAACGACGCAATTTATTTACTTGAAATAGGTTCTAATCATTTTCCTTCTCGTTTTATCGAAGTAAATGAAGCTGGATGTAAGCGCTTTGGATATACGAGAGAAGAGCTTTTATCCATGCCATGCCAAGATATTATACCTAGAGATTCCGACATTGTTCGAAAAACGGTTGAAGAAATTCGCCAAGGAAATCTTTCTTTCACGCTGCAATCACAGTTTACATTTAAGTCTGGAGAAGTAAAAAAACTAGAATATAGTGGGAAATTGTTCAATATAGAAAACAAAAAAGTGCTTCTGATTGTTTCAAGAGACAGGACAGAATACCTAGAAACAGAAGAGCTGTTGCAGAAATCTGAGAAATTAGCAGCGGTCGGTCAGCTTGCTACAGCTATTGCTCATGAAATTAGAAATCCTTTAACGGCCATCAAAGGGTTTATGCAGCTATTAACTGAAAAAGCGAGTAAAGAAGAGTTAACCTATATGAACATTATATCCTCTGAAATTGAGCGTATTGAAATGATTACAGATGAATTCATGTCTGTGGCAAAACCACAGGCTGTAACATTTCAGTCGATTGATTTGCAGCTGTTAATTCAACAAGTGATTTTATTGCTGCAGCCTCAAGCAACCATGAAAAACATTTTTATTGAACTTCACTCATATGGAGAATTGCCTCTTGTATATTGTGAAAGCAATCAAATGAAACAGGTGTTTATAAATATTCTTAAAAATGCGATTGAAGCAATGCCTTCCGGAGGCGAAATTAAAGTTGAGCTGAGACAAAAAGACAACAATCACCTTCATATTAAAATTATTGATGAAGGTGTAGGAATTTCAAAAGATCGCATTAAACATTTAGGTGAACCATTTTACAGTATTAAAGAAGACGGTATTGGGTTAGGGTTAATGATCTGCTTTAATATTATCCAGCAGCATAAAGGAACTCTTAGTATTGAAAGTGAAGTAAACAAAGGGACGAATGCGGAAATTTGTTTACCGTTAAAATAAAAGGTAATCAGTTAAAGGCAGAAGAAATTTTGCAACAAGTTGTTTAGTAAAGTTATAATATTCTATGTTGGAGTAAAATAAGCAAAGGAGTGGTTACGATTAAACAGAAAAAGTGGATTAACATATTTCGTATTCTGTATATTATTTTTGCTATTATTGCAATTGGAGCATCTTTTGGAGACTATTCTTTCGGGCTTAATAATCCCCGCATAGTCAGTTTAACGGCTCTCGTTTTGGCGGTTATTTGTATTGTTCCGTATTACATACTTCGCTTTAAAGAACAAGCTTCTAAAAGTAAATAAGTTAATATTTGTTATCTTAAAAGAGGCTGTGACAAAAGCAGTTTAGTTGAAGGGAAATCCGAACGATGAATCGTTCGGATTTTTTCATTGGTAGGGTGAACGTAGGTTTCATCTATTTAGTTGCTTCTAGCTATTGATTGGAGTGATTTCGTTATGTCTCAATTTCTTTTTTATCGTTATAAAAGGGCGATAAATGGGCGAGCATTTTTTCTAGCCTGTACATATGCTATAGAGTAAACAGGCTACGGAGGTGAAGTGAAATGGGATTTTGTAACTGGGGTTACGGCGGTGGTTATGGCTACGGCGGTTACGGCGGCTACGGTAGTTACGGTGGCGGTTTTGCATTAATCGTTGTACTATTTGTTTTATTAGTTATCGTTGGTTGTGTATGCTTGAAATAAACAGAAAAAGCACGGATTTACAAAGATTTTAGTAGATTCGTGCTTTTTTACGTTCATAAGAAGTACAGTACTATAATAAAATAATGTTGTGCACGTACATAAAAAACATATAAAAAATTTAATTAATAGATTAAAAAAATAAAAAAAATGAAGAGGAAGAGTATATTTAAGCCGAAAAAATGGTCTGAAATTTATAATTTTCCTTATAAGTAATTTTTGTAAAATGCTTCATAGAACTGACAGTAAGAACGAATAACGCTACCTATCCTACTAGTTTTTATTAGCTGGCTAGAAGAATTATTTTACTTGTATGAAAATCAACATAAATGATTTTCATATAGTTTAAATAGGTAAAAAAGACTTATTGCAGAGGACTTATTTTTAATTTTCATAATAATAGGAATATTGAAATAATATATAGACGTAGTAATTTTTAGTTGCTATAATGTTGCTAATTATCGCAATTAACAGAAAAATTGGGGTAATTAAATTTACTAGGGATAGGGAGAAAAAAACTATGAAAAAGAAAAAACAGGCTTTAAAGGTATTATTATCAGTTGGTATTCTTTCTTCATCATTTGCTTTTGCACATACGAGCAGTGCTGCGCCAAACAATGTACTTTCAACTGAAAAGTATAACAAAGAAATTAAATCTCCTGAGTTTATTTCCGGAAAGCTCTCGGGCCCGTCATCGCAGAAGGCTCAAGACGTCGTATTTCACTATATGAATACAAATAAAGACAAATATAAATTAGGAAACGAAAATGCTCAAAACTCATTTAAAGTGACAGAAGTGGTGAAAGATCCTATTGAACAAGCAACCGTGGTACGCTTGCAGCAAGTATATAATAATATTCCCGTTTGGGGATCTACTCAATTAGCACACGTAGCGAAAGATGGAACCTTAAAAGTTGTATCAGGTACAGTAGCTCCTGATTTAGATAAAAAGGAAAAATTAAAAGACCAAAAGCAACTTGACAGCAAAAAGGCGATTCAAGTAGCTGAAAAAGACTTAGGCTTTAAGCCGACGTATGAAAAATCTCCTTCATCTGAACTGTATATTTATCAAAATGGTTCAGACACTACATACGCTTATGTAGTAAATTTAAATTTCTTAAATCCTGAACCAGGCAACTATTATTACTTTGTTGATGCTACTAGCGGTAAAGTACTGGATAAGTACAATACAATTGATTCCGTAGCTGGTCCAAAAGCCGACGTGAAGCAAGTGGCAAAGCCGGCAGCGAAACCTGTAACAGGCACAAATGCTATTGGCTCAGGTAAAGGAGTTCTTGGAGATACTAAATCCTTAAAGACAACGTTATCTAGTTCTACTTACTACTTACAAGATAATACAAGAGGCGCTACAATCTATACGTACGATGCAAAAAATCGCACATCTCTTCCGGGTACGCTATGGGCCGATACCGATAATACGTACAATGCAACTCGCGATGCAGCTGCAGTAGATGCTCACTATTATGCAGGCGTGACATATGATTATTATAAAAACAAATTTAACCGCAACTCCTATGACAATGCAGGAGCTCCGCTAAAATCGACTGTTCATTATAGCAGCGGCTACAACAATGCGTTTTGGAATGGCTCTCAAATGGTATATGGAGATGGAGATGGAACTACTTTTGTTCCGCTATCAGGAGGATTAGATGTTATCGGACATGAATTGACGCATGCGGTGACAGAAAGAAGTTCTAATTTAATCTATCAATATGAATCAGGTGCATTAAACGAAGCGATTTCCGATATTTTCGGAACGTTGGTAGAATACTATGACAACCGAAATCCAGATTGGGAAATTGGAGAGGATATTTATACGCCTGGAACAAGCGGCGATGCGCTTCGTTCAATGAGCAACCCAGCGAAATATGGAGATCCGGATCATTATTCAAAGCGCTATACAGGTTCTAGTGACAACGGCGGGGTTCATACAAATAGCGGTATTATCAACAAAGCTGCCTACTTGCTAGCTAACGGAGGAACTCATTACGGAGTTACTGTAGCAGGCATCGGCGGCGATAAGCTAGGAAAAATTTATTACCGTGCCAATACGCTATACTTCACTCAGTCTACAACGTTCAGCCAAGCGCGTGCAGGTTTAGTACAAGCTGCTGCTGATCTATACGGTTCAGGCTCTCAAGAAGTAATTTCAGTAGGCAAGTCATTTGACGCAGTTGGTGTTCAATAAGCTATAAACCAAAAGTCGCAAGATAAATGAGGTATCTGGCGACTCTCTATACTACCTAACTACCAATAAAGGAGTACTCGTATAAATATATTACAGTACTCCTTTATTTTATGTTAATAAATAAGGAAGATAGATTTCTTCCCAATCCATAAAAATCCACTTCTTATTCCTCCCTTTTATATCCATTCGAATTATACCGTTGCTTGTTAAATGAAGAGGACCCGTTTTAGTAAACGGTCTTATCATAAAATGTTATAATAAAGAAAAGGCTTGAATACATACATATGAAAAAGGAGTGGAGGAATCAATGGACAAAATTGCTGTTATTTCAGATATCCACGGAAATCTCCCTGCATTAGAAGCAGTTTTAGCTGACATACAACAACGAGATATCCATCGCATCATTTGTCTAGGTGATTTAGTAGGAAAAGGACCGGATTCAAGTAAAGCAATTGATATCATAAAAGAAAAGTGCGAAGTAACAGTAATGGGGAACTGGGATGACTTCATTACAAAGCCTGCGGAATTTGAAGCGTTAAAATGGCATCAAGAGAAGTTAAGTTCAAACCAAGAAGCATACTTAAAGGAACTTCGTTTTTCTGTTGAGTTTATGATGAGCGGGAAATTAATTAGAATGTTTCACGCTTCACCTAGAAGTCTTTATGACCGAATTCAACCCTGGGATTCACTTGAAAAGCGCCTTAGTCTATTTGCTAATACGGAATATACGGAAAATATAAAAGGATCAAGAGAACCGGATGTCATCTGTTACGGAGATGTACATAATGCATTTATTCAACATATTAAAGGGAAAACGCTGTGTAATGTAGGAAGTGTAGGAAACCCGCTTGATTTACCACAAGCTTCCTATCTTATCTTGGAAGGAAGGGATCAAGACGAAAGTCCTTCAGCATTTTCTATTCAATTTGTGCGTATTCCATACGATATTGAAAAAGCAATCGAATTGGCGAGAGCTGTAGAGATGCCGGACTTTGAACCCTACGTTCAAGAATTAAAAACAGCTCGCTATAGAGGACTAAAAAATTAAGAGTAGAATGTATCTTAACCTTCAGCATAAATGCTGGAGGTTTTTTAGTTGAGTAGATGATAGGTTTTTCAACATCATTAGTATGATACATACAAATAGAAGTTATTCAGATGAGTTTAAAGAAGGGAAAACTTGGAGAAAAACATACAGCATTTGAAAGGAAATAAATTTTATTTTATGAAGACAATATGAAGAGGGCAATTCCATTTGAACATAAAGTTATGCAAAAATGCCCCTGAAAAGCTGTTTTTAACATAACGAGTGGAGGAATACATGATGAAATTTTTTATTGATACAGCTAACCTGGAAGATATTAAAAAAGCATATAAAATTGGGGTATTATCAGGTGTTACCACAAACCCTTCGCTAGTAGCTAAAGAAGGCGTAAAGTTTGAAGATCGCATCGAAGAAATTTTAAAAACCGTCCCGGAAGTAGAATCCGTTTCAGCAGAAGTCACCCCCGACACAGTAACAGCAGAAGACATGATTGCGCAAGCAGAAAAGCTTATAAAAATTAACGGAGGAGACAAAAATATAACAATTAAACTTCCTATGACCATTGCTGGATTGGAAGCAACCCGTTATCTAGCTAAAAAAGGCGTGAAAACAAACGTAACGTTAATTTTCACAGTGAATCAAGCGCTTCTAGCAGCCCGTGCTGGTGCGACATACGTATCGCCATTTTTAGGACGCTTAGATGATATTTCAGAAGACGGTGTGTATCTGGTATCTCGAATTGCCGAGCTATTTCGAATTCAACACATTGACTCACAAATTATAGCAGCGTCAGTCAGACACCCAGATCACGTCACACGAGTAGCTCTTGCTGGGGCTCATATTGCGACCATTCCGTATGCTGTAATTGAACAATTAGTAAAACACCCGTTAACAGAACAAGGAATTGAAAAGTTTGCATCAGACTGGGAAAAAGCTGTGAAAAGTTAAATTCACTTAAGGAGAAGACATCATTTGAGTGTCTTCTCTGTTTAAAGGGTATACGAAGATTCTTTTTTCTATTTTGCAGCAAACAACTTATCATCAATAGGCGAACATCCTATACATATATACAGAGATGACATACGTTAATAGAAACGAAAGAGGTGGTAAAATGGGATGTATTATTAACATTGAGAATATCGTGACTAACGGGTTAAAAGACAATTCAAATGTAAGCGTAGGCTGTGTTGTACAAAATAGTCACACGGCCAATACAAAATCGGTAGGAGCTTGTTTTTCGTTTGGAAATGGCTCTCCTGCTATTGCCTCTATGACAAACAGTAATATCGATTTTTGCAAAGATGAAGAAAATAAAGAGCAACAATCTTAAAAACAATTCCAGAAAGAGTATTTCTGGAATTGTTTTTTGGTAAGTGATAGAGTTTTGTTAACGAGATATTTTATGCTCCAAAAGGAAAATATTCATAAAGAAGGGGAGCTGTACTATGAGCATTATTTCTATGATTTCTTATACATACGTTGAAAGAAAAATAAAACGAACAAAAAAAGTGACGATTCAGCATTCAAAAGACATGTGCTTATATACTGATAATATTGAAACAGAGAATGAGTCCTTCCACATTAACAGCGTATTTGACATCTCTTACAAATGCGTTTCAAAAGAAAGCGGCTTTTTGTACTTACATACAAATCAAGGAATGTTCGCTTATACCATACACACCGATCCTGGTGATTTTATAGCAGCATATAAAGATATAAAAAAGAAGAGGTGACGTTGCTCACCTCTTCTTTTTTTGGTTTATTATTTGATCCACTGTACAACTTGATCCATACTTCTTCTTGTTTTTTCGCGTTTAGGTTCGTGAATACGGTAGCCGAATGCAACCATAACAGAAACATCAAACTTGCCGTCTTCTAGTAATCCTTCTTCTTTTAGAATTTCATGTACTTGGTCATAGTTAAACCCTTCAATTGGGCAAGAATCAATGCCAATTTGAGCAGCTGATGTCATCATATTAGCTAGTGCAATATAAGATTGTTTGCTAGCCCAATCAAATAGTGCTCGCTTGCTTTCGAACAAGTGAAAATCATTTTCTTGGAAATCTTTGTAACGAGGCATTAATGTCTCTAATACATCCTCCGGCATTTCTTTTACGTTTTTCTGAAGATTTAACACATATTCAGAGTCATATCTTGCGTCTGTACGAGAAAGAATAATAACAAAATGACTTGCTGTAGGAATTTGGCCTTGTGCTCCCCAAGAAACAGCTTTTAATTTTTCTTTTAAATCTTCATTTTCAACGACTAAAAATTTCCACGGCTCGTAACCTACTGAGCTTGGAGATAAGCGCCCCGTTTCTAAAATGAATTGGAAATCTTCATCGGAAATTTTCTTCGCTGGATCAAACTCTTTTGTAGCATGACGAAAGTTAAATGCGTCTAAAATTTCTTGTTTCTTATCTGTATTGTTCATGTGTAAACAACCTTTCTGTAAAAATATTTAATGATGAACTGTTCAGAGTAATCTATACCCTGTATAGCTTACAACTAACAGTCAGTTAACATACAATTTGTCGTAAAATCCGTTTGCAGATTTATCATAAATCATATAATTCATCCTAACAAGTACGCACATTTTTGTTGTATAGTATACTTTTTTATACTATTGATACAGTTTCATAAGAAGCAGAAAGGAGTCAACAATCTGGGGAGTTTCGTTTTCGAAAAAGTAATTAAGATGAAGAGAGGAGAAGAGTGATCTTCTCCTTGTTAATTAAATTTTTGTATTTGACTTTTTCGCTTTGTTTTCAAGTTCACTTTTCGGTTCTGTTGAAAATTCAACATCTTTTCCGTGTCCTTGAGGGTTAACTCCAGGAGCTACTTGACCGCGGTTAGCAGATTTTTTTGTACCCATTTTCGTCACCTCCGTTCGGTTAGTATGTACAAAAAGCAAAACAAAAATTAGGAAGTAAAGCGTGGAAAGATAAATAGGAAAAGATTATCTTTAAGCATCTTCATTACATAAACAAGATAGTTACTCATTTAAACGGACATAAAAAAACACCCTTGGAAGGGTGTTTTTTGTTTAAGAATCTGAGCTTGTCGCTCTGTCTGCGTATGGATAGATAGGATCTTTTAATTGAAATTCGTAAGTCACGCCATCTACAAGTCCTATCGTTTTATTGCTATCATAAAGGTCCAGCATAAAAGCAGCCATTTCTTTTGACGTATGAAACTTAGGTACTCGTCCTTCGTATTCAAAATCACTCATATCCATCGAACGCTGTGCAAATTCTGTTTCCGTAGCCGCTGGAGCTAGAACTTTAGCCTGCATTTTTGATCCTCTTCCTTTCAATTCTTGAGAAAGACCTTCTGTAAATGCACTTACATAGAATTTTGTTGCGCAATAAGTGACTGCATCAGCAACAATGGTGTAGCCTCCTCCAGAAGAGACATTAATAAGCTGTGTACCTTCAACATTTTCATAATCTCTTACAAATAGAGAAGAAAGAATGGTTAAGGCTTCGATATTTAAGTGAAGCATTGTTTCAATTTTAGTTAATTTTTGTTCACCGACAGAAGCAAAGTTTCCAAATCCAGCATTGTTAATCCATGTTTCTAACTCATATTCTTTAAGCGACTCATAAAACGTGTGAGCATTTTCTGCCACGGATAAATCAACCGACTGGATAATAACATTTACATCTTGGTTCAGTTTTTCAATCTTTCCTTTTAACTCATCCAGCTTGTCTTCTCTACGTGCAGCTAATATAAGGTTTTTTCCGCGCGCTGCGAAAGCTAAAGCTGTTTCATATCCAATTCCCGAACTTGCGCCAGTGATTACTGTATATTTCATGTTAATTCCTCCATTTGCGATGTTTTCGAATTGATTATAATTGTTAAAGTGTACTTTAAGTCAAGCGTTTATTCGATTTATTTTTCCCTTTATCAGTCTGATTGTAAACATTTGAAGTTTGGTGCTAAACTTCCTTTTTTTTATGCTAAACTTAAAACAAAAGACGGTATTTTATTTCATTATTAATTCCTTAAAAGGAGGAATGTATGCGTTCTCTTTACGTGAATAGAAGACTTAGTTTACTTGCCCAAATTACATTACTCATCACTGTAGTTATTCTTGTTAGTACCGTCCTTGTATGCATCTTATTTTCTGCAATGGTAGATGAAATTGTCGAAAAATATATAGGTAATCAAGCTATGACAGTAGCAAAATTAGCTTCTGAAGATAAAATGATTGTAAAAGCTTTTAAGCAGAAAAATCCTTCTGAGCACATCCAACCTGTTGCTGAAAAAATAAGAAAAACCACAGGGGCAGATTATGTCACCATCGCCAATGATAAAGGAATACGCTATTCTCATCCCAATAGTAGTTACATTGGAAAACATACCAAAACAAGCAATGAAGCTTCTTTAAAGAAGCATCAATCCATTATTTATAAAGGAAAAGGAATTTCAGGCTTTGCAATTAAAGCCAAAACCCCCATATGGGATAACCAAGGAAACGTTATAGGTGTTTCTTCGGTAGGATTTCTTGTAAGCAATATAGAAAAACAGATTAATGATTATAGAATAAAAATTATTAAATTGTCCTGTATTCCTTTTCTTATTGGAGCATTTGGAGCTTTCTTTATTGCAAGGCGGGTAAAAAGACTAATATTTGGACTGGAACCAGAGGAAATTTCCTTTCTTTTTAAAGAAAAAGAGGCTACCCTTGAATCTATTCGAGATGCTACTGTTACTGTAAATGTCGAAAAATATGTAACGTCGATGAATAGAAGGGCTAGAGAGCTCTTTGATAACCTTCATTTAGCAATAGGAGGAGAGATAAAGAACACCCGTTTAGGACAGCTAATTGATCAAGCAATAGAAGAGAAATGCGTGTATTCTAACCAATCCCTTCTACTAGATGGTCAGCAGTATATTTTAGATTTATCTCCTATTGTAAGAAAAAAAGAAGTGCAAGGTATCGTTCTTACCATAAGAACTTTATCACAAATTGAAGAATTGACTGAAGAGATTTCTAAAATTAAAATGTTCTCTGATAATTTACGCGCTCAAAATCACGAATTTTTAAATAAGCTGAACGTGATTTACGGGTTATTAAGGTTAAAGAAATATGAGCATGTCATGCAAATGATTTCATCAGAGGTAAAGGAACGCCAAGATATTCTTTCTTTTTTAATGTCTTCTGTGAAGGATCCTTTGATTGCTGCCTGCTTACTTGGGAAAATCAATCGTTCGAAAGAATTAGACGTCACTTTAGAAATTGATCAAGATAGTAACTTAACAAGTACTTTAGATATCGAAGAGGCAAAAAACGTTGTTTCCATCTTGGGGAATTTAATTGATAATGCGCTCGAGGCTGTGCGAGAACATAAAGGGAACGTGCTAGTATCTTTTACAGATGTAGGAAACGACCTGATTTTTGAAGTTGAAGACAATGGACAAGGGATATCAAAAGAAGTAGAAAATATGATTTTTATAGATGGTTACACAACGAAAAAAGGTGAAAATCACGGGATTGGATTGACCATTGTTAAAAGATCTGTAGAGTTGCTTAAAGGTGAACTATACATAAGCAAAAGTATGTTACAGGGAGCAAGATTCACATTAGTTATCCCAAAGCTATTAAATAATGAAAAGGAAGAATCGATATGACTGAAAATCAAATTAATGTCATGATTATAGAAGATGATTCTACAGCTGCACAAATTTATGAACAATTTACTAAGAAACTAGAGCATTTCACTGTTGTTGCGACAGCAGGATCTGGAGAACAGGCTTTAGAATTACTGACAATATTTACACCGCAATTAATTTTATTAGATGTCTTTTTGCCAGATATCAATGGAGTAGAACTGCTATGGGAAATTAGAAAGAAGTATCGAGGAATCGACATTATTTTAATAACGGCAGCCAATGATGTTGAAACAGTAGGAGAAGCAATAAGAGGCGGAGCGTTTGGTTATTTGGTGAAACCTGTAATTATTGATAAATTTTTATCTACTTTAAAACATTATCAGTCTACGAGAATAGAATTAACTGAAAATAAAATGATTAATCAAGAAAAAATAGACCATTTATTTAGAACACATCATAGTCGCCGCGATCAATCAGCGGCTGCAGTAACAGCATTTCCTAAAGGTATTGATAAACATACTCTTCGTTTGGTAAGAGATAAAGTTTGCAAAGTTCAGGAAAGCTTGAATGTAGATGAGTTTGCTCAATTAGTCGGTATCAGTTATTCAACAATGAGAAGGTATTTAGAGTATCTAGTATCGTGTAAGGAAATGCAGGTTGAAATAGTGTATGGAAGTGTAGGGAGGCCCGAACGGAAATATCGAGTAACTAATCTTACATAAAAACGAGATAGTGGGTTTTTATCCGCTATCTCGTTTTTATGTAGAAATGATGCATGAAAAAAATGAAAAAAATTACTTTTATAAAAGATATTAAACTTATGTTGGTTATCTATGAACCAGCTTCAACAAGTGATACCTTTTTAGTAACGTGTAGCAAATAAAAATGAAAACGTTATCAAAAAAGGAGGAAAAATATCTGTGCTTTCTTTATTAGGATTTTTAATGGTTGCAGTCTTCATGTATTTAATTATGTCAAAACGACTTACCCCAATGGTTGCTCTTATCATTATCCCCATCATATTTGGTCTAATAGGCGGTTTTGCTAGTGGAATGGGACCTATGATGCTCGAGGGTGTAAAAGACATTGCGCCTACAGCTATTATGATTTTATTTGCTATTTTATATTTTGGGTTGATGATTGATTCAGGATTGTTTGACCCTCTTGTTTCATTCATTTTAAAGGTTGTAAAAGGAGATCCTCTAAAAATCGTTGTAGGAACTGCTGTGCTTTCAATGATGGTTGCTTTAGATGGGGATGGAACTACTACATATATGATAACGGTTTCTTCTTTGCTTCCGCTATATAAACGCTTAGAAATGAATCCACTTATCCTTGCAGGAGTAGCGATGCTATCTATGGGAGTTATGAATATGACTCCGTGGGGAGGCGCTTCTGCTATGGCTATGAGTTCATTAAATTTGGATTCATCTCAGTTGTTTTTGCCTTTGATACCTGTAATGGGTTTTGGGCTTCTATGGGTTCTATTTGTTTCTGTTGTACTTGGAAGAAGGGAAAGAAAAAGGTTAGGAGTTATCAATATTAAACATTCTGCAAATGAAATTGCACACGCACATGAAGTAGAGGGAACAGTGCAATATTCAGACTATCGACGTCCTAAGTTAGTATGGTTTAATTTTCTGCTTACCGTTAGTCTTATGGTGTGCTTAATTATGGACTTCATGTCGCTGATGCTTTTGTTCATGGTAGCATTCGCTATTGCATTACTAATAAATTATCCAAACATCAAAGATCAACAGCAGCGAATTTCATCTCATGCAAATAATGCGGTAGCCGTCGTTTCAATTGTTATTGCAGCAGGTATTTTTACAGGAATTATGTCTGGAACAAAGATGATTGATGCTATGGCAAATACACTTGTAGGAATAATTCCAGATGCAATGGGCCCTTTTTTGCCAGTTGTAGTAGCATTTTTAAGTGCTCCTTTTACATTTTTTATGTCTAATAATGCTTTTTATTTTGGCGTATTGCCGATTATTGCTCAAGCTGCCGAAAGTTATGGCATTAGCGCAGCTGAAATTGGAAGAGCTGCTATCTTAGGACAACCTGTTCACGTGATAAGTCCCTTGGTAGCAGCAGCTCACTTATTAATTGGAATGGTAGGAATTGAATTTAGTGATTTGCAACGATTTTTAATTAAGTGGGCGCTAGGAACTACGGCGGTGATGACACTAGCTGCATTAATCTTAGGTGTTATTTCTATTTAATAAAAAAAGACCCCTCGGGGTCTTTTTTTATATTCTTAATCTTAAGTTGAACTAGACTGTTCGCTGCAGCTGCTCTTTTTAAAATAGAACTTATAAATTAAAAATCCGCATACAGCCACTACCGCTGCAATTAGAATATAAGTTTGTGCATCTGAGATAAAAGACTGAATGGACTTAAAGTTTCCGATTTGTCCTAGCCAAAGCATGGCAATATTCAAAGGAAAGATACCAAGAAATGTGAGCAGAGCAAACGGCATAGGTTTTACTTTAGATAGCCCTGAAAGGTAAGAAATGTAGTTGCCGAGCCCTAAAGGACGAGCAATCGCAATACTCCATAATCCGCATTTTTTAAACCATTTTTGCGATTTCTCAAATGCTTTTTTCTTTTTTGATAATTTTTTCTTTACCTTATCTTCTAATTTATAGCCTATCCCATACGGTATAAAGCTAAAAGCTGTATAAACGGCGCTTCCTGCAAGAGCGATTAATAATAATTTCACTATGTGCATGTTTAATAAGTATCCGTAGGTAAGGGTGAGAAGAGAACCAGGAAACGGCAGGGAGGAAGCCTCAATGGCCAGTCCGCTTAAAAGTCCCCAAATTCCAAATTGTTTCAGTAAGTCTGTTATGAAGTGTAGCATAAGATCGCCTCTTTTTCTGTGTCATAACATTCAAATACCCATCTATATGTTCGGAAAAACTTATAAGAAAAAAGAAAATAAAGGAAGAGCGCGGGATATAACAGAAAAAAACTTAGCTTGTACAAGGAAAAAAGAAGGAAGTATATTTTATAGCTTCTACTCAAAGTAAAATTATAGGAAAAAAATAATTGAGTTTGAATTTTTAAATAAACTACGACTTTTATTCATAGTTTTGATTCCTTTTATTCATTTTACTTATAAAAATAACGGGTGTAAACTTGTTGTGTTGTGAAATAATCCATTATGTATATGTATTAAAAGGAAAGGAGGTTACCGTGTGGTTATTATTGTAGGATTGTTATTGTTGATGTTTTTTGCTTATCTAGGATGGTCTATTATCTGGGTGGCACCTGTTGTCGCTACGTTTGTTGCTTATTTTAGCGGTTTAAAAGTACTGCCTACTTATACAGATGTGTATATGGGAGGGTTTGTAGATTTCGCTGCAAAATGGTTCCCCATCTTTTTATTAGGAGCCGTCTTTGGAAAGCTAATGGAAGATACAGGCGCAGCTAAGTCGCTAGCGCAGCGCATTGCTAAATTGTTTGGAAGTAAAAGAGCCATTTTAGGGGTGCTGATTGCTTCAGCCATTTTGACATACGGCGGAGTCAGTTTATTCGTTGTTGTCTTTGCGATTTATCCTTTAGCAATCGTATTATTTCGAGAAGCTAACGTATCGCGAAATTTACTGCCAGCAACCATTGCACTCGGAGCATTTACATTTACAATGACAGCGATTCCAGGTACGCCTCAAATTCAAAATCTGATTCCGACTGCTACATTTAAAACCAATGCAATGTCCGGTTCGATTATTGGAATTGTCTCAGGTCTTATTATGGCAGTGGGAGGCTATTTATGGTTAGCTTATCGCGATAAAAAATTAAAAGCTAAAAATCAAGGGTTTACTGAGCCTAATGAATCATCGGTTGCCGCAAGTGAAGAGCAGGACTCGATGAATGTAATGTTAGCTATTTTACCGCTGATTATCGTTGTCGTGACATTAAACGTTTTAAAATGGGAGCCTATCGTATCATTATTAATTGGTATTTTTTCTATTTTACTTATTAATTTCAAACACTATAAGACGTTTATTTCTTCTATAAATGAAGGAGCAAAAGGATCCGTAATGGCTGTTATTAACACGAGTGCAGCAGTAGGCTTTGGCTCGGTTATTACAGCAGTTCCAGAGTTTAAAGATGTCACGCACGTACTACTAAACATTTCGAGTAATCCGCTCGTTTCAGAAGCGTTAAGCGTTCAAGTGCTAGCGATGATCACGGGTTCAGCATCCGGTGGTATGGGTATTGCGCTTCAAGCATTAGGAGATACGTGGTATCACTTGTCTCAAACGACGAATTTAAGCGCCGATGCGCTTCACCGTATTGCAAGCGTTGCGTCAGGTGCATCTATTTTACCGCATAACGGTGCGTTGTTAACGCTATTAGCTGTAACTGGTCTTCGGCATAAAGAAACGTATAAAGACGTATTTGTTGTTGCATTTATCATCCCGACAATCGCTTTATTTGCAGGAGTCGCATTAGCGGCAGCCGGTATTATTTAAAAACAGGAGGAGAATACACATGGTTGAAAATCAAGTAATTGTAATCACAGGAGCAGCAAGAGGAATTGGATTTGAAATAGGTAAACGATTCGCTGAAAACGGCGGGAAAATTGTGTTATCTGATATTGATCAAACTGCCGTAGAAGCTGCAGCACAAAATCTTCGTGAAGCTGGATTCGAAGCACTTGGTGTCAAAGCGGATGTAACAAAAGAAGAAGAAATCAAACATTTAATTGAAACAGCAAACGCACATTTTGGAGCGGTTCATACGTTCATTAACAACGCTGGTTTGCAGCATGTTTCTCCAATCGAAGAGTTTCCAACTGAAAAGTATGAGTTAATGATTAAAATTATGCTAACAGCTCCATTTATGGCGATTAAGCACGCATTTCCGATTATGAAAAAACAAGGGTTCGGACGTATTATTAACGTTTCTTCTATCAACGGTTTAATCGGTTTTGCAGGCAAAGCAGCTTATAACAGTGCCAAACACGGTGTAATTGGGCTAACAAAAGTAGCTGCTCTTGAAGGTGCAGCACACGGTATTACGGTTAATGCACTTTGTCCTGGTTATGTGGATACACCACTAGTGAGAGGTCAGTTAGATGGTTTAGCTAAAACAAGAAACGTACCATTAGAAAGCGTTCTTGAAGAAGTTATTTATCCTTTAGTCCCTCAAAAAAGATTACTAGACGTGAGCGAAATTGCTGACTACGCTATCTTCTTAGCGAGTGATAAAGCAAAAGGTGTAACTGGTCAAGCGGTAGTAATGGACGGCGGATATACAGCTCAATAAAAATAGAACAAATCATTAAAAGCATAAATGAGTCCAACGGGCTCATTTATGCTTTTTTAGGTTATATCTATTCTATTGAGTTAATCAACGTTAAAATATAACTAGGCGATACATAAAAAAAGCCTCATATGCTATTTCTACTGTCAAGATAAATAGTAGGATAAAAAAGCGTACAGATTAGAAAGGATGATACATATGGTGCAAACAGTAAATGAATTAATTAAACATCCGGTTTTCTATTTCTTTAACGAAATCTCAGCTATTCCTAGAGAATCTGGAAATGAAAAAGAAATTAGTAACTATTTAGTTTCTTTTGCAAAAGAAAGAAGCCTTGAGGTTATCCAAGACGAAGCTTTAAATGTAATCATTAAAAAGCCGGCAACTAAAGGATATGAACATGCTCCAGCTATCATTTTGCAAGGACATATGGACATGGTATGCGAGTTAAATAAAGGAACTGTCCATGACTTTGAAAAAGATCCTCTTCAACTGCGAATTGTTGAAGATATGCTTTATGCAAATGGTACTACGCTAGGAGCTGATAACGGGATTGCCGTTGCATATGCACTGGCTTTACTAGATGCTCAAAATATAGCGCACCCCTCTCTTGAAGTAGTCATTACCACTGAAGAAGAAACGACTATGGGCGGAGCCATTGCTGTAAATCCAGCTTATTTTGAAGGGAAAATCTTTATTAACCTTGATACAGAAGAGGACGGAAAGCTCCTTGTCAGCAGCGCAGGCGGGGTAAAAGGCGTGCTTCGTATTCCTCTAAACTGGGAGTCGTCTTCCAATAACTCAGAAACATATAGCTTAAGCATCGGAGGACTGCGCGGCGGACATTCCGGAATGGAAATTGACAAAGAAAGAGGAAATGCGAATAAACTGCTAGGGAGAGTTTTATATGATTTACAACAAGAACTTCCCTATTCTTTAAGCAGCATTAGCGGAGGATTAAAATCAAATGCAATTCCCCGTGAATCAGAAGCAATTCTATCAGTTGAGCCTTCTGAGGTAGGAAAGCTAGAAAATAAGATTCGTGAGTGGAACGAAATAGTAAAAAATGAATTACAAGCGGCTGATCCGAGCGTATATGTAAAAATAAACAAATTTTCTTCCGTTGAGAAATGTTTTACAAGAGAAACGACAGAACGAATTGTACAAGCTATTATGCTAACACCAAACGGCGTTCAAAGCATGAGTATGAATATTGAAGGATTAGTAGAATCTTCTACCAACTTAGGTGTGATCACGACGACAGAATCTGAGGTTGTTTTTCAAAATGAAATTCGCAGCTCAGTAAAAAGCTTAAAAGAAAAAATAGTAAGTCAAGTGCGCATACTTGCTCAGGTAGTCGGGGGAAGAGTTGAAACAAAAGGTAATTATCCTGAATGGGCGTACAATGGAGATTCAAAAATTCGCGAATTATGTAAAAAGGTTTACAAAGAAAAGTATGGTGAAGAGGCGGAGATCATCGCCATCCATGCTGGAATTGAATGCGGTATTTTCTTAGAAAAAATCCCTGGATTAGATGCCATTTCGCTCGGACCCGATATGTACGACGTTCATACACCTGATGAACACCTGAGCATTCCGTCTACTCTTAAGACATGGGAATACTTATTAGCAGTATTAAAAGAGGCAAATAAGATATAAAGTTATCAGCATTCCTATAATCTTAAAAAGAGAGCTTCTGTAAAGGAGCTCTTTTTCATTCGTCATTTATCAGATAATAAATAGGGTTCCATCAACGCGTCAGGCAATTGAGAACATTTATGTAAGCGTTTTACAAATAAAGGTTTTAAAACGGTCCTAGAAGAGGTAAACAATTATTAAAACGATAGACAAATGAATTCAAAACAAGCTCTGCAACTAATAAATTAGTAGGGAGAGAATGTATATGAATGATAATAGTCTTATCAAAGATCCTTTTTTAGAAAAAGGAGAAATTGAATTTTTAGAATTAAAGAAAGACGAAATACGTTATCTAAAGTTCGATCGATTTTTAAAAGTCATTAAAGCACTTAATCAACGCAGTGATAAAGGCTACCAGAGTCTTATGCTTTCCGTTGATGGCTTTAAAGGTACTTCAAGAGAATTATATGAGATAGAGGAGTTTCGCAGGTATGTAAATTTGTTAATTAATCAAGTTCCTCAAATGTTATTTTATATTCATGATAAAAACAAAATGACCAATCAAATTTTAAAAAGTCTATCAAACAATAGCAGCCAGCCGGCCTCTATAGATCCTAAAAGAGCACGTTTAATGATTGATGCCATACAAGAGCAAGTAGCGAAAACAGAGGATAAAGAGATAAAGGAGAATCTTTCTGAATTCGTATGTAAAATCCAGAGCTTTGTGAATCAGTATTAACAGTTCCCAATAGAAAAGCAGAATCCATATTATAAAAAAGTACGAGAACTTAAAGCTTCTCGTGCTTTTTTTGTTGGGAAAACTGTAGAAAAAGAAAAGGATTATCAACATATATTGATAAATAATAAAAGTAAAGCTTCATATTTGGCAGTGAAATAATCAGGAGGGATGAACATTGAATCATATTGAAATAAGAAGACCAAAAATAGAGGACAGCGCAGAACTCCACGAGCTTTTTAATGAAGTGATCACAGATACCTTTCATAGAGAGGGTCTATCTGACATGGTGAACGATATACAAATAGAAATTGAAAGTAAAGAACAATATTTAAAAAGTGACCTTGATAGCGATGGGAAATGTCGATTCTTTTGGCTCGGAATAGATACGTGCACCAATAAGATTATTGGCTGCATTGAATATGGCCCTGTTAGTGAATTAATTATGGCGTGTACAAAAGGGGAGCTGCAAGGATGGATTGAAATCGGCACAGTTTTTGTTCATCCAAAGTACCAAAGAAAAGGGGTAGGAACACTGCTTATACATATTATGCTGCTTACGCTTCAAAGCAGAGAAATTAAAAAATTTTGTTTGGATAGCGGATACAAGAATGCTCAGAAAGTATGGAAAAACATATTTGGAATTCCCGATTACTTAGTAAAAGATTACTGGAGCAAAGGATATCATCACATGATTTGGAAAATAGAAACAGAACGTACACCGATGGTATTTAAGTTCAGTCATAACGGATAATAAGATGTCTTCTAGAAAATAGCCGGTAGAAAGGTACCGGCTATTTTCTACTGATTGAGCTACGATTATTTAAAGATAAAAAAGACCTCTCTGAAGGTCTTTTTTTTATGGACATATAACAATTCTTTTTAAGAGCGAGCAGGATAGTTTATTAGAGAGCTAGAATACATTCATAATACGAACGATTACGGCAACAAGCTGAATATGAGAAAAACATATTCGTATCTTTGAATAATAAAGCTTTTATCACTTATGTGGAGGAGTATGGAAATGTCTATATATGAAATTTGGAATGAAGTGGATCTTTATATGAATGATAAGCTCATACAACCTGACCCTATTCTTGATGAGGTATTGAAGGCAAATCAAGAGGCTGGATTACCTGCCATCGACGTATCGCCTAGTCAAGGAAAGTTTCTGCATTTGTTAGCTTCATTAAAAGGGGCTAAACGCATTTTGGAAATTGGTACTCTTGGAGGGTACAGCACGATTTGGCTAGCCAGAGCTCTTCCGAAAGATGGACAGCTGATTACGCTCGAATTAAGCGCTCAGCATGCAGAAGTAGCACGAGCAAATTTAAAAAGAGCGGGAGTAAGCCACTTAGTAGAAGTCATTGTCGGCCCCGGGCTTGATACATTAGCTGTATTAAAGGATAAGGGAACAGAGCCGTTTGATCTTATCTTTATTGATGCTGACAAGCCGAATAACCCAAATTACTTAAAGTGGGCTCTAGAATTATCGAAACGAGGAAGTACGATTATTTGTGATAATGTTGTTCGTCAAGGGCATGTGGTGAACTCAGAAAGTGAAGATGAAAATGTAAAGGGAATTCGACAATTTATGGATGCTCTGGCTCAAGAAAAACGAATCAGCGCCACGGCTATACAAACCGTTGGAAGCAAAGGCTATGATGGATTCATTGTAGGGATTGTTGAATGATAGAACTCGTGTTACATATAAAGAGGCTGGGACAAAAGTAGTTTTGGTGAAGGGAAATCCGACCGATGAATTCAAATTCTTGATGGAGAATCTCGATTCCTCGGTCGGATTTTTTCATGGTGATAGTGAACGTAAATTTCATGTGTGTAGGCGTAGGTGCTTCTAGCTGTGGATTGATTTCGTTATCTCCCAGCCTCTATTTAATTTGCGTCCAACTTATTTGTTATTTGCTTTGCTGTCAGAAAATTAATCAACTCTCTTACAGCGAATGAACTGTAGCGTTCTTTTAACAGAATAATTCCAAGTTCCCACATCATTTCAGGATCCGCAATAGGTACCGTAATAATATTGGAATCTTTCACTTTGGCATAAAGCGATTCGGGTAAAATAGCAATACCTAGTTCTGCTGCTGTTAATTCAATAATTAAATCCCATTGAGAACTTTTATATGCGATAGAAGGCACAAATCCTGATTTTAAAGCATCTTGAATTAACCGGTCGTGCAGCGTAAATTCTTCACTGAACATAATGAATTTTTCATGCTCCAATTCTTTCATCCAGACGGAAGAACGTTTCGCTAAAGGATGGTTTTTATGGGCGTATAAAAGGAATCTCTCCTTAACGAACGGGTATACGTGAAAATGCTCATCATGACCGCTTGTGAGAGGAAGCATAACAATCCCCATATCTACACCAGCCTCTTCCACAAGGGCTTCAATTTTTTTTGCTCCAAATTCAATAAGCTCTAGAGATACTTTAGGGTATTGTTCATTAAATGCTTTTGCAATCTTCGGGAAAAACAAGGTCCCGATGAGCGGAGGGATTCCCATCTTGATTTGCCCTGTTTGCAAGTTCATTAAATCGCCCAACAAGTGAGGCATGTCTTTTAACACCGACAGCGCTTTAGTTGCCTGATGATACACGACTTCTCCTGCATCGGTTAGCTTTAATTCTCTTGTTGAACGGTCAAGAAGCTCAAATCCTAGTTCATTTTCTACTTTTTTGACGGCTTTACTTAAAGCCGTTTGTGACAAATGAACTTGCAGCGCTGCCTTTGTAAAATTTTTATGATTCGCTACCTCTATAAAGTATTCTAAGTCTCTGATTTCCATGTGAAACTCCATTTCTGCAAACTGCTTATCCTTTTTTTTTACTCTTTATTTTAACCATTAAATTATTTACTGTAAATGCGCTGATTAAAAAAGGGAGCTATCCAATGAATAAAAACGAGGAAAGGAAATGAACTAAAGTTTCTGTCGAAATTGATTTATAAAACCAATAATCTTTTTATAGAGAAACATAGATTTTGCTACTAGCTGATGAGGAATATAAAGATTTTTGCCTGTACGTTCGGGCAAAAATGCAAAACTTATCAAAATAACTGAAAGCCCAAAGGCTGCAGCTGTAATCTCTATCCAAGAAAACACCATATCATTCCTCCTTTTACAAACCTATTAATAGAATATGTAAAAGTTTGAAAGGAGGTTGTACGATAGACCTATAAAGAGCGTCGTCATTAAGCTCTCTCAAAATAAAATGACGTCAAAGAACGCAGGGCCTGTGCCAAACGTTCTTTGACGTCATTTTATTTTCGCTCTTCAGCTTGATGCTCTTGTTTGTTTTGCTCAGTGAGACGTTTTTGATGAGCTTTTGTTTCTGCACTTACGTGATTCGCATCATTCGGTTGATTCTTCTTTGAACCTCCTGCAGCGTTACTCATTAGACGACACCTCCAGTCCGGTTATGAAACATACCTATAGAATGTGCGTATTTACAAACTTTATACACGGCTATCGATATTACTGCACACTAAAAAAGCAAAGGGAGAGTCACTAAGACTGTTCCCTTTGCTTTTTTACTAGGCAACTTTATCGGTGGTGATAATTTTGTTAATCCAGTCTTTTCCTTCTGTAAACCTTGTAACAAGCATCGCTGTTACTGTATTTCCCGTACTGTTTAAGAGCGTAGCAGGGGCGTCAATAATTGTGGAAATGACCGCAATGATGGGCAGAACTTCTGGCGAAAATCCGTAAATTGTAATGATTAACATTTCGCCAATCATACCGCCTCCAGGAATTGCTCCCATTACGGCTCCAACTAAAAAGGCTACGCCTAATATGCTCAAAATACTCGTAGCAGACGTCATATCTTTGCCGAACAAACTGAATAAGAAAACAATTTTTAGAATACCACCGATAACAGAACCATCTTTATGGGTGTTTGCTCCTAATGGAATCACTGTTTCAGCAATATCCAGCGGCACACCCATTTTCTTTGTTGCGTCTAAATTGACTGGAATAGATGCCGCGGAAGAACAGGTAGCAATAGCAGTGATAGAAGGAGCAGCTGCATTTTTCCAAAACAGCTTAATTCCTGCTTTACCGCCAGCAATCCATGCGTATAGCGTAAAGAAGCCAAAATAGTAAACGATTGCAATTAATAAATAAAGAATAAATGCTCTAGCATACCCTTGCAAGATCTTTGGTCCAAGTTCTCCTACTACAGTAGCAAAATAGCACCCTAAACCAATTGGAGCATAGTACATGACAATTTTAACGACTTTCATCGATACTTCTTGACCCGAAGTCAGAAATTTCGCCATAGGCTGTCCTTTTTCACCAGCCATCGTGGTAGCAATACCGAAGATAACGGCAAAGACAATTAATTGTAAAATATGCTCTTTCGAAAATAACTGAACAAAATCAGGTACAGTAAATGTACTAACAAGCTGATTTAAAAGCGTCATTTTTTCAGCTGTATTTTCACTGTCACCCATTAATTCTTTAATGGCAGAAGTATCTACGTTGTGCAGCGGATTGTAAAGTGATGCGCCTAAAAAGCCTAGAACGGCTGAAACAGCAGCAGTGGCGACAAACACAACGGCGATACCTAGCATAATTTTACCAAGACGTTTCATTTCGTTCATGTTTGCGATCGCCGAAGCCACACTAAAAAAGACAAGGGGAACGATAATCATGAACATTAAATTAAGAAACAAATCACCAAAGGGCTTTACGACTGCCACATCGGGCCCGATAGCATATCCTGCTATCCCGCCAATTAAAATAGCGAGAAGCAGAATAAGCGATGATCTGTACGTTTTAAATACACTTAAAACCATATAGATTTCCTCCAAACAACAATAGCTTCTTTACTACGCAAGAACAGCTATCATTTGCTCATTGCATACGTAGTAACGACTGGCTTTACATCTTTACGCACCAAATCTTCGTATGTTTCTCGCTCTACAGCAAGACGAGCTTCTCCATTTTTCACAAATACAACAGCAGGGCGCGGAATACGGTTGTAATTGCTAGCCATTGAATAGTTGTAGGCACCTGTAGAGGATACTGCTAGTAAATCTCCTTGATTAACGCGCGGTAAATCGATATCCCAAATAAGCATATCTCCTGATTCACAGCATTTCCCCGCAATTGATACTGTTTCATCTTTTTTATCCGTCACTCTATTAGCCAAGACAGCTTCATGTTTTGCATCGTAAAGAGCAGGACGGATATTATCGGTCATACCGCCATCAATTCCTACGTATTTGCGTACACCTGGAATTTCCTTCGTTGAGCCGATTGTATAAAGCGTTGTACCTGCTTCTCCTACGATGCTTCTTCCAGGCTCAATCCAGACTTCCGGAAGGGTATAATTCTGTTCAGTTAACGTGCGGCTTAGCTTTTCTGTCAGTGCATCTACATAATACTCAACTGGAAGTGGAGAGTCGCTTTCGGTATAACGAATACCAAAACCACCACCTACGTTTAAAACTTTTACTTCAAATTCCATTTTATCACGAATACTGAATAAGAAATCAGTTAAAATATCAATGGCGCGAGAAAAACCATCTACTTCAAAAATTTGCGAACCAATATGACAATGAATGCCTAAAAGATCGTAGTAAGGCTTTTCTAATGCAGAACTTACCGCTTTCATAGCCTGGTCATTGGAAAGACCAAATCCAAACTTGGAGTCTTCCTGTCCGGTCATAATATACTCATGTGTGTGGGCTTCAATCCCTGGAGTAACACGCAGAAGAATAGATGCTTTCTGTTTGCGCTCAGCTGCTAAGGCATGTAAAACTTCAAGTTCGGTAAAGTTATCCACAACAAAACAGCCAATATTCGCATCAAGAGCCATTTCAATTTCTTCAATCGTTTTGTTATTTCCATGAAAATGAATGCGTTCAGCTGGATATCCCGCTTCAAGAGCTGTAAATAATTCGCCTCCTGAGACCACATCTAATGACATATCAAGCTTCGTTAAAAGGCTAGCCATTTCCATACAAAGAAACGCTTTCCCTGCATATGCGATTTGATATGAAAATCCGCTTCTTTGAAAGGCTGAATGGAAGGCCTTGCATTTCGTCTCAATTAATTCTTGATCGTAGATGTATAGGGGAGTGCCGTATTGTTTTTTCAGTTCGACCGTATCGCACTGCCCAATTTCTAAATGATTGCTGCTGTTAATTTTACTCGTTCCATGTAAGTACATAATCCGTATCCCTCCATTTAAATCATTCAACTATAACTTTGATGGTCAGTAGAAAAACACAAAAAAGACCCGTGAAGTGATGTTCACGCGTCTTGGTTTCATAATAATAAAGTATTATTACATTCTAGGCATCAACATCTCTTCAATAGCTCTCCACAAACCAAGTGGTTTGTGACAGCTCAGCATTTATTCAATACTGAACCAGTATATGAACACAATGGATGTTTATATACTTCGGCACGAAATCCCTTTTACTTATCTTCACAGACTCCATTAGTCTCCAATAAGTGACTCTTGATTTCATGCACCTCTATTCTCAGAGAGGAAAATTATATTTAAATGTAACTCCTATTATATTTCCTTTTCCTCCGTCTAGTCAATGAAAAGTTAAGGCATAGGAATATCAAAGAAGATAAATAAAAAAGCTATGAAGCTTCCAGATAGAATCCAAGCAGCCAGCGCTGTCTTCTGATGAATGACTAAAAGTGAGAACGTGACAATATTGAAGAGAAAAGAACATAGCAGCGACCATCCATAATGATGAGTGATACTGTGATTAACATAAGCAATGAACTCAATCACAGTAAATAAAAGCGCCCACAAAAGAATCCACCACAGCCGGCCGCTTACATGCAGCGGCAGCCTTCCTAAAAAAACCGGTATAACAAACGGATAAATAATTAAGGTTATTCCAAGAGAAACCATTAGGTGATCGGGTAGAAAAAGATGATCAATACCAACAGGGTGAAATACCCATACGCGGTGATGAAACAGCAGCACTTCATAAAGCAAATTCCCCGTGACCCAAAACAGCAAAGTAGGGTAGTATTCTTGATACCTTCGCCACTTGCCAAATAGTAAACCAAGAATGATAAAAAATAATACAAATGAAGATTGCATACGCTCTCCTTAAAATAATGGTTATTTCTTTTTATTTACATATTATAGTGGTTTTATTCTTTCATTTTTTTATTCAGCACCTATAATAGAAAAGCCGTAAGCCACAGCGTTAAAGACGTATTACCACTATTTACGGCTTTCTTCACCCTGTTATAATCTTGGTAAAAGAACTTCTACCGCTTTTGTTTACGAGACGAAAGGAGCTATATGTCAAAGTCAGCAAGGCTTAAAAATAAGCTTAAAATAGCTTCGCCTAGTATGTGACTTCTTTTTTTGCTATGCTAAAATTGCATACATATAGCATGAGAATACTAGAAGAAAGAAAAGGGTGTTTTGGTATGAAAACATACATCGTAGTTGGAGCTGGGGTACTTGGAGCTTCTACGGCATATCATTTAGCAAAAGCAGGAGCAGATGTGACATTGATAGATCGCAAGGATGCTGGTCAAGCTACTGATGCAGCAGCAGGAATTGTTTGTCCGTGGCTTTCGCAGCGTCGAAATAAAGCATGGTACCGATTAGCAAAAGGCGGCGCCAAGTACTATCAAACATTAATTCAGCAATTAGAAGAAGATGGAGAAACGGATACGGGATATAAGCGAGTAGGAGCAATTAGTTTACACACTGATGAACAAAAGCTTAAAAAAATGGAGGAACGAGCATATAAGCGTCGGGAAGAAGCCCCCGAAATAGGCGAGATTACACGTTTATCCGCTAAAGAAACACAGGCTTTGTTTCCGGCTCTTTCGGAAGAATACAGTTCAGTTCATATTAGTGGAGCCGCTCGCGTTAACGGAAGAGCTCTTCGAAACGCACTTGTGAATGCAGCGAAGAAAAACGGTGCAAAAATAATAGAAGGAAACGCAGAACTACTTTATGAAAATAATCAAGTAACGGGCGTTGCCGTAAATGGACAAACCCTTCTAGCAAGTACAACAATCGTGACAGCAGGAGCGTGGGCAAATCAATTACTAGAGCCTCTTGGAGTGAAATTTTTAGCAAGCTTTCAAAAAGCGCAAATTGTCCACTTGCATCTTCCTGATTTAGATACAAAAGACTGGCCCGTTGTAATGCCTCCAAGCGACCAATATATTCTTTCGTTTGAACAAGGTCAAATTGTCATAGGAGCAACACATGAAAACGACACGGGTTATGACTTGAGAGTAACGGCTGGGGGGCTTCATGAAATTTTTTCAAAGGCCTTATCAATTGCTCCTGGCTTAACAGAAAGCACAGTCTTAGAAACAAGGGTAGGGTTTCGACCATTTACTCCAGGCTTCTTGCCAGTCATTGGGGCTCTTCCAGCTTACGAAGGAATACTAGTAGCGAATGGTCTCGGAGCTTCAGGCTTAACGTCGGGCCCTTATCTTGGTTCAGAGCTGGCTAAATTAGCACTTGAAATGGAAATGGAAATTGATCTTAGCGATTATGATGTAAGAGGAGCTATTGAGTCCTAAGCAAATAGAATGAATGAAAACAAATAGAAGTTCGCAAACTATAACTACTATATGATGAAAGGAAGTAGATTGTTTGCGAAAGATTATGATAAGTGCAGCAGCAGCTTTTTTATTTATGAGCGCGACACCTGTATTAGCGGAAAACAATCCTCAGCCAGAAACAAAAGACGTGCAGCTGACGTCTCAGCAAAAGCAGGAATTATCCGTTCTGTACAAAGAAATGTTCGAAAAAAAGAAAGAAATACTTTCAAAATATGTGGAGTACGGCGTGCTAAGCAAAACGGAGAGTCAAAACATTTCTTCACATATGGAAAATCGCTATCAGCATATGGAGCAAAATGGTTTTGTCCCGAAGCGTCACTGTCATAAAATGCATCATTCAAAGTAATTCCTATTCACATAAAAAAGCGCCTATACAGGCGCTTTTTTATGTGAATGAATGGAAAATATCCGCTTCTTTATCTAGTAAATTTTAAACACCTCATGTAAAATTAAGAGAATGAGAACGAGTAGGAAAGATGCTAGTGAGGGGTAGGTAAATATGAACGATGAACGAAAATAAAAAAATAGTCCGATTACATGCAGAAAATCATTCAGCTGAGGCTCTAGGAATCATATTTGCTTACAAACAAAAAGGTGACCATCTTGTTTACAGTATGTATCAAGGAGAAAGCGTTTCTGAGCAAAAAATACCTCTAGAAGAATGGGTCTCGTATGAGCATTTTTTTGAAGCGCTAAATAAAAAGAAAAAGCTTATGTACGAGCTTCAAATAAATGATAAACGCTATGTAGTAAACTTAACCCCTTTATCTTACACAGAAAAACCTGAAGTTATGGGACATTGCGTGAATATAACTAGTTATCAGGAGAAAAAAGAACAGATTCAGCCTTTTATTTATCATAACGCAGATGCTGTTGCTATCGTTGACTTAGAGGGTAAAACGCTTCAAGTGAACCCTGCGTTTGAGAATACATTTGGCTGGACGTTTGAAGAAATTCATCAAAAGCCTCTTCCGATTATACCTTCGTTTTTAAAGGAGCCCGTGTGCGAACTTCATAAGACTATTCAATCAGGGGAATCGAAAACAGAATTTGAGACGGTCAGACAGCATAAAGACGGGCATTTAATTAATGTAAGCGTCACACTATTTCGCGTTGAAAATATGAATGATTGGCCGTTATGCATTGCGTTTGTCTATCGAGATATAACATCGCGCAAGCAGGATGAGACGGCTTTAAAAGAAAGCGAACAGCGCTACCGAAGTTTGATTGAGTTATCCCCGGAAGCAATTATCGTTCATAGTGAAGGTAAAATTGATTATATCAACCCTGCAGGAGCTAAAGCATTAGGATACAAGAATCCTCAAGATGTATTAGGAGCTTGTGTTTATCAGTTTGTTCACCCTGATTACTATGATGTTGTAAAACAGCGAATTTATCGAATGAAAACAGAAAATAAATCTGTGGATCTGCAGGAAGAAAAGTTTATTCATAAAGACGGTCATACGATTGATGCCGAAACCATTGCCTTTCCTATTCCCTATATGGGAAAGCAGGCCATTCAAGTTTTGTTTCGTGATATTACAGAACGTAAAAAAACTGAAAAATTGCTGCGTGAATCCGCTCAGCTTTCCTTAGTCGGACAGTTAGCAGCGGGTATCGCTCACGAAATCAGAAACCCTCTAACAGCGGTAAAAGGATTTATGCAGTTATTAGAAGAAACGAGCGGTCAGCCTTACTATGTAGAAATGATAAATCATGAGTTAGATAGAATCGAATTGATTGCCGACGAGTTCTTGAGTCTTGCAAAGCCTCAGGCGAAAACCTACAAAGACAAACACGTCCAAGATATCTTAGAGAACACGTTAAAGCTAGCTGAGGTGCAGGGGATTACAGAGAAAATTCACGTAAAAAAAGAGATTGATCTTCATCTTCCTCTCGTATTATGCGAAGAAAACCAGTTAAAACAGGTCTTTAGCAATATATTTAAAAATGCCGTCGAATCCATGCCAAGTGGAGGAACTGTAACGATTCAACTAAAAAGATTTAATCAGGAGAACCTTGTTGTCCGGTTTAGCGACGAGGGGCCAGGCATCACGCAGGAACGAATGCAGCATTTAGGAAAACCTTTTTATAGTACGAAAGAGAAAGGAACGGGGCTTGGACTGATGGTGTGCTATAAGATCATTCGAGAACATAGAGGAGAAATTAATTTTGTAAGTGAACTTGGAAAAGGAACTACCGTAGACATTCTTTTGCCTTTTAAAAAGTAGATTCTACTTTTATAAGCATGAAACCTTTTCTAAAGGGGAATACATGTTAGTGAACGAATAATGAGGTTAAAATAGGAGGGAATACGATGGAACGTATTGAAACGGGAGAGATTTTTACAATTTTAGATGAAAATGATCAAGAGCAAGATATTGAAGTGCTTGGAAAAATGACGATTGAAGGCCACGATTATATTGCCGTTGCGTTTGTGGAAGAAGTTTTAATTGAAACAGAAGAAGAAATTGATGTTTTCTTTTTAAAAATTGAAGATGATGGTGAATGGTCTTCAATTGAAGATGATGATGAGTTTGAAAAAGTATCAGCCGTATTTGAGGAAATGACATCCGCGTAAAAAGAGAGGTTACAACCTCTCTTTTTTTTATTTCTAAATAATATAATATTTAGAATTTTTCTAAAAATATCTTGCTGAATTATTTCCCTTCATTTATGATAAATATGTAACATACCAACCGGTTAGTAAGTAAATGAAAGCGAGGGACTACCGTGTATTTTTCTTACTCTGACAAAGTAGTGAAGCTGCAAAAAGAATTGAGCTCTTTTATGGAAGAGCATATTTATCCAAATGAACGGCTATACGAACAACAGCTGAATGAACAGCCATCTAGATGGTCAGCTGTTCCTCCAATCATGGAAGAGTTAAAAGAAAAAGCAAAGCGAGCTGGGCTATGGAACTTATTTTTGCCAGAAAGCGAATACGGAGCAGGTCTAACAAATGTAGAATACGCTCCTCTTTGCGAAATTATGGGCCGTTCTATTATTGGGCCAGAAGCTTTTAACTGCGGAGCTCCTGACACTGGCAATATGGAAGTGCTGGTTCGATACGGAACGCCTGAACAGAAAGAAAAATGGCTAAAGCCTCTGTTAAATGGAGACATTCGCTCCTGCTTTTCTATGACAGAACCGGATGTAGGTTCTTCTGATGCCACAAACATTCAGTGCAGTATTGTAAGAGAAGGCGATGAATATGTAATCAATGGAAGAAAATGGTGGTCTTCAGGTGCGGGAGATCCTCGCTGCAAAATTGCTATTGTCATGGGGAAAAGTGATTTTAACGCATCTAAATATGAACAGCAGTCTATGATTCTAGTTCCATTAAATACTCCGGGAGTTAAAATTGAACGAATGCTGCCAGTCTTTGGATACGATCACGCTCCTCATGGACATGCTGAAATTCATTACGACAATGTGCGTGTGCCAGCATCCAATATGCTTTTAGGAGAAGGAAAAGGGTTTGCTATTGCTCAAGGTAGATTAGGGCCTGGACGTATTCATCACTGCATGCGTCTAATAGGAGCAGCTGAAAGAGCGCTCGAAGAATTATGTAAGCGTATTCAAAGTCGTTCTACATTTAATAAGTTACTTTCTCAGCAAGGGGTTATTCAAGAATGGGTGGCAGAATCGCGTATTGAAATTGAGCAAGCTCGCTTATTAACATTAAAAGCTGCTTATATGATGGACACAGTTGGAAATAAAAAAGCGCGGAAAGAAATTGCCATGATTAAAGTAATAGCTCCTGCTATGGCTTTAAAAGTCATTGATCGTGCCATTCAAGTATTTGGAGCAGCAGGTGTTTCAGAAGACACGCCGCTTGCGGCACTTTGGGCAAATGCCCGCACTTTGCGCCTTGCCGATGGTCCAGACGAAGTGCACAAAGCACAGCTTGCAAGACTTGAGCTAAAATCCTATCAAGAACAGGAGGCAACCTATGCACATAAAGGATCTGTTTGATTTAACTGGAAAAACAGCTATTATTACCGGAGGAGGCAGAGGATTAGGAGAGCAAATGGCAGAAGGGCTTGCAGAGGCAGGGGCAAATATTGTTCTATGCTCAAGAAAAAAAGAAGCATGTCAGCAAGTGGCTGATCGATTGGCCACCATGGGCGTAAAAACCCTCGCTTTAGCATGCGACATCAGTCAGCCTGAAGATATTAAAAATGTCGTGCATCAAACGATTGAAACATTTGGACGCATCGATATTTTAATTAACAACAGCGGAGCTACGTGGGGAGCTTCGGCTGAAGAAATGCCTCTTGAAGCATGGCAAAAAGTGATGAATATTAATGTGACGGGCACGTTTTTAATGTCACAAGAAGCTGGAAAAGAAATGATTAAACAAAAAGCTGGTAAGATTATTAACATTGCTTCAATTGCGGGTCTTGGAGGAACGGACCCTCAGTATATGGATACAATCGGGTACAACACGAGTAAAGGAGCGGTCATTACGTTCACGAAAGATTTAGCTGTCAAATGGGGACAGCATAATATTCAAGTTAATGCAATTGCGCCGGGATTTTTTCCTACTAAAATGTCAGGTGCGATTATGGAACAAGGAAAAGATTATTTTCTAAGTCAAACCCCTTTAAAACGCTTTGGCTCCGAAGCTGATTTAAAAGGAGCGGCTGTTTTTCTTGCTTCTGCAGCGTCTAATTATATTACGGGCGATATTCTGACAGTAGACGGTGGAGTTCATGCTATGTGAATAAGAAAGGAGTTACTCAATGGAAGACGTTAAAAAATGGTTTACACCTTATCCAGAAGCCTACACTCATGACATTCACATCGAAGATATTTCACTATTTGATATGCTGAAAGAAACAGCCGAACGTTATCCTGCTCACACAGCCACGCGCATGTATCAGCATACGTTAACGTACCAGGAGCTGTACCACTCAGTTCGCGTATTTGCAGGAGCACTGCAGAAAAAAGGGATTAAAAAAGGAGATCGTGTAGCAATTATGCTGCCAAATTGTCCGCAATATATAATAAGCTATTTTGGCATTGTAGCAGCGGGCGGCATTGTCACTCAGGTCAACCCCATGCTTGTCGAACAAGAACTAGAGCATATTTTACACGATTCCGGCGCAAAAAAAATAATTCTACTCGATGATTTTTATACGAGACTTCAAGAGATAAGGAATCGTGTTGAGATAGAAGAAGCGATAACCGTCAGCTTGCAAAAACCTTTTGTTCCTACAGCACCAGACCTTTCCTTCTTAGATTTTCTAACCATTAAGCATGAATTTAATCAGCCGGTCATCCATCCAGCACACGATATTGCTGTTCTTCAATATACGGGAGGAACGACCGGACCATCTAAAGGTGCGATGCTTACACATACAAACATTTACACAAACGCAGTTCAATCATACGAAATATTTAAACATGATATTGAATTAGGAAAAGAAAAATGCTTAACCGTTATTCCATTGTTTCACGTATTTGGCATGACTTCCTGTATGCATTTATCAATTCTTTGCGGAAATGAAATATTGCTATTGCCGCGTTTTGATTTAGAAGAAGTACTAAATACAATCAAAAAAGAGCAGCCTAGTATTTTTCCTGGAGTGCCAACTATGTATGTCGCGATTACCAATCATCCGCAGGCAGAAGAATACAATATCGAAAGTATTCGCATCTGCAACAGCGGCAGTGCGCCAATGCCTGTTGAGCTGATGAAAGAGTTCGAACGAAAAACGGGTGCTAAAGTGTTAGAAGGGTACGGCTTATCAGAAGCGTCCCCCGTTACCCATTGCAACCTGCCGTTTTGTGAACGAAAGCCAGGCACAGTCGGACTTGGCGTTCCGCAAACTGCTTATAAAATTGTAGACGTGGCTACAGGAACAAAAGAACTGCCAAGAGGAGAGCTTGGAGAAATAGTGATTAAAGGCCCTCAAGTTATGAAGGGCTATTGGAATCAGCCTGAAGAAACAGCTCACGCGCTTAGAAACGGCTGGCTGTACACAGGAGATATTGGACAGATAGACGAAGATGGTTATTTATCCATTGTTGATCGCAAAAAAGATATGATTATTGCGAGTGGTTTTAATGTGTATCCTCGAGATATTGAAGAAGTTTTATATGAGCACAGCCACATTAAAGAAGCCGTTGTCATTGGCGTTCCGCATCCTTACAGAGGAGAAACAATTAAAGCGATTTTGGTAGTGAAAGAAGGAAAATCTCTTTCTGAAGAAGAGCTTACTTCTTATTGTCGACATCATCTTGCAGCTTACAAAATTCCGCGAATCTTTGAGTTTCGCGCTGAGCTTCCTAAGACCAATGTAGGAAAAATTTTACGAAGAGCACTGCGAGAAGAAGTGGTGAAAGAAACGATGTAAAGAAGCTGAACATAAACAAACTTTTTCAAAAGCTCCCTCTAAGCCATGGTATAATTTGTGAAAATGAGAAAAGACAGAGAGGGTTTGACGATGAAAGATTTGATGATGGAACGAAGCATTCAGCTTTTTGCTCAAAAAGGTTTCAAAGAAACGTCTATTCAAGATATTGTAAATGAATTAAACGTCACAAAAGGAACGTTTTATTATTATTTTAAAAGCAAGCAAGAGCTTTTAATGGATATTCACCTTCAATATATTGAAAGATTAATAGAAAACCAAGAGACGATTCTTGCAGATAAGACAATATCTTATCCTGAAAAGCTGCACAGCATTATTTTTAAACTTGTTCATGATATTGAGAAAGAAGGTCTTCGAGCTAAAGTGTTTTTTCGAGAGATGCGTCATTTGAGTGAAGAACACTTACAGCAAATCATTCCAAAGCGCGATCGTTTTAAAGAAAACGTACAGGAAATTATTGAAAAAGGAATGGAAGCAGGGCAGTTCCGTTCAGATTTGCCTTCAGATATCGTGACGCTAGGCATATTAGGAATGACAAATTGGAGCTATTTTTGGTTTCAGCCGGATGGTGAAAAGTCAGATCGAGAAGTTGCGGCTATTTTTTATAAGATGTTAATGAAAGGTATTCAGTCACAGTAGCTGCTAGGCTGGACAGTGCTCGTAAAAGGTGGGAAAGTATAAGCTCTTTCTCTCCTTTTATATTAAAAGGAGGCTATAACATGAATAGTAAAGATATACAGCGTATTGCTGTCATTGGCGCAGGACAAATGGGACATCAAATTGGTATGCTTTGTGCACTTGGAGGATATGAAACAATTATTCAAGATATGAATGAACAATCACTCATAAAGGCAAAAAATAAGCTGGAAGCAATTATAGACAAGTGGGTTCACAAAGGCAAAATTTCCTCTGATGCTAAAGAAGTCGCATTTCAAAGGTTGTCTTTTACAAGCACATTAAAGGAAGCGGTTTCAAGTGCTGATTTTGTGATTGAAGCTGTTGTAGAAAAGTTAGATGTAAAACAAAGCGTCTTTAAAGAAATAGATGAGTACGCACCAAGTCACGCCATTTTAGCATCGAATAGTTCAACAATTGTTAACTCGCTTATTGCAAGTGCAACAAACCGTCCAGAGCAAATCGTTAACATGCATTTCTTTTTTCCTCCTCTTGTAATGGACTGCGTAGAAGTTGTGATGAGTGAAAAGACAAGTGAACAAACAGCTCAAACGACAATGGAAGTTTGCAAGCAAATTAATCGCACAGCAGTCCTTCTGAAAAAAGAAATCTCAGGTTTTATTGCCAATCGAATTTTAGGAGCGCTGCAAAAAGAAGCCGTTTTCCTTTACGAAAATGGATACGCAGATTTTGAAGACATTGATATGATTTGCAAAAAAGCGCTCAATCACCCGATCGGTCCTTTTGAATTGATGGATCTCTCAGGAATTGACGTCGGATATTTTGTGATGCAGCAGCGCTATAGCGAAACAGGGGACCCTGAGGACAAGCCAGCTGCGTGCATAGAAGAAAAAGTTCAAAAAGGCGAGCTTGGACGCAAAACAGGAAAAGGTTTTTACACATACCACACACAGGGAGTGAAGCAATGATGAAAAAATTTGTACGTATTGAAAAAGAAGAGAAAACAGCTATTGTAACCATTGATAATCCGCCTTTAAATGTAATGAGCCAGGCTGTTGTGCAGCAGCTTGAAGAAACGTATGAAGAGCTTAGTAAAGATCCTGATGTCATTACAATCATTTTAACGGGAGCGGGCGACCGGGCGTTTATGGCTGGAGCTGATATTAAAGAATTTCCACAGCTAATGGGACAAAGCGGTATTAAAGAAGAGTTTATGAAAACCCATCGTGTTTTGCAAAAACTTGAAAACATTGAAAAACCAACAATTGTCGTGTTAAACGGTTTAACGTTTGGGGGAGGGTGCGAACTTTCACTAACCGCTGATATACGCATTGCTGAAGAACATGCTCAAATCGGTCTTCCGGAAGTGAAGCTCGGATTGTTTCCCGGAGGCGGCGGAACTCAGCGTCTTCCGCGCGTAATCGGCGCATCTAAAGCTAAAGAATGGATGTTTGCCGGCAGTCCTGTTTCGGCGGAAGAAGCACTTCATGCAGGCTTTGCCAATCATGTAACGCCTAAAGGAAAAGGGCTCGAAAAAGCAAAAGAGCTGGCTAAGAAATTTAACCGTCACTCTCTTCCGTCACTTTCTCGAATTAAGGCAGCGGTAAACGAAGGAATGAATCGTACACTATCTGAAGGTCTTGAACTTGAGGCAGAGCTGTTTGAAGAAGTCTTTCAAACAGAAGATATTAAAGAAGGAGTATCAGCATTTATTGAAAAGCGTCCCGCTGTTTTTTCACATAAGTAAAGGAGGAGAAAACCATGTATGAAACACAGGTCAAAGTGCGTTTTTGCGAAACAGACGCACTCGGTCACATTAACAATACGAGCTATTTCATTTATTTAGAAGAGGCACGCATTGCTTTTTTTGAAGAAATGGGAGCATCCATGCATACAAAAAAGTGGGAGTATATTTTAGCGTCTACTAAATGTGATTTTGTTGCGCAAGGATATTTTAATCAAGTGTTAACGATTAAAACCTTTGTATCTAATGTCGGCAATAAAAGCTTTACAATTGGCCATGAAATTACCGACAGCAAGACGGGATCGCTGATTGCTAAAGGAGAAGCTGTCATCGTGTACTTTGATTTTGATGCACAAAAAAGCATTTCTATTCCAGCGGACATTAAGCAGTTTTTGATGAATTATAAAGTAGCTGTTTAACTATAAAAAAGCAGGTGGTAAAAGAATGTCACAAATCATTCCTGTACGAAAAGGAGAGGAATTAAACACGGAAAAACTGCATCAGTTTCTCCGTGTTTCGATTCCTGATTTACCTAAAGAGCCTCTTTTAATCAAGCAATTTGGATCGGGTGCGTCCAATTTAACCTACGCTCTTTCAGTCGGAGAATGGGAGGCGGTGTTGAGACGCCCGCCATTTGGGCCAGTTGCGCCAAAAGCGCATGACATGGAAAGAGAATACAAGATTTTATCTGTTTTATCGAAATCTTTCCCTCTCGCTCCTAGGCCGTATGTGTTTTGTGAAGATGAAACGGTGGTCGGGAAACCCTTTTTTTTAATGGAGCGAAAGCACGGTGTTCTCATCGACACAGCGTTTCCAGAAGACGTGAAAGGAACTAGCGAACTTTGCCGTCGTATTTCAGAACAAATGGTAGATGTCCTTGTTCAGCTTCATGACGTTCCTTATAAAGGTACGCTCCTTGAAGAAATCAGCAAGCCTGAAGGTTTTTTAGAACGTCAAGTACACGGCTGGATTCATCGTTATGAAAAATCAAAAACAAGTGACATACCGGAAGTAGAAGCACTAAAGAAATGGTTGACCACACACATCCCCACTTCACAGCATTCAACCATTATTCACTATGATTATAAGCTTAACAATACGTTATTTTCACCGGATGGAAATAAAATTGTAGGATTATTTGACTGGGAAATGACAACCGTTGGAGACCCGCTTGCTGATTTGGGAGTGGCGATGAGCTATTGGATGGAAGACAGCGACCCTGAACTTTTAAAAAGAGGATTGGGGAACCCACCTGTTACTGTGCAAAAAAGCTTTTATTCCCGTCGAGATTTTGTGGAAGCGTATGCTAAAAAAAGCGGACGAGATGTGTCACACATTGACTTTTACCTGAAGTTTGCGTACTTCAAACTTGCTGTCATTTGTCAGCAAATTTATTACCGTTATAAAAAAGGCCAAACAAATGACAAACGGTTTTCACAATTTGGAGAGTATGTAAAAACGCTGATTATTCATGCTCTGCATACAGAACGCGGGCATATATGAAAAGAAAAGTTCACGTAATACTCAAAAAAGAAGAGCTTCTTGCCAAAAAGCTAGAAGGAAAAACGGTCGTTATATTTGACGTCTTATTGGCTACTTCAACAATTGCGGCTGCTTTACAACAAGGAGCAATAGAGGTTATTCCCGTAAAAAACGAAGAAGAAGCGCGCAATAAAGCAAAAACGTATAAGCCTGACGAAATTGCGCTTGTAGGCGAATATAGAGGGAAAACGATTGAAGGCTTTTTTGATCCAAGCCCCAGCACGATAAAGCAGCATGTTCAAGATAAAACGGTTATTTTGTCCACCACTAATGGAACGGTGGCCATTCATAACGCTGAAAAAGCAAAACATGTCTATGCAGCTTCACTGTTAAACGGAGAAGCGGTTGCCAGTGCTGTTTGTCAACCAAGTCAAGATGAAACTGTTTTATTGGTTTGTTCAGGTTCATCCGATCGCTTCTGTCTAGAAGATTTATATGGAGCGGGGTACTTTATAAGCTGTCTTCTGCAACTAAAAACATTTTATTTAACGGATGCTGCAAAAGCCGCACTGCTTTTGTATAAGGCTTATGAGCATTCATCTGTTGAAATATTGAAACACTCAGCCGTAGGAGAAATGCTCACTCAGTATGGCTTTCTAGACGAAATTGGCTTTGTAAGCCGGAAAAACGTCTATTCTGTAGTTCCTAAGGTAGTGAAGAAAAAGCTAGTAAACGGGGAGGAAATGATATGTCTGAAATGAAAACCGAAGCAACAGGCGGATCATTTTTACTAAAAAAAACATCTGCGCAGCACGTCTATACACCTGAAGACTTAACGGATGAGCATCGTATGATCGCTCAGACAGCAAAGCAGTTTATTGAAAAAGAAGTCGACCCTTACCACAGTGACATTGAGCAGCAAGATTTTGATAAAGTAGTAGAATTGATGCACAAAGCAGGCGAACTCGGACTTCTTGCTCACAGTATTCCAGAAGCATATGGAGGACTAGGTCTTGATAAAGTAAGCAAAGGACTCGTCGGTGAAATCATCGGCCGGACAAGCGGATATGGAGTCGCTCATTCTAATCATACATGCATTGCGACACTTCCTATTACGTATTTTGGTACCAAAAAGCAAAAAGAAAAATACTTGCCCAAATTGGCAAGCGGTGAATATATTGGCGCCTACTGTTTGACAGAGCCAGAAGCTGGTTCTGATGCTCTTGCAGCCCAAACAAAAGCCGTATTAAATCCTGAAAAAACGCATTATGTATTAAATGGAACGAAGCAGTACATTACCAATGCTGCCTTTTCAGATACGTTCATCACATATGCAAAAGTAGACGGAGAACATTTTACCGCTTTTATTGTAGAAAAAGATTTTGAAGGACTGTCTCTCGGGCCAGAAGAAAAGAAAATGGGGATTAAAGGGTCGTCTACTCGCCCGGTTATTTATGAAGATTGTTTAGTACCCGTAGAAAACGTACTTGGACAAGTAGGAAGAGGTCACTTAATTGCGTTGAACGTCTTAAACCTTGGACGTTTTAACTTAGGTTCTGCATGTATGGGCGCAGCAAAATATGCGTTTGAACTTGCTTTAGGTTATACAAAAGAACGCAAGCAGTTTAAAACAGCTATTGCGGAATTTAACGCTTCAAAAGAAAAAATAGCAAAAATGGCGGCTCGTATTTTTGCATCTGAATCTATCCAGTACCGTACAGCTGGTTTACTAGAAGAGGCGCTTGGTGGACTATATGAAAGTGAAAATCATAAGTTAGTAGCTAAACAGCTGGCTGAATTTGCAATGGAATGTTCAGTGTGTAAAGTGTATGGATCGGAAACTCTTGATTTAATTGCCGATGAATCGCTGCAGCTTCATGGCGGAGCAGGATTTATTCAAGAATATAAAATCGAACAAGTATACCGTGACTCACGCATCAATCGTATTTTTGAAGGTACAAATGAAATCAACCGCCTTTTGCTTCCAACTCAGCTTCTAAAAAAAGCAGGCAAAGGAGAAATAGAGCTGAACAAACGAGTAGAACATGCCGTTAGTGAATTGATGAGCGGTCAGTGGGAAATATCTTCAAATGAACTTCTAGCACGAGAAAAGCAGGCTGTTATTACAACAAGGCATTTATTTCTTGCATTGCTAGGAACAGCATTCCAAACGTTTCAGACAAATCTAGCGCAAGAACAAGAAACGCTGATGAAACTAGCAGAAATTGCTATTGGGCTATTCGCTATGGAGTCATCTGTGCTGCGCGTGGAAAAAGCTGTAACCAGAAATGGAGAAGAAAAAGAAACGTTAAAAAGCAAGCTCACAGCAACAGTTGTTAGTGAAACGCTCTTTGAAATTGAAAAGCAGGCTCGACAATTAATAAACGGGATGTTAACGGGTGAAAAACACCGACAGTACCGCACAATTCTTGGAAAATGGATGAATGATTTGCAAAGTGAAGGAGAGTTCATGCGCAATCGAGACATTGCCCGTGAATTTATCGACAGCGGACGATATGTTGTATAAGGAGGGGTATTATGATGCGTTTTGAAGGGCAAATAGCTGTTATTACAGGAGCTGGAAGCGGCATTGGAGAAGCGACCGCTCAAAGAATGGCGAAAGAAGGCGCTCGCGTCATTCTTGTGGGGCGAACGAAAGAAAAACTAATACAGGCTGCATCCGCTATTGACACACGGTGTGAACGAAAATGTACAGATATTTTCCCAGCTGACGTAACGAAAGAAGAAGACGTCAAAGAGCTTGCTGAGTTTATAAAAGAAAAGTACGGACAAATTCATTTATTAATTAATAACGCAGGCGGATCTGTTAATTCCACAATCAAAGAAACAACGCTTGAACAGTGGAAACAGGTGCAGGACGTCAATTTAACAAGCGTATTTCTTGTAACAAAACATTTGATTCCTTTTTTAACTGAAGAAATAGCAGAAAATCGCTCTATTGTTAACATCGCTTCTCTTTCAGGACATAAAGCAGGTGCGCAAATTCCCCACTATAGCGCTGCTAAAGCTGCTTTAATCAACTTTACAAAAGCAATGGCATTTGAATTAGCACCTCACGGAATCAGAGTAAACTCTGTGTCTCCTGGATTCGTAGAAACACCTTTAACACAGCCTGGACTTGAAAATGAGCGCTTCACTAAGGCAATCGAAAAAAATACGGCTTTAAAACGTGTAGGTAAACCAGATGAAATTGCAAATGTTATTGCTTTTGTAGCGTCTAAAGAGGCATCGTATATGACGGGAAGTGATTTATTAGTAGACGGCGGGTGGCTTATCGTTTAATACAAAGCAAAGAGGAGGAAGTCGAAATTATGAGTGATTTAGTAGTAGAAAAGCAAGGGACTATTTTATCTTTAACGTTAAATCGACCGGATCGTTTAAATGCATTCAGTGAGGAAATGATTGAAAAGTTAACAGCTGAAATAAAACAGGCACAAAGCGATGAGTCTATTAAAGTGGTTATATTAAATGGAGCGGGGCGCTCGTTTTCTGCCGGAGGCGATGTAAAAACGATGGGTCAAGCATCGGGAGCTGATGTTTATGAACATATCGGCCGTTTAAATGAATGCATTTTAGCGATGCAAAATCTAGAGAAGCCAATTATTTCAGCAGTTCATGGGTTTGCAGCAGGAGCTGCTTTTAATTTAGCTCTCGCTTCTGACTTTATCATCGCATCACAAGAAAGCCGATTTGTATTAAGCTTTTCTCAAGTGGGATTGATTTCAGATGGAGGAGGTCTTTACTTTCTCACAAAGGTCGTTGGGCCCCACAAAGCTAAAGAACTGCTATTTTTAGCAGAGCCTCTGGATGCCGATACGGCTTACAAAGCCGGTTTTTTGAACCGTGTAGTGCCGTTAGATCAGTTGAAAGATGAGGTTACGTCTTTTGCAAGCCGTTTATCACAAGGGCCAACGAAAGCGTACGGAAAAATGAAAAAAATCGTCAACGATTCATTCCATTTAACGCTAGAACAAGTGCTTGAACAAGAAAGGCTAACGCAAGTTCTTATGGTAGAAACGAGTGATCATCAAGAAGGAATATCTGCATTTAAAGAAAAAAGAAAGCCACTATTTCAAGGGAAATAAGAGGGGGATATAAAAGATGAAAGCTATTCAATTCACGCAGTATGGAGGGCCTGATGTTCTGCAAGTTATCGATATTGCACGCCCTGTACCTAAAAAGAAAGATGTGCTCATTAAAGTTGCGGCAATTGGCGTTAATTATGCCGACGCTGCGCGGCGCGAAGGAGCATATGTAGTCGAAACGCCGCTGCCTTTTATTCCAGGCTCTGAAGTAGCAGGCGAAGTGGTTGAAGTAGGCGAGGATGTACAAGGGATAAAAGTAGGTACAAAAGTCGTGACACTGCTGGGATCTAATCGAGCAACAGGATACGCTGAGTACACGCTGGCAGATTCAAGAGGCCTTATTCCGTTGCCGGAGAATGTGGATTTAACACAGGCCGTTGCTTTGCCTCTTCAAGGACTAACGGCTTATCATATTTTAAAAACAATGGGTCGCCTTGAAAAAGGAGAAACCGTCATCGTTCATGCAGCAGCAGGCGGCGTCGGAACCTTAGCTGTTCAGCTTGCGAAAATTTTTGGAGCTGGAAAAGTTATTGCTACAGCGAGCTCTAAAGAAAAGCTTGAGCTTGCAAAAAATCTTGGAGCCGACGAAGTGATTAACTATACAGAAACAGGCTGGGAAAAACGGATTTTAGAAGTAACAGAAGGAAAAGGAGCCGATATTATTTTAGAAATGGTAGGAGGGCATATATTCTATGAATCTCTTCAATGTCTTGCACCATTTGGGCGCCTCGTTTTTTACGGAATGGCTAGCGGAAAATCTGTAAAGTTTAACCCTGCTCGCCTGATGGAAAAAAATCAGGCGGTTCTCGGCTTTTTCTTACCTCAAATGATGGCAAAACCAGCACTTTATCAGCAAAGCCTGCATGAGCTATTAAACTACGTGAATTCCGGTCAGTTAAAATTAATGCTGGGCGGTACATTTTCACTTGAAGAAGCAGCACATGTACATCGTCTGCTTCAAGGAAGAAAAACGACCGGAAAATTAGTGTTGGTTCCTTAACAAAACAGCTTCCGTCTCTAATAGGGATGGAAGCTGTTTTAGTTTAAAAAATTGGCTTTCGCCTGCCAAATTTTTAAAAACCGCTTAATAATTTGGCATAAAAATCAGTACTTTTTACTAATTTCTTCTATATTTTAACACTGGCATGGAAGTTGCATAATAAGTGTTTGAACATATAAAGGAGGAATTGAATATGGTGAGAAATGGAACGGACCGCGTGAAGCGGGGAATGGCAGAAATGCAAAAAGGCGGCGTTATCATGGACGTGATCAATGCAGAACAGGCAAAAATTGCAGAGGCAGCAGGCGCTGTTGCTGTTATGGCATTGGAGCGTGTTCCAGCTGATATTCGTGCAGCAGGCGGCGTGTCTCGTATGGCAGACCCAACAATTGTTGAAGAAGTGATGAACGCTGTATCCATTCCAGTTATGGCAAAAGCCCGAATCGGCCATATTGTTGAAGCACGCGTGCTAGAAGCAATGGGTGTAGACTACATTGATGAAAGTGAAGTACTTACTCCAGCTGATGAGGAATATCACCTTAACAAAAGTACATTTACGGTTCCATTTGTATGCGGATGCCGTGATTTAGGGGAAGCAGCAAGACGAATTGGTGAAGGTGCTTCGATGCTTCGTACAAAAGGCGAACCAGGAACAGGAAATATCGTGGAAGCAGTGCGTCATATGCGCCAAGTCAACGCTCAAGTACGTAAAGTGGTAGGCATGGATGAAGACGAGTTAATGACAGAAGCCAAACTATTAGGTGCCCCTTATGAGCTATTACTGCAAATTAAACGTGAAGGCCGCTTACCGGTTGTAAACTTTGCAGCAGGCGGCGTAGCAACACCCGCGGACGCAGCGTTAATGATGCAGCTTGGAGCAGACGGCGTGTTCGTTGGTTCAGGAATCTTTAAATCCGACAACCCTGAAAAATTTGCTCGAGCAATCGTTGAGGCAACAACGCATTATCAAGATTATGAACTGATTGCAAGCTTGTCAAAAGGGCTAGGAAGTGCAATGAAAGGAATTGAAATTTCATCATTATTACCAGAAAATCGTATGCAAGAACGCGGCTGGTAATAAGTAATAACTTTTAAACTTAGTTAGGAGAATGATCATGGGGAAATATACAATAGTCGATAAAGAAACGTGTATTGCGTGCGGCGCATGCGGAGCTGCGGCACCTGATATTTATGATTATGATGATGAAGGAATTGCGTTCGTTATCCTTGATGATAATCAAGGCACTGTTGAAGTGCCCCAAGAGTTAGAAGCCGATTTAATAGATGCGTTTGAAGGCTGTCCAACAGAGTCCATCCGTATAGCAGATGAAAAGTTTGATGGAGATTCGAATAAATTTCAATAAAGCCGAATAAATAAAAAAATAGAAAGTTTTTTTAAAAGAAAAGAAGGATTTTGTCTAGAAAAGGCGAAATATTAGTTGTGTAAGAACATATCTTTTTAAAAATGAAAGCACTTACATAACTAAAAGCATATGAGTTAGTCTCATTTGACCTTTCAGAATTATTAGTGTAAATGTGCGGAGTAATTAAATAGTTTTTAAAAGGAGATTAAGGGGCATGCAAATACTGAATACAGTCATTGTGACAGGATATGCAAAAGCTCCACAGGGAACTTCCATGTATGAAATGTATAAGCATGCGGGAATTGTACTAGAAGTGGATCTGACAGAGCATAAAATTGTAAATGCTGAGTTTACGTTTATTACGGAGCTGACGCAAAATTTTTTCCGGAAGCTGCTTATTGGTTACTGCCTTGCAGATGGAATTGAACCTCTTATTGAACGTATTCAAAATTATTATTTTGCTCCATCTCAACAGGCGATTATCGTAGCGCTTCAGGCTGCAATCCAACGTTACTGGGATAATGTAAATCAAAAAATTACATAGCGTTTGGTTAGAATAAAGTGAGAAGACAACCTCTTTTCATGGTCTTATTAAAACCAAGCAGACACACACGCTTTACAAAGAATGGGGGACGTCCCTGTTTCTTTGGGGAGTCATTGTGTCCTGCTTGGTTTTTTTCGTGTAAAGCGCTGTGAAATATAAAAAGAAAAGGAGGAAACAAAATGAACAAAATCATCACGCGCGAAGAAGCAGTAGGAAAAATAACTGATGGCGCACGCATTATGGTAGGTGGATTTGGTCTTGTAGGAAGCCCGCTTAGTCTAATTGAGGCGATTGCCAAATCAAATCTTAAAGATTTAGAGATTATTAGTAATAACCTCGGTGAACCTGGAAAAGGATTGGGTATATTGGTTCAAAGAAAACAAGTGAAAAAAGCTATAGGTTCGTATTTTACTTCCAATCCTGAAGTTGTACATGCCTATCAACAACAAGAACTTCAAGTGGAGCTTATCCCGCAAGGAACAATGTCCGAGGCTATTAGAGCAGGAGGTGCGGGCATTGGAGGATTTTACACGCCTGTGAGCGTAGGGACTCAGCTCGCTGAAGGAAAAGAAGAACGAGTATTAAAAGGAAAGAAATATGTTTTGCAAGAATCGCTGCACGCAGATGTAGCGCTTATAAAAGCTAAAAAAGCAGACCGACTCGGAAATCTTATTTACAGCAAATCAGCAAGAAACTTTAATCCAATGATGGCAACGGCCGCTGATATCGTGATTGCTGAAGTAGAAGAAGTGGTTGAAGTTGGACAAATTTCTCCTGAAGAAATTATCACTCCTCATTTATACGTTACTTATATTGTAGTGAAAGGAGAAAAATAAGATGAAAGTCAAACAATATATTGCTGCGCGCGCTGCAAAAGAGCTTTGTCACGGAGATGTAGTGAACTTAGGGATAGGGATTCCTACTTTGGTTGCTAATTATATTTCACCCGATGTTCACGTGTTTTTACATTCAGAAAACGGAATTCTCGGCGTTGGCCCTACTCCTGAAGAAACCTATATAGATCCAGAGCTTGTGAATGCTGGGAAGCTTCCCGTCACGGTCTTGGAAGGTGCCTCATTTTTTAACAGCGCCGATTCTTTTGCGATGATACGCGGAGGTCATGTGAATGTATCCATTCTTGGAGTGCTTCAAGTAGATGAAGCAGGGCGAATTGCGAACTGGGCTGTCCCTGGGAAAAGTGTTCTTGGCGTAGGAGGAGCAATGGATTTATTAGAAGGATCGAAAAAAGTGATTGTGACGACTCTTCATACGAATAGTCAAGGAGAGTCAAAGCTAGTTAGGAATTTAAGCTATCCGCTTACTTCAGAGCGACGAGTCGATATGATTATTACGGAATTAGCTGTCTTTTCGGTAACCGATCTTGGTCTTGAACTTCTTGAAACAGCTCCGGGTGTTTCTTTAGAGGAAGTAAAACAAAAAACAGAGGCTTCTTTTCATGTTTCTACATTGTTTAGCAAAGACAATGAGGTGACGGCATAATGGCAGTGATTGTAAATGCATTTCGAACTCCTATTGGAAAGTTTGGCGGTTCGCTTGCAGATACGCTTCCAGAAGAACTAGTCTCTCTTGTGATGAAAAACAATTTGTCTTCAGCCGGATATACATCAGAGATTGTTGATGAAATTATTGTCGGACAAACGAAACAAAGCGCTCATGCTCCTAATATAGCGAGAGTAGCCGGGCTTAAAGCTCAATTCTCTGAACGTATTCCTGCTTATACCGTGCACCGCCAGTGCGGCTCAGGCATGCAGGCTGTGATGAATGGCGCTATGTCCATTTTATCAGGTCAAGCCGAAACGGTATTAGCTGGAGGAGTGGAAAGCATGTCTCAAGCACCGCACTATATGGTAGGCACTCGTTTTGGTTTTCACGTTGGTGATTTAACACTCTATGACTCTAACACAGAAAGTCAGCCAAAATCACAGCCTGAAACGCTATACGGAACGTTTACAATGGGACAGACGGCGGAGTGGCTTGCTGAAAAGTATAGCATTAGCCGCACGGAACAAGATGAGTTTGCTTTTTATAGTCAGGAAAAAGCTAGGCGGGCTATAGAACTTGATTTGTTCGAAGAAGAAATTATACCGGTTCCTGTAAAAGAAGGAATGAGGCATTTTGCAACAGATGAATTTCCTCGTCTTACTAGCAAAGAAAAGCTTGGTACGCTTAAGCCCGTTTTTCAAAGAAATGGAACGGTGACAGCTGGAAATTCATCCGGAAGAAACGATGGCGCTTCGATGCTGCTGATGATGTCGGAAGAAAAAGCTGAGCACCTCGGATTAACACCTATGGCAAAGGTTGTGTCGTTTGCCGCAGCCGGCGTCTCTCCAAAGGAAATGGGAATTGGCCCCGTTTCTGCTTCGCAAATTGCTTTAACTAAAGCCGGTTTAAGCTTAAATGATATGGACTTAATTGAATTAAACGAAGCATTTGCCGCCCAAAGTATTGCTTGCTTAAGAGAATGGGACATCACATCAGAGAAAGTGAATGTAAACGGAGGAGCAATTGCGCTTGGACATCCTTTAGGCTGCTCCGGGGCAAGAATCATCACAACTCTGTGTCATGAGCTCCACAAGCAAAAAAGACGATACGGCCTTGCTACTATTTGCGTTGCAGGAGGATTAGGAATGGCGATGGTGGTGGAAAGATGGACGAAATAAAAAGAGATTATGTTTTTCATAGAGATTTAACAAAAAAGTACCCTATGATTACGCACGGTCAAGGAAGCTACTTAATAGATGAACAAGGAAAAAAGTATTTAGACGGCTGCTCCGGGGCCGTAGCGGCAAACTTAGGGCACGGCATTGTAAAAATAGCCGAGGCGATGGCTGATCAGGCTAAAAAAGCGGCGTTTGTTCATACATTACGTTTTGAAACAGATGTTTTGCATAAACTTGCAGGAAAAATCGGTAAAATGGCTCCACTCCATTTAAACAAAGTCTATTTTACATCAGGAGGATCAGAAGCCAATGAAAGTGCATTAAAATTAGCAAGGCAATATCACAGAGATGCCGGAAAGACGCAAAAACACATCGTAATCGGAAGGTGGCAGTCCTATCACGGAAATACGATAGGGGCACTATCAGCTGGAGGAGATGTAAAAAGACGATATCCTTACACACCTAATCTTTTACATTTTGCGCACGTGTATTCTCCTTATTGTCATCGCTGTCCGTATAATCGCAATCAAGAAGACTGCGTGGCAAATCAAAACTGGAGCTGCATCACCGATATTGAACGCACCATTTTAGAGCTTGGTCCAGAAAATATTTCAGCTTTTATCGCAGAGCCGATTGTAGGAAGTCAGCAAGGAGCTGTCGTGCCTCCGCTTGACTATTTCAAAAAAGTACGTGAGCTCTGCAGCCGCTATGACATTCTTTTGATTGTTGATGAAGTGATGACAGGCTTTGGGAGAACAGGAACTGATTTTGCAGTGGAACAATTCGGAATCGAACCGGATATTCTAACGTTTGGTAAAGGAGTTTCAGCAGGGTACGCTCCTTTAGGAGGAATGGTTGTCCATGACCGTCTGATTCAAGGACTGTTAGAAAATAGCGGCGGAAAATTCCTTCACGGCTATACGTACAGTGGACATCCTGTTTCGATAGCGGCAGGACTTGCTGCTTTGGACATGTATGAAGAAGTAAATATCCTTCAAAATGTAGAAACTCAAGGTGCGTATTTAATGGAATGTTTAGTAGCGCTGCAGCGCAAGCATCCGTATATTTCAGATATTCGCGGCCGCGGACTTTTAATTGGATTAGAACTAATGAAAGACGCCAATCAACAGATATTTTTCGAGCCAGGCGAAGCAGCCAGCGAAAAGCTCAATGAAATTTGTATGGAGCTTGGAGGCGTATTTTATCCAGGGTCCGGATCTGTAGATGGACATAAAGGAGAACATATCATTATTAGTCCTCCTTTAAATATAACGAAATCAGAAGTTGATGAAATAGTGAGATTGCTAGATCATGCGTTTTCTATTTTTCATCAGCACATAAGAAAGGATGAGTCATATGAAAGTGCAAAATAAAACAGAAGAGCTTCAAATCAAAGGCAAAAAACATTTATCACCCGTGATGACAAGAGTAACAGAGCTTGTTATTGAAAAAGCGCACGGTGCGAAATTTTGGACAGCTGATGGCACGGAATATATTGATTTTGTGTCAGGAGTAGCTGTCAATGCAGTAGGTCATACACATGAAAAGATGGTAGAAGCGATTAAAAAACAAGCAGATCAGCTGCTTCACCTCGGTTTAAATTACGGATACTATGAAACAGCTGTGAATTTGGCGGAAAAACTTGCGCAAATTACGCCAGGAAACTTAGATACGGTTTTCTTTTCAAACTCAGGCGCAGAAGCTATTGATGGAGCGCTTAAGTTAGCAAAAGCGGCCACTGGCAGACCAGCGATTATTGCTTTTGAAGGTTCTTTTCATGGCCGTACATTAGGAGCTACAGCTATTACGGCTTCAAGCTCCAAGTACCGAAGCTACTACGAGCCGATTTTGGGAGAAGTGTATCACGCGCCTTATCCGTATCCAAGTCAGCTTTCTAATATTGACGAGGAAGAAGCGGAAGCATATTGCTTAAATCAACTGCAAAAGCTGTTTGAACTGCGAGTGGATCCTTCACGCGTAGCGGCGATTGTTATTGAGCCAGTCATGGGCGAAGGAGGCTATTACCCTGCTCCTTCTAGCTTTTTACGCGCACTGAGAGACATAGCGAATGATTATGGCATTCTGCTTATCTTTGATGAAGTGCAAACGGGATTTGGGCGCACTGGAAAAATGTTTGCCGCAGAACATGCTGGAGTCACACCAGATATTTTAGTTTTAGCAAAAGCTCTTTCCGGTGGTATGCCACTAGGAGCGATTGTAGCAAGCCGAGAACTGCATGAGAAATGGCCAACAGCCGGACATGGTTCTACTTTTGGTGGAAATCCAGTATCATGCGCAGCTGCTTTAGCTAACATTTCAATCATTGAAGAAGAAAAGCTTTTAGAGCGCAGCGAAAAAGTAGGTGCCGATATTGTGAAACGTCTTCAGCATTCTATCGGACATTTACCGGCTATTAAAGAGGTTAGAGGAATTGGCATGATGATTGGCATTGAATTTCATGTTGAAACAGCAGCTGCTTATGTTCCTGCCATTAAATCAAAAGCGCTGGAAAGAAGACTGCTTATCATGAACTGTGGAGTCAAAGGGCAAACCATTCGCTTAATGCTGCCGCTGAATATTGATAAAGACGTGCTGAATCAAGGGCTGTCTTTATTAGAAGAAGTCATCACAGAAGCAGTTTCAATTAATTAGCTTTTTAAATGAAAAGGAGGGTAACGATATGAGTCAAACTAAAACCGAACTGCTGCAAGGAGATTTATATATTAACGGCGAGTGGGTAAGTGAAGAGGAGCAAACCTATTTTAAAAGTATAAACCCTGCAACACAAGAGCTCGTCGGAATGTGCGCAGCCGCTACGGCTAGTCAAGTCGATGCTGCCGTAAACGCGGCTAGTAAAGCCTACAGCCACTGGAAAAATATATCTATTCCTGAACGTGCAGCATTTTTAACAAAAGCAGCTGGGCTTTTTGAAAACAGAAAAGAAGAGCTAGCCCAAGTAATGACAAAAGAGATGGGAAAACCGCTATCAGAATCCATAGGGGAAGTTGGTGTCGTCATTGCAACAGCTCAGTATATGGCGGGAGAAGGAAGACGTTTGTTTGGCGAAATAGTGCCCGCTGGCTTTCCTGACCGAGATATAAAAATGGTTCGCGAACCGCTTGGAGTTGTGGCATGTATTACACCTTGGAACTTTCCTGTTTCTCTCGCTTCTTATAAAATGTTTGCCGCTTTAATTGCTGGCAATACCGTTGTCTGGAAGCCGGCTTCAGAAGTGGCGCTCTCAGCGAAGATTTTTATGGAAGTATTGCAAGCTGCGGGGCTTCCAAAAGGAACGATTAACTTGCTTACAGGATCGGGCAGAATCGTTGGACAAAAGCTTGCTACGCACTCTGAAGTGAAAATCATCTCATTTACAGGTTCTACGGAAGTTGGTCAGCAATTAGCAGAAATGAGCAGCAAAACCTTAAAGCGTATTTCTTTAGAGCTAGGAGGAAAAAACGCGGTTATCGTATTAAAAGATGCCAATCTGGATAAAGCAGCAGAGGGAATCGTTAAATCAGCATTCACGACAACGGGTCAGCGCTGTACCGCAGCTAGCAGAGTCATCGTGGAGCGTTCAGTAAAAGAAGAGCTGTTGAAAAAAGTAATAGCTCTTACAGAAGAAATGAAGATTGGAAATGGTCTTGATGAAGGGGTTGCAATAGGACCGCTTGTTAATGAACAGCAGTGCCGTTTAGTAGAAGATTACGTACAAAAAGCGGTAGAAGAAGGCGGGAATATTGCGCTCGGAGGTCGTGCTTTATCAGAGTTAGGAACTTGTTATTACATGCCTACAATCATCGATAACGTCCATTCAAATCACACAATTGCTCAAGAAGAGATTTTTGGTCCCGTGCTTGCTTTTATTGAAGTAGATGGCTACGAAGAAGCAATGAGCGTCAATAATGGAACGGTGTACGGACTTTCCACTTCTATTTATACAAGCAGCTTGCACTATGCCAGCCGAGCTGCCAAAGACGCTGTTAGCGGATTAGTCTATATCAATAACGGAACATCTAATGCTGAAATGGGGGTAGCATTCGGTGGAATGAAAATGTCTGGCAACGGCCACAGGGAAGTTTCTCATCATGCATTTGATGTGATGACAGAATGGAAGTCTGTCTACACCAACTATTAATCTCGCACCTTAGCGAAAAGGAGGAGCACATGTCTTCATATCGCATTGGCATTGCCTTTTTTTATCATGAATCTCACAGCTTTAGTCCATTAAAAACAGAAATAGAACAGTTTGTACAAGAAGGATATTTTGTTGGAACGGAAATATATAAAGCATACTCAGGAACCAAAACAGAAGTAGGGGGATTTTTGGATGTATTAAAGCAAGAGAAGCAAGTAGAAATCGTTCCCCTTGTTTGTGCAGCTGCAATTCCGTCTGGAGTTGTATCTTCGGCAGCTTATTACACAATTGAAAAGCAAATGCTGCATATGCTTACTCACGCCGGCCCGCTAGATGGCTTATTAATCGCCTTGCACGGCGCAATGGTAGCAGAGCATCTTTTCGATCCGGAAGCTCATTTGTTAGGTCAAATAAGAAGCTGTATAGGAAATAACGTTCCTATTGCTACTACGCTCGATATGCACGCAAATATCAGTGAAGATATGCTTACGTACACGCCGCTACATTTCGGTTTTAAAACATATCCTCATATTGATATGTATGAACAAGGAGTGAACGCAGCGCGAGCGCTTTTAACACAGGTAAAAGAAAGCGCTATCTATTATGCGTCATTAAAAAAACTGCCCATGCTTTTGCCGTCGATTAATATGCGAACAGCAGAAGGACCTATGAAAAAAATGATTGATCTTGCTAACCAAGCCGAGCAAGAAGAAGACGTATACAATGTTTCCATTTTTGGAGGCTTTCCGTATTCTGATATTCCAATTGCGGGAGCAAGCGTGCTCGTAACAGCTTTGAATCCGGAAACAGCAGAAAAAACAGCAAATAGACTAGCTTCTCAATTTTGGAGTATAAAAGAGGAATTTATGGTAGATTTGCCTACCGTTGAAGAAGGTCTGCAAACAGCGTTAAAACGATCAAACGAACAGCCAATTGTGCTCGCTGATATAGCGGACAATCCTTTAAGCTGCGGAAGCGGTGATACAACAGAGCTTTTAGAATACATGCTGAAGCTAAATATGCCGGGGACACTGTTTGGAGGTCTTTATGACCCTGAATCTATTAAACAATGCGTGCAAGCAGGAGTTGGAAGCTACGTCTCTCTTTCCTTAGGAGGAAAAGTTTCTCCTGAGTTTGGAAAGCCCGTTGAAGTTGAAGCAAAGGTCATTGGCTTATCAGAAGGTGAGTTTTACAATTCGGGACCGTTTAATCAGCATTTAAAAGTAAATGTAAAAGGCGCAGCTCATATTCGAGTAGGAGAATTGGATATTTTGTTGATTGGAAGGCCAATATCAGCAAACGATCCTGAACTTTTTCGCCATATCGGTATCGAGCCAGCAAGGAAAAAAATCATTGGTTTAAAAGCTAAAAATCATTTCAGAGCCGCTTTTGAACCGCTTGTAGGGTCTATCATCTATGTGGATGCTCCAGGCGTAGCGTCAAATCGCTTAACGACCTTTAATTATCAGCACCTTCCAAGTCCAATATGGCCGCTGCAAGATGCAAAATATGAAAGTGAAAAAAGGAGGAAAGAAAAATGGATGCATTAAAAGAGCAGTATTATATCGAAGTCCCAGAGTCGTTAAGTCCCGCGCAGCAAAAAATGATGATTGAACTTGAAAAAGATGCGTTTCCGGGCATGGGAGCCGTTGATGAACAGACGCTTGTACCTTTAGCGCGCTACGGAAAGCTCATTCAATATTTCCAGGAAAATGACGCAAGGCCAATTGCCATTTGCGAGCTGCTTAGAGATTACAAAGATGTCACAAAAGCTTATATCTTTGGGTTCTACGTCCGCTCTGATAAACAAGGAAGCGGAATTGGACAGCTGTTCTTAGAAGAGATATTTTCGATTCTACAAAAAGATAATTTTGAAAGCGTTTGTTTGACTGTGAATGTAAAAAATGAAGGCGCTGTTAAGCTGTATAAAAAAATGGACTTTACGATTAAAGAAACGCGAGCAGGAGAGTTTGGCGAAGGAGAAGATCGCTATTATATGGTGCGGTCAATTTCTTAGTAGAACATCTATTCAAAAAATGAACCTTGGAGGGAATATAAAATGAAAAATACATTATATAAAGCAAGCAGACATTGGAAAGAAATCGAGCTTTGGAAAGATGTAACGGACGAGCAGTGGAACGACTGGGTATGGCAGCTGACAAACACGATTAAAACATTGGAAGATTTAAAGAAAGTGATCAATTTAACACCTCAAGAAGAAGAAGGCGTTAAAATTGCAACTAAAACGATTCCGTTAAACATCACTCCTTATTACGCATGGTTAATGGATGAGAATGATCCGAAATGTCCAATCAGAATGCAGTCCGTTCCTATTTCAGAAGAACTGCATAAAACAAGGTATGATTTAGAAGATCCGCTTCATGAAGATGAAGATTCACCGGTTCCTGGCTTAACGCACCGTTATCCCGACCGCGTGCTGTTTTTAGTTACAAATCAGTGCTCCATGTACTGCCGCTATTGTACAAGAAGACGTTTTTCAGGACAAATCGGAATGGGCGTTCCAAAAAAACAGCTGGATACAGCGATTAATTACATTGCAGCCAACCCTCAAATTCGTGATGTATTAATTTCCGGAGGAGACGGCCTATTAATCAATGACAATATTTTAGAATATATTTTGAAAAATTTGCGCGATATTCCGCACGTAGAAATTATTCGTATCGGTACAAGAGCGCCGGTCGTGTTCCCTCAGCGCATTACAGAAAATCTGTGCAACATCTTAAAGAAATATCATCCGGTTTGGCTAAATACGCACTTTAACACATCAATTGAAATTACAGAAGAATCAAAGCGTGCATGTGAAATGCTTGCGAACGTAGGAGTTCCAGTTGGAAACCAAGCGGTTATTTTAGCCGGAATTAACGACAGCGTGCCAATCATGAAGCAGCTTATGCATGATTTAGTAAAGATCCGCGTGCGTCCTTACTACATTTATCAATGTGATTTATCAGAAGGAATCGGCCATTTCCGTGCGCCAATCAGCAAAGGGCTAGAAATTATGGAAGGACTTCGCGGCCATACGTCCGGCTATGCAGTTCCTACGTTTATCGTGGATGCTCCTGGAGGAGGCGGTAAAATTCCGCTGCAGCCAAACTATATTATTTCTCAAAGCTCCAATAAAGTGGTGCTTCGAAACTTTGAAGGTGTTATTACGTCTTATCCAGAGCCGCAAAATTACCAAAGTGGAAGCGCAGAAGAATTTTATAAAAAAGTATATCCTGAAGTGTTTGAAAAATTTGAAAGCAACGGTGTTCTTTCGATTATTGATGATACAAAGTTCAACTTAACGCCAGAAGGTCTAAACCGTCTTGACCGCCGAAAAACGTATGACCAAAATCCAGAGCATAGCTCTTTAAAAGACAAGCGTGAAAAGCGCGATCAATTAAAAGAGAAAAAATTTGAAACGCAAATGAAAAAATACGAAACGGCAGGAGCGAAGGAGGAATAATATTGAAGTGCCAATGGTGCGAATCATATGAAGCCAAGGAGACGGATGCAACGGTTTATTGGGAGCTTCCTGACGGTACAAAAGCTATAGAAATTAAAGAGACGCCTTCCATTACATGTTCAGAATGTGGAATTACGTATCAAACAGACGAAACAGTTGGACACATTGAAGATCAACTGTTTTTAATCAACACCTCTGCCTTAGAAAAAAGTGTAACGTACGAACAGCTTATGAGCCTGCCTCGTCTATTAAAACGAAACTACTTTGATTTTTCAAAGTGAGCAATAAAGGATCCATCTCCTACTTTTTATAGGAGATGGATATTCTTATACGCTTTACGTTAAACATGTTCGCATAGTTCTTTTATGAAGGTGGGATAAGTATGGAAGCGGTCGATATAAATCGTAATGAAGAAGAAAAGAAGCAGGACGATAAGCATATAAAACGCCATTTAAAAGCTCGTCATATGACCATGATTGCCATTGGAGGTTCAATAGGAACTGGCTTATTTCTAGCCACGGGATCTTCCATCCAAACTGCTGGACCGGGAGGAGCGCTGATTGCTTACGGGGCTATTGGAATTATGGTTTACTTTCTCATGACTAGCCTTGGAGAAATGGCCACGTTTATGCCGGTATCAGGTTCTTTTTCAACGTACGCCAGTCACTATGTAGACCCAGCTCTCGGCTTTGCGCTCGGCTGGAACTACTGGTTTAACTGGGCTGTTACGCTCGCTGTAGAAATAGCTGCTTCTGCTATTATCATGAAGTTTTGGTTCCCTGATGTGCCAAGTATTATCTGGAGCGCTTTGTTTTTAGGCTTAATTTTTTTACTTAATTTCCTATCTGTAAAAAGCTATGGAGAATCTGAATATTGGTTTGCTCTCGTAAAAGTAGTAACCATCATTGTATTTATCGGAGTGGGCCTTCTGACGATCTTTGGCATCTTCGGCGGTGAATATATCGGCTTTAAAAACTTTACATTAGAAGAAGCGCCGGTCAACGGCGGATTTCTGTCCGTACTAAGCATTTTCTTTATCGCGGGATTTTCTTTTCAAGGTACAGAGCTAGTCGGTATTGCGGCAGGGGAAAGTGAAAACCCTCAAAAAAATATACCAAAAGCCATTCGCCAAGTCTTTTGGCGCATCCTTCTATTTTATATTGCAGCCATTGCTGTAATCGGGCTTATCATTCCTTACACCAGTCCATCTCTTCTAGGAGGAGATGTGGATAACATTGCTGTTAGTCCATTTACGCTTGTTTTTGAAAAAGCAGGAATTGCTGCAGCTGCTTCGGTGATGAATGCTGTTATTCTTACATCCGTTTTATCAGCCGGAACATCTGGTTTATATGCTTCTACGCGAATGTTATGGTCAATGGCCAATGAAGGGCAAGCGCCTAAAGCGCTTCGGAAAATTAATCGTCGAGGAATTCCAGTAAATGCGCTTGTTTTAACCACTATTATTGGCGGTCTTGCCTTTTTAACATCCGTTTTTGGTGATCAAATGTATATGTGGCTTTTAAACGCTTCAGGTATGAGCGGATTTATTGCGTGGATTGGTATTGCCGTCAGCCACTATCGTTTCCGAAAAGCATATGTTGCTTCAGGACAGGATCTAAATGATCTAGCCTATAAAGCAAAATGGTTCCCTCTAGGTCCTGTTCTTGCATTTGGAATGTGCCTCATTGTTATTTTAGGACAAAACTATCAAGCGGTACTTTCCGACAAAATTGATTGGTACGGCTTAACGGTCTCCTACATTGGCCTGCCTCTCTTTTTAGCGACGTGGTGGGGATATAAAATAGCAAAGAAAACCAAGGTTGTACCTTTGCATGAGTGCATTCAAAAAGAGGATAAGAAATAAAAAAGCCATAGTGGCTAACGACAAAGAAAAAAGGTGAACCCCGGACAGTGGGGCTCACCTTTTCATTTATAAAAATCGATTATTTTACACTCTGTTATACAAATATCATATCATAAAAAGTGATTTTTTTCCAGTCTGGTTTTTATTTTGTTTATTGATAAAATTCAAGAATAGCACTGCATGCTAAGCAATTGTGGAGGTTGGAAATCTTTGTACTTTAATAAGAAAAGGGGTTCGTAATGAGAATTTCTGCAGGTGTTGAGATGCTACAGTTGAGTGCCAGAGCTTTTGACCAAGATATAATATTAAATCCTACGTTAGTTTGGAATAACGATGAAGCTATTCTAATTGATACAGGAATGCCTGGGCAAACCGATCAACTGAAAGAGATCTTGGGTGAATTGAATATATCTATTGAACAGCTAAAAGTAATTCTTCTAACGCATCAAGATCTAGATCATATAGGGTGTGCGACTGATATACGAAAAAAATCAAATGAAAATATCATCGTATATGCTCATGAATTTGATAAGCCGTATATTGAAGGGAAACTTCCGCTTATTAAAACGAATGCTAGTCAAATGAGTAAAGAAGAACTATCAGCTATACCTGATGAAATAAAATATTTATATAAAACCCCTCCAAAAGTTGACGTGGATATAGTATTAAAAGGAAGTCAACTGCTTCCATACTGCGGAGGCATTGAAGTTATTTTTACTCCCGGACATACGCCTGGGCACGTTAGTTTTTATTTAAGAAAATCAAAAACGCTGGTTGCCGGAGATGCTCTAGTATTGGCAAATGGACAGCTAATGGGACCTGTTAAACAAACGACTTTAAATATGGACCAAGCAGTTCAATCAATTGAAAAGTTTTTAAACTATGAGATCGAGCATGTTATTTGCTATCACGGAGGTTATTTTCAAGGCTGTCCGAAAGAAGCGATTTTAAGGATAAAAGAACACGTTGCAGAGAGACAAAGTTAAGATAAATAGAAACCAAAGGGGATGGATAAAATGTTTACACCAACTATTAGCGTTCAAAAAATAAATGATAGCCTCATTATAAAATGGCAGCTTGCACACTTTACGATTCCGTTAGAAGACATTCTTGAAGTAACGGAAGATGACACGTACGGAGGCAAAGAAGCAAACGCCATTCGAATCGGCCCTCCGTATGGAACGACTGACCGCATCTTTATAAAAACGACCAATAAAAACTATCTGTTATTTACCTCAAACGCATCGGCTATATTAAACGAAATAAATTCATAACGACCACTACTAAATACGAGATATATAGGAGAGAAAAAATTGAAGATTAGCCGTACTTTCGATGCTGATACAATTGCCAAGCTTAATCAGTCTGTTCATCAACTGCATGTAGAATTATCCCCCGAGCGCTTTCAAATATATGATTTTCAGAAGATACATGAATTTTTTAAGAAAGTGATGGAAAACGATAGGTTTATCTTTCTTTTAGCAGAAGATGAAGGACAGCATGTAGGATTCGCTTGGGTTGAAATAAAACAGTATTCAGAAACAGTGTTTAAAAAAGCTTACAAGTCAATTTATGTTCATCAAATAAGTATCGCAGAACTCCACAAAAACAAAGGGTTTGGTTCAAGTTTGATGAAAGAAATTTATAGCATTGCCCGTACTCAAGACATAAATACAATTGAGTTGGATTACTGGAGTGACAATACGGTTGCGGAGAGCTTTTACGAAAAAGAAGGCTTTGTTACGTATAGAAAAATGGTTTATAAAGAGCTTTAAAGAGAGCATTTACTTGCTCTCTTTTTTATGTCTAGGAAGCCATTTTCTTCATTTTAATCAATCAATAAAACAAAGTACGCGCTTTGAGAACTTAACTCTTGAAAAATTTTTGTTTTACATTTATACTTACATTCTTGTTCGCGTAATGCGACAACTTACTTTATATTCAACTAGGAGGTATACAGATAGTATGGAAAATTTCATTTATCACAATCCCACAAAACTAATCTTCGGAAAAGATCAGCTTCAAGCATTATCAGAAGAACTCCCGAAATACGGAAAAAATATTTTGCTTGTATACGGTGGAGGAAGCATTAAGAAAAACGGTTTATATGATCAAGTTCTTACGCTGTTAAAAAAGCTAAACGTAAACATACACGAGTTAGCGGGAGTAGAACCTAACCCTCGATTATCTACGGTACGAAAAGGAATTGAAATTTGCCGAAATGAAAACATTGACTTCATGTTAGCAGTCGGCGGAGGAAGCGTTATTGACTGCACAAAAGCAATCGCTGCCGGAGCTGAGTATGAAGGCGACGTTTGGGATATTATTAACAAAAAAGTAACGGCTACAAAAGCACTGCCGTTTGGCACGGTATTAACATTGGCAGCAACAGGTTCTGAAATGAATCCTGATTCTGTTATTACGAATTGGGAAACAAATGAAAAATACGTTTGGGGAAGCGCCGTTACGCACCCTGTATTTTCTATCCTAGATCCTGTGAACACGATGTCTGTTCCTAGAGATCAAACTATCTACGGCATGGTAGACATGATGAGTCATGTGTTCGAACAATATTTCCATAACGTGAAAAACACGCCTTTACAAGATCGTATGTGCTATTCCGTATTACAAACAGTAATTGAAACAGCACCGAAATTGCTAGAAGATCTGCAAAGCTACGAACACCGCGAAACGATTTTATATTCCGGAACAATCGCATTAAACGGAACACTTCAAATGGGATACTTTGGAGATTGGGCTTCACATACAATTGAACACGCGGTATCAGCAGTATATGACATTCCTCATGCGGGCGGTTTAGCAATCCTATTCCCAAATTGGATGCGACACGTTGTAGATCAAGATGTAACTCGTATGAAACGCGTCATGACAAACATGTTTGATATTGAAACTGCAGGTAAAAGTGACAAAGAAATTGCGTTAGAAGGAATCGATAAGCTAAGCGCTTTTTGGTCAAGCCTTGGTGCACCTTCTCGCTTAGCAGATTACGATATCGGAGAAGAGCGACTAGATGAAATTGCTGGAATTGCTGCTCGTGAAATGGAGCACGGAGGTTTCGGTAACTTTAAGAAACTAAATAAGGATGATATTTTAGCTATTTTAAAAGCATCACTATAAGGTGAATAGCAAAAAGAAGGAGACATAGATCTCCTTCTTTTTGTTTTATCTTATAAATGATTGGAACTTAAGTAGCGTATGGAGAAATTTTTTTCTAGGATTTCGGTTAATAATCTAAGAAAAACCTTTATAATTGAGTACAGAAAGAACGCTTTAGAGGATATAAGGGAGTGGGAAGATGAAAAAATTTGCGCTAGCTTCATATGCGCTTTATTTGTTGGGCGGATTAGTCATTACAGCCGTAGGATCCGTCTTACCGCAATTGTTAACACATTACCATGTGTCTTATACAGTTGGCGGGCAGCTTGTATTAGTAGGTTCTTTAGGATTTTTGATAGGAGTTCCGCTATCTTCTTTTCTATTAGGACGCTTCAGCGAAATGAATTTACTTACAATTTCCGCATTAATGATAGCGCTATCACAAATAGGTATGCTTTTATTGCCTCCATTTGAGTGGATTATCGTATTCAATTTCTTAAATGGTATTGGTGTAGCGGCCTTGGAAGTAGTTGTAGCTACTTTAATGATGGAAGTATTTATCGGTAGAAGAGCTATTGTTATGAGTTATTTAGAAGTATCATTTGGCCTGGGTGCGCTGTTGATGCCGTTAATAGCTAGCTTATTGATTTCACAGAACAGCTGGAGGTATTCATTTTTTATAACCAGTATACTAGCTTTACTAATGGTTGTAGTCTGTAAAATGATTCCTTTTAAAAAAGAGACTGTTTCAACTTCAGAAAGCGGTGCTTCAGACGCCAACTCAGAACCTGCGCCTGTGCTTGCTAAAAATCAAAGATGGAAAATACTCGCTCTTTTTAGTGTAATGATTTTTATGTACGCCGGAGTGGAAAGCAGCATGAATAATTTTCTTTCGTCTATTTTTATCGTGTATCTAGATGTAATTCCATCACAGGCTACTTTAAGCATAAGCGTTTTTTGGGTGGCTATGCTAATAGGACGAGTAGCTACTGGATGGGTTATTCGAATCGTTACATACGAACGCTATCTTTTTGGCAGCATTGGAGGAACAATTGTGAGTTTAGTGCTGTTTATCTTGTTAAAAGAAGCAGTAGCAGGCTATATTTTATTAGCGTTTTTAGGGCTTGCAATGTCAGGTATCTATTCGATAACGATGGTATATGCTAACCATACGTTTACCGGATCTGCTCGTATTGTCACCAGTTTAATTACTGGTTTTTCAGGGCTTGGAGGAGCTATTTTCCCTGCACTTATTGGCTTTACTATGGACGCAAGCGGAATTATCTCAGCACTTTGGTACATAACAGCTTTTGCATGTTTATATCTTCTGGCGCTTTGCATCATTTTTTTCGTTCAGCGTGATGCAAAACAAAAAGCTAATAATCATTTGCAGCCTATGAAATAAATGCTAAGTCAAAAAAAGAAGTGAATTATAAGTTCACTTCTTTTTCTTTTTATTTTCTCTTTCGTTATAGTAAACAAAAAGGGTTCACATAAATTCAAACAAGAAAGTGAAAAATGGATATATCTATGAAAAAGGAGCGCAATATGAAAGAAGTGAATATAAAGGATCCCGCATTAAACCCCGACGTGGCATTAAAAAGAATACTAAATGAGATGGCTGAAAAAGATGTAACTTTATAAATGGTTACTATCTATTTTAATAAAAAACATAAAAAAGAAAGGTTGAACCTAGGTCGACCTTTCTTTTTTTATAAAAATTCTCATTAAATTTTTTCTAACAATATCTTTATAATCAAATAGCAAAATTCCTGCTTTTAATTTCGCTTTAGTATTAACCCTACAAACCATTCTTTTCTTTACTTTTTACTAATATATCAAATATTCTATATATTCCTAATGTTATATAAAATTAAATTGACAAATATATGAAGCGATCATTAGAATTTAGTCATCGAACAGTGAAGAGCTGTTTAAAAGTAGGGGGGAAGTAAATGCCGTTACAAAACAAGCATCTAGCAGTTGTGTTACAAAATACATATTTACCGTTTATTTTTGAAGAAGCAGAAGCTCTCGGAATTAAAGTGACGTTTTTTTATAACCAAGAAGAAGTAGAACCTAAGCATCTTAAAAACGTACAAAATTTCATACCCATTGATTTATTTCACACCCCAGACAAAGCTCTTGAGATTATTAAAGCAGAGCATCACAAAAATCCTTTTGACGGCATTATGACATTATATGAGCCTGCGTTAGAGTTTGTAGCTCAGCTGACAGAAGAATTAAACTTACCGGGCTTATCACCGTTTGTGATTAGTAACTGTCGCAACAAACAGAAAATGAGAGAGGTTTTAAAAGATAATGATCTTAACACTCCGTATTTTAAAGAGGTTGAAAATACGGAGGAATTAACGAATCTTTCACTGCCTTATCCTGTCGTAGTAAAACCTTCTAACGGATTTTCCAGTCAAGGTGTATCACGAGCGAATAATAAAAAGGAACTGATTTACAGCATAGAAAAAGTAAGACGCGTAAATGAAGAAGACCTAAGTAAATTCACAAAAAATAAAACGAGCATGGTAATTGAACAATTTATAGACGGCCCAGAGTTTGCTATTGAGACGTTTTCTGTAGAAGGAGAAGTTTATGTACTTTCTATAGGTTATAAAGGAAATTCCAAAGGACCTTTTTTTGAAGAAGGTGTTTATATAGCTCCAGCTCCCCTAGAAGAAAACGTTTTGGAATCTATTTCGCAAGAAGCAGCTAGGGCAGCAACCGCTTTAGGGATTGAGAATGGCCCCGCCCATATTGAATTACGCTTGGACCCAGCGGGAAAACCTTATGTGATTGAAATAGGAGCGCGCATTGGAGGGTCTGGGATTTCTCATTATATCGTAAAAGAAAGTACAGGTATTAACTATATGGAGCTAGTTTTTCACTATGTATTAGGATTAAAACCTCCTGTATTAAAAAAGGAAAGAAAACGAAAGAAAGTGGTGGGCAACTACATTATCCCTGTGCAAGGCCATGGGATTTTTAAAGAAATTCGAGGCTTAGAAGACGTGCGTAGAGACACTGAAGTAAAAAGGGTTATTCAATTTATAACTGAGGGGACAGACATTTTACCATATCCGCACTTTTCAGGTTACCCTGGATTTATTTTAACCACTCATGACTCTTATTACGACTGTGAACAGTATTACAGCTATTTGGATAACAAAGTAAAAATCGTTTATCAAAATAAAGTAAACGCATAGGGGGTATCAAAGGCTATGATAGTTGCAGAGTCGTCTAGTAAGAAAAATCAGCAGCTTCAAAAGATTAGTATTATCCATACCTTAGGGCCTGAAGGAACAAATTGTGAAAAAGCAGGCTATCTGTGGTTTGAACGCCAAAGCATACAAGGTCAGGTCTTTTTGCATCAAACGTTGGAAGAAGCTTTAGTTCATGTAAAAGAAACAGAGAGTTCTGCTCTACTAGGCTGTGCGGTATATCCTTACTTACATGATATTGTGTTCAAAAATTTAACTAGTTTAGAGCTAGTAGATAGCTTTATTATGCCAACGTATAACATGGTGCTTGCCTCAAAAGAAGAGGTGATAGCGAACAACAGTTTATTAATCGCTTCACATCCTGCCCCTGTTGATTTAGCTCATTCTATCAGTCCCAATGTTCAGTTAGTAAATAGTAATGCTCAAGCGGCGATTGATTGCTTAGAAGGAAAAGTAGACGCATGTATTACAACAAGTAAAGCCGCTAACGAGCAGGGGTTAACAGTTTTAAAAGATTTTGGAGAAGTGCCGATGTGTTTTACGCTCCATGGAAGAAAATAGGCTTAACTTTAAAAAAGAAATAAGGTGAAACAGTGATTTCTAAATTAACCCGTATTCATGTACATCTTTTGTTTTGTCTATTAGCCGTCATCGGGGGAACGACATGGGCTTTTCAAAAGACTGGATTAAAGGATAGCTTGCCTCTATGGTCAGCAGGTATGAGGTTTTTAATTGCTAGTTTAATAATTGCCCTCTACCTCTTATTCACAAAAAAAATGGCCGTTTCAAAAGAAGTAGTAATCATTTCAGCATTAAACGGAATTTTGTACTTTGCTCTACCGTTTGGTTCTGTTTATTGGGCATCCGTCTATTTGCCAAGCGGGCTTGTTTCCGTTTTAGCTGCCAGCATTTCAGTGTTTGCTCTTTTATTTAATCGCTTATTTAAAGGAACACCCGCTACAAAAGGGCAAAAGATAGGTGTAGTCATGTGCCTAATTGGTATGAGCGTTGTGTTTGGAAATCAGCTGTTTATACAGGGAAATGTTATTCAAATAGTAGCCATGATTGTCATTTTAATGGCTATGCTAGGTTCTGCTTTTATAACTGTTCAAGTTCAATCTCGCATAAAATCCTTGCCTATTATGACCTTTAATTCTTTTTCGATGCTAAGTGGAGGCGCTTGTTTACTGATTGTTAGTTTATTTATAGAGAATGGAAACCGCACTTTCTCTGGGGTTAGTCTTATCTCATTATTGTACTTGGCTATTATAGGATCGGTCTTGGGGTTTTCTATTAATATTTATTTATTAAAAAAATGGCATATATCAAAAGCAACGGCGCATCTATTTATTTCACCGGTTATCGCCTTATATGTAGGATTTGTCTTTTTAGGTGAAACATTAAACAAACAGGTCTATATAGGTACAGCGTTTGTAATAACGGGGGTTATATTTATTAACTTGAAAAAGCAAATAGAGAAAAACACACATAACTCTACTCTTAAATCATCTAAAAATATTTCTGCTAAGTAGCTGTTCTAAAAAAAGGAGGGTTTTAATCATGTTAACAAAAAATCATACTCAAAGTTTAGTGGAGTTATTAAACGATAAAATAGTACCTGCTCTATATGAGATAAGAAAATATCAGGGCCCAAATGGAGAGGTCAAAAGAAATTACGAAACAGCTAGAGAGCTCTTATTAAAAGTAGTTACTGAAACTGAAACAATATATAACTCTTTAAATTTACCTGAAGTGTGGAATGCATTAAAAAATGACGTATGTGATTGGATTGAAAGAGGACTCGATCAATCTCCTTATTTTGATCAAACGTTAATTGCTTATAGCCCGCCTGCAAACGGAGAGGTGACGTTCTTTTTAGGACCGATTGTAACGCCTAATGGCCCTACAAAAAGAGGGTTTTATTTAGAAGCCTTTATCGCCGTTCGTGATGAACCTGAAATCATGAACTCCATTGAAGCAGACCTTCCTCATCCTAAAAATGGATGTGAATCTTTAAAGCTGTTGGCTGGTACTCAAGGATTTATGGAAGGGAAGTGTATTGTATTTTTCCCTGAGAATGTAAAAACAAAAGAAAAGGTAACAAGTCAAAACTTCGCGATATTTTTCTTTAATAAATTTCACAGCATATACAATGATGATACATTAAAAAGAGCGTATTCTATCTTTCCTGATTTTAACTTTAAATCTCATACTATGAATAGAGAAGACACCTATCAGGCAAGGGTAATCTGGGGATATCTACATGATTATTACCATCACTGCGGAAATAAACCTTTTGACCAGCATATACAGGCAAAAATGAATTTTTTTGCAGGCATACTTGAAGAAGTTAAAGTAGACTGTCAGACGGTGCTGACTCTTCATAAAAGAAAATATCCTTTTTGGGAAGAGATAACAGAATTTGTTCTCTTTGAACGTCTATTAAGGTATCCTAGTCAGCATAATGCACCTCGAAACTTTGATTCTGGCACAGGATTTTTTCTTTTTAGCTGGTTAGTTGTAAATGGGCGTTCAATTTCCCGAAAAGAAGACCATGCTTATTTAGATTTAGACATGTGTTTGAAGGAACTAGACCTTTTAGTAAAAGAAATTGAACAACTTGAAACAATTCAAAGTGACTCTGGCTATAAAGAAAAAGCTGAACGCTATGTTCGAAAATACTTACTGCCTAGTGAGAACGGTGATAAATTTGTTATCCCGGACAATTACTTTATTAATCAGCAAAATAAAAAGATTGAAGTTCCATACTTACTATTCGATGACCATAATCTTTAAGGAGAAGGTGCACTAGTGACTGGTTTGCATTTAAGTAAAATAGGAAGCAAAATGACTAATAAAGTAGGCGTTCGCGCTATTATGCATGACATCCAAGAAGTGCTCAATTCTGGTCTCAATCAATATGTGAATTTAAGCGCTGGCAATCCTGCCATACTCCCTCAAGTTTATGAAATGTGGGAAGAAGCTTTAAGAGATATTGTGAACGACAAACAACTAAAGAATTTGATTAGCCAATATGGTTCTAGTTACGGTACGTATGAATTAATTGCATAAGAGAATACTTCTTTAGGAATTATCGTATTGAGCTGGACAGAGAACAAATCTTAATCACTTCAGGAAGTCAAAATCTGTTTTTTTTAGCTATAAATTCATTTTGTGGTACAAGTAAAGAAGGAAGAGTTAAAAAAGCATTAATACCTATGCTGCCGGATTACGCTGGGTACAGCGGAGTGGCACTAGAGGAAGCTATAATAGAAGGAATTCCTCCTATCGTCTCAAAGCTTGATCATCATACGTTTCGTTATGAATTTAACAAACAGGCATTCAAAGATAAAATAGCACAGGACCCAGATATCGGAGCTGTCGTATTATCAAGACCTAATAATCCAAGCGGCAACATTCTTTCAAAAGAAGCCGTACACTTTATATCCCAAGTATGCAAGGACTATAACATTCCATTGCTAATTGATTCAGCGTACGCACCTCCTTTTCCGGCTATGAACTTTGTTGAAATGAATCCAATTATACATGACAACATCATTCACTGCATGAGCCTTTCTAAAGCCGGATTGCCTGGAGAGAGAATAGGAATTGCTATAGGAAAAAGTGACTTCATAAAAGTAATGGAAGCATTTCAATCAAATATTTTGATTCACTCTTCTAGGTTAGGTCAGCGGATGGTGGTTAACACCTTAAAGAACGGAAATTTACCTGGAATTTCAGCTAACTATATAAGAACTCATTATAAACAAAAACATGACTATTTAAAAAATCTTTTAACTACACATATGCCGGATGATATTCCTTGGTATTTACATAAAGCGGAAGGTTCGTTGTTTGGTTGGCTTTGGTTAGAAGGTTTGCCTTTCAGTGATAACGATCTATACAATAAATTAAAAGCAGAAAACTTGATTGTAGTACCAGGCGGATCATTCTTTCACGGCAACCGGTCTTGTCCTCACAACCAGGAGTGCATTCGCATAAGTCTTACTGCTACAGATGAGGAGTTAAAGAAAGGAATTGATATTCTTTCGTCAGTAGTCAAGAAAGTATACAGTTCAGATTTTATATGTGAAACAGAAAAAATCTAATTTCTTAAAGATTTAGAAGTGCAACTAATACGTAATCATAAAAGGTCCAAGTTTATAAGTTAAAGATTGCTTAAAGAAGACAATAACATCCAATTTCTTTTGGAATTGGATAATTTTTCGCAATGAAAGACTCCTATATTTCTGCTAGCATATGAACCACGTCAAGAAATAGCAAGGAGGCTTTTATTTTTATGATGAAAAAACTAGTAATTGCTATCGCAATGCTTATCCCGAGTTTTGGTGCAGGTTACTCAGCATTTGCTGCAGCACCCGCTCATGAACAGCACATTCAAGTAAATAAAAATGATAAAGAACTATTAGCTCGTCTTGTATCAGCTGAAGCCAAAGGAGAGCCATACGCAGGCAAAGTAGCCGTAGCAACAGTTGTATTAAATAGAGTCGACAGCAGCAAATTCCCTGACACTGTAAAAGGCGTTATTTATCAAAAAGGTCAGTACAGCCCAGTCAGCAACGGTCAAATTAATAAACCTGCAGACAAAGGTTCAAAAAAAGCTGTAGAAGAAGCAATTAATTTCCAAGGTCAAGGAAAAGGTTCATTATTCTTCTTTAATCCTGATAAAACGGGAGATCAATGGCTGCGCCAAAAACAAGAAACAATTAAAATAGGGCATCATGTATTTGCAAAATAATAAAAAAGCTAATGGCTAGCTACGTGCTGTCATTAGCTTTTTTAGTTATGTACATAACATAAACAGTAGAACAACCTTCGAAATTAGAATTTTATGGTAAAATAAAAGAGGTCATTCGTAATTAAAAATATGAGGTGATAACTTGAAAGAGAATATGATGTTTGCTTGGATAGCTTCATGGTTAGCTCTTGTTGGTCAGCTCATTTTTTTATGGGAGTAGCGCTTGTTACAGGGGATTGGCGCTACATGATGTGGAGTTTTATGATAAGCATAATCGTAGGTATACCTAGTATAATGGGTACCTATAAACGAAATCAGCAGCTAAAAGCATACAAAAAATAAGGAATATCGTATTGAAACGCGTTATGAAAGACTTAGAGAAATCTTCTAAGTCTTTTTTTGTTTGGGTATAAAAAGACAAGAACCGTACTCCGTTCTTCTAAAAAAAGTACTTTTTACATAGTTTATCAATACAGAACATTTGATAAACACGCGGAGGAGTAAACATGAAGGAGCAGCCTAATTTTTTGTTGATTATGGTGGACGAAGAACGATTTCCACCCGTATATGAAAGTAAAGAAGTAAAAAAGTGGCGAAAAAAACATTTAAAAGCACATGAATTTTTAAAACAGCATGGAATGGGGTTTACTCGTCACTACGTCGGTTCTACAGCCTGTTCACCGAGTCGAGCTACATTGTTTACAGGGCAGTACCCTTCCTTGCACGGAGTGACCCAAACGCAAGGTATCGCAAAGAAGTCACAAGATCCTGATATGTTTTGGCTGCAGCCTAATACCGTCCCAACGATGGGAGATTATTTTAAGCAGGCTGGGTATCAAACCTTTTATAAAGGAAAATGGCATATTTCTGATGAGAACATCTTAATTCCAGGAACACATAACGTTTTTTCTAGCTACCAGATGCAAACAGGAATACCGGATCCAGAAAAAGAGCGCCTCTATCAACGGGCTAATAAGCTTGAAAAGTTTGGTTTTTCAGGGTGGATTGGTCCAGAGCCGGAAGGGAGAAACCCGCACAATTCTGGTTCATCTGCGGCCATTGGAGTGAGTGGACGAGACGAAATATATGCAGAGGAAATCATGGAGCTTATTCAACGATTAGAATATCAAAAGACTGCGCAGCCTTGGCTCATGGTAGCTTCGTTTGTGAACCCGCATGACATTGCGCTGTTCGGAGCGATCACCAAACACCTTGCTATGTTTCAGTTTTCTATTGATGAGACAATTCCGAACATTGAGCCGCCACCTACTATTAGAGAATCTTTACAAACGAAGCCTAGCGCTCAAAGCAGCTATAAATACATCTACCCAAAAGCGCTGCAGCCGACGCCAAATTCTAGTTTCTACCGGCGCTTATATTATCAGCTTCAAAAAAATGTTGACAAACAAATTTTGAAAGTCCTTCAGACTATAGAACAATCTTCGTTCTATGACAATACCATTATTATTTTCACGTCGGATCACGGTGATTTGCTGGGGGCTCACGGAGGACTACATCAAAAATGGTACAACATGTATGAAGAGTCGATTCACGTGCCGCTTCTCATTCATAACAAGCATTTGTTTCCTAGTTATCAACGTACAGACGTACTGACTAGTCACGTTGACTTGATCCCGACAATGCTTAGCTTGGCTAATATCGATGCTTCCGCTGTTCAAAAGCAATTGCAAAAAAGTCATACGGAAGTACATCCATTTGTTGGGCGAGACCTCTCAGGAACGTTGCGAGGAGAAACATCGCTCTATCAAGAAAAAGCACCGATTTTCTTTATGACGGATGATGACCCGACAAAAGGACTTCACCAAACAAATTTTTTAGGAGAAAGCTATCCGTCAGTCGTTCAGCCTAATCACATTCAAGCGGTCATTGTCGAGTTTCAATCAGCCGCAGGAAAGGAAATCTGGAAATACGCTCGATACCATGATAATTCGCAATTTCGGTCAGCACCTAACGAAAAAGATGAAGTCATCCACCGAGAGCAATATGAAAGTTACCCTGTAGATCTTACTAACCTTAAAGAAACATCGGTTCCGGATCAAATTGAAATGTACAATTTGACCAAGGATCCGTTAGAAACAGTAAATTTGGCTCATCCGTATTTTTCAACAAATGAAACAAGGAAAATTCAGCGGCAGCTTGATGTTATTCTTAAAGAACAACTCAGGAAAAAACGGATTTTTCCGCAAAGTGGAAGCATGTACCAGGAGCTTCCGTCTAAAGATAGATAAAAAATAGTTTCGACGAGTTCAAGCCTAATATTGGTGTAAGTAGAAAAAGGTATATTTAATATTTTAGTATATAAATAAAAAAACTGATGATACTTGTGCTATGTTACTTATTGTGATTTGAGCAGTACTGGATTTTAATTCGTTAATAATACTTAGATAAAGCAAATAAGTGCTTGTAATATCTTTCTTTTTTGCCTTTATTTTTACACAATAAAGGTAAAAACAAAATAAAATGCAGGTGTTAATATTATAATAAAAAACTTTTTAAGCCCATATATTCCTAAGTAACTTTTCGGAAATTTAAGCATAAATTAATTCTATAATATTAAAAAATAAAAATTATTTCTTGACTTCTGTAAAATTTATACACTATAATCACTTTTAACAACTAACAAACATTATTTGGCAATGAAAAGGACATGAATTAGGTGCCGTTTTCTTCGCAGAGAATAGGGTCAGCGGCTGGGAGCCCTTAAGAAATCATCTAATTTACCACCTTAGAGCTATTGCAGGGAATGTGCATAACTGAAACTGCAATCGGTAAAACCGTTATCTTTTTTGAGCGTAAAATGCATACAGGTATTTTACGGAATTAGGGTGGTACCACGACCGCATTCGTCCCTTCACTAGGGATGAGTGCGGTTTTTTATGTAGAAAAAATGAATATACAAGCATTGAAAAGGACATGAATCATTTTTGGATTTTCTTTACAGAGAGTAGGGTCACTGGCTGAGAACCCTTAGAAAACGAAATGAATTTACCACCTTGGAGCTGCGGCGGGGAATGTGTATACACTGAAACTGCAACCGGTAAAACCGTTATCTTTTTAAGCGTAAAATACGTATAGGTATTTTACGGAATTAGGGTGGTACCACGGCCGCATTCGTCCCTTTACTAGGGATGAGTGCGGTTTTTTTGTTGAATAAAAACATATTGGAGGAATGAACATGTCAAAACAAATGGAAGCAGAAAAACGAAATCATCAAAAATTAGGTCAAGAACTGGAGCTGTTTATGTCGATGGAAGAAGCTCCTGGTATGCCGTTTTTCTTACCTAACGGAATGATTGTTCGAAATGAGTTAGAAAACTACTGGAAACAAAAGCATTACAAAGCAGGCTATCAAGAGATAAAAACTCCCATCATGATGAAACAGGAGCTATGGGAACAATCAGGGCATTGGGAGCACTATCATGAAAATATGTATTTTTCAAATGTTGACAAACAAAACTATGCGATTAAACCGATGAATTGTCCGGGAGCCATTTTATTGTTTAACAGCAAGCGAAGAAGCTACCGAGAACTTCCGATTCGATACGCAGAACTTGGATTGGTTCACCGTCACGAGCTTTCGGGCTCTTTAAACGGACTGCTAAGAGTCCGGTCATTCACACAGGACGATGCGCATTTATTCGTAGAACTTAATCAGATTGAAGCTGAGATTAGCCGCATTCTAGCGTTTATCCATGACTTTTATTCACATTTTGGCTTTGATTACAAAGTGGAGCTATCCACACGTCCTGAAAAATTTATGGGAGATATTGAAACATGGAATCAAGCAGAAAAGTCGCTTCAATCGGTGCTAAATGAAAAAGGCTTAAACTATCAGGTAAATGAAGGAGACGGAGCTTTTTACGGGCCGAAAATCGATTTTCATATTTTAGATTCCCTAGGCCGCAGCTGGCAGTGCGGAACAGTTCAGCTTGATTTCTTAATGCCAGAGAAGTTTGACTGTATGTATATTGGAGAGGACAATAAACCGCACCGTCCCGTAATGATTCACCGCGCTATATACGGTTCCGTTGAACGATTTATGGCCATCTTGATTGAACATTATGAAGGTCAATTTCCTCTTTGGCTGGCTCCTGTTCAATTTAAGCTTTTGCCTATTGCACCGCCGCATGTGGAATATGCGTACAAGGTGAAACACGAGCTGGAGTCACAAGGGTATCGTGTTGAAGTGGATGATCGTATTGAAAAAATAGGTCTGAAAATTAGAGGAGCCGAAATGCTCAAAGTTCCTTATATGGCCGTAATAGGAGATAAAGAAGTAGAAAATAAATCGCTTGCTATGCGAAAGCACGGGAAGAAAAACATTGGAACAGTAAGTGTTGAAGAGGCAGCTGTACACTTGAATAAAGAAATGGATTCAAACAGAGTTTATTGAAGCCATTTACCTTGCTAAATAGAAAAATCCGATTTTTTTAGTCGGATAGTGATTCCCTTCATCTTGTCTTACACCAAAATGAAGGGAATATTGAACTAGAAGGGTATAAGATAATATATATCAGCAGTATAACTTTTGCCTTAGACAAACGCCGGTATTTTATGAAAAAAATTATCTTGTTCCATTCGAATCGTTTGTACGGGGGAAAGCTGAATCTTCATTTGACAATTTGTTCATAGGTTGCTGACCTCGCTTCTTTTTAGAAGGAGAATAAAAAAGAAATTTAAACATAAAGTACACTCCTAATGCTAGTAAAATACAGCCAATAAGTAAGTTAAGCATCTCTCTCCGCCCTTCATACGCTTCAGTTTTCATCATTATAACACCCGTTGAGGTAAAACATTCATCGTTCTGTAAATAATCCCTATGTCAGGAATTTATATTTGAAGATAGGTAGCGAAAAAAACTATCTGGAAATGAATCTATTTATTTTTTAGAATATTAATTTTATTCAAACTTATTATACATAATCACAACGATGATTTCTTTATTTAGTTGATAAAGACAAAATAGAGAGAGAGTAAGAAATCGCTTACAAAAACTCTTGAAATATATATAATGATATTAGTATACTAATAGACAAGTTAGTAATTATTTCTATATAATTACTTCTGTATCTGAAGTAAAAACGCGTAGTCAAATAGGAAAAGACGTCATTTTTAAGTTTTTTAATGGATGAGTGGCAACAGAGAGGAGAGAGTGCAATGGGAAAACTATTTAAAAAGAAGTCAATCGAGCAATTATTAGAACAAAGTCAAAACAAATCTCTAGTCAAAACATTAGGGGCATTCGATTTGACTCTTCTTGGTATTGGAGCCGTAATAGGAACGGGGGTTTTAGTTTTAACAGGCTTAGTAGCTGCTAACGATGCGGGGCCAGCCGTTATTTTTTCTTTTATACTGGCTTCTATTGTATGCGGTTTTGCAGCGCTGTGCTATGCGGAATTTGCTTCAACTATACCTGTATCTGGGAGCGTTTACACCTATACATATGCAACCATCGGCGAAGTGGTAGCACACTTAATGGGATGGACATTGCTTTCCGTCTATTTATTAACGATGTCAGCAGTAGCAAATGGATGGTCTTCTTATTTTAATAATTTTTTAGAAGGCTTTGGTTTTTCACTCCCAAAAGAATTGATTACGATCCCTGCAAACGGAGGCCTGGTGAACCTTCCTGCTATTTGTATTACCCTTCTTATTACATGGCTGCTTTCAAGGGGAACTAAAGAAAGTAAAAAAGTGAATAATTTTATGGTACTTGTTAAATTATTTATTATCCTTCTCTTTATTATTGTAGGGGCTTTTTATGTGAAGCCGTCTAATTGGACTCCTTTTATGCCTTATGGAATTGAAGGGGTTGTGACAGGGGGAGCGGCCGTATTTTTTGCTTTCTTAGGTTTTGATGCTTTATCTACATCAGCAGAAGAAGTAAAGAACCCGCAGCGCAATTTGCCAATTGGAATTATTAGTTCACTCGTGATCTGCACGATTATTTATGTAGCGGTATGCCTTGTTATGACTGGAGTTGTTTCGTACAAAGAACTGAACGTTCCAGAAGCAATGGCTTATGTTCTTCATTCAGTAGGACAAAATGCAGTGGCAGGAGTTATTGCTGCAGGAGCTGTCATTGGAATCATGGCTGTTATTTTCGCCTACATTTATGCAGCAACACGAATTTTATTCTCAATGAGCCGCGACGGCTTGCTGCCAAAAGCATTTGCTAAAACAAATGAGAAAACGGGAGTTCCGACTCTCTCCACTTGGCTAGTAGGAATTATCGGAGCGTTAATTTCAGGATTTATCGATTTAAAAGAACTTGCGAATTTAGCAAATATCGGAGCACTTTTAACTTTCGGTATGGTGGGCGTCAGCATTATCATCTTACGCAAAACGCACCCGACTTTAAAACGTGGATTTACAATGCCGTTTGTCCCGGTTTTACCAATTTTATCTGTATTATCTTGTTTATTTTTAATGATTAATCTTCCTAAAACAACATGGCTATATTTTAGCATATGGATTGTGCTTGGTATATTTGTGTATATAGGTTATTCTCGTAAACACAGTCGATTAACAAGTAAAGAAATGAAAAAAGCGAGTTAGAAGCAAAAAAAAGAGCCTTTCATCCAAGAAAGGCTCTTTTTTTTGCTTTTTGTTCAGTTGTTAGACAGTTAGGAAGATTGTTCACTATGTTTTTTGCGTGTTTCCACAATAAACAGACAAGTGCTAATAACAAAAGCCGTTCCTACAAAAATAGCGCCAACCCAAGGAAGTGAAGTAAGTCCCATATGGTTAATAATTACGCCTCCGAAAAAGGCGCCAAAAGCATTTCCCAAGTTAGCAAATGAGTGATTCGAAGTAGAAGCTAAAGCAGGTGCTTCCTGTGCTAAGTTCATAATTTTCACTTGAATACCAGGCATTACAGCAAAAGCTGCTGCTCCCCAGAAAAACAGCGTGATAATAGCTGCTGCTGGGCTTTTAACAGTAAACGTAAAAATAGTCAGCACAATACAAAGAAAAGCAAATATACCTACAACCGAAGGCATTAGCTTCCAGTCTGCAAGCTTGCCTCCAACAACGTTTCCAAGCGTAACACCGCATCCGTATAATACAAGTATCCACGTAACGCTGTGTTCACTTACTCCCGTAACGTCTTCAAGAAGCGGTGTAATGTACGTAAACACAGTAAATAAACTACCGCATCCTATTGCGCTTAAAAGAAGCATTACAAGAAGTTTTGGTTGGGTAAAAGCAGCAAACTGCTGTTTTAGACCTGTTAATTTGTCTTGACCAAGCTTTGGGATAAACAGAATAATACCGATAAATGCAATAATCCCCATAATCGTGATAGCTCCAAACGAAGCTCTCCAACCTAAGTGTTGACCAATAAATGTTCCTACAGGAACGCCGATGATATTTGCAATAGTTAAACCTGCCATCATCGTTGCGACAGCACTTGCTCGCTTATGCGGTTGTACGAGCCGTGAAGCAATAACAGCGCCTACTCCAAAGAACGTACCGTGACATAATGCCGTAACTAAACGAGCTCCCATTAAAATTCCATAGTTGGGTGCAATAATAGCAATTGCATTTCCGAGAATAAATAAAAGCATGAGTAAACAAAGCAGAAGCTTTTGAGGAAGTCGATGAGTAAAAATAGTTAAAATTGGCGCGCCGATTGCTACTCCTAAAGCATAGCCTGTAATGAGCTGACCAGCAGTCGAAATGCTAACATGAAGATCTTCTGCAACGTTAGGCAGTATCCCCATAATAACAAATTCTGTCATTCCGATAGCAAAAGCTCCAAGAGTTAACGAGATGAGAGCAATTGGAAAGGAATCTTTCTTACTGACCTGCTCATTAGCATGCATTGTATCCATGTGTGTTCACCCTTTCTGTGTATAAAATTTATATCTCCTTGAAAAGAAGTCAATTACTAATAATACTTAAGTGATTGAGCTTTGACAACCAAAAAAGCTGATGTAAGCGGTATCTTTTCGAATTCCATTTATCTTTATCATATATGAAGACAGTCAGACATAAATTTATTGACAGAATAAAGTTTAGTCCTATAAACTATTTTTAAAGTGGGATAGTTTATACCTATAAACTAAATGCGCAAAGGAGAGAAAGAAGTGACGAAAAGCAAGTTATATCAAGCTGTAGAACTTTTTGAAGAAGTGCTGTTTGTAGGAACAGAAGTCATTCACAGAGAGATAAGCCATAACCTCTTCGAACATGTCTCTAGGCAGCAGTTTGATTTGTTAAATAGTTTAATGATTAAAGGTCCGTCTTCACCTGGCAGTCTTGCAGTCTTGCAAGGTGTTCATAAAAGTGCCATTTCGAATCGAATCAAAAAACTGCTCGAAAAAGGGCTTGTGGAGTGGGACACTAATGAACTAGAGAGCGATAAACGTTCTAAGCTTATTAGGATTACGGCTGAAGGCGAAAAGGTAATAAATGACGGAAATGCCGCGTGTTTTAGTATCATTGAGAATTTGTTTGATGATGTAGAAGAAGAAAAAATAGATACATTTATTGAAATTCTTACGATGGCAAAAGAAAAGTTAACTACAAAAGGGGAAAGCAAAGAATGAAATTTATTGTGAAATTTAAATGGGTGATTGCGGCCTTCATTTTAGCTTTAACAGTTATATTGATGCTAACGGCACCAAATTTAACAAAGCTCGCAAGTGAAAAAGGACAGTCTCAGCTTCCTGATGATGCCGTTTCATCTAGAGCCAGCCAAATTCTCAAAAATGCCGGGGAAGACAGTAACACCATCAGCATGGTGATCAAGCTAGATAACGCATTAGATAAAGATAGTGAGAAACAAATACAGAAAATCATTGATAAGACAGAGAAAATTAAAGGTATAAAAGATGTTACAACGCCTTTAACAGATGATCAAGATGTTCGTAATCAATTAATGTCTAAAGACAAAAAAACCGTTTTAGTTCCGGTTACTGTCAGTGGATCGGATGAAAAAGTTGAAAAAATAGCGAATCAGATTTATGATAGCGTGCCAAAAGACACTACGGTATATGTAACAGGTGCATCTCTTATTAATCAGGATTTTGCACACAGTTCAGAAGAAGGGTTAAAGAAAACCGAGTTTATTACTATCTTCTTGATTTTAGGTTTGCTTCTACTCGTTTTCCGTTCAGTCGTGACGCCGTTTATTCCTATTTTAATTGTGGGAATCACATACTTAATCAGTCAATCGTTACTAGGTATTTTAGTTAAAAATGTCGATTTTCCAATCTCAACGTTCACGCAAACGTTCTTAGTAGCTATTTTGTTTGGAATAGGTACGGATTACTGCATTCTTTTACTTAACCGTTTCCGTGAAGAATTGGCTAACGGACATGATAAAGTAGAAGCCACGATCACGGCTTACCGTACAGCAGGAAGAACGCTATTTATCAGCGGAATTGCCGTATTTATTGGTTTTGCAGCCATCGGATTTGCCAAGTTTGCTATTTTCCAATCGGCCGTTGGCGTAGCAGTGGGAGTTGGTGTGCTGCTAGTGATTTTATTTACTCTGCTGCCACTTTTTATGGTTACGCTTGGAGAAAAATTATTTTGGCCGTCTAAAAAAGTGGCTTCTCATAGCGATAATAAGCTGTGGGGATTTTTAGGAAGAAAGGCAGTAGCGCGACCGTTCGTATTTTTAGTCATTACAGCGATTATTACCGTGCCTTTTATTGTAACGTATGACTCAAAAGTATCGTTTGATTCTACTGCTGAAATAAGCAGTGATTATAAATCTATAAAAGGACTAAATGCTATCAGTGACGCACTGGGAGAAGGAAAAGCATTTCCTGTCAATGTTATCATTAAAGGAGATAAAGAGTTAACAAAGGCGGATGTTATTCCGTATTTAGGAAATATAAGCAAAGCAATTGAAAAAGTGGATCACGTGGATTCTGTTATGACAATCACACAGCCTACCGGAGAAAAGATTGATGATTTATATGTTAATTCACAGCTGGGCTCTGTATCAGACGGAATCAAAGATGCTGTTAAAGGAATCGGAGATGTACAAAAAGGATTAAGTGATATTGAAAAAGGGCTAAATCAAATAGCTGACCAAACGGGTTCTGCTTCTAAAGAATCTGGCGGGTCACTTGCACCTGCCGCAGACGGATTAGCTCAAGTTAATCAACAGCTGCAGCTTGTCAGCACTCAGCTCTCTACAACAGGAAATGTGCAGCAAGCGGTTCCTCAGCTTGCAGCAATCAGCAAACAGCTTACTACCATTCAAACCGGTCTTCAACAAGCAAATGAGAATCTTTCAGCTCAGCAAGGTCAAGTTGGAACGTTATCAGACAGTATCAACCAGTTAGCAAAAGGCGTTAACAGTGCGAATGACGGACTGACGAAGATCTCAGATGGCTTAACAAAAGCAACAGGTATGCTTGATAACATGAGTGACAGCTCAACAGTTAGAGATACGGGTATTTATCTTCCAACAGAAGTGATGAAAGATAAAGGGTTTAAACAATCCATCGACAACTATTCTTTTGCAGATGGAAAAGGAGTTAAGCTCAGCGTAGTGCTTGATCAAAATCCATATTCTGAAGAAGCCATTTCAACCGTAAAAAATATTGAAAAAGCGGTGGCAAGCGAAGTCGTTGATACGCCGTTTGAGCATACAGAAATTGTGTACGGAGGCGTATCGAGCTCGAATGCAGATTTAAAAGATTTATCCACAACGGATCTTTCACGCACAATGGTTGTTATGATGATTGGACTGTTTATTGTGCTGACCATTTTATTCCGTTCAATGATCATGCCTGTATACATGATTGCTTCACTGTTGCTTACGTATTATACAGCAATGGGAATCTCAGAGCTTCTATTCGTTGATATAATGGGGAATGACGGAATCAGCTGGGCCGTGCCATTCTTTAGTTTTGTTATTTTAGTTGCTCTTGGAATTGACTATTCTATTTTCTTGTTAGACCGTTTTAACGAAGAAGTGAAAAGCGGCGTAGCAGAAGGCATGGTTACGTCTATGAGTAAGATGGGTTCGGTTATTATTACTGCCGCTATTATCCTAGCCGGAACGTTTGGGGCTATGATGCCATCAGGTGTATTAACGCTTGTTCATGTAGCAACAGTTGTTATCATCGGTCTTTTACTTTATGGTCTTGTTATTCTTCCGCTTCTTATGCCAGCGATTGTCGTGACGCTTGGAGAAGGAAACTGGTGGCCGTTTCTTCGAAAAAAAGAAAAATACAAAGTAGAAGAATAACTTATATATGCTGGATTTTATCACCAATCAGATATAACGTTAAGCATTAGATAGAGTAAAAATGAAGGATAGATGAGCGTCATGAGACTGCTTTATCTATCCTTTTTTTGTGCTATTAGAAAACTTGAGCATGATTAAAAGTAAACTTAAGAAGGCGCTGTGATAAATATACCGGGTCGAATAAAAGGCTTCCTACTAGGAAAACCTATAGTCAAAAACATGCGGAGGTCTTTTTAATGAAATTTGTAAATCTTTTAGCTAATCAGCGAGAAAAACGACGCGAACAAATGCGTGAAGCAGGCACATGTCCAGACTGCTTAGGAAAACGTTTTCACCATGTTGGGCTTTATTTTGTGCACGTTTATGAATGTCCGAGCTGTCAGGGGAATGAGGAAAACTAAATAATTCAGCCGAAAAGCTTCTTCATAAAATAGAAGCTTTTTTTATTTCACCACTATTACAAGCTCAGTAGGTTGAAAAGAATTGTTCCTTTAGAGCTAATAATGATAAGATTAAAAAAAGCAGCATCCAAGGTAATTCATACTCACTTTTACGTAAAAACCACTATAGTAGAGAGACTATATAAAAAGGAGATTCCGGCATGGGTGAAAAAAAGAATATTGATATAGGTGGTCTTAGTTTTGCTTGGGATTTAGAAAAAGGAAAATTTAGCTTTGAAGGAGAAGATGCGATTCTTTTTTGGATTTCTTCGGCGATGAAAACATTGTTTGACACAATCGAAGAAATATCTGGAGAAGAGGCAGCTTCGGTAGTACTGGAAACTACTGGTTTTCGACAAGGATTAGTAGTAGGAGAGTACTTTCAAAACATGAAGGGCGTAACGGTTTTTGAAGCGGCTGAGTTAATTACAAATACATACGCTTCGGCTGGATGGGGAAAAACTACTATAAAATATTTAGATCCTGAAAGTAAAACTCTATCTGCTGAATTAAAAGACAGTTGGGAACATAAAATTAACGTGGCCCAAAAGAAAACAAAGGGAGGAAATTTTCTTCCGGCCCATTACGCAGGGATTTTCACAGGACTATTCGGAACAAACATTTGGTACAAGGTGATTCAACATCAAATAGAAGGGCATGAATGCACCACAGTAGAATACTTCCCTTCCAACATTGATATCACTCAAAATATTCATCAATTAGCGAGAAGAAAAGAAGCGCAGAAAATAGAACATTTGCAAAACATTGTAGCAGAAAAAACAGCAGAGTTAAAAGATCTTATTAAAAAGCTTTCTTCTCCTATTATTCCGGTTTTGGAAGGCATAGTCGTCGTTCCTTTGATTGGCAAGTACGACGAGGATCGAACGGAAGATTTGATTGTCAATACATTAAATAACCTCCCAAAACATCAGGCTAATTATCTTGTGCTGGATTTAACCGGATTGGATAAAGAACTTACTGAATATACGGCAAGTCTTATTGAAAAATTAGGTGCAGCAGCGTCCCTGATTGGTACGAAAACAATTTTAGTAGGAATTTCTGCTGACTTAGGCTTAGTTATATCAAAGACTCATATTGATTTATCAAAATATGATTGTTTTCAAACATTGCAGCACGGTATTCACTATGCATTGGCACAAAGCGGACGAAGCATCGTTTAAAAGATATATTTGAAATATAACAAAATGCACTCATTCAACATCATAACAAATTTCTTTATCAAAGAACGGAGATGTATTGAAGGATTTCATTTTTCGAAAGAAAAATTGACATGAAACCAAAAGGTGTTATATTATTTTTATATAAAACCTTTTGGTGTTATTTTTGGAAAAGGAGAATGAAGACAACGATGAATGATAAAAGTGTAGTAGAAGATGTAAAACAGACGATAATATTTAACGCGCCGATTCAAAAAGTTTGGGATAAAGTAGCAACCGCAGAAGGGCTCCAACAATGGTTCATGCCTAATGATTTTCAGCCTCAGGTAGGATATGAATTTCATTTGCAATCGCCTTTTGGACCATCTCCGTGTAAAGTATTAGAAATAGATGCACCAAACTATCTTTCTTTCTCTTGGGATACAGATGGATGGGTCGTTTCGTTTACCTTAAAAGAAATGGGTAATCAAACTGAATTTACGCTTATTCATAGCGGCTGGAAAGAAGCTGAAACACTTCTTGAAAAAGCAAACGAAAAGAGTTCAGTGGTACGAGATAGAATGAGCTACGGGTGGACTAGTCTCGTGAATGAAAAACTTCGAAAGGTTGTTGAAAACTAAATGACTTCATCAGCTGCCAAGCATGATATCTTTCAAGCCATTGCTGATCCTACTCGAAGAAAAGTACTTGAGCTGCTTTCTGAAAAAGAATTGCCTATTTCAGAAATAACGTCCCATTTTTCAATAAGCCGTACCGCTGTTGTCAAGCATCTTCATATACTTTCAGAAGCAGACCTAGTCCATGGACAAAAAAAAGGCAGAGAAAAAGTGTATCATCTTCAGCCAGAGCCTTTGAAAGAGATAAAAGATTGGCTTTCTTACTACGAACAATTTTGGACAAACAAATTATCTATTCTTCAGCATATTGTTGAAAGAGACGAAGAAAGAAAGCAATAGAAAAAGCATAAAAACGTTTTTTATAAGGAATATAGCAAAGCCAGTCGTTAAAAAGACTGGCTGTTTTACATAAAAGCTGGTTTTATTCTAGAAGGACAAATAAAAGAAAGATGCAGAACACCATAGGGCATTTCTTAAAATAAAAAGATAGACCTTTAGAAGAAAAAAAGGGGGAAACAGAGCAATGAACAAGCTTTTATTTTATGGGACGAGCGATGCTCAAGGAGTGCCTCGATTATTATGTGACTGTAAAGTATGCACGCAAAAAGATCCATTAAATCAGCGCACAAGACCTAGTGCACAGTTCACACTGGACGGTAACGTGTGTTTGATTGATGTATCACCTGATTTTAAACATCAATTTCATTTATACAATAACAAAAAAATCCCTTCTACCGTGTTTATTACTCATCCTCACAATGATCATGTTGCTGGTTTAGGGGATTTAGCCGACTTATGCTACTGGAATAATGTAAGTACAGAAGTCGTAGGAGCGCCTGAAGTCATCAATGAGTTAATCAAAAGATTTCCTTATCTCGCAAAAAGAAAAGGGCTTACCTTTAATGGCACGTTAAAGTGGGAAAGCGAAGAAACGGCCATTACGTTTCATAAAGTAAATCACGGATTTAACGGTTATTCCTACGGCATTGTGGTTCATCAAAAACAAGGCGAACGCTGGGCGTATGTATCCGATTCTTTTAATGTGACAAATGAACAGTGGAAGCCTTTTTACCACTTAGATTTACTGATATTCGGTACATCTTTCTGGAAAGAATATCTTCAAAAAGAAAAAAGATCCGTATATGATGTGACAGAGGCAATGGAGATTAAAGTGAAGCTACAGGCAAAAAACATGGTGTTTACTCATTTATCACATGATATCGATATCAGAAAGCACGCTGAGATGCTTTTAGATAAAAACGTAAGCTTTGCCTATGACGGACGCGAGATTTCATTACCTTATTTGTGTTGAGATTAGTTAATATTATATAGAATAATAATTTCAAACTAGGAAGGTAAAAGGGGTTAATAAGCAGGGATAGCTTGAAGTAGGAACGAACACGACACTAAATTGGAGTTAAAGAAGGGGATAGTGTTATGGATGCTATTATAGAAAAAGCAAATAACCTCGGTGAGTTATCTCGATTTCTATCAGAAACAAATAGTCAGAAAACATCACATATTGGTTATTGTGGTGAAAAAGAAGAAGAAATCTACCAGACATTAAAAGAAGCTTTTATTAGTGACGAGGGCGATATTAAATTTTTAATCGCTAGAAATAGGACAGGAGAAATTTTAGCGGCTATTGGATTTGATATCGAAGAAACGGTAGCAGAAGTGTGGGGACCTTTTAATAAAACATCTTCTATTTATTTGCAATCTCAATTATGGAAACAGTTAGTTAATGAAAATCCTTTGATTCAAAAATTTCATTTTTTTATCAATGAAGAAAATGAGCTGCAACAAGTATTTATGAATGAAATAAAAGCAAAAAAGACTGGTGAACACTTGATCTTAGAAATTAAAGAACAAAATTTTGATAAAGTTATTGAAATGAAAAGCGAGCCATTTAAACATAGTGATTTTCAAGCATTTGAAATGCTGCATAACGCAATGTTTCAAAATACTTATTATGATGGAAAAACAATTATTGAGAGACTTAACGATAGAAATATGTTAAAGATACTTAAAAATATGTCTAATGAGTTGCAAGGCTATGCGTACTTTGAAGTCGATACTGAAATGCGAGAGGCTTCATTGGAGTATATCGGTGTTTCAAAAAATGCTCAGAGTCAAGGTCTAGGAACGAGGTTGTTAAAGGAAGTTTTAACAGAGATGTTTTCATTTCCACAAATTAATGAAATTAAACTAACCGTTGATAGAGCAAATAGTCAAGCAAATCGAGTATATATGAAAGTTGGTTTTGAACCAAGAGATATTCTTATAAGTTATCGCCTCAAACTGTAAAAGAGTTAAGTTCAATGAGGGCGGAGAACATTAAGTGTAAAAGCGCTCGGATTTTTTTCGAGCGCTTTTACTTACCATTTATATTGCTGATTTGTAGTTCTAACTTATGCTTCTTTCTATCAACCGAATCCGTTAGAAACAAGGCAATTCTTTTTTTGTTGTAAATTAGATGCGCTCGATAAAATCACTCACAACTTTGTTAAACCGATCGCTTTCTTCGAGAAAAGGGCAGTGACAGCTGTTCTCAAAAACTTCAAGTACAGAACCTGAAACCAGCTTTTGAATATGCCTTCCAGCCGCTACAGGAATGAGTTTTTCTTCTTTTCCAAAGCACAGTAAAGTAGGAATTGTAATAAACGGGAGGAATTCTCGATAGTCCACAATGGATTGATCAAACAAAATAGCACTAGCTATCGACTCGGGCATTTTCGTTACTTCTTTCATAATCCAATGTTTATCTTTTTCAGTTAATTCATCCTTAAACATAAGCGGAATAAAACTCTCTAATGTACTTGTTCGATCAAGCTGAATACCTTGCATAAGCGAAATAAGGGCAGGTAAATCAAATGCACCGATTGGAAAGTCTGACCATTTAAAGTCTGAAGCCATTTCATCTACAATAATATTCCCTTTTACATTTTCTTCACCAAATTGTTTCAAATATTCCCACGCAACAAAAGCACCCATCGACCAGCCTACTAATATGACGTCTTTTAATCGATTATTATTTATAAACTCATGCACATCGCGAGCATAAGTGGAAATTGTGTGACCATATGGAGTATGACTTGAATTTCCATGTCCTCTTAAATCCAAAAGAATAGTTTGATACTGTTTCGAAAAAAAAGAAAGCTGGTTGTGAAAAAAACGACTGCTCATCCAAACTCCGTGAATGAAAATAATAGGTGTTCCTTCCCCTTGTTGTTCATAGTATAAAGTTGCACCGTCTTTTAATGTATAAAAAGGCATCATTTCCGCCTCCAATCTCAAAGGTTCATATCTCATCATGTATGCGCAGAAAAGCTCAGGTAGAACGTATCTCCGCAAGAAAATGTTCATAAAAAAACAAATCCTAGAAGTGTTCGCCTTGATATGTTATACTATTACAGGCTTAAATACTGTATGTTTTTGAAACAATCATTCACTGTAATACTTTTTAGATAGAAGCATCCTCATAAAAAGGATGTTGTTTTTGTCGTAATGTACCTTTAAGTAATGAATTGTTACCATCAATTCGGTTCACAATAACCGACCTACATGCATTATATCTTGCAAATATAAACAGATAGGTGGAAGAAGCAACATGACTGAAAGAAAACCATATCAAGTACTACTATATTATTTGTACACTCCAATTGAAAATCCTGAAGAGTTCACAGCTCAGCACTTGGCATTTTGTAAAGAGCTTGAACTAAAAGGACGCATTTTAATTGCGGCTGAAGGGATCAATGGAACAGTATCAGGAACAGTTGAACAAACAGATAAATACATGGAAACGATGAAAAATGATCCTCGTTTTGAAGGTATTGTATTTAAAATAGACGAAGCAGATGAACATGCGTTCAAAAAAATGCACGTGCGTCACCGCAAAGAATTAGTAACTCTTCGATTAGAAGAAGATGTGAATCCTCTTCGCGTAACGGGTAATTACTTAAGCCCAAAAGAATTTTATCAAGCGATGCAAGATGAAAATACGGTCGTAATCGATGCACGAAACGATTATGAATACGATCTAGGCCACTTCCGAGGAGCTGTTCGTCCGGATATTCAAAACTTCCGTGAGCTTCCTGAATGGATTCGCGACAACAAAGATCAGTTTGAAGATAAAAAAATCTTAACGTACTGCACAGGCGGTATTCGCTGTGAAAAATTCTCTGGATGGCTTCTTGAAGAAGGTTTTGAAGATGTAAGCCAGCTTCACGGAGGTATTGTAACATACGGAAAAGATCCGGAAGTACAAGGTGAACTATGGGATGGTCAGTGCTATGTATTTGATGAGCGCATCAGCGTACCAGTTAACCAAAAAGAGCATGTGATTGTCGGGAAGGATCACTTTACCGGCGAGCCTTGCGAACGTTATGTTAACTGCTCAAACCCAGAATGCAATAAGAAAATCTTAGCTTCTGAAGAAAACGAACACAAATATTTACGCGCTTGTTCACATGAATGCCGAGTAAGTCCCCGTAACCGCTATGTAAAAGAACATGGTTTAACAGAGGAAGAATTTGCAGCACGTGTTAAAGAGTTAGAAAACGAACACGTAACTTTATAATAAAAAAACAGCACGCTATATACAGCGTGCTGTTTTTTTATGAAAAGATTCTCTTGTAACCTAGTGTTTAGAGAAGGTTATGCAACGGGTATTTATAAAAAGGAAACATATTCCTGTTTTTTGTTTTGCATACTTAAAGGAATATTTTTTAGAAAGCGATTAAAAAACGGTTGTACATAAAAACAATAAAGGAGCTTGAAAATGGAAGCGAAAATTGAAAAAAAGTACGATGGACGTTTACTGGAAGGACCCCTATGGGATGAAGAAAATCAAAGATTAGTGCTAGTAGACATTTTAGATAAAAAACTTCTTACGTACGATCCAAAAACGACAACATTAGAAGATATGGATCTTCCTTCAGTTGTTACAAGCGTTTCTACAACCAATCATTCAAAATTGGTCGTCTCCACTCGTAATCAGCTGCTTTTAGTGGATAAAAACAAAAAGAATCATGAAGAGTATATCCGTTTAGATACTCTTGAAAAAAACATGCGTTTTAATGACGGGAAATGTGATCCATATAATCGCTTTTGGATTGGCACGATGAGTGAAGAAGATGAAGAAGGAAAAGCCCAGCTGTACGTAGTAGATGAAAAAGGTGTAATTAAGAGTGCTAAAGAAGGATTAAGCGTGTCAAACGGGCTAGCTTGGAATCGAACAGGAGACAAATTCTTTCTGGTTGATTCCCCAAAAAATAAAATTATGTCTTATTCATTTTCTAAAGAAACAACAAGGCTCGAAGATGAAAAAGTGGTGATTGACCTTTCAGATATAGACGGGTTTCCTGATGGAATGACAATTGATGAGCACGACCGACTGTGGGTAGCGCTTTGGGGAGGTTCGAAAGTTATTTGTGTAGATCCAGAGAAAGGAGAAATTATAGAATCTATTCATCTTCCTGTTTCCAATGTAACCTGCTGTACATTTGGAGGAGACGATTTACAAACTTTATTTATCACCACAGCTAAGGAAGAAGAAAAATACGAAGAAGCTGCCGGCTCTCTTTTTTCATGCCGAGTAGGAGTAAAAGGCTTACCGGCTTATACTTACGTATATTAGACCAGCACTTATCAAAATGTAATGATTCAGACCAGTAACGATAGATATTAAATGCAGTTTCTACAACTCCTTTGCACTGCGTTCATTCCCTTTACATTTTATTCATTATGAGGAAGAGGAATAAAACATGACGATAACGAATTCCCATAAAGAAGCCTTTCAAAGAATATGAATACTTGTATTGGGTAATAATGGTTAAAGGTACAAAAGGAGGAATTGTTTTGAAACAAACATTGTATGAAAAAGTGGGCGGACAAGAAGCGATTGAAAAAGTAGTAGACTATTTTTATTCTGAGCTTGTTTTAAAAGACGAAACAGTTAGTCACTTTTTCGAGCACACGGATATGGATAAACAACGTCGACATCAAGCTAAGTTTATAAGCTTTGCCTTAGGTGGACCGAATCAATATTCAGGAAAGTCGATGGCTAAAGCGCATGCAAATATGAATATTCAGCCCGAACATTTTAATGCAATTGCTAAGCATCTTCACGATGCACTTGCTCACTTTAATGTTGAAGAGCCTGATATTGACCAAGCATTAAGTAAAGTTGAATCCCTAAGAAATGATATTCAATATAAATAAATCATAAAAAAAGAAGGTTATTGTGACCTTCTTTTTTTTATGCGCAAAGCTGTGATGTATGAAGGAAACATGGAAAAGACATCGTAATATGATAAAAATGCAATAGGTGAAAATATTTATTGAAAGTCTGGGAGTGGGAGTATGTCAGCAATTAATGGGAAGCAATACGTAGAGAGAATCAATCAATTAAAAGCAAATGTATGGGTTGATGGCAAACTCGTAACAGGCAATATATCAGAACATCCGGCTTTTAAAGGAGCCATTAACAGTCAAGCTAAACTTTATGATCTTCAGCATGATAAAAAAATTAAAGATATCATGACATACCAATCTCCGGATTCCGAGGATTTTTTTGGTACATCTTATTTACAGCCTACAACAAAAGAAGAGTTAAAAAAGAGACGAGAGATGACTCAGGAGTGGGCTCGCTTAACTCACGGTATGATGGGGAGAAGTCCAGATTATATGAATACCGTATTGATGGCTTTTGCATCCTCTGCAGAACTCCTGAGAGGAGAAGAAAATTGCTTTCCTGAAAACATCATTTCTTATTATGAATATGTGAGAGAGCACGATTTATCGCTCACTCATACATTCATCGATCCTCAAGTCAATCGAATCCAATTTTATTACGAGCAAAACGATGAACCGATAGCAGCAAAAATAGTTGATAAAAACAATGAGGGAATCGTTATCCAAGGTGCGAAACTGCTTGCTACACAGGGCGGCATGACGGATGAGCTGCTCGTACTGTCTTCAGCGGGCATTCAAGGAAAAGAAAAAGGATTTGCTTTTTCGATTCCAAGTAATACAAAAGGAATTAAATTTATTTGTAGAGAATCATTTGCAGGAAAAGATTCGACGTTTGATTATCCATTAAGTTCTAGATTTGAAGAAATGGATACAATTGTTGTCTTTGACCATGTATTAGTACCGTGGAACCGCGTGTTTTTCTATGAAAATGTAGACGTATCAAATACATTCCTTGCTTCTAGTTCCTTCTCAGCTTTTGCACTGCATCAAGTAACTTCAAGGAGAATTGTCAAAACAGAGTTTGTATTAGGGATTGTACAATCTCTGATTGAAACCATTAACATTATAGACTATCCGCATGTACGAGAAAAAGCAACAGAGCTTATTATTGCGTTAGAAACGATGAAAGCTCTCGTGATGAAAGCAGAAGAAGAAGCGGAGATTGATACATGGGGATACATGCGTCCGAATGAAACTACACTTCGTATTGCCGCAAATATATTTTCAAAAACATATCCTACCTTTACAGAGATTATCCAGCTTTTAGGTGCAAGCGGACTAATGGCAATACCAACGGAAAATACGTGCCGCTCGTTGGTTAAAGAAGATATTACGCGTTATTTGCAAGCTAAATCGAGAGGTGCAGAAGATCGAATTAAGCTTTTTCGACTTGCATGGGATTTAACGATGAGTCCGTTTGGCACAAGGGAAACACTGTATGAACGTTTTTTCTTTGGAGAGCCTGTACAGTTAACCAGTTATCTGTACTTATCTTACGATAAAGAGCGCTATGTGCAGAGAGTAACCGATTTTTTGAAAAGTTAACGGAGAAAACGAATCTCCGCTGGATATGATAGTTTAGTTGCAAAAACAGCGGAGATGCTTATTGAATAAATTTGAAAAATCTGCAATAATTTTCAGGGAATCATTCTGTGAACACACTAAAGAATACTATAAAGATAGGATGTTACAATGAAGCAATTAATCTATTTTGGTTTAGAACAAGCAAAATCTTGTGTTTTTCCTGTTATTATTTTTCTTACATTGGCCATGACAAAAATAATTGAAGTACCGTTCATTTCTAGATATGACCTTATTTTATTAGTCTGTCTAGGAACTCAAGTTTTAATGGTGATGTTTAAACGAGAAACGCTTGATGAAGTAAAAGTCATTGCAGTATTTCATTTAATTGGACTAGCGTTAGAACTCTACAAAGTTCATATGGGCTCATGGAGCTATCCGGAAAAAGCTTTCACTAAAGTCTGGGGAGTTCCGCTGTACAGCGGATTTATGTATGCTAGTGTAGCCAGCTACATGTGCCAAGTGTGGAGAAGGCTTGAATTAAAGCTTACGAATTGGCCTTCTACGTGGATTGTCAGTATACTAAGTATGGCTATTTACCTTAATTTTTTCACGCATCATTTTATTTACGACTTCCGCTGGTTTTTAAAACTTTTTACTTTACTTATTTTTTATCGAACTTTTGTATATTTTACGGTTAACAAACGTACATATCGCATGCCTTTAGTATTGTCTTTTGTACTGATTGGCTTTTTCATTTGGATCGCTGAAAATATCGCAACATTTTTCGGAGCATGGCAGTATCCAGATCAACAGCAGCAGTGGACAATGGTTCATATAAGTAAAATTAGCTCTTGGCTTCTTCTTGTGATTGTTAGTTTCTTGATTGTTGCTTTACTAAAGCATTTAAAAGAAAATCAAAATCAATTTAAACAAAGTAAGAAATCAAAAGAAACAAACGAAATATATGAAAGATAGAAACATAACTATGTACATGCTGTTAATATAAGGTACAGAATCTTTGGAGGCTTATATGCAAGAATATATCTTTTATCTTCCCTATTTTAAATCAGCGGGAAAGACCGTAGCAGTTACAAATGAAAATGGAGAAAATGTCGGACAACTTAAGAGAGTGCATAAAAACATGTGGACTAAAAGTATTGATTTTTTAACTCGTGATGGACTTCCAGTGTTAGATTCTATTTCTTGGTTTCCTATCTTTTCCTGCGGCTTAAAGGTACATGTACAAGTTCAATGGGAAGGAAGAACGGTGTTTATTGATCACGTGAAAAAACACCGGTGGGTGATAAAAGAAAATGGAAAAATAATAGGGGATTTATTAGGTAAAGGAATAATTAAAAACGAAGGAGCACAAGAAATTAGATGGGGAAATAACGTCTACATGTTAAGCAGTCATGAAGCCGTAGAGGAAGCGTGTATTTTTAATCAAAAAAGAGAAAAAGTCGCGGAGTTTAAATCAGACCTTTTTCATTTTAAACAAGGAAAACACTCAATAAGAGTAACAGAAGAACTGCCCGTACCCATTTTTATCGCTTCTTACTATATAACTACTTTTATTATGCCATACATATAATCAGGCGCAGAATGATTCTGCGCCTGATTTTTATATCATGATTTTACAAATATCATTTGTGAATTCAACGGGATCACTAATAGATAAGCCTTCAATTAAAAGAGCTTGGTTATATAATAAATTTGTATAAAGGTCTAGTTTCTCTTTGTCATTTTCAAATGCATCTTTTAAAGAAGCGAATACATCATGATTTACGTTAATTTCTAAAACTTTTTCTGCTTTTACATGCTGATTATCAGGCATAGCACTTAAAATTTTCTCCATTTCAATCGTTACTTCACCATCAGCTGATAAGCAAACGGGGTGTGTTTTTAAACGTTTAGACGCGCGCACATCTCCTACTTTTCCCGCCAAAGCTTTTTTCATATAGTCAAATAGCTCTTTATTCTCTTTTTCCTCAGACTCATTGAGCTGTTCTTCTTCTGCTTCAATCCCTAAGTCACTACTTGAAACAGACTTAAATTCTTTTTCTTTGTACGTCATTAACATTTTAATCGCAAATTCATCGATATCTTCTGTAAAATACAGAATTTCGTACCCTTTATCTGCAACTAATTCTGCTTGAGGAAGCTTTTCAATGCGGTCGTACGATTCTCCTGATGCATAATAGATATACTTTTGATCCTCAGGCATGCGTGATACATACTCGTCTAGTGTTACGAGCTTTTTCTCTGTAGAAGAATAGAATAAAAGCAGGTCTTTTAATACATCTTTGTTGCTGCCAAAGTCACTGTAAACGCCGTATTTTAGCTGACGGCCAAATGATTCATAAAACTTCTCGTACTTTTCACGTTCGTTTTTAAGCAAACTTTTTAACTCATTTTTGATTTTCTTGCCGATGTTTTTGGCAATCAGCTGAAGCTGGCGATCTTGCTGCAAAATTTCACGTGAAATATTAAGAGATAAATCTTCAGAATCTACCATACCTTTTACAAAGCTAAAGTAGTCTGGAAGAAGATCTGCACATTTATTCATAATTAAGACGCCGTTTGAATACAGTTCAAGTCCTTTTTCAAATTCTTTTGAGTAGTAGTCAAATGGACTATTTTCTGGAATAAATAAAATGGCATTGTAGCGAATCGTTCCATCCACATTAATATGGAGGTGAGCGAGCGGTTTATCAAATCCGTAGCGTTTTTCTGAATAAAACTGCTCATAGTCTTCTGAAGTCAACTCATTTTTGCTTTTCTTCCAGATCGGTACCATACTGTTGATAACTTGTTCTTCTGTATAATCTTCTAGCTCGTTATCAGAACCTTCTTTAGGACGTTTTTCCGTTATGTCCATTTTAATTGGGTAGCGGATAAAGTCTGAATACTTTTTAATGATCTCTTTTAAACGATATTCTTCTAGATACTCATCATATGTTTCATCTTCTGTATTTTCTTTAATTTTTAAAATGATTTGAGTTCCAACCGTTTCTTTTTCGCACGGTTCGATTGTATAACCATCGGCACCAGTAGATTCCCATTTATAAGCCTTATCGCTGCCTAACGCTTTACTAATCACTGTTACGACATCTGCCACCATAAACGCTGCATAAAACCCAACACCGAATTGGCCGATAATCGTGTGCCCGTCCTTTGTTTCATTTTCGTTTTTAAACGCAAGAGAACCGCTTCTCGCAATTGTGCCCAAACTGCTTTCAAGCTCTTCTTGCGTCATGCCAATTCCAGTATCCGTAATGGTTAAGGTACGGTTAGTTTTATCTGGTGTTACTTTTATGTAATAGCTCTCTTTGTTAAAACGCAAGGAGTCGTCTGTTAAGGCTTTGTAATAAATTTTATCGATTGCATCGCTTGAATTTGATAGAAGTTCTCTCAAAAATACTTCTTTTTGAGAATAGATGGAATTAATCATCATCTCTAATAATCGCTTTGATTCGGCTTTGAATTCTTTTTTTGACATAAGAAGTTCTCCTTTCCAAATAGGGCTTATAAAATAATTAGCACTTGAGTGGATAGAGTGCTAATCACTCTTTTTATTTAACATGTATTAGGATATTTGTCAATATATTAGGAGATTCACTAAAGAGATTAAAAATTTGACTGAAAAAAGCAAACTTTTAAAAAAAGGTTGAACGTTCTGAAAGAGTTTGCTAGAATATACTTAATTTCAAAGACTATATGTGACTGGCGAAACGCGGATAACCGTGAGGAAGCATATAGTGACGTAGCCGTTCGCCTGGGCAGAGGTAAGGGATTAATACATATCTCTTACCTCTTTCTGTTTAGGGGGAGAGGATATAGAAGTTATCAGACATGTAGGCTAAAAAACCAGACTTTTAAAAAAATTAAAAATGAAGTTCCTTTATCCAAAGGTAAAAACATGTAAAACTACGATGATAATCAGAGGAGAGTACAAAATGAGCACATTAACATTAGAAAAAGTACAAACAATCAAAACATTAAACAACATTGCACAAAAAGGTCTAAATGTTTTTAATCAAGAAGGTTATCAAATTGACAACGACAGCGAAAATCCAGATGCGATTGTCGTGCGTAGCTTTAACATGCACAGCATGGCATTTGACCAAAATTTAAAAGCTATTGCACGAGCTGGAGCAGGGGTTAATAATATACCGGTGGACGCTTGCACAGAGCAAGGTATCGTTGTATTTAATACGCCAGGAGCTAATGCAAACGCAGTAAAAGAAATGGTTTTAACTACAATTATGGCTTCTTCTCGTAACTTATTTGCTGGAGTTGAATGGACAAAAGGATTAGACGGCCAAGGTGATCAAATTCCTAAGTTAGTTGAAGCAGGTAAAAAACAGTTTGTTGGAAAAGAAATCAAAGGTAAAACATTAGGCGTTATTGGTTTAGGTGCAATTGGTGCTCTTGTAGCAAACGACGCGCTTGATTTAGATATGGACGTAATTGGTTTTGATCCATTCATTTCTGTTAATACAGCTTGGAATTTGTCTCGCAACGTACAGCGTGCAATGTCTCTAGAAGAACTATTTGCAGCATCTGACTATATTACGGTTCACGTTCCATTAACGGACGACACAAAAGGTGTTTTCAATAAAGAAACGTTTAGCATCATGAAACCTGATGTTCATATTTTGAACTTCTCACGCGGTGAGCTTGTAAACGAAGAAGATATGAAAGCTGCTCTTGAAAGTGGAAAAGTTGGTCGATATATTACAGATTTCCCAAATCAAAATGTCTTGAACATGAAAAATGTTGTGCCAATTCCTCATTTAGGGGCATCAACTCAAGAATCAGAAGAAAACTGTGCGGTAATGGCAGCACGTCAAGTGAAAAATTTCTTAGAAACAGGAAACGTTAAAAATTCAGTGAACTTCCCGAATGCATCTCTACCTTACACTGGGAAAAAACGCGTAGCTGCTTTCCATCACAACGTGCCGAATATGGTAGGACAGCTTACGCAAGTATTCTCAAACTACAATTTAAACATCGCAGATATGGTGAACAGAAGCCGCGGTGAATATGCGTATACAATGATCGATATTGACAATCAAGTAAGTGACGAGATTGTGCCTGAGCTAGAAGAAAAAATTGGTCAAATTGAAGGGATTATTACAAGTCGTATTATCTAATTTGGTTATCATCATATTTTAGTGTTTCAGCCCTAACTTTTCTAAGTTAGGGCTGTTTTTACATGGTATTTATCCTCATATCATTTCCTTCAGTCCCATAGCATATAGAAATACCTTTAAAGAGGTGAACGTTTTGTCAGGAGAAATGATAGGGATTTTGATAGGGTCACTCATCGCGCTGGCAGGAACTTTCATTACGTCTGTCGTAGCTATAGCGATGTCGAAAGAGCAATACAAGCAAGAGCTTCGCAAAGCATTTATCCAAAAGAAAGTTGATGCCTATACTCATGTGTGTCAGGTTATTTTAGCTATAAAAAATGATTTACTGACAATAACCGTTTCTTCAGCCGGCTTAAACTGGACGGCCCAATCTATTAACAAACTAGCAGATGTATGTATTACGGAAGGACTGTGGATCGATGAAGAAGACAGCAAAAAGCTGGAGGTTCTGCAAAAGCAGCTTTCAAAGTTTGTATTGGATGAAATAGAACTGTCTAGACATGATATCCTCACAACCTGTTATGATATCGTTGAATATTGCGAAAAAAAGATTAAAATTCTTCATTTTATGACCGTAAAAGAATAGATGATTACTATGTTAAGAATAAGTGATTGTGGGAATATTAAATAAACATCGCAATATAAAGTCAAAAAAACAATCCGTTTATACACCAGCAGTCGACGAAGGCATTAGTAAGGAAAGGGCCAAGGGGAAATTTTTTGTAAAAACGATAGAAAAAGATAGGCTCAGTACCGGGTCTATCTTTTTGCGTTTATATAGAGATTAAATATATTTATATATGCATGTGTCCAAGCATTTACAGAAAAAACTCCTAAAATATAGTCCAGAAAGGAGACGATTGTATGTCAAATTACGAGTCGAGCAAACCGTATATTAAATCCGTTAATATACCTAATCCTTTATATCAATCGTTAAAAGGAGACTATTTTGTTGGACAAACTGAGCCTATTCGTTTTGATGGAAATAGAAACGCTTCGGGCGGATTAGTGAACCCTTCCGGCTCCGGAGTAGATTTATTTGTGAATGCTTTTACTATCACTAACTATTCAAACGAACCTTTTACTGCTGAAATTTGGTTTAATTCTATCCCCCCTGGAAAAGGAACAACTTCAGATAATGTGAGTCCAGCAAATACTACACTACGTTCAAAACCAAAAGGGAAAATTAAATTTGTAGAAATGGTAAAAGGCTTTCCTACTAAAGGGGTAAACGTATTTAACCGTGTTGTTCCGCCGAAAAGTACATTAGTAAGTGATGAAGACGGCAAATTTATCTTTCCAAACAACGGTTCATACGTTATTTTCTTAGTTTCTCCAGGAAATAAAGAAATTGAAGCTGAAATTGCATATGGATGGTTTGAGAAAAAACGTAAGAAGGACTGTTAACTGAATAGGTCTTAGCGATTGTATGAGAAGTGTATGAGCTATTTCATATTTAATACAGTTCTTAACAAACGGTAAGTGTTTATGAAAAGAACTTTGCAGTAGCATCCAAAGTTCTTTTTTATAGCTTGCGTTTTTTCGTTTGATTGTGGATATAACTAAAGAAAAACAAGCAAACGTATAATTCCGATTACGCAAGCGATTTGAACAGTATTTAAAGAAGTTGAGGACTCAAGAAGCAAAGCGATAATACATAAGTAGAATGAAGTAACTTTTTTGTCCAGGATATAAGCATGCTTAACATCTCACGTTCATGTCTACATTCACATTATCTTACGTTTCAATTCATACTGGCTTCATATAAATGAATCATACTGAATGTATTAATGAAAGATACGAGGTGAAACAATGTTAAACAAGGTTTTTAGACTATTTACACAAGAAACCGAGATATCTAAAGATAAAGAAGGAGATCTCCAAGAAGAGAACGATTTTAACGAAGTTTGTGATGATCATTTTATTATAGATGAGTATTAGAAACCCTATAAAACCCTGCAAAATTTAAAGAATTGATTGAGTATATCTGTATAAACAGTAATTGTATAAGGGTCGTAAAGGTATACTTTTACGGCCAATTAATATTGATAAATTGCTTTTTATATGAAACAATGCGAAAAAAATGGGCATCCTAGAAGCAAAAGGAGGGGATAAAATGAGCAAAGAACCAAACGATGAAACAAGTGAAGGGCTGAATCAGCTTTTTGAAATCATCAATGCAAAAGGCGACGAGGGCGAACTTAGAGAAATTGTAAGCAGGAGCAGTGAAAAGAATAATCATAAAAATCATGAGGATCAATCGTAAAAAGAAAATAAAAAACCTCTTCATGGAAATCATGAAGAGGTCAGATGAAATAGTATTACACCTATTCCATCCGGCAGAGTTTTAAAGTGTTTTAAACTCTTGATGCGACTGGTTTTATGGAACTGATGGGATTCGAACCCACGACCCCTTGTCTGCCAGACAAGTATTCTCCCACTGAACTACAGTCCCGCTTATGTAGAGTCTTTATTGCCTGTTGACTCTACTATATTTTAATACGTATGACGCGCGTTCGCAATAGTTATTTTCAGTGTTTTCTAATTTCTTCATATGAATATTAACTTCTAAAAAAATCATTTACTTCTTGTTTGTACGTATTAAAAAAACTTGGAATTTGGCTTGGTTCCAATCCTTTTTCAGCGTATTTGCTGATGGACTCGTAGTACCATTTCTGTTTTTCGAATCCTCTTTTGAAACTATTCCAAATTGTATCTCCTTGCTGATCGTAGCTTTCTTTTAAAGACCGTAAATTGTCTAATTTATCTGCTACAATTAAAGATTTCACTTCAAAAGAACCAGTTTTCACAATTTGAATTGTATGCTGTTTACGTTCTTCCCAGCTTTTGGATTTGTCTTCTGTATGAGCTTCAACAATCTCTGCTACCTCTAAGCCAAATCTTTGTACAATTTCTTCGAGTGTTACACTTGTATCTTCTACAGCATCATGCAGATAAGCTGCTGCTATTACTTTTTCACTAAAACCTGCTTTTTCTAAAATATTACCTACGTTAATAGGATGAACGATATAAGGTTTATCAGACAGCTTACGCACTTGGCCGGTATGAGCATGTTCTGCATACCTACGTGCTTCTTTTATTAAAGACATCATATTCCTCCATTTTTTATACAGTATATATTCATATTATTAGTATAAACGAATATAGCTCTCCTAACGTTATGAAATTGCACAAATTCATTTCTTATAATAAGGTAAGGCTACCAAAAGCCCTTCTTATTGTACGTTTTTTTATAAAGCCTAATATCTATTTAATAGGCCTGTATCAGTTGCCATTTCCTTTTTTATTCATAGTTTGTATGAAGGAGTGATAGCAATGCAAAACCGTAATAATCAAAATATTAAGGTCATTGATGTTTCTCATCACAACGGAACAATTGATTGGGCAAAAGTGGCGTCGGATGGGGTAAAAGGCGCGTATATTAAATTAACAGAAGGTACAACCTTCTTAGATAAAAAATCATATGATAATTATATAGGAGCAAAAAATGCAGGTCTACGTGTAGGCTTTTATCACTTTGCTCATGCTGATAATGATCCTATTGCGGAAGTTAATTTCTTTTTAAATAAATTAGGCAGCATGAAGGTTGATTTGCCTCATTGCTTAGATTTGGAAGAAAATAAAGGGAAAACAAAAGCGCAGGTCACAGCCTTTGCAGTTAGATGGATGGAATATATTGAAAGGAAAACAAGTATTACGCCTATTCTTTACACCGGGTATAGTTTTATTAAATCCAATTTTACAAGCGCCGTGGCAAGATATCCGCTATGGATAGCTCGTTACAGTGGAAGTAACCGTTCCAAGGGATTTACTAATCCAGGTGATACGGCCATTTGGGATAGATGGGCTATGTTCCAATATACAGATCAAGGAAAAGTAAAAGGAATTAACGGCAATGTTGATATCAATGAAATGGATCTGGACTTCTTTAATAGTATTAATACAGGCATTACGGTGGTGGATAATAATAATCCCTCAGCACAATTGCAGCAAGGTGATAGCGGACTAGCTGTAAAAGAACTGCAGCAAAACTTAATTAAATTAGGATTTGAGCTTTCCCAGCAAGGAACCGATGGCCAATATGGCAGTGAAACTGTTGCAGCTGTTAAAGCTTTTCAAGAAAAGTATGGATTAACGTCAACTGGAAAAGCTGATGAGAAAACATTAGCTAAAATGATGGAATTGCTTAAGGGTGTAAGTAATCCTATAGAAGAATCATTACCAAAGGTTACTTCACTCGGAGATAAATATTCTTTTCAAGTAAAAGCGAAGAAGGATATTGGAGTCTACAAGTATGCGAATGTAACAGAGAATTTCAGAACTATAAAAAAAGGCACGGTATTTAGCGTATATGGCTATACGAGTGCAGCATGGGCTGTTCCAGGCGGATTCGTGCAAATGAAAGACGTAGAACCTATCCCAGTTACAATTAAAACAGGCGGATTAAGTAAAGACATGGAAACAGAGTTTCGTGCTTTCTTAAAAAATGAAGGAATTGACAGTGAATTAAACGTACATGCAATAGGTAATCCGTCAGCTGAACTCACAGCAGCTGGACTGGATTTTGTAAAAGTTAAGCAATTTTTAGATAAAAAAGGCTGGTACTACAAGCAATAAACCCCCGCTCTGAAGAGTAGGGGTTTATTTTGAGGTTTTATAAAAAAGAAGAGCAGACATCAATTAAGTAATTAAAATATGTTCTAAATAACAAATCAGGTGGCAACAAAAAAGTTTTTATGTATAGTCGACCTCTAACAGTCATATTTTTAGTCAATGGCTCATGGAGGGTGAATGAATATGAAAAATACGCAGATTCGAATTGAAACACTATCCTATCACTATGAAAGCATTATGGTGAATAATGAAGTAGAGCGTGCGATAAAAAGTATTGAAGTGACGTATCGAGCATATAAACATAACCACGTTTTAAACGGGCACGTAGTACTTTCAGGAGAAGAGATTTACGATCTTCAGCAGCTGACTCACGCAGTGGCTGGGAAAATAAAAGCAGAATTAGAAACTATATAAAAAATCGCCTTTCTTTAAATTTCAAACATTAAAGAAAGGCGATTTTTTATATTAATTATTAATTAAACTGCAAAAAGAAGAAATTAAAGTATGTTCTAAATAAAATATATAAATAAAAAACATAGCATCTAAGAGAATTCCCTAAGCCCTACGCATTACCTTTGCATTGTGAACTTTCTCTCTTTTACTATGTGTAAGCAACACGCCGCATAACGTAATGATGCTTCCAACAATGGAAGCTGCACTCGGGATATCTTTTAAAAGCAGCCACGCTAAGAAAAAGGACAGCGCAGGAGTTAAGTAAAGAGAGATGGCAGCCTCAGCAGAACCTATACGCGATGTCAGATAAGCGAGTACCATATAGGGAATAACGGTTGGAAATAATCCTAAATATATCACGCTTATTGCTGATCTGACAGAGATATGTGCAAGTTCTGTTTCTAACCCAGGTAAAAAAACAAGCATAGAAATTGTAGCCCCCCAAATACTGTACGTCACAAAAGAAAGGAAACCATATTTTTTTAATAAATTTTTTTGATATACTATATAGACGCTTTCTGCAAGGGCAGCTAGCAGAACCAGTAAGATTCCATTAACTGAGTTTACAAAATTCTCTTTGCTGAAGGTTAAAAGTACAATACCCGCAAAGCTTACTGCAGATCCAATCCATTTTCTTTTTCCGAACGCCTCCTGAAAAAGAAAAATAGCTAAAAGCGAAGAAAAAATAGGAGTAGTCGAGATCAGTAAACTCGCAATACCCGCACTTACCGTTTTTTCTCCAATGTTTAAGGCCGTGTGATAGACGGCAAAACCTAAAAAACCGAGAGCTAAAAGAAATGGAATATCTTTTATGTCAGGCAAGGGCATGCGTGTGGCTATTGCAATAACTAACAGCACTACAGAAGCAATACTTAACCGAACAAAAGCGAGGTGCTGAGGAGAAAATGATTCCAGCCCTATTTGAATAACTGGAAATGCTGAAGCCCATAAGCTAATCATCAGTATATGTAAGAACACCAGACTAAACGTTAATTTCATACCTATTCATCTCCATTTTTCATTTTGAATCCAACCAGTATCTATTGTGGTTCCCATGTTAATAAACATTTGATAAAATGTCTTCAACCAGTTTGAAAGCAATTAACCCAACCACTTTAAAAACAGGAGTACGTGTATGAATCAAGAGAACAGTTCGAGTTATCCAAAATACAAGCAAATCATTGATTTTATGAAAGAGAAAATTGCGCGTGGAGAATGGCCGATTGGAAGTAAAATTCCTAGTCAGCGAAAGCTTGCTGCTATGTTTGATGTTAACCGAAGTACGGTCATCACCGCATTAGAGGAATTAACAGCGGACGGTTTAATTGAAGGTAAGATGGGAAAGGGAACCATCGTTATAAATAATACGTGGACACTTTTGGCTACAACTCCGCCCGATTGGGATGTTCATGTGAAATCAGGCATGCATCATCCGAGTCAAGCAATGGTACAAGATATTAATGAATCCGAATTTAACTCAAACCTTATTCAATTAAGCAAAGGAGAGCTTTCACCTGACATATTTCCTAAAAATAAAATGAAATACGCCGTAGAAAAAGTAGCAGAAAATATGGAGGTTCTAGGATACGAAGAACCAAAGGGGTATTTGCCTTTACGAAAAGAGTTAAGTGCATATATGAAAACAATAGGGATTGAATCTTCTCCAGATTCTATTTTAATTGTTTCCGGCGCTCTTCAAGCTCTTCAGCTTATTTCAATTGGACTGCTGCAAAGAAACTCTTCGGTTTTGCTCGAAAAACCTTCTTATCTATATTCCTTACATGTATTTCAATCAGCCGGAATGAAACTCAAAGGCCTTGCTATGGATGAGGAAGGAATAAAAGTAACAGCTATAAAACGCGCCGACCCTCAAGAAGGGCAAGCTATTTTATATACAAATCCATGTTTCCATAACCCAACGGGAACATTAATGTCACAAAATAGGCGTTACGATTTGTTGAAAGATTGTGAGGAACATCAGCTTCCTATTATTGAAGATGATTTATACCGCGAATTATGGCTAGATAAACGGCCTCCGCTGCCATTAAAAGCTTTAGATAAAAACGGACACGTGTTATATGTTAGCAGTCTTTCTAAAACATTAAGCCCGGGATTACGGATCGGATGGATAGTCGGCCCAGAACCAGTCATTGAGCGTTTGGCGGATATTAAAATGCAAACAGATTATGGATCTAGCTCATTATCTCAAAGAGTAGCAGCAGAATGGTTTAAAAATGGCTTATATCAACAGCATATGGAAACTGTACGAACGGAATTGCGAACAAGAAGAAAAGTGATGCTGAATGCTTTGGGAACATACGCAGGAGATATAGCAACATGGACGAATCCTGAAGGAGGCTTTTTTATATGGGTGCATATTCAACCTTCTATTTCAATGAAATCTTTATACTCTCGTGCTTTAAAAAGAGGGATATTGCTTAACTCTGGAAGTATTTATGCACAAGAAACCGGCAGTTATCTTCGGCTTTCTTACGCCTATGCCTCTTTACCAGATATCGATAGAAGCATTGAAATTCTTGCTGAACTGATTCGGGAATTGCAAGTAAGGAATAGTGGGTAATCCACTATTCCTTTTTATTTGTATCAAACTATTCTTCTCTTCTTATAAAAAACTTCAAGTAATAACTGACTATATATTACCATCTATAATACGTGTTATTTTTTATGGAAAAAATAAGTTAATAAAACTTTTAATTGACTTTCTGTACGTTTTACATGTAAATCGTGAATGGTTTTAACTACGTAATCATTATCAAACATTTCCAACACCTCAATTATTGTTAAGTTTCCTATTTGTTATAGTTTATGAAATCAGCAGACGCATATCATCGGCCATCAGCTGTAACTTTACGGTTTGTCTTTTACAACTAAAGGCTGAAACGTACGCTCATGATTGAACGCACGAATAACAGGATATGCAAAAAAATGAAAAGTGTGCACGTTTTGTTTTAAAAAAGCTATATCTTTAAAAAAAGAAAATTGTCACACACATTTATGAATATGTATCTACTAAGTAAGAAGACTTTTTTAGTTGGTGGGATTGAAGGTGAAAAAGATGGATGAATTATTTAAAGATCTTGATCTGTACAGAACGCAAGAAGAAATGAAGAAGTATTTTGAACATACGCAGCAAATGATTCATCAAAACAAAGAGTATATAAAATTAGCCAGACTTAAAAAAGGGCGTTTCAAAAAGTTTTTTGAAGAGTTTTATCCGCTTTATTGCTTCAGCCAATCTTCTTATTGTCCGAGGAATTCAAAATTGAAGCTTATTATTGGAAGTCAAGGATACGACGGATTAATTATTCAGCCGGATGGTACTGAAAAACGAATTGAAATTACCTCTTACAAAGATGGGAAACTGGAATTTGAAGATGCACAGAGGGTCAATTCAGGAAATTTTGCTCTACCCCGTATCCAGACGGAAGGTTCTGTGGAAGAGTATATAGAAAAAGTGCTAGAGAACATTCAAAAAAAGAGCAAAAAAGATTATAGTGGCGCATCCATTTTATTTGTTGTACACACGTTTCATTATTTTGAAGCCTATGGAAAAAGTTCAGCTGCCTTTATTCGTACCTTAAAAAAAGAAATGAAGAAGACAGATTTTCGAGCGGATGAAATTTATTTATTGGAATTAAATCAGCCAGAAAGTGAAAGTGTTAAGCAAAACATTCATTTCATTAAATAAGAAGACACGCTGTAGATGTTGAGGTGTGTCTTCTTTTCTGATAATAGAACTTAATGCAGGTGGATAATTTTGAAAATTACAACAATTAAGTGCTATAATTCAAGTGTGAATATGCATTCAGAGGAGGAAAACCAATGGATTTAGCTTATAGAGAGAAAGCGTACGAATATGCCAAAAGATTTGAATCTAGCTATGACGATTATGATGAACGCTATAAGGTGCACAATAATCCGACGGTATGGCGATTTATGCCGCTGGCTGATTTTCAAGATTTACTAGAAACCAATGCGCTTTTTTTCGCAAAACCTGATGCATTTTCGGATCCCCTTGAAGGATGCTCTTCGATGTGGAACATAGAAGAGTTAAGAAAAAAAGGCGAACGTCATAACCGTACCTCTAGAACCTATATAAGAAAAATCCATGAATTTTCTGCTGTTTCATCCTGGCATATCAATGATTACGAAGCCGCTGGAATGTGGGATCTATATTTAAAAGGGAATGATGGCGTAGCTATTAAAACCACCTATGAAAATTTATTGTGCAGTATTAAAGATTTACGCTATAAAATCTTCTCTGGAAAAGTGCAGTACATAGACTTCCAAAAAGAAATGATCAGTCACTCTGTATATGACACGTTATTTTACAAGCGCAAATCCTATCAGCATGAAAATGAATTGAGGCTTGTTATTGTAGCAAGTCGTATACACGCTTGGAAGCTGCAAAAGCTATTCGAAATTCAAGGTATTTCCGCAAATCAATGGCAAAAACGAATGGATATCCTCGAAAAAAGATCGTATGAGTTTTCTCACGAGCATGGCAACCTCCTTACATGTAATTTACATCAGCTTATCAACGATATTTACGTATCGCCAAGAAGCGCTCAAAGCTGTGTAGATGAGGTAAAAGCTCTTACTAAGAAACACGGTCTCGCTTATAAAAAGGTTATTCAGTCTGACTTGTATAAGGACTATATTTACTAAATGCTAGCGAAGTACACAAAGGCTTAATCAAAAAATGATTAAGCTTTTCGTGTTACACGTTTTATATTTCCATACATTTCCTCATATAAAATAAAACAAACCTCCAAAGCCTATATATACATATTAGACAAATCAGGAGTACAGTATGGTTAAAAAAATGCTGTTTATTTTAGTATGCGGGCTTTGTTTGTGTTTGTTTTTTCAATGGGACGTAAAAAAAGGCTATAACGCTTATGTTCGTGTACATCCGCTTATCGAAACGCCTGTTTACCAAGGCAAGATAGCGCTGTATACACAAGGAAGTAGTTTATATCCTACTTTATTTGAGGATATTAAAAAAGCAAAAAAGTACGTGTACATTCAATTTTTTATTATTCGAGCGGACAACATCAGCATGAAGCTATTTGAGCTATTGAAAGAGAAAGCAGCTGAAGGGGTAAAGGTTAAACTTTCTGTAGATCGTTTTGGAGGAAACGATCTCTCCCGAACACTCATAGATGATCTTAAGAAAAATGGAGTTGAGTTTACCTTTAGTCGAAAAGCAAGCAGGCAGCACTTTTTTTATAGCATTAATCATCGAAATCATCGAAAGTTTGTCGTAGTAGATGGCCAAGAAGCCTATCTCGGAGGTTTTAATATAGGAGAAGAATACTTAGGGAAGCATAAAAAATTGGGCTATTGGCGTGATTACCACTTGCGAATTAAAGGAGAAGGTATTTTTGAAATTGAAAAGCAATTTTTGAAAGATTGGGAAGAAGACACGGGACAACATATATCTCCTCAGCGAGTTCCTATCGCTCGCTCTCACGGAGCAAACTATCAGCTATTGTTTTCAACTGGAGAAGAACTTGAGCAAAAGATGATTGATCTAATCAACCGTGCCAAAGTAAAGCTTACCATTGCTACCCCTTATTTTATTCCAAGTGAACATTTAATGAATGCACTTATTTCAGCAAAAGAAAAAGGCGTTTTAATCGATATTATACTTCCGGACAATACCGATGCGTGGTTCACTAAACCGCCTAGTTACCCTAAAACAGAGCAACTATTAAACAAAGGTATTCGAATTTTCTTATATAAAAAGGGGTTTTTTCACGGAAAAGTAATGGTCATCGATCATACGATTGCCAATATTAGCACAGCCAACTGGGATCCCCGAAGTTTTTATTTAAATGATGAAGCGAGCTGTCTTATTTATGATCGCGAGATGATTGCACACATAGAACGAGAAATTAATGAAGATAAAACAAACAGCCGCAGATTAACCAAAACAGTAATAGATGAAATCCCTAAATGGGAACGTTCTCTTAAAAAAACACCGGAATGGATTTATTATTATTTTTGAAAAAATACCCAAATCAAGTTTTAATTATTTTTCCCCGGGTATATATTCTGTGTAAGGCCAATACAGGAAAGGAGAGACTGTACACATGCATTGTTTTACAGCGACTTCAAGAAACGTATTGAGCACCTTAGAAGGAAGATTTGCTTTAATTACAAAAGGAACATTGGTAAACAATCGTTATACTAAGTGCTAGGCTGTCTAATTCAGACAGAATACTCGACTATTCTATTCAAACATAACATTCAGTATAAAAAAGAAGATGCGTGCTAAGCGCATCTTCTTTTTTGTTGACTCTATTTTCTCTCTCTTTTGTACTTCGTCTTATTTTTACGCATAAAATAATAAAAAGGAGGGGGTTATGCTGTTTGATTATGAACGGGAGTTAACGATTGACCGAAAAGATGCTACTCAAAAGACTGCAGTCACTAATGCTGAGACTTATAAAAAAATAGACTGGGAACAAGTGAAATCAGAACAAAATCTTGCGGATGACCAAGCCCTTGTACGCGTACCTTTTCCGCTGATTTTCAAAAAAAATCAGCTGTATCCTGTATGGGATTTAAGAAAGTACGCTTTTTTATTTGAACAATCTACATCTGCTACTGTCCACCCTAAACTGTGGGAACAAGGAAAATTAAATGTACAAGCCGGTTTATATCAAGTAACTGAAAACATCTTTCAAGTAAGAGGCTTTGATATGGCTAATATTACATTTGTTAAAGGGAAAACGGGGTGGATTGTTATTGATTGCTTAACATCCAAAGAAACGGCAGAAAAAGCGCTTGAACTAGTAAACCAGCAGTGCGGTAAGCGTCCTGTTAGAGCTGTTATCTTCTCTCATTCGCATATAGATCATTACGGCGGAGTTCTAGGGATATTACCTGACTCAACACAAAATAAAACTAGTAAAGTTTATGCTCCTGCTGGATTTATGGATGCGGTTATTGATGAAAACGTCACGGCGGCAACAGCAATGACACGAAGAAGTCAATACATGTACGGTATTCGACTGCGACGCGATGAAAAAGGCCTAATTGACAACGGCATCGGAAAAGAAATTTCATTTGGAACAATCACGCTTATTAAAGGAATAGAAGAAATTCATCCTTCCGAACATCATTCTTATGTAAGTAAGAAAATTGACGGCGCCTCATTTCAGTTTCAGCTTACGCCAGGGACGGAGGCGCCTGCTGAAATGAACATCTATATTCCTAGTGAAAAGGCTCTTTGTATTGCAGAAAACTGTACGGCCACTCAGCACAACCTCTATACCCTTAGAGGAGCAAAAGTAAGAGACGCAGCAGCGTGGGCAAGGTACTTGCAGCAAGCAATCGATTTATTTGGCCAAGAACTAACAACTGTATTTGGGGTACATAATTGGCCAAGGTTCGGAAATGAGTCGTGTATTACCTATATCGAAAATCAACGAGATGTTTATCAATATATTCATGACCAAACATTAAGGCTGGTGAATCAAGGTTATACCATCGACCACGTCGGTCGAATGATGAAGCTACCGGAAACCCTATCTCACGAGTGGTATACAAACGGCTTTTATGGAACGGTTAACCATAACGCAAAAGCGGTTTATCAGCGCTATATGGGCTGGTATAACAGCAATCCTGTAGATTTAAATAAACTGTTTCCTGAAGAGTCAGCTAAGAAATATGTAGAGTATATGGGCGGAGCGGACAACATTGTCCAAAAAGCACAGCGCTGTTTTCAACAAGGCGACTATCAATGGGTAGCTGAAGTGACCAAACAAGTTATTTACGCTGATCCTCACCATGTGAAGGCAAAACTTTTATGCGCAGACGCGCTTGAACAATTAGGGTATATAGCTGAATCTGGTCCTTGGCGAAATGAATATTTAACAGGAGCCAAAGAACTTCGTTTAGGTAATATACCGCTGCCAGTCAACATTATTACAAAAGAAGTATGGGATACACTTCCTTTGAAAAATATTTTAGAACTATTTAGCATTCGCGTAGATGGATTAAAGGCGGGCGCATGTAACTATCGTATATTGTTTGTGATACCCGATCGTAATGAAGTAGCTCTCACAGAACTTAAGCATGGAATCTTTAGGTATCTTGGAGATACGCGAAAGAAAGCTGAGGTGACGGTAACGATGTGGCAAGATACCTTATACCGGCTAACAACTACAAATGATCACTCTTATAGCTCGGTCATATTTGTTCAAGGAGATAAATCAAAATGGGATTTTTTTTTGTTTTGTCAGGATTCTATTGATCCAAACTTTAATATTGTGACACCTGTTTCTAAAAAATAGAGTACCTGATTACAACTCAGAAAGCACATCGTTGACTTTTTGTTCAAAACAGCTGTCGCATGTGAAGATTTCTTTTTCTTGAAAAGATGTTAGCCTTTCTCCACAGATGGAACAGCATTCTATATAGTGATTGTTTCGCTCTTGTTCTTTTCTTTCATGTAACATAGCACTTTCCTCCTTTTCAGTATAAATAGTTTGTCTTATTTCTTTAAGTATATACTAATATCAGCCTATGCAGGGAATATAAGGCGTGCTAATGCAGATTATTTATAAAATAAAAGCGTTGTAAAACCGCTGAAATTGGCACAGGAATTGCATATTAAATCATTGAGAAATTTCAATGATTAATATGGGGTGAACAGAATGTCCATTACAAAAACAGCTAGTGAATTAAAAAAAGAACAGCAGCAAGAACAGGAATCACTTAATTTATTTTTATCTACTCAAACCGTTATTCAAGAAGCGCTTCAAAAACTAGGGTATGGTGAAGAAATGTATCATTTGTTGAAAGAACCGCTGCGCATGATGACGGTTCGTATTCCAGTTAAAATGGATAACGGATCGGTAAAAGTATTTACAGGCTACCGCTCTCAGCATAATGATGCTGTCGGGCCTACTAAAGGAGGCGTACGCTTTCATCCTGAAGTAAATGAAGAAGAAGTGAAGGCATTATCCATTTGGATGAGTTTAAAATGCGGGATTGTCGACCTTCCGTACGGCGGAGGTAAAGGCGGAATTGTATGTGACCCAAGAAACATGTCGTTTGGTGAACTAGAGCGACTCAGCCGCGGCTATGTAAGAGCCATCAGTCAAATAGTTGGGCCTACTAAAGATATTCCTGCACCGGATGTCTATACAAATTCTCAAATCATGGCGTGGATGATGGACGAATATAGCCGACTGCGTGAGTTCGATTCTCCTGGTTTTATTACCGGAAAACCTATCGTACTCGGAGGATCTCAAGGACGCGAAACTGCAACGGCTAAAGGAGTAACCATTTGTATAGAAGAAGCTGTTAAAAAGAAAAACCTTAACTTGCAAGAAGCACGGATTATTATTCAAGGCTTCGGAAATGCCGGCAGTTTTCTTGCTAAGTTCATGCATGACGCAGGAGCAAAAGTAATTGGCATTTCAGACGCGTACGGAGCTCTTTATGATCCGCTTGGTCTTGATATTGATTACCTGCTTGATCGACGCGACAGTTTTGGTACCGTAACGAATTTATTTACCAATGTGATGACAAACGAAGAACTATTAGAAAAAGAATGTGATATTTTAGTACCCGCAGCCATTTCGAATCAAATTACGGTTCGCAACGCTCATCGCATTAAAGCTTCTATTGTAGTCGAAGCAGCGAACGGACCGACTACACTTGAGGCTACGCGCATTTTAGACGAAAAAGGCGTGCTTTTAGTGCCGGATATTTTAGCGAGTGCTGGAGGCGTAACGGTTTCATACTTCGAATGGGTGCAAAATAATCAAGGCTACTACTGGTCTGAAGAGGAAGTAGCTTACAAATTACGCAAGGTAATGGTGGATTCATTTGAAACGATCTATCAAATCGCTCAAGAAAATGATGTAGACATGAGACTTGCTGCTTACATGGCAGGAATCAAAAAATCAGCTGAAGCTTCTCGTTTCCGCGGCTGGGTATAAGATAAAAAAACGATTTGGACTACATGTTCCAAATCGTTTTTTATTTACCGGAACTGCCAAATAATTAAAAGAAAACCTGCTAAAAAAACAAACATGCATAAAAAATTGGCATATTTATTTATCGCAACCCGAATGATGGCAAAACAATTGACAGTGAGAATGATTTTCAATTATTCTATATATAAGATATATACATACCTATACTAATAAATTGAATGTAGAAAAGGAGACAGAAAGCATGAGTGTATTAGATATTATTAAAGCCAGAAGAACGATTGGGGCTATGCAAGACAAAGACGTATCAGAAGATGCTATCAACCTTATGTTAGAAGCAGGCACTTGGGCTCCTAACCATAAAAAGACAGAGCCTTGGAAATTCCGAGTGTTTACAGGGGATTCACGCGTTCGTTTAGGAGACGAAATGGAACGTATTATGAAGCAAAAAACTGCTCACTTAAGTGAGGAAGAAGCGTTGAAAAAAACAACAAAAGCTAAAAAAGGCCCGCTTCGTGCTCCTGTCATTATTGCTGTAGCAGTAAGTCCTTCAGGAAAAGTGCCTGAAATTGAAGAAATCTCTGCCGTAGCGGCAAGCATACAAAATATGCTATTAGTAGCGGAAGAACAAGGTTTGGCTACAATTTGGAGAACGGGTGATATTGTCTATCAGTCAGAACTGAATGACTTTTTATCTCTAGAAGAAGACGATAAGCTCTTAGGCTTAATTTACGTCGGACACCCTAATAAAGAAGCTTCATCAAAACGTATTCCATATCAAGATAAAACGATTTGGTATCGTTAAAAGGTTCTTCCTGTGCTTCTATAAATATTAAAGTAAAAAGGGGCAGTCACTTATACAATTGTGAGCTGTCTTTTTTATTGTTTTTAAGAAGTGGCAGAAGGGAACTTAACGGGAATATCAAATGATTATTTATGATAAAACAACAAAAGAGAAAGATAAGATACCTTAGATATTTTTCTTTTGTTTACTTTGTAATTAACGCTTTACTGATAGTTAATGCCTTTACAGAAGCAATAGATGGAGGTAGTCTCTTTGGGTAAGGGGAATAATTTTATGTGCCATTATGTTATCATTTCCCTTTGCTTACATGATTTTAGGAGCTCTGATATTCGTCCCATAACTTATTTATAAAATTGAATAGTAGAAAAGATAATGGTTAGGAACCGATAAAACAGTTCATAACATCTTATTCTCCCGAGTGACTAACCTGTATCTCTGTCGTCGTAATTTATAGCTCTTGCCTAGACTTAGGTAGGGGCTATTTTTAACGGGGTGAAAAGGGGAGGAGTGTCAATAAAATTTAAAATTCCAAGCTAAGTAACCGCTGCTTTTTTTCTTCAAAGTTATTGTATAACTTTTTAATATCTTAATATATGGAACGGAATCATAGTCCAATTCTATCTCAATGTGTTGCAGGTGAATAACCTCTATCTAGAAGTGAAGTTTGCTTGAGATCCTATATAAAGCTGTCCTTTACTGGCTGTATGCTTTGCATTGACTGCTTTTTAAAATATAATGTATAGTAAAAATATACTGTATATTCCAAGGTGATTCCAATGAGATTTTTAATTGAGTATAAGGATTTTAAAACGAAAGAAGAAGATAACTTTTCTTTGCAATTATTAGATACTTTTTTAAATGAACATTTAATAGGAGAGTTTCACGGAAGCACGTTTGAGTGTATTTTAATCCGTTTTATAAACAATCCTACCTCTAAGAAGAAGTACAAATTACGTGTTCTCTATGAAAATATAGCCGAAATTGAGTTGCCTGGAAATTTTATCAATAACAAAAATCTTAATATAGAGGATTTCTTAACAGGTCTACATAGAGTTGAAGAGGCTATTGTGCTAGTTAAAACTATAAAACTAAAGTCAGAACTCGACTTTAGTGAAGATAAACTTCTATTAGAGTTTCAACAATCGATAAAAGATGCACCGCGTACACTCGAGGAGCTAAAGGCATACTTCAAGAAGCAAAAGCAAACAGCTCAAAGTAACTGGGCTAAACTAGCTGACCTTTCAATGAAAAGGTCTTTGGCTAATCCAAAACCGCTAACAAAGCCATTAACAACGATTAGTATTTCTGCTCCTATCGAAGAAACAGAACCAAACCACTCTTTTATCTACACCGAAGTTTTCAGCAACCTGCTAAGGAAAGCAGAAGTGATGCTGCCGGGTTATAGTCACATCTTTATACATTTAGCGGATACACTAGTGGAAGCTAAACAAGAGTTTGCCCCGAATCACCGGATAAAAGATGCATTTTCGATAATAGATACTAAAAAATATATGGCGAGTGACAACGAAACTAAATCAAATATGATGTTTAATAGTATAGTTTCAGCATTAAGAAGCGTTACGAAGTTTGATCACTTAGAAGAGCATAAAATAGAATCTGTTATTGAAAAAATAAAAGAAGAAGGCACCGACATTGAGCTCACATACTTCTCGAAACAAAATGGTAAGTATTTAGCCGAGGTCATTTATACAGTGCCCAAATCTCATCTTACAAATGCTCCATTTAAACTGCGTGTTACGGACCTTAATTCTAACGTTGTTAAAACTACAAAAATAGATGATATTAATTTATTTTGGTGCCCGTATAGCTTCGGAAGCATAAATATAAAAAAAAATTCAGTTGTTATTAACGGGAGAAAGAGCCAGAGAGCAGAGATTTCAAGGAGAGCTGACAAATTACCGGATGAATACATTTTTAAGATTAAAGATATATTTATTTAACTTTTTATAATGACTAGGAATAAATTTACAATCAGGAACAAAATAGTAGTAAGGATGACCGTTCTTATCCCCAATTTTTTATAAATATCTTATACCCTAAAAAACAAAACAAGCTGGCATTTTAAATGCGCAGCTTGTTTTGTCTGTTTTCGTATTCTTTAAAAACGATTAATACAGGCATCTAATATATCTTCATACTGTGCTTTTGTGTCATCTTTACTAAACTTTGTTCTTCTCGAGAAGTATGAAAAACTCCTTTTCATTATCTTTTTGCAGGATTACTAATAGCTAAGAGATGCTCGTATCTTTTTTATTTGTTACTAGCTATTGGTATCTCTACTATGATTGGCATCCAAACATTTGTTAATCTTAGTGCAGTCTCAGGAATCTTACCAATCACCGGAGTAACACTTCCTTTTGTCAGTTACGGTTTTTCCTCAATTACTTTGCTATTGTTTACAACTGGTGTACTTCCCGAAATCTCTATGTTGGACAAGTTTAAAAATAAGTACAAACAAACTGGTACAGAACCAACTCAATTGAAAAGTGTCTGATTAGAAGATAGCGGCTTACTTCATACCACTATCTTTTTTATACTAAAAGCGAACTAAAGAGACGATATCTTGTTGTGTTTCTTATAAATAATTAAAACTTTTTTACCTATTTTCTTTAAAATGTAAAACTATTCCTGTTTTGAAACGTACTAGATATAGTAGAAATTTACAAAAGGAGAGGCGATATAAGAGTTAACTATCTTTGTTACTACAGAAAAAAACTTACTTCGAGGTGAAGGCGTGAAAAATAAACATATTTTAGAGGTGAAAAATTTAACTAAAGTTTATAAAGGAGAGGGTTATGAAGTTACTGCACTAAATAATATATCCTTTCAGTTAAGAGTAGGTGAAATGGTTGCTGTTATGGGAACAAGTGGTTCAGGAAAAAGCACACTGCTGAACATTTTAGGAGCACTGGATGAACCAACTAGTGGAACAATTAAATTAAAAGGAATGTTTTCAAAAGATATGTTCCAAGAACCTCAAGCTTCAGCGTACAGAAGAGATAATATTGGATTTATCTTTCAATCATTCCACTTATTAAAGGATTTATCTGTAGAAGAAAACATAGCTCTGCCGCTTGTTTTAAAGGGACTTACATCGGATGTAATTGATTTAAAAGTAAATAACGTTGTCGAGCTCTTGGGCTTAACAGCTTGGAAAAAACACCGTCCTGTACAACTATCAGGTGGACAACAGCAGCGCGTAGCTATAGGAAGGGCTATTATAACTGACCCACCTATTATTCTGGCAGATGAACCTACAGGTAACCTTGATTTTAATACTTCCGAAGGCATACTAGACACACTGGTAACCACAAAAAACGAACTTAGCCAAAGCATACTTCTTGTTACTCACGACCCTAATGTAGCTACTTATGCAGATCGCGTTCTATTCTTTCATGATGGCTCTATTGTCGATACGTATATCTGTAGTGGAAATAGTGATTTGGATCATATACTAGAGAAGTTTAAGCTGATTACAAAAGCCGAGAGTCTTAAGATATGAAAACACTACGAGGTTTAGCTTTTCGTTTATTTAAGTCCAATAAATTCATTGTGTTTTCGTCTATTGTAAGTATAGCTATTTCTACCATGCTTGTACTTAGTATGGTTTTATTCTCTTTTAATGCGCAGGACACATTAAAAAGTCAATTAAAACAAACTTACGGTGCGATGGATTTGTCCGTAGGGTTTGATATGAATCAAGGCAAAATTTTGACATCAACTTTAGTTGAAGAAATTCACCAGGATAAAATGGTAGATAAGGTATCAAAAGTATCTATTGCTCATTTAAACCTAAATCAACTACATGCCTCTATCTATACAGTAGGTGTTGAAAATGATTACTTAGCTAAAAGTCGATATCACTTTTCCAAACCTCTAAATAGTAGCTCTGTGGCAATGAATAAGAGCTTAGCCCAAGATTTAGACATAAAAACTGGAGATAAAGTCCTTATTGAAAACAGAACATACACATTAGCGGAAACCGTAAATGATTTATCCGCTACTGGAGTAGCACCGGATATGCTGATACTTAATCAAAAGAATGTAAAACGCTATATTCAAACAAAAGAAAAAAGCAGCGCAGAAGCGACTTATTTATTAATAAAGGCACAAAAAAACGAGAGCGCCTTAAAGTTGGCCAATCATATTAAATCATATAACAAGGACTTACGTATTGATATAGCTGAACAAGATGCAGGCGTGCAAAATAATTTACAATCCTTACATACATTTATTATGGTTTTATCGGCATTGGTATTAATCATCACGTCTCTTATTCTCATTTCAAACTTTGAGCTTTTGCTTTACAAAATGAGGAATCAGTTCGCCATTATGCGGTCGATAGGAGCCACTGCTAAACAGATTAGCGAGATTATCACACTTCAAAGCACCGTTATAAACACCGTAGGTACAGGTGTCGGGTTTTTGCTAACCTTTTGCAGTCAAAGGTACTTATACAGCTGGTTAGGAAAAGTGTCGAAAATAGCTTCCTCTCCATCTGATTTTAACGTAGGTACTGCCGTTATCATTACAGTTGTAATGTTTGTTATTATTCAATTCTTTTTACTCATTCCAGCTTATCGAAGTACAAAAGTATTGCCACTAAAAACAATGCAGAAGAACGAGAAAATTAACTATGGTTTTTCCAAGACAAGAATAGTAATTTTCAAGGTACTAATAGCAATGTCCTTATTTTTAGTTATAGGAAGCCAGGTATTTCCTACAAGAGGCACATACGGACCTGGGATGTTACTAATTACAGTTATTTTAGTCTTGTTTGCCTTTATACTAATCTTTCCTATCCTAGTGACTAAAGGATTAAAATGGTTTTTACCATATGGACAAAAAATATTTAGCAAAGAATTTTATATTGCAGTAAAAAACCTAGTTCCTCAAGTTAGAAAAAATACAATGATTATTTTAATAATATGCGGATTAATGATCATTACTGTATTTGGGTCAATTACATTTAGAACCATACAAATTAATGGACTAACCTACTTAAAAAAAGAATATGTAATGCCGATTATTGTGGAAGCTCGTTCTGACAATTTAAAGATAGATACGGAAGAACTGATTAAAAAGGTAGAAGAGTTACCTAATGTAAAGAGTGTTAGTAATATTAGTTCTCAAAGTACAGCTCGACTTCTAACGTCAGAAAAAAACACAGGTATTAATTACTCGGTAGTCGATATTAAAAGGTTACAACAACAAGGTCTGTTAGAACAGTTTCCTTACAGTAAAAAAACAACTTCGAATAACAAGATTGTACTTTCAAAAAAGTTTGCTGAAAAGAATAACTTAAAATTAGGACAGACAATACATTTAGGATTATACGCACAAAATCAAAACGGATTTTATATAACGGAACAAATAATACCTAAAGGCGATTATGTAATATCCGCTACACCTGACCACCTTCTTGACCATAACCAAGCATTTTTAGACTTAAAGAACAACTTTGAAGGTTTAGAGTTCTATCGATTATATGTGGATTCAAAGAATGTAAAGGCCGCTGTAAAAGAAATTGAGGGCTTAAAAAGCCAGTATCCCGAATTAAAGGTAAGCAGCTATGATCAATCTTTTAAAGAGACAAACGAAATGTTTTATCAGCGTTGGGGAATTTTTATAGTTGTTATTTCCACATTGGTTATTTCTACCATGTTAGGAGTATTTAATTCATTGGCAAATAATATTTATTCAAAACGAAAAGAATTTGCTGTTTTACGCGCGATGGGCATGACGCCAAAATCCATTCGTAAAGTCATTCTTTCACAGGTGAATTTATATATTACGATTGGAGTAATATGTGGAATTGTAATGGGGCTTCTAGTGACATTAATTCTGCTATTAATGGATCCAGGGAAGTTTGTTATAGATTATAAAACAATTCTTTCTGTAGTAGTATCAATGCTTGTAGTTAGCACTTTTTTATTCTCATACGTAAGTCGAAAAATATCTGGACAAGATCTTTCTATAGAGCTTACTAATGATAATAAGTAACTTCTCATATAGATATATTATAATATTAATAAAACCCAATCTCTTTGTAGAGGTTGGGTTTTATTAGTTTCTATAGTTAGTTGCGACTAATAAAAACATTGCTGCTTAATTTCTTGGAACAGGGGAGAGGTAATAATAAATATCATATTCTTTATCAATATGAGGGACTACTTCAGTATCGGTACGGGTTTCAATTGTCATATTTGATTTTGTTGGGGTACCGGCATAAAAATCGTACTTTACACCTTTTGGAGTCGTTATTTCACTAGTGATATCTGTATTTCCCTTTGATTGTTTGATAATAGCTGGATTCCCATTAAAATACCAACGAATTTTTTGATCCTTTTGAGTTAATGTAGCTGTTCCTACACCTACATTCGATTTTTCTTTAATTGTATAGATAACAATCTTTTCGTTATCTACATATTTGCTTTCACCGATAATATCTTGTATTCCTGTAGACTCTTTTTTGGCATTTTCAAAGGCTTCATCTTCACTCGAATAAAATTCTCCGTCTTTTTTACCGTTTACGTTCATTGCTGAACAAGCCGTTAGTATACTTGCTGACAGTAGAGCTGCGAGTAATGCAGAATATAACTTTTTCATACAAACCCCCATTTTATTAATTTCTTTAATTTTAATCTTAATATAAATAGTTAAAATAATCCATTTATGTGATATAGTTGTTCAGTATGTAAAAGTTAAACAACAAAGAAATGGAGTTTCACAATGAAGAATTCAAGGAAGATAGCAGCAGGAGCAGCTGTTCTAACTGTTGCTTTTAGTTTAATGGGATGTACCTCAAAAGAATCAATTAGCAAAAATACAAAACAAGAAGAAGCCCAAAAAGAAATAAAAATAGAGTTAACGTTTCTCCAAAATGAATGTGATCGTCTTATTAATAAAGATGAGGACATAGAAAAAACGTTTCAAAGTTATAAAAATGATTTTAATTTGTTATCTACGTCCGTTAACAGTACTGCAAAGGTTAATAAAATGAATAATGACGAGTTAGAAATAAGTATCAATAACCTTGAAAAAGATGTTGATAAACTAAATGGAGAAGAGGCTTTAAAAGCTTATACGAAATACACTTCCCCTAAAACAATATATAAAGTGACAATGATGAAAAATATGCATTCGGTTATCGAGGCCACCAGAGGTTGGGATGACGGCAAGGATCTAGGTATATCATTCTTCTACGACCACCTCCATTCTTCTCAAGAAGATATTAATAGAGATATAAAACCTACAGTTAATGACATAACAAACGGACCAGTATACAAACTGCATATAATAAAAGATGAATTACAAAAGCATCGAGATGCTTTTAGTAAGGAACAGCTTGAAGAATTAGAAACAGCAATGAAAGGTTTTGATTATTCCTTGGATACTCAATTAAAAACCATCAGATAAAAACCATCAGATCATATAAAAACATTGTTAACAATCCGTACACAAGTAATAATTATGACTATGAAGAAGAAGAGAAATATAACGGATCCCGCACGTACCTTACTGATTTTGAATCGAATTTAGGTGTTGCTAAGCCTGAGTATTAAAAACGCATCCTTCCTATAAAGTTTTTGGAGTTTGAGGGGATTAACAAAAAGTGCGTGGATATTTAAATATCCACGCACTTTTTGTATGAATTATTTTAACTAGAAAGATTAATTAGGTGGCAGATACCTAAAATTTAGTTAGGTGTACGTTAAACAGAAGTAATTTCTATAGGGGGGATAGTATGAGTTTAAAAGAGAGAGCAACTAAAGAGTTTAAAGAAAGGGTAGATAGCGACGAAGAAATTAGAGAATCTATTTTAACTTACTATGAATGTGAAAGTGGATTTTCGGGACTTGTAGGTGTACCAAATGGAAATTCTGTACCTATTCGAGGTGTTTTAGCTTATACAGAAAAAAGCCTACTTTTTTACGGAGAAGTTTTCTCTAAGCTGCCTATTGTATTACATATCCCATTTAATAAAATCAGGGAAATAAAAACAGGAAAGCAAATCCTTACAATTTTCAAATCAACTTTTACGATGGTTGTTGTTCATGATGATCAAGAAGTTTTCTCTACACGGGGAAACAAGGAGGACTTTTCTAGGTTGGAGTCGTTTTTTGAAAATGTGAATGAAGAAGTATTTCTTGCTAAATAGGTAGTACCAAGATAAGCCTAGACTTAAAAATTAGGCTTATCTTGGTATGGCGTTCGCTAATAACGTACTTTTAAGAAAGGATTTGGTTGTGTATATAGAAAATACGTTAGACGTTAGGATGCTATTTCAGTTCAGAGAGAGGTGGTAAGTATGCGCAAAAGAGATAAAGGGTTTTGGATAGCTTACCTTGTGTTTGCAATTATTATGCTATTAATCTACAAATATATACCGGCTGAAAACGGGTTTCTCGTTATCGTTTTATTTCCTCTAATTTATTGGTTCATCTACGAATTTATATTAAGACCTAAGAAAAGAAGAAGCAATGGTTAAGGAGGGGCGATTTGCTTGTTTTGGAATTATCTTAACATGTCAACAGGACGTATAATAGCTTTAGCAAACATTTTTAATTCTGCATTCCAAGGAAGTATGCGTTGGATTATGGTTGGGTGTGGTTTGTTAATTTTTATATACAATTTAATAGTAACTTTTGATCAAAAACAAAGTGAAGCGGCTAATCAAAATACTGTAGGAATTGTATCTAGAAAAAAGCGTTAATTGTTTTAGGCAGTTCAAAGTACTTAAATTTACTTTTTTTATAAGTGACGCAACGAAGATTCTGGAGTGAAAATTTTATAAGAAAGAGGGAAGTAATGGACGTTCAAAAGGTAGCAAATTTATTTTCGATTTTTGTCTTAATTGCAGCAGGCATTTCATTGGTAATTGGCTTTGTTGTTGCTGTGAGAAGTACAAACTATAAGAAGGGATATATAAGTACTTTTATATCCAGTGTTGTCTTTTTAATAATTATTGTGAGCTGGTATGATAAAGCATCTTCAAACGTTTTTATGGGGACAATACCTTGGATTTTAAATGTTATTGCCGTCATTATTGTGTTACCACTGTACGTGTTAGTTGCTCGCTTTATATTTAAAAAGGTGACAAAAGGACAAAAAGGAACAAATGAAAAAATTAGCGGTTAACTTATTTTTTTTATCGTTTTTCCTAATCTTCACGATTTTAAATAAATGAAGATACACAAAATAATTTTTTATCAATATCCTGTTAGAGAAGGTGATTGATATCATTTTCTGTAAAGGAGAGAACGTCTATGATTAAAGTTAATCAACAAATTGTGAAAATAAGCGATTTAAATAATAGTTCGTTAACAAAAGAAAAAGCAGACATTTTAAAACAAATGGATGCCTATAGGGAAGTGTATGAGTATGCTACATTTGACCAGCTTGATTTTGATGTATCTGTTAAATTACAAATTATTGAATCGTCTGTGTTGCTGCGCAAAAGCGGCGCTAGGTTTGCTACATTCGCCCGTTCTAGGTGCAACGAAAAGTATTGGAAACGAACCGATAACGGAGGGTTTCAGCTACTGCCTACCGTTTCTCCTCATCAGGCCATCGATGATATTTTTTACAACGGACACGAATACGCGTTTGAGTGCGCGACGGCTGTTATCATCATCTTTTACAAAGCTGTATTAAATAATATTGGAAAAGCAAACTTTAACAGGCTTTTTGCTGATCTTTACTTACACGATTGGCAATACGATGAAGATCTTGAGCTCCATGGTTATAAAGGATCTGACTACTTGCCCGGAGACTGTGCGTATTTTAAAAACCCTGATTATAACCCTGATACTCCCCAGTGGAAAGGTGAAAACACCATTGTATTAGATGAAACTCTATATTTTGGTCATGGAATTGGAATTACGACGCGGGAAAGAATTATTGAAGTGTTAAATTTAAAGAGAAAAGACAACGCAAAGCAATCAGCTTACCTGTCAGATGAAATTGTCAGGCTTCACACCGCTCACCTCAGTTATTTGGCGGTTAGATACGAACCTGTTGTTTGGTATGACAGAAACAGCGCTATTATTTCCACTATTGGATCGATTACGTATGTAGCTTGAATGATCAAAGTTTTGATACTTTGGTCTTTTTTTGTAAAAAGGAAAGAATTACATGAAGGTAAATTTGAGAATTCAAAAGGATTTTATGTATAAAAGAAGAATCCATTTAATACACAGGTCTTAAAACTAAAAGGAAAGGAGGAGATTACTATTAAAAATCGTGATAAAAGACGCAAGAGAAAACGCGGCGCATTAAAAGATTATCTGAAAAATAAGCTTGGTCAGCTAAAACCGAAGCCAAACAAAGGACCTGTCTCAAATTTAAAGTCTTCTGCTTAAAACATCCCCCTAGTTTTTATATAGGGGGATTTTCTTTTGAATTTTCTTTTATTTTAATCTTTAAATGTTATGAGTGGCATTTAAAGATTAATTTGTGCACAATAGACATTGAATAGTTTATCTAATACGACAACGTAAGGAGAGATTAGACGATGGAAAACCTGATTTTAAAACATATGGACGTTGTAAGAGGGATTACGATTAGTATCCTCGAAAAAACAACAGAAGAGGTAGCGGACATCACACCAAAAGGATTCAATAACAATATCCGCTGGAATCTCGGACACATTGCCTTTATTCAAGAAAAACTTGTGTTTGGCTTAGCTGGTGAACCGATGCAAACGCCAGAGAGTTATGAAAGCTTTTTCGGCGCAGGAACAAAACCTGCCGATTGGACGGAGGCTGCTCCATCTCTTGAAGAAATTGCGAATGTGTTGAAAGACCAAGCACATCGTATTAAAGAGTTCATGCCGGGGCAGTTTGATAAGCAGTTAATCACACCTTTTACAAATAAAGCGGGTATCAACTTTACAACAGTTGGCGAAACGTTTTTATTCAGTTTCTATCACGAAGCGATGCATGTAGAAACGATTAAGCAAATTGGGAAAGCAGCAGCTGCACAATAAGGAAATAAAAAATAATAAATCACATATTCTTTATAACTATTTTACATAGCGCCTATGCATATACTGATCTATACAGCGCATAAGATGTAACATGAGCTGCTTTTCCTAATGCAGTTCGCAAGGAGGTGACAACGTGAAATTTCTTTCAGGTTTAACGACTCTTCTTGTGATTTTAGGCGGTTTAAATTGGTTAGCTGTAGCATTAGGCGTGAATGTAGTAGAAGAGCTATTTGGCTCTTGGGATTGGTTAGTAACAACGATTTATTGGTTAGTTGGCCTGTCTGCTCTTTATCAAATTTTTGATAAGTTCTTCGGAACGGGAGCAAGTGTCAAAAGCAAAGCGCTATAATAAATATTATTTTTTATTATCTCTTTAGGGAGTTTGAATGTATATTCAAACTCCCTTTTTCATGGATAAAAGACGTGACATCTTTACAAAATACGGTAAAATAAGGTAATAACCAAAAAGTAGGAGGGATGAGATGGAGCTTTGGGGTGTAGTACCTATCTTAGTGTTTGGAGTTCTTTATATAGGAATCATTGCTGGTATGATAGCTGTTATTGTTATAGTGTTACAGCGAATGAAAGAGAGAAATCAATATTTACGTGAAATACGGGATGAACTGAGAAATCAAAACAAGATAACTATAGCAGAAAATAAAGAATAGAAGAGGGTTTAATAGATGAATAAAAGTGTACTTCCTATCTTTTTTATCGTAAATCTTTTTTTTATTTACTGTTTATTATTTAATCAAGGATACATCTTTCAACTAAAGAATCTACCTTACATATGGGCTATTTATTTACTTATTGGCACCCTTTTAGCTTTTTATTATATGCTGCGATACAAACAAAAAAGAGACGGACAGGTGCTGCTTTCAATCGGTATTTTAACTACAAGCATTAGTTCACTAGGCTGTTTGGGTTTCTTTTATTTCTTTTATCGTGCGATGGGTGGATAAGAAAGAGCACCAAAAGCAGAGACTTCAGTGAAAGTCTCTGCTTTTTATATGGAAATCTATTGTATAATAGAAAAAAAAGAAATGGATGCAGGAGGGGAAATATGCGAATTGTTTCGCTTTGTCCAAGCAATACAGAACTAATAGCGTATTTAAAATGTGAGCATTTGCTCGTAGCAATTGATGATTATTCCGATTGGCCGCAGTCTATTCAGAGTCTGCCGCGTTTAGGTCCCGATTTATCTATTAATATGGATGCGGTGGAAGAAGCTAAACCAGATTTAGTCCTAGCATCACTAAGCGTTCCTGGAATGGAGCGAAATATTGAAGAACTAAAAAAACGAAAGCTTCCTTACGTCGTATATAATCCTAATTCGCTAGAAGATATCCGTCAAAATCTACAGGATTTAGGTCAGCGATTAAACATTGAAACAAAAGCAGCTGAACTGTTAAAGCGTTATGATCAGTTTCTTTCTACATATAAAGGGATTGCAAATCAAATTGACGAAAAAGCCACTGTATACTGGGAATGGTGGCCAAAACCTGTCTTTACTCCTGGCAAAGCAAACTGGCTGACTGAAATTAGTGAGTTAGCGGGAGGAGAAAATATATTTGCTGATCACAAAGAAGCAAATGTACAGAGTGATTGGGAAGAAGTGCTCCAACGAAATCCACATCACGTGTGTTTGGCTTGGGTAGGCGTACAGACAAACAAAGTAAATCCAACGATTTTACACAAGAGACCGAACTGGTCTGACATGCCGGCCATAAAAGAACATCGTGTATATGTACTAGAAGAATGGCTGTATTGTCGTCCTTCACCTCGATTGCTGTTAGGGTTAAAAAAACTCGCGCCGCTTCTTCATCCAGATACGTTTCCTGCATTTGACGGTAAGGACCCTTTATTATAAGAAAAAGGAGCGATACATATGAAAGATATTGAACAAATAAAACATACCCTTCAACACCGCTATCCTTTTTTACTTGTTGATCGCATCTTAGAGCAAGAAGAAGGAAAGCTTGCTGTAGGAATCAAACAAGTAACAGCAAATGAACCTTTTTTTCAAGGTCACTTCCCGGACTACATGGTAATGCCTGGTGTACTTATTGTGGAGGCTCTTGCTCAGCTCGGCGGATTTGCCATGGCTACGGATGACCACCAAAAAGGAAGACTTGCTTTTTTAGCAGGAATAGATGAATGTCGCTTTAAGCGTCAAGTAAGGCCAGGAGATACACTACGCTTAGAATTTGAGATTCTTAAACAGCGCGGAAAGATTGTAAAAGGAAAAGGAAAAGCATTTGTAGACAGCGAATTAGCTTGTGAAGCGGTCATTACCTTTGCTCTTGATGTATAAGCGTATTGAAGGAAACCGCCTTATGGCATAAGGCGGTTTTTTGTAAATACCTTAGTCAAACTTCCTTTTGATGAAAGAAGAAACGGGGTATAGAAGAAAAAAGGGAGAGGGGAGAATGCGGTGAGAACACTAACGGAAATTGTTGTATTACTCACACTATTGGGTACGTATATAGGCATCTCACTACTTGTCTACAAACGGAAAAGAACGAATCCGTTTTTCTACAGCATTTACTTTTATTTAGCTACCAGCGTCATTTTGATTTGCTTGGTTATCTTTTGGCTTCAGCTTCGTTTTGGACTCACTGATAAGCAAGTAGGAGGATTGCTTATCAGTGTGGTGGCATTCTTTTTACTTATTTATGGTTTGTTAAAAACAAGACAAAAAGACAGGTAGCCGGTGCTATCTGTTTTTATTTATATTTATGTTATATATTTTTATCAATTGTAGTGTCAATTCAATACATCTCTTCATATAATAAAGATAACAGCTTTCTTTTGCAGGTTAGTTGACATCGCAGCTTATAACTCGCTATTCTTTTGATAATTCATTTTGTGAAAGGAAGTGGACGTATGGATGCATCCCGCATTATAGCTAAGTTAGAAAACCGGATGCCGACAATCCTTGGGATGGAGCAGTTCTCCCGCTTCGGCATTCTTGTTCCGCTTATTGAAAAACAAGGGGAACTACAAGTCTTATTTGAAGTAAGAGCGCTCGATTTACGTAGACAGCCCGGAGAAATTTGTTTTCCAGGAGGGCGTGTTGAAAAGACGGATGCAGATGAAAAAGAAACGGCTATCCGTGAAACCTCTGAAGAGTTAGGGATTACACCCCAATCTATTCAGCACGTACAAGCTTTAGATTATATTGTTTCTCAATTCGGAACAATCATTTATCCTTATGTAGGTTTCATTGATGAGTCGCTTGAACTTCGACCGAATCCTTCGGAAGTAGCAGAAGTATTTACCGTGCCTCTTTCTTTTTTTCAGCGTACCGAACCTGATATACACAATATTAATTTCAGAGTAGAACCCGAACATAATTTTCCTTATGACGCGATTATTGGTGGTGAAAATTATAATTGGCAAACAAGAGAGATGGAAGAACATTTTTATTACTATGAAGATCGAGTCATATGGGGACTGACAGCAAAAGTAATTTATCATTTAATACATGTATTAAATGATAAATAAAAAGCAGCGAATACGCATTCGCTGCTTTTTTATATTAAATAGATTGAATAGCTTCTGTGATAGGTGTATCACCTGAAACTAAATCAAAAGAACGTCCGAATGTATGATCTTCACTTAACGTTTCTACTACCACACGCGCGACATCTTCACGAGGAATGGATCCGCGCTCTTTGTTCTCACCGGCATCTACACGTCCTGTTCCTGGTTCGTTTAACAATCCGCCTGGACGAACAATTGTATATGTTAATCCGCTTGCTTCTAAGATTTTATCTGCATAATGTTTGGCTACATAGTAAGGAATTAGTGAAGTATTCCAGTTTTCACGGTGATGTGCTTGAAGGGCGCTTACCATCACAAATCGTTTAATTCCTAAATCTTCTGCAGCTTCCATCGCTTTTACTGCTCCATCTAAATCAATTAAAAGTGTCTTATCATGACCTGTGCTGCCGCCTGATCCTGCGCTAAAGATAACGGCGTCACAGCCTTTCATCACTTCCTTAATTTCATGCACAGTGCCTTCTAAGCTCGCAAAAGCCGTTTCTACACCTCTTGCTTCAAGCTCTTTTGCTTGTTCTTCTTTACGAACCATCGCACGTACAGTGTGCACATCACTTTCATTCAAAATGTTTACAATATGTTTGCCTACTTGACCATTCGCACCAATTACAAGAACTTTCATGTCTAAATTTGCTCCTTTCAAATCCAAATACTTATATATTATTGTTTCATATTCACCGTTTTCATTCAATGAATGAGCTCAAAATCCGGTGAATAAGGGGAAAGTAAGAAAATATATTAAAAAAATGAAAAACAAGAAATAAAAACTAATTTACAAACAAAAAAAGGAAAAAAATAGTTCATTAAACCCAGTGTCTGAACTGTTTAAATTTTGTAAATTTTTCTCAAACCCTTGGTAATACAACACTTATTAAAAACAGCATCTCTTTTAACATTTCCCGATACAACCTATATAAACACATTTTGATAATTTTAAACTTTTACTTCGGAAAAATTTTTTGTTATTATGTTTTAGTCATTAAAATATTCACGAACGAAATATTTAGTCCGAGCGGACAAAGGAGAGGATAAAATGAACACATTACAATACTTAGTCGCAGAACGTGCAGAGATTTCTCCTCAACATGAAGCACTAGTTGAACATAATGAACGTTATACATTTAATGAATTTCATGAAAAAGTAAATCAATTGTCTCATTACTTCTTAGAGAAAGGAATTCAAAAAGGAGATCGTATTGGTATTTTAGCTCATACAAGCATTGCTTACCCAGTTGTTACAATGGGAATTTTACAAGTGGGAGCAGTCGTTGTTCCATTAAGTAAGAGCATGACACCTTATGAGCTTGATAGCATTATTACAAGCGGACAGTTAAAAGCGATTATCCACCACAATGAATTTACGTCTGTATTAGAAAAAGCGGAACAAACGGCTGGACTTAGCTTTACGTTAAAAATTGAGGATGCAAAAGAATTTACAACTCAATTCTCAGCGTATAACACAAACACACCAGAAGCACTTCCTGAAGTACTTCCTGAAGATTTAGCATTAATGATGTTTACATCAGGTACAACAGGTAAATCAAAAGGATGTATGATTGCACACGGATCGGTAAGTGCCTTTTTAAACTCTGGCGGACAGGAAGAACGTGCAAATATTGATAAAAGCATGCGCTATTTATTTGTTCATCCATTCTTCCACATGAGTTCGATGAGCATTTTATTTATGTGCATTAACACAGGAAACACAATGGTATGTTCTGAAGAAACAGATCCAGCTAAAGTAATTGAGGTAATCGAAAAAGAAAACATTAAAATGCTGTTTGCACTACCACCAGCATTAAAATACATCGTAGAAGAGCTTGAAAAAGGAGATCACTATGATTTCCCTCTAAAACTTGCTGTGTCAGGCGGAACAAAAGTATCAGAGTCTTTAATCGAACAATATGACCGTAACGGAATGATTTTAGCTCAAGGATACGGAAGCACAGAAGCTTGGATTATCAGTTCATGGCATCCTCAAATGGGATGGAAGAAAGTAAGCTCAGCTGGGAAACCGGCTCCACATGTGGAAGTTAAAATTGTAGACCCAGAAACACGTCAAGAAGTTCCAACTGGAGAAAAAGGTGAAGTGCTTGTACGAAGCCCTTATCTATTTAAAGGCTACTGGCAAAACGAAGAAGCAACAAATGCTGTCTTACAAGATGGCTGGTTAGCGATGGGCGATGCAGGTCGATTAGATGAAGACGGATTTCTTTATATTGAAGGACGCTATAAAGATGTAATTGTATATGGAGGAGACAACATCTACCCAGATCAAGTAGAAGAAGTTGTCCTAGCAGCAGACGGTGTGTTAGAAGCGACAGTTGTCGGCATGCCTGATGATGTGTACGGCGAAGTTCCATATGCATTTGTTGTTAAACAAGCAGCGTCAGCTCTAACTGAAGAAGACGTAGTGAATTTCTGTAAAGAACGATTAGCACCATATAAAGTGCCAACTGTTGTATTTGTTTCATCACTTCCTAAAAACAGTGTAGGAAAAGTGTTGAAAAACGAAGTGAAAAAACAAGCCTTAGCACACGCATAATAAAAAAAGCGGCCTTATAGCCGCTTTTTTTTATATTTATTGCTGTAATTTTTGAGATATTTTTTTCATAATGTGAAAGTATTGATCTCTTTCTTCTTCTGATAAGTGTGAAAGTAAATCTGACCAAAAATCGACACGAGTAGCTTGCAATATTTCGACAACTTTTTCGCCTTTTTCCGTCAACTCTACCCACACGCTTCGGCGGTTTTGCTTTTTATATATACGATTCACAAGCTCATCATCTTCTAATTGATTTAATACAATGGTGATAGCACCGGGTGAGAGCCCAAGTACTTTTGTGATATCGCTAACAATACAGCTTTTTTTATCGTGAATCGTCTTTAAGATTGCCTCTTTTGTTGAAGTTAAATGGTAGGGAAGCAAATCATATTTCTCACCGATTACGGTGTTTTTATATTTTAAAAGAGCTTCTTTTACATGATCTATACTTTCTAGCTGATGACTAATCTCTTCTTTGCTATAACGTTCAGTCAAGCGTAAATCCTCCTCATAAAACAAATTCCATTTTTACCATTATACCATGTATAATGCCCATAGAAAAATGAACAACACCGCGAAAATTGTCAGAAAAATTTTAAAATAATTACCATAATTCGTTAAAAAATCCTTGTTTTCGTGCTATTATATATAAGAATAGTAATAACAGGAAACGCATACAACATTTGTTTTCTATTGAGTTCATAAGAAAAAATGGGGTCTATGAACATCATTCCGCTTTACCTCATGTGTTGAATAAAGAAAAAAATATAAAAAATGGTGATTATTCACTTTGGCAGATCGTCTTTTATAAGATGTTTGTATAAAATGAATGTATACATATTTTTATAGAAAAAACATATTGAGGTAAAGCCGAGATATGGGGGGATTCAATTACATGAAGAAAGTCTTAGGGGCGCTCTTGCTTGGCGCGACAATTGTTAGTGCGTTTATTGCGTACGGCATGTATACAAATCATTCCGCAAAGCAAACAGCTGCGATAGAACAAAAACAAGCGGCTAAAAAACCAGAAAAAAAGGCTGAGAAAAAGAAAAAGCCAGTCCTTAAAGTCGAAGAACTGACGTATCAGTTAAAAGATTCCCGTACAGGAGAAGTAATGAAAGAATTCAAGCCGGTTCATTACAAGGATAAAGGTGTATATGATCAAGAAATTAAACAGTTAGCGTCTGAGCTGGCAAAAGGGATCGATACACCTATGCAAAACATAAAAATAGATGAAAATGGATCGTTGACTGGCGGATCCAAGCAAATCATCTTAAAAGAAGCAGAACTTGTTAAAAATCTGCAGAACTTAAATACGAAACAATTGGAGGTAAAGGTTCCGATATACGAAACCGCTCCAAATGTCACGGCAGCATCTGCTCAAGGGATCGCCGATGTATCATTAGCTTCGTATTCTACACGTTTTCGTCCAAGTGATACAAGCAGAAACAGAAATGTTCAGCTATCAGCAGAAGCAATTAATAACGTTGTGTTAGGACCAGGAGATTCATTTTCTTATAATCAAACAGTTGGGGAGCGCACAGCAGAAAGAGGCTATCAGCCTGCTCCTGAAATTATCAATAAACAGCTGGTGATGGGAATTGGCGGAGGTATTTGTCAAACATCTTCTACGTTATTTAATGCGATTGACGGCGCTGGTCTTCAAGTGACAGCTAGGTCTCACCATTCAAAACATGTAGGTTATGTACCTGCGGGAAGAGATGCGACCGTATCGTGGGGAGGACCTGATTTTAAGTTCACAAACAACAAAGATTATCCTGTCATCATTAAAGCATATGCAAACGTAAATACAGGTGTTTTAACGGTAGATGTTCGTACTTCACAGCGTGCTATCTAATAAAAAAAGACGTATCCTAACAGATACGTCTTTTTCTTCATTTATTATGCTTTTTGTTGCTCGCGTTCACGAAGTTCCACACGTCGAATTTTACCTGAATTAGTTTTTGGCAATTCATCAATAAATTCAATTACGCGAGGATATTTGTAAGGTGCAGTTAAAGTCTTTACGTGATTTTGCAGCTCTTTAATAAACCCTGCATCTGTTGTTTTTGCATGATCGACAAGAACCACATACGCTTTTACAACATGGCCGCGATCAGCATCTGGGCTAGCTATAACGGCACATTCTTTCACCGCTGGATGCTTAATTAATGCATCTTCAACTTCAAATGGCCCAATTGTATAGCCGGAACTGATAATGATATCATCTCCGCGTCCTTGGAACCAGTAATAGTTATCTTCATCTTTAGAAGCGCGGTCGCCTGTTAAATAGTAGTTTCCTTTATACGTTTTCTCAGTGCGCTCCATGTCTTTATAGTAGTGCTTGAAAAGAGAAGGGAGATCTCTACGAACGGCAATGTCTCCAACTTCTCCAGGCTTACAAGGCTCGCCGTCTTCATTAATGATTTCTACAAACCCTTCAAGCATCGGTTTACCCATTGAACCAATCTTCGTTTTTACACCTTTTAAGGTACCAATCAAAAGGGTATTTTCCGTTTGGCCGTATCCATCACGTACTTGGATATTAAAATATTTTTTAAACACATTAATCACTTCTTCGTTTAGCGGTTCTCCGGCAGATACAGCGCTATGAAGGTGAGACAAGTCAAAACGTTCAAGCTCATCAATTTTAGCCATAAAGCGGTACTCTGTTGGCGTGCAGCACAGTACGTTTACTTGTTCATCTTGTAAAATTTCTAAAAACTTTTTAGGTTCAAAACGTCCGTTATAGATAATGCCTGTTGCACCTTGTCCAAGTACAGATAAAAACGGAGTCCAAATCCATTTTTGCCAACCAGGACCTGCTGTTGCCCAGACCGTATCGCCTTTTTTAATATCTAACCATTCAGCAGCAGCGATACGAAGGTGAGCATAAGCCCATCCATGAGTATGAACAACGCCTTTTGGCTGTCCTGTTGTACCAGATGTATAAGGAAGGAATGCCGTATCATCCTTAGTTGTGTTAGCTGCTTGGAACTGTTGTGATGCATCCGCTGTAAGTGACTCTAAGCGCGTCCACGACGTAACATCAGCACCAAATGTAATTTTATGTTGTAGAGAAGTAGGGAAGTTTTCAATCTTATCGATCTCATTGCAGAAAGGATGGTAAGAAATAATCGCTTTTGCTTCAGCGTGATGTAAACGATATTGGATATCTTTTGCGCGTAATAGTTCTGAAGAAGGAATTACAATAATACCTGCTTTTAAACATGCTAAGTAAATAGCATACGATTCAATAAGGCGAGGTGCGATAACCAACACGTGATCGCCTTTTGTTAATCCTAGCTCCGTTAGCCCGTTTGCCACCTTATTTGCTTTTGCTAACAGCTGGTTATATGTAATTTCCTCACGCACACCGTCAGCGTCCTGCCACTTTAGCGCAAGCTGATCAGATGCATGTTTTTCAATTTCCTCTGTTAAGTTGTAATGTTCACTTGGAACTAAATCTTTTAGTTGAATCATAAAAACGACTCCTTATATTATAGATATCAATGATTTTTTATCATTACTATTATTATATTACTAACTATTAGTACTTGCTACTAATTTGTTTTGGGTTTTAGTAAAAAAGCAAAAAAAGACCCGCTTGTCTTATTACGACAGCGGGTATAACATATGTTATTTAAATAAGCTCCATTTTGTATGAATAGGTACTAGCTCTTCTTCAGACTCGTCTTCTTCGTATAAACCACGTTCTTTTAAGTATTCCACAAAATATAAGTCTGCTTCCTTACGTTCATCATAAGGCTTAATCGATAAAACAAACCCTACTTTATGCTGATCTTCATTTTCAACGCCTGAGAGATACGCTTTTACATTATGCTGCAAGAATAGCTCTTTAGCAGGAATAATTAAGTCCTTGACGAACTTCGACAGTAATTCTAACTCAAAGTCGAAGGTGAACTTAGCAATTTTTTCTAGATCTGCAAATACCACGCCGATAAAACTCGTATTATGTATTTCGTAGTCTTTCGTTTTTTCATCCCATTCAATATGTCCGATTTCCTTTAAGTAATTAATAAAATACCCAATGCCTTCATCGCGGCCAAAAGGTTGTTTAGAAAGAACCAAACCGATCTTTTTGTACTTAGGCAGATACACGCATGAGATAGCGGCTTCAACTTTATGCTGTTGAAATAAGTGCGTTGCCCCTTGAAGCAAAGCATCTAAGACATGATGGGTAATTTTCATTTGTTTACGAGGAAAGTGATATTCGTTGCGTGCTAATTCATCTGTATCAGCAAACGTTGCTCCAATAAAGCCTGTATTGGATAGGGTAGGAGGGAGCTTCTTTCTTTTTCTTTTTCGTACCGTCATTCAAAAACACTCCTTGTGATCATCAATACGATAAAAAATAAATCGAACATATGTTCTTATCTAATGATACAAAAAATGTGTCGAAAAGTAAAGAGAAGTTAAAGGAGAATTTGAAATTTTATAATAAAAGTAGCTAATGATCTTAAAACGCAGCGGTCATTAAAAGGTGGAAAAGAAGAGGGGGAGCAAAAAAATAAAAGGCTGCAGATGAAAAGCATCCACAGCCTTTTATATATTCATTAACGAGCTTCTGTTAAAGCTACCATATCTTCATCATCTAAATCGATATCTACGTGACAATCCATTGTGTGAATTGTTTTATCTTCATGATTTCCATAATAAATTGTAATGTTCATGAGTATCGCTCCTTTAAAACTGGATAATGACATCCAATTTATACCGTCATCTATTTGTTTAATATTATACCCGATGAAAAAGGAAACTACAACTAAAATCACTAAAAAGCTGATAGGAAAGGGGTTTATAGTGATTTTAACAAGGAATTAAGTAGAATAAAAATACTTATAACTGTATTTTATTACAGAAAATACGAGGTTTTTACTTTTGTTGATGAATAAAAATCCATTTAATGCAAACATATGTACTAAATGAAAAATATACGTTCAGTAGCAAATAAATCCTTAAGATATTAATTACAAACAGATTTCATCGTTTTGCAAAAGGTTCATTGAGAATACGATGAGAAAAAATGAATGAGTGTAAAATTTAATTTATATAAGTCATTCATTTTTCAAACTCTCTAAATATAATCTAAACATCAATCGAACTGATCAATCCTAAAAATAAACTGGTGAAATTCATATGTATTTCTATAAAATCATATCTGCAATTGTTCAATTAGAACAAATATTGATGCTAATTAGTTTAGTGAGTTAGATCATATAAATACGAACCCTATCTCATTTTTAAATTCTGTCTCACTATCATAAGTATACTTTTATAATGAGACAGAATTTGTGTTTTATCAATTGATTCCTAGAATATATATTATGTAAACTAGAAAAAGAAATAAAATCGTTAGGGTCTCCCTTGCTCTTAGATCCTTGGAATACTTTGCTTTTCCTTTAAAATGTGTAGGTTCCTTTTAAATCAGCTGTTTTTGCTTTCGGGATTTTAATTTTTGGGTTGTGAACAGAACTCTCAAAGATCGCCTGAATGACGCGCTTAAGGTCAAATGAATTAAATTATGTACAAGCTATGGATAGATTATATCTTAGAAATGGTTAAAATGACCGCTCACTTAATCGCAATCTCCTGAATACGCCAGTACGTATCATTTTATATGTAATTAAGTAATGCCTTATGCTTTATCCTAGAACTTTACAATTTTGCATCCCAAGTTTAAAGTAGCTATGAATCAGTGTGATAGTAGTTGATTTAATGTAGAAGCGAAAAAAAGGAAAAAGAACAACTTCTTCCCCTCCATCCGCTTGTCATACAAACTTTTCGAGTTACTAGTTTCAAGGCTTCACTCACTAAGGTACGTTTCCTAATCGTAGTCATGAATTTTATCAAATAGCCCAAATTTATTTCTTTTGTAAGTAAACAATGGTGATTCATTAAGAATACAAACTGATTGAACATTAAGTGAAAAATAGCACATGGTGTAACCAGAACACCATGTGCTATTTTTAATTATTTCGTTAATCCGCAAAAACCTGAATCATCCACTTCCTGCATACCATTATCTAGCGCGTACCGAACTTGTGAACACTTCCATAAAGTTCTACTAAATCCAGAAGGGTTTTCCTTCTTTTCCTCTGCCACTTTTTTCTGTGTTTCAGTAGGTAATTTTGGAATAAGATAAGCCGCTGCTTTTTCTTCTTCTACCATGACGGGTGTTACTTTAATGAATAACCCATCTTCGGCAATAGACTTTTCTTCATCTTCGGCACGATCACGTTCACTTTTTTCTTCCGCTTTTCTAGTTCGTTCTTGCTCCTCTTCTGCATGTTTCGCGATAGCTGCTGAATCTTCCCACAATGGTGCTTCTTCTTCAGAGGGAACAGTCTTGTCTTCTCCTTGTAGGGAGGATTCTGAAGAATAATGATCGCTCTTTGATTGTTCCTTTTCTACTGAATTACTTTTAGGGTGTTCTGTTGCGGACCCATGGGCATTACCTGCAGGAGTGTTTCCTTCTTTTGATGAAGGTGTCTCTTGTTTATACGTTGGAGACTGCTCCGCTACATGAGTTGAATTAGTTTTATTGTTGGTTGTTTCTTCTTTTTTAACTTTCTCTCTCTCTGTTTGGTCCGATGACGTAATTTCTTTTTTTGCAGTATTTGATTGATTTTCTTGAGATGTTTGCGCACCTTCCCCACAGCCTGCCAAAAATCCTAGTGTTAAAAACGGAAGTGCCAGTAAGCGTTTCATCTTCATAACAAGTTCCTCACCTTCTTATTCATTGGATGATTGACTTCAATGCAGCGAACTACTTAAGTTCGTACCTACCTTTGTTTCGTTTGCTTTATAGGTTGGATCAGGTGTTTTTAGACTTCGCATCTATTTTTTATATAAAGGAAAATCAACTGAAATTCACTTGCATATAAGCTTATTCTAAGATGAATTTGTAATTATATTTTTCCGCAACATTAACTAATTGTTGCATCTGCTCTGGAGTTGGACCTTGGAAATCTGGTAGCCCAGAATCTTTTGGAACTTGTAAGCCTAATTCTTTTACAAAGCTGTCAAATTTAGCTGGTGATGCTGTGACAATCATTTCTCCACCGTCAATTCCGGCCTCAAATCGATGTGGAATTCCTTTAGGAGCAAAAACGTACTCGTTTTCATTTACCTCAAAGATTTCATCACCTACAAAAAATATAAATCTCCCTTTTTTTATATAAAAAGTTTCATCTTCATTTTCGTGGACATGCAAAGGAGGCCCCATTTTGGGAGGTTCTACAAGGTGAACAACTGAAAAGGCACCATTAGTATCTTCTCCTGAAGCTAATATCGTAATTGTCTCTTGCATAAAATGATACGTATTTTGGTCATTTGGAATTCCGTGTAAAGGTTTGATTACTATATTTTTTAACTCACTCATAAATTATCCCTCATTTGTAATTTAATTTTAAAGGTATTCATCTATCATCTAAAAACCTACTACAGTATTAGTAACCATCTACCGTAACATCAGTAATGGACCCATCACTAGGACTTACTTGATACCAACCTTGTGTAGCTGTATGTTCCTCTCCTGTTTCTTCATTATCTACAACGCTCTCATAAACATGGATAATATAGTTTCCTGAATCGTCAAGGTGATCGTATTCTACAAGAAGAGGTGAATCTTCAGATATGCCTTGTTGGTCACGAACTAGCTGGATAGCTTGCTCTTGGGAAACTGTTTGTTCGGCTGGTTCCTCTTCCTCAAGGGTTTCTGTATCTTCTTCTTGCTCTGATTCTGATTCTGTTTGCGCCTCATCTTCCGAATCAGCCTGAGCTTCTTCCTCATCCGCTTTTGCCTGAGCTTCCTCTTCCTCCTGCTGTTTCTTCTCTTCTTCTGCTAAACGTTCTTCTTCCGCTTTGCGATCTGCTTCTGCCTGAGCTTCAGCTTCTGCATCAGCCTTGGCCTGCGCCTCTTCTTCTTTTTGTCGGTCTTCTTCTAGCTGCGCGTAGTAATCATCTAATTCTTTTTCCATTTGCTGCTGCTCAAGGTCTGATAATTGCTTTTGTTGTTCTTGTATTTGGTTTTGAAGCAAAGCAATTTGTTCTTCTGAAGCATTATCAACAAAATTGATGTTTTCTACATAATCACCACTGGCGTCAAAATTAACTTCCATCATACAAAAAACATTTTGCTCTTGATTAATCCCGTAGTAAATATACTGATTGTCACCTACTTGGATATACTGATAACCATTCATTACGTTTAATAAGTAATCGCGATCAGCTTCTTTAGAATTAACTGCTTTTTTAATGGTTGATGCTTTTGTTTGTAATGTATTCGGCGATGATTCTTTTACAGCCGTTTTATTGCCATTTTCTTTCGTATGAACCGCTGTTGATTTCTCTGTAGGCTCTTCTTTTTGCGATACAGTCTCACTGGACTCCTCGCTACAGGCTGCTAGCAATATAGCTAACAGTGGAATACCAAAAGCAAGTTTCAACATTTTCATAGACTATTATCCCCTTTTTTTATCTTTTTTAGGTTTTATATAATTCTAAAGAACTATAAAACCTTAGGGGTTATTATACCAAAATTAAGAAAATATAAGAATATTTTCTTGTTTGATTTATGGTATTTTTTTGAAAAGATTATCTTTTTATGCATAAAAAAACACAAAGCCATGTACTTTTCATAACACGGCTTTGTGTGTTCGTAATCGATGTTAATGATGAAATCCATTGTCGTATTTCGTGTCTTTAAGAACAGGTCTATCCAATGAGTTAAGAAATTCAACGGCTTGTTTGAAATTAACCATAAATAAATGAGCAAGGTCTCTTGAAAATCCATTTCTAACAACAATGCGCATGATTGTGATTTCTTCCATGTCTGCTGGGAGTGGATAAGCAGGCACTTGCCATCCATACGTGCGCAATTGTCTAGACAGGTCATAAAGAGTCCAGTTTGGCGTGTATCCTTCTTTTAGTTTCCAAGCAAGAACTGGGATATCTGAACCATCGGCGATAATTTCGAATGCGTCCATTTCTCCAATTTCTTTGCTGAGAAACAGCGCGTTTTCTTGGGAGGTTTTTTGCACGGCATAATAGCCCTCTTTACCTAAACGTAAGAAATTGTAGTACTGTAAAAGGACTTGTGCTCCTGGTCTAGAGAAGTTAAGTGCAAAAGTTGGCATGTTGCCTCCTAAGTAAGAAACGCGGAAAATAAGATCTTCAGGCAAGTCTTCTTTTTCTCTCCAAATCACCCATCCTAAGCCAGGATAGACTAAACCGTACTTGTGTCCCGATACGTTAATGGACTTTACTCGCGGCAAGCGGAAATCCCAGATAAGGTCTGGTTGAAGAAACGGAGCGATAAAACCTCCAGAAGCAGCGTCTACATGGATAGGAATATCTAATCCTGTCTTTTCCTGTAACTCATCCAATGCTTTTGCAATAGCAGCAATTGGTTCGTAAACTCCTGTATATGTGACTCCAAGAATCGGTACGACACCAATTGTATTTTCATCAACCGCATTAATGACGCCTTCTGCATCTAAATAAGGATGATCTTCATTAATGTTCACATAACGAGGCTCTACGTCCCAATAGTTTGCGAATTTCTCCCATACCACTTGAACGGATGAACTAAATACAATGTTCGGCCGTTCTGTTGATAGCCCTTTACTTTTACGCAGTTTTTGCCAGCGTCTTTTTAACGCAAGTCCGCCAAGCATACATGCTTCAGATGAACCCGTAGTTGAAACGCCCATCGTTGTATCTGGATTAGGAGAATTCCACAAATCCGCTAAAATACGTACGCATCTCTCTTCAATAGCCGCTGTCTGCGGATACTCATCTTTATCAATCATATTTTTATCAAAAGATTCGCCGTACAAACGCTTTGCATCAGGCTCCATCCACGTAGTAACAAAGGTAGCTAAATTTAAGCGGGCATTCCCGTCTAAAGCAATTTCGTCATGAATGATTTGATAAGCTGTTTCGGGAAGCATACCTTGATCACTAATACGAAGCCTTGGAATCGTCACTTCTCCTTGTCGAGAAAAAAGCGGATTAACAGGAAATTCATCAGGTAAATTTTTTTGTTCACGATGCGGATGCCATTGAGGCATAAAGTATCATCTCCTTATGTATATCTAACAAATTGCTTTACGTTCCACCTGGTGTTGTAACAAGCAGGTCTCCTTTACACATTATGAGCTTTGAAACCTATTTTCATTCTTTTCATTATTCGCAGCACGTAAGGACGAACTTTATTTAATAATACCCATGAAAATAGTCTTATCAAACTCAAAAGGTGTAAGATATAGTAATATATTCTAAAGGAGGTTTTTAGATGGAGAAACAAGGAATTATTTTGCAAGACAAGTTTTTCGAATTAGGTGAATCTCCTATTTATAATGAATCACAAGACATTGTTGGAAATTTCGCATATAAGTTATCTATTGCTAATAAATTTGAGATTTTGAAAAACGAAGAGATCGTGTTTACAGGTAAATCTAAAATGTTTGCCCTTATGCCAAAGCTGATTATTTCAGATCACCACGGAAATGAAGTTGGAATGATTCAACGGAAATTCACTTTTTTTAAAAAGAAGTATCTTTATATTAGAAACGACGGCGATACATATGAAATTACGGGGAATATAACAGATCGTAAATTTGACGTTTTGCGTTCCGGCGTTCCTGTCATTCAAGTCCGCACACTTTCTTCATTTCTGTCATTACGTCCACACACGTTTGCTTTAGAATTTCTCGAACCTGATCTTGATAAGTGGGAAGGAATTGCGGTTGTACAAGGTGTAAGGATGATGGTAAAAGACGAAAACAGCAGTACAGCTACTGCTCCGGCTCAATAGTGGTTATGTGATATCAAAAAACGAACAAACTTTATATTGAAGTTTGTTCGTTTTTTGATTAAGGACCGAATACTAACGTACCGATGACATGGTAGCCAATTGGTACAAGAAACAAGATGATATTTAAAATAATCGCCCATAGACAGAGCTTGTCTTTTTTTATAAAAAAACCAATAATTGCAGGAACAACCATGAGCGGAACTAAAAAGATAGGTGCGATAATAGGAAGACCTTGAAGCTTTTCAGCCGCAATAAGTCCTGTAAAAAAGTTAAGGATCAATAAAGTATTAATAATGACATATAAAAGTGAAATTCCTCCGAGAATTCCACCTATTATCCCGCTTTTAGTTGTTTTAACAGTAGTATCCATGCTTCTATCACCTCATTTCTAGAAATATAAGTAAACTATACTATAATGTGGTTTTTATTGTAAAGGTATGGAGAAAGCAGCTGGTGAAAGCATATGACGAAAAAAACACTGTAGCGATTGCTACAGTGCTTGTTATAAACAGTGCATTTTTTCTTCTGCTTCTTTCCAAGGAACCGTATATCCCTGTCCTTTGGCGCAAAAGACAGAGGATGAGCTGTATTCCGGATCTGCCTCTTTATTGTAGCGGATTCGTTCAATCACTTCTTCTTCATTATGACAACGTTCATACCCTCCGAATAATAGAGACATCGCTCCTTTTCCGTGCGTAAAAGATGCTAGCGTCGAACCGTAGTTCATAAAAGTAGCAACAGGAACTTTTCCTGTAATAACCGCTTTGTTTTCGGTTGTTACAGGAGAATCAAAGCGACCGTGTGCACTTTGAACATCAGCTAATACTCTGCCCATTTGATCAATATCCACTTTAATTTTAAAATCATAATACGGTTCTAGCACAATGTTTTTGGCTTTTTCTAAGCCTTGTCGCAGTGCACGGTACGTTGCTTCTCTAAAATCTCCTCCGCTTGTATGCTTATTATGAGCCCGTCCAGTACATAACATCACTTTTAAATCAGTAATAGGCGACCCCGTTAGCAAACCGTGATGCGGCTTTTCAAATATATGCTGACGGACTAGATTTTGATACCCAACGGATAAATCATCGGCGTGACAAGCATTTTCAAAGGTAATTCCGCTGTTTCGTTCCGCTGCTTCTATTTTCAAGTGAACTTCTGCATAGTGTTTCAACGGTTCAAAATGCCCGTAGCCCATCACTGTATTTTCAATGGATTCTTTGTACAAAATTTCTGGTTCTTCAAACTGTACGTTTATATTAAAACGTTCTTTTATCAGTTTTTCGAGAACTTCAAGCTGAATGGCTCCCATCACATGAATATGAAGCTCTTGAGTCCTTTCTTCCCACGTCACATGTAAAGAAGGATCTTCGGCATCTAATAGTTGAAAAAGTTTAATTCCTTCTTTTGGATGAACAGAAGGCTCAAAAACAACTTTTGATTTTAACGTAGGCAAAAGTTCGTAGGAGCGGCTTTCTTTTAACGTTCCAAGACCGTTTCCAACGGATGCTGAAGTCAATCCTGTAACTGCAAAAAGTTCGCCGGCTGAACCTTCATTTACGTTTTTGAATGCGCTTCCGTTATAAGCACGAATTTGAGTGATTTTTTCTTCGTATAGCTCTTCGTTTTTTTCATAAGCCACTTCATCACGCACTTGCAGTGTCCCGCTTAGAGCTTTGATAAACGTGATGCGCATGCCGTTTTCATCGTGCCGAATTTTATATACACGCCCTGAAAATGCTTCTTCCTGCGAGTAGTGGGTTTCTGATAGCAAATCGAGCTTTTCTAAAAAACTTTCAATACCGATGTCTTGCAAAGCTGAGCCACAAGCACACGGGAAAATCCGATTGGCTTGAATAAGCTTTTGCATAGCCGCTTTCCAATAAGCTTGATCATTCTTGCCTTCCATAAATGCATCTAAAAGCTCTTCATCTTTTTCAGCTGTAAATTCAATAAGTTCCTCACTTAACGAGCCGTCTATAAGCTCTGAAGTTATGTCAAAAACATCAGGGGTTAAGTTATGTTTAATATCATTTATAACACGTTCAGGATCTGCTCCTACACGATCGATTTTATTGATGAAAAAGAATACGGGCACACGATGTTTTTGAAGCAGCTGCCAAACCGTTTCTGTATGCCCTTCCACTCCCTCGACTGCGCTTAAGATAACAATCGCATAGTCCATCACTTGAATAGAACGTTCCATTTCAGGTGAAAAATCGACGTGGCCAGGCGTATCAATTAAATAATAAGTAGAACCGTTATATGAAAAAGTTCCTTGGTCAGCAAATACCGTAATGCCCCGTTCTTTCTCAATCGTATGAGTATCAAGAAACGAATCTTTGTGGTCAACTCTTCCTCGCTGTTTAATACTTTTTGTGTGGTAAAGAAGCTGCTCGGAAAACGTAGTCTTCCCTGCATCCACATGCGCTGCAATACCGATTGTTTTGTTAGATTGTTTCATTGTTAAATACCACCTTACTGCTGTATGTATAGCTGTTATTCTCTATTTTATAATAATCGTAAGAAAAAGTGGACGACAAAGGCCTAGAGCTGCTTACATCAAAAAAGAATGCGTGATTAAACATCGCATTCCTTTTTTTTACGGTGTTTGATATCTTTTTTGCCTTTTGCTATAAAAATAGCTGCTATAAGGCACCCAATTCCAGCTAAATGCATGATGTTATTACCTGTTGCGCCTAGACTGTTACTAGTCAAACCAACTAAAATACTACCAAGTATAATCAATAAAACAGCAAGCATGAACTTCATCTTTTCACTCTCCGTTAGCGTTAGTAAGTTATTAAATATGATTTGCATATGAATCATATAAAACAGTAAGTAGTACTAGATATTCAATTGCGAATGTATTAATCAACATCTAGTCAACCATAATATTATTATGAAAATAATAGTGTGGATTCAAACGCTCATGGTACCATATTCTAATCGATTTATATGTTATCATACATAAATTGTTAAAAGTACATTTTTTCACCTTTCACTATCAAAAAAGCAGCCTCTTTACTAAGAGACTGCTTTTTTAATGACAACTGATAAATCCTGATTAAGAAGCTTTTTTTAATCGTTCTTTTTGTTTCTGTTGATAAGAAGAAAAATAAATAAGACCTACAAATACAGCTCCTCCTATCATATTTCCAATAAAGGTAGGGATAATATTTGTCATAAAATCAATCCATGTAAAGTGACCTGCAAAAATAGCGGCGGGAATAATAAACATATTGGCTACAACGTGCTGAAAGCCAATCGCAACAAATGCCATAATCGGAAACCAAATACCAAGAATTTTCCCCGTAACGTCGTTAGCGCCGTATGAAAGCCAAATAGCTAAACATACAAGCCAGTTGCAGCCCACGGCAGAAATAAGCGTTTTAAAAAATGAGTCGTCAATTTTAGCTTGAGCAATTGCTACCGTTTTATCTAAAAAAGGCCCCGTTTCTGTTAACCCGACAATATGTCCAAAGAAATACGCAATAAATACGGCACCTAAAAAGTTAGCAAGCGTGACCCAAAACCAGTTATGAAGCAAGTGACGAAGCGAAATTTTTCTTGCATACAGGGCAATGGAGACAGACATCATATTCCCCGTAATGAGCTCTGCTCCGCCAAGTACTACCAGCATAAGACCTACAGGAAAGACGGCCCCTCCTAAAAGATTTGATAAACTTCCCCATTCAGTTGGTAAATTACCAATGACGCGCACATCTAGTAAAAAACCAAGCGCAATAAACGCGCCTCCTAAAAACCCAAGCATAAGAATAGAAGAAAGGGATAACTTCGTCTTTGAAACCCCTGCTTCTAAAGCGATGTTTAACATTTTATCCGGCTTGTGAAATGCCATAAAACTCCTCCTTAATTAAAAAAGGCAACACTCAAAAACACCTTTTACACAAGGTTTTTGAATGCTGCCTAATAATCCTGCACTTTCTTTACAGTATATCAGTCATCATTATTTATAATAAAACTAAATAAAAAACAAGCAGATCCTACTTCTCTTTCATTTAATTAAATTATGTATTTTACATTCTTCTACTGAATATTGGTTTCAAACACAAATACGGAAACGGCGATATCTTCTTCCACTTTGATATCGGAAAATAAATAGCTCAGCTTAGCTCCTAACAAGTCTTCAAGTCCTTTTGGAGGAGATGAAGCATAAAGGTTTTGAATAAGCTTCGTTCTTGCCATATGTACCGTCTCTTTACCTTCGGTTGTTCTCGCGATAAATTGTTCAGCTGGCGTTAAGTTGCCGTACAAAGTTGAAATAGCCATGTTTTGAACGAATACAGTATGAATTCGTTCTGGACCTTTTCCAAAAAGTTTTTTGCGCAGCTTTCGGATAATATCATTAAAATCATGTATTTTTTTAGACACCGGTGTATGCCTCCGCTTATCTCGAGTATGTCTGTCCTGCTCATTCAAGTTTTCAACTAAGAATAAGTTACATTATACATGACGACGTTTACATTGTATACAATGTATCTGTTTTATCCCCGTTAATCCAAACAATCGCAAAATCATTACGAAATGATAAAAAAATCCTTCACTTATTAAAGTGAAGGATTACCTTTATATCTCTACTTAAAGGTTACAAATGAATTCTCAGTTATCAAAGAAATAACTAAGAACTTTGACAAGATAGCATGTCAAAATAGTCAAGTGGTATGTTTGTACCAGTACTTAATGCTATCACGTTAAAGTCATGGAATCCACTTAGTTTACTTTCATAATACTTTATTTAATTTAAATATTCTTTTTTGATAGGTAGCCCTTAATCTTCATCACGATCTGCTCTAAATTCATCATCAGATAATGAATTTAGTTGATGGCTAAGCTTTTCGTAGTTATCTTGTTTTTGATTTTGTTGTACATCATTAGATATAGGAGTTTTACTAGAAACAGTAGATTTTTTTCTAGTCTCTTCGCTTCCGCTAACTCCAAACCCAACATTGTTATCTGTCATCGGATTCACCTCTTTAACTGTTATTATGGAGAATTGCTCTAAAAAAATAACAGGAAACAAAAGGGACTCCCACTTAGCTAATAGCGGTCCAAGCTTCCTTATTTAACCTAAACCGTATTTAAATAAGAAAATGACCCGCTTTAACTCCATAGACAATACCGATAAAAAAACTTGCTATACCTAGTGTTTGACTTTTACATAAATACTTTATAGTTAAGCCTGGAATCAGACCCCATATAATGATGAAAATAGCGAACGATACTATAATAGAAGACCATGCATCTTGCCCTGATATACTTATACCTTGCATAAACGTTTCTCCTTTCAGTACTTATATCGGGAGAACATAAATTTTTTATAGTATCTTACTGTACGAACTAAAAAATTCAGGTGACCTGTCCATATATGCTTTTACAGCGAATGGTGGCGTTCAAGCTCGATTGTTTTTGGTTTTTGCCATATTAATACCCCTGCCGCTACGTACATAAACGAAGTGATGTAAAAAAGGCTTCCGATTGTCAGAAAATCAATGATATACCCTGTTGCAATAACGGCCAAGGCTGCCCATATAGAGGTCCATAAATGATAGTGTCCTACTTGTTTTCCTGTGTGATCACGATCTGTCTGCCTAGATAACGCTATTTTTTCTGCTGTTTTTTGAAGAGCTCCAAGCAGACCCATTATAATTTGAATGATATACACCTGTGTGATCGTTGTTAAAACAGGAATCACAATCATAACAACGGCCATCCCAAACGTATATAAAAGAAGCAAGCGCTTTTCTCCTACTCTGTCACTCCATGAACCGATCAACGGATGACTCAAAGCTGCGGTTAAAGCAAAAATTCCGTAAGCTAAGCCAAATTGTGAATAGCTATCGCCAAGATTTCGAAGCAGTAAAAGGTAAAAAGGAAACACAATACTGCTTGCGGTAATCATCAGGCTTTGTGAATGTAAGAGTTGTTTGTACGTCATTTTCCATACTCCTTATAAAATAAATTAACGAACGTTTCGTTCCGGTCATATTTTCTTTTCAAATTAAAAAAGGCGGTTGTATGAGGGTAAGCCTCTTCTAACTGCTTCTTGCTTGGGTAGCCGTAGTAAGGCAAGTAATAGCTTCCCTGATGCTGCAGCGTCACATCCACCATTTTTCGGACAACTCTTTGTGTATCAGAGATGCCTTGATTGTCTCTTTTCTGGTTAATAAGTAAAACAAGAGCAAACATATCGTCTTTTGCATAAGACATGACGGCTTTATTATCCTTCTCTACATAGCGAACGGTAATGTTCAATAAATTTAATTCCTCAGTTGATAACACTTGACGTAAATCATCGATGTAAGAAGCAAATTCATCAACTGGAACAAAGTATTCTTGCAAAATTTCCGTCTGGCTAGCACTTTCGTATTCCATAAAATCACTTTCAGAACGCATAACATTATTTCTTGTTTCAAGCCGTCCATTTTGTTTTAAGAAATAAGCCTTTTGTGTTTCCCACAGCATATCTTTGCCCCAGTCGCTATACCGAGACAGCCCTAGCATAAATTTAGGAAGTGCCACTATTTTTTCTGTCTTGAGCGGTTCGTTTGCAGTAGAAGTATTTTGAGAAGATAAACGGTAGTTTGTGACGTACATATCTGTTAGCAATTGATTAGGAGAAACAGAAATACGCGCCATATGCATACGAACGTCAGGGTTCTGCTGTACGTAGTTTTTAAAATACGCTGTATACTGCCTATAATCTAAGCGAATAATTTCATCTTCGTACCATTCATCGTCCGTCAAACGAAGCGTCACATCTAAAATGACCCCAAATAACCCGTAGCCTCCGTTTACTAAAGAAAACAGCTGGGGGTGTTTCGTCCGGCTAATTTCGATAATAGATCCGTCCGCCTGCAGTAGACGCATAGATTTGACCGTATCCATTAAAGAACCGTATCGAATATCTCTGCCGTGTACGTTCACGCTGATAGAACCTCCAACGGTAAAAATATTTTGTGATTGCATAACCTGAAGAGCAAGGCCGTCTTTATGTATATATTGCTGAATATCATTCCACGTTGTCCCGCTTTGAACCGTAATTTCTTTTTGACGGGGCTTGTAATCTATAATTTTATTGTACTGCTTCATATCAAGTAAAATAGCATTAGGATAGTACGTCTGCCCTCCTTGGCTGTGCTGCATCCCTGAAATCGCTATTTTTTCATGATGCTGTGAAGCAGTTTTCACCCAATTTTTAAGCTGTTTTTCAGTGGTCCCATGCTTTATTTCTTTAACTTTTGTAGGAAGAAGCTGTGCAACATCCTCCGTTACAGGACGGGTTTGCTGCTGTTTATAGATATGATATGAGGTATACGAACCTACTAGATAAAAAGATAAAAAAGATCCTAACAACAGGTTTTTCTTCATCACAAACTGTAAGCTCCTTTCTTTATTTCTGTGAAATTATACCATACAAAAAGTGAAATAACACTAATATAGTGTATTTTTACACTATATTATAACTTATTTTGAGAAAGTATATGAAAAAAGCTTGTAATTTAATGTATGTTAACCTTATTGAAACAAAAAAAGAAAAGACACTAGGTCTTTTCTTTTTTTGTTTTTTATTTTTCAGCTTCGTATGCAACTAAAGCTACTCTTTTTCCCAACGTTTGTTGAAACTGCTCTTCTAGTTGTTTAAGCTTCGCATGCATATCATCGTTAATTGAAGCTGGCTCAAAGGTCATTTTTGTTTGCTCCATCGGATACTGTCACCTCTTTCATATGTGTATGTTCTACTTTTTCCAATATAAAAGAGGTCTATGACGATTTGACGAAAGTTTATAAATTAAATTTGCTAATGAGCGCTGTTAATTGTTCTGCCATTTGAGACAGAGATTGTGCGGAAACAGCAATTTCCTCCATTGAAGCCAGCTGCTCTTCAGTTGATGCAGCCACTTCTTCAGATGTAGCTGCATTTCCTTTAGCAAGGATTGCCATTTCACCTGCTGTACGAGCCACTTCTTCAACCGCTGCTGAAATTTGCTGAGCAGTCGCAGCCACTTCTTCTACTTGCGGAGTCGTTTCATTCATGCTGCTTAGAATTTGTTCGAATTTTTGAATAGCCGTTTGTGATATTGTTCGTCCTTCTTCAACTTTGTTTGTAACTTGCTCCATTGTATGTACAGATTCCTGAGTATCTTGTTGAATAGCTTGAATAAGCTCAGAAATTTGAGACGCGGACACTTGTGATTGTTCTGCCAGCTTTCTCACTTCCGCTGCTACAACAGAAAAACCTTTTCCATGTTCCCCAGCTCGTGCCGCTTCGATTGCAGCATTTAAGGCTAGTAAATTTGTTTGAGCAGCAATGCCGCTGATTACTTCTAAAATAGTTCCAACTTCTTTTGAACGTTGAAACAAAGTACGAATCGTTGTATTAGATAGCTCGACGGACTGAGAAATGGATTCCATTTGTTCGACCGTTTCTCTCACGGCTTTTCCACCTTCTACCGCTTCAGACGTTGTGTGATTTGATAGCTGAGAAACAGTTTCTGTACGCTTGGCAATCGTATAAACTCCTTGTACAATCTCATCTAAAGAAGCTGCATTTTGGTCAATAACAGCCGTTTGTTTTTCCGCACTAGAAGCCACTTCTTGTATCGCAACCGATACTTGTTCAGTCGCAGCGCTCGTTTGCTGCGAACTGGCCGTTAGCTCTTCTGAAGAAGCAGCCACTTGTTCTGCACTCATTTCAACATTTTGAATTAATGTACGAAGGTTGTTTTGCATCTGACTAAAAGCATACCCTAACTCACCGATTTCATCCTTTGAATTGACGGTAATCGCTGTTGTCAAATCTCCTTCACTAACGCTTAGAGCCTGATTCTTAAGCTGTTTGAGCTGTTTAATAATTGATTGCAACACCACAAAAATGGTAAGACTCCCGATTAACAGACAAACTACAATAATAAATAGTGTTTTGTAAAAAATAGGATGTGCTGCTTCACTCACTTCTGATGAATACATAGTGCCTGCAACTTTCCAGTTCGTTGTTTTATTTGTCGTAAAGACCATCTTTTTTTCATCACCGTTAAAGGTATATTCAAAGAATCCGGATCTCTTTGCATAAAGCTTGTCAAAAAGAGAATCTGTTGCTTTTGTACCTGCTTTTTCCGTAGGGTGAACAATATATTTTCTTTCTCCATCTAAAAGAAATGGATATCCTTTTTCTCCGATTTTCACTTTGCTGACAGCTTTATTGATGCGGCTTATATCTAAATTTAAAGCAATAACCCCTGTGCCATCAGCCGTTGTTTTTGCTACAGTAATAACGGTTTGACCTGTAGAGGCTGAGGGATAAGGTTCAGTGACAACTGTTTTCCCTTTGTTTTGCATGGCTAGCTTGTACCAATCTCGTTTTCTGGGATCATAGCCTGCTTGTGTCACTTTTTTAGGCGCTTGAATAAACTTCCCCTGCTGATTTCCTGTAAAAATGCTGACGGCTTCTGGATGAAGCGAAGCATATAAGTTAAAATTTTTGCTTAAAGTAGCCATATCTTTTTCATTGTAGCGCTCGTTGTTTACCACTGATGCAAAAAACTCTACATCATGAATTTTTGGTCCAATGGTATCGTCAATCACCGAATTAATGGACTGAACATTTTGCTGTGCTGTGTTAATAATTTGGTTGTCAATTTCATGTTTCGCTGTTATGTAAGCTGATACACCTATCGTAACAGATGGCACTAATAAGATCGCTGCAAATGCTAGCCCCAGCTTTGTCTTAAAGTTATTAATGGACCTTTTTTTTCTTACTCTCTCCATGCTATGTAGCCTCTCTCTCTGTAGTTAAAAGTGATCGTGCACTTCCTTTCTATCGGCAAGACTTCATATTCCTTTAGTCATCGAGTGTATACATAATTAACAATGGGAGTGAAAAGATAAGAGTACGATAAAAAAAGTAGGTGATTTTAATGGAAGAAAGTAAAAACAGCAAGTCTTTTTCAATGTTTGAAACAGAAAAGGTTCAGCGCGGAGAAGAAAAAGATATTTTTAATATCTATAAAGAAGGAGTAAAAATTGCGGAAGTAAGAGGAACGGATCCTCAAACTCAGCAGGTTATTCCGATGCATGACTTGAACGACTATGAAGAAAATAAGCTTCACGAATATATCGCTCATTTAGACCACACAACGTAAACGTAAAAGTGCTAAAACAAGAGTCCCCTCTTGTTTTAGTCTCTAGAATCATAAAAAACATGTTCAAAGTGCAGCGTGTCTTTTTGTATGTACAGCAGTCCAAACGAAAATTGCTTTTGACGCCGCTTGTCAGTAGCGGAACCTGGATTAAACAATGTAATATCACCAATTTGTTTATGAACAGGAATATGAGAATGACCAAAAATTACTGCATCGACTTGTTGATGTTCAAATGCCAAAAGTGCACGTTTTTCAGTCGTTTTTCCTTTGCCATGACCGTGGACTACGCCAATCGTAACATCATCAAACGGAAGAAGTAATGAAGTTGGAAGTACTTGCTGAAGCTCTTCACTGTCCACATTTCCAATCACGCCGTGTACAGGAGCAAAAACGCGCAGTTCATTGTAGACATCTATCGTTTGAAAATCTCCGGTATGAATAATCGCATCAGCTGTTTTCAGTTCGGCTAGGAGTCTTTTTGGAAAATGTTTCGCTCTTTTGGGGATATGAGTGTCACCTAAAATAACGATCTTCATTTATGATACGCTCCTTTTTCATTCAATATGGTGTAGTGTAGCGTATTATGTTGTAATGAAGCAACTCTATACGGAGCGTCAGGCAAAAAATTTCTCTTTTTCGTTTAAGTTTGCGAAAATACTTTACATACTAAGTTACAGAATGGAGTTTTCGAAATGGAAGTAAAAATTAATCGAAACGCAGCAAAAGTATTAAAAAATGCCTTGGCTAGCCCAGAAGGTCAAGGAAAAATGATCCGTGTATATGTAACTATCGACCACGGTGATCATGCGCATTATGATTGGAAATTCGATACGCCGACTGAACATGATGAAATCGTAAAAACAGATAAAGATATCGATATCGTTTTAGATAAACGCGAGAAATTTTTAGAAGGCGTATGGATTCAATATTTCCACGTTCCAGAGCCTGAATTTGTGATTAGCAGCCTTCACCACGCGCATCACCATCATTAATACAAAAAACACACCTTGTTTTATAGGTGTGTTTTTTCGTTTGTGCAACAGGCAAAAATTTTATTGATGAAAGAAGAGATAAAATTTTGTTGAAGCAATAAAAATGAGCTATAGTGGAATTACGGATGAAAGAAAAGAGGTTAGCGTATGAAAGTAAGTGTGTTAGTAAGGTCTATTTTAGTTGTTATTTTATATAATTTATTCGTTCTGTACATCGGATGGAACGCTTGGGTGTGGCTTCACACAATGTTTGAAGTGGAAAACAAATGGATTCTTACGGTGATCGTTGTGTTTTTTGCTTATTCCTTTATCATCAGTCGCGCGTTTCAACAAGTGAGCATGTTTAAAATTGTAGGATCGTATTGGTTAGGATTTATTCAATATTCAGTTCTTTTGCTTCCTATAAGTAATCTAGCCGTATATATTCTCACTTTTCTAGGCGCTTCGCTTTCTACAGCTATCGATTCAATCGGACTTTTCATGATTGCTGCTTTTTTATTCATTTTTGCTTACGGTACGTATAATGCTTACAGTCCTGTAGTAAGAAAATATACAATTTCGCTTCCTAAAAAGACGAATCGGAAAAACCTTCGCATTGCCGTAGCATCTGATATGCACTTTGGCACATTGTCCGGCAAAAAACATTTACAGCGGCTAATCACTCATGTACAAAAGATACAGCCAGATCTTATTTTACTTCCTGGAGATATTATTGACGATGATCCCCACGTATTCTTTAAAAAAGAAATGGATTATATGATGAAGCAGCTCAAAGCGCCTTTAGGCACATATGGAATTTTGGGAAACCATGAGTATTACGGCGGGAAGATCCCTCAGTTTGTGGAAAGAATGAAAGAAATGAACATTCCTATTTTAATGGATGAAGTGTTAAACATAGGCGATAGCTTGTACTTAATTGGAAGAAAAGATAAGACGGATAAAAATCGAGACAGCTTTTTCGATTTAGCGAGTGAAACGGATCGTTCTCTTCCAGTCATTGCGATGGATCATCAGCCGCTTTCTTTAAAAGAAGCGGAACAAGCAGGCGTAGATTTACTTTTATGCGGTCATACTCACAGAGGACAAATGGCCCCTAATCATTTGATCACAAAGCGGTTATTTGAAATTGATTGGGGCTACAAACAAACTAATCAGCTGCATACCATTGTCTCTTCAGGATTTGGCTTTTGGGGTCCTCCTCTTCGAATCGGAAGCCGGTCAGAAATTATTCAAATTGATATTTCATTTACAAAATAGAGAAAGCCCTAAGGCTTTCTCTATTTTAATGTACGCAGCAACTTCGGAAGTTCTGCGTAAATAGCCACTACTTCATCTATTTTCATCCGAACGAGCCCGCTTGAAGACGGGGCAACAAAATCCATTATTCCTGATACCATCGATTCTTCTTGTTTGCCCCACCTCACTTGCTTGCGTCCGCTGTACTGCTGATAGACACCTTTTCCAACAAAACAAACGATTTTAGGCGTGTATGTAGCGATTTTTTTCTTTAGGATTTCTCTGCCTTCTGCATATTCTTCCTTTGTAATCTCATCAGCTGCCTTTGTAGGACGCTCCACAATATTTGTTAAACCGTATCCTAGCTGTAACAGCGAGTGATCTTCCTCGGGATGGTATTTACGATCTGTTAAACCTGCTTTATGAAGAATCGTCCAGAAACGATTGGTTGGATTAGCAAAATGATGACCCGTTTCACCGGAACGGATGCTTGGGTTAAAACCGACAAATAAAATATCTAAGTTGGGCTGTATATGATCAAAAATAGAGTTCATAGTCATACGCTCCTTACATAGTAAAAAGAAAACATCCAAATTGGATGTTTTCTTTTTACTATACCCTATTAAATACGAACTACGCGTCCGTTGAATTTTTGTTTCCAGTAGCCGCTGCTCATGTTTGCAATTGCAACACCTGTTGAGCTTTGAGCACCGATGAACTTGCCGCCGCCTACATAAATACCAACGTGTCCGTCTTTTTTATATGTATCGAAGAAAACAAGATCTCCAGGCTGCATTTGACTAGAAGACACTTGCGTTCCAGCATGCTTTAACGTTTCTGTACTTACAGATCCAAGAGGCCCAAGGTTAACACCAACTTGAGAATATGCCCAGTGTACAAATGACGAGCAGTCAAATAAACCGTGGTTAATATCAGACTGGCTGCGTCCTCCGCCAAATACGTAAGCAGAGTTTCCAATCCAGCGGTTTCCTACCGTTACAACATTGCTAGCTTTTGGAGCCGGAGCGCTTGTAGGTGCCACATCATTGCTGCTTGCTTTTGGTGCTTCTGCCTTAGCAGAAGATGAATCGGCTTTTTCAGCTGGTGTCGCCGCTGCTTTTTGAGCTTGTTCGGCTGCTTTCTTAGCTGCCTCTTTAGCCGCTTGTTCAGCTGCTTTTCTTGCTGCTTCTTCCGCCGCTTTTTGATCTTTAATATTTTGTTCAAGCGTAGACTGTTCATTCGCAAGAGAGCTGTCTTTTGATTGTAGAGAAGCTTTTAGTTCTTCATTTTTTGCTTCTTTATCTTTTAGTTCTTTTGCTAACGCATCTTTTTGTTTCTTTTGAGCTGCTAGCTGGACAGTCATTTCATCCAGTTCTGCCTTCATATCTTCTAAGCTAGCTAACTTAGATTTAACATCTGCTTGTTTTGTTTTTAGTTCGTCTTGCATATTTTTAGTTTCTGTTAAAATACCGCGGTCTGCATCTACAATCGTCGAAACAGCTAGCGCGCGGTCTACAAAATCACCAAAACTTGAAGAACCAAGTAAAACTTGTAAATACTCTACGTTACCGCCGCTTTCTTGCATGGAACGTGCACGATCTTTTAAAATATCATTTCGCTTTTCAAGTTTTTCTTGAAGCAGCTTAATTTCTTTTTCAAGTTGCTCTACTTGTTTAGACGTTTCTTTAATATCCGCTTCTGTTTTTTCGGCTTTTTTATTATTTTCTTCTTCTGCTAATGTTAATCGCTCAAGCTGTGCTTTCATTTGATCTTGTTCTGCTTGAAGGCGTGTTAATTCATCAGAAGCTGCTTTGATGTTAGATTGCACATCTTGGCGTTGATTTTGAATTTGAGATTTTTGTGATTCCATATCCTGAATGGTAGAGGCATACGCTGGAGTTGATAAAACTCCTCCTAGGCCTAATAAAACCGTTGTGTTAAGTAAAAGCATTTTCTTTTTCAATATGAATTCCTCCGCTTTCTCGCTCTGTTAAACTAGTAATTTCTAATTATGTATCAATATGTATAAAAGTCTGACAATTTATGTAAAGTTCACTGTATTTGTCGATAAATAGCTAAATATGCTAATGAAAATCTACGAAAATTATACCACGATAAGCGTTCAAAAAAAGAATAACAATATTACAATTGTATTTCAGTAATGTAACATTTAACGCTTGTGTATACATTCACTTCTTGCCTGCAAAAATATACCTTTATTTCCCCATGCCAGTGAAAGATCTATCAAGCTTCAAACAGCAGTGTTTTTAGCGTTATAAAGTAGAAAATTATTATTGTTTAAGCTGTTTAGATTTAAGATATTTCTAAAAGAAACGTAACAACTCTTTAACATATTCGTCTATTTTTACCCTTTATCTACCGTTTTTACAATATTTGAAAATGATTTTCTGGAATAACAATGAATTTATTTCTATTCGATGTTTGAAGAAGTTCAAAAAGAGGGCAATAGGCAATTTTCAAACAATATTCGACAACGCTTGGATGAAGCCATACAAAAAACCTTCTCGCCTCATGGCGAGAAGGTTTTTTTAATCACGCTGCTGATAATAATGTTCTAAAGCTACAATTGCGCTTCCCATTCGCTCTTGATCAGGAATAACAATACGATCTACTCCTTCTTCTTTTAAAGCAGCAGCGGTTACTTTCCCAACGGCCACAGCTACTACAGAGCTTTCAAAGAGTTCTCGAATGTGATCAGCTTGTCCGTGTTCTCTTGCAAATAAAAATAAAAATCGGGCTTGGGGAGCACTTGTGAAATTAACTGCATCGACTTTTCCGCTTGTTAATTCGTTTATAAGCTGTTCCATGACTTCTGCTTTTGGAGGAATATGCTGATACGGTAAAATCTCTTTAAATTGGGCTTTTTGATTCGAAAGAAAATCAATCAATTTTGGTGCAGGATCTCCGTGAAGCTGAAGCGCTACATGCTTTCCTTCAAAAGAAAACGAATGAAGCGCCCTGACTAGTCCCGCTGTACTTCCATCATCATCTCGAACGGTTGGAGTAACACCGAGCTTTTTTAACATATTTACGGTTTTATACCCGCGTGCAGCAATATTAGCTGCTTGTAAAGAAGAAAGGAATTCATCAGCTAGTCCTAGCTTATCTGCTGTTTTATATAAAATTTCCGTCCCGACGCCTGTCGTAAAAATAAACCAATCATAATTTCCTTTTACCAGTTCTTTAATATCTGCTTCTAAGTGTGTGTCATCTAAAAAGATGGTTCCTTGTGCAGGTCGTACAAGCGGTGTCCCGCCAAGGTTTTCAACAATTTTGCTGATTTCTTCTACTTTACGCTGACCTACGAGTGCGACTGTTTTACCTTCTAATCGTTTCAATGGTTTACCTCCATTTTTCTATGTATGCTACTTTAATGAACCTTGATAACCGAGTTTTTCAGAAATTAGGCTCGCCGCTTCTGTTACTTTTTGAATAATGAACGGCAGTCTGTCTCCTTGAAATCTCGCTTCAATTCCCGCTACGCTAATGCCTGCAACCACTTCATTTTGATGATTTACAATCGGCGCGCTCACGGATGTTGTAAAGTTTTCTAATTCAGAGGTGCTAATGGTATACCCTTTTTCTTTTGCTTCTTTTAATACATTTCTTAGTTTCTTTTGATCTGTAATGGTTCCAATACCTATTGGAGTTAGCTCCGTTTGAGTAATATATGCCTCTTGTTCTTTTTCGGGTAAATGCGCCAAAATAATGCGTGAACAAGCTCCTGCATAAAGAGGTGAACGCCTTCCAATTGATGTATAGAGACGCACGGGATGAAGCGTATCTACTTTTTCAATATACATGGCTTGATCCCCATCTCGTACAATTAGATTAACCGCTTCTTCTACTTCGTCTCGGAGCGTTTCCATTACGGGCTTTGCGATATTTCTAATATCTAAGCGATTAGCCACTAGCTGACCAAATTGCAAGAATAAAAGTCCTAGCGAATAGTATCCTTGCGCGTCTTTTGTTAAAAATCCCATCTCTTCAAGCGAACCAACCATTCGATGTAAAGAAGTTTTCGGAACGCCTGAATATTCCATCATTTCTGTGAAGGTCAGCTTAGGGTGGTTGATAAAAAGCGTGAGAATCTGCATGGATTTAACGACTGTTTTATTGTTAGCTTGCATAAAACCTTCTCCCTTATTTGTGCGAATACATGTATTTGATAGACGTATAGCTTACTAGCTAATCATATGTTCTTTTTATTATACATGAAGAAAAAAAGGAAAGCACTCCCTTATAAGAGCACTTTCCTTTCTTACACCGTTTCTAGTTCTTTAATTGAAATAGGGTTACTTTCTAGAAATTTGGTTGTAAAATCCCCTTCTTTAAAAGAAGGATGATTCAGTAATTCTAAATGAAAAGGAATGGTTGTGTGAATACCTATAATGATAAATTCTTCGAGTGCACGTTTCATTCGTTGAATCGCTTCATTTCGGTCTTTCCCTGTTACAATTAATTTCGCCACCATTGAATCATAAAATGGAGAAATTTCATAGCCTGGGTAAACCGCGCTGTCTACACGAACGCCGTAGCCGCCAGGAGGTAAATACATCTCGACTTTTCCAGGAGAAGGCATAAAGTTTTTAGCCGGATTTTCTGCATTGATCCGACATTCAATTGCCCATCCCTTTAACTGAACATCCCGCTGAGCAAATGATAGCGGGTAGCCTGCTGCTACTGAAATTTGTTCTTTAATTAAGTCGATGTTTGTTACAAGTTCTGTAACAGGGTGTTCAACTTGAATCCGTGTGTTCATTTCCATAAAGTAAAAATGTCCGTGTTTATCTAACAGAAACTCCACCGTTCCCACACCTGTATAATCGACTGCTTTAGCTGCCGAGACTGCCGCCTTGCCCATTTTCGCACGAAGATTTTCATCTACTGCAGGAGACGGAGCTTCTTCTACTAATTTTTGATGACGTCGCTGAATCGAACAATCTCGTTCACCTAAATGAACTACATTACCTTCTTCATCAGCAATAATTTGAATTTCGATATGTTTCGGTTCTTCTAAATATTTTTCAAGGTATACTCCGCCGTTTCCAAAAGCTGTTTCTGCTTCGTGCTGAGCTTGACGAATCGCTTTTTCTAGCTCCTCTTCGCTATGAGCTAGCCGCATTCCTTTTCCGCCGCCGCCCGCTGTAGCTTTTACAATGATTGGATAGCCTATTTCTCTTGCTACTGGAATAGCGGTGCTGCTATCTTCAATCAGTCCTTCAGTGCCAGGTACAATAGGCACACCGGCTTGTTTCATTGTTTCTCTTGCTACAGCTTTTGCTCCCATTTTACGGATGGCTTCCGCTTTTGGACCAATAAAGGTAATATCATAGGATTCACACATCTCAGCAAAATCAGCATTTTCAGCTAAAAATCCGTAGCCGGGATGAACAGCGTCTGCCTTGGTTACTTGTGCTACGGTAAGCAAATTCCGAATATTTAAGTAGCTTTCTTTAGAAGACGTTTTACCAATACAAAATGCCTCATCTGCTAGCTTTACGTGAAGTGCATCTTTGTCTGCTTCTGAATACACGGCCACGGTTGCAATTCCCATCTCTTTACAAGCTCGAATGATACGAACTGCAATCTCACCGCGGTTTGCGATTAACACTTTTTTGAACATAGTGGCTCCTCCTGACAATATGTATACTTTAATATGATTTTACGGTAAATAGAGGCTGTCCAAACTCAACAACATCTCCGTCTTTCACAAGAATTTCAAGCACTTCTCCGTCCATTCCTGCATCTACTTCGTTAAACAGCTTCATCGCTTCAATTACACATACAACATCTTTACGTTCAATAGTTTGTCCTACTTGAACAAACGGATCAGCGTCTGCTTCTGGCTTGGCGTAAAAGGTTCCAACCATTGGTGATAAGATTTGTTTTTCATTATTCTCTGTTGCGTTTACAGACATAGAATCTTGAGGCGTTTGCTCAGCAGCAGCGGCTTTTACTTCCTCTGTTTTTACTTCTGTAACAGCTGTGTCTTCTAAAGGAATTCCCGCTTTATCAATGACAACTTTTGTTCCTTCATGTTCAATATGGAGCTTTTGAATACCAGATTCATTCATTAATGAAACAACTTCTTGCAATTCACGTACGTTTATCATTTCTTGTCACTCCCGTTTTATGTTATTTAGTTGACGCAAGGTTAATAGCAATCTTCAATTCTTGAAGCAACTGTTCTTTTTCTAAATAGATTTTTTCTGCTTCATGAAGCGAAATGTGAGAAAAATAGATGGATTCTCCGGGCTTTACTTGAGCTAAAAGCGGTAAATCCGCTGTGATGACTTGAGCGATTTTAGGATATCCTCCTGTAGTTTGACGGTCTGCTAACAGGATAATGGGATTTCCATCTGGCGGGACTTGAACAGAACCTTGTGAGACGGCTTCAGACAATAGCTCTTTTTTTTCTTGAAGCTGAAGAGAAGGTCCATCCATTCGATAACCCATTCGATCTGATTGATTTGATACTTTAAAGGGTTCTTGAGTAAAATGACTTTGGCTTTCAGCTGTAAATAAATCAAATTGACCCCCATTCATAACACGGACACTTGGTTTCTTTGTAAAATGGACAAATTCTTTATAATTTACGGACCATGAAGAAGTATATACTCCGTTTATCAGTTCATTGGAAAGAAAAGCAGGCTTTGAAGCAGCAGGAACAGATAGAGGTAAAACGTCGTCTGTTTGTAATGCTCTTCCTTTATAGCCACCAATTTCCCCCCTCAAATACGTGCTTTTACTATTTAACACTTCATTAATAGAAAATCCTCCAGCTACAGATAGATAGGAACGACAACCAGTTCTACAAGGCCCAAATGATAAAGTGCCTCCTTTTGGAATAAATAAAGGTTTCCACATCGGGACTGGCTTTCCGTTGACCGAAGGAGTTAAATCTCCACCTGTGATCGCTACTAAACAATCACTTTCTATTTCAAGGGTAGGCCCCATTAGCGTAACTTCAAGTCCCGCTTCTTTTTCATCGTTACCAACTAGTAAATTAGCAATTCGAAGAGAATAAGAATCCATTGCACCGCTTACAATTACACCGTGCTGCTGAAATCCTTTTCTTCCCAAATCTTGAATGCTTGTTAATAACCCGGCTTTACTAACTCTTATACTCATTTTTCCCCCTCCTTTGCCTGTAGTTCTTGATACTCTTCTTTAGAGATAGGCTCAAATTTTACAATATCTCCAGCCTGCAGCAAACTTGGAGGATTTTGCTCCGGCAAAAACAGTTTAATCGGCGTTTGACCAATTAGCTGCCATCCTCCGGGAGTGGAAATAGGATACACTCCTGTTTGCATTCCTGCAATACCAACCGAACCTGCAGGAATAGAGGTGCGAGGAGACGAGCGGCGAGGCGTAGCAATTTTTTCAGATAGTCCTCCGAGAAACGGAAATCCAGGAGCAAATCCAATCATGTACGCTAAGTATTCGCCTTCAGAATGAATACTTATTACCTCTTCAGGTGTTAAGTTATGGTGACGAGCGACATATTCAAGATCAGGTCCATACTCTCCTCCGTAGCAAACTGGAATGGAAACCGTACGATGGTCTAACTCTTTTTCTGTCTGTTCGTTCTCTAATTTGCTTTGAAGGATAGAAGACACTACTTCAAAAGGAGACACAAATTCTTTTTTCTCCTTCTTTTTCACGGCTGCTACCACTTCAAGAGGGTTATAAAAGATCGTAAGGTTCGTAAATGCCGGCACGCATTCAATAAACCCAGGGAAAGGATTTAATTCTATTGAATCTTTACACGTTTTGATTTGTTTATGAATATCGTACTGAATACTATCTCCAAACGTTATAACAAGCGCTGAGTCGCCAAGCGGAGAAATAACAGCTGACGCTTTTGTTACGGTTTGATTCATATCTACACCTCTTTCTTTTATAAAACACCTAGTTTTTCATCTCGAATATCTGTAATAAACATATGTCCAGGAGCATGTGTAATCATAATAGAAGGTTTTGTTTCCATTGCTACAGCTTGAGGAGTTACACCACAAGCCCAGAACACGGGAACTTCGCCTTCTTTGACGGAAACAGCATCGCCAAAATCCGGAGAGTGAAGGTCTTCAATGCCTATTGCAGCGGGGTTTCCAATGTGAACAGGTCCTCCGTGCACAGCTGGAAAACGTGAAGTTACTTGCGCTGCCCGCACTACGTCTTGCTGAGGAATTGGGCGCATACTAACGACCGTCGAGCCGTAGAATATTCCCGCTTCAGCGCATGAAATATTTGTTTTATACATAGGAACATTACAGTTTTCTTCAATGTGACGAACAGGTATGCCGTTGTTTAAAAGTGCGTGTTCAAATGTAAAACTGCAGCCGATGAGAAAAGCTACCATATCTTCTGTCCAATAGCCTTTGATATCGGTTACTTCTTTTACCAGTTCCCCATTTTCATAGATTCGATACTTCGGAATGTCTGTACGAATATCTCCGGACGGAGCCGCAAACTTTGGAACAGGAGATCCAACGTCCGTTACATCTAAAAGAGGACAAGATTTAGGATTACGCTGACAGAACAATAGAAAGTCAAAGGCTTGTTTCTTTGGTAAAATAGCTAAATTAGCTTCAGCATAGCCGTTTGCCATGCCTGCCGTTGGGTGAATAAGCTGGTTGTTACGGATTTGCTGACGAAGTTCAGCTGGAGTTAGTTGTGAAAGGTTTGTCATATTTCTATCTCCCATCATTGCCCGCACGCAACTTGCGTGCGGGCACCTTGTTTTATTTAAATAATTGAGGAAGTTGATCCATTAACGTATAACCGCCCATTAAAGCCATCACAATAACGACCAGTACACCAGAAATGGTTAGCCATAAAGGATGCTTATATTCGCCAACGATACTTTTTTTGTACGCAGCAACTAGTAATGTTCCAAGGGCGATCGGAAGAATTAATCCATTAATTGCTCCAACTAACAGAAGAACTTTTACAGGTTTTCCAATTAAGACAAACGACAGAGTTGAAATAATAATAAATCCAATAATAATCCAGTTTGAGTTTTTATTAAGTTTTTCACTAAACGTTTGAATAAACGAAACGGATGTATAAGCAGCTCCCACTACAGACGTAATAGCAGCAGACCACATGACAATGCCAAAGATTTTATAACCGACGTTTCCTGCTGCAAGCTGAAACACGGATGCTGGAGGATTGGCCGGGTCAATTTGTAACCCTTTAGATACAACGCCAAGTACAGCTAAAAACAAAGCGATTCGCATAACGGAAGTGATAAGAATTCCTGTTACAGAACTTTTAGTTACTTGAGGTAAAGAATCGATGCCTTTTACCCCGGCATCTAAAAGACGATGTCCGCCTGCAAAGGTAATATAACCACCAACAGTACCTCCAACAAGCGTAACGATCGCAATGATGTCGATTTGATCAGGTTTAAAAGATTTCACTACAGCTTCTCCAACGGGAGGTGAAGTAGTAGCTGCTACATATAGCATTAGCCCAATCATGACAAAACCTGCAATTTGCGTGAAGCGATCCATTGCTTTTCCAGCTTCTTTTACAACGAAGATTAGCACGGCAATAACTGCACTAATTGCAGCTCCGGCTGTTGGAGAAATACCTGTAATCGCATTTAATCCAAGACCGGCACCGGCAATATTTCCAATATTAAATGCAAGTCCTCCAATTACAATTAAAATAGCGAGCACGTATCCTAATCCGGGAAATACCATATTGGCGATTTCTTGTCCGCGTTTTTCAGAAACGGCAATAATCCTCCATACGTTGGTTTGAGCAAAGATATCAAGAATAATTGAAATTAAAATAACGAATCCAAAGCTTGCGGCTAAATTTTGTGTAAATACGGTAGTTTGAGTTAAAAAGCCTGGTCCAATAGCCGATGTGGCCATTAAAAAAGCGGCTCCAAGCATTAACGTCCAGTTTACTTTAGGTGCAGCCGAAAGCTTTTGCTGAGGTGTTGATTTTTTTATTGGCTCCAATATCATCTTCCTCCTGATTGTATGTAGTTTTTATTGTGAAATAGCCTTAACTACCACTTCTGATGCTTGTAAAGAACGGTTGACATGACGAGCAAATTCAAGTGCGTGAGCCCCGTCTCCGTGAATACAAATCGTGTCTGCCTGCAATTCTACATCCTTGCCTTGCTGAGATTTGACTTTCCCTTCTTTCACCATTGTAATAACTTGAGAAACAGCTTCGTTGTCATTTTCAATTAAAGCATTTGGTTCTGTACGAGGCGTAAGAGAACCGTCTAACTGATAGGTACGGTCTGCAAATACTTCGTTGGCCGTTTTCAAACCAATTCTGTTACCGGCTTGAATCAGCTCACTTCCAGATAATCCAAACAAAATCAGCTCAGGATTTACGTTGTAAACAGCTTTTGCTATTGCTTCAGACAACGCTTTATTTTTAGCAGCCATGTTATATAGTGCACCGTGAGGTTTTACATGCTGCATTGATAACCCTTCTGCTTGCAAAAAACCGTTTAATGCACCAATTTGATAGACTACGATATCGTAGGCTTCCTGAGGTGAAATATTGATGTTTCTGCGTCCGAAACCGATAAGGTCCTGTAGACCAGGATGAGCACCAATTTGCACTTTTTTTTCAGCGGCCAATTTTACCGTTTTTCTCATGACGCTTGGATCCCCTGCATGAAATCCACAGGCTACGTTCACAGACGTCACGTGTTCTAAAATGGCTTCATCATTGCCAATGCGATAAGCACCAAAGCTTTCCCCTAAATCACAGTTTAAATCTACTTTACTCAATGCGTTCTTCCCCCTTAAAAACTTCATTGTAAGCGTAATCATTTGCAGATAGTAAATAAAATCCAAGCTGAATTATCTGCATTAATACTTCAAGTTCCGTTTTTCGGAACTGTAGTACCGTTTTTCAGTTATATTTGGATTTTAGCACGAGATGATGAATTGAACAACAACATTGTCAGAATATTTGACATAGTCATTATTTTTATTTGGATAATACTCCCTTATTTTATTTGTGTTTTCTATCTATAGCCTTAATATAATGCAGCTTCTTAATGTCATTGGACACAGTAAATAACTAGGTTGTCAGAATAATTACTAGTTCAAAATAATCAAAATGAAATTTTCATTGTAATCGTTTTCAAATAGGTGCTATATTTCAATTGTAGTCAATTTATGCAAACGATTGCAAAAAAAGGGGATGAAACGATGAAAGGGAAAAAATGGACAGCTTTAGCTCTAACACTGCCGCTGGCTGCTAGCTTATCAACAGGCGTTCACGCCGAAACCGTACATAAAGGTAAATCTCCAGCTGCAGATAAAAACGGTGTCTTTTATGAGGTGTATGTAAACTCTTTTTACGATGCAAATAAAGATGGACATGGTGATTTAAAAGGTCTTACACAAAAACTGGACTATTTAAATGATGGCAATTCTCATACAAAGAATGATCTTCAAGTAAACGGGATTTGGATGATGCCGGTCAACCCTTCTCCTAGCTATCATAAATATGATGTAACGGACTATTATAACATTGATCCTCAGTACGGAAATCTGCAAGATTTTCGCAAGCTAATGAAAGAAGCAGATAAACGAGATGTAAAAGTTATTATGGACCTCGTTGTGAATCATACGAGCAGTGAACACCCTTGGTTTCAAGCTGCGTTAAAAGATAAAAACAGCAAGTACAGGGATTACTATATTTGGGCTGATAAAAATACCGATTTGAATGAAAAAGGATCTTGGGGACAGCAAGTATGGCATAAAGCACCAAATGGAGAGTATTTTTACGGAACGTTCTGGGAAGGAATGCCTGACTTAAATTACGATAACCCTGAAGTAAGAAAAGAAATGATTAATGTCGGAAAGTTTTGGCTAAAGCAAGGCGTTGACGGGTTCCGCTTAGATGCTGCCCTCCATATCTTTAAAGGTCAAACACCTGAAGGCGCTAAGAAAAATCTCCTGTGGTGGAATGAGTTTAGAGATGCAATGAAAAAAGAAAACCCTAACGTATATCTAACGGGTGAAGTATGGGATCAGCCGGAAGTAGTAGCTCCTTATTATCAGTCGCTTGATTCCCTATTTAACTTTGATTTAGCAGGAAAAATTGTCAGCTCTGTAAAAGCAGGAAATGATCAAGGAATCGCTACTGCAGCAGCGGCAACAGATGAACTGTTCAAATCATACAATCCAAATAAAATTGACGGCATTTTCTTAACCAATCATGACCAAAATCGCGTCATGAGTGAGTTAAGCGGAGATGTCAATAAAGCAAAGTCAGCTGCCTCTATCTTACTTACGCTTCCTGGAAATCCGTATATTTATTACGGTGAAGAAATCGGCATGACCGGTGAAAAGCCTGATGAATTAATCCGTGAACCGTTCCGCTGGTACGAAGGAAACGGACTTGGACAAACTAGTTGGGAAACACCTGTATACAATAAAGGCGGCAACGGCGTGTCTGTAGAAGCACAAACCAAACAAAAGGACTCTTTGTTAAATCATTACCGTGAAATGATTCGCGTGCGTCAGCAGCACGAAGAGTTAGTAAAAGGAACGCTTCAATCTATTTCAGTAGACAGTAAAGAAGTTGTTGCTTATAGCCGTACGTATAAAGGCAACTCCATTAGTGTGTATCATAATATTTCAAATCAACCTGTAAAAGTATCTGTAGCAGCGAAAGGTAAATTGATTTTTGCTAGTGAAAGAGGTGCTAAGAAAGTCAAGAATCAGCTTGTGATTCCGGCGAATACAACGGTTTTAGTAAAATAATTCAAAAAACCTCTAAGTAATTACCAGGTAGTCACTTAGAGGTTTTTTTACCTAGAAGGAATAAAAAAAGGATTCTTTTTATTTATCTATCAGTTAATATACAACGGGTTTCATTCATTTCAAGTCCCTAAAATTCAATATTTATCTACCACTGCTCCTAAACTAGCTGCTTTGACATATGGTTTGTTTTTCAAAGAAAGCAGTTCTTCTTTTGTTCCTGTAACAACTACGCCTATAATCAATCCATTTTTCTGTCTGTTTTTTAAATTTTTCACTTCTCCTGGATCTGTTTTTTTGAGCTCATTCAAAAAGTCTGCTTCTGTTTTAATTTTAGTAGCCGTTAGTTTTGCTCCTAGTTGTGGTGACGGTTTAGAAATACCTAATAACCATCGTCCACTTTCTGGATTGTTTCTGTAACCAGTAGACTTTCCATAGTTATCTACCCAATACCACGTTTGGTGAGTAGATGTAGGCAGCATCTTTTGTACTTCTTTCAATGTGTAATTTTTATTGAGAGATATGGCCATCTCCATGTATTTATCATTTGGATATTTTTTGATCATGTCAAAGTCATTGGCATACAACTTATATTTGTATTTGGGTACGTAAAATAACATCTCACGTTGCCCATTAGGAATATGATAAACTGTCGTGTCATTGACAATTGTACTACTCATGGAGAATGATGCATTAAAATTTCCAAGTAAATCATACGTTATTTCTTCTGTCTCCCAAGGTATCACTTTGTTTTCAATTACTTTAAATACTTCACTCTTAATACTCCCCTTTAAAACTCCAATTGAAATGGTATCAGTGTTAGTGTATGTATTTGGAGACATCATCACCTGATTTTCTGTAATTAACCGATCAGCAAGCTTGTCTCCTTGTGTGTTAATAAAATAATTATTCCCTTTGACAAATAAACCAATAACAAAACAAACTACGAGTGCAGAGATAAAAACTGTTCGTAAAATTGCGCTATACTTTGCTTTTTTCAACGTTCTATGTAAAGACTTTTCATCAAAAATAGAATCTAACTCATCATTCGTTTTTTTCATTACATTCTCTCCTATATATTTCTTTAAATGTTTTCCTAGCACGAGCTAAATATGTTTTTACAGCCTCAGGTTTCATATCTACATATTCGGCAATTTGTTTATAAGACCACTCTAACTCATACTTTAAAAGAAGTAGTTGCTTAAAGGTGGGAGACACCTTTTGAAGGATTCTTCTTACTAGAAGCTGATTTTCTTGTGCAATCATCATCTCTTCAATTAATTGCTCATTGGTAATAAGGTAATCTTCTACTACCACGTACTTAGATTTTTTGTTCTTTCGACAGTAATCGTAATATAAGTTTATAGCCACTTTAAAAAGCCATGATTTATATTTATCGGTATCAATCGATTCAAGATGAAGAAGTAGTTTACAAACAGCTTCTTGAACAATATCTTTAGCTGTTTCTTGGTTTGCACCTTGTTTAATTAAATATGAGTAAAGTTGATTCATGACAATTTTTAGTTGATCGTTTGATAACCGATTTTTCAAATGTTTTTCCTCCTTCCTGTCTTATAACGTCTGAACAGTGAAAAAGTATACAATTATTTCATATTTTTCTATAAAAAAAGAAAAGTAATTGCTTTTTAGGCAATTACTTTCTTAAACAAACAATCAATTTAGTTAATATAAAACAGAATATAGGTATCTACAAAAATAAAAAAGAAGATTATTGTAATCGACCTTGTATATAATTAGGGATCTATATTGAGCTCATTAACTGAAAAAAGTATTCAGACTTCTGAGTTTTATTTAAGCTATACCATGAATCTAATGTATTTGATGCGAATACATCTAATTTTTTTAATACGTCCCTCGCGAATTCTAGAGGTGCTATTCCTGAAGCAGTAATCATGTTATTATCGGATACTACAGGTCCACCCTCATACAACTTCTCCCCTTTATAGTTGGGACAGACCATTTTTGTATATTCTAAGTTATTAAGCGTATGCTTTCTAGAATCTAAGTATCCACTATTTGCAAGGGCATCAGTAGCACCACAAATTGCAGCTACAATAGTACCAAGCTCTAAAACTTCCCCAACTTTTTTCAATATAGGTTGATGAATCTCCTCACTCCATGTATTTCCTCCCGGTAGAATTAAAAGATCTTTATCCAAAAGAGTGCACTCATCAAGAGAAATATCTGGCTGTATACTCAGCCCCCCCATTGTTTTAATAATTTCTTTATTAACTCCTACCGTCATTACTTTTAAAGGGGCTAAACCTTGTCTGAAATATCTTCCTGAATTTAGTTCAGCAATTAAATATCCATACTCCCAATCTGACATTGTGTTAAATACATAAATATAAACTTTTTTAATTTGCATACTAAGCCTCCAGAACTGACGTTCTCTATATTATAACATTTCAAAGACATATATTTATAAAAAATATTAAAATATTCAGAAAATAACTAAAAGGATTGTGAATCATTTGAAAGAAAACAAAATAGAAAAAGTCTTAATAGTAGGATTAACAACTCCACATTATGTATCAACTACTACTCCAATGAGTGATAATTTAGAATTTGAAACGTAGCTCGTATCAGATGCCACAGTTACATTTGCAATAAAAGGAGAAGATCATGCATATTATCCAGCTGAACAAATACATACTGTGTCATTAGCAACTTTAGATAATGAGTTTGCCAAAGTTTTAACAACTGAAGAATTGATCAAAAAGTTAAATTTGACTGAAACAATACAATCATAAGATCTTTATTTTAACTGTATATCTTCTACAAGTGGAGTTACCATAATGTGACTTTTAGGAATAAAAAAAGAACCTTTGTAAAATTAGGGTTCTGATTAAGATTTATTATTTGTGGTATGCAGCCTTTTACAAGCATATAGCTACTTAAGCCTAATTAATGGTTATCGTAAGTTACTTTTAACATGTAATAATAAATTTATAAATTCCCAAATCGCTAATACCACGCCTAATATCAACAAAAATAAACAAATTGAAGAGAAAAGTTGTTGTATCAATTTCACATCACTTTGCTCCTTTAATTAGATAAGTCCCGTATCACTTAGGTCTTTTATAAAACAAGTTTTTTCATGAGCAGTATGAAGTAGAAATAATATCACGACTCATTTTTATTTCTTTTCACCTTGTAGAAAATGAAGCATAAAAGGGCAATAGCGACTAATGGTAGTACGATAGACAAGTGTTGATGTAACCAAAGTAACACTAATTTGATCCCAATTTTTTGGTTAAACCTATAAACCATAAAAGTCCAACCGCCTGAATATAGGGAAGATGCTAAAAAGTTAGCTAGCAAGTTTTTTTTATCGGAAACTTTAAAATTCCGGCTATATAATGAATAGGGTGTCGAACTCCAGGTGCAAAAAAAGCTAACATAATCGCCCCAGCCCCAAAATGATCAAGTAGCTTTTCGGCTTTTTGTAACCATTTCTTCGCCATCCATTTTTCAATTAGAGGCACCTGTCTAAAGAATTTTCCTACTAGAAAGAACCATAGAAAAGCTATAAAGAGTGTAATCCAAGACGATACCCGCACTACATAAGGGTTGATGCCCTTAGAAGCCCAGATACCGACTTGAGTTAGCATTAGAACATCATCAGAAATAGGCGTAAACATAATTTCTACTGATAGTCTAATTAGTTTATAAATCTTCATAAATGGTCTCTTTCTCCTTTGTATCTTGGTGCAAAGGCAACACAACATACATCGTTATCTTGTTTTGCTCGCTTTCTGCCCATATTTCGCCTTGATGAAGTTCAACAATTCGTTTGGCAATGGAAAGGCCAATTCCCGACCCTACGACTTTGCTAGAGCGTGCTTTATCCATTCGATAAAACTTATCAAACAGATGGCTTAATTCTTCAGAAGCAATTTGATCAGTTGTATTAGAAATACGTGCAATGACTTGTTTTTCGTTAGTATAGAGGACTATCTCAATATCTCCACTTTCATGACTGTATTTTTCAGCATTCGAAAGTAGATTATCGAAAACGCGAATCATTTTCTCAATATCTATGGAGATAAAAACAGCCTCATCAGGAATCTCTACTTTTACGGAAAGCCCACGATTTTCAAACATGGGAGTATACTCTCCTACAAGCTGATATAACACCCCACTTAAATCGACTTCTTGAAATTGCATGTCTACGTCAGGTAGAGACAACTTCGTATATTCGAATAGTTCATCCAATAAATTTTTCAATTTGAATGAAATACCGTAGGTGGTTTGAATGTATTGCTCCAGCTCTTCACTATTTTTATACTGTTTATCTTTCAAGAGTGTTAGATATCCAATAATAGAGGTCAATGGAGTTCGTAAATCATGCGAGAGATTTGTAATTAATTCATTTTTGGCTTGTTCCACTTTACGTTCTTTTTCAAAACGTTGCCTCATTTGTTCGGTCATCCAATTGATGTTTTTAGCTAAGAATGACAGTTCATTTTTTCCTTTCACCGGAATGGAATACGTCCAGTCCTTGTTCACAATCCTGTTGATTCCCTCTTCAATCTGCTTAATGTACCGTGTAATAGGCCTTGTCCATAATAAAAACAAGACAAAAAAGATGAGCACACTACCTCCAAGTCCCATATAGACTTGATAAATATATCTATTCGGACTGAAAATAGGATCAAAAGAAGGTCCTTCAATAACGAGGTATCCGATATCATCTTGAAGGGAAAGGAGCGATATAAAAGAAGAATAATGTGTATTAAATGATTGATTACCCGTAGATTCAGCTGTAAGCTTTTGTTTGAGTAAATACTTTATATTGGTACTTTTTATTTTTTTGTTATTTGAGTGAAAAAGAACGTCTCCTTTGGCATTTGCTACTAAGAACCCTAAGTTAGGATGAGCATCCGTTATAGGATTTAGCGTTGAAGCAATGTTATCTATATCATCTAAGCTCATGTGCTTCTCTTCGATTGCATGAGTGAGCTGAACAAGGAGCTTTCTAATAGTCTCTTCCTCTTTTTGTTGCTCTATTTGTTGGTTACGGATATCCCCAAATTGGGGATTTATGAAGATAAAAAGAAAAAAGCTAAGGATAGATACAATCAAGGAGATAATAAAAATAAGGAATAATTTTGTGTTCAAATTGACTGATGGTCGTCCAATTTTGTCTGCATTATTTCTCGTTTTCATGCTTTATAGCCTACGCCCCATACAGTCTGAATATAGATTGGCTTTTTAGGGTTCTCTTCTATTTTGTCTCTAATTTTTGTCATATGGACCATAATCGTATTATCCGACTTATAAAAAGGTTCTTTCCATACAGTTTCATAAATCTGTTGAATACTAAATACTTGTCCTTGATGCTGAAGTAATAAAGAGAGAATTTGAAATTCTTTAGGAGTTAAACGAACCTCTTGATCTCTTACAAACACTTCATTTGTTCTTCCGTCCACTTTTAAGTCTCCCTTTTCTAAGAAGTGGGAAGAAACCTCTCTTTCAGGCGCCATATAGTATCGACGAAGTTGAGATTTTACACGCGCCATCAGTTCTAATGGGTTAAAGGGCTTTGTAACATAGTCTTCTGCTCCACTGGCCAGACCATGAATTTTATCCATATCTTCTGATTTAGCCGATAAAAAGATAATAGGCATGTTATATTCCTCTCTAATTTTTAAGCACGCATCTATCCCATTCATCCCTGGCATCATCACATCTAGAATAATCAGGTCAATTTTTTGTTTTTTTAACATATCTATAGCTGTTGCAGCATTCGGTACATCTACTACTTGATATCCTTCATTTTTTAAATAAATGGACATAAGATTTCTGATTTCGTCTTCATCGTCGACAATAAGGATGGTTCTTTCTGACATGTTTCTTCACTCTTTCTATTCTTAAATTCAATATAAACTAGAGAACATGAATAGGATTAGTTATTACATACGAATACATAAGCTGGTGGAACATTTCTATACACTTTTTCATACTGAATCGTAGTAAAAAAGGATTCAAAGAAAGAGCGTTTTACTTTCGAATATTGGAATGTAATGAACTTGCCTTCTGGTCCCAGCAAAGATCCTGTCTCATGTAAGATCTGTGTAGAAATAGTTCCTGGTAAGCTTGTAAAAGGCAATCCAGATACGATATAGTCTACTTTTTCAATGCCATATTGTTTTAAATAGGCACTTATATTTTCAGCAGAGTCATGAATAATGTACACATTCTCGATATGTCCATATTTCTTCTTTAATATATTATAGAATGTTTCATTGGCTTCTATCGCTAAAAAAATGGTGTCTTTCCGTTTATTTTGAACAATTTCTTCTGTAAATACGCCTGTTCCTGGACCATATTCAATGATACACGTTATTTCCTCAAATGGTATAGGCTTCATCATTTTCTTAGCTAATGATTTAGAGCTCGGCATAATAGCTCCAACTGCACGCGGGTGTCTCATATATTCTTGAATGAAATGCATGGCATTCATGTATTTCTCCTCGTTTCTTTAGATGATAGGTTATAAACATTAATTTAACGCTAAAATCTTAATACGATACGAGGAAAAACCTTAACAATTCTTAAGAAATACTTATGAAAAGATAACTTTTATAAAGAATCTGAAAGTAAACGTTATTTGCTGGTCTTAAAAAAGGAGGGCATTAACTTAACCTAAACCTTCAGTCATTCAGAGAAAACAACCTTTTTAGCACCCCATTTCTTTGCTTGTATACTTGTTAACATAAAACGTCTTATTGGAAATAATGTCTCTATAGAACTATCCCTTCAGTTTTCTATATATACTGAAGGGGTAACCTTAACCCTAAGTATTAATTTTTAAATGTCTAATTCTAGCAATTCATCAGCCTCTTTAAAACCAAACTTTTTATATACGGGCCTACCTAAATTTGAGGCTCCAAGCCAAATTTTTATAATACCTGCTGTTTTCGCCTCAGCAACTAGTTTAGTTAATAACTTAGTGGCAATTCCTTGTCCACGGTAACTTTCTTTCGTATACATATTGGTAATATAAGCCTTTTTGCCACTCTTGTTGGTGTAGGTAGGTGGAAATTCATAAAAGACGATAGCACCAGTTGCAATTATTTCTTCATTATCTTCTACTATCCATTCAATTAGAGAACCATCGCTCATTTTATTAGTAAAGAACTCTTTTAGTTCCGTATCAATCTCTTGATTAGGCTCAATTCCTTCATCAACTAATTGTTTCTTTCTTAAATAAATCAATTGATCAATTTCATTGACAGTGGCTTTACAAAATTTCACCTTTTCATCATCCTTATCTCATATAAAATGGGTCAACAATATATTTTCTTTCCTGCTAACGGTTGTACCAATACCATTTGGTGTATAGCTAAAAATTAATCGTTTTAAGTGGAATATACATGTTTTATTTCTTCTCTTAACACAGAAAAAGCATCTATAATTTTCTGTTGTTCCTCCAATGAAAGTCGCTCTAAAATCATTTTTAACTTTTCTTCATCTAATTCTGTGTTTCGTTTCAAGACTTCTTCGCCGTAAGGAGTAAGTTTTACATAAACAACTCTCTTGTCATAAGCAGAACGTTCTTTTTCTAAGATCCCTTTGTTAATAAGTCTCTTAATATGTTCAGAAGCCGTATGATGGGTAACATCAAGCACTTCTGATAAATCCTTTACCGTTACCTCTTTTTTCTTCTTAATCATTTGCATACATCGAATATTTTGGTGGGTTAACGTTTCTTCATGTTTATAGTGCAAATAAAAATAGATATCGGTTAATGAGTCATTAATTTTCGTAACATCCATATTTTAGTCCTTTCTTATACATCGTTATATACGATATATTAACGATTAATAGGCATAATAACGAGAGAAATAGATATACTAACGCTTATTCTATTAAAAAATGATGCCCTCTAATTATGTCGTCATATGCGATATAATAACAAAAGAAATCAAAGTACACAAGTCCTATATCACATAAAACATTTATCTGTATATATATAGGTTTAGTTCACATAATACGGCTTCTAGGCAACAAAAAAGCTAAGGGTTTAACCCTTACCTTTTTTGGATGTATTTCTCAAATATTTTAAAAATCTTTTATAGTGCGTGATTTTTGACATTAAGAAATCTCAATATAAATTTCTTATCAGACTAATTTTACAATCGTTCTTCCTCTTACATGCCCTTTTAATATGTTAGGAAGAACAGTAGGAAGCTGATTTAAATTAATTTCTTGTGAGATAAAATCTTCAAAATTTGATGGTTTGAAATCTGTTGCTATGCGTTTCCATATTTTCAAACGTGTTTCCATTGGGCAGTATACAGAGTCAATGCCAAGTAAGTTGACGCCCCTTAAAATAAATGGAAAAACAGTAGAGGCCAGTTTTGTCCCAGCTGTTAACCCACTAACAGCAACTGAACCACCATATTGAATCTGACTTAAAACAGAGGACAGAGGATCTCCACCAACAGGGTCAACGGCTGCAGCCCATTTTTGTGCCCCTAAAGCTTTAACCTTTCCTCCATACGTCATATCCCTTGAAATAATGGTATGAGCTCCGAGTTTTCGTAAATACTCATACTCCGATTCTTTCCCTGTGCTAGCTTCTACTTTATAACCCAGAGAGTTTAAAAATGAGACCGCAAAACTGCCAACGCCACCGGTTGCACCTGTCACAAGAACTTTTCCTTTGTCTGGTGACACCCCATTCTCCTCTAGACGTTGTATAGATAGGGCTGCCGTAAAGCCTGCTGTTCCTACTACAATGGCTTCTTTAAGAGTCAAATTTTCAGGTAAAGGTACAATCCAATCACCTGGAATACTGGCATATTCGCTGTATCCACCAAAGTGGGAAACACCTATATCGTAACTTGTTGCAATGACTTCATCTCCTTCATGAAAGCGAGGGTCATTAGAAGAAACGACTACACCTACTAAATCTACTCCTGGTATAAATGGATAATTTCTTACGATTTTACCATCAGGAGTACCTGCTAGCCCATCTTTATAGTTAATCCCTGAATAATGTACCTTGATTAAGACATCACTCTTAGGCAAAAATTCCAGAGAAATATTTTTTACATTCATTGAAAATTCATCATTAACTTTGTCTACTACTAGCGCTTTGAATTGATCTTTCATTTTGTCATTCCTCCTTTGTGAAACTACTTCTAGTATACATTATTATTCTGACCGGTCAAACTTTTTTGACCGGTCAGAATAATTTTTTGTTCAAATTTTATAAAATGTTGTATACTAATTTGTACGTTTAGTTTGCTGGAGGTTTATTATGAAGAAAAAAGCAGAAGAGAGAAAGAATCAAATATTAAGAGCAGCTTTCCAAGCTATGTCAGTACAAGGTTATAATTCGGTTACCTTACAGAGTATTGCTGATCATGCAGAAGTTAGTAAAGGAGTCGTCCATTATTATTTTGAGAATAAGGAAGATACCTTATCTCAACTCCTTGAGTGGCTTACAAATAAAATCTATAACTATGAGCTTGCATCAGTGAATTCAGAGTCTACTCCCTTGGGTAAATTAAAAGCTTATGTAAACTCAGTGTTTGTCGCCCCTGAGAAAAATGCAAAATTTTATAGAGTTTATTTAGATTTCTTGTCTCAGGCAGGTCAAAATGAAACATATAGAAAAATTAATCATCATTTTTATCAAAACTGTTGGGGCATTACATCTGACATTATTACTTCTGGTCAGAAAACAGGAGTGTTTGAACAGAATATTAATATAGAAAACACTTCAAAAACCATGCGCGCTATTATAGATGGATTGCTCATTCAATGGCTAATGAACGAAGATATAAATTCCCATCAATATTACAAAGAGACTTGCTATCAAAGCTTTTTAGACTTGCTAAAAGTTAATTAGATGCTCTTTTTGACTTTTTAATCTGTCTGAACTGTCTACCTTCTATACTTTAAATGATAAACAAGAAGAACAAAGTCTAAAATCAAATGACGCTTTGCTCTTTTTTATAATATGTAATTTCCATAAAAATTAGATAACTAAGGATTTTTATCAGAACAAGCATATGTGTTATAAGCTATCGGTAGAAACAATCCAATAATCAAAGTTAGACATATCATATGCAAAGCTAGTCACCATAATGTGAATTATAAGAAACAAAAAACCTGTATTTAAAAATACAGGTTTTTTCATATTTCTCTTCAAAATATCTATTTGAAAATTATTATTGTTAATAAAAATCATTCATTTCCCACCTCTATAATACCACATTTTTGTATTTTTTTTTAGTCTAGTATTTAAATCTTTTTTCAATAAAATACAGAATATGATTGGTATTCATATAAAAGCAATGAGGGGAGAATTTAAAGGTAGCTAGTGAAGTAGAAATTATAGAATAAAAAATTACAGCACTTGGTTACCAAATTTTATTAAATCCTCCATCTGAAGGGGTTTCCTATGGTAAAAGTAATATAAGGTTATACCACCAACGGGCCATTTTCTGGAATAATCCTTTAAAGGTAAAATAGTATTTGAATGTTAAAATCAAATGTAATTGCAAAAGGAGATTCATAGATGAAAGAAAACCAAATCAGTTTTACCGCGATGATGACAGCTTATATTCGAGGTATTCACTCGAAATATGCAAACCACAAAATTTTCAATGACTTTTTGGCATACGAACTAGTTCCTGAAGAACAAAAAAAATTAATAGAGAAGATTATGCCAAAAGAAGCCTTAATGAATTCTACAGCCTCTATCACCCGTTCTCGATACACAGAAGATTGTTTTATGAAGGCGATTGAAACTGGTGTAGAACAGTATGTAATCTTGGGTGCTGGCTTAGATACTTTTGCATTTAGATATCCTGATTTGTTAAAGAGTCTTAATGTATTTGAACTAGATCATCCTGCGACGCAAAGTTTTAAACGTCAACGTGTCGATAAGGTGGGTTGGGGTCATCCAGAAAACCTACATTACATTTCTATTGACTTCACTCGGGAGGATATAGTAAATAAACTCAATTCATCACTAAACTATTCTGCCTTATCCAAAAGTTTTTTCAGCTGGCAAGGAGTTACAATGTATTTATCCAAAAAAGAAGTATATAAAACACTAGCTAATATACCTAAAGTAACTCCCTCTGGGAGCATGATAGTATTTGATTACTTCAGTGTAGATGAATTTGATGAGGAAACTACTTCCACTGATTTGAAAAAGAAAGAAAAAATGATGAATAAGATAGGAGAGCCAATGAAAACAGGTTTTGATCCAACTAGTATGAAGCAAGAAATGGCAGAACTCGGATTGAAGTTGCTTGAGAATTTAAGCCCGATGGATATTGAGAAACGATATATGACAGAATTAAATGTGAACTTAAAGGCGCATAAAAACGTGTATTTTGCACTAGCTGTAGTTGAATAAACTTTCATATTCTTTAATTTAGAAGTGTAATACTTTATAGAAAAATTGCTAATTTGCCGTCGATAAGAGTAAGCAATAAAGGTAAATACTTTTAAATTTAATATCTAGTTAATATAACAGTTGATCAAAAGATAAAAGATACAATGTGTTATCTGTCTGCAATATCTGATATTGATATTTTGTAATTTTTATGAAAGCTCACTCAAAAGGCATACGTTTTAACACGTATGCCTTTTGAGGTGTTATATTCTTTAATTTTTAACTAATCTTAAGTCAGGAGCATGCGTATTAGTTTATTTACCATAGTACGCTAGTCATGACCTGCTTAAGAGTTAGATGAGGATTTGATTCGCCCTCTTTTGTACGCCATGCTACAAAACCATCTGGTCTTATTAATACAGCTCCTTGAGAGGTAACATCGTACACTGCTTCCCAGCTATCCTCATCCTCACACTCAACACAATCTCCTTGTAAACCGATACCATAAACATTAATAGGAACACCTAAGTGAGAAGATACATTCCGGGTAGCAGTGCGCCAAAGGCTATTATCTTTCCCCGTAAATAAGACGAAATTTTCACCTATTAGATCTAAGGTAGATATACGCTTACCTTGGTACTTCAACCACATATGTGGAGCACGAGTACCTGGCCTTCCGTTTAGTTCTAATTGATCCATTCTATGCGGCGTATCGGAGTTTTCCTTGATAATTGCTGTTGAGTTATATTTATACCCTACAGTAACTGCAGTATGATCCATACTATTGAGGGTGCTTACACCTTTCTTTATAACATTAAATAACAAATCACTGGCATATTTCGTTGTTACTTCTGCAGCATAGTGTCTTTCATTATGATAAGTTTGGAGCAATCGTGAATGAGCTTGTTTGTGTATCACTGCAGCAAGTTTCCAAGCTAAATTATGAGCATCTTGAATACCTGTATTTGAACCAAATCCTCCGGTAGGTGGCATAAGATGAGCTGCGTCTCCAATTAGAAAGACTCGACTATCTTGAAAACGAGTGGCTGTCTGTTCTGCAGCTGCCCAAGGTAAAATACTGAAGATGACAATATCAAGATTTGAAACTCCTATAGCTTTTTTTAAAATCTCACAGCATCGCTCTTCAGAAAAATCTTCTGGACTTTCTCCAGTTGAGGGATTATAGGCCACATGATAAATCCATTCATCACGATTGTTAACAGTGACGAGCGCACCAAATACTTCTGGATTTAGGATTTGAATCCAGCCAAACTGGCTAGGTTTCAGAAAGCGACTTAGATCAGCCTGAAAATAGATGTTGATATAATGTCCGCCGATCACTCCTCTTCCTGTAGTTGGAATTTTTGTATGTTGACGAATTGTGCTTTTAGCACCATCTGCCGCAATTAAATAATCACTTCGAATTTTTTCTTTCGTTCCTGTCTCTCTATTTATTATAGTTGCTGTAACTCCTAAATCGTCTTGTTGATACTCTATAAGTTCAGTATTATAGCGTATATGCCCTTTTCCCTCTTTAGCAGCTTGAAGAAGGATAGGTTCTAGTTCAATTTGATAACAAGATGCTGGCTTTGAAGGGCTCACCTTTTCAAAATTTTCTATTCTCTCTTTTTCAAGAGATTTTTGGGAATTCTCCGCAGTTTCTAATTTCTCAGGGTCTATGCTTTTGATTGTCTCTACAGCAATCCTTCCACGAATATTATCTAATGGTTTGCTAGCAGTCCGGATAGCTGCCTCCAATCCAAGTTGTCGAAATATTTCCATCGTACGAAATGTAATCCCTCCAGCTTTTGGATGGATAGCTGTACCAGTGTGTTTTTCAATCAGTAAATAATCAACGTTATGACGTGCCAAAAAGAGAGCAGAGGTAAGTCCACTAAGACCACCACCTACTATTAAAACAGGAACATGTTTGTGTATCATAGAAATTTTCCTTTCAAATTTAAATGTACCCATGGGTCTTACTGAATTCAGTAATCAAACTATAACCTAAAAAAAAATGAAATTGTAGACTGTTTTTAGGTTATGTTTTATAATGATAATAGAGTACGCCCCAAATAAGGGGCGTTTTTTTCTATAACTTTTAAAAGAATATTCACTAATGTTAATGGAAACAACAAACACTTCCTGACTTTATACATGTGTTCTATTCTGTATTATCTTACTGTCTGTGTCCTTCTATTTTATACATGTTAAGTTCTCATAATGGATTTTATCGGTAGGGAATATAAAAGTAATCGTTTTCATTTTTTACTTTCTCAAAATGATTTGATAGGTTATAATAAATGCCTACAAAAATATTAAATGATATGTAAGTAACAAGCAATTACACCCTTAATATTTAACTAAAAGAAAAATCCACCTCTCAAATTAGGTGGGTTTTTCTTCTTTAAATGTATGTGATGCACATCCTTAGTTAATATAAAACACATTCAGGAACCCAACCAAGAAAAGCTTGCATGAGAAGAATTCTTGAGGTAATAAGAATAACAGCTTTTCATTGATTACTCATTATCAGCAGGTTGTGTGGAAATTTGCCAAGTAACACCGAATTTATCTGTTACTTGGCCATATGATGGGCTCCAAAAAGTTTCTTGAAGTGGCATTCCTACTTGACCACCTTCTTTCAGTTTTTCAAATACTTCTTTTGATTTTTCTACACTGTCTATAGTGATAGCTACCGTTACTTGTGATCCAATTTGGTATGGTTGACCCGGGAATGTATCAGAAAGCATCAAATCATTATCACCAACTTTTAAGTGCGCATTCATTACACGGTCTATTGCTTCTATAGGAGTAGGAAATTCTGGATTTCCAGGCATTTCTCCGAACGTTTGAACTCCAATAACTTTTGCATCCAATGCTTTTTCGTAAAATTTAACAGCTTCTTGTCCATTACCGTTCATAACTAAATAAGGATAAATTCCTAAAACCATTAAAAACACCTCTTTTAAAATTTTAGTTAGACTTTACTAAATCACAGTTAGATGAAAAAAGAATTCACGTTTGATTTAGTCATAACTCTCACTACATATCTATACAACAAATTCATTGGGTTATCCTGCAGCGTTAGTTTATTAAGAAAAAAGATACACGTACATCTGAAAACGTAGATTTCTATGTACACCATATACAAACCTAGTTACCATAAAACGTGTTATCGGAAATTATTTAAAAAACCTATTCCCATTTCTCCGTCATGATAAATTTCTATTACGTATTTATTTTCTACATAAAGAAAAGTGTCACTACCTACAGCTACAACATCGTCATATACGCTTAAGATGTTCTCAAAGTTTGTCTTTAGTACAGGAAAATTGTTTGTACTCCAATATATCTCAAGATCATCGTCATTTATTAAGCTTTTTACATCTTCTAAATAAGTAATTACGCAGTATTTATCAAATTTATCCCATTCTATCCTTCCGTAAAATGTGAATGGAACCTCTTTTTGAAACGAGTAATATCTTTCTTCACTTTTTTCAGGAGAATAAATAATAACGCCTTTACCTAAGACATTTATACATTCTGAAAAAAGAGGCCCTTTATCTTCTTTTTTCTCTAATTCTTTTCTCTTTGCCAATAGAAACTCTAATCTTTTTTGTCGGTCTTGTTTTTTTATCATACAATACCTTTCTTCATATTCTTGTCTTATTTGGAGGTCAAGAAATAGTTAGTATGAGACTCTAGTTATCATAACTAGGATTATAAGAACCATTAGCTATTATAAATAATCTATAGGATTATTGTTTTGAACGTAGCCATAAACTTTTATAACATCATCTTTTGTTTCTCCTGGTATGTTAATTGTTCTAAGTATATTTATCACCTGATCCTTCTCTTCTAAATTTTCGACCTTTATTTCTAACCACTCAATGTTTTTATAATTACCTTTGAAATGATAAAACCAATCTCCATCCCAATTACTTATATACTTAGTTTTGAAATTCTGTATTCTCTAAATTGTATTTATAGAACAATTGTTCATTGCATTTCTAATTTTTTGCCATTTAGTGTTATTCATTACTGATTGATATTCATAAGAACTCATGAAAAACTCCCCCTTAGTGGCCCTAAGTGCGTTATTGGTAGTAGGTGTGCTAAAACTTAATGTCTATCCACTTTCCATTTACGAATTCCTCATAAGTCCCCCATTGAGGATTACAAGTATTTATAGCTTTAATTCTTACTGGTTTAATAATATCTTCCTGACAATCCTTAGTTGGATTTGGTACATAAATCCAGGAAGCTATACTATCTTTTTCTTTTGAAAATTCCTTGCTAAAAAAGTCTTCAGCTTCTTGTAATGTTTCAAAACTATAGTCTACGATTGAAGGTACATCATCTGACGTATTATAAAGAAACATATTTACTTCATCTTTGATGTCCACTATCATAACTTTCTTAATGTCATTTATAGGCATATCTAATATTATGTATTTTCTCATTAAATCTCCTTACTAAAGGTGTATAGTTTATATATTTTATGTTCCTTCTAGGAATCTGAAACCTCTTTTAGCACAACTTTAAATTTGGGTCTAAATACTAAATCCATAATCATTATAAAACGGTCAATTCCTTGATCTATAAATAATCGAATTGCTTTGCTTTCTTTATTATCATTCATGATCTCAATCTTTGTAACCGATTCGAGACTGTAGTAAAAGATCTCATCATCTTCTAAATCCTTTACTGAAAGCGAGAAAAAATTATAGAATGGTGAGATTTTCACTTCAAACCTGTTCATTTCGCTCGTAAAGGTAAAAGTGGACTCATCGTACAAAAAGCTCTCATTTTGGTCCTTTTTAAGTGGAATACATTCAAATAATGAAATAAAGTCTAATTCTTCGGGACAATCTCGCATTTGTTTGCTCCTTGGTCGTAACTATTTATTTAAATAGATTCTTTTGCACAATATTAAAAAACAAAAATTCCTCAATTATTTTCCCATATACTTTAATACTCTTCAATTACCTTATGTATATTCCATACAAAGTTAGTTAACGTAATCACAGTGATTAGTAGCATTTCTAAAATTAATGTTTAAAATGGTAGTTAGTTAAGTAATATTTAATTATACCCGCCATAGCAGAATCAACGCCGATATTTTTACCTGTTTCTGTCCATTCTGAACCCAATTCAACATCACGGTGACAGGCTATTAATTTAGTTATCGTAAAATCTTCAGTGAAGAAGACAATCGATTCCCATTCTCCACTTTTAGCTGGCTCCAATACCCAAGATAATATGTCACTTTTGTCAAAAGCGTCCTCTACTGGATAACAAGGATCTGAAACAATAAGTTGATTTCCTTTCACCTCGAAAGAACCTAATATTTTTTTATTCATATTTTTACCCCCATTTATCTAATAGTTTAATTCATCTAGTTCTCTAAATGAAGGTGCATAGGATATGCAAAACAAGTTCACATAATCAATCTAAGTAGAAGTACAAAAAGCCCGTAAAAGGGCTTTTATGGTTTATGTAGTTGTTATGTACCTTGTATCTCTGTTTTTAGGGTTAAACATTCTTTACAAAAATAAAAGTATATAATCATTTCTCCCAGGAAAAGGTCCACTACGGATACAAGATCTACTTCAAAATCATGAGTAATACTGGAAACATATTGCATGTCATGGTTACAGATTGGACAGCTTATATCATTTGGCTTGTTAACGTATAGAGGTGCTCCCAACACTCTACATATGTACTCCTGACCAAATAAGTCAAATGCATCGTAGTAGGCATCTTCATTGACTGGTATATCTTCTTCTAACATATCGATAAGTTTGAATTTCGCATAAGGAAGAGGAACAGTTATTTTACCTTCTTCGTCTTGAATCCATTTTTCCTTATCATTTTGAATCAAAACAGTAACACTTTTTGTTGTAGGATTTAATTGAAATAGTTGAGGCTCCCATAAAGTAGAACAATTTAGGCATGACGTTAAAGGTAGTTCTTCTAGTTTAGAAGTTCTAAGTTCACTTAATCGATCATCCTTTAGATTAAAACATAAAATCTGATGTAAATCTTCCCCACATAACCGACATTTTGGTACATTCCACTCTTGTCCTCCAAAACGATGATTATAAACATCATTACCTTCAATAGCTCTAAAGCCTTTATGCCCCTTCCAATGCTGTCCATAAGGTCTATTTATCATTGTAAGCACCCACTTTTTGTTCTTAAAGAGTATTTGACCACCCTTCTTTATTCGAAAATGTCTCATAACTACATCCACTTTCATATTCGAATTCTTTACCCTTTTTTACATAATAAGCTTCTGATGAAAGAGACAATAAAATTTCAAATTCAGTGTCCTTAAGCATTTTTGAAGGATTGGATACGATATCTTCAAAAACTTCTTTACCATGAGCGACGACTGCACATCTGGCATATAAGAAAAGGTCAGGTGAAAAGTGTTGATCTTGTTGAGAAAAACTGTATTCACCAATTTCTTTTGCATGTTCTTCTGTATCTAATAAGAAAAGCTTATAAGAGAGAGTTTCTTCAAAATGTCTTATTTTCCATGCAGTGAAAGTAGAAAGTTCCTTAATAGCAGCCTCTACAATCTCATCTGCATCTTCTTTACTCCAGTCTAATAAAGAAATAATGTTCCAGAAGACTTGATCATCTATCATTTTCTTTGGTTTCACAATCTTGTTTCTACCAGCATAGGCGTCAGCTTCTTCTATTTTCTTCTGCATCTCAAGTTTAAACCCTTGAGGATCTGTTTCTTCTCGCCATTTATAGTAAACATCCATCGCACATTCTTTTGACCATATCCCTCCATACACATTTGACTCTATACCTAATTCCTCTTGAGATAAAGGAATGTTTCCAATATAGATTAACTCTTCAGGTAATCTTCCATCTACCCACTTAAATGTAGGTTCTTCTTTTTCATTAAGTAAAGAATTTGTAATTAAAATCTGACAAACATTCTGATCATCGATTGCAGGCATCTGTTCACCTATATAATTTGTAATACCAAAAAGATAAGAGCGATTAATGATATCCATTACTTTAACTGCACCATACTTATTCATCGGCAATGGAGCAGCAAATATATCTCCTACTTGCACGGTTCTCTTTGAGTTCAATATATGTCATTCCTTTCAATTAAAAGTGTAAGTATAGGTAGAATAACAAGGAACGTTAAAAGAACCTATCATATATAAGCTTATTTAAAGTAATGTATCAACAGGAAGGTTTTATTCCTCATCAAGGACGAAATTACCTTTTTCATCACGAATATATGCAGTACCAGGTTCTGCATCAAGAAACGGCATTATATCTGGATCATAATTGCATATTGTATTTACCAGATAAACACCATGTTTTTTAGAGTTATTCATGTAACGATCATCTTCATCTCCAGAAAGAAACCTCCAACCACTATCTGCTTCGTTATATTCATAGGGTTCTTCTCTATACATATAACCAACCTTACAACCATCTACTGTAATCCTATCAGTTGCAATACATCCTTCATATGAATCAATAAGTTGTTTTATTTGGCTTGCATCTAAATAAAATTTCTTCTCTTTTTTTCTAAAATTAAACATGTTTTATGCTCCTCAATTAATCTATCATCTATTCAGCTTTATTTAAGATACTATAATTCTATTGAATATGTATATCTTATTTATATAAAATGTATTTTAGGTAGCAAAAGACGTTAGAACATTAGTCTAACGTCTTTTAGAAGTTAATTTATTTTAAAGAAGTCTTCAATCATTTGATCAGTCTCGTCAGGGCTTCTTAGTTCGACTATGTTATCATTTTCATCGTACGTATAATGATTCTTAAACTGGAAGGGCATAGCTTCATACTGTTTTTCTACTTGCTCTAATACTTGATGAAAGCAGTTATAATTATATTCCTTAATTAGATAAGGTAATCCACTTGGTGAACGCAAATATTCATATTCTTTATAATTGTAAGGAGTGTGTTCAGGCCTCTTTATCAAGATTTTCATGAAATGATTCATAATTTTACTTATTTCATGTTCTTCAACGTATTTCACTAAACCACGTACAGCTATTAATTTCATTTCTAAATCTCGCTCTTTCTTATAGGCCTTTTGAAAAAATTCACCAAGCTGAGAATTATAGATATCTCGTAACACCAAGAGTAATTTATGACGTAGAGAAATGTCCTTTATTTTGAAATATAAATACTTCAAAGTTTCAAGATCATCGAGCTCTATCAATTTTGGCTCTAAATTAAAAATTGATTCTCTAAAGTCCATATTGCCTTCATAAAAAGAACCAGTTTCGTAAGCACTAGATAAAGCTTTATTTATCAATCCCACCAAACTCCAAACACTTTATGATTAGGATACAACTCTGGAGCAATAGGAGGATTACCAAACATATAACCTTCCTCGATCTCGTCAGGTTCTAAGATTTTAACCCATTCTTCTATTTCTTCGGGATTAGCGCTTGATAGGATATATATTCTTTCCGAAAATGGCCAATATTCCTCGTCTTCAACTTCCATAATTTCAACAAGTACGTCTTGTACACTTGGCTTACTTTTAATCTCAAATAAAACAGAATAAAAAGTATCAATTCCGGGATGGTCCATAAGGTTACAGCCAATAGATCCTTCATCTTCATTACCTTCGAAAAACTCTTCTAGAGACACTAAAGGTGCAGTTTGTGCATCAGGATAACCCTGTTCATATATCTTCTTTATCAAATTATCTTTCATACAATATCTCCACCTTTTAAGCACTTATAACTATGAATATCATATACAACTTAAGTGTACACAACAACTCTTATCGTTACTTAATTATGTGCGTTAAACCCACCAATTAGGAGAAGAATTCCACCATTCTTCTCCTTCTTTCAATGATTCTCTTACATTTAATGAAACCAATTCTGTGTTATCTTTATTAAATTCAAACATTTCACCTATTTCTTTTCCTAACCGTTGTCTATGGTCGGTATCAATATTATAGACCTTTAATATGACCTTCTGGAGAACATTTAGAAACCTCTACGTAGAGGACTCCCCCCCAAGCACTAAATTGAAACATTAACAAATCAACACGATTCTCCAGTTTTCGATAAAAATGAGGAAAGGAACCTTTAAAACCACGATCTCTCAAAGTAGGAATAACATTTTTTCTTAAAGAATTAATCATATTATCTCTTTCAACAGACACTTTAGCACTCCTTACTCTTTTCTTTGTAATAGCCCTAAGCCTATATACTATAGTCTTCTAGTTATCATAAAATCTATTCTAGGCCCCTACTAAAGGAACCAACTAGGGGATACTTCTTTATCACATATTAAAGCTTCAAGATTGTGGGATTTAATTATATCCTCAATATTTGTATCCTTAGCTAAAAGCAATGTTATAAACGAATCATAGATCCCCATAAATGCAAAATCCATATTTTCATCTGTGATAATTGACTCGTTAGGAGATAAGTTAGCTATTTCTAAAGGTGAGATATCAATGACTTTAAATGAACCATTTGTGTCATGAATAGGTTCAGAAAAATATAAAGTATTTGCCCCTTTTGAACAAAGAACCTTTAATAAACTATCTATTATAAATAGTGAAGTGCAATCAGAATCTGGATAATATAAATCAGGAATAGTTTCAAGATAGGAATTTAATAGATTGGCTAAATCCTCCCTTTCATATTTATATCCAAGCGCACCAGTAGAAGTTTGCAACGCTAAGGATAATTCCTTATAAGACTTTAAGCCACTCTTAGACATTACTTCTATCCATGATATTGGTTCGCCAAGGTTAATCATTTCTTCATCACTAGGATATATATGCTGATAAGGATTTTCTCTCTTTGTTTTTTCCCAACCATAGGGCATCTGAATAAAAGGATGAAATAGAATAGCAGCAGACTTAAAGCCATTAGGTAATTGAGGTAAAATAGGTAAATCCCAGTCTAACCGTATATAATCCAACAATATAGGAACATCTCCTTTTAATGTACTTAGTTAGGTATATTTTATATGTATAGAACATTTACTTCTAGTTACCATAATGTTTTTTTATCGACACAAAAAACAACCTGACAACTAAAATATATTTTAATTGTCAGGTTGTTCTTCAAGATCTATTTTATCAATGCCATATAAAAATACAGTGAAATATATTGAAATATAAAGAATTATAAAAATAGCAGTCCTGTAACCATTGGTTATAAAATCTAAAAAGTGAATCTTCCCTATAAGAATGTCTATCAACATAGGTATAAACATACATAACCATATAAAATTTCTATCTTTAACAATGTTGAAGATAAAAATTATTGAAACTATAATTGTGCAAACTAAATAAATCAAGTATATCCCCCCGATATTATTAAATTTAACACATTTATCCAATAGATTGTTAATTACCATAATCCATATTCTCCGTAGTAAATAAAAATAAAGTGTTTATTTACTAAAAATGCTATTATATATAAATTAAGAAATTTAATAGGAGATTATATTATGTTTAAAAAAATCATATCAGTGCTAATTTCTTCTCTATGTGGTAGTTTAGTAGTTGCTGTAGGAGCCCTTGATACTTCTTCCTATGAACAACTTACTTTTAGTAATTTGATAGCTGGGTTAGTTCTTGGATTAATGTATGTTGTTCCAGTCGTTATTGTTTTAGGCATCCCCTCATCTATTTTAATTGATATTGTAATTAAAAATAGAGATAAGAAATATAAACAATTAATTGAAATAGCACTATACATTATTTTTGGAATGATAGGTGCAACGATAGTTTCACTTATTATCTCATTAGATGATGGTACAAACGGTATAAATCTGTTGGCATTCAAACCTATTTGTATTCTCGCTTTAAGTTGTTCCGTTCCCTTCGGGATTTGTTCGATTTTATGGAACTATAGATTAAAAAAGAGTTCTGTACAGTAGATAAACATTATCCATATTACTCGGTAGTAAATAGAAATAAAATGTTTATTTACTTAAGGTCCTAATATAAATAATAAAACTCTATTGGGAGACTACATTTATGAAAACAAAGATTATACCAGTGATTATTTCATCCATCTGCGGTAGTTTAGCTTTTTCAATTTTATTCCTGGAAGGCAGATATATAGATTTTACTGATTTTATTGACCAATTCGTGACTGGATTGATTCTTATTCCATTTGTTATAGTATTTGGCCTTCCATTTTCTATAATGATTGACACGATTATAAGAGATACAAAGAAGTATAAAGCTTTATTTGAATTCCTACTGTACGTCCTTTCTGGAGTTGTAGGGACTTCAATCATTTTATTAATATTTTCGCTAAGTGATGGTATAAGCATTTTCCTAGAATTTAAACCATTTCTTATTCTTGCCCTAAGTTGCTCAGTCCCCTTTGGAATCAGCTCAATTATATTGAAATATGTATTTAAAACGGTTCCCTCTCACTAAAAACAGTTTGTATGCGCTATACACCTTTAGTTACCATAACGTAGCTTATAGGAACTTATTTACATATCGGTTATAATTATACTTAAAATACACTTTAAGTATTGAAGGAGAATATATAATGGATATTGAAGTAGGGTTTCTTTCCAAAAGCTACATAGATGATATTCCCTCATGGGGTGGTTTGTTTCCCTTCGGAATAGATGGCGATGCACCTTACATTGTAGAGTATGAAGGTCATGATGTAGACATAGAAACCTTTATTAATAAATGGATGAAAGAATTAAACAGCTTTCCGATATATGTACTTTTTACATATATAAGCTACGATGCAGAAGAAATAGGTGATGTATTTTCATCTGCTAATATTGAATATGTAAAACTAAAAGTAGACAGAGAGACTTTTATTAAAGCTAAAATTGAAGATTATACACACTTTAAAGTCGTTATGCCTTTTTTATATAGCCAAGGAAGTATGAATTGCTTTGCTGCTTGGTCTCTTTCGGAAGATTTATTTAGCTTTGAAAAACGGGATATGAAAACCTTATTTGGGAGAAAAAAGGTTCAAATGCCTATTGTTACATTACGAAAAGATTGCACAGTGTTTTGGATTTTTTACGATGGTGCATCTGTTGTTTCCCTATCTAATGACGATTTATTTTCTTCAACTAATTCAATTATTAGCTCCTTTCCCCAAAATATTAAAGGGGCTGAGGTGGAATATGAAGATTGATTCTTATATCTTATAAGCTTTACAAATCTAATTACCATAATCCATACTCTAGGAAGTTTATTAAAATAAAAAGAGCAAACCCATATTTTTATGAGTTTGCTCTTTGTCATTAACATAGAAATATAAAAATAAGCTCTATTAACCTGCTGCAATAATTTTAAATCTTTTTGTAGGTGAATGTATATCGTCAGTATCTTCATCCGTTCCAAGCCATTTTTTCGAACCACTTTCGTAATATCTCCAATTAGCTGTACGTCCATGACCTTGTTGCCAGATACGAGTTAAATCTCCTTCATTATCACGTTGGAAGGTCCAAACAGTTGCATTATCTTTTGTATCAAGATAAATCCATTCCTTACCTGATTTTGTTAGATAATTATAGTTATCCCAATGAGAACCAGTCATTCGAATTTTATATGATCCAAAATCGTCCACAGGTTCAAATTTTAATGCTGTTCCTGCTCCTTCAACTTCTCGAACATAATCGTAACTTGCATAAACTTCGTAAGATAACCCTTTTCCAGAATGTACATCAACAAGATGATATGTTTTGTTTGGATCTAAACTCATTTTTTCTCACTCTCTTCCCTTTGGAATAATTTGATTTAAAACTACAAAAAATAACAAAATATGATATTTTTTCTAGATAATTAGTTTACAACACATTTTCATATTTTAAAAATGTATGTTATATACATTTTTAAAATATGAAACATTTTTATCGGAAATTATTATTCTTCCATCGTCTCCTCTAAATTTCAGCTTGATACTTAGGAGTGGTAATTCTATAATATAAGTTATTAAAATAACTAAAAGCTGTAAAAGTCTGTTTACAGCAGGTGGATTTTTCGTTTAAATTGATTCTTTTACTTTTCGCCACCCATCTCCTATAGGAGATGGGTGGCTTTATTGTATTTTATGGAGGATTTTATAATGAAGATTTTCAACTATGCCTTACTTGTTTTTCTAGGGGGGTGCTCTTATGGATTCGTATCAACGTTTGTTAAATTGGGGTACAGTAAGGGATTTAGACTAAGTGAAGTGACAGGAAGTCAATACTTCTTTGGTGCTATCATGTTGTGGATTATTGCAATCTTTGTTCCAAAGAAACGTTTGAAATGTAAACAATGGCTTACTTTGACCATAGGAGGCATACCGATGGGGCTAACAGGTATTTTTTATAATCAAGCACTTGATTATATTAATGCCTCATTTGCTATCATTCTTCTATTGCAATTTACATGGATAAGTATGGTTTTGCAATATGTCTTTACAAAAGAAGCACCAAGTCGAAAAAGCTTAATGTCAACGATAATTATTCTTTTCGGCTCTGTCCTAGCTTCTGGATTATTGCAAACAGGAATCATTTTTTCTTTGGCTGGAATTGGCTGGGGGATACTTGCTGCTATTTCCTTTTCTTTTTTTATTTTGATAAGTGGAAACACCAATATACCTGTGCACCCTATTTATAAAAGCGCTATTATGACAACCGGAGCGTCATTACTTATCTTTATTTGTTTACCACCAGTATTTCTTATAAATGGTGAGCTTACAGGTGGGCTATTTATGTACGGTCTTCTTACTGGACTATTCGGTTCACTTGTTCCACCTCTTTTATTTAATATCGGCATGCCTAAAGTAGGCGGAAGCTTAGGAACGATTCTAAGTGCATCAGAGTTACCAACGGCCGTAATTCTGTCTACACTTGTTCTCCACGAAACCGTCACCTTCCTTCAATGGATTGGTGTAATTGTCATTCTAAGTGGAATTGCTTATCCAAATGTTCAGAGTCATAAGACCACTCGTATAATAAAGAAAAACGTATAACATTGATACTTACTATTTCTATAATTTAAAAATTACGCTTCCAAGCATCGTCTAAAAATAGTCACGTTCATATCAGTAAACGCTCCTCAGCAGGAACCAGGAGCATTTGCTGTTTTTATTTATAAAACGAATAAGGCAGACCAACATGAGCAAGCTATTCGAGATGTTTTAGGGCATCTACTCGTAGAACTCACTTAAATAAAATCAGAAAAAAAGATTATCTTCCTATTCAGAAGGTAGTCTTTTTTCTTTATTCTATGTAATAAGATATTGCGAATTTGCTCTGTGAAAATGGCATACATGCTGTGACACTTAAACAAGCTACTTAAGACGCTTTGTACGCCCTGAGGCATTCAATATGGCGAATACTGTATAACATCCAAAAACAGAAAAAACGCTTCTTCTCCGATGGTAGTTTTCTGTTTTATGAGTATATATCCTATAGGATTGTAGTTAACATAACCGGTATTATAGGAACATGAAAAGAGGCTTGTCTATAAGAATTTCTTTTCTATAATCCTAATTACTTCAAACCATAAAAATCTTTTGAATTTAGCCATGTTTCATACCAAAATGTCTTAGAACGCAATGGTTGAACTAATTTTATTTCCTCTTCATCTTTTAACAAATATACTGAATTACCTTCTACTGATAAAGTATCGCCAAATTTAAACACGATTTCTGAACAATATTCTTTATATTCTTTTTCTCTCTCGTTTGAATGCTGAGCTTTTTCAATTGAAAACCTTTTTTTAAACATCTACATCTGTCCTTTTAAACTATTTTCCTTTATTATCTCATGCATTCAATACATAGATATAGTTCACATAATCACTCTTTCCGGAACACATCAAAAAAAAGAACCCTTATCGCAGAACGGTTCTGCCAAGGGTTCTTTTTCCGGAGTATGCAACTTTTTATACATCCTTGATATGACGGCATTTACTCGATACCCAAGTGGGAGGCGGATGAATAAAAAATGCACGTTTTATTCATATGCTCGTACAGAAAAATATAGTCCATAAGGTAAAAAATGTGTTATTATATGTCTGCACATGCATTTTATAGTAAAAAGCCACCTGTCCTGCAAATAATGGGTGGCTTTTTATTTTGCTTACCTTTTGACTGGACAAATTATCACCTAATACTATATTTTAGATATGTACATGTATATTTCACTTTTATCAACTATTAAAAGCAGCTATGATCAACCACACATGTAAGAAAAGCCCTCAATTAATTTTGAGGGCTTTTCGCCTATTTGTCGTCATTAAAAGTAAATACTTAAACTAAATATTTTTATGAAATACTTTATGGTTCACTTAATATAAAATACATTACCGAAAGACTAATGTGTATAAAGACCTCAATCCCTTAGATGAGGGGGAATGCTATATGATTTTATATGTTTAAACTTAACGAATTTTATACTATCTTTTTCTGGTACAAGAGGACTTATCCGAAATGTAAAACGATCCTTTCCAACAGAATTATGAGCCCCAATTGAAGGTTCCGTTTCGATAGTAATTAAGAAATCAAACCCACGAAATCCATTCACTCTCTTTGCCTTAATAACATTCATATCATAAGGATAAACAGTAACTCTTTGCTTTAACTTTTTAAAATAGTACTGATTAGCTACTTCCTCAACTTGTGCATTTAATATAAGCATCAACATATCGTTATATATTAAGACTCTTGAACCTTTAGTTGTATCAATGTCTCTCGTTTTAGCATAAGAGATTTTATCCAATCCAGTACTAAGCAAAAATATAAAACAAATGGATAGTAATAACTTCTTCAGCATAGATTTCTCCTGTTGGTTTAATTTTTTTAGTATTTCTTTCCCAACTTAATCTATTCAAAATTGAGCAATGGCCATAACAAAGACCGTCCATAATTTATAAGGTTATGAACGGTCTTTGTTAAATTACTTCGTACGCTATATATAACGAACAGAGGGATGCGGATGTGTAGTTTCTTAACTAGAGTAACAATTCATTGAAATGACTTTTATAAATAGTAATAGCCTTACCAGTTATGTAAGTTAAATCACCTTGATAATAAATGAATAAATCTCCACCTCTTTCAGAAGATTGAAAAGCATATAATTGTTTTTTATTTAGTCTTTGGCTCCAATATGGAGCTAGACCACAATGGGCTGAACCTGTCACAAAATCTTCATCTATTCCAATTCTAGGAGCAAAATAACGAGAAATAAAATCATACTTAGTTGAAGGGCTTGTTACGACTAAACCCGTAACAGGCAGAGTAGCAAGGAGGTCTAAATTAGGTACAAGTTCTTTTAATGATTCTTCATCTGCTACTTCAATAATGTATCGATCACTGTTTTGGGCAGCCTTTAAGATAGGTACGCTTACTAACTGTTGGAGAGTAGGTGTAATATCTATGGGGATAGGTGTATCAGTAAAGAAAGCTAATTGAATCCCTTGTTGCGCTTTTTCTACTTTCAAATGACCGGATTTTGTTATAAATGTAATAGGATGTTGGACCTCTATAAAACCTTCCTCCCAGAGTATATGCGCAGCTGCTAATGTACCGTGCCCACACAATTTTATCTCTTCTGAAGGAGTAAACCACCTTAACTCATAAATGTTACACTGTTGCTCTAGGAGAAAAGCTGTAATAGGTAGATTTAACTCTTTAGCAATCCCTTGCATAACCTGTGTTTGAATTGGACTACTTAGCCGAATCACATAAGCTGGATTACCTGAAGTTAAATCTTGCGAAAAAGCATTTACTCGATATAAATAGGTACTCATGTTGAATATCACTCCTTTAACTATCAGTTAACATAAGAGTTCAACAAGTCGATGTAATTACCTTTATTTGATACTAAGAAGCAGAAAAGTATACAACTACCCCTTATACTTCCAGTCAGCATAATGTTATTTCTAGGTGCTTAATGCTTCTGACATCCCTCTTTAATCTATATGATATAATTAACAAAAACAGGAATTTCAAAAGGGGCTGAGCCTATTGTCCGGAGGTATTATACTGGGTATCATCATTGCATTAATTATATTTCTAGCTATGGCTAAAACAGTAAAAGACACCCAAAGAGATCACGAAAAAAAGAGACGTTAAATTATGAATACCATATATGAAGCAAGTTTACATAAAAAAATTTATAGAAATTAAATACTAAAAGGGAGCCTACATATGCTGCCTCCCTTTTGTTAATATGTATTTTACTTAATATACCTTGGCACTTATTAGCATGTAAATCCTAACCCTTAACTAGAATATCGTTCTGCAAGTTTATCCTTATGAGATTGAAATATCTCTTCTAGAGAAATATCATACTTATTAGCAATAACAATCAAGTTACCTAACACATCTCCTAGTTCTTCCGTTAATTCTTTCTTATTTTCTTCCAAAGTTCCAGTTACTTCATCTGGTCGATCCCTTCCGATTTCTAAAGCCCTAATAGCTCGTGCTACTTCACCTGTTTCCTCGGCAAGAAAACCTATTCGAATAAAGATATCTAAATCTGACCAACCTCTCATTTTGTAGTAGTCCTTTACCCATTGTTGAAATTCTGTTACGTTCATTAAATGGTTCCACCTTCCTTTTTTAACTTCAACTAAGTTTACCAAATCATCCATTATTATGTATAATCAATAACGGTGATTACATAGGAGGGGATATTTATGAAAAGAATAGCTGTATTTTGTGGATCAAGTAATGGAGCATCTGACCTTTATATTCAAGGTGCAAAGGACCTGGGAAAAGAACTTGCTAAACGTAATATTTCGCTTGTATATGGTGGAGCAAGTGTTGGGGTAATGGGTGCTGTGGCTGATGCTGCGTTAGAAGCTGGCGGACATGTCATTGGCGTCATGCCTACTTTCCTTGAAGAAAGAGAAATTTCTCATAAAAACCTGTCAGAGCTTATTGTTGTTAAATCTATGCACGAGAGAAAAGCCAAGATGGCTGAACTTGTAGATGGATTCATTACATTACCAGGTGGTCCAGGTACACTAGAGGAATTCTTTGAGATTTTTACATGGGCTCAGTTAGGGTTACATCAGAAGCCTTGCGGATTATTAAATATTAATGATTATTACACACCACTTATTTCTTTATTTAATCACATGACAGAAGAACAATTTCTACAGGAAAAATATCGTTCTATGGCCCTTGTAGATACAAAACCACAAGGTTTATTAGATCAATTCAATACATATCAACCTCCTTCAGTTAAAACATATATCACAAAAGCTCAAAGCTAACAAAAAAACAGGATTAGACACTATCTAATCCTGTTTTTTTGTTAGCTTAAAATATAATTTCGTTTACTTCTTTTAATGTAACGAATCTGCCACCTAGCATATTATTATGATGTTCTACTATTTTAGAAGCTGAAAGCGCAGCCGTATCAAATGTGCTATGGGCATCTTTTACTAAGATATTCTCTTTATACCCTAAACTATATGCTCTTCTACAAGTAGTATCCAAACAAAATTCAGTTTGCATACCTGCAATGACTAATTTTTCGATTTCAAGTTCCTGCAGTTTTTTATGTAAAGTTGTTTGATAAAATGCGTCCCAAGAAGATTTTTGAATAACTGTGTCTGTTGGTAGAGGGCGAACATCCCGATGGATTTCCCATGTGACTTTTCCTTCACTAAGCATACTATCAGAACTGGGGTCTGTATGTTGTATATAGATAATTGGTATATTAGATTTGTGCGCGTTTTCCCTTAGAGAAATAATATTTTTAAGTACTTGCTGTTCATTCCATAAAGACCCACCTTCATAAGAAAACATAATGTTTTGAACATCTACAAGCAACAAAGCCTTTCTTTTACTCATTTGATTGTATCCCCCTATTGATTTTTGTGGTAAAAAATTCAAAATAATATTATATCAAATTAAAATCTTATATTATATAGCTTGAACTTATGAAATCTATTCTTCTTCGAAGTGTATATAATATTGCTTCTAGGAAGTTTACATACTTAAATAAAATTCTTATTTTTAATTCACCAATCTAACATAAATGTTAAAATATGTAGAAAAGAGTTAAGGAGAATTACATATGAGAAAAGATTTCAGCAATACGGCTTTAATTATTATCGATGTTCAAAGGGCTTTTGAAGATGAAAAGTGGGGAATAAGAAATAATCCCAATGCTGAAGACAATATTCAAGTTCTGCTAAAGACATGGAGAGAAAAGAAATACCCAATTATACATATTAAGCACTTATCTGATAACGACCATTCTATTTTTCATCCTAGTAAACCAAGTTCAGATTTTAAAGATATTGCAGTCCCAGCTGAAAATGAACCCATTTTTAAAAAGAAAGTAAATAGTGCATTTATAGGAACTGGACTTGAAAAATATTTAAAAGAAAACCAAATAGAAAAGGTTGTAATAGTAGGGTTAACAACCCCACATTGTGTCTCAACTACTACTCGAATGAGTGGTAATTTAGGATTTGAAACGTACTTAGTTTCAGATGCAACGGCTGCATTTGCAATAAAAGGGGCAGACAATACGTATTATTCAGCTGAACAAATACATAATGTGTCATTAGCTACTTTAGACAATGAGTTTGCTACAGTTTTAACCACAAAAGAATTAATCCAAAATTCAGGCGAAGAAATAAAGGCTTAATACTTTTGTTTTAACTATATACAATATACAGAGTTAGTTAACGACACACAAATTATTGGAAAGGTCATAAAAGAGCCAGTTCCCCTATAAGGTATTGGCTCTATTGGGCTAATTATATTGAATTCATATCTCAATGATGGAATACACGTATGCCTGAATGCGCCATAATCATTCCATATTCATTTGCTGCCTGTGTAACTTGTTCATCTCGTAAAGAATTTCCTGTTTGAATCACATACTTAACGCCACTTTGAGCTGCACGATCTATATTATCACGGAAAGGTAGAAAAGCATCAGATGCATATGAAACGCCTTTTAATCCTTTTAGCCATTCTTGTTTTTCACTCTTACTTAGCCTAGCAGGGACCTCTTCAAAACACTGTTTCCATTGTTCATTTTCTACCTCAGTAATATCATCATTCAGCCATCCATCAATTGCGTTATTAACTTCTACACGAGAAATGCCTTCTTTGAACTTCATGTTAAGAGCTCTTGGATGTTGTCTTAACCACCATTTATCAGCTTTTTCAGCCGCCAACCTTGTACAGTGAATACGGGACTGTTGTCCAGCACCAATTCCAATCGTTTGGCCATCTAAGGCGAAGCAAATAGAGTTTGATTGTGTATATTTCAATGTAATAAGAGCAACAAGAAGGTCTCTCTTTGCATGATCAGGAATATCACATTGAGTCGTAACAATATGATTAAAAACTTTTTTTCCAATCTGTACATCATTTCTTTGTTGTTCTAGAGTAATGCCAAATACCGTTCTTTTTTCAATTGGATCAGGCACATAGTTTGGGTCAATCTCTAAAATTAGATATTTTCCTTTCTTTTTCTGTTTCAAAATCTCTAATGCTTCTTGGGTGTAGCTTGGTGCAACAATCATATCAGAAACCTCTGTTTTGAGGAGAGTAGCTACAGTTATATCTACTTCATCACTAAAAGCAGCACAATCTCCAAATGAAGACATCCTATCTGTCCCACGCGCTCTTGCATAAGCAATCGCTAAAGGAGACAGGTTTAGGCCTTCAACAAAATAGGATTCAGTAAGTGTCTCATTTAGTGGAGAGTACACAGCTGCACCTGCTGGACTTACGTGTTTAAAAGATGCAGCTGCAGGTTGATCAGTAGCCTGTCGAAGCTCCCGAACCAGTTGAAAAGCGTTTAATGCATCTAGAAAGTTAATATAACTCGCTTCTCCATTTAAAATTTTAATAGGCGTGTTCTCAGCATTCTGAACGTTAGCTTCACTTTGATTTGGATTCATCCCATATCGTAAACAAATTTCTTTCACTAAAAAATCTCCTTTCTAAATAAAAAAAGTATTTGAACTCATATTCAAATACTTTGCCCAGGCGTACGGCCGTTATCTATGTGCTTCCTCATGGTCCTCCATGTTTACGCCAGTAACACATAGTCTGTTTTATAAGAAAATTTTACATAATAAAAGTAATTTTAACAATACTTTTATCCAAATTATTCTTTTTTAGTAAGTAACGAAGTCGTGATTCCACCTATAAAAATTGTCGAACATGAAAAAAGAAACGTTTTAGGTCCTAACAAAGGAAGCCCTGCTGTTATGATAAAACCATCTATAATTAAAATGACGATTCCTATATTCAAAGAAAAAGCTTTTGATATAAGTTGGGCTAGTAAATCTGTTCCTCCAGTGCTTGTCTCATATCGAAGCATAAGACCAATCCCCGTCCCAATACATATTCCTCCAAGGATCACACTAGGAAAAACAGAAAGTTGAAACTGGTCTTTAATAGGTTCTAACCAATCAATCAATAGAGAAGAAATGACTAATCCATAAAAACTATTATAAAAATAAGTTTTTTCATAAACCCAAGCAAACCAGCATAATGGAAAACCTAAAATAATAATCATCACACCTGTGGGAAATTCAAAATAATAGTGAAGGATGAGAGCAATCCCAATTGTTCCTCCATCTAACAAATAATGAGGAACTAAAAATCCATTAATTCCTATACTTAACAATAAACTTCCGACTAGAACAACCGGTATTTTCCGAATAATAATCACCTTTTTAGTCAATTTATCTCTTACTATATGTATAAGCTTTAGCTAGTTGTCATGAATACTTTTTAATTTTATAGATCAGGGAAGCTTTAAAAAATACGGATTCAGAGCCGAAAGTATTCTGACTACACTATATGTTCTCATTCTCTATTAGGTAACTTGCCTAAATTGAATACTTTTTTATCATTTGAGCAAACTACTGTTAGTCCCAGTGTTTTTTTCTATTTTCAGGTAGTTTTTTTAAAAAAGGACAAAAAGTCATAGGACTTTAAAAACAGGCATATGATTTATAGAGACCTCAATGTGCTTATAAATTGAACTAGTAGATAACCCTTGGATGTATTGATTCAAGGGTTATTTGCTTTTTATATGAATTAAAACATCGTAACCAGAACAAACTACACAAGATGCTGTGAGGCATCAGCCAAAATCCTTACTGCAATAGAGCAGAAAAAACCTACCTCTTTTGATTGGGAAGAGATAGGTTTTTTTCTATTTTTAAGGTGTATAAAATATACATTCTTAGTTACCCTCATCACTCTTCCCGGAAAACACCATAAAAAAGGACCCTTGATGCAGGACGGTTCTGCCAAGAGCCCTTTTTCCGGAGTATGCAGCTTTTTATACATTGTTGATTAATCAACGTTTTCTCAGTAGGTGGATGAGAAACTAATGTATAAGAAGTGCACCTTTTATAAATATGCTCAAGGTTGTCCTATATTGCCTTATTTATAAATTTGTTGTACAATTATTCAGACTTTTCTATGAATAGAAACATATAAATTCCCTAAAAGCTATCCGTCCTGCAACGATGGGGTAGCTTTCTTTTTTTATTAACGATAATAATTACTTTAACATTTTATAATAGATTTAAATATATTGTCCGTAAAAGTATACTTTTGCGAACTTTTGATTTATATAGAAAATCTATCATTTTCACCGTTCGTTTAAGTTTTGAGATATTATACGAACGTTCTCTAAAACACATAAAACTTTGCGAACGTTCTTGTTAGAAAAAAATGATGGATTCAAATCGAATCTTGATAGTGCGTTAAAACAAAACACCCTTAATCATGTGGAAACCAATAAGTGCAAAAAAACTGCACCTAGATTTAAAATAATCGAAGGTACAGTTTTTATTAAACATTGTAATTTAATCTTCTTTATTCAATTCCCCAATAGAAAATTGATAGAAAATTGAGTGCATTCCATACTCATCTTCACTGATGAAAATGCCAAATTTCTCATCAACATTTATAAGTATGAACCAGAAATAAGCTTCAGAATTATTAGCTTCTGTATAATATAATACACTTTCTAAGTTTTCATAAAAATCTTTTAATTTAATTATTAAATTAAAAGATTGTTCATGTTTTCTACCATTGTAAATTACAACTTTTTGATTGAGATAACCCTTTATTTTGTTTTGAAATTCTTCTAATTCAACTTTTATTCTTTTCTTAAATAGTTATCTATTGTTCTTCCCTCGCTTTTTGTATCCTGAACGATTTTCTGGGTAACGGGTGCTTCTTTGATCATATCTACCTTTTTTATAAGGATTTAACCCATCTACCACGTGAAAATACGGACCTCTTCCATTTGCATTCCAGTACAATAAAAAATCCGCGGATATAATCCACGGATTTTCTTACAGTTCTTTTTCCAAGCAGTTAACTTGATTATGATGCAGCGGCTTAGTGGCGTACTGGGTAAAACCAAGGCGTTCCCAAAACAGCTTGGCTCTAGGATTTTGAGACAGAACCCCAAGACGTAGAACGGAAATTCCCTCTTCTTTTAGCTTGTCTTCAAACGCTAGATACGCTTGCGTTCCGAAACTGAAATTGTGATAGGCGCTATGAATAATAAAAGCTCCAATCCACGGATGATCATCGTTAGGATTTTGCTTCATGTAATCAATAACCCCTACGTATGTATCGTCGGCTTTTATAAAATAACTGTCTGTTTTTTCATTCATATATTCTTTAAAAAGCTCTTCTTCCCTCCGCTCTTTCTTGCCGTTTTCTAACACGTTATAAGCTTCGTTTGAATTGATAATCTCTGACACAATATACATCGTGTCAGCTGTAACGGGTTCAAATGAAATCATATGTCTTCCCTTCTTTCTCTGTAAAGTAGCTGTATATCGTTGCTTTGTCAATTTTACCATTTTTCATTCGCGGAAAGGACGTTAAAACTCTCCATACGCGCGGGATTTTATAAGAGGATACTCGTTTTGTCAGCGCTTGTCTTACATCAGAAAGAGAAATGTTCTCTAAGACAATTGCTGCACCTACGACTTCTGAACGTTCAGCATCTGCTACGCTAAAAACGGCTGCTTCGCTAACGCCCGGTATTTGTAGTAGCAGCTCTTCAATTTCTTCAGCATATACTAAGCTTCCGCTGCTTTTGATTACATTTTTGTCTCTTCCTACGATGGTAATGTTTCCGTCTGGAAGCTGAACCGCAATATCATGCGATGTAACATATCCGTTAAAAAATGAGCGGTTCGTTTCTTCGCTGTCCCTAATAAACCCTTCGAATGCTTGAGTTGTTTTCACAAACAGTATTCCTTTGTCTCCTTTTTCTACTTCTTTTCCACGTTCGTTCAGGATTAAAACGTCTACACTGTCAATAGGATAGCCTACTGTATGAGGCAGCGTTTCAGCGGTATCTGGTGAAAGTACCGTAACAAATCCCATTTCAGAAGATCCGTAATATTCATAAAGAGAGGAGTTAGAAAACGCTCGTGAAAATTTCTTTCGAACGGAAGGCGATAATTTATTTCCTACTGAGATTACGGTGTTTGGCAAAAGTCGTTTTTCTTTCGGTCTGCTTTGTATGTACCGAAGCAAAGGAGAAATTAACGCGGGTGTAATAGACATACAGCTAGCTTCCTTGTTAAACACAGCAGAAGGTGTAAACGCTTCTAGCATGATAGCATGCATGCCGCTGCAAAGCGCATGCAAAACCGGATAAAGCTGCGCGGAATACGAAATATGTAAGGGGATAAGTACTTTTTCATGTTTCTGTAAAGAAAATACGTCCGACCATTCTTGAAATGATGAAGACCAAGAATGATGCGATTTTACAAATCCTTTCGGTCTCCCTGTTGATCCAGAGGTAAATCCAAATAAAAATAGATCGGACAGTGCATTCACTTGCCGTATAGGCAGGATTGGTTTTTCTTTTGTTATGTTAGTTAAAGAAGATGTTTTCCATAGCCAATTCGGGGATTGAATAGAAAAATAGGTATCTACTTCAGCATCTGTTAGCTCATTATGTAAAAGCAGCACAATTCCACCCGCTTTTAAAATCGCTAAAAATGACACAACAGCTTCTGCATTGTTTGACATACTTAACGCAACGAGCTCTCCTTTTTCCATCCCTTTTTCTTTCAGCTGATTTTCAGCTTTGCATACATGATCCCACATTTGACCGTAGCTTAGTTTATTAACAGAATCCGATAGTGCGAGTCTGTCCGGCGTTTGTTGACACTGATTAAAAACTAGTTCTTCAATTCGATTCATTACTCCGTAAGCTCCTTTTTATTTTACTTTTAGTGTACCGTAAATACGGGTTTGAGAAAAGAAAAATGTAAACTTTAATAAAAATTAAGTTGACTAATTTAAGTTTAATAAGATACGATAGTCATGTTTTATCATACATAGCGGAGGTTTACGATGAAAACAAAAGATATGACGTACGTTGCATTATTTACAGCTATAATGGGAGTTCTAGGACTTGTCCCTCCTATTTTTTTATCTTTTACACCCGTTCCAATTACTCTTCAGCCTATGGGTGTTATGCTGTCGGGGGGAATTCTTGGGGCTAGATTAGGAGCTTTAAGTCAATTTCTCTTTTTATGTTTGCTAGCAGCTGGCGTTCCTTTACTTGCTGGAGGACGCGGAGGAATTGGGGTATTTTTGAGTCCGAGTGCTGGATATATCATTGGCTATGTGTTTGCCGCTTTCTTTATTGGCTGGACGTTAACAAAGTTAAAAAATGTAACGGTTGCAAAAGTTTTTGCTGTCAATGTGTTATTTGGGATTGTGTTAGTATACGCATGTGGCATTCCTATACAGGCAATGCAGCTTCACATTCCATTTCTAAAATCCCTTCAGCTAAGCTTCGTTTACCTTCCAGGTGACTGTATAAAAGCAGTGGTCGCGGCTTATTTAATTACAAAAGTTCGAAAAGCAGTAGCGGTACCTGGCCGTTCGAACACGGCTTCTATGTAAGGAAGTGATGACTTATCTATCAAGCAGCAATTGTAAAAGCGAAGCGTACGGTCATTGGAAAAGAAAAAGGTCTACTGAAAGATTTTCATGTTCAAGAGCTAGCAGCTCCTTTATTAAAACAGCTTAGCGCTGGAATTGAACATGAAATTGATGACGTTATTTTAGGAAATGTTGTAGGTCCAGGAGGAAATGTAGCCAGGTTATCCGCTTTAGAAGCGGACCTCCCTTTTTCTATCCCGGGAATGACCATTGATCGTCAGTGCGGAGCTGGCTTAGAGGCGATTCGAATGGCCAGCTATTTGATAAAAGCACGTGCAGGAACGTGCTATTTAGCTGGAGGCGTTGAAAGTACAAGTACTTCTCCATTTGAAAAACGAGCACGTTTTTCTCCTGATAAAATTGGTGACCCTGACATGGGAATTGCAGCAGAAAACGTAGCTCAGCGATACAATATATCTAAAGATCAGCAGGACAGATATGCTCTTTTAAGTCATAAAAGAAGCTGGGAGGCTTTTGAAAAAAGATGGTTTGAAGAAGAAACGCTTCCTCTTCCAAACGTGATGCACGATGAAGCATTTATGAAAAAACGAAACCTAACAAAGCTGCTGCAAAAAGCCAGCCCCGTCTTTTTAAAAAATGAAGGCACCGTCACCGCAGCCAACAGCTGTGGAATTAACGACGGAGCCTGCATTGCGCTTGTGATGGAAGAGCAAAAAGCACGCGCTTTAGGCTTTCAGCCCGTTTTGCGTTTTATTGACGCTGATATTTCAGGAGTGTCACCTCTTTACCCTGCTATTGCACCAGTTTCTGCGATTAAAAATATCTTGAAGCGAAATTCTCTTACGGTAGATGATATTGATTTATTTGAAATCAATGAAGCATTTGCTGTTAAAGTTGTCGCTTGCATGCAAGAACTGGGAATACGAGAAGAGAAAGTGAATATTCGCGGAGGAGCATTGACCCTAGGACACCCTTATGGAGCATCAGGAGCTATTTTAGCTACGCGTCTTTTTTATGAGAGCAAGCGCCGTGACGTGCGATATGTCATAGCAGCTTTAGGAAGCGGAGGCGGAATAGGAACAGCGGTATTATTTGAAGTAATCAAATAATACCGCTGTTTTTATGACTTTTTTATTACATTATGTTGCATCAAATATTGCTCAATATCTTTAAATGTCTCAACTGGAACAAATGAAACGTTTTGTTCGCGCAGTAAATCTTGCAAAGAATCTTTCGCAAAGGTAACATCTGCATGTTTTGCGGGATGTGAATCCGGTTCGCTGTCTCCAGCAAAATAAATCGTTTCGTATGCCTCTTTTAGTTCTTGAATAACAACAGATTTATCAATGCCGTAGCGTTCTGAATGCCATCTGTGAGCAGGATCTAGACGCAAGTGAACGTTGTTTTGATGGAAATATCCTTCATTCGAATAAACTTCCACTTTTTCAACACCGTATTTATCTAACAGCGGTTTAATATAGTACGTTGTTCCAGCGCTTAAAATATAAAAATCCCCGCCGTTTTTCTGAACAGCTTTAATAAAAGCGGGCACGTATTTATCAATTGGAATATTCGCTACTTCTTCTAAAATTTTCGGTTCTTCTTGGTGAATGGATTGAAAAACAGTAGATAAAAAATCAATATCTTTCATTTCTCCTGCTTTCCACCGGCGGAAAAGCTCTTCACCTTCTGAAAAATACTTTTCAATCACAATCCAGTAAAAATCTTTTTTTGAAATCGTTCCATCAAAATCTGATACAAACGCCCATTTTTTCATTCCTCACACATCCTTTGCTACATACTAAGCAGTTCTCGGAGCTCTTCTTCTGTCAAACTAGAAAGCATTGTTTCTCCCGGTTGAATAACCTGTTCGATGAGTTCTTTTTTCTTTTGCTGCAAGGCGTAAATTTTTTCTTCGATGGTTCCTTGAGAAATAAGCTTGATGACCTGCACAACATTTTTTTGTCCAATGCGGTGTGCACGGCCTGCCGCTTGTTCTTCAATCGCGGGGTTCCACCATAAGTCGTATAAAATAACCGTATCGGCTCCCGTTAAATTTAAACCCGTGCCTCCGGCTTTTAATGAAATTAAGAAAATGTCTTGTTCTCCATTATTAAACCGATCCGCCATTTCCACTCGTTCTTTTGATGGCGTTTGACCGTCTAAATAAAAGTATGAGAGATTTTCTTTTTGAAGCTCTTCTCGAATAATATGAAGCATGCTTGTAAACTGAGAAAAGATTAACAAGCGTTTTCCGTTGGCAACCGCATTTCTTGTAATCTCAAGCAGCTGCTCTAATTTGCTTGAATACCCTTCGTAATTTTCAACGAATAGGGACGGATGACAGCAAATCTGGCGAAGTCTTGTTAATCCCGCCAAGATCTTCATTCGGTTTTTATTAAAATCTTCACCAGCTAAAGATGATTTTAACTGCTCTAAATAGCCTACATACAACTCTTTTTGTTCTTTAGTTAGCTCAGATAAATGAGTGGTTTCAATTTTATCAGGCAGTTCTTTTAACACATCTTTTTTTACTCGTCGCAGTAAAAATGGTCTTACAATTCGGCTGACCTGCTCCGATGACATGTTTTTAAATTGGCGAAGCCCTGGAAATAAACCCGGAAGAATAGTCTGGAAAATTGACCAAAGCTCGTCAAGTGAGTTTTCAATAGGCGTACCGCTCAGCGCAAAACGTTTTTTAGCTGAAATAGTCCTAACAGCTACTGCTGTCTTCGTTGTATGATTTTTAATACTCTGAGCCTCATCTAGAATTAAAGCATGAAAATGAAGGTGCTGATACAAATCAATATCTTGACGCAGCGTTGGATAAGATGTGATCCATACGTCAGCTGTGCGTTTTAGCTTCTCCTCACGCTCACTCGGCGTTCCAGTAATGGTTTGAACCGTTAAATTCGGTGCAAATCTCTCCAATTCGTTGCGCCAGTTATAAATCAAGGAAGCCGGCACAACAATTAAAAAGGCATTGCTGTCTTCATCAAGCTCTTTTTCAGATAAGATATAGGCAATGCTTTGAAGCGTTTTTCCAAGCCCCATATCATCAGCCAGTACGCCTCCTAAAGAGTAGTGAGACAGAGATTTAAACCACTTAAATCCATTACGCTGATAATCACGCAGGGATGCCTGTAAGGATTCCGGTACTTCCCAATCCATTTCCTCTGGAGATTTGAGCTGTGTAAGTAATGTTTTAAATGCTGAGCCAAACTTAGCCGCTGATTTATCACCTGCACTCATAATTTCTTCCACTTGCATTCCTCTGTATAAAGGTACTTGCAATGAGTTATCCTTTAAATCTTTTTCCGTTACGTTCAGCTCCCGAAACAGATTTTGAATATGTTCAAAGCCCTCATTTTCAAGAGGGATAAACGCACCGTTATCTAGACGATGATAGCTTTTCTTTTCTAAGACAGATTTTAAAACATCTTGAACGGTCTGATGATCAATGTCTCCTAAATCAAAATTAATTTCTAATAGCCCATTGCTATTTTGAATGTCAACCGTTGTTACTGGCGCAGAAAAATCCGTATAAGCATAATCTTTCATCTCATCCGTAATATACACATCCGCTATTTCATCAAGCTTTGGAACAATATGAAACAAAAATTCATATAGAGAGTATTCGTCTTGATTTAAGTACAGCTGGTTTTTATAAATATTTAAAGGAGCCGTTTCAATTAAGTCCATAACGCGGTCTTCTTTTTCTAAATCTCGTATCAAGATTTTATCGTATTTTTCAGACTGGGGTGAAAATGGATTAATCGAAATCTCTCCGTAGTTGTACCGAAGCGTCACAAACAGCTGTTCATCCTCACGGTCAATAAATACTTTTGCTTTTAGTTCAGGTGCAATAATTTGATGGGATACTTCTTTTGCGATATCCACTTTCCCCACTTTTTTCAGTCCCGGAACGACGTGAGATAAAAAATTGCCCATCTGCTCTTCTGCTATAGGTACGACTGGCTTTAAAGGCGCCGTTTTTCGAAGTCCTTCAAGAAGCATTCGCTGATCTTGAGATAGCTCATAAAACGTCCCGTTTAAAAATAACCATCCATATCGATCAAAAAATGAAGCTTGATGAAGTTCCGTAAAGTCTAGCTCAAATCCAGCTGCCGAATGCTTATTTATTTGAAATGAAAAAGGAGCTGAGCTTTCAGCAAAGATAATATTTTCATACGAGTGCCCGTCATGAATAAATGTAAAGTTCCGATCTTTAAGCAATTGAAATAACTTTTTGGCTATGATGGAGGGAATGATTAGTTCTCTGTTATTTGCAGACGAACGATACATGGAATAAGAATTTTTATAAAATGATTCATTTGTCATAATATCCATCAGCAGCTCAATGATTTTCTTATCTTCTTCTATAAAAAAATGTTCTGCAGGGTCATATTCGAAGCGCTTAGTAAATTCGTGAGTTTGGAATTCTTTAACGTCTGTTAAAAATTCTTGAATGTTTTTTACTACATATGTCCGGTCGACGCCTACTTTCATTTCAAGCGCTACGTACATTCCTTCTGAACGTAAAAATTCTTCTGAGTAAGACTTGCAAATAAATTCTACTTTCAACGGATCTTTATCTGCATATTTTCTATGGTCGCTTATTGTTTGCTGATAGCTTGAAAATAAGTCGATAAAGTGATTTACATTTTCGTATTCTTTGCTTTGGCGAAAAGGCTTCGTTTTAATTGGCTGCGGCTTTGCGCGCTCATCGCAAATGGTTAATAAAACAGCTACTTCGTGTTTGCATTCTGAAAACTCGTGATAAGCAGGACAATCGCAGAATGAATAAAAAGAATTTCCTTTTTGTTCAACCATTACTGTATACATTTCCGCTCCTCGAACGGATGCTGTCCACGTAGTGGTCTGTTCATTGTATTCCAAATCAAGCACACGCCCCTGCTTGTAATACGTGTGTCCTCTATAGTACGTTCTGCTTGAGTACGAATCTTTTAATTGTTCTTTGTTTAATGTTTTATTTATCATCGCTTCACAATCTTCCAATCGCATAACAGTCAATGCTGTTGCTGTTTAATTTCTATTCAGAACAAATAATGTCCAACGTCATAAACGTTGAACATTATTTGTCAATTCTTCTATTATAACATGCAACAGACATTATAAAACACTCTTAAGCAGTGCAGACTGTTTTCGTTGTTTTCTTTTGTAGAGCGTCCAGCCTGCCACAGCGGATGATAATAAAAGCAGGCTAAGTCCTAAAAAAGCCAGTCCTATACGATCATTAGCCGTAAAGTACGTAAAGAAGAAAATCAATAAAATACGAATCCCTAACGTGATAAAGCGAAAACAGCTGTCGACTCTTCCCACGATAATATTCGGTATTTTTTGCATCATAAACGTATTTCGAGCTACTCTTGTACCTGCATTTGCAAAAGCAAGAAGAAACACAATAGAAAAGTAAACGGGCAGAAGCTTCATAAAGAAGATGATCGATATTCCAAGTGCAAAAAGGCTTATATTCAGCATAATAGCTAGCTCAGTGCCTGTTCTTTTCATAATAGATACGATCAATATCCCTGCGGTTAATGCTCCGAAACCATATACAGCACTTTCAATCCCGTATGCTGCTGGACTTGCGTTTAATTCTTGAGTCAGATAAATAGGAAACAAATAGTTCGTCATCATCACAGCAATGAAAGGCATAAAAGAAAGCAGTAAAAAAAGAGATACCGAGCGATTTTCTTTTATGAATGCTAATCCCTCTTTCATCGCAGTGTGTTTTTTATCGCTTCGTTCCCTGCTTTGTTTATATGGAATACTCAATAGAAAAAGGAATGCAGCTATGTACGTAGCTGCATCTACTGTTAAAATCCATTGAAGCGACCAACGGGTAATGACTAGACTCGCTGCAGCCCCTGCAAGCATACTCGATAGCTGGCCTTGTATTTCCATAATACTGTTTAATGATTGAAACACATCTTTTGAAAAAACTTCTTGATTTAATGCAAAAATCGTTGGATAAAAAAACGTGTAGTAAAGGTTTCCGGTTCCGTACAAAATGATGTAGTGAATGGTTGAATAGTCTGTCATAAAACCAACGATCACAAATAGCATGACCGTGATAAAACCTATCAATTCTACGGTTAACAACATTTTCTTTCGTGACATTCGATCAATAAGAACACCTATATACGGAGTAGCCACAAAGCTAATCACCGTCATAATCAGCATAATCGTGCCAAATAGTTTATTTCCATCTGGAGATGCAACTAACAGTAAAGGAATGGCAAGCATCGTAATACCGGAACCAATAGAGGATAAAACATTCGCAGCAACTACGGCTTGAAAGCGACGGTCCTTATAAAGCGCCTTCATCAAACATTTTGCTTAGCTTCTAAAATTTGCTTAGATACTTGTGTATAAAGAATCAGTTCGTTAACTAATTCATAAATTCCGTCAGCTGCATTTTTTCGTAAAGTCCCTTTTTCCACGATGTCTGCAGGGTCTAATACCAGCTGCTTAGATAGAACATTCGCATACAAAGCGCGAGCAACGGTTCTAAGGTTGTTTAAAGCATTAATGCCTCCTTTTCCTCCTCCTGCTACCGCTAAAAGTGCCACGGGCTTATGCGCAAAATACGCACTGTTTAAAAAGTCAAACGCGTTTTTTAATGCTCCGCTCATAGCGCCGTGGTACTCAGGCGTCGCAAGTAAGATACCATCCGCTTTTTCTATTGCTTCAGTTAGCACTTTCACTTCTTCTATTTCGTACTGATGAGGTTCACCGGTGAATATAGGAAGTGATAATTGACTTAAATCTAGAAAAGAACTTTGATAGCTTTTGTGAAGTTCTCTCGTTACTTGTGTTGTTCGGCCTGTTTCTCTAGGACTTCCGTTAATAATAAGTATATTCATATTTATCTACCCCTCTGTCGTTTGGTTATATGTATAGTATAGGGATGATTGAACTTTTCTTCGTCATGCTATTGATAGAAAGAAAGCTACCAATATAGACTGAGGTGAACAGAGAAAAACCTACAACTAAAGTCGTAGGTTAGGAAATTCCATGCTGAACAGCATATAGAGCAGCTTGCGTGCGGTCTTGAACCCCAAGCTTCGATAAAATATTAGACACATGTGTTTTTACTGTTTTTTCTGTAATATGTAAGGCAGCACCAATTTCTTTGTTGCTTTTGCCTTTTGCAATTTCTTTTAATACGTCTTTTTCTCGTTTTGTTAAGTGATCAATAAAATTGACTTTCTTTTCGCTGCTTTTGGTTAACCGTGTTAGCAAGTGCGTAGTGACTTTGGGATGAAGCTGATTTTCTCCGTTCATTAGCTTTCGAATAGCTGCTACAAGTTCATCTGGATCGCTTTCTTTTAGCTGATAGCCTGAAGCTCCTGCTTCTAATGCCGGTATCACGTGATCTTGATCTGAAAAGCTTGTTAGAATCATGACTTGTATATGCGGTGCTTGTTTTTTTAGTTCTTTTGTTGCTTCGATTCCATCGAGAACCGGCATCGATAAATCCATTAACACAATATGAGGTTCTAGAGATGTCGCTAACTTTATAGCTTCTTCCCCGTTAGAAGCTTCTCCTACAACTTCTAAATCAGGCTGCGTTTGTAAGAAAAAGACAAGTCCTTTTCGGACAACGTGGTGATCATCTGCAATTAAAATCTTTATTTTCATGTGCGCTCCTTTCCGTTATGAAAGAGGAATAGATACTTCCACAATCGTTCCGTTTCCTATGCTGCTTGTAAGAGATAGTTTTCCATTTAATCTTTTTATTCGCTCGTGCATAGTTTTTAGCCCAAGCGTCGGCAATTCTGCTGAAGGGCTATACATAAACCCATTGCCGCTATCCCGGACTTTCATAATTACTTGGTCTTTGCTTATATTTACGTTTAGATGTACCTCTGCCGTACCCGCATGCTTTCGGCAATTATTAAAAGCTTCTTGTCCGACTCTCCACAGTGTCTCTTCAATCACAGCAGGCAAAACGGACACTCCTTTAATTTGTTCTTTTACGTTAAGCCCTAGCATTTGACCATAGCTTTTTAACGCACTGACAATGCCGTTTTCTAATCCTTGAGGACGAAGCTGCCAAATTAAAGCTTTCATTTCCACTTGAGCATGCTGAGCGGTTTCTTGGATTAAGGAAAAAGTCTCTTTTAACTGCACATCTTTTGCTAAGCTGCTTCCGGCTTTGGCTGTGACATTAATTGAAAACAACAGCTGATTAACAGAATCGTGAAGGTCTTTTGCCAACCTGTTTCTTTCTTCAATAAGTTTTACTTCCTGCTGAGATTGAGTCAGCTTAATCCGCTTGATAGCCGTGCCAATTTGAAGAGCAACGGATCCTAATAAATCAAGCTCTCGCTGTTCAAAATGAATTTTATGAGGGGCAGCTACATTTAATAATCCAAAGCGTTCATCCCCTGCTTGTAAAGGAACCGTTGCATGATGAGTAATGTCATGTGTATCTCCCCACTCATGAATGACGGAATCTTCAAGTCTCTTACACTCCATAATATTAGACGCTTTTTGAAGCCGGCCATCCATATACCGGTCAACACACCAGCAGCTTCCATTACACATAGGCTGAGCGGTTTTATTTAATAAAGCTGGCGGCAAATGCTGAGCGGCAATCATCTCATGCTTTCCATTTTCATCAATAAAAAAGATCCATCCTGTTTGTAAATCTGTGATTTGCAGCAGTTTTAAAAGCGCATCATGAAGCATGGTATGTAAATTAGTGCCTTCATTTAAAATCTCGGCAATGTCTTTTAAAATCTTCAGCTCTGAAATATGATCTTTTTCCATAGCCTCTCTCCTATATTATATGATGTATTTTCCATTTTTTATTTTATCACAATTAAAGCTGCTTCCGACTCACAGAACGTTATTTTTAAAGCATTTCCGCTTAGATATGTAAGACCTTTTAACATCAATAATAAAATTTTCAAAAAGTATGTCAGGTAGTTTAACAATTAGCTAGAGTCTTTACGTAAAACGAACTATACTACAGATAATTCAAGTAAGAACAGAAAAAATGAAGGGAAATGAGAAGAAAAAAATATTAAAATTAATACATTGAAAACGCTTCCAAATATGAAGGCATAGTGCTATTATATAATTATTAACAGAATAGGGATGTGAGAAAGATGAATAAATTATTTTTAGAAGAGTTACGATACATTATCTTGTGTGAAGTGCCTATGACAAAGTACCGAGTAGAGCAGCTTCAAGACAAATTTGATCAAAGCCCATACTTAATTAATGAACTTTATCAACTCCTATTCGAAAAGCGTCACATTTTAGCTTTTGTTGATGATATTGAATCATCCCTGTATGACTATATTGTGAATAAAGAAATGATGGATGCTAAAACGTATTACGGAGCTATTGCACATGCAGCAAATCTTTTCGGCGAAACGCCTACATATATAAAATGCAAAATAAAAAAATATAGACAGTCTTCGATTTCAAGTATCAGTGCCTAAAAGTTGTGCACAGCTGATTCAAATAAAAAGCAAAAAAGAAATCCTAGCACAAGGGTTTCTTTTTTGTACCACTAACATATAGGGAGGAAAATAAGATGAAGACATTTTTTATCACAAATCGCTATTCGTTTCTTGAAACGCAAGTAAATGAATACATGCAATCGTTACTGGTAAAAACGCCTGAGCAAGTTATTTTATATTTCGAAAGACAAATTCGAAAGTATAAAGTGTATTTACAGAAAAAACATCATTACCCAGAGTGTATGGTTCAATCTATCCACCGATTAATTGAAGAATATTCATTAAGTATCATTAAAGTAAAAAAATATATTAGCTATCAAAACAAGCTGATGAATAAACAGCTATTAGAGCCGCAGTAAAACGAATCATTTTTTATGGTTCGTTTTACTGCGGCTCTGCCGCTTTACTCCTCATATTTTAGCAGTAAATGCAGAACAGCGGGACGTTCTTCAAGATTTTTGTAGGAGTGTACATGACTTCCTTCAAATTTTATAGAGTCAAATTGTTTTAGCTCGTATAGCTCTTCTTCGATTTTCATTTCGATTTTTCCTTCCATTACCGTTGCTACTTCAATTAATCCTTTATGATGAGGTTCGGGACAGTATGTAGCAAGAGGAGAAAGAAAGGCTCGGTACATTTCAATTGTCGAATCTATCTGATTTTGAAAAATAAATTCTACTTTCCAAGTTTCGTCCGGTCCTTTGAGAGAAAAACCTTCTCCACACTTAGATAGGGATACTGAAGGCTCCACTGATACTAATTTAGTTAAAGGGATATTTAAGCCTGTTGTTATTTTCCACATTACTCCTAGGGTTGGATTAGTCTCCCCTCTTTCAATTTTCCCTAACGTGAGTTTGCTGACTCCTGTCTTTTCAGCTAGTTCATCCAGTGTCAAATGATTTTGTACCCTGATTTTTCGTAATTCACTGCCTACTTTTTTAATCATCTCTTCCGTATGCATTTCTTCCTTCCTTTCTGATATATATTATGATAAACTTTTTTGAGTGATTAACATATTATAATATATTTAATAAGGAGGGTAAACAATGAAAGCAATAATATGGGGACTATTATCTTCCATGTTCTTTTCCGCTACGTTTATCATTAACCGAGCAATGAATGTATCTGGAACGAGTTGGGCATGGACTGCATCCCTCCGTTTTTTATTCGCTATTCCTATTTTACTCATTTTAGTACTGCTGCAAAAGAAATTTATGCCTCTGTGGAAGGAAATGAAAAAACATCCTTGGTCTTGGCTGGGCTGGGGTACACTTGCAGGAGTAGGTTTTTATTCTCTCTTAAGTTTTTCCTCGCTTTTCGGACCATCATGGCTGGTGGCGGGAACGTGGCAAGTGACCATTCTAGCAGGAGCTCTACTTTCTCCGTTGTTTTTTATAAAAGTTCAAACTGCAGAAGGATATAAAAAAGTGAGAGGAAAAATCCCGCTAAAAACGCTTAGCGTTTCAGCGTTTATTTTAGTAGGCGTGATTCTTATGCAAGTAAAAGAGGCAGAAAATATTACGGCTATGCAGTTTATATTAGGATTTCTGCCTGTTGTTGTCGCTGCTTTTTTATACCCGCTTGGAAACCGTAAAATGATGGAAATATGCAGCGGGAAGCTTGATACGTTCCAACGTGTTTTAGGAATGGCGTTAGGAAGCATTCCGTTAAGTATTATTTACGCTATATACGGCTTCTTTACTACAGGTATCCCGAGTGGGCCACAATTTTCTCAAGCCTTTATCTTAGCAATGAGTTCAGGTGTAATTGCTACGATGACGTTCTTTTACGCAACAGACTTGGCAAAAGAAAATTTAGGTTTGCTTGGAGCGGTTGAAGCAACTCAATCAGGCAGCATGATTTTTACCGTGCTTGGCGAAGTGTTTTTATTAAATGGACGTATGCCAACAGGGATTGCGTTAGCTGGTATGACGATAATCGTAATTGGAATGATTATGAACAGTATGCTAAACAAAAAAACAAAACTGTCTTCGGCCCCTCCGTCGCGTACTCTATCAAAATAAAAAAAGAGGAGATGAAAATCTGTTTAAAGGTTTCCATCTCCTCTTTTTAATATTCGAGATGATTGTTCCAATAGCGGCTCCAAAGCACAGGGAATCGCATCTGTAAACCATCCTCATCATCTTCATCCCAATCAAGATCCAAATCTTGCTCATCGTACCACACTGGATCAAACTGGTCATATTTATCATAATAATAGTCGTTATCTAAACCTGTCTTTTCTTCGTAAGCTTCACACGCTACAGAAAGTAATTCTTCTAATTGAGGAGCATAGCCTTCTGCTTCTAATGGTTTAAGTACAGAAATCATCGTCTCAGGAGATTCAATCGCTTTATAATATATGTCTTTTCCCTGATATAAAAGCCACGCTCTAAAATAATCAAAACAATCATCTGAACAACCGCCCATTACAATATAAGCTGCTGCCCACAATGAAGAAGTATAGGATTGATCAAAATGCTGATTTAGTAGCTGATCAAAGCGAAAAATGTCCTTTTCAGAACGCTTCGCTAGCGTGGAGCGGAGCCATTCCATTTGCTCATCGACATCTAATTTTGTCTTCGCCTTTTTTATCAATTCCCAAAAGAGAGACTCTGACATCGTGCTGTCTTTCATTACTTGCATCGAACAAGTTAAAGGCTTATATCCTTTCTTCAATTTTGCACGAATCAGCTTTTCAGCTTCTGCTTCACAAGCTTCTGCGGAAGCAAACTCTTTCACTTGCATGCGACCGGCTGTATCAACTTTTCCAAAGTGAATGATTAACTTGCTGTCTCTTCTTTCAACTTTCCAAAATTTATTCGATTGCTCATCTTTATACACTAAGGTTATTTGCATGATACATTCCCCTTTTTCATCCCACTACTATTGTGAATAGTTCTCTTTTTACAATTTATGTAGATTCACAGCGCTTCATAATCCATTTTCTTTGCTTTTTTAACATGTTTCAGTTGATCTTACTATTGTTGAGGTCGTTTAAACAGTGAGTAATGACCACAAATTTGTGTAAAATGTCTATTGGTTGCTTTTTGTTGCATTTACAACATTTTATTTTTCCTTTATACTCTTTTTATATCACGTATTTTTATTATACAAAAAAGAAGCCTAAATTCGTAGAAAAGGAAGGATTTTAATGAAAATTGAGCATGTTACAACAAAAGAGCAGCTTGAAGAAGTATTCCGTATACGTAAAACAGTGTTTGTTGAAGAACAAGGCGTGCCCTTGAAAGATGAATTTGATGAGCATGAAGAAAAGGCAAAACATATGTTGATTTATTATAACAACGAACCAGCTGCTTCTGGTAGATTCCGCATAGTAGACGATTACGCCAAAATAGAGCGAATATGCGTATTAAAGGAATTTAGAAAATACGGGCTCGGAAAAGAAGTGGTGACCAGCTTAGAAGAAGCAGCGAAAAAAGAAGGCTTAACTCAATCTAAGCTTCACGGTCAAGTTCAAGCTGAACCTTTTTATCATAAATTAGGGTATAAGACTGCTTCTGATGTCTTTATGGAAGACGGTATTCCACACGTTATTATGAAAAAAGAGTTTACGTGTTAAAAAGGCTTCTTTGCACAGTTGCTTTAGTAAAGAAAAAGGCTCTCCGTAGAGAGCCTTTTTTGTGCTATTAGATTTTCATAATTCCGCCTGTGCTTGCAGAAGTTACAAGTTTAGAATATCTTGCAAGATAGCCTTTTTTCACTTTTGGCTCAAAGCCTTTCCAGTTTGCTTTTCGTTCTGCCCAAACATCTGGAGAAACTTGAACATTCATTGAACGATCTTCAATGTCAATCACGATGTGGTCGCCATCTTCGACAAATGCTAGTGGTCCGCCTTCAGCAGCTTCTGGAGATGCGTGGCCGATTGATAATCCACGTGAAGCGCCAGAGAAGCGTCCGTCTGTTAATAGTGCTACTTTTGCACCTAGTCCCATTCCCATAATTTGAGAAGTTGGAGCTAACATTTCAGGCATTCCCGGTCCGCCTTTTGGTCCTTCATAACGAATGACTACGACATGTCCTTCTTTTACTTTTCCGTTAGCAATACCATGCAGCGCCTCGTCTTGAGACTCAAATACAATTGCTGGTCCTTCATGGCGAGTAATGCCGTCTTGAACACCGCCTGTTTTAATGATCGCGCCGTCTGGAGCTAAGTTACCAAACAATACAGCAAGTCCGCCTTTTTCTGTGAACGGCTTATCGATTGGATGAATAACGTTATAATCTTTTACATCGCATCCTGCAATGTTTTCGCCTAGCGTTTTTCCAGTAACCGTCATCGTATCTAAATGAAGAGCTCCTTCTTTTTTAGATAGCTCGTTTAAAGCAGCCGATACGCCTCCTGCTTCATGTAAGTCTTCAATAAATACATCCGAAGCCGGAGCGAGTTTTGCCAAGTGAGGCACGCGTTCCGCTACTTCATTAATGCGTTCTAACGGATAATCAATTTCAGCTTCATTCGCAAGAGCTAGCGTATGAAGAACTGTATTTGTAGAACCACCTAACGCCATGTCTAAAGCAAATGCGTTGTCGATTGCTTTTTCTGTTACGATATCACGTGGTTTTAAATCTAATTTAATTAATTCCATAAGTTGTTTAGCTGATTTTTTAACAAATTCTCTACGTTCAGGAGCAACTGCTAAGATTGTACCATTTCCAGGTAAAGCAAGTCCTAACGCTTCAGCTAAGCAGTTCATTGAGTTCGCTGTAAACATTCCTGAACAAGATCCGCATGTCGGACAGCCAAATTGTTCTAATTCAAGTAATCCTTTATCATCAAGTTTACCAGCTTGATGAGCTCCTACGCCTTCAAATACTGAAGAAAGAGAAATCTTACGGCCGTCGCTCGTTACGCCAGCCTTCATTGGTCCGCCGCTAACAAAAACTGTCGGAATATTCAGACGTAACGAAGCCATTAACATCCCAGGCGTGATTTTATCACAGTTTGGAATACATACCATTCCATCAAACCAGTGAGCAGATACTACCGTTTCAACTGAGTCAGCAATGATTTCACGACTTGGTAATGAATAACGCATACCGATATGTCCCATCGCAATACCGTCATCTACACCGATAGTGTTCATTTCAAAAGGTACGCCACCAGCTTCGCGAATCGCATCTTTTACGATTTTACCAAACTCCTGTAAGTGAACATGACCTGGTACAATATCAATATATGAATTGACAACCGCAATAAACGGTTTGCCGAAATCCTCTTCTTTTACACCAGCTGCACGCAGTAGGCTGCGGTGTGGTGCTCTGTCGAATCCTTTTTTGATCATGTTACTTCTTAATTCTGCCACAATAATTCCCTCCGTATTCATCTAACCTATTAAAAACTGAATCTTTTTAAATTGTTTAATAATTTTTAATATAAATACTAATTTAACAAATCACACAAAGGTTTGTAAAGGTTTATGACAAAATAATCATTTTTTATTTTAAAATAGTAAAATCACCTGCATAAATTAGTATAATATATACATATATCCCTTATTTTACAGGAAAACAGAAGGTGGATGCTGAGCATGAAACAATCCTTTTATTACAGAGGTCATCAGGAAAAAGAAATATTTGCACAAAAATGGAATGTTGAAAACCATTCTGCAAAAGGCGTTGTCCAAATAGCCCATGGGATGGCCGAACATATTGGACGCTACGAGTACTTTGCTAATGTATTAACGCAACATGGATATATCGTATATGGGAATGATTACCGAGGTCATGGTCAAACAGCTTTAAAAGATGAAGACAAGCGTTTTTTTGCTGAAGAAAATGGTTTTGATACAGTAGTCTACGACATGATTGCTCTGACTAAGCACATTTCGACGGAACACTCGGACCTACCGATCTTTCTTTTCGGTCACAGCATGGGGTCTTTTCTAACGAGAAGATATATTCAATTGGATACAGAGCACATTCATGGTGTGATACTCTCAGGTACTGGCAGCATTCCTTCCCTTTCACTGCAGGGCGGTATATTAGCTGCGCAAATAGAGATAAAGAGAAAAGGGTTACGATCTCCTAGCCCTTTGCTTGATAAACTCTCTTTTGGACAATACAATAAATCATTTCATCCTGCTCGGACACCTTTTGATTGGTTAAGTCAAGATAATGAAGCTGTAGATTTATATGTAAATGACCCTTATTGCGGTGGGGTTTTCACAGCGGGGTTTTTCTATGACTTACTAACAGGAATCAAACAAATCTCTAACTTAGCTAATATAAAGTTAGTTCCATCAAGCCTGCCTATTTATTTGGTATCTGGAGAATATGATCCAGTAGGCAACTATACAAAAGGCGTAGTCAAAGTATATAACGACTTTAAAAAGGCAGGATTACAGGATGTAAGTTACCGTTTTTTTAAAGAGTGCCGTCATGAATTGCTGAATGAATTAAATAAAGATGAAGTGATAGAAGATATACTAAATTGGCTTAACGTGCAAATAGACAAAAAAACGGTTCGTGTGTAGACACGAGCCGTTTTTTTATTAAGCAAATACAGATGTTAATACAGGTACTACTTGTTTTTTACGTGATACAACGCCTTCTAAGACAGCTGTATTGTTTTCAAGCGTTACATTGTATGCTTCTTCTACTTTTGAAGCAGCAGAACCTAATGCTAATGCAGTAGAGTTGCTGTTTAAAATATCTGTAACAACTAAAAGGAATAATTGTAATCCTTTTTCTTCGATTGTTTTAGTAATCGCTTCTTCCAATTCAACTTTGCGCACTAAAACGTCGTTTACGTCAATTGCATTCACTTGTGCAATTTCAACTTTGCTTGTGCCCATGCTGAATTCTTTAGCATCTAATGAAATTAATTGTGAAGCTGTTTTATCACCTAAGTCAGCTCCAGCTTTTAGCATTGCTAATCCGTACTCTTCTGCATCTACGCCTGCAATTTCCGCTAATTCTTTAGCAGCTGCAACGTCTTGGTCTGTGCAAGTTGGTGATTTGAATAATAAAGAATCAGAAATGATAGCTGATAGCATAAGACCTGCGATGTTAGGTTCGATTTCTACGCCGTTTTCTTTATACATCTTGTTTAAGATCGTTGCCGTACATCCAACTGGCTCTGCACGATAGTATAAAGGATCTGCTGTTTCGAAGTTAGCAATACGGTGATGATCAATTACTTCAAGCACACGAACTTGATCAATATCGTTTGCACTTTGCTGGCGTTCGTTGTGGTCCACTAAAATAACTTCATTTGTTTCTTTAGATACTTCATCAACGAAACGTGGTAGTTCAGCGTTGAACTTTTCAAGAGCGAATTGCGTTTCACCGTTAATATCGCCTAATCGAATTGGTTCAGCGTCTACACCTAATTTATTCTTTAAATCAGCGTATGCAATTGCAGAACAGATTGTATCTGTGTCAGGATTTTTATGTCCAAAAATTAACGTCTTTGCCATCTTAAATCTCTCTCCTTCTTACGTATGTAAATAGCATTCTTGCGTAAAGTTAGTTAATTCGTTCACGCAACATTGCCATTTTAACATAAACTTTTACATTATTTTAATTTTTTTGCGAAAAATGATGTTCATCCGCAGATATTTTGCCATTTTGTATCTTTTTCACAGTAAAAACACCTCTATTTCCGATATAAATAGAGGGTTTTATACGTTCATTATATAAAAGTTAACGATAAAACACAACCTGTCTCTCTATCACTTGATAGATAACTTAAACGCAGTATCTTGCCACTTTTGATAAAGAAAAAGTAGAACAGCAATAACGATCATTAGTACAAATAATAAAAAATGATTCATTCCCTTCAGTGTATAAATGTCTAGTTTTTCAAAGATAGGACTCATGACAAATGCCTGAAATAAATCGAACGCTGCATTGATAATCATAAACATCCAAAAGCCAGGATAGGTAAAATAAAAAATAAAAAGCGTTCCTATTATAAATATGCCAAAAGGAAAAGGCGTCATATTAACAAAGAAAAAAAGAGTTTCATTGACTTCCCACCAGTTAAAGCGATCTGCGATTTGAAAAACTACCGTTAACAATACCACTCCGAATAGCGATACAGCCATATACCGCTTTACTCGCTCTTTATCAACTGCAAAAAGCAATAGCCAAGGACCGATAAAAAGCACCCACATTACGATTTGCGCCATGAGCTTTCCACCTTTCACTTTCAAAAAGAGAATATATATTATTCTGTCCTTATTTATGTAAAATAACCAAGAAAAGCACCCTTGTTAAAGGATGCTTTTCTTGGTTATCGTCGCAGTGTAAAGTTGAAATGTTCATTTACTATAGCTCCTAGCTCTTCAAGAAACTGCTGAGCAGTCATTTCCTCTACGCTTTGGGTATACCAAGCAAGCTGAGATTTTTTATGAACATTGTTGTAATATACATCTCTTGACCAATATGTTTTTGATCGGTATGTATAATTAAAGTGAATGAATAGTTCACTCCCGTCTGGACACTGCAACAACACGCGGTAATGTGGATTACGACGATTTTTATCTAAACTCATTTCTTTAATCTGCGCTAACATTATTCACCTCTAAAGCCATTACTTAATCATTTAAAGGTAAATGCCACACCACGCTATATCCTATCTCTGCCATCAACTAGAAAATCATATATTTTCTAAAATTCTACACGATATAGGACAAAAGAGGAAGAGATAATTTATTGGTGGACGTGTAAAGTTTCATATAAATCTTTTAGCTGCTCAGGGTATTGAGACCTTACGTAATAACCTGTAGGACGGTGCTCGATTAAATGAGAAGCAAATAAGTAGCCGATGAGCACGTGCATTTGTTCATCTGAGGTTTCTTGGTTTAATTCCCATTCGAGTCGTTCAGCTAAGTGTGAAGCCAGCTGTTTAATTTTTTCATCATGTGATAAAAAGAGCATTTTGTTCTCCCCCTTATAACGAATAAGTAACGCGGCCAATTCTAATAAAGACAAAGTCTTGCTTTTATAAGGATAATTATATTTTATTTTACAATAAAAGTATATAAATAGTTCAAAATATTCAAAATATAATTTGTTTCTTTTGGACTATTCGGCAACAAACAAAAAAAAGAAGCGGGACAGCTCCCGCTTCTTTTACGTAAAAAGATGTTCGATTATCGAAATTTATTCCACTTCCACTGCCCAGCCGAATGGATCTTCCACTGTACCATTTTGAATACCTATTAGAGTGTCATACAGTTTTTGTGATACTTCTCCTGTGTTTCCACCGTTGATGACCATTTTCTCGTTATTCCAAAATAGCTCGCCAATCGGAGAAATAACTGCAGCTGTACCTGTTCCAAATGCCTCTTCTAGTTTGCCTTCCGAATAAGCTTGCTTAATTTCTTCCATAGAAATACGGCGCTCAGTTACAGGCATATCCCAGTGTTTTAGCAGCTCAATGATGGATTTACGCGTAATTCCTTCTAAAATGCTTCCGTTCACAGATGGCGTTACTACTTCTCCATCAATTTTGAAGAAAATATTCATGCTTCCTACTTCTTCAATGTACTTGCGTTCAACTCCGTCTAACCACAGTACTTGTGAATAGCCTTTTGAGTCAGAAAGCTGCTGAGCTTTTAAGCTTGAAGCATAGTTTCCGCCTGTTTTAGCAGTCCCTGTCCCTCCGGCTACAGCACGAACAAATTCGCTTTCAACCGCAATTTTTACAGGAGCAATCCCTTCTTTATAATATGAGCCAACTGGAGATAGAATAATGATAAATTGGTAGCGGTCAGATGGCGCTACTCCTAAGTAAGGCTCTGTCGCGATGACAAATGGACGAATGTATAGTGATGTACCTTCAGCAGTAGGAATCCATTCGCGGTCAATTTTAATCAGCTGTTTTAACGCTTCTAATGCTAAGTCTTCGTCAACATGAGGAATACAAAGACGATCGTTTGATTTATTTAAACGTTTGAAATTCTCATCTGGTCTAAATAATAATACTTGCTCTTTTTTTGTTACGTATGCTTTTAGTCCTTCAAAAACAGACTGCCCGTAATGAAAGATCATGGATGCAGGATCTAATGTGATAGGTTGATAAGGTACAATACGAGCGTCGTGCCAGCCTTGGCCTTCTGTATAATCCATAATGAACATATGGTCCGTGAAGATTTTCCCGAATTGCAATTGATCAGATTGCGGCTTTTCTTTTTTTGTTTGACTTAGTGTTACATCGATTGAATAAGTTGTCATAGTTGTTTCTCCTTGCTCTTTATATTTACGGGTTTTTCGCTTAAACCTCTATATAAGTTACATTGTACAACTTTAGGGAAGCGTGTCACAATAGTTAGAGACGAAAAATTCTAAAAATTTTATAAAAATTATAAAGAAATAGCACCTAATCGAATTAAGTGCTGAACTGAAAAGGTTTTCTTTCTAAAAAAACTATTTCTACATTTTATTTACAACCATTTATAAACCAATTTTCACTCGGAGCTTTTCATCTTGTATTGAAAATTGTTTGATTTTCCCTACTGGAATGACTTTCACTTTATCAATTTCATTGAGGTTGATATGAATTTGTTTTTCTTCATACGTAGTAACAGGCGGCTTGTGAAAAATTCGATAGTTGATCCAATTTTGATTAAGAGGTTTCATTTCATGGATTTTGAATAAAAGCGTACGTTCTTTTGCTTCAAGAGGTTCTAGCACAATGGAAAATGGAATTCTCACCAGAAATTTTTTAATAATTCCATTCACGTGAATATAGGAGTCTTGAAATGAAATAGAAAATTGCTGAATTTGATCTTGCTTTGTCATTTGCTTTTGAAAAATTCGCATGAGCATAGAAGCGGATATAGGAACGGTTACACCGCTTTCAGCCATCTTTTCTTTCATTTTTGCCTGCACATCATCACTAATCACATCGTTTAGCTTTCTCTGTACCCAATCCTTCATGATGCACCTCCGCTATGAAGTTATGTTTCTGTTTCCTCTAACGCACGAATCGAAGCTGTTAAGTGATTTGACACGTCGGCGAGCCGATCTTTTGTCAGCTTTCCTTCAGCAAGGTAGATAGGCTTCCCAAAGGAAATGACAACGGGATCCTTTGAAAATAGCTCTTTTACATTTGCGGGTCCTTTGTAAACTGCGGGTACAATAGGAACCTTTGCCATACTTGCTATAGTGACTGCTCCTCTTTTTAAGGGAACGTCTTCCTCTGTTCGCGTGCCGCTAGGGAAAATCCCGACGATATGTCCTTGTTTTGCCAATTTAATAGGTGTTTTAATGCTGCTGGGTCCCGGATTGTTACGATCTACTGGGAATGCGTTAAGTTTTTTTAATACATTACTAGTGAGTATATGATTAAAAAGCTCCTTTTTTGCCATAAAATGAATTTGGTGAGGCAAAATAGCCGCACCAAGCGCTACAACGTCTACCCATCCCTTATGCGAACAAGCAATCACAAAGCCTGTATCCGCTGGCAGATACTCTCTGTTCCTTACCTGAAACTTCCCCCTTCTTTTTAATAAAAATTTACATGTGTGAGCCGCAATATTATACATAAGTGTTTCCTCTTCTCTCTATTAGTTGAAAATATATACAAAAATTATATCACTTGATATTAAGAGTTGGTACTAAAAAAGGAATGTAACATCTTTTTACACGGTAGCTTACCTACTTCTCTATATATTGTAAAAAAGGAGATATTGAAACCTCTGTTTTTGGTCAACTTGACTAATGACATCCCTTAAAAAACATTTTACTATTAATGTATCATTCTAAATGTAATATTTATTAACATTACATGTGATATAATTAAAGGAGGTTTTTAGGTGAATAACCAAAATCGACCGTTTCAACTAGCTTCATTGGGATTACAGCACGTACTCGCTATGTATGCGGGTGCCATTCTCGTTCCGCTGATGGTAGGACGCGCATTAAATTTAAATGCACATGACTTAGCCTATCTCGTAGCCATCGATTTACTGACCTGCGGACTAGCTACGCTGCTGCAGGCTTGGACGAACAGGTGGTTTGGGATTGGTCTTCCTGTTGTACTTGGAAGTTCATTTGTAGCGGTGACTCCTATGATTGCGATTGGAACTCAATATGGAATTAGCGCTGTTTACGGAGCGATTATTGCCGGTGGTATTTTCATCGTACTGGCAGCAAGTTTTTTAGGCAAAATTATTAAATTTTTTCCTCCAGTTGTCACAGGAACGGTTGTGACGATGATTGGTTTATCACTTGTACCATCCGCTGTCCGAAATATGGCAGGAGGAGTAGGAAGTAAAGATTTTGGTTCTCTTTCTAATCTTCTTTTATCCTTTGGTGTTCTAGCGCTTATTTTAATTTTAAATCGATTTTTCAGCGGTTTCCTTCGTTCTCTTTCTGTGTTGATTGGAATTATAGCCGGAACAATAGCCGCTGTATTAATGGGAAAAGTTAATTTCACTAACTTTAATGAAGCTTCTTGGCTGCACATTCCCAATCCTTTTTATTTTGGGATGCCCACTTTTGAAATTGGACCGATTTTAACGATGATTCTCGTATGCTTGGTCATTATTATTGAGTCTACAGGCGTATTTTTAGCGTTAGGAAAACTGTGTGATCGGGAATTAACTGAAAAAGATTTTACAAAAGGCTACCGTGCCGAAGGAATCGCCATTGTTCTTGGAGGGCTATTTAATGCTTTTCCTTACAATACATTCGCTCAGAATGTAGGACTGGTTCAATTATCGAAAGTAAAAACAAAAAATGTAGTGGTAGTAGCCGGCTTTATTCTCGTATTATTGGGACTTGTTCCTAAAATAGCTGCTTTTACAACCATTATTCCTACTCCTGTTTTAGGAGGAGCAATGGTCGTGTTGTTTGGTTTAGTTATTTCATCAGGCATCAAAATGCTAAGCGCTGTTGATTTGGCTAAACAAGAAAATTTGCTGATTATTGCGTGCTCTCTTTCACTGGGTCTTGGTGTAACGGTGGTACCCGATTTATTCGCCCAGCTCCCAAATGCTTTGCGTGTGATTGTAAGCGATGGAGTTATTACTGGAAGTTTAGCTGCCATTTTATTAAATCTCTTTTTTAACGCATCGGTTGAACGAAAAGTACCTTCTGTCTCTTTAGAGAAGACAGATTATTCAGAAGTAAAGTAAAGGTGGTTTAGTATGAATAATGTATCTGTGCAGTATGTAAATCAGCTTAGCAAGCAGCATTTTGTCTCATTAGTTGGCGATATATTTGAACATTCACCTTGGGTTGCAGAAGAAGCTTATTCTAAGCGCCCTTTCTCTTCCGTTGAACAACTTCATGGAAAGATGAAAGAAATTGTAGCGCAAGCATCTGTAGAAAAACAGCTTAAGTTGCTGAAAGCTCATCCAAATCTAGGTGAAAATATCGCTATGACATCTGCTTCTACTGAAGAACAAACAAAAGCAGGCTTACAAAACTTAACACAAAATGAGTATGAACAGTTTTCTTCTCTTAATGGAATGTATATAGAAAAGTTTCCTTTCCCTTTTATTTTGGCAGTACGAGGTAAACAAAAAGAAGATATTTACGAGGCAATGCAAAGTCGCTTACAGAATACCAAACAAACGGAGTTTGCTACAGCGTTAGAAGAAGTATATAAAATTGCTTTCTTTCGTTTAACTGATAAAATTACTGAAGAAAAGGAGACAAAGAAACGAGCATGACTAAAATTACAACGCATATTTTAGACCTCACTCACGGATGTCCGGCTGCTTTTGTCAAAGTTGATTTCTATCACATCCAGTCAGAAAGTAAACGAATAAAGCTTTCTCATGGTACTACAAATGAAGACGGAAGATTAGCAAACCCACTCTTCTCTTCTGAAGCGTTTGAATCAGGAGATTATGAACTTTTGTTCCATATTGGGGAATACTATAAAAAACAAGAAGTCCAAACAACAAATCCGCCCTTTTTAAATCAAGTTTCTGTTCGAGTCGGATTGTCTTCTGAACAAGAACATTATCACATCCCTTTGCTTGTGTCACCGTGGGGGTACCAAATTTATAGAGGAAGTTAAAAAAGAAACGGCGTCTTTAAACGTCGTTTCTTTTTTAATTCAGCAATTTAGACATATAGTACTCATCAATAAACAAACCGCCAATTCGCAGTGAATGTTTCTTTGTTCCTTCGATTCCAAATCCTACTTTATCATATAAAGAAAGAGCCTTTTCATGCTGTATAGCGACTGTCAGTTCAAGACGATGAATATGGTGTTCTCTCGCCCATTCTTCAAGTGCACCGATTAAAGCCGTCCCAATTCCTTGATTTTGAAACGTCTTTCGAATACCTAATGTCAAAGAAGCGATGTGAGCGTTTCGGTTAGCTTCGCCCCCTGTTGCAGCTATATATCCCACAAGCATCTCGTTTTCTTCTGCTACAATAATCGTAGAGTTTGGCTGCTGCTTAAAGATTTCGATGTTTTTCTCCTGCTGATCCGTACTCAGCTTTCGCTCTCCGCTTTCGAACAGCATAAACTTACTTTCTTCTTCAATCTGTTTAAGCAAATCTACAAAGTTTGCAGCATCATGTAATTCTAGTTCTCTAATTTCCATGCTGATCCCCCTTTTTGTGTGTCCCTTTTGTTTGTATATGTATTGGTTCACCTTTATAAAATATAGCTTTACAGTTTCTTACGAAAAATACGGCTTTTTAAGTAGCTGCAGTAGAACGAAAAACCTACTAATCTCCCTTTTTTTGAAATCCTTTTTTCCTCTGTATAATTTTAAATCACTTATCAACTTCTGTAAATTTTTTAGATTCCCTCTTTTAATTTCCATTTATCTTCCTTTTATATGGGTTTGAATTGGATATAAGGAGACCTTTTATAGAAAACACATGACTATTATCCTGTTTTTTGTGAAGAAAGAAAGCAATAAATGTAATTTCACTTGTAATCGTTTAGAATAGAAAAAGTGGAAATTTTATGTACCTATCCTCCTTAATTATTGGTCTGTGAAAGGAAATTATTATGAAAGTACAACCCGCAAAATGTGGTGTATATGTCTTAAGCGGTCTAGGGGCTGTTACGGTGTTCTTCTTACTTTTACTTAAGAACAGTGCTTTCTTTCTAGAGGAAGAATACGACCAAAACAAACCTGAAGCTGCGCTTGCGGTGAGCGAACATACCTATCACCTTCACAAAGGTTCTATTAACTGGTCAAACGGCCGTTCAACAACAAAAAAAGAAATAAATGTATATGATTTATATACATACATATCGCAGCAAAAAAGTATCCCTTTAAAGCAGCAACAATTGGTTAAGCTCCATTTTTCCAACCTAGACGACGCTTATATTCGCGGCGTGAGCGTGCATATATGGAAAAATAACGGTGAAAAAACCAAGCTGTTTGTCAAAAATAATGAATTTAAGATTCCTGAAAATCAAGGTTTTTACGTTGTAGATATCGTGATTAACTCTACAAGAGGAACAATGCAATATGCGGCAAATGTGCAAATACAGTAAGTTTGGCTGCAGTAAATAAAAGGGGCAGAAATTATAGAAGGGATCAAAAAGTTACCACAAAAAAAGAGAGCAATATGCTCTCTTTTTTATAAAATGAAAAAGACGTCCACGCAGGACGTCTTTGATGCGTTTGTGGCGGGGACCGTGTGACCACATTCACACGTTTAGCTCGAAAGCATGTCCTTCGACTTACACAAATTAGCTCATCGCTTTATTAATATAACATCTGCCATAGAAAAAAGCAACCAATTTTTAAATAGTTTTTTCTATTTATACATATTTCGCAAGAATCCACAAAATAATATGCATGCGTAGCTATTCACTCTCTACACTTTTAGTCTATTTTAACTCATATACGAATACACTAATAGACCAACCTATGCGCAGTTTTTGAAAAAGGATGTGAATAGCTTGTTTCAAATCACTGATTTCCCTGAATTTTCATGGTCCTATTCCAGGCATAAAATGATCACACAGTGCAAACGAAAGTATGCATATCATTATTATGTCTCACACAACGGATGGCTTGACAGCGCTTCTGCACAGTCTCAAAGCGCTTATCGTTTAAAAAAGGTTTCTACTTTATCTATGTACGCAGGACAAGCCGTCCGTCAGGTGATTACAGAAGCCATTTCTGACTATACATCTACACAGATTGTCCCGGGTGAACAAAATTTAGTGAAGAAAGTACAGCAGCTACTAAATAACGCACTGCGTGATTCTACTGACTATGGAGAGCTTTGGTATCATAAGCCTGCTCAGTATAAGATGCTTTTAGAATTCTACGAAAACGGCTATATTTCTAAAAAAGATCTTAAAGACATGCAAAAGCGGGTACACATTTGTGTACATAACTTTTTACAAAGTAAATCGTTTTGCGACGTGGTGTCTTCACCTTCTTTAGAAGTAGATTCTCCTCAGTCGTTTCGTTCTATAAATGTGTATGATCATAAAGTATATGCGCCTTTTCATTCCCTTTTTAAAAATCCAGTCACAGACGAATTTACGATTGTTGATTGGAAAACAAGTAAACAAACAAAAGATGATTTGTTTCAACTGGCAATTTACGCTCTCTACGTGCTAGCTGAATATAATATTTCTGTTGATCAGATAAAAGTCCGAAACGAATACTTGCTTTCAGGCAGTGCGCGTACGTATCAGCTTACTCTTCACGAAATTGAAGCTGTTCTTCGGCAAATCGATACAAGCATTGACTATATGAAAACTTTTTTGGAACACTCAGAGGTAAATCAGCCTCTTCCGCTTGAGCATTTCCCTCAAGCAGATACGCCTTCCTCCTGTCACGGGTGTGCATTTAAAGAATTGTGCCAAACGGGATAAAAAACAGCTGAAGATGATTTATATTTTTTGCTAAACTTTTTTATTGTCAAAAGAACCTTTGCCAGCATATAATTTGCATTAAGGAAACATTTTGTACTTCATATAAAAAAATTAGCTTGGGCTATTTATTGTTCATCAAAGAAAGGAGCACTAGACATGAAAGATCAAAACGGCAGTAAAGCATTATCAGCTATGCAGCTAAGTGCTCAAGACGTATTGTCGGGTAAAACAAAAGGAATTAAGCGATTATTACCTTTCTTAGGGCCTGCCTTTATCGCAGCGGTTGCTTATATTGACCCAGGTAATTTTGCTACTAACATCGCAGCAGGCTCTCAATACGGATACATGTTGCTTTGGGTTGTATTAATTTCTAACTTAATGGCTGTCTTAATTCAATCGTTATCAGCTAAATTAGGTATTGCAACAGGCTTGAATTTACCCGAGATAGCACAGGAACACTTCCCGTCCTTCGTTTCTTTTGGGCTTTGGATCCAAGGGGAATTAGTCATTATGGCGACGGATTTAGCAGAATTTATTGGGGCTGCTCTTGGAATTTATTTATTATTTCATATTCCTTTGTTCCCAGCTGCACTCATCGCAGCGGTAGGTTCTTTTGCTATTTTAGAGTTACAAAGACGAGGTGTTCGACTGCTAGAAGCAGCGATTGCAGCAATGGTTTTTATTGTGGTATTAGCTTTTGGGACTCAAATGTTTCTTGCGCATCCAGACGGCGCAAGTGTTGTCCACGGCTTATTTGTCCCTCAGTTTCACGGGACAGACAGCGTGCTGTTAGCTTCTGGGATTTTAGGTGCTACAGTTATGCCGCACGCGATTTATTTGCACTCAGCTCTTACGCAGCGCCGCGTGGTAGGAACTACAGAATCGGAGAAAAAAGCGATTTTCCGCTTTGAATTTATCGATATTGTGATTGCCATGATTATCGCTGGTGCAATTAATGCAAGCATGCTGATTGTCGCAGCCGCTCTATTCTTTAAAAACGGACTAAACGTGCAAGATTTGGACGTGGCTTTTACACAATTTGAACATTTAATTGGTCCTTTTGCAGCTATTGCGTTCGGTGTTGGATTATTATCTTCAGGACTTTCAAGCTCTTCAGTCGGAACAATGTCTGGAGATGTCATCATGCAAGGATTTATTAAACGCAGAATTCCTTTATATCTTCGTCGTTTCATTACAATTATTCCGCCGCTTTTGATTATCGGACTTGGCGTAAATCCAACAAGTGCACTAGTTGTCAGTCAAGTTATTTTATCGTTCGGAATTGCATTTGCGCTTGTACCTCTTATCATGTTTACAAGTAATAAAAAAATCATGGGCGGGTTGGTTAATCATAAAGCAACAACTACTGTAGCTTGGGTGATAGCTGCATTAGTCATTTGTTTAAATATCTTTTTGATTTATCAAACATTCGCATAGTAAATAAATCAAACTTTCAAGAAAAAACAAAAAAGAGACCCTGAAAAGTTAGATATAGTCTAACAATGGGGTCTCTTTTTTATTATTTTTTTATTAAACGATAGTAAAAATGAAGTAGACGAGAGTTCCAATAATGGCCGACAGTACTAAGCAACCCAGTGGATATAAATAAGAATAGTTTTCTTTACGGATTGAAAGAAGGCGATCCACAATAAAAATAAGAATGACGCCCAACATTCCGAATTCAAACATTAATAACCCAAAAATGGCGTGAAATATGAATGACATGATAAAATCAATTTTTTTACTACGGTCTTTTACAAAAGCACTGACTAATAAATCAACGATAACCGTGCCTAACGTCCCCATTATTAAAAAGAAGGGTGTAAAAAATAAAAGGTATAAAGGAAATAAATCAATGAAATTCTGACTGGTTTTTTTAATAGAAAAATTAGGAATTGATTCTTTTATACCTGGCATAAAACAAAAAAGTAAAGTAAAAAGAAACGCAGCTATAATGGCGGCTGATAGCTTTCTATTTAAATGCATGTTTATTTTTTTATTACTAAATTCAGTAGTTGTTTTTGTATGTTTATGATTCATATGTCTTTAACGTGATGTACGCACCTTTTCCTTTCTCATAACTTTTTTATTTATATTTTATGTCTATCTTTTGGTACCAGTAGTTACAATGATACACGTTCTTTTTGAACTTGACTACACTAACGCGTTTTATGTCTATTCTCTTTTTCTTTTTATGTCTATCGTTTGCTCTTTCTATGAGAAACAAGATAGTTTTACAAAAAAACGCCTTCTTTTTCTATACAACAAAAGATAGGCGTTTTTTTCTGTATGTAATTAATAATCTTGTTTGGCTTCTTCAAACTTAAACACATCTGCTCGTTCTGATTGCTGTGTAATTAACAGGTTATACGTATGGTTGGCCTTTTTTGGAATTTTAAATGCAACATCGAGGTTAAGTGGTTCGTCGTCAGATAATGACGGTGATGAAAAAGCTGTCCACAAAATGTGCGGGGTTTCTGTCGATAAATTTCCTCCATCAGACGGTTCGTAGATTTGATAAGTTGTTGTGTCTTGTAATGTAAACGTTGTGTCGTTTAATACTACAGTCGAATGTTCATTAGGTGTTCGCTGAAACTGAACGGATACGACAACGTACTGAGTGTTTACTTGTTTAGCTCCTTTAACAGGATAAAATTGTGCATCCGTTGCGGAAACATAATATTGACCGTGTTTTGATCGTTCTCCAAATGCTAATCGATCATCGGTTTCATCTTCTGTCGCTACCCGGCTTACAGGCGCCATCGTTTCATCTGTTGCTGAAATAGTGTCTGCTCCAGGGGCATGTTTAGGTTGAGGGTTTTTGTAAGTGACGTGCGTATCGCCTTGTTTGTCTTCACAAGCGGCGAGACTTGTGAACAAAACAGCCGCTACAAGGCTTCTGGTAACTATTTTCTTCATGTTATTCCTCCAATGACTAGTCTATATACTATGCTACATGGTATTTATCTGGGAATCAAGGATAAGATTGGTTTACTATGCAGGAAGAAGAAAAAGTGACTGAAGTCAGTGAGGTTTGGAACGGATATAGGACTTTCAGAGACTTTTGTACTTGTTTTTACAACAAAAAAGAGACGATTTACGCCTCTTTTTGTTTGTTCGTATTACGAATTTAGTTCATCTAAAATTGAATGCAGTTCACTTAAATGGGTAATTTCATAAGTAGGAATGACTTCATTTCGCTCTTTATCGTGACGATTAATCCATACAGATTTCATTCCAACGCGAGAAGAACCCAGTATATCTGTCATTAAATTATCTCCAACCATGATCGCTTCATCTTTCTTTAAATCCATAAGTGATAAAGCATGGTCGAAAATAGATGGATCAGGCTTACCCCGGCCAAATGCCCCTGAAATCACAATCTCATCAAAATATGGAACTAGTTCTGATGTAATATCTAATTTGGTATTTTGTAAGTCAGGTGAACCGTTTGTTAACAGCAGCAGCTTGTACTTTCCTTTTAATTGATCAAGCACTTCAAACGTTTCTTCGTATACAAAAGGTGTTTTGCGGCGCTCTAATGGAAAACGTTCAGCTAATTCCGCTCCAAAAGCATCGTCGTGAATTCCTAGAGCACGAAGGCCTCGAGTCCAAGCTTCTTTGCGATAAGTAGGAACAATATCTTTCATTTTTCGGAATTGATCATGATCGTCTAAAAAATTTCCCCATAACCCTTCAAATGGATTAATGCCAATCATTTGCGTAAATTCATAGGTTTCATACGAAGCATATAGTTCTCTTGCTTCCTTACGCACCGCTTCTTCTAGTTCTTCAGGTTTTAGATTATATTTTTCACTTGCATATGTACATGTTGCAACGAATGCTTCTTTTACGCTTTTTTGATCCCAAAGTAGCGTGTCATCTAGGTCGAAAAAAACCGCTTTAATCATGGATGTGTGTACCCCCTACTATTTTTGAAAAAGTTTAACTATTCTTACACTAGATTACAAGGATACATACAATAAGTCTAGTGTATTTGCGATTTATTGTGTAAATTTATTTTTATAAAGGATCACCTTTACAAACAAATTTACAGAAATAAAAACAGCTGATATAATCACAGCAGGTATATATGCAGGAGGTTTTATATGGAATCGTTAGAAGAAATATTCGGCATTCCCACCGTTCGTACAAGTAAGCGCTTAAGCAGAGTCGTTGCCGCACACTTACGTCCTTTTGGGATTACGCCAGAACAGTGGACCGTTTTAAAGCGCGTATCAGAAGCTGAATATAGTACACAGAAGCAATTAGCTGAGCGAGCAGATAAAGATCAAGCGACGCTGACTAAAATTTTAGATTTACTAGAAAAACAAAATTGGATTCAGCGTGTTAGAAATCCAGAAGATCGCCGCTCGTTTTTTATTCAAATAACAGAAGACGGCCTGCGTTTAAAAACAGAAGTGACGCCTGCTGTAGAACAGGTATTTTCCGAATTAACGTCCCAGCTAAACGAGCAGCAGGTAAAGATTTATACCGACACTTTACAAAAACTTGAATTCCGCGCCGAACAATTGCTTCAAGACGCAGAAAACCTGCGTTAAATACCCAAAACCCCACAGGTAACATTCTGCGGGGTTTTATACGTAGTTGGCAATACATAATACTTCTTTAATTTTTGAAATCACTTGTTTGGTTTCATCTGTTAAAGAGGTGAATTTAAACGCGATGGATTCTGCATTTGGATTAATGAAGGGTTCTTTATTTGTGTCTTTGCGGTAGTCTTCAATTTGTTCTAAACAATATTTTAAAATAAACGACAAGTTTGCACGTCGAAATCTCAAACTGACGGTAGAAGGCCATCTTTTTTGAAACTGATTGCTCCCTTCATATTGAATCGCTCCGATGTAGCGTTCTCCGGATAAAAAAGATTCTTTACTTCGATATAGCTGAACGGTTTGGGCTGTTCCGCTCCAGTCAATATAAATACCTGCTGTTTCACAAACTTCGTATATGTAATGAAAAAGCTCCGTTACTTCTCCGAAATGGTAGTGAAGCGGATGTTTAGCCGTCATAGGTAGCTCCCTCCTTTATCGACTTTCTACCATTATATTGTAGGAAAAGTAACTTATTCATTTATACAACTTATTTCATACGCATGAGCAGTAAAAATGAAAATATATATTTTTTAGTTTACATAAAAACATTATAAGTAATTAGCGATAGCCCGACTTTCGAAACGCGTCGTATACCGTATCCTCTTGAAGTTTTTCAAGATAAACGTTCGTTGTAGCAATAGAAGAATGCCCTACTACTTGTTTCACAACCGCAAGCGGAACGTCATTAGCTAAACTGTTTGTAATAAAGGTATGACGAAACCAATGAGGAGAAATAGACGCGTTTCCTTTTACTTTATAAACAGCTGACTTAATCGTTCGATACAACGTTGTATAGGATAATCGCTTCTTTTCGCCGGTACGATAATACTCTTTAATAGAATAAAAAAGCGGTTCAGTGTCAAAAGGACTTAGTTCGGTGCTTTCATTTAACGCTTGCCGATAAGTGAAAAGTGTTTCTTTCACATCATCAAACACGGGAATAGTACGTTCTTTTTTTCCTTTACCAATCACATCTACAACCAAATTTCCGCGGCGGTCTTCGCGGAAGCTTCCCCAATTTAAACTTAGCAGTTCACTTGAACGCATTCCACTCATATACAAAAGCATTCCCATTAAGCGGTTGCGCGCTTTAAATTCCTTTTCATGCTGGCGAATGCGCACGACGGATTCTAACGCATTTACAATCACCTGGGCTTCGCGATCGGTTAGCTCTCGGTATTCAGTACGATTTTGTTTTTCCTTATCACTGTAATGTCCTTTTGCGATAGATGGTTTTTCAATCCACGTCGTATACAGCGAAGGATAAAAATGAGTAGCGTGTCCAAACTCTAGCATTCTTCTAAAAAATTCTAGTTTTCTTGCAGCAGTGCGATTGGCATATTGATTTATCATTTCTTCATTAAATAATTTGACTTCCATAAATCCAATCGATTTTAATGTAATCTCTCGTTCATAGAAAAAAGACAGAATCGTTTTCATGTCTTGATTGTAAGATCTGATCGTATGAGGAGAAAGTGATTTTTTGATAATACGCATTGAAAAAAAGAGCTGAATAAATTCTTCATCTGAAACGTGCTTTAAATTCAAGTTGTTATCTTCATCTAACAGCTCTGCCTCTTCCCACTGCTCTTTTAGCTGGCGAAACGAATTTTTCGCAGGCGATAATTCAAATTCTTCCATTTTAATCCTCCTAATTACCACAAATAAAGAAATACCTTTTAAATGATCCAAAATGGTATATAACGAGTTTTTATCAAACTGCAACAAATACCATTAAAAGTTTTCAAAAACCTCTCAAAACTCAATTTAGAAAGCCGTTTTTTTAAGATTTTAATAAAAACATCCATTATATGTAAAATAAATTCTATTTTCTGCTTATTACTCTACTTTATCATACGAACGCTTGATAAGGAAGAGTTATCTTGCGTTAGTATAGTAAAGTATTTTTTAAAATGCTCTTTCTAAAGATTTGCTTTTTATGGTGGAACGTTAAAATCTACCATGATAGGAATTACACAAATTGTGTATACATAAAAACATCACGCAAAGCGTGATGTTTTTTAAAGTGATTCAATTTTTGTCAGATACAACTGTTTGTTACTGTAAGAAACGGTATACGTTCGGTAATACTCTTTTTCTTGACTTTGACCGTTCGTTGTAATGGAAATAACTTCTTTTGTTTGGATTGTATAGACCGTTTCATCATCATCATCTTCTTCTTCTTCACTCACAGGTTCAACGTCTAATACCGAATAATCAACGAGTTCTTCTCGAATGTCTCTTTCATACAGCATTTTCACAAGCTGCTTTTGATCATTCCACAAAACACTGTCACGCTGGATATAAGGCTGTACGTGTTCGAATTTATTTGTGTTAATGGACTTTGTTAAATCTCGCAAATAATGTTCAATAAAAATATCTGCTGTTTCTTGATCAACTTTTGGGATATTTTTTAAATTAAACTCTTTTTCTTCCTTCTCTTCTTTTTCTTTTTCATCTTCTTTAAAGTCGTCGATTCGCTGAGAGCTGTTTTTGCTGATGGCATACTTTGTATGGTTCTCTTTGAAAACCATGATTTCTTCCTTTTCCCCTTTTTCATTTGTGCGGGTTGTTTCGCCTTGGTATGAAATATCACTAGAAGGATTAATTGACTTCACGTATTCCATATATTCATCGGCCGTAATGTTGAGGTATTTTTGATGATAGGTAACTTCATCCCATTCATTTAACTTCCATTGCTTATTAACGTATTTAAAATTCATGTAAATGGTCAGTCCGCCGCTTCCTTCTTTACTAATTGGTTCAATGGCTGACACCGAAAATTGCCCGGCGTGATTGTTAATAAGTTCAAATCGAATAAGATGAGTTACATCAGGGAAAAAGCTCATATTACATTCTTTACAGTAATAGTTAGTAGAAATACTTTTTAGCTTTGTTGCAATTAAAGATGATGTTGCATATGGCGTTAGCGCTTTTTTTAACGTTTCATAATCAGCAGGGTTAGATTCATTATCCCATTCATACTCTTCACCTAATTCTTTATAGGTGCTTGAAATTTTATTCATCGTCTCAACTGCAGTTTTTTCTGCTTTTTTTTCTGATACAAGATCAGGCTTGATAGATGACTTAGCTTGATCTTTTGGGATCACTTCATCTGAGGAAGGTTCGGTTGGTTTGGATAACTTAACTGTTTCTTTTTCTTCACAGGCCGTCAAAACCATTAGCAGCAGTAGAACGAATGCAATCGTCCATTTTTTATGCATAAGGTGTCCTCCTCAATGCCGAATTTAGTCTGTTCTTAAAAGGATCTTTAATTCTCAAACGTATCAAGTACGTAATCACCGCTTGGAATTCCCCATTTTGCCTTTTTATTTTGATCTGTTTTAGCGAGTAACGAAATGGAGTTTTCTTTAAGCGTAATGACAATGGTTCCTTTATTTCCTTGTCCATCATTTTCATATTCAATGGCGGCTTGGTTATTTTCAAAGCGAATATTTTTTTGTTCAACGGTTGACACGCGGATTTTGCTAGGTGGCTGGTACGAATTTATTTTAATCGTCGCTTCCGAGTTGGATGTAGCAAGAAATTGAATGATAGGAGATCCGTTATCATTGCCAGTGGTCCATTTTCCATCGTAGTCGTGTAAATCTGTTGTTTGTGTAGTGGGAGTTTCAGTGTGTGCATTTGGTTTAGATGAAAAGTCGAATGGTTCTACACTCGATAGCTTTAACGTATCGTTTTGGTAAACAGCTGTATAAAGGCGGTCGCAAACTTTGCTGTAAGGATCTTTACCCGGCTGCTTTAATAAGCTTTCCTCGTGGGTTTGTATTTTGAACACATGGTTAGGTTCTTCATACCAATTGACAATATGAAACGTTTGCTTCTTCTGCTCGATGCCTTGTCGTGTGAAATTTTCAACAAGAAGGTTCTGCTCTTTATAAAAAGAACTGTCCGCTTTCAAGTAAGCTTTTAGATCATTAAAAGAGTTGTCATCAACTGCTTTTCCAAACGCTGAAAAATAATCAGTCATCCAGGCTGTGATAAATTTTCCGCTCATTGCTTCTTTATTCAAATCAATTGATTGAATGCTTTCTACCTGTGTTTTTGGTTCATTTAGTACTTTTTTTGCATCTTTTTCTACTATCATTGTATTTCCGTCTTTTATTGTCTCTTCTTGCTGACAGGCTGATAACAGAATAGATGAAACAACCGTGATAATGATTGTATTACGTTTGTTCATCATAATTGCCCCTTCTTTATCTAATATAAATGTATGTATATTCTTCCAACAAACAGACCTAGTATATCATTCTACAAAAAAACGCTCAACCCTTTAATTTCACAAGAAAAACGGCTTGCCTTTACAGCAGCCGTTTTTCTTCTTATTTAATAGATGCTTCTTGATATGAATTGGATGCCTCTTTTTTAAGCTGTCTTGAACCATAAAAAACATAGTAAATAATTGAAAGAAGGAAAATGCCAAGAATCACATACATTAAAGGTAGAGAAACACCAAACAGCATTAAACTTGTTGTAAGCACACTGTATTTTATAATGCTGTATAAGCACAGAATACCTAATACTAAAGCAACGCTTGGCACTACCGGGTAATTTACTTTAAAAGGACGAGACAAGTTAGGTTCTTTTTTGCGTAAAATAAAAAGAGAAACTAAACTGATGCAGTACATCATCATTGCTCCGAATACAGATAAGATAATAAGGGCATTGGCAAACGTGGCAGATCCAGCGCAAATCACACCGATTGCTCCCGGAATCAACAAACCGCCGACAGGAACTCCTTTTTTATTCGTTTTAGCAAGAAATTTAGGGAAGTAACCATCTCGTGCAAGCGCATAGGTTTGTCTTGAAAATCCCATGATGATTCCATTTAAACTAGCAATCAATCCGAATAGCCCGATAATAGCAACAACGGTTGAAATGCCGTTTCCATATACAGAAGACAGTGCCTGCGGAAGTGGATAATCGGCTAGCTTCCCGCTTCCTCCGCCAAGTCCTGCTGTTACAAATAGTGTAAACAACGTTGCGGTTGCAAGAGTAATAATCGCTCCAATAAATCCTTTAGGAATGTTTTTCTTAGGGTTTTCCACTTCTTCCGCTGCCATTGCTCCGCCTTCTATTGCAAGATAGAACCAAACAGCGAATGGAATAGCCGCTAGTACCCCTGTTGGCCCGTTAATAAATGAATGAGCGTTGAAAATATTTGATGTTTGTACATGAGGCAAACCAGCTACATAAAAAATAGATAAACCAATTAGTGCAACAATGGTAGCTGTAAGCTCAATCACCGCTACTTCTTTTACCCCGATTAAATTTAGTAAAACAAAGAAAATAAAGGCACCTACCGTTGCATATACAGGGTTAACGGCTGGGATAAGAAAGTGCAGGTATGCTCCTGTTGATACCGCAATAGCAGGAGGAGCAAAAATAAATTCAAGCAAGCATGCAATTCCGGCGATATATCCGCCAAAAGGTCCAAGTGCTCTTCTTGCATAAGCTGAAGGTCCACCAGCTTGCGGGATAGATGTTGAAAGCTCTGCATAGCTGAACATAAACGTTGTGTAAAACACGGTTACAATTAAGGTTGCAATTGCAAGTCCGATAATCCCGCCTTGTTCAAACCCGTAGTTCCACCCAAAGTATTGTCCTGAAATAACCATACCAACTGAAATAGCCCATAAATGAATAGGTTTTAATTGTTTTTGTAACGCCATACGTTCTCCTCCTTTTGATGTTTAGACAATAAGATGTACACCGCTTGTTTGCTGCTTAATCATTTTGTCAATCATGGTACCGATATGTGCGGCTGCCTCAATAGGAGGCGTTCCTCTTTTATGAATATTAGAAATAACCATACGATCAGACTCTTTTTTTCCTTTGCTAGGTTCATAGCACATGTAAGCACTCATGGATTCAGCACTGACCAGCCCAGGTCGCTCTCCAATCAATAGCACAAGTGCTTTTGGCTTTATGATTTCACCAATTTCATCCATACATGCAACTCGTCCTCCTTTTACAAAAAACGAAGTCCCGATACGAAGTCCATATGACTCCAGTGAATCAATTAAAGCAGGATACACGTCGCTCACGTTTTCTTCAATTGCCTTAGCACTCAGTCCATCTGATACCACTACTTGTACATCAGGCTGCTGCACGCAGTTTTTTAAAATCTCTTTCTTAGCGTCATCTGCTAATAACCTCCCTTGATCCGGCCGTTTTAAATAATGTTCTTTTGACTCCGCGCGTGTATTCACAGAAAAAAGGTTAAACTCAGATAGAATATCTTCTGAAACTGAGCCGTATACAGAGTCTACGGCTGCGGCATGATCTGTGCGAAAAGATAAAACGTCTTTTGTTAGCGGCCTTGTTCCTGTACGGCCAACACCTATGCGGGCAGGGGTAAATTGTTTAAGTGTTTCAAGCGGATCGCGATTTGACTTTGGTATCATAGTAAGCACCTTCCTTAAATCAAATTCATAAAAATAGTTGGGTCTCCAGCTCTTGATGTGAAGCGTCCGTTTTCCATAATACGCTGATCTTCAAGCCATTTTTGAAATAACGGCGTTGGGGTACGGCCGAGTACATTGCGCACGGTTGCGATATCATGATAACTAAGAGACTGATAGTTTAGCATGCAGTCATCAGCCATGGGCACTCCTATTACAAAGTTCACCCCAGCTGTTCCTAGAAGCATACTTAAATTATCCATATCGTTTTGATCAGCATCCATGTGGTTGGTGTAACATACGTCTACTCCCATAGGTAAGCCGTGCATTTTGCCCATAAAGTGATCTTCTAGCCCAGCTCGCAGGACTTGTTTGCTGTTATATAAATATTCAGGTCCAATAAATCCAACAACCGTGTTAACTAAGAAAGGCTTGTAGTGGCGAGCTAAGCCGTAGCATCTAGCTTCGAGCGTTACTTGATCAATATTATAGTGGGCTTCTGCTGACAATTCAGAACCTTGTCCTGTTTCAAAATACCAGCGGTTCGGACCTTTTGCTGTCCCTTTTTCATGAATTAACGCTGTCGCTTCATCGAGCATAGACAGTGAAATCCCAAATGAATCATTACCGGCTTCTGTGCCTGCTAAACTTTGGAAAATCAAGTCAGCAGCTGCTCCTTTTTCGATTGCTCTCATTTGGCTCGTCACATGTGATAATACACAGTTTTGAGTAGGAATTGACCATTCGTTGATTATATTTTTTGTTTCATTTAAAAGCGCGTAGATATTATCCGTTGTATCAATAACAGGGTTAATTCCGATAACCGCATCTCCAATTCCATAGCTTAACGCTTCGTAGAGAGATGCTCTCATTCCTTTTAAGTTATCTGAAGGATGATTAGGCTGGGCTCTTGAAGCCAATACGCCTTTTTGACCGATAGTCGTTTGACAAGTAGTTTGCACTTCTATCTTGGCAGCTCCTTGAATTAAATCTAAATTGGACATAATTTTGGTAGCTGCCGCAATCATTTCGCTGTTTAATCCCTTGCTAAGCGCAAGAAGCTCTTCTCCGGTATGCTCATCAGATAAGATGTATTCTCTTAACTCCCCTACTGTCCAATTTTTAATAATGTCGTAAACCGATGAATCAATCTGACTTTCGATTAATGCCGAGACGTTGTCTTCATCTGCGCTTAGCAGCGGGTAATTTCGAATATCAGCAAGTGTGATATCAGCTAGCACTTGTTTGGCTGCCATTCGTTCTTTCATTGACTCAGCGCTAACTCCTGCGAGCTGATCTCCAGAACGTTCTTCGTTTGCTTTGGCCATAATTTCTTTCAAGCTATAAAATGAAAATGTTTCTCCTAACAACCGGGTAGTTTTAAACATCGTTTCCTCCTTGTATGTTCAGTTGATTATGATGAAAAAGCGAGTGTTTTAATCGAAACAGAGATTGCCTCTCCAGCTACGGGTAACCCTAGATCGATATAATCTCCGTGGGTAAAGTCAATTTGATCTAAACAAATAATTTCTAATTCGTTCTCCTGTTTGGCTAGTGCTTGTCCTAAAGCTTTAGCAATATCCTGCTCGCATAAAACAACGAGGCACTTAGCTCCTTTAAAACAAGCACCAAATTCAGCGCTTATTACTTTTGCTAATTCTTGCAGCATTCTATAGCTGCAGTAAGGGAAATGAGATAAAGCAATAGCAACGGGAGGATCTTCTGCGCTGAAAACAGTTGAAGCCTGCATACATGCCGTTCGAGCTCTTTCTTGAAACAGCTGCGGATTCCACTCCTCCTCTTGCTGTACGGGTATCTCTATAATCGGAATATTTTTTAGCGGCAGCCGCTTTGATTTAATGTATACGGTTGATCCGCTAACTTCTGTATTTTGCATACCAGCTCCAATGACAGTGGCTCGCGTTGTTTCAGCGGCTTGAGATACCTGTATGGCTTGAAACTGATAAGCTAGCAGCGGACCAATGTCTCCGTGTATGGCCACTTCCTTCACTGTTTTTGGTTTCTCCTTCTCTATCATGGCTCCTACTCCTCCCGAGACCATGATTGTCTCTGGCCGAGTAGAAGATCTTGTATGAGGGGAAACGAGCAGCAAAGAGGTTTGCTTCAGTGCGCTCACATAATCCACGGTTTCTTTAGCTAGCAATTTGCAAATAGACGAGAGTTTTTCAAATGTTGCTTTTTCGCCTTCTTGAAGCATCAGAGAATTATTTTTTAAAAATTCAGTCAAATAAGACGAAACGTAGGTAACAATACCATCTTCGTTTAGTCGAATTAATCTTCCGCCTACATGCAGGGTAAACGTTTCAATCACTTTTCCATTTTGACATAAGGCGATGTTAGCAGTGCCTCCACCTACATCAATATTGGCAATCACTTTATTGGTTTCAGCAGAATGTTCGATTGCTCCCGATCCTTTTGCCGCTAACATTCCTTCTAAGTCAGCACCAGCTGTTGCAACAACAAAATTCCCAGCGTGTTCAGCTAGATAGTGAACGATACTCTCTGCATTTTGCTTCCGAGCCGTTTCTCCTGTGATGATCACAGCACCCGCCTCCACTTGATCTAAGGAGATCCCTGCTTTTTTGTACTCTTTTTCTAGTAATAGCGTTAACCTTCGAACATCGATTTCAACCTCGTTTACCATAGGTGTTGTATAGATGGAACTTGCATACGTTACGCGACGATCAATAATTTGACAGCCTGGCAGCGTAAACTGATTTTGTTGATTTGCTATTAACAGTTTGCTTACAATCAGTTTTGTTGTGCTTGTTCCAATATCTAAACCTATGCTCGTGATCCATTTCTGTAGCATACGATCAATCCTTTATCTCGTTTGAATATGTTGACTATCATAAAACAGTTTTTTGAATATTTCACTAACTATGTTATCAAACCTGACACACTTTTGTGTAAACAAAGGTGACAAATAAGAAAAAAGACTAAATCTTGGCAGATTTAGTCTTTTTTCTTATGATGAGTGTGATTTAGTTACAATCATTCTTGATGCCGATGGAATTAACAATGAAAGGATAATTAGACATGATAGCAACGACCCAATCATCGAAATCCCATTTATCGAGAAAGAATACCATAGAACAGGCATTCCTTTTGGTGCAGCAAATCCCCAAAATATTAAACCGGCAATAAAATGGCAAAAATAACGAGCAAAACTTCCTATAATTAAAGATAAGATAATAAAAAAGAAAGCTTTTGATCTTTGATTATTAGCTAAATATCCTTTAATAGAACTAGAGAAAATCCCGCCAAATCCAATAAAGGTAACAGCGATAATATACTCTATAAAAGCTTGCAACGGGGTTAAAATATACGCATTTCCTAAAGCTAGTTGTAATATTCCCCATAGAAATCCAGATAAAGCTCCTCCTTTAACTCCCCATCGAAAACACATAATAAAGATAGGAACCATAGAGAACGAAATGCTTACACCTATTGCAATTTTTATAGAAGGTAAAAGATCAATCAAAAAAGCCAATGCTGCAAAAATAGCTATTTCAATTTTAGCCTGTAAAGGTAATGCTTTATTCACGTTTCTCACTCCTGTTTTTGAATCATTCATATCAAACGGTTTACACAGGAGTAAGCAAATATATGCTACTATTCCCACATTCCTACGCTAGCGTTAACTAACAGGTTCGAAGGGTCTGAACATTTCGTTCACTCTCAGCACGGCGGCTCCCCCTGTGGTACGTTTGGATATTTATGTAGTATAAAGACAATGTTTATTATACCATACGTAACAAAATAGATTCGAGAGATTTCAAAGATGTTTCTATTTTCTGAATCTATTTTTTATAATGACAATCGTTTTAGTATTTGTTATACTTCTTTTATGTCAATTGAATATAAAAAACCCTCATCCTAATCGATGAGGTAGAGGTCGCAGTTTTTAATAGTAAAGTAACGGAAATGCAGAGAACATTGAGGATGTTGCTTGAAAGGAAAAATTGCCGAAGTTTAAATCACTTCTCGGTTGATTTAAGCTGGGGCTGTCTCCGAACAGGAACAGAACTGTCACATCATGCGAGTGATGTGAAGAGCTATCTTCACGGAAGGTTGACGCGGTTTTCAGATTTAAAAGCGCGCACATATACTGCGGGCTTTTTTTATGTTATCCCGTCTCTTTCCGTACATTCGAAAGGAGTATTTATCTATGCAAGAGCAGCAAGAATTAAAACGTGGGTTGAAATCTCGCCACTTAACGATGATTTCATTAGGAGGAGCCATCGGAACCGGCTTATTCCTAGCAAGTGGTGGAGCAATTCACACAGCAGGACCTGGGGGAGCGCTTTTAGCTTACGCTATTATTGGCGTAATGGTTTACTTTTTGATGACCAGCCTAGCAGAGCTCGCAGCTTATATGCCTGAAGCTGGTTCATTTAGTACGTATGCGTCTCGTTTTGTAGATCCATCCTTTGGTTTCGCTCTCGGCTGGAACTACTGGTATAACTGGGCTATTACGATTGCAGCTGAATTATCCGCTGGAGCCCTTATTATGAAATTTTGGTTCCCGAACTCTTCTTCTATTTTATGGAGTGCCCTGTTTTTATTAATTATGTTTGGGCTTAACTACCTTTCTGTAAAAGGATTTGGTGAATCTGAATTTTGGTTTTCGTTAATTAAAGTAGTAACGGTTATTATCTTTTTAGTTATTGGTATTATGATGATTTTTGGTATCTTTAACAATGAAGCACCAGGTTTTAAAAACTTCACGCTTGGTGATGGACCGATTCACGGTGGATTCTTCACTGTACTAGGTATCTTTATGGCAGCTGGTTTTTCATTCCAAGGAACAGAGTTGCTTGGAGTCGCAGCTGGAGAAAGTGAAGATCCGGAAAAAACGGTTCCTCGCGCAGTTAAACAAGTCTTCTGGCGCATCTTGTTATTTTATATTTTAGCTATTTTTGTTATTGGAATGCTTATTCCATACACAGCGAATTCATTAGCAAGTGATGACGTGCGAGTAAGTCCGTTTACTTTGATATTCGAACGAGCAGGTCTGGCGTTTGCAGCATCAGCGATTAATGCCGTTATTTTAACAGCTGTTTTATCTGCTGGTAACTCAGGCATGTATGCTTCTACGCGTATGCTGTGGAACTTAGCCAAAGATGGAAAAGCACCAAGGTTTTTAGCAAAAGTGAATAAACGAGGCGTTCCAGTTAATGCCTTAATCGCAACGGCACTTGTCGGTACACTTGCATTTGGTGCTTCATTTTTTGGAGACGGTGCGGTATATACGTGGTTACTTAACGCTTCTGGTATGTCTGGTTTTATTGCTTGGTTAGGAATTGCGATCAGCCACTATCGTTTTAGAAGAGCATTTGTTGCTCAAGGTCATGATTTGAGTGAACTTCCATATCATGCAAAACTTTTCCCATTTGGCCCTATCTTTGCCTTTATTTTATGTGCCGTTGTTATTTTAGGCCAAAACTATTCGGCGTTTATGGGTGACTCGATTGACTGGTACGGTGTACTTGTTTCTTATATCGGACTTCCTTTATTCTTAATTGTTTGGTTAGGATACAAATGGACGAAAAAGTCGAAGCTTATCCCGTTAAAAGAATGTCAAGTAACAGTGAAAAAATACGAATAAAAAAAGCGCTCTATTCTTTTGAATAGAGCGCTTTTTTTATATGAGCTGATCGGCAAAATGAAGAGATATATAAGCGGGTTGGTTTTTCATAACAAGCATATAACCTTTGAGGGGACGGTTATAGTAATCAGCAGCTTCGATATAATAAATACGCTGAATTAACCTGCTTAAATGAGTTGCAAAAGATGGAATTTGGTGATTAGGAATGGTTTGGATGTAGTCTATGATTTCTTGTTTAGTTTGAAGGCCTGAACGGGTACATTCTAACAGATGAAAAAGCGGATCTGCTGCTATAGTAGATAGTTCAGAATTGTGTTTGATTCTATTCAGCTGGATATGCAGTTCTTTTTGGGACCATCTTTTCGGCACAGCTCTTAGATGTTGATATTGAAAATGTGTACTCATGATAGCTAACACCTTTCGTATTAAAATAATAAAACAACTTATTATTTTAATAACCTTTACACATGAAACTAAAACGTTACAATGTGTAAAGGCGTCATACATCTTATAAAATAAGCTGATAAAAAAGTACATCTTGCCACTGATCAAATTTCCAGCCCACTTCTTTAAACTCTCCGCAAAATGTAAAATTAAATTGCTCATGCATTTTGATACTGATATCATTTCCTTTTGTAATTCCTGAAATGACAACGTGATGGTCGAGCTCTTTAGCTAATTCCAAAATGCGCTTCATAAGCTGTTTCCCAATACCATGCCCTTGTTGATTTTTATCAATATAAATCGATAGCTCTACTGTTTGAATGTACGCTTCTTTATCTCGATACGAGGAAAGCGAAGCATAGCCCGCTACTACTCCATCTTTTTCCGCGACAATAAGTGGAAAAAGTTCATTGCTAATATGATTATTAAACCAGCCCCTTCTTTGTTCTACTGTTACAGGCGTTAAGTCAAAAGTAGCAGCACTTGTTTGAACGGACTGATTATAAATTTCAACAAGCATAGGTAAATCTTCTTCTTTAGCATAACGAATGATCATATGTACAAACTCCTTATAGTATAGAATTATCTTTATTTTACTTCTTTTAAGAAACATAATCTACATAAAAAACCGATGTGCGCATGCACATCGGTTATTGGTTTTGGGCATATTGAAAGGTTTGAAGGACTTGAAGAGTCTCTTTTGTAGAAACGACCGTTGCAAACTCTCCGTGCAAGGAAGACAGTGCGAATGTATGTACATCTTCTGCAAGAAGTCTGGTTTTTCCATCGTAGGACATACAATCAAAACAGGCCGTTGCATCGTTCGCAACATACGTCCTATACCCTAGATTTCCAGCCATGCGCGCAGTCGTAGAGACGCAGTGATTAGTAGTTAGTCCTATTAAGATAAGCGTATCATAGCCATTTGCTTTTAAATAGCTATCTAGCTCTGTTCCAATGAAACAGCTGTTCACGTGCTTGCGAATTAAGTATTCGTCTTCTTGTGGACCAAATCCTTCTTTGAATTGAAACCCCTTTGAACTTGGATGTAAAGGAGAGTCTGGATTTTCTGATGCATGCTGCACGTGAATGACAGGATAGTCTTGGCGCCTCCATGCTTGCAGTAGCGTCAGCATATTCTTTTCTGCATCTAAATTGTTTCTTTCTCCCCACTGGGGTGAATAAAACCCTTCTTGTACATCGATAAGTAGCAACACTGGCCGGGAACGTAGCATAAGCATCATCTTCTTTCGTCTTTATTTTAAAATGGAAATAACGTATGTGCATCCATCAGGACCGGCTTTTGAAGAATGAACCGTTTGTTTCGGTAAATGTATCCGATCTCCGGCCTGACATAGAACCGTATCACGTTCAACTGTAAAGTAAATAGATCCTTCAAGTATATGAAGAATTTCATCAGTTGGATGCGTATGAGACGGATGTGTTTGAAAAGCAATATCGTGCTGTACTTCAACGTATCCAGTATACGCCGGAAGCAGCTCTTTAATTACTTCTTCAAACTTTCCGCCAACTCCTTTTTTAATAGAGGCTTTTTTTACGTCCATGCTGCTCACTCCTTTTTAATTTAAATGGACACTGTCCAGTAGTATTGTTATTATCATCGTGTAAAAAATATTGCTTCCACTCTCTGTTTTCCTGCTGTCCATACCAGCCTAACTCAGGGTGAGCTGATACGTCATCATATGTTTTTAACCGATCGCGGACGACTTTTTGTACATGCTTCCCTATTTTTGAATCTCCTGTCATACCTTCAAACACCCACCGCGGCTGAAATGTAATCATAAATCCTCTGCTCTTACGGCTTTTACGTAGAGAATGAGCAGGCGTATTACAGACGACAAAAATAGGTTCTCCGTGAAAACAAAATTCCCATAATGCATCTTTTGGGTCTTTCGGAATATCTTGCGGCCATTTCTTTTGATCAATTTGATGAAGAAACGTCAGCGTATCCCAAAACATCGTTTCGTACTCTTCGATTGACCGTTCTTTATGTTCAGGCTTAAAAAATAACACAAAGGATGTATAGCGACCTATGGTCTTAAATGTATCTATGTATTCTCTAAGTGCCGCCGCTGCATGTTTAATATCTTGATAGTTATAAGGAGTCGTCACAAATGAAAAACGCAGTAAATCTTTTTTAAAGCCTTCTACCCCTAATATACAGGGAAATGGATTTTCTTCTGATAATATATCGCTTTGGAAATATTGAAAAGCATCTTTCCCCCAGAACGGGACATGCGTTGACTCTAAAATCTCATTAGCTCGAAAAAGCATTTTTGATGCCATTAAAACCCTCCTTATGGAACTCAACGTTACATGTGTATTAAAAAAAAGAAAGTTTATGAGTATTTTTAACTAAATCTCGCTTCTAAATTATAAAATTCTAATCTATATATATATAAGCTACTATTGGACAAGTTAGAAAGGAGGCTGTGTTTGTGGAGTGGTTTTTGATTGCTATAAAACAAATAATTCTAGGTATTAGTCTCGCAGCACCGGTAGGTCCAATCAATATAGAGATGATTAAAAGAGGTCTGACAAAAGGATTTTGGGCTTCTTGGCTAGTTGGTTTAGGAGGAATGACAGCCGATATCTTATTTATGCTTCTCATTTTAATAGGGTTAACCCCTTTTGTTCAGATGCAGGCTGTTACGGTTGTCCTGTATGCAACGGGTTTTGTCATGCTCACATTTGTTGGCTTTCAAAGTATGAAACAAGCTGTCTCTCGTTCCTTTTCAGTAGATGTAAATAACCCTTCTGCTAAAAAAGATAAGTCGTTTTTTACAGGTTTTTTTATTGCTCTTATGAACCCTTTAAATATTGTGTTTTGGTTCGGTGTATTTGGATCAAGCTTAAGCGAAAGCCTTCAAAGTCAAACGTGGCTATCCGTCTTTTTTCATAGCTTCTTTATTATTTTTGGCATCATTCTTTGGAATTTAAATATTGCGGGCAGCATTCATTTTACAAGAAAATTTATCACGCCTAAGCTTTTTCGCCTCATTACGTTAGGTGCTGGTTTTTTACTTTTTTTATTTGGCTGCCAATTCGGTTTTAAATGTGTATCCTTACTTATCGGCTGAGCTTTTATTGATGAGTTCAATAAGGGTGTCATTTACTTTCTCACGTTCATCATAAAAAAGACCGTGTCCACTATTTTCAAATGGGATCAGTGTAGAAAATGAAATGTGGCGATTCATTACTTTTGCAAGATCAAATGGACAAATTTGATCTTTTTTTCCGTGTAATATATATGTCTCAGCGAAAATTTGACTCAAATCTTCCCGTAAGTCTTCGTCTCGTAAAGACACCGCAGTTTTAATCGTTCCATGGCCAGATGCCTCTAAACCTAAATCTTGAAACCATCCTCTAAAAGCTGCGCTGACAGGCTGATTAAAAAATTTTTTCCCAAAGTCTTCAAGCATGTTAGGACGATCTCTATACGTATTTTGAATAATTGTATTTACTTCTTCAGAAGGAAGTCCGTATGGAAAATCAGTTTTTTGAATAAAGCTTGGAGCCGCTGCCCCTAATAAAATTAACTTCTTCACGCCATATCCTAAGTGTCTACTCATATATCGAATGGCAATGGCTCCCCCCATAGAAAAGCCTACTAGCGTATAATTTTTAAGTCCTAATTTTTCTACTAACATACGAATATCATCCGCTAATTGATTGTAAGAATAGCCGGTGAAAGGCGTATCTGATTTTCCAAATCCCCGAAGATCAGGAGCAATACACCGAATACCGCAGGCCGGCAGCGTTGTAAATTGGTATTCGTACATTTTAGCGTTAACAGGCCACCCGTGAAGGAAAAGAACGGGTTCCCCTTTTCCAATATCCCGAACAAAAAGTTTAGTCTTAGGAGTTACGTGAATAAAATAGTTCATATATAACACCTCCTAGATGTTCTTATATATATATATGTTTTGGACAATTTGAACATTCAAAAGTTTCTTAGAGGCTTGTGTAGGAGATGTATGATGTTTATTTGGAATGATGAGTAGGAAAATCATTTTATATTGTTTATTTAGAACATAGTTTAATTTAAAAATATTGAGTAAAAAAAGTAGTAAAGCTTTAAAAACTTTACTACTTTTTTTGTTATTTTTCTTCCAGCCACATATCAACTAAATTCCCAGCTTCGCTTTGGTCCAATACGAATGAACCGTTGCTGTATCGGTCACTAGCTCGCATTGTAGATGGATCAACCTGCTCGATTTGACCTTTAGATGATTCCACTATCATGTAATGCTCTTTAGAGATTACTTTTACTTTTGCAATTTGATGCGGATTAGATTTTAGTTCCCGGACCATCACTAGCCCTCGTTTTGCTCGTGCTGATTCTTCAAACTCAGTAACTTTTGTCTTTTTCACAGCTCCTCGCTGCGTGGCGATAAATAATTCAGTTGATAGAGCTTCATCTTCATCGAAGATAACGCCGCTTACAACATAATCATCGTCTTTTAAGTTAATTCCTTTTACACCAGAGGCGCGAGTTCCTACAATATTGATTTCTTCTTCCGAAAAACGCAGTCCGTAGCCAGAGCGAGTGGCAATAAACACTTGTTTTTTACCATCCGTTTGATATACATCGACAACTTCATCATCGCCTTTTAAATTAACGGCGACAAGAGCCTTAGAGTAGCGCTGTGCTTTATATTGAAGTAATTCTGATTTTTTGACCATACCATTTTTCGTAAAGAAAAGCAGATACTGATTTTCTTTAAACTCTTTTACCGGTATAGCCCGTACAATCTGCTCTTCTTTATCAATTGGAACAATGTTCATGATATGCTGACCCATGTCTTTCCACCTGATATCAGGAAGTTCGTGCACTGGCATATATAAATAATTCCCTTTGTTTGTGAAGATGAGCAGCGTTTCGGTTGTATTAATTTCATACTTCGCTAAAATTCGGTCCGTATCTTTCATACCGAAGTCTTGCCCGTTAGACGCGGCGTAAGAACGAAGACTTGTTCGTTTTACATATCCGTCTTTTGTGACTGTTACCATCACTTCTTCAGATGGAACCATCACTTCTAGATTAATTTTAATCTCTTCGATTTCCGCTTCAATTTTTGAGCGGCGTTCTGTACTGTATTGCTTTTTTACACGGCGTAATTCTTTTTTGATTACATTAAAAAGTTTTTTCTCGCTATGTAAGATTTCTTCTAACTCGTTAATTTTAGCACCTAGCTCTTCAGCTTCTGCTTGTAGAGCTGTAATGTCCGTGTTTGTCAAACGGTATAATTGAAGCGACACAATCGCTTCTGCTTGAGGTTCTGTAAATTCATATTTGCCAATTAAATTATTTTTAGCGTCGCGCTTATCTTTAGAAGCTCTAATCGTCGCAATAACTTCATCTAAAATCGACAGTGCCTTAATCAATCCCGCTACAATATGTTCACGTTCACATGCTTTTTGCAGTTCGTATTTAGAACGATTTGTTACTACTTCTTTTTGATGATCAATATAAGCATCAAGAATGTTAGCCAAACTCATAAGCTTTGGCCGCTTTTTAGCAATGGCAACCATGTTAAAATTATACGGTACTTGAAGATCCGTATTTTTATAAAGGAAGTGAAGTACTCCTTGAGCATTTGCGTCTTTTTTTAATTCTACTACGATGCGCAGACCCGTACGATCCGTTTCATCGCGAACTTCAGCAATACCTTCCACTTTTTTATCTAAACGAAGCTCATCCATTTTCTTCACAAGGTTGGCTTTGTTTACTTCAAACGGAATTTCCGTAATGACAATTTGCTGTTTTCCGCCGCGAATGGACTCCACTTCCGTTTTTCCGCGAATAATAATTTTCCCTTTACCTGTCTCGTAGGCTTTCTTAATCCCGTCTACACCTTGAATGATTCCCCCTGTAGGAAAATCAGGACCTTGGATAGCCGTCATTAATTCTTCAATTGTACACGTTGGTTTATCAATTCGCATGATCGTTGCGTCAATTACTTCACCTAAATGATGAGGAGGAAGTTCTGTAGCATAACCAGCTGAAATACCCGTGGATCCATTCACTAGCAAGTTAGGAAACATAGCTGGTAACACAGTTGGTTCGCTGCTTGTATCATCGAAGTTAGACACAAACTCAACCGTTTGTTTGTCAATATCTCGTAGAAGTTCTGCAGCAATCGATGAAAGGCGAGCTTCTGTATAACGCATTGCTGCTGGGGGATCTCCATCAATACTTCCGTTGTTTCCGTGCATTTCGATTAATACATTTCTAACTTTCCATTCTTGACTCATTCGAACCATGGCATCATATACAGATGAATCACCATGAGGGTGATAGTTACCAATTACGTTCCCTACAGTTTTGGCTGACTTGCGAAACCCTTTTTCTGCTGTATTTCCATCTACGTGCATTGCATATAAAATACGGCGCTGAACGGGTTTTAACCCGTCTCTTGCATCCGGCAGTGCACGCTCTTGAATAATATATTTACTGTATCGACCAAAACGGTCGCCTAGTACATCCTCAAGAGGTAAATCTAAAAAGCGTTCTGTTTGTGTCATTGTACGTCCTCCTCTGCGACCGTTAATACATTTTCATTATCTAAAATATTTGGATCTTCTTCTAATCCAAACGCTACGTTGCTTTCAATCCATTTTCTGCGTGGTTCTACTTTATCGCCCATCAAAGTGGTCACACGACGATCAGCGCGAGCAGCATCATCAATACGAACACGAATCAGCGTACGCGTCTCTGGGTTCATTGTTGTTTCCCAAAGCTGATCTGCGTTCATTTCACCGAGACCTTTATAGCGTTGAATCATATACCCTCTTCCTACCTTATCGATAGCACCTTGCAACTCTTCGTCACTCCATGAATATTCAACCACTTCTTTTTTACCTGACCCTTTACTTACTTTGTAGAGCGGTGGAAGAGCAATAAACACTTTTCCTGATTCCACAAGCGGTTTCATATAGCGGTAGAAAAACGTTAGAAGAAGCACTTGAATATGAGCCCCATCCGTATCCGCATCGGTCATGATGACTATTTTATCGTAGTTAATATCATCGATTGTAAAATCTGCGCCTACTCCTCCGCCTATCGCGTGAATGATCGTACTAATTTCTTCGTTTTTAAAAATATCTTGAAGTTTGGCTTTTTCGGTATTGATAACTTTCCCTCGCAGCGGCAGCACAGCTTGAAAGCGGCGATCCCTTCCTTGTTTTGCTGAACCTCCGGCGGAATCCCCTTCGACTAGGTACAGTTCGTTTCGCTGAGGATTTCTTGATTGCGCAGGCGTTAACTTCCCGCTTAGAACAGTTTCTTGACGCTTTCGTTTTTTCCCGTTTCTTGCGTCTTCTCTCGCCTTACGTGCCGCTTCACGCGCTTGAGCAGCTTTGATTGCTTTTTTTACAAGAAGAGAGCTTACGTCTGGATTTTCTTCTAGGAAATAGGCAAGTTTTTCAGAAATAACTGCATCTACCGACGAACGAGCTTCACTTGTACCTAACTTTCCTTTGGTTTGTCCTTCAAACTGAAGCAACTCTTCAGGTATTCTAACGGAAACGATGGCTCCTAATCCTTCTCGTATATCCGTTCCTTCTAAGTTTTTGTCTTTTTCTTTTAGCAGGCTTACTTTACGGGCGTATTCATTAAACGCACGCGTCATAGCGCTTTTTGCACCGGACTCATGCGTTCCCCCGTCTTTGGTACGAACATTATTAACAAATGATAAAATGGTTTCAGAATAACCATCGTTAAATTGAAACGCAAATTCAACTTCAATATTATGATGAATCCCTTCAAAAAAGACGACTGGATGAAGTGAATCTTTTTCTTCATTTAAATATGAAACGAAGGCTTGAATACCTGTTTCATAATGAAAGATATCTTGACGATCATGCCTTTTATCGATTAACTCTATTTTGAATCCTTTTAATAGAAAAGCCGATTCGCGGAGCCGTTCACAAAGCGTATCATAATTGTACACGGTTGTTGAAAAAATCGTGGCATCCGGTTTGAAATGAATCGTTGTTCCCGTTTTTTTTGTTTTCCCTATTTTTTCTAGCGTCGTAACCGGCTTTCCTCCATTTTCAAAACGCTGTTCATAAATAAATCCATCTCTATGAATGGTTACAGTCAACCATTCAGACAGCGCATTTACAACAGATGCACCTACTCCGTGTAAGCCTCCGCTTGTTTTATATCCACCCTGTCCGAATTTACCTCCTGCATGCAAGATGGTTAAAATAACTTCAGGCGTTGGTTTTCCTAGTTTATGCATGCCCGTTGGCATACCTCGACCTTTATCTTGTACAGAAATTGAATTATCTTTGTGAATGGTTACAATAATTTCTTCTCCGTAGCCTGCTAGAGCTTCATCGACAGAGTTGTCGACGATTTCATATACTAAATGATGCAGACCTCGTGTATCCGTACTTCCAATATACATACCAGGACGTTTACGAACGGCATCTAATCCTTCTAGTACTTGAATTGCATCTTCATTATAATTAAATTGTTGTTTCCTAGCCATTCATACTACCCCTTTCATCACAACGAACATTACTACTTTATGTATGAAACACAAACGTTTGCGCTTCGTGTCTAAGAATAAATGATCATGTATCCTATCTTTTAATTTTATAGTGTTCGCATCAATAGAACGTATGTTTCTATTTTTGCGTACTTACAAGATTTTAGCACAAATTTCCGTATTATAAAAGCAATATCTTGTGTATTCATGGATTATAAGCCTTATAAAGTTAGCTGTCTAACGTCTATTGTAGCGGAAACTCTCTTACTATTTCAACGCATGGTGAAACCCATGCAAGCAGTGTGCATGGGTTGGTTGTTCTGCTTATAGATCTTACTTTGTTAAAGCATGCTCGACTTTTATACAACGATCCATAACTACAGTATACCCTTTTTTAGCGAGCAGGTCATATGCTTCTTCATTAATTAAACCAGATTGTGCCCAAAATACGTCTGCATCTACTTCTAAAAACTCTTCTGCAACTTCAAGCAAATGCTCAGAGCGACGAAATACATTAACGATATCAATATGCCCTTCAATTTCTTTTAATGAAGATACGGCTTTTACGCCGAGCGCTGAATTGATTGTTGGGTTCACCGGAATTATCTCGTAACCTTGCTGCTGCATGGCTTCTGAAACCATATAAGACGTTCGATGAGGATTATCTGATAAACCTACTACAGCAATGCGCTTGCTTTTTTTTAATATTTTACCAAGCTCTTGACGGGAAGGAATTTTAATGGACATGTCTATTACCTCTCTTAGCTATATAATATGTACTGAACAACATTCGCGATTTACAGTTGATTTCCTGCATATAGTACCCGTTTTCTCTACTTTTGTAAACGCCTTCTTTTTTTAAAATAATTGTCTCTCACCCAAAACTAACTATGTTTTTTTAAGTATCTCATGGTAAAATAGAAACGATATAGAAATAAAGGAGCTTTCAAACATGAATTATTTATTACCTATTCTTGCCTATATCTTGGGCTCTATTCCTTTTGGACTAGTTGTTGGAAAACTAGGATACGGCATCGATATACGAGAGCATGGAAGCGGCAATTTAGGCGGCACCAACTCGTTTCGTACATTGGGTGTAAAAGCCGGAATTATCGTTACGCTTGGAGACATTCTAAAAGGCACCTTAGCAGCTTCTTTACCGCTTTTATTTGATACAAATCAGAACATTCTCTTCATTGGTTTATTTGCTGTCATTGGTCATATTTTTCCTATTTTCGCAAAATTTAAAGGCGGGAAAGCTGTTGCCACATCCGCCGGAGTGATTTTATGTTATGAACCTCTTTTATTTGTTTTCGTGCTATTATGTTTTTTTATCTGCTTATACATAACGAAGTATGTATCACTGTCATCAATGGTTACTGGGGTATTAACCTTTATCTACACGCTATTTAAACAAGACTACATGCTTATTATGATTATTGGTGTAATTGTAGCCTTTGTCATTTACAGACACCGCGCAAACATTACGCGAATTCTTAACAAAACAGAACCGAAAGTCACATTTTTTTCAGGTAAAAAGAAATAAGAGGCTCTTCCTCTTATTTCTTTTTTTATAACCACTTTGTAAGCGAATACATTTCTTGTTTATTAGTTATACTGATACTAAAATAAGGAGGTGAATACTGTGAAGAAAAAATGCCCTATTTGCAAACGTAATAAGAAAATGGATTCACAGCTAGAAGGAAGCCGCTACTGCGTTCACTGCTGGGAAACCATTGGAAAACAATATGATTTTAAATGAAAGAATGAAACGATTTAATATAGAAATGAAGCATTCGCCTCTATATTAAATCGTTTTATTTTATTTTATCTTATTCCTTCCTAGCTGGATTCGTATATATTGGTAATTTATCTATCTTTCTACTATAATAAATGTATCCGCAGTATTGGAAGGAGCATAATTAATGAAATTAACAGTAACAGAAGCAGCAGCTACGTGGTACAAAGACGAAATGATGCTAGAAGGAAACGAAACAATTCGCTTTTTTGTTCGCTACGGCGGATGCAGCAACGTTCAAAAAGGTTTTTCTTTAGGTGTAAACACAGATTCTCCTAAAAACGTTGGCGTTGAAACAAAAGTTGACGGTTTAACATTTTTCGTAGAAGATGAAGACCTTTGGTACTTTGATGGTCATGATTTGACCGTAAATTATAATGAAGAAACAAAAGAACCTGACTTTCATTACGAAGCGTAAGAAAAAAGCATCGATTTATCGATGCTTTTTATTCTTACGCTTAACCCTGCTTTTTGGCGTCTTCATAGGCTTTATGCCATTCTGGATAATTACGGCGAATCGAAATAGGCTTAAAGTTTTCTTTTTTTACACATACGTGTGACGATGTTCCTGTTAACGCAAGTTCTTCATCTGAATTAAAAATTTCGTATCCATACACAACGCGTAGACCGTCATAGTTCTCAACCCAAGTATGTACCACAGCTGTCTCGCCATAATGAAGCGGCTTTTTATATGATGCCTGTATATCAATAACTGGCGACAGCACACCGTCTCTTTCCATTTGTGCATAGCTAAAACCTAAATCACTGATAAACTGTGTTCGGCCTATTTCCATCCATACTAAATAGTTAGCATGATACACAACGCCCATCTGATCGGTTTCTGCATAGCGCACTTCGATTTCTTTCTTCGATACTAGCATGATTCTACCTCCTCTTGCACTGTTCCTGTTTTATCTTACCATATAAGGAGAATATACTCCTACTAGTTTGGTCCTGACTCAGTAGGTTGTAAGACTAAGCGCTTCTTGAATTCGGTATATCAGTGTTTCCAGCCCCGTCATCTTATTTTCATACTTTTTATAGGGAAGCGTATATGTGTGACCTTTATTTGTCCATAGACGCTCAAAATAAGCGTTTAGTTCGGTCATAACCTTTTCGTTAGAAGGTCCTGATACTTTAATATCCGTTTCTAAGTTCAAATCATCCAAATTTCGTTTTGTGAAATTTGCTGCTCCTGCAATAATCATTGCCTTTCTTTTGTTTCGAATAAATAAAGTTTTAGGATGATACTGCTCTTTTCCCGTATGATACCAGCGAACTTTAATATCGCCTTTAGATTTTTTCACAAGTTCTGCTGCGACTGGACGGTTAGGCAGTCCGAACTTTTTTCTTCCGAACGCATTTTCATTAGGGTCTAAAATTAATCGTACGTTTGCCCCTTGTTCGGAAGCTTTCAAAAGCGCCTTTATTACGTCTCGATCTCCAAGATAAAACATGCCAAGCCACACATCATCGCCTTTTTTAGCATGACGTAAATCTTGTAATACGTGCTTATAGATTTTGCCTTCTGTTAACAGCTGAACATAGAGGTCTCCCTTTTCTTTTTCTTTCTTTTTATATAGAGGTAAATCTCCTCCGTAAGAAAAATCAGACACGGCTTGTTCGCTTTTTACGACATCTCCAATGATATTCCCTTTTACTTCAAAGGCCATGTTGGAATTATAAAAGCTTGCATCATGAGGATTGGCAGAGGAGATAATAACGCTTTGATCGGTTGCTACTACTTTTCTGTGATTAGCTTTTACATTTAACAACTTAAAATAAGCACGGGCCGTCACGTTAGGCGCATTATTTCCGAAAGGATTCGTGATCCATCCAGTTCCTTTTTCACCAAACCACTGAACAAAAGTTCTCCACACTGAAGAATATAGTGGAATGGAGTCTCTGAGCTTAGATAAATTGGTTTGCACCACTTTGATTCCGTTTAGCCGCAGTGAATCTAACCACTTTGAATCATGTGAGCCGTAGGTTGTGTTTATTTCATCCGTAATAAAGACTATTTCGACATTGGGATGTTTTCGTTTCTTCTCAATCAGCTTACTTGCAAGCGTATCACTAAGGTGAGGAAACGTTTCACCTTGGTTATAGTAGCCATTAAATAGAAACATATCCATAATAATAAAAGCTTTTGCGTCATCAATCGCATTCGTAACTGCTTGAAAAATATGTTGTTCGGAAACCGACGTCTGCTGGTCTTGATACGTTAGGTCCGATAAAAGAAATACATCTTCTACTTTGTGAGGCTTACTTTCGTATGAAACTCCTTTAGGCAAGGGCTTATGCGTTTGATAAGAGCCCACAATAATCAAAACGACAAGTAAACTGACCAAAATCCTTACTATTTTCTTTTTCACGTGCTTTTTCACCTACATAAACCTCTTCGCTAGTTTATATTATTATTCACCTTACTAAAAAAATATAGAAAGAAAGCAGCTAAAACCGTTTATTTTTAGCTGCTTATTGTCGCTGTTTTACTTATTAAATCGTACCTTCGTAACCATTTTGACGAGCTTCTGATTCATCTTTTATTTCGCTGCGCATTGCTTCAATGCTTACTTCGCGATTGTGATTTTTTTGCTGAATGCGCTGACGTTCTTCTTCAGTGCTGCATGCAGCAGCTTCTTCTGCTTCTTCAATGTTTTTCATTGTATTTTGTACCATTGTTTGTAATTTTTCAACGTTATCACTACGATCGTCTGGATTCGGTTTATTCCATGCCATTGTATCTTCCTCCTCAAAATAACTTTGTTACAATTGTAGTATGCCGGATTTGTTCATCTCTATAAGTGGAAAAAAATGATTTTAGTTTACATAATATAATTATAATTAAGTTAAAATATATATATAAAACATACATAATATGGTAATATATACATACAAAGGGGGAATCGCTATGACCAAACGATTGATAGCATTACTAAGCGCCATCTTTATTGCAGTGCTTGCCGTATTTTTTATGTCGCAAACTTCATTGGCATCAAAATTGACAATAAGTGCCTCTATCAAGCCTCACCATTAGTCAAAACATGAAGAAAAAATGTTAGCCGTGACAAACTTAGACTACAAAAGCAATATCATGGCATACGATGTTAAAGCTCCTAATGGAGCAAAAGAAGCTTATGTAAAAGCTACTTATTATGAAAAGGGAAAAGCCAAACAACCTTTATTCTCAGGAGGGTTGACTGTTTCAAAAGAATTTGACATGTTTGCTATTACATATAAAATCGATGATGATACTCACAAAGTAATGTTTAATGTGGGAAGCAACGATACAAACCTAGGGATAGAAGCGGAAAAGCCAAAGAAAATGAACGGCTATTCCTTTACTGGATTAGAGAAAAAACAAAAAGTGAAAATGAATAAACCATATCCAGTTGCTGCTTTATTTGGTGACGATGGCAGTGGCATACGAGTTGCTCCGCTTTCAACCGATGACGGAGAAGTTGTTAAAGAGCTTATTTCGAGCAACCCTTACGTTTATTTATTCACAGTAGAATTCAAAGAATAAAAAGTCGCTGAATTCAGCGACTTTTTATTCATTCACCTTTGGTTTGAATAACTTGAGGATGCTTGCCGGATGTATCTTGCATTTGTTTTCCGTTATTTCCACCAGCTTCTCTCGGTTGAGTGCCGATGTGATTCGGAACAAAACTTTTGCTTTGTTTTTTAGGATTTCCCATGCTTATCCCCTCCTCACCGTTACTCTAACCAACTTACTTTAAAGTTATTCAGCTCTTTCAAGCATACGATCTTCTAACCGCTTTTCAATTTCCAATTCAATGCGTTCAATTTCTGACTGATCTTTTAACAGCTGCGTTTTATTTTCTTGCACTAACTCTTCAAATGAACGTTTGCGTAATTTTCTCATGATTCCAACACCTACTTTATGTAATTTTTATGAAAAATCTGAAAAATCAAAAGAAACTGATATCATATAACTATCTATATTGTAACCAATTTGTCAGATAAGTAAACATACTTTTTGAAAAGTTGTAAGAAAGTTTGACATATTTACTGACTTATCTATATATACGATGGTAAAGTAAATAAGTTTCATTTTTAATAAAACAAGCAGCGAAGTTAATTCGCTGCTTGTTGGGCAAAGTTTTCCATTTGTTTAAGCGTCATTGGACCATTCACTCGCTGAACAATTTTCCCTTCTTCATCTATAAAGTAAGATGTCGGAATGGTGGACACCCGGTATTTTTTACTTCCCACAGTATCTTGGTCGTCCAATAATACATGAAACGTAAACTGTTTTTCTTTCAGAAACTTAGATACTGCCTGTTTACTACCTTCTGATGAAGTTAAATTAACCGCAAGCAGCTGTACGTCGTTTCCATATTTCTTATAAAATGCTTGCATATCGGGCATTTCTTTTTGACACGGCGGACACCATGTGGCCCAAAAGTTTAAAATAACTTTTTTTCCTTTAAAGTCCGATAATTGAACAGTTTTTCCGTTCGTATCTGAAAGTGTAAACGGAGGTGCTGTATCTTTTGGTTCTAACCCATAAGCTTGACCAGAAGCCTGACGAGCACTATCGCCTTTTTTAATATTTAAATCCTTGTATTCGCTTAAGTTAGAATTATCGGATGCTTCATTTGGAGAAAGCCCTTCCCAAAGTGCGTAGCTAAGAAAGCCTACTAGAAGCAAGACCGCAATTATTTTTTTAACCATATGATCGGCTCCTTTATTTCTTCTAAAAAGTGATAATCTATGTACTAATAGATATGTGCAATATCTACTAAAATAATCCTTTTATCGGGCATTTTCTTTTATAATATAGCATATTTCCCTCTCACTTTTTGTCGAAAACGGTGCGTTTGCATAAAAAAAGAGCGGCTCACGAGAACCGCTCTTTTTCTTTATACCTTACGCATGTGTTTTAGACTGTAATTTATCACGAAGCACCATTTGAAGGATACCACCGTGACGATAGTAATCAATTTCAACTTCACTATCGAAACGAACCAGTACTTCAAATTCTTTTTTGTTTCCAGCTTCATCAGTTGCTGTTACTTTTACAAGATCACGTGGTTTTACTGTTTCATCAACTGCTACTGCAATTGTTTCTTTTCCAGTTAAACCTAATGTATCCGCGCTTTCACCATCTTTAAATTGAAGAGGTAAAACACCCATTAATACTAGGTTTGAACGGTGAATACGCTCAAAGCTTTCAGCGATTACTGTTTTAATACCTAAAAGATTTGTGCCTTTTGCTGCCCAGTCACGAGAACTTCCCATGCCGTAATCTTTACCTGCAAGTACAACAAGACCTGTACCTTGCTCTTTGTATTTCATACAAGCATCATAAATGCTCATTACGTCATTTGTTGGCCAGTACGTTGTCCAGCCGCCTTCTGTACCAGGAGCTACTTGGTTTTTAATGCGGATGTTTGCAAACGTACCGCGCATCATCACTTCATGGTTACCACGACGAGAACCGTATGAGTTAAAGTCTTTTGGTGCTACACCGTTTTCTTGAAGGTAAAGACCTGCAGGTGATGTTTTAGCAATTGAACCCGCTGGTGAAATATGATCCGTTGTCACTGAGTCACCAAATTTCGCTACTACGCGAAGCTTATTTAACGGTTCTACTTCACCTGGCTCTTCTGATAAGCCTTCAAAGAACGGTGGGTTTTGAATGTATGTTGAATCATTCTCCCACGTATAAAGAGCATCTTCGCTCGTTTTAATTTCATTCCAGCGCTCATTGTCATCGAATACACGCTCATACTCGTTGCGGAATAGTTCAGGCGTTACGGTACGGCTAACCACTTCTTTAATTTCATCTTGAGAAGGCCAGATGTCGCTAAAGAATACTTCATTGCCGTCTGTATCAATGCCGATTGGATCTTTTTGTAAATCTACATCTACCGTTCCAGCCAGTGCATATGCTACAACAAGCGGCGGAGAAGCAAGGTAGTTACCTTTTACTAATGGATGAATACGTCCTTCAAAGTTACGGTTTCCTGAAAGAACAGACGTTACAAGCAAGTCGCTGTCTGCAATCGCTGCTTCAATTTCAGCTTCTAATGGACCAGAGTTACCGATACAAGTCGTACAGCCATAACCTACGATGTTAAAGCCAATTTTATCTAAGTATGGAAGCAGCCCTGAATTTTGAAGGTAAGCCGTTACTACTTTTGAACCTGGTGCTAAAGAAGTTTTCACGTAAGCTGGAACATTCAATCCTTTTTCTACCGCTTTTTTCGCAACTAAACCGGCTGCTACTAATACGTAAGGATTTGATGTGTTCGTACAGCTTGTGATAGCGGCAATGGCAATGGCACCTGTTTTCATTGTTGTTTCTGAACCGTCTGCAAGCTTAAACATAATTTCTTTATCCGCGTCTTTAGCATCAAGTCCGAAGCTTTGATTGCTAACAGGAGCTGTTAAAGCTTTCTTGAATTCTGTTTGCATTTGAGAAAGTGGAATTAAATCTTGCGGACGCTTTGGACCTGAAAGATTTGCTTCAATCTCAGCAAGATTAATCTCCACAACATCAGTGAAAACTGGATCTTCATTTTCTGGTGTAAAGAATAAACCGTTTGCTTTTGTATATTGTTCGACAACCTGAATGTCTTTTTCATCTCTTCCTGTTAAACGCATGTATGCTAATGCCTCTGCGTCAACTGGGAAGAATCCACATGTTGCACCGTATTCAGGAGCCATATTAGCAATTGTTGCACGGTCAGCTAATGGAAGTTCTGCTACGCCAGGACCGAAGAATTCAACGAATTTTCCGACTACTCCTTTTTGACGAAGCACTTGCGTAACTTTTAACGCTAAGTCTGTAGCTGTAGTACCGTTTGGTAATTCACCAACAAGTTTAACACCGATTACTTCAGGAACTGGGAAATAAGAAGGTTGACCAAGCATGCCTGCTTCCGCTTCAATACCGCCAACACCCCATCCTAAAACACCGATACCATTAATCATCGTTGTATGAGAGTCAGTACCTACTAGAGAATCAGGGAAAGCTACGAATTCACCGTCTTCTTCAACAGCATGAACAACGTTTGCTAAATATTCTAAATTTACTTGATGCACGATACCAGTAGCTGGCGGAACTGCACGATAGTTATTAAATGATTTTTGAGCCCAGCTTAAGAAATTATAGCGCTCTGTATTACGTTGAAACTCAAGGTCCATATTAATTCGTAATGAATCAGCTGTACCTGCTTTATCAACTTGTACGGAGTGGTCGACAACGAGGTCTACTGGAATTTCTGGATTGATTTTGTCAGGATCTCCTCCTAAATCAGCCATTGCTTTACGAAGTGACGCTAAGTCTACAACCGCTGGAACTCCAGTGAAATCTTGAAGAATAACACGAGATGGTTTGAAAGGAACATCGATATCTTTGATATCTTTTGTTCCCCATTTTGCAAGGTTTTCGACGTGTTCTTTTGTAATAACACGGCCATCTACCTGACGAAGAACAGATTCTAATAATACTTTAATTGAATACGGCAGCTTAGATACGTTACCTAAACCTGCTTCCTCTAAAGCTTGTAAGCGGTAATAATTATATGTGCTGCCATTAAGATCGAATGACGAACGAGCGTTAAAAACGTCTTTTTTAGTCATTGCTTTTACCCCCTTAAAATTCTATGTATAAAGGATTTTCTTACCCCATCCTCTATTCCCTTCACCATCTATCTTAATATAATATTATACATAAGTAAATAAAAAGAATGTTATTAATTAACATAAGTTTCACTTATAACCTTTTTCCATCTTCCTTTTATTTTTCTAATAATTCATATTTCATTGATTTTTACGCATGCTAGAAACGGAGGTGATTCAACATGGCTAAACGCAAGTCAAACCACGTCATTCCTGGAGCTAACGCGGCTAGCGCTCAAGGAAAAGGAGCGGGTTATAATGAAGAATTTTCAAATGAACCATTAACCGAACAACAGAAACAAAATAATAAAAAACGCAAAAAAAATCAATAAAACACTCTCTTATTGGATATACTAATCACTAGTTAGAAAAGCAAAATCGTTTAACTCCATGAAATCTAACGAGAAGGCGTCATTATATATGGCGCTTTTTTTCTGTTCCCATTTCCTGTTTTTGCTAAACCTATTTTTAGAAAGGGGAATTTTTCATCGGATAAATCCCCTGTCACTATCCCACCCTAATAAATGAAAGGGAGGGTTTAACTATGAACAAAAACAGCAGCAAAGACATCAGAAGAAATGCGCCAAAAAGCAATTCTGGACAGCCCGAACCGCTAAGCGGATCTCATAAAGTAAAGAACCGTAAGCATTCTCGCCAAAAACACAATAGCGGACATGATATGTAAAACAGCGGCAAGCTCTCTACAGAGCTTGCTTTTTTATGCGTGGAAAAGACAGCTAGGACTTCAAGCTTATTCTTTGCGCAGGAGTTCACTAAGTACATAAACGCGCATATGATAGTAAAGTGAAACAGTTTAAATAATGGAGGAACGCAGAAATGAAAAACAAGCGTCTGCCAGCAGACCAAATGTTTGTAAAAGGCTTTCAAGAGTTGTTAGAAATCATGCTTTCAAATCCCTTTATGAGTTTTTTAGATTATGATTCCGTTCGTATAGATTTATTTGAAACGGAACAATCATTTATTGTCGAAGCTGAATTATTAGGATATCACCCTAAGGATATTATCGTTCAGATACAACCTGACCATTTACAGCTGACAGCCAAAAAATACTGTATTAGAGAATTTCATGATGAAAAGCAAGGAACGCTTGCAAGAGAACAAATGGAAGAAAGCGTTGAACGTACAATTGACTTTCCATTTTTATTGTTGAATAAAAAAATTACCGCTACATTTAGTAACGAAATCCTCGAAATTACGATTTCTAAACATGAGACAAATGAATCTAATCAGCAAATAGTCCCTATTGAGTTCCAATAAAGCTGCAGATGTTGTCTCTGCAGCTTTATTGGAACTATTTAATTGTTTATTTAGCACATAGTTTTTTTAGAAAGTTTTCCTTTTCAAAACCCTAGGATATCTAATTGGTTTTACGGCACACTACTAAAAAAGAGTAAAAGGAGAACGTTTATGCTTCATACTGCTTGGAAAGGTAAAATCAGCTTTGGATTAATTGATATCCCTATTAAACTCCACGGAGCAATTGAGGAAAAAGATGTAAAGCTGCGCACGCTACACTCCGTTTGCCATACACCTATTCATCAAGAAAAACATTGCCAAACGTGTGGACGAGAAGTAGAATCCGATGAACTGGTTAAAGGATACGAAACAGCGACCGGTCAGTTTGTTGTACTTTCACAACAGGAAATTGACAGTGTCAAAGGACCCTTCGCAGCAAACAAAGCTGTTGAATTGTTACACTTTGTTTCATTAAATGACATTGATCCCCTGTTTTTTGATAAGCCCTACTATATCTCTCCTGGAGAAACGAGCCTAAAAGCTTATTATACGTTGTTAAATGCGCTTGAAATAACGAATAAAGTCGGTATTGCCAATGTATTTTTATATTCCAAACAGCAAATCGCCATTATTCGTTCCGTGGGCGGCTCTCTCGTTCTTCACACGATGCATTTTGAAGAAGAACTTCGTTCAGTTACAGATGTGCCTAACTTATCTAGTACTTCTTCTATTAATGAAAGTGATACCCAAGTGACGGTGGAATTAATTGATAAGCTATCTACTTCTTTTAATCCGTCTATTTACAAAAACAACTACCGAGACGCCTTACAAAACGTCATTCAACAAAAAATAAATCAAGGCGAAGTTACAAAAAGCAGCGAAAGTGAAGAAAGAGACATTCGACATTTGATGGAAATGTTAAAAGTGAGCATAGATCCTTCTACTTTACAGCCGACAAAATCAACAGCAGAGAAAAAAACGTCATCTTTAAAAAAGAAAGCATAAAAAAAGCTAACGAAGAAGTTCGTTAGCTTTCATTTGCAACAGAAGTCTTAGGAATAATTGCTCCATATGACGCCGGTATTTTTAAATATTGCGTTACTTGATCATTTTCCACAAAAACAATAAAGTTATCTTTTTTATCTTTTCCAATACCTTTTGCTTTTGCTTCAGACCAATTGAAGCCCAGCTTTTCATTTACCTCACTGCGGGTCGTTTCCGGTCCAAAAACATATACTTTATCCCATCTAAAATCACATAATTCATTAAAATCAAGGATGGAAGCTTCTTCTTTACTTTGATTTGTTTTTTTAATTTCATTAATTACGGTTTGCTGAAGTTGCGCTTGGTTGCGTTCGCTGTATACCCTGTCAATAAAAAAAGTTGCCAATAGCGCTACTAACGTGAATAGTAGAATCTTTTTCACTTCGTTGTCCTCCTGATACGTTCTCTGCACATGATACGACTTCTTTTCGATACGGTTTTATTCTCTACTATTCTAGAAAATTCAACAGGAAAATACAACTAAAATCTCGAAATGTCATCAAAACATAAAAAACTTAACACTATGTCAACGCATAAAAAAAAGGCTTGTTCACGTTCTACCTATTTACCTAATCAGCGCTGAAAAGATTTGGTTCTTCCGTACAAATAGTTTTAATAAATTCTTCTACTAGCCCTTCCTCTCCCGGCAAAAAAGGCAGCGCACCCACTCCAACGCGTTCAATACTTTTATAAAAATGATGCTGCTTATAGCCTTCTGCTTTCCCTGGAAACAGCACAACCGCTGTTTGTACCGGTTTTATTCCATTTCCCTCTACAATAGCGTCTCGGTAACGATGCATGGTATTAATATCTTCTTCTCTAGGTGAAGGCGTATCGTGATTTGGTTTGATACGATACTTAGCGTCAAAAAGGTATACACTTTTTTTCTCCCCTTGCTTTACTTCAAGCAGTAAGTCAGGCTTTTGAATAACAGTATGAGTATGATGGTATGCTTTCTGATACCATAGCGTGACTTCTGCTTTCCCCACTTGAAAACGATGATAAGACGGCTGCATCCTGACGTTCAACCCTTGTTCTGTCGTTGTCATGATGTTTTGTTCTATCCGTTTGCCGTAAATTTGCAACTTCTTTAAAAGACTAACATACGTCCAGTATTCATAGAGAGTTGCGATATCTTTTAATGAAAGGTGGTAAAACTCTCCGTTAAGAGCCAACCCTCGCGTTAAGAACATAAAGTATCTGCTTGCTTCCCGGTAGCGGGGTGCCGTACGCAGTGTAGAAGAAAGCGTTGAAACTTGTATGGTCTTCACTCTTTGCCAGAACACATTGTTTAGCAGCCTTTTTAATTCGGTATGATTAGTTTCTAGAGCCGATACGGCTTCTTTTTTTACATATCTATCTTCTATCAATTTGTCAATTAGTGTAGTTAGCTTGTGATACAGCTGCGTCATCATCCATTTTACACTTTGATTTTCCAGATTATCATAGGTAGACACATGCCTGGTGCCAATCGCTTTTGTGGGTACTACTTTTATATTTCGATTAATTTTAATCCCCCTGCTTGAAGGTGCAAGATAGGTAGGGTGGGTTCGGACAAAAGATATAGCACGGCTATCTTGTTTTTTTATTTGATCTCCTCTCATGAGCTCATGTTCAACTTTTACCGATTGAAACGGCTGATTTTCAATCTGACGCACAGAATGAAGAAAGGGTTTCATATAGTGAGAGAGAACATGATAAAATTCTGTCCATGTTGCTTGCTTAGACCAAACAGATTTGGCTTGAATATATGTTTTACGAAGCATATCGTATGCCAAATCATGAATGTATTCGTTCACTTCATCGACCATGTGTACATAGTCTGTCTTGTAGCTCATCTTTGAAGGGAAAATTTCAAGAGTAAAGGAGAGCTCTTTTTCTCTTTCGCTGTAAACATGAAACGTAGAATACCCTACCTCATTTTGAAAGCTTATATTTCCCGTCAAAATGTAGGGAAATCCTACGCTTTGAAAGCTTTGTTCAACCCCTTTTGAATCGTGGTTAACAAACAGTCTTGTTTGATTTTTAGAAACAACTGTAATTTGATAGGTTTCATTTTCAAAAAATAAAGGCTCAAGCGGCGGTTTTGAAGTCATCATGCCTTTTGTTTGATTTAATACTTTTACATGTGTAATTCCTTTTCCTGTACAAGAAAAAAACATCATTTCTTCTGCAGATTTTATTTTTTTCTTATTTTTCCCTTTTATAACCACCGTACACGTGTCAGTTTCAATTTCAACGTACGGTATTAATCCAAAATGACGTGTATCCGTATACTTCAAAACGTCTCATCATCTCCATTATTTTGCGTGCGCTTTTAGGAAATCTCATCCCATCTGCATTTACGACAGCTGTCTCAAATTCATCATCTAACAGCGTATTTGTACAGTAATAGTAAAGGTTTTTTAATAAATCAAATGTGTACCCATCGCTTCCTGAAATACGAGGCAAAACTTTTTGCAAAACCTGAAAATCAAACGCCTGATCAAATGTAAACATTCCGCTTTTCACCGCGTGAATTAAATAAAAGCATATTTCGTCGCGTACGCGGTAACCTATTTGTAAATCGACTTCTATAAGCATCTCATTGATGGTTATCAGTTCATTTGTTACTTCGTGAATGAGCTCAGCATGTTCAACATACGCATCTTTTAAGTGAACGTATTGACTTTGAATTTGTACATTTTCAATACTGTGCCGAGGTGGATCTCTATCATCTAAAAAATCAAAAGAATCTAGCTGAATCTTATTCAGCTCAATGGTGTTGGTACGATCTAACAACTTTTGACTGAACCCATGAGTTGTTTCATCCATATTAATCGTACCAATAATGAGAAGGTTAGACGGCAAATAAATATCTCGGAACATCTTATGTCCAGGAAATAAAGGAGCTGTTTTGATTTTCCCTTTTGACCAGCTTCTGCTTTCCATCACGCTTAAAATATCGCTAAAATAATGTTCAACTCGAGCTAAGTTCATTTCATCCAATATGGCAACATATGTATAAGCTGGATGCTGAATGGCTTGCTGCATAATCGACAGAAACGATCCTCTGCGAAAATCTCCTCTTAAATCAATATACCCTAATAAATCTGAACTATCGTGCCAATCGGGCCGAACTGGAATAAGCACTTGTCTTCCATTTTCAATCGTAGCACCGATACTATCTGCCAAGAGCTGCGCAAGCTTTGTTTTTCCCGTCCCGCTCATTCCTGATAAAACAATAAACGGCTTGGTCTTTAAAGCAAAGTAGGCGTTGGCTATATCTTGTCGTTCGTATGTAAATCCAGATTTCTTAATATACTCATGAATGTGGACGATGGCGTCTTTATCGCCCATCATCTCTTTGCTCATTCCGTATGTTTTTATATACTGTTCATGTATACTCAGCAGTAAATGCAAATCATCTTGAAGCTGATCATTGTTAGGTAAGTCTGCTATATTGTAAGGAAGGTAAAGAGCTACTCTATCCTCAAAGCTTTTCGCTTCCATGCTTGTACCAATGACAATATGATTATCTTTCAATACGCGGGCATGTTCAGGAGTAAAAAAACGAATGTCTTTCAGATCAGTTCCTTCTTCTGAGTCTCCTCTCATCATGACTAAGTAAATACGCTGACCGTCTTCACTGAATAAATATGCTACTATCACATCACTCTCTATATTCTTATTGGCAAGGGTCACGTAAGGAAATGTTTCAGCGTGGTGGCCCGATATACGCATTTCTTCTCGATTTATATGCTCCAATCGATAAAGAGAAATCGGAAGCCGGCGTGTAAGCATATTTTCTATTTCATGTTTTACAAGTACGTCTCCACCCATTTGTTTATAATGTTCCGCTACATACAGCAGCCGATCGCGCAAACTCATCGAATTCTCTCCTTTCTGCCTTCACTGCAGTTTGTAAAAATAAAAAGCATCGTCAGCTGACCACGCAAAAGTTTCGTTTCTTTTATTATAGACGCTTTCTTCGTATCGTAAGCTATTTTATAACGTTAGAAAACACTACATTATTCTTTTCTCTACTTATCTCTACATATATGTTTATGTTCATTTTAATGAAACATGACAGAAAAGAAAAGCGTTAGGGGGCTTAATGAATGAAGAGGTAATGATACGAACAGAAAATTAGGCAGCTTCTGTACGCAGTGATACAATCGCCATTATGCTACATGATTATTTAATGTCTGATGCTTTTGGCTGAGTAAAGAAAAAAATAAAAATAACCAGCGGCAGCGCCATAAGAAAAATACTCGTCTCTGAAGGTCTTACTGTAGGTATATCCGTTAATGACATCTTAATCAGTCCTTTGTAAATTTTTCAACTAAGTCAGGATTTACATAAAAATGTTTTGATACGGTACGATGAAAAAACTGAGAGGATTGATTTAGTTCACTTAATGCAGGTTCTGTTTTAGGAACGCCAAAAATAGGTCCACTTACATTAATGGTAAACCTTCCAGAAGAAATAAAGGCGCCCGACACATTAATCTGGTTATTAAGCAGCAACGCCGCAAGAATTACATCAATCATATCAATAATGATATTAATTCCCGCATCTCCGCCTTTTCCTTCTATTCGGCTAGTTCCTGTAATAGGCCCCCCTACTGAAATACGAAAAGCTCCGGGTGTCACAAATACGCCTATAATTGTTATTTGGCCAGTTAATAATAATATAGCTGTTACTACATCCAGATTTCGTTGAATGGCAAAGATCAGTTCCCTTTCTTTGTCAAAGCCGCTTTTCCATTCCACATTCTCCACACCCTTAGCACATACTATTCTAAACACGTGTAAATGTTATTCTATTTTTTCTTTTTCCTGTCTCACTCCCGCTCCGAAAAGTGTAAAACAGATTTTACTGCGTCTTCAATTTCTTTATATCCTGTACATCTGCATATATTGGAAGCAAGCCACTCCTTTATAATATCGTCACTGCCTGAAGGATGGTGTTTGGAAAGCAAATGAGCATTCATGATAAAACCCGATGTGCAATAACCGCACTGAAAAGCAAAGTGTTCAATAAAAGCTTTTTGCATAGGTGAACTCTTCAGCCCTTCTATAGTCATTATTTCTTTCTCTTCTGTTTCTGCCGCTAACATGAGGCAAGATTTCATTGGCCGCTGATTTATCCCTACTGTACAAGCTCCGCAGTCCCCGTTTAAACAGCCTGGTTTTGCTCCGGTAAGGCCCAGCTTTTCTCTTAATACATAAAGCAACGTATCTGCTGTTCGGATATCAACCATTTTTTCTTCACCATTAACCTTTAGCTTAATTGTTATTCTATACCGTTCATCTTTTAGCACATTACGTTCCCCCCAACTCTGTGAAAATATCAAACAATAAATTTTTAATCACAAATTTGCGATAGCGATCCGACCCTTCTCCATCATTCAAAATCTGAGCGGGTATATACTCAAGAGCAGTTTGAATTCGAGCTTCTAATGGCGTTTCTTTATGATTTAGCACTTCTTCTATTTCTGCTGAGCGAAAAGGAAACGAACATACTCCGCTGAAAGCTACTCGAATGGTTCCTTCTGTTTTTAACGCTGCTATTGTCACTAGCGGATATCCTGTATCCCACTGCTGGCGCTCTTTTATACTCATATATGGCAGGGCAGCATACTTCGTTTCAACAAACACCTGAACAAGAAGTTCTCCGTTTTTCAGCTGCAAACGCCGGTTAAAAAGGTCGTGAATCGAATAGATATTTGTTCCAGCAGGACCTGCCACCGCAAGTTGACTATCCGTTAAAAGCAGCGGCAATACCGCTTCTCGATAAAAAATATGCCCACAAATATTTCCTCCTAGCGTTATTTTATTTCGAGCCGTGTGATCAGCCACTTCGCTAGCAGACTTACTTAATAAAGGAAACAAATTTTTCTCTTCCAGTTCAGTTAACGTTACTCCTGCACCAAAAATCATCCAGTCTTCATCGGCTTCTGCTTTTTGAAACTCGGGTATATTTTTTATATCAATAACAGCATGGGTAACAAACAAACCCAATCTGCCTAATGTCAGAATTTCAGTGCCGCCAGCATAATACCGCGGCTGTTTGCCTTGATTCTCTAACTCTTGAAACAGGGCAACTGCTTCTGAAAAGGTAGCAGGTTTATAGTATTCAAAGTCAAACGAAATCATCTGCATTCCCTTCTTTCATTCTCCAAATCAACTTCCTCTTATTCCCTTCTTTCATTCTCCAAATCAATTCTGGAATAAGAGGAAGTTGATTTAATTCTGTTTCTGCTGCCACCGTTAAGCTGTTTCCTAAAGAAGCCGGCATACCAAGCAGCCCGTGTTCTCCGACTCCTCTAGCTCCGTACGCCGCATCTAATTGAGGCGTATGAACAAAATTCACTACGTACTCCGGATGCTCTCCGTAGCGAAGAGGACGATATTTCCGAAGCTGAGGATTTAAAATACGGCCATTTGAATCAAACCAAAATGTTTCTCTGCCTGCAAACGATAGTCCCATACTCATCGCACCCATGACTTGCCCTCTTGCCATTTTCTCGTTTAGCACGGTTCCTATATCAATAACAGAGACTGCTTTTACAATACGATATCTATACGTTCTAGGGTTATATTCCACTTCAACTCCTTCAGCTGCTACCGTCCATTCAGGCCCTGGACGCCCAGCTCCCGTTTCTTTATCCAAGTAGGTCATGCCTCTTAAAATATAGTTTCCTCTCCCTATGATTTGCCCTCCAATTGCATTTCCGTTCGGATATTTATAGCCATACACAATTTCTTTAAATTTCAAAGAAGTCTCAGGCTCATCCCGTAAAAAAACTTTTTCATTTTTTATTTCGATATCTTCCTCAGAAGCTCGAAATATACAAGAAGCTATCTTTTTTAATTGGTTAATCACATCTTCAGCGGCTTCTAAAACCGCTCTTCCTGCCATAAAAGTTCCTCTGCTAGCCACCGTTTTCCAATGTTCAGGAGTCGTTTGAGTATCTACTTCCATTCGCACATGAATACGTTCCACGCGCATCTGCAATTTTTCAGCCAATATTTGCGCGAGCACGGTTTTCGTCCCCGTGCCTAATTCAATAACGCCAGACATTAAATTTACGCTTCCATCCGGATTGAATGTGAGAATAACACCGGAACCTGCGTTTGTTTCAATAGTGGAGGTTTTCCAGACGCAGCTAATCCCTTTGGCAGTAATAAGGCCGTTTTCATGAACCGTTCTTTGCCCTTCCTCCCATTTGATCAGCTGCTTCAAGCGACGAATACATTCCGGTAAGTTACCGACGCTGCTAGACGTTAAACGTACTTGCGTAGGCGTAGTATCGCCCGGCAAAATAGCATTTTTTTCTCTAAACTCCAAAGGATCTATACCTGCTTTTTTAGCAAGGATGTCCATCGTACGCTCAAACGCAAACAATAGTTCTGAGTGGCTGAATCCTCGAAAAGGAGAAGCGTAAGGGTGATTTGTATATACACATAATGAATCACAAACAATATGTTCAAGACGATAAGGTCCCGTACAGTCAGCTGCTGCAGCTTTACTCAGGTCCGTTCCTTTATCTGCATAAGCACCGCTGTCAAACAAATAAAGAATGTCAGCAGCCTGCAAGAGTCCCTCTTTAGAACAACCTAGCTTGATTTTGGCATCTAGACCTATGTGAGCAGGCGAAGTGAGCATATCTTCTTCTCTTGTATTTAATATTTTAACCAGTCTTCCACCAACAGCTTTTGAAGCTATATAGGCAAGCAACTCCAGCTGGACAGCTGCTTTTCCTCCGTAGCCTCCTCCTACTAGCGGTGTTTCAACGATCACTTTTCCCGCTTCAATTTCAAAGTACTCACTGATTAATTTTTTCACCATAAAAGGAGCTTGAGAAGAAGTGATAATTTTAACTAATCCATTCGGAAGAATTTCAGCAGCGGCACTTCTTGTTTCCATTGCCGCGTGATCTGAAGGAGATAGAGAAAACGTTTCTTCAACTATTAACTCACTTTTTTGCCAACCTTCTTCCATATTGCCTTTTCGTATTTTGACTCTGTTTGCTACGTTGGTGCCGGGCTCTGGATACACCGTTTCATCATGCTTGTAGATGTGCATATGTTCATGCACTAAAGGAGAATCCGGCTCAATAGCGGCGCTAGGAGAATGAACGACAGGTAACGGCTCATATTGAATATGAACAGCACTCGCCGCACGCTCAGCGAGTGCAGGATTTTCTGCTACTACAAGGACTACCGCTTCTCCGTGATACCGCACTTTTTCAAACGCAAGCGGTCGCCGGTCACGAACTCCTTCCCCGGTTAACGGCAAATGCTCACCGGTCACAACCGCGTGAACACCGGGAGTAGCAATCGCTGCTTGAACGTCTATTGCTTGAATCCTTGCATGAGCGTAAGGGCTGACCACTATTTTGGCATGCAGGGAACCTTTAAAACTGTAATCATTTGTGTACCTAGCCGTACCCGTTACTTTTTCTAACGCATCTTTTCGAATCACGCTTTTCCCAATAACATCCACTCTTTTCACCTCCATCAATCAAACCCGTCTACATTTCTCTTTATATATCTTTTTAATGAGTTCATACGCTTGTTTTGTATCAACATCCATAAAAAAGGAAGCGTCGGTACATTCATAAAACATTCCATTTCCAGGTCCGTTTTGCCTTATAATTTTTCTTGCTCCTTGATCTCCTTGCAGCTTATCCAAGCTTGAAAACATTTGTTTTGAAAATAAAACCGGTGCTCTGGCAATTCCTTGATAAAAAGAAGAAATAAACGGAGCGGAGGAATGGTTCTCAAACAGAGAAACAAATGTATCTATCAGCACGATACTTATAAGAGGCTGATCTGCCAGCAGCACAATAATAGCATCAGCGCTTAATTCTTTTGCTTTTTTTAATCCGCATTTTAAAGACGCAGACTGACCTTTTAAGGCGCTACTACAAGAAGTATGACTCCACTTCTGCTGATATGCTTCTGAAAAAAGAATAGGGTCAATCCACTCAAGAGAATCTCCTTTCTTTGTGACTACTATCGTATGATTTACTTTTGAACAAACCGCTGTTCGTAAAGCTTTACTCCCTAAACATCCATTCCCTAAAGGCAGCAGCAGCTTATTGCTGCCCATCCTTTTACTAGCTCCCGCGGCAAGATAAACAGCAACAATATTTAACCCGGACATTTTCACCCCTTTTTTTCATCATACATTCGGAGGATCTCAATTAATTCAGCTACAATACTAACCGCAATTTCCTGCGGTCCTACCGCTCCTATAGAAAGTCCCACGGGCGAATGAATATGGGAAGGAATATCGGTATTCAATAATCGAAGCGTTCGCTTTTTAGACCCTAAAACTCCTATATACTTCACAGGACTTGATTTTAATAGCGAGAGAATTTCTTGATCGCGATAAAAATTATGCGTCATAATCACAACAAAATCATCGCTCTGAACGGACAAGTGTTTCTCTACTTCCTCCGGGAATCCAATCTGTATTTCCTCTGCTAGCGGAAAATGTTCCTTATTACATAAAGCCGGTCTCCAGTCGCATAAAGTAACAAAAAACCCCGTATTGGCAGCAAGTGATACTAAATATTTTGCATCAGCACCTGCTCCCCATATAATTAGACGAGGCTTCGGTTTATATAGATGAGCATATGTGAGCAGAGAGCAATTTGAAAGTTGAATACCGCTCTTTCTCCCATTCCAATCATCTGTTGCAAAAGATGATTCGTCGCTATTTGCACCAAATGTTTGGCCCGTCTTTTCTACATAAAAAGAGGTTGTTTGAATAAAGTCTTTTTCTAATTTTTTAATATGCAAAACAGGATTTCGGTTATCTAAATGACGTTTTACCCGCAGAAGATCTTGCTTCATCTTCGCAGTTACAGGTTCTAGGAGAATATAGAGAATTCCATTGCAGCCTGCTCCTTGTCCCCACCCCGCATCACCTTCTTCTTTTAAATTGTACGTAACGGTTAATACGTGCTCAGTATCGAACAACTCTTTTACGCGCTCAGCAAGATCTGCTTCTACACAACCAGCGCTTAACATCCCAATGTTCTCCCCGTTTTCTTGAAACAGCATGGACGTTCCTTCTTTTAAATAAGAGGATCCTTCTACATGAATAATCGTTGCCAACACGCTTTTTACTGTTGATTTTTCTACAGTATGTAAAATGTCGTGCATTTTTATTATTTCCTCCTTTTACTACTGATTTTTTAAAATCTTTTCACGTTTTGTGGAGAACTAAAATACGCTACAGTAGGCTACTTCTGCTCTCGGAATGAATCCATGTATTATTCATATTTTCAACGAAGCTACAATAAGCTTTTAAAGACTTAGAAGAACTGTCGTTTGAAAGGAGAATAGTATGCTATTTGACTCAACAAAAATCAACCTAGGAAAATTGAACGTTCGCAGTGCTGATCAAGCAAGCAGTATTTCTATTGGAAATACGTCAAAAGTTACAAGGTATGTAACAGCAAAGAAAAATCAGGCCTTCGGACAGCAGCTCGCTGATCAATGTTTTTCAGCAGGATCTGCTTACAAAACTGTAGATAATGATTATGTGGATGCATTTGCAACAAAAAATGATAAATAAGGAGGAAACCATATGATTTTTTCACCTATGGTCATTAACTTACAAGCCTTCAAAGTGAACGTTCTGGATAATTCATCCGTTTTAAGTATAGGACCTAATCAGCAGCTTGACGTGTTCGTATCTTATAAACGTAATCAAGGACTAGGAGAATCAAACGGAGATTTTTCTCCAAACGTAACTCCGTTCTCATGGATTATAGATTCAGACGTAAACGATTCAAACTCAGTTAAAAACAGCGTAATTTAAGCTTCTACACCGCCTCTAACGAGCATGACTACTAGCAGCATACCTTCATCTATTCGTCTACTAGTATTCAACCTGATGCCTAATAAATATAACCTGCGTCTGAACTGGCTATATTTATTAGGCTCTTTCTATGAAATGGGTACTTTTTGAAAAGACGATGGGCTATCAATTTGATCACGATCATCAACACAGCTTCTCGTTCCTATAAACCCGCTATCATCACCGAAATTTTGCCCAAACCCCTGTGTTTTTTTATCTGAATTATTCCAGTCTGCTAGTAAATTCTGTCCGATATTTACCGCAGACGCATTTTCAAAGGAATTTATCTTTAGCATTAAAATATTAATATTTATAGATGCACCTGACATTTAAACCACCCCCTTTTCAAACTATATTCAAATTCCATCTTTTTATGATGTGTGGTAAGGAGGAAACCATATGGACTTTGATAAACTTATGCAGTGGATGGAATTTGCTAAAAAATATCAAACAAATGACTTTTGGAACGGTGTTTTTGATCAGACTGCTTTTAACGACTTTATGAAAGAAAATATGGATATGAACGCTCCGGATTCTTATCAGGCTCCTCAAGCTCCTAAAAGTAATTTTCCGCCTGTCGACATTTATGTTACTCCTCACGAGATCATTGTTATCGCTGACCTGCCTGGTTATCTAAAAGAAAACTTGCACGTTTCTGTTTCAGGCAGCCGGCTTCTATTAAAAGGCTCGCCCCACCCTCTCATTACAGGGCAGCCTGTTGTACAAGAACGACCTTCTGGAGATTTCAACCGAATTATCGAATTGCCTGAGCCTACAGATGCGCATCATCTGCGTGCAAAATTTGAAAATGGACTGCTTATTCTTTCTTATCACAGGCAGTTTTTTCAAGAAGAGCGTATTCATATTGAATAAGGTTTAGTAGTTTTACGAATGAAATGTAATGCTGCACATAAGCATTTATAAATGCAAAAAATTTAATATTAACTCCCAAACTGAATCAATATTTATTTATCTAACTGTGATTACAGAGGAAATAAGCCCAAGATGAGGAGAAGCGAAATGTCTATGAAAGGATTTTTCAACCCCAAACAGACTAACCAACATCTTCAAACTGAGCTAGCGGACTTCAAACATCAAATCAAGCGTATTAACACGCTTGAAGTTCACATGAACCGTTTTTTAAAACTCGAACCGCAAATGGGTTCTCTCATAATGTTCAAAAAAAAGCTGGAGGCTCAGCCAGTGCTTTCCAACGATTCTTCATCTTCACAAAGAAGTGCTCACAAAAACACTGAACAATCATATACAAAAGACATGCAGGATACTGCTAGGCAGCTTCATTTTTTAAAAGAAAAAGTAGCACAATTGGAACAAATCATCTCCACGCAAAACCCTCGCGATAAAAAGAAAGAAGCTGTGCCTTATCCGGATATAGCTAGCTTAGTAGAACAATCTGTAGAGAAACAAATGGCTCCTTATCTCGAAAAAATGACCGAACTAGATAACAGAGTTTCAGCATTAGAGCGAAGTATGTCGCTTTTAACTGAAGTACAGGTGGACATGCTAAAACGAACGTCTTCTCTTCAAGAAGAAGTAAGATTGATTCATCAAAAAGCAGCACTTTTAGAAAATGCTCCTCCGCCTATTCATATTGATAAATTTTTTCTTGATAAATACGAACAAAACAACAATATTGGCCAAGTGGGCATTAAGGAGCTCGGAGGTGCTTTAAACATCGGAGCTACATACGGAAGCGGAGCTATACCAAAGGATTTTACGGACCAAATCCAAAAAGATATGGAAGAGTTAAAAAACGCTAAATCAGATATTTCTTCTGGTAAACCGAAGCCTGCACAAGAGGATAAAGAGAATTCTTCTTCCGCTTTCGAAAAAGAAGAAGCGTATACAGAAGTTCCTATTTTTGATGAAGATGATCCAAAGGAAGAGTCAGTCTAAAAAAGTTATAAAATTATATTTAGTTATGACTAGAATTTTTGCAAGCTATTCTTTACACTATAGGTAATAACTTCAAAAAAGGAGATATGCTGATGCCAAAGCTTTTATGGAGAATAGGTGCTGTCATGTTGCTAATGTGTGGAGGCTTTATCTTTTTATTTATTGCTGCTTCGCAAATGATGGTTCAGCAATACAAACCTTTTTTTAGACGCGAGAGTGCATAACTCTCGCGTTTTTTTATTGAATAATATCCTGTTTATGGTAATATATATATCAAAAAGATATAGGTGAGGAAAGTAAATGAAGGAAAATCAAACAACATATGCGATTTTAGGACTGCTTACCACTGAATGCAGAACTGGTTATGAAATTAAGCGGTTAATGGATCGAAGTTTAAATCATTTTTGGAAAATTAGCTATGGTCAAATTTATCCCACTTTACAAAAGCTTGTGAATGAAGAACTAGCGACGGTAAATTCCGTTGCTCAAACTGATAAGCCGGATAAAAAAGTGTACGCAATAACAACTAAAGGAAAAGAAGTTCTGCAAGATTGGCTGCGTGAACCTATTAAGCAGCTCCCCTCAGAACGAAATGAACTTTTGTTAAAACTATTTTTTAGTAGTCACCAAGAAAAGCAGCTCACAATTTCGCAGTTAAAAAACGCTCAGCAGAAACTAACTGAACGCTATCACATGTATTGCGGAATCGAAGACAGCATTTCTAAAAGCCCTTCTCCTGACAGAACGTATTGGCTTATTACCCTAGACTACGGTAAACGAACAACTCGTGCTTCGATGGAATGGTGCAAAGATACGATTAATAAATTATATGATGAGGAGGCGCAGAATTTATGATTCATTCCAATCGTGTAATGGCTAAGCCCGGTCAGGATCTGGTCGTCTTTGTTATAGGAATGCGTATTAATAAATGGACAGCCGTACACAAATGGCTCCCTGTATTTAAAGCAATGCCTCCTATGATTCGAGAGTTGTATGCAAACAAAAATCTTGGCTTTTTATCTTTGCAAGGATCTTTTAATTTAAGAACCATTACGCTGATTCAATATTGGGAGTCAGTTGATCAATTGACCTCCTATGCCAAAGGTCCTCAGCACTTAAAAGCTTGGAATTCTTTTTATAAACAGGCTTCAAAAACGAATGCAGTTGGCATTTATCATGAAACTTACGTCATTCCTGCAGGAAATTATGAATCAGTATATGTGAATATGCCTTCGTTCGGCTTAGCTAAAGCGCTTGGATCTGAAACCATAACGAAGCATACTCAAACTGCTAAAAAACGTTTGAATGTTAAAAGAGGTTAAGACATGACGAAATGAATCCAATATAAAGACGAACAAATGGGATACATGAGCTGAACCGCTTGTGACGCCGCAGTTGAAACATACGTTCACCCTAACAAAAGAAAAAAAACGAACCCTTGATTAACATGTTTGATCAAGGGTTCGTTTTTCACTTGAGCTAAAATACTTTTTCCTCAGCTTCTTCATTACATTTGTTATACATATATTTTCAGCATTTGATTGGCACCTTTTTGAAATTCATACGGGACATCTGCTATTTCTGTTCCTTTTACTAGAGGCGCAATCTCTTCTAAAAGCTGCGGCAAATAGGTAGAAATCTTGCCGCTCAGGTCCGTTAAAGGAAACAAGCGCACTTCCTCTTTTGTAACGCGTATCAGTTCTTTTAAAGCCTCTAAATGAAACGTATAATCTAACCGGTCGCTGTACATAAATAAAAAGTTTGCACAAAGCGTTAAATCAAACTCGTTCTTTTGAAACGGCAAATTAGGAAGGGCTCCGTACTGATAGGCTTCCGGGTTCTTTTTCATATGAGCAATACAATCTTTTAATGCTCTTTTTCGATGTTCAGTTAAATTATCAATAGATGAAAAATATTTCCACACATATTGCTCCTGTACGTGCTGCATTTTATTCATCGTATGAATTAAATCCAGGCTTCCCTTCTTTTCAAGCTCTTCTGCCGTAAATTTATAGGCAATATCACAGCTAGTAGCCGCCGCACCTTGCTGCAAGGCATGAGCAGTAAAAGAACAGGCTCCGCTAGCACAATCTAACACTTTTTTTCCTTTTAAACGCTTGTCATTCAAATTAAACATAGCTCTATACTCTTCAAACGTTCTGCCGATAAAAACAACTCGGTCAATTCCTAACTTTTTCTCTGCTAAACTCAACTCTACTCAGCTCCTATCTTTTACTTAGACCTTTATTTTACAGAAAATTGGATTAAATTCCAATAGTTTATGTAGTAATTAGGTTAATCACCATCTTTTGAAGCACTAAAAACAAGGCCCAACACATAACTCCTATGGATAAACTCACAAACAAATGAAGAGAGTTTTTTACACAAATATAGACGACAGCAAGTAATAAAATAGTGCCTGGGAGTCCATAAAGAACGCCAAGCGTAAACTGACTGACCACTTCCTTTTTTTCTCCTTGCACTGACAACCATATAATACTTAGTAAGCTCACAATTGGAAGAGCAGCCACGATTCCACCGTATGCCGGAAATCTTTTGGCCATTTCTGTTACCCCTGCAATAATAAGAGCCGACATTAAAATTTTGATGATACTATACATGTTCTGCACGCTCGCTCAATAACTGAAAAGCCTGTTGAATTAGCTGTTTTTCAGATGCTGTCATTTCGCGTAAAATAGCTGCTACTTTTTCTTCATCCAAGCTTGAATTCCGTTTTAAGATGTCTTTTCCTGCTTCTGTTAAATGCAGAATTACTTTTCTTTCATCCTGTATATCTCTATTTTTATACACATATCCTTTCTTGATGCTTCTCTTTACATGTTCAGATGCCGTATTATGTGAAATAGTTAAATAATCTGCGATTTCTCTTATTCCAACCGAAGATGATTTGTCGATATGCTGCAAAAGACGTATGGTTTGGTGCGTAATTTTCTCTTGATGCGTATAGTGCAAATGATAATAAATAGACGTCCAATAGCTGTTTAACTCCTCTACTTTCATGATCCTGCTCCTTTATATCGTATTTTTAGTTATTATCGTATTATACGATATATATTACAGAAACGACAGCCAGTTTTCAATACTCCTTTCTTTTTATCTTGCATCTCACATAATAATACGATTTAACAGTTACACTAATTGTACACACTGTGAAAGGCGGTTGTATGACATTGATTCTTCGACTGTTAAAATGGGTTCCGAATCTCTTTACGATTGGAAATTTGCTAAGCGGCGTATTTTCCATAGCCTTTAATATGAACAGCTACGAACGCTTAGCTGCTCTTTTTATTTTTCTAGCCGCTTTTTTCGATTTATTTGACGGCAAAATTGCGAGAAAGCTAAAAGTTAACAGTGAGTTTGGTGTAGAGCTAGATTCTTTGGCTGATATTATAAGCTTTGGCGTAGCGCCTGCAATGCTATTTCATACTCTTTCTCCCCACTCTTGGCTAACGGTACTCGCTTTTATGATTTATCCAAGCATGGGTGCATTGAGATTAGCTAAATTTAGCGCAAATCCAACCGTAGGTTATTTTATAGGGCTTCCTATTCCTTTTCCTGCTCTAATTATCGCACTGCTTGGCATGTTTTATTATGTGAACCCTTATCTTATGATTATTTTAGCTATTTTGATGGTGAGTCCTATCCGGGTCATGAAAATTTAGATGCCATAAAAGACAGACAAAATGCCTGTCTTTTATAGCGCTGTCCATTCCTCACACAGCATTTTATGCTTGAATTTCAGCTCATGTTCTCTTTTTTCAAGCTGAGCTTGTAAAGAAAGCCACTCGCTATTATCAGGTGCTGAGCATAATTTTTCTTCAAGAGACAGTAAGGAATCCAGTACGTCTTCAAGCTGAGCAGCCACTTCTCTTTGCTGTTTCATGTTCATTTTTTTCAACAGTAGTTTTTCATTTTTCTTCATTTTTTTCACCTCTTTCTTTTCTTTACCCGATGATGAGTGTTTTAGTATGAAAAGCACATGATTAAAAATAGTTTTATCGTAGTAAAGACCCTTTAATAGCCTATTTTTTATCTTTGTTGATTATTTAGAACGTAGTTTAATAAGATATAGTTACAATTAGTAATACTTTTACAAACCGTGATATACTAAAAAAAGAAAGGATGATGAATAGAGAATTATGCTGCAAAAATTTGGTTTTTCTCAGTATGAAAGTCAAGTATATGAAGCGCTGCTTGCGAATGAAGGTCCGCTGGATGCTAGTTCGATTGTCACGTATTCGCATGTTCCAAAAGCAAAGATTTATGAAGTACTTAATCGTTTAATTGATAAAGGCATTGTAGTAAATACATTGTCCGGGAAAAAGAAACTTTATTCAGCGGTAGCCCTTCAAACCGTCATTCAAAAACTTACTGCTGATTTTGAAAATGACATTAATGAATTAAAAACATATAAAATTAAAAGAACGTTTACAGATGATCATGTTTGGAGTTTAAAAGATAAATCCTCTATTTCTGCTCACATTGAACAGTTGATTCAAGAAGCGGAATCTTCTATTATTTTATCGGCTTGGAATGATGAGTTGGAACATTACCGCTCATTGCTAGAAGAAAAAGAGAAACAAGGCGTAAACGTCGAGGTCTTAACCATAGGAAACTTGCAGACTTCCCTCAAACATTTACATACATTAAATCCAATAGATGATCATAAAAACCTTGAGCCGTCGCAGTTGATTATTGTTGACGATGCCTACCTTTTATTTGCCGGCATTGAACATGAGACATGGAAAGCAATAAAAACCTTGTCGCAGCCGCTTGTAAAAGTTTTTGCTGATTTCTTTTATCATGATGTCGCACTTACCCATATTACAAAGAAATATCAAGAGCAGCTTCTTCAGGATTCTGAGATCATGGAGCTGCTTACTCGACTGCGATATTAAAAAGGTTACTAATTCATTAGTAACCTTTTTAATATTACCTATTGAAATCCACTCTAAAAAAGGTTACTATTCTAGTTGTAACTTTTTAAAGAGGGGGTTTTTTGATGAATAAAAAAGTTTACATACTTGCGATTGCTTCTTTTGTTGTTGGAACAGTCGAATTAATTCTAGGAGGCATCTTGGACTTAATTGCCGATGCATTTCATGTATCACTAGCAAAAGCAGGTTATTTAATCTCTATTTATTCGTTTGTTTATGCCTTGTCTGCGCCGATTTTACTAAATGTGACGGCTAAGATAGAGCGTAAAAAAGTTTATATGTGGACATTATTTATTTTCTTATTGAGCAATGTATTTTCAGCCTACAGTTCGGGCTATTATATGCTATTAATCGGGCGTATCCTCGCTGCTGCGAGCGGCTCTTTTATTATTGTCCTATCTACCACAATGGCCTCTAGAATGGTAAAGCCTGAATATCAAGGCAGAGCAATTGGCGTTGTGTTTATGGGAATCAGCGGCTCACTTGTTTTGGGTATTCCTCTTGGTATTTTGATTGGAAATGCGCTTGGCTGGCGTCAAGTATTTGTTATGATTGCAATCTTAACTGCTATTATTATGATTACCGTTTGGTTTACAATGGAGCGTCTAGCTCCCGCTCCAATTGTACCGTTAAAGACTCAGATAAAAGCTTTACGCAATAAAAAAATGCTTGCTATTCACCTAGCAACATTGTTTGTACTGGCGGGCCATTTAACGCTTTATGCGTACTTCACGCCATTTTTACAAGAAACGCTAGGATTAAATACAACGATGGTAACCATTATTTATGGTATTTTCGGTCTTGCTGCAGTGGCAGGAGGAGGACTTGGAGGAGCTGTTTCTGATAGATGGAACCCTTCTTCGTCTGTTATCACCATGATTGCTCTCTTTTTTGTTAGCATGATTGCTATGCCGTTTGGCGTTCATTTGCCATTCGTTGTGTTCTTGCTTCTTATGATTATTTGGAGTGCGCTCAGCTGGGCGGTCTCACCGGCTCAAAGCAATTTAATTATTCATAGTGCACGCGACACGTCGGACATTTTAATCAGCACCAATGCAGCGATTTCACACGTAGGAATTGCGATCGGCTCCTATGTCGGAGGAATTGTCGTTAATCAATACTCTGTTATTTATAACGGCTGGGTCGGGTCTATTTTTGTATTACTTGGTCTTTTCTGCTCTCTTTATGCGGTAACACGAACAGAAAGCAAAGCAGATACGCTTCACAGTAAATAAGCTTTTAGAAAAAAAGCGTACACACATAGTGTACGCTTTTTTTGATTATGATTGGTCTCCATGCATTTCAGCTGCAAATTGAGATTCGGATATAACGATAAAACCATGCTTTCTTAACAACGCAGTCGTTACCCCTTCACCGGCTATTTTAACACCTAGAAATGCTCCGTTATATATATGTTCACTTCCGCATGAAGGACTGTTTTCTTTTAGTACAATAACAGTAGCTTTTATTTCTTTTGCGATGTTCAGTGCCTTATAGGCCCCGTCTATGTATATATCTGTCACGTCTTTTCCCGATCGTTCAATAACTCGCGCATTTCCGTTTATTACGTCTATTCCCGTTCCTTTTATAATTTCTGCCGGTTCTCTAGGCGTGTGAAATCCACCTAATAGCTCTGGACACATCATCACCGCTTCTTTATTTTCAACGAGCGCTTCCATTTCCTTAACTAAGGCACTGCTTCCATTATATCTGCAAGCTTGACCTGCTAAGCAGGAACTAACTAAAATCACAGAATTCTCCCTCCCATAAAAAAACACTTCTCCTTCATCATACAGAGAATATATGACGAATGGAAGTGTTTACCTTTTATATTCTATTCGAGATCGCGCTTTGCCTCCTGCTCTTTGTCTCGATCCGTTTTCGCTTCAAATTCAGAGCGAGTCATTACGTCCTCTACGTGCATATTTACTTCTACTACCTCTAATCCTGTCATATCGTGAACTGATTTTTTTACGTTATTAACAGTTTCAGAGAAAATGGCTGGAACGTTTTTTCCGTATTCAACAATTACTTTTAAATCAAGGGCAACTTGCTTTTCTCCAACTTCAGCGTTAATCCCTTTTGTGATATCTTCCGTGCTGCGGAAGCGATCTGTTAACCCGCTCATAAATCCGCCGCTCATTGATAAAATTCCTTTAATTTCATTAGTTGCCATTCCAGCAATTTTTTTAATGACTTGATCTTCAAATGTTAATGTATTTTGATTTGTATTTTCCTGAGATTTTACTGCTGTATTTGTTTCATTAACTGCCATAACTAACATCTCCCTTAAAGTGATTTTCTATCTTCCTTTAGTAAAAAATCCTACCCAATTATTTAGGTCTAAATGACCATCTCGCCACTTCCCAATTACATAACCAATTCCCATAAAAGCTACAATTAGCAGCGTGGGGCCAAAACCAATTGTTAATAGTAAAATTGCCAACACTAAACCTGCCAAAATACCAAGTACTCGGCCACGGTATGGAATCAATTTATCTGGAGTACCCATTATGTCCCTCCTTCATCACACAACACGCTCTTTCTTTCGCGTTTGTGTGTCTGTTAAATCGATGCGGACGGAGTGAACGGGAAGCTCAAGTAAAGCCTCTACGGCACGTTTTGTTTCAAGCTGCATCTCTTTTCCTAGTGTTGGTAGTCCATCTCGTCCAAACAGCGAACAGTTAATATATAGACTAACTCTTTCTTTACGAGAATGAATAGATGCTTGGACTTCAGGAGAGCGTATTCCCTGAAAGCTTCTAATTGCTCGCAAAGCTGTAGATTCAATCGTGGCTTTAGAAATGGTTATTTTGCCTTCGCCTGTCACAATTGCTAAATTCTTTTTAGGCGGCCTGCTAAATATGCCTGTTAAAAGAAAAATAATAAAAATAACAGCTAAAAATGCGCTTATTGACAATATTGTGTAGTAAAACCACTCCTGATGCTGCCACTTTTCTACCCAGTTTGAAAGGTGAGGAACCCTATAAACCATCAGTGCTAACATACCGGAACAAATCAGTCCTGCAATTCCAATAACTGCGATTAAAAACCGATTAAAATTATTCAATTTTCCACCTCATCTCAACGTGAACTCCTGCTGTTTTTTAGTTATGTGTATAGAAAAAGCAACGAGATATTCAATAGTTACCCGCGATATTTTTTTAATAAACCTTTTAACTGTAAAACTGAATATAAAAAAACGACTAGGTTTCCCTAGTCGTTTTCCACGTCTCTATACGTTGTCTCGTGAGCTTTGATGAACTTATTACCGTTTATTAAACCGCCAATTAATAAAATAGCGGCCGTTAAATAAAACCAGACCATTAAAATAATAATACTTCCAAGCTGACCATAGATTTGCGAGTAGCTTCCAAACTGGACATAGTATCCAAATCCGGTAGATACAACTTGCCATCCTAGCGTGGAGAAAACAGCTCCTGGAAGTACATCTTTCCACGTTACTCTTGCGCTTGGCATCAGTTTGTAAAAAAGAATAAAAAAGCCTAATAAAAATAATGTCCCAATTCCCCATCTAATTGTCGTCCAGCTTTGAAACCATATGTCAGGAACATGGACTTTTGTTAGGACCAAATGTCGAATGACCTCTTCAATAATTGGTACAAATAATGAAATAGCTACTACAACCATAAAACCAAAAGTTAAAATTAAATCATTGATTAAACCGCGCAAAAACGTTTGTTTTCTTTGAATATGATACGCGTCATTTAACGAACGAACCAAAGATTGTATAGCCATAGATGCGAGCCAAAAAGTCGCCAATAAACTAAAAGATAAAACTTTTTTCCCGCTATTGTTAACTGTTTCAATTGACCGTTCAATTACGTCGTAGGCGCTTTTAGGTGTAAATGGTTCAATAAATATCAGCAAATTGTTTGTATCAATTGGAAAAAAACTCAGCAGAGAAAAAAGAAAGATAATAAACGGTACAAAAGATAACAAAAAATAGTAGGCTGTTTGAGCAGCCTGATCAAAGAAACGCTCCGTAAAAAAACGAGCGGCAACGGTCTTAGATGTTTGAATCATACAGCGTTCTCCTTTACTTTCGCTTCACCCTACAGTGAAATTCATATTCAATTTTTTATGTTCAACATGGATTGGATAAGTTTCGGCTTATAAAGCTTTCCTTTTCCATTATCCGCGGTTAACAAAGAATTTAACCTGTAAAATTATACAGCCGGTTCATAAAGAAGATATTATTATAATTACATCTGCCATTACCACCATATCAATAGATCTTCTTTTTCTTTCATAAAACCGTAAATTCTTTGGGGGTGTATTCCCTTTTTTCTTACACCTTAAACTTTTTACGCTATGTTAAAAAAGTAAAACATAAGAGCCCCGATCAGCATCAGCATAATCATTGAAACGAAAATAACTAAAACGTGAGAAGATTGATACGTTTGGCTGTTAATTTTTTTACGTGTTGAAAAATAATGATAGGTTGAGAAAAGAAGCAAACCTGCACTTGCAGCTAAAGAAAAGATGATAACAGCAATAATAAGAGTATCGGCTGCTTCATTTAATTTTTTTCCGGAATTAAAATGCAGGCCGCCTGCAACAAAACCAATGCCAAGTGTAGCAATAGACGTTCGAATCCACGCTAAATACGTTCGTTCATTTGCTAAATGCTGCTGAATATAAATAGATTCATTTTCTTTTTTAGTCATGCACATACCACCGTCCTTTTATATGTCTTCTATTATAAATAAATGCTCAAACGAAAATAAATTGAGGACGCTTCATGCCACATTATACCCGAAAAAAACGAATCATTACCATTTTCAAGCGGTCGAAAGAGCTTCTTCACAAACTAAAAAAAGCCAACCCCAGTTGGCTTTTTTTAGTTTGTGAAACATTTTCTTTATCTTGATCATGCTGATATTCCTCGTCCCAATAATCAGCGTTTTGAATTCCTAATTTCCCAGGAGAAAAGACAGGATCTATGCCTTGTTTTCTCTGCTCGCGATAATCTTTTAAGGTTATTGAAGCAGGCTTAGCTAAAATCAAAATTGCAATTAAATTGAGCCAAACCATTATTCCAACTCCGATGTCTGCTAATGCCCATGCAGTTTCAGCTGTTCGGATAGATCCGTACAAAGTAGTGGCTAAAAGAGCTGCCTTAAGGATCATGGATACTATTTTATTTTGTTTGCCTTTCATTACGTAAGCTAAGTTCGTTTCCGCAATATAATACTGTGTGGATATAACGTATATTTTAGACAGATTATCTGACGCTTTTTTCAGTGAAGCATAAGTTCTTTACATATCCCCTACTGTTACAGCATAAGGTAATGAGTGAACTAAGGGTCACTTTATGTTCTAAGCGGAGTGTAACCGCAGCACATCTTTCTGTTTTCATTTCATGTTAATAGTTCACTAAGTGAATCATTTTATTTTTAAATATTTCTGATATGTGGTATAATTTAAGCTGATAAAAAGATGCTGCATGTATGCTAAAAGAGCAGGCCGTATGGTTTCGCTCTTTTGTTGTTTTTACGCTATGCGGCACAACGAAAGAAGGAAATAGAATGGAATTATGGAAACGAAACTTGTACATTTGCTGGTTCGGTTCTTTTTGCACCACAGCCGGGATGAGTTTAGTTATTCCGTTTTTACCGCTTTATATTGAAAAGCTGGGGGTTCACGATACAAGCTCCATCAGCAGATGGGCTGGTATTGCATTTGGAGCTACCTTTTTAATGGCCGCTATTGTTTCTCCTTTATGGGGAAGTTTGGCCGACAAATACGGTCGAAAGCTGATGCTCCTTCGCGCAAGCTTGGGTATGGCAATTGTTATGACTTCTATTGGTTTTGTACAAAATGTCTATCAGCTTGTCGGACTGCGCTTTTTAATGGGGGCCGTTTCCGGCTTCATCTCTGCAGCCATTACGTTAGTAGCGACTCAAACGCCTAAAGAGCACAGCGGTAAAGCATTAGGGACGTTGTCTACAGGGGCTGTATCAGGATCTTTATTAGGACCGCTAGTAGGCGGCTACTTAGGAGATACAATTGGATTGCGTCACGTCTTTTTCGTGACAGGTGCATTTATGTTTTTGTCTTTTTTAATTGTAAATTTAATTCAAGAAGACAAAAAAGAGACGACGAAAACCACGAAAGAATCTAACATTGGGTTACTTTCTCTTAAGAATTCAAAGGCCGTGATTGGTGTATTTGTTACAACTTTTTTACTGCAGCTTGCGGTTATGGCTATTCAGCCAATCGTTACACTGTATGTAAAACAACTGTCTACTCATACCGATCACCTTGCCCTTATTTCAGGTTTTGTCGTGGCGGCAACAGGAATATCAAATATTTTAGCTGCATCCAGACTTGGCAAAGTCAGCGATCGCGTGGGTCCTCAAAATGTGCTTCAAATATGCCTGCTCATCGTAGCGGTTATTTGCGGCTTGCAGGCCTTTGTGCATAGTACTTGGCAGCTATTTTTACTACGTTTTTTACTCGGTTTTGCAATGGGAGGATTGTTACCTTCTATTAATTCTTATTTGAAGAAAATTGTGCCGGACTCGATTACAGGTAAAATGTTTGGTTATAATCAAACAGCACAATACTTCGGGAATTTAGCTGGCCCAGTTATTGGCGGACAAATTGCCGGAGCTAAAGGAATTCCTTACGTATTTTTAACAACGAGTGTTCTTCTACTGTTGAATGCTGGGTGGGTGTATTATCAGCGCCATCACAGACAACAGCTAGACGGTAAAGCCGCATAAAAAACCTTCCGTGTTAACGGAAGGTTTTTTTATTACCACAAGGGTTCTTCTTCGCTGCTTACTTCATAAGAAAGTGGCATCATAACAACCGCTGCTATGAAGAAAATAAGCTCCGCGACAACAATGGATGGAAAGGAAAAGTCAAATAGTGAGAGAATAAGCCAAATAATAAGGGGTGCAAATGAGTAGATTGATAATCGCTTTTGGGATTTTGCAGAGATATACTGTTGTTTGTCACAGTGTGGGCATTCTAAAACGTTTCTAAATGTTAACAGTTGTTTAAAGGTTGTCCTCCAGTTCCATTTATGATTACAATTTTGACAGGTGGCCATGGGCATCACGCTCCTAAAAAGAATTTATGTACATATAAAGTATACGTACAAGTTGGTAAAGAGTTTCATTTTTATGATTAAAAACGTTTTTACTATTATAACATAAAACAAAATAAAAGGCTTTTTACAGGAAAAAGCCTTTTATGTCAACGTTTATTTAGAAACAGCTTCATTCGTTTGAGAAGTTGTTTTTACTTTTATAACCATAGTAACAAAAGCGAGCAATCCAAGAATCGCTGCTACAAGAAAAGGAGCTTGAGGCGCTACGGCATTGCCGATAACTCCTGATAATAAAGGAGCAAACGCTGCGCCTAACCATCTTAAGAAATTATATCCTCCAGATGTAATTCCTCGTTCATAAGGAGATACTTCCATTACATGACTCGTAAATAAGGCATTATTAAGTCCTGATACAAGACCTGCTGCCATAATTAAAACAATGCGCAACCATGTTGCATCAAAGGCAAATAAACAAATTAAAATAAGTGAAAAAACAATTAAGCTAACATGTAACACTTGTTTTGGCTGATATCTTTTTTCTAACTGATGTGCTAAAACCGCTGAGCCATAAGCTAAACATAATCCCCACCCAAAGAAAACAAAGCCAATTTGAAGAGCTCCGATCGATAGAATAAGCGGCGTATAAGCTAACACTGTAAAAAATCCGTAGTAATAAAGCATGCCTGATACAGCGCCTTGAGTAAATGGTTTTAATTTATAAAGTTTAACCATGTCTTTAAAACCTGCTGCTTTACGAGGTTTAGTGCTTGTAGGCTGTTTAACAATCGTTAATACTAAAATAAAGGCGATAAAAATTAAAGCACTTGTACCGAAAAACGGCAATCTCCAAGAAGCATTTCCTAACACGCCTCCTACAAGCGGCCCTCCGGCCATTCCCAAACCAATTGCAGCTTCATATAATCCTACTGCTTTTTTCACTTCACCTGATAATGCAATAAGCAGCGTCATAGCTGTTGCAAAGAAAAACGAATTACCAAGTCCCCAACCTGCTCGGAAAATGGAAAGCTGAGGAATGTTGTTAGAAAACCCGCATAGGGCTGCAAAAATCGTCACAATGATAAGTCCTGTTACCATTAAGCGCTTGTCTCCTACACGTGACGCTAGGATGCCTGCTGGAATCATCATAATAGCCATCATTAACAAATAGGAAGTAAATAACATTTCTACTTGCCAATGAGAAGCTCCAATTTGCTTAGCAATTTCCGGTAAAATCGGATCTACTACTCCAATTCCCATAAATGCTAAAAAAGTAGCTACTACCGTAATAATTTGACCTAATCGGTTAGTTGAATGCTGTCCTTCCACTCTTTCATCTCTCCTTTTGTTTTTGTTTTTTCATGTATTTCCATAGCAGATTCTCGCATTTCTTTTAATTCTGTTTTAAATGCCTGCATTTTTACGACTTTAAAATCAATCATCTTGATTTGATTTTCTAGCAAATCTTCTATTTGCGTGATCTCTTTCACTGACAACCCTTGCCGCTCACTTCTTTCTTCAATCATTCTTTTAAGCGACATAAACTGCTGCAGCTCCTGTAGAGAAAAACCGAGAACTTCTTTTGCTTCCGCTACTTTTCTTAGTTCTTTTACCTCTTCTTCGGAATAAATTCGTGCATTTCCTTTTGTGCGCTGCGGGGGTAAAATGAGTCCAATCTCTTCATAATACCGAAGAGCTCGCTTGGTCAAACCGGTCATTTTCGTCACGTCATCGATTAAATACATATGTTTCACCTCACCTCTCATTAACATTAACGTTAACCTTAATCATTCATATACTCATTATAGATTAACGTTAACGTTAATGTCAACAATATTAAGGTATTTTATGTAAATCTTAAAAATATGTGCACAAAAAAACCTATTGAAAAATCAATAGGTTACATCAATATGTCATATAGCTGCTGTGCTGTTTCTCCTGTTACTTTACCGTACACTCCTCTTTTTTTAGAAGTAAGTTCCGCACTATCGGAGGTGAATCGTACATTGTATACAGCGCCCTCATAAGTAAGCTGTACATCTGGGTCAAGAGCGACGCTGTAATCAGCTTTTTTCCATTGAATTTGTTTCATAATTGATTCTACAGTTAAAGCATCTTCTGAACTTAACGTTTTATCTCCTGCTTTTATAGGCTTGCCCTCCCTGTTTTTATTAAATTTTAGTTCCGAATGAGAAGATGAAAATTCAAGCTGGTTTTTATCATGCGCTACGAAATCTTGGGGTAGTTCTACATAGCGGACAACTTCTCCTTCGTGTACAAACACAAGCATTTGATCAGTAGCAGATATTTTTTTCATCACTTCCTCACTAACCGGTGCGTTTACAAGTTTTTCTACGTCGGCTTTCTTGCTTTTGTTTGTGAATAAATATCCTTTTTCCCATTTAAAATCACTTAACTTCGATACATCCACTGAGCTTACACCTTTTTTTTCAAATGATTGCTGAATATTCTCTCCCATTTCTTTGTCGTTGGTGACTTGGGCATTAGAACTGCACCCTACTAAACAACAGAAAATAATGCCTATTACTATAAGAACCTTCACTTTTGCCTTCCTCCTCTCTACCATTCTTTTATAAAATCCCAACTTTGTACCATTTTAACATATAATTCCTATTTTTTGCGAAAACAAACAAAGAATACGCTTACATAATTTCACGCATATAATTTCTGTTTATTTATAAGTTTTTTCTGAATATTTTAAGAAAATTTTAATATTTTATTTAGTTCGTTTTTAAACTTTATCTTTAGACTAAAAAATAAGTTAAAAATAAATAACGCAGGAGGAAAACAATGACTTGTCTATCTGAAGTTTTAAAGTTTAATGAAAAATTTGTAACCAATAATCAATTTGAGGCTTTTCAAACATCCAAATTTCCTAACAAAAAAATAGTCATTTTAACTTGTATGGATACACGTTTGTTAGAATTACTTCCTAAAGCTATGGGGCTAAAAAATGGAGATGCAAAAATAGTAAAAAATGCCGGAGCTGTTATCTCCCATCCCTTTGGTAGCGTCATGAGAAGTATCTTAGTTGCCGTCTACGCTTTGCAAGCTGATGAAGTATGTGTCATCGGTCATCATGAATGTGGAATGACGGGCATGAAAGCTGAAGCTATTTTAGCCTCTGCTGAACAAAGAGGGATTAGCACGGAACAGATTCGTAATCTAAAATATGCTGGTATTGATTTAGAATCATGGCTGACTGGGTTTGAATGTGTAGAGGATAGTGTCGAAAACAGTGTGGATATGATTCGAAATCACCCTTTATTACCAAAAGACGTGCTTGTTTCTGGAATGGTTATTCATCCTTCAACAGGAAAACTTGACGTCGTTGTAAACGGCTATTCCCAAGACCGAGCTGAAACCGTAAGCTCATGAAGGAGGGTTTTATCGAATGCTAAAAGATAACCGATTTCAAGGCTATTCAGCAGGGCATTTACAAAAAGACATTATCGCCGGTTTGGTTGTTGGGGTCGTTGCTATTCCTTTAGCAATGGCCTTTGCCATCGCTTCTGGTGTAAGACCTGAATACGGAATTTATACAACCATTATCGCAGGGATTATGGTTTCAATATTAGGCGGATCGAAATTTCAAATTGCAGGCCCAACAGGTGCATTTGTTCCGGTGCTGCTTGGAGTTGTCATGCAATATGGTTATGAGAACCTCATTATTGCCGGCTTTATGGCTGGAATTATGATTACGCTTCTCGGAATATTTAAACTAGGGAAACTTATAAAGTTTATTCCGCGCCCTGTGACGATTGGATTTACAGCAGGAATTGCGATTATTATTTTCTCAGGTCAGATCGCTAACTTTTTAGGCCTAAAGGGAATTGCAAAACATGAGGAATTTCATTTAAATATGATTGAAATCCTACGAAAAATTGCAACGATTAACATTTACAGCGTCATCATAGCCGCTATTTGTTTAGCTATCGTGATTATAACGCCAAAGTTTTTACCTAAAATTCCCGGTGCCCTTCTAGGTCTTCTTGTCTCCACACTTGTAGCCATTACACTGTTCCCAGGAAAAGTTGCAACGATTGGCTCTACTTACGGTGCCATTCCGAGTAAACTACCATCTTTTAGCTTCCCAGATTTAACATGGGATAACATCGTGATGCTATTTCCTGCTGCCTGCGTAATTGCGATGCTTGGAGGTATTGAATCTTTACTATCAGCTGTTGTTGCTGATAATATGGCCAAAACCAAGCATAATAGCAATAAAGAGCTTGTGGGTCAAGGAATTGCTAATATCGCTACCTCGCTATTTGGCGGAATTCCTGCAACTGGTGCCATTGCCAGAACAGCTACTAATATCAAAAACGGCGCAGCTTCTCCGTTATCAGGAGTTATACACGGCTTAGTTGTTTTATTGGTCCTTGTGATGCTGGCTCCTTATGCATCAAACATTCCGCTGGCAAGTATGGCACCTATTTTAATGTTTGTGGCCTGGAATATGAGTGAACGTAAAGAATTTGCACATATTTTAAAAACCAAGTCAGCTGATTCATTTGTACTTGTAGCTACGTTTTTATTAACAGTTTCAATCGATTTAACAACAGGTGTAGGCGTAGGTCTACTTTTAGCTATTGTTATGTTCGTGAAACGAATGAGCGGATCACTGAAGATTTCAAAGGTTTTAGCGGAAACATCTGAAAACGCTCACAAATCTGAGCTGATGGAATATACCATGCAAGGATCTCTTTTCTTTGGATCAGCTGAAGTATTAGAAGATTCCTTTGATAACATCGCTGAAGCGAAACCGAAAGTTTTATTGCTTCGAATGAGCCAAGTCTCCTTTATTGATACATCTGGAGAAGCTTTACTATCGAAGGTGGTCGAACGTTTGAAAGATTCGCATAGCCAAGTCGTTATTTCTGGCTTACAGCACCAGCCGAAAGAAATGTTAAAGTCAACCGGTCTATATGATAAAATCGGTGAAAAAAATATATTTTCTTCCGAACCTCCCGTGAGTAAGATTAAAGCTCGTCATAGAATCGTTACTACGTAATAAAAAAGAGATCCGAACGATTAATCGTTCGGATCTCTTTTTTTAAATATTAAACCGGTACCCTGCTCCCCAAACCGTTTCTAGGTACTGAGGATCTGCTGGGTTTTCTTCTAGCTTTTCTCTTAGTTTTCGAATGTGAACTGTTACGGTTGAAATGTCTCCTGAAGAATCAAATCCCCAAATTTTTTCAAATAGATGTTCTTTACTTAATACTTGATTTGGATGAGAAACGATAAACTTCAGCAAATCGAATTCCTTCGCTGTAAAAAACACTTCTTTGTCATTCACAAATACTCTTCTAGCGAGCGTGTCAATCGCTAAACCATGAATGCGAATCATACGCTTTTCCTGCTTATCAGAGAGTCTTTCATATCTCGCTAAATGCGCTTTGACTCTTGCGACCAGCTCCCCAGGGCTGAATGGCTTGGTAATATAGTCATCTGCACCTAGCCCGAGCCCTCTAATTTTATCAATTTCTTCTTTTTTAGCTGAAACTAAAATGATTGGAATATCTTTTGCAGCTCGAATTTGCTTGCACACTTCAAATCCGCTCACTTTAGGGAGCATAATATCCAAAATAATCAAATCAAAATGTTCATTTAACGCTTTTTCTAATCCCTTATCCCCGCTATATTGAACGTCTATTTCAAAATCGTTAATCTCTAAATAATCTCTTTGCAATTCAGCAATACTTACTTCATCTTCAATTAACAATATCTTCTTCATGTGTATCACCATTTTCATTCATTTTTTGCAAAGAAAAGAAAATACTTGTTCCTTCGCCAAGCTTACTTAGTGCCCAGATGTCTCCCCCGTGGCGTTCAACAATTTGTTTTGCGATGGCCAGTCCAAGTCCACTTCCTCCAGTATTGCTATTGCGGGACTGTTCTGCTCGATAAAACCGGTCAAAAATATGCGCTAATGCTTCCGGTGAAATCCCAGAGCCGTTGTCTTTTACTTCAATAATGAGTTCACTTTCGGTAGCAGAAAGAACGATATCGATTCTTCTTTTTTCTTTATCCATAAATTTGATGCTGTTGGTTGTTAAATTTATTAAAACTCTTCGCAGCTGCTCAGCATCTGCCTTTGCATACAGTGTCGTTAGAGAATCATTAGAAAATAAAACATCAATATCATGTTCGCTCATTTCAAACTGAAGCTCTTGCACATAACTTTCCATAAAGGCAGAAATATTAAGTTTTTTAAACACAAATGGAATTTCGTGCAAATCCAATTTAGAAAATAAAAACAGCTCATCGATTAACGCATTCATGTCTTTTGCTTTCGTTGAAATCGTTAACAAATATTTAGAAAGCTTATCTGGCGTATTAGCTACGCCATCTTGAATTCCTTCTACATATCCTACAATGGAAGTAATGGGAGTTCGTAAATCGTGTGAAATACTTGAAAGCAGCTGCTTTCGATTATCTTCATATTGAATTTGCAGTTCAACAGAAGATTTTAGTTTTTGCCTCATTTCTTCAAAAGCTTGCGTTAATTCGCCTATTTCATCCTTTGAATTAGCAGAGATCTCAAAGTGAAGATCACCTTGTTTTATTTTTTCGGCCGCTTCTTTTAATTCACGAATGGGTTTAATAATGCTTCTTGAAACAAGATAGTTTAAAAATCCAATAATCACAATCACTAAAATTAATAGTAGAAAGATTAAAAAAGGGAAAATCCGATTAATAATGCCTACATAAGGGCTGATTTTTCGCAAAACGTAAATGCTTCCTTTTTCTTGATTTGAGAAAGGAAAATCAAGGTTGATATATGTAAAATACTGCTTGCCTATGCGCAGCATGTCCTGCTGATATGAATGATTTCCTTTACTTTTTTGATGCTTTGGCAAGTATTTACGAAGGTTTTCTCCTTTAATGGATTCTGAAGCATATACAACCTCTGTGTTTTTTTGAATCACAATATCAATATTTTCAAATTCATATTTTTTAACTGTCTCCGGCCGCAGCAGCTGTTCTGGTTTTTTTTCACTCAATAACTTTAAATCTAAGAATGCATTTTCTTCTTCTGGCGTTAACAATTTATACTCATAGGAGTGGCTGTACAGTTTTCTTACAAAATCGGCGTCTCCAGTAATGGAGAAAAAAATAAGAAAGCCCGATAAAAAAAGCAAAATAATAAAAACAAACACAATACTGATATACGTTAAAACAAAACGCAGCTGAATTGACATGACTTACCCTATGCCCCTTTGGCTTTAACAAAACTATTTGATAGACTAGTAAAGGTGAATAACAAATAGATCGTTAGACATTATACAAATAGTAAAAATTAAAACAACAAAACAAATGTATATTCTCACTTTACCGTGATAGAGTAAGAATGAACACCACCTTTTTTACCATTTTATGAATTACTGGAAAATTATGATCTATTTTTCATAATATTCTTAGGCTGAAAGGTATACTATATGCCTTAATATTTTAAAAAAGGAGACTTTTTAATGAAAATTATTAAAGCTACTTCCTCTCACATCCCTTCTGTTGCCCGTCTGTACGTAGACAGCTGGCGCATTACATACAAAGGGTTAGTACCTGATGCTTATTTAAACAACTTGTCTTATAAACAAAGTGCAGAAAAGTGGTCCCTTTTTCTTACCGAGCCTTCTCATTTTATTTTGCTCGCTATCGATGAACGAGAAGAGATTGTCGGCTTTTCAGCAGGTAAACCTCATTTGTCTGCTGCTGAAATATACGCGCTATACGTTTGCAAGGAAGTGCAAAACCAAGGAGTTGGTCGTCTTCTGTTTTCTCATTCAGTAAAAGAATTTACTGATCAGCACTATACGTCTATGATTATTTGGGCCATGAAGAAAAATAAGAAAGCCGTTCAGTTTTATAAAAAATTAGGCGGCAAAAAAAGCTTGAATCGTACAAGTCAATTTGGAGAAACTAAAGTTGAAGACGAAGCATACGGTTGGGAACGTCTTCCTTCTAATAAATAAACGAGCACACTAGTGTGCTCGTTTATTTATTAGACGATAATATTATTGAGCCGTTGTCTTTTTATCCGTTGAATGAGCTTTATTACAAAGCTTATTCCAGTGCCAAAAACAATTCCCTTGACTCACTATAAAACAATCCAGCCATTTCTGAAAATTCATATGTAATACATGTGCATCTTGAAACGATGCGTTCCGCTTTTTTACTATTATATATGCAGAGTGCGCTGATTTTTTAGAGTCAATGATAATCTCTTCTTCTCCGACAGACCCAATTGTCATATAAAGACTCTGACTTTTATAAGCTGTTTCTCTTACGTCTTCTAAGCTATAAAAATTCCCTGTTATTTTTTTGTCAGCATCAATGAACAAATTACACCCATTTGTTAGCTGCAAAAACTGCTTGTAGTCTTCAGGAAGTGATACATGCATTTCTTCTTCAAAAACTTGCAGTTGGTTCTTGCTTACTCCATCAAAAAAAGTACAAGTGGTTCTGTATACTTCTCCTTCATTTTTACACACTTCTATAACATTATTGTTTTCCCACAGCCGCTTTCGAAGTGAATTTATTATTTTTTCAATCATACTCTTCCTCCAAGCGTTGGATTTAAAACGGTTACATTACATTAATTAAACAATAATGTGCTAATTCCTTCTTTCCTACTCAATTATACGATAAACTTTAGAAATTCATGTTTGCATAACATAGAAAAAAGCAGCGAATGTCGCTGCTTTACAGGTTATACAGGCGCTTTTTCTTCCTGTTCAGGATGGTGATCGTAATCAATAAGCGCTTTTGGAAGGCCCGTATATTTAGCCCAATAATAAATCCCAAGAGATACGACCGCTATGATAATTAAGTCTACAGGCGTATCAATTAAACCTTTCCCTCCGCCGAACGAACCGATATAAGAAATAAAGAGCATGATGATATAATAAGCAACTAGCCACCATGTTGATTTAATCTGCTGACGAAGACTTACTTCATTTTTAGGCACATATTTAGCAAAAATCAAATATATAACAAACATGACCAGTTGAGAAGTTAGCAGCCACGAAATAGTCTTCCATCCTGACCAGTACACAATAAAGGAAGCAAAAATAAAGGATAATGGACCAATTATACTCATTCCTCTTAATTTAAAAGGCTTTTCCAAATCTTTTGCGTTCACCATAAAGGCCGCTGATGAAATTGGTGCAATCGCGTAAGATAGAATAAGCGCAACAGAGCATACGTTTACGAGTGCATTCCACGAAGGAAATGGCAGTGTCCAAAAAATCGAAAGTCCTAATGAAAGCCATAAAGATGATCGTGGAATCCCTGTTTTTTTATCCACATGGGCAAACGTTTTAAATAACGTACCGTTACGAGACCAAGCATAGATAAGTCTAGATGTTGTATTCATAAAAATATTACCGTTACCACCCGGTGATAAAATAGCGTCTAAAATAACAAGTGTTGCTAGCCAGCCAAGGCCAAGAACAACAGCAATATCTTTAAACGGCAGTGAGAATTTATCTTGAATGCCGGACCAACCGCCTTTAATCATGTCAGATGGAATAGCTCCGATAAACAATACTTGTAGAGCAGTATAAATGAGAGCTGCTAGAATGATACAAATCACAAGAGCAATTGGAATATTGCGCTGAGGATTTTTTACCTCTCCAGCTACCGATACAATTGGATGAAGGCCTAAGTAAGCAAACATAACCCCGCCTGTAGCAATGGCGGCCTGGATACCATCAAATCCCCCGGGAGCAAACTCTCCCATCGTAAAGTTTCCTGACTTAAAATAAAATGCCAACGTTACAATTACCGTAAGCGGTACAAAATATTTGAAAATAGAAATGATAATATTCGATTTCGCAAATGCTTTTACACTCCAGTAATTGAGTAAAAAGAATAAGCAAAGCAACACAAATTGTAGAATCCATCCAGATATCGTTGGTGAGTCAGATCCGGATTTTGTTAAACCTGGAAACCAGTAAGCCACATACTGTCTCACTGCTGTTACTTCGATAGCGATTAAACTAGTGTAAGCTACGATCGTAATAAACGAAATCATATAGCCTACAAGATGACCGTGTGAATAAACAGGATATCGAATAATTCCTCCTGTACGAGGCAAGGCAGCCCCTAGCTCGGCGTATACAAGGCCTATTAATAAAATAATAACTCCACCAATAACCCAAGAAAAACTTCCTGCAGGACCTGCTTGCGTAGCGACATTACTAACGGCAAACAGCCAAGCGGAGCCAAAAATAGCCCCTAATCCAATCAATGTTAAATCTAATAGGGATATCGTCTTTTTAAACGGACCTTTATTCTCCATAAGCTTCCTCCTTTGGATGAATCATCACTTTTGTTGGTTTTTTTGACAACATTCATATATATTCGATAATATATGTCAAAATTTTTATTACTATACCCATTCAAAATTACTTTGAATCCCTTTTCTTTATTTCTGAAGGTTAATTAACAGAAAATTTTAAAAAATCATTCTTGCGTTCAAGACACATTAAAACTTTTTCTTCTTTTCTTTAATGGGTAAAATACTCAATAAATGAAAGGAGTTAGATAAATGACTTTACCAGAGAATTTGCCAGTTGATTTTACAGCTTACAACCACTTAACATTCCTTCCGCTCGGACGTAAGAATAAATCGATTCGGTCCGTAGGAAGTAAACATACTAAAGGGTTGCTTGGACGTTTAAATGACTACTTTGAGCGAGCAATGAATGAGTTACCTCAAGAAGATATCATCCTTTTTCAAACATTCTTATATGGAAATCATAGGGGCGGTTTTCCCGTCGCAATTGATAAAAATGAAGACGTTTATCCTTACTTTTGGAAACCAACTTCATTTCTATGGAAAGAATATAATAAGAATCGCGGCATTCCTATTCATCATGATGAGTTTTATTCTCAAGATTTTACGGTTTTGACTAAAAATGAGTTGGAAAATTATCTCGGAAGCATTATGAAAGATTACATGTTTTGCGCTAGAATACATGATTCTTCAAAAGAAGAATGGATTCAACATATTAATAAGTGTTTTTTCAAACACCCCCTCATTTCTCTTTATCACCGAAATGCAGATGTGATTGAAGCAATTGAACAATCAAAAAAATCACCTTTGCTTTTTATTATGAAAAACCCTGAGCAAATTGCTTTTTGGCGCAATCGGATTGAAATCATTATGAGACCTTTTCGCTCTCTTTCTTCCACCGCTTTTGAGAGAGGATTTTCAGATACGGAAGATACGGTATTAACTGTTCACGGGGAAAACGAGATCATTCGCTTAACTTCAGAAAACAGAGGTCTCGCCGTAACATATGATGTCACAGGTGATGCCATTTCACTTGATGATGAGTATAATGTAGTACTAGCAGCCAAGCGCTTAGTGACAACTCAGCGGCAGTTCGAAGAGATTATGGATGAAAATAAAGAAGTGATTCAAAAACTTCTTGTCTTTTTTAAGTGGAAAAGTCTTTTAAAGCACCATGAAGTGCACATTAAAGAGATCCAAGACAAATTGTGCAGCCTAACCACTTATCAACTTAATGAAGAACAAGTTTTACGGGAAAATGATCCTTTTCTTTCCTTCATTCAAAACGTATTACAAGTAAAAACACCGAATGCCAATCTCAAAATTGGTTCCATACAATGGTTTTCACAGTGGGATTTTTCAGATGCCACCCTGCTGCAGGAAACAAACAAATTTACATGTTATATGGATCCAAACGAAATAGAAAAGAAACTGACAGAAATAAGTGCTAAGATAGAAAATGAACTTCATAAGCAGCGTCAGAACCTGCTTTTGACTCCACTAAAAATCGGTCAAATAACGTTTGATTCAAACCAATTGCTACGGTTATTAACGCTTATAGATACCTTAAAGCACACGGAAACTCAGCAGAGTTACGTACAAATTTTAGAAGGCGTTTCTACTAACAGTATTCGTCAAAAAGAGCTTGATAAAATAACCGCATTTGGATTATTAAATTCGGTAAAGCGCAAGCGTATCGTTACGTATTTACAAGAATTACAAAACTATCAGCTGCTAAAAAAAGAGAAAAAAGGATTCAGCCTCACTCCAAAAGGAGAAGCCATCCGACGTCTATTTGAAGAAGAATCACGGAGAATATGAGATTATATCTCACGTGATTCTTCTTTTTTGATTTTGAAGACTACTTTCTCTATTAAATGCTTATCATAATTAGAAATCTCCATTCATATAATGATTACTAGATTAGCAAAGTCCTTCATACCTATTAGCCTGACGCTGACATAGAGAGGAGATTTCGCCATTGAAATCTAGTAATCGCGCCAATTTTGTAGTGTTAACATATAAGATGGTTCTTGTTATTTTATCCGTTGTTTTAATGACATCATCTATTATTGTTCTAGTAAGTTACTCAGCATTTAAAGAACAGTTCAATTCTTCTATTGTCTATCAAACGTTATCGAAGCATAAAGCAGAAAGTCTTTATTATTTAATGAGCCAAGAAAACCATCATTTTTCAACGGCTTTTGATGAAAACTACTCGCCTCCAGGTCTTTCTTCTACACTGCTAGAGTTATCAACAAGTATTCGAGCAGAAGACGCGAGAAGCTTGTTTGGTTCCGAACTTCCTGGATTCAGTATTTACGACTCCAATATTATCATCGCCGGTGAAGGTACAAATTTCACAAACTTCCCTAGAGAATCTGCACCGCCGCTAGATGAAACACTAAAAGAGAGAAATTCTACTACAAAAGTTCAGCAGCCTAAAGAAAACAATGGTACGAATGCTCCAAATAATAATACAACTGGCGGAAAGAAGGTATTTTATATTTATCATACGCACAGCTGGGAATCTTACTTGCCTCTGTTAGGACTTGAAGGTGATCCAGATGCTAATAAAGCGGTAGATAGTAAAACCAATATTAATATAGTCGCAAATATGCTAGGAAAAGATTTAGAGGCTCAGGGAATTGGAGCAGAAGTAGATCAAACCAATATTGGACAGAAATTAAAAGAAAAAGGTTGGAACACCAATCAATCGTACGCCATGTCTCGTACAGTAATTGAAACGGCGATGACTGAAAATAGAGATTTAACTTACTTTATCGATTTGCACCGAGATTCACTTCGAAAAGATAATACAACTATTAAGATTAACAATAAATCGTATGCAAAAGTTGTGTTTGTTTTAGGGAAAGCGAATCAAAACTTTGAACAAAACTTAAAGATGGCAAAAGCGCTTCATGAAGGACTTGAAAAGAAATATCCCGGCTTAAGCCGCGGAGTTATTGGCAAAAACAAATCCAGCGGTAACGGTGTATATAATCAAGATGTTTCTAAAAATGCGATTTTAATTGAAGTAGGCGGAGTTGACAATAACTTTGATGAACTAACCAACACAACAAAAGCACTGTCTGATGTCATTAGCCAATTTTACTGGCAAGCTGAAAAAGTAGATGCCCCTGCTCCATAAAAAAAGCCCTCTTCACTGAGGGCTTTTTAAAATTCAATTCCTTTTACAGCCGGAATTCCTTCATCGTAATAATGTTTATGAGGCTTCATTTCCGTCACAAGATCTGCTGCTTCCATCACTTCTTTTTTTGCAGAACGTCCGGTAATGACCAAATGCATATGCTCCGGGCGCTTTTGAATAAGGTCAATTACTTCGTGTAGCGGTAGCACATCATCAATAGGGAATTTCTCGATAGCCAGTGCGTTATTTAACTCGTCTAAAATAACCACATCATATTCGTTTGAGAAGACTTTTTCCTTCGTTAGCGCCCAGGCTTTTTGCAAAGCTTCACGATGTTCAGGCGGTGTTTTTGTCCACGTAAAGCCGACTCCTGTTTGAATCATTTCAATTCCTATTCTGTCAAACATCAGCTTTTCGCCATATGTACGCTGAGGAGATTTAATAAATTGAATCATTAATACTTTTTGTCCGCGTCCCGTAGCGCGCAGAGCGAGACCTAAAGCAGCGGTTGTTTTTCCTTTACCGTCTCCGGTATAAATTAACGTAAGACCCCGTTTGTCTTTCAATCTAAAAACCTCTTTTTCTTCGAATTTCAGTTTACAGCCATGTTGTTTTTTCTGTAAACGATGTTCTAGCAGGCTCTTTCATTTTTGTAAGAGACTCTTCATTTGGGTAGCCTAAAAATACGTTTCCTACCACGACTTTACCTGCAGGCTTTCCGATAAACTCATACAGTCGCTCGTCTCGAACAAGACCAACTCCTCTTGTTCTCCAAACGAATCCAAGCCCTAATTCTTTAGCTGCTAGCCACATGGAATGAATCGCGCACGAAACCGCATATTTGTTATCTTCCGTGGCTTCTTCGTCTCCTTCAACTGTATCAGCTGTTACAACAATATGTACAGGTGTATTTTTCACTGCTTTTAACGAACTTTCTACTAAATGAGGCTTTGTCGGAAAGCGCTCCTTTAGATACGCTTCAGCCAGTTCTTCATACTTCTTTTTTGCTTCTCCTTGAATCACATAAAAGCTCCAGGGCTCTCTCATTCTGTCATTTGGAGCCCACGTCGCTGCTTCAAGCAGCTGTTCAATTTTCTCTTGTTCGACTTCACGCGGTTCATGATCTCGTACCGCTCTTCGTTCTTTTAGCTGTGAAATAATCGTCATATTGTCTCCTCCTTTTAACGTTAAAGCAGAATATTTTCCGCTCTTTCTTCGAACCATTTTATTTTTTCTCTAATTGTCACTACTTCACCTACAAGCACGATGGCAGGATGAGCAATTTCTGCTTTTTTTGCTATTTCTTCGATTGTGGCAAGCGTTCCCGTTACGGTGCGCTGATACTTCGTCGTTCCCCATTGAACAAGCGCTACTGGCGTATGTTTATCTCGTCCATGGTCCATCAACTGCTTGCATATATGAGGTAAATTTCCAACGCCCATATAAAACGCAATTGTATCTATTCCTTGAGCAAGCGCTGACCAGTTTAAATAATCTTTTCCTTTTTCTTCTCTTCCATGCCCCGTTACAATCGCAAAAGAAGTGGCATGATCTCTGTGGGTAACAGGAATTCCTGCATAAGCTGGAGCTGCAATTCCTGACGTGATACCAGGCACGACTTCGTAAGGAATTCCTTGAGTAGCAAGTACTTCAGCTTCCTCTGCTCCGCGGCCAAACACAAAAGGATCGCCTCCTTTTAAGCGCGTCACTACTTTTCCTTGAAGTGCTTTTTCAACAAGCAATTCGTGAATACGATCTTGGATGACTCCGTGCTTGCCCGGTAATTTCCCGCAAAAAATAAGCTCCGCGTCTTTTTTAGCATAGTTTAATAACTGTTCATTAGCTAAGCGATCATATAAAATGACATCCGCCTCTTGAATACACTCCATTCCATATACGGTTATTAGCTTCGGATCTCCTGGTCCGGCTCCTACTAAATATACTTTTCCAACTGTCACACGGCATCTCTTCTTTCTTTTTTTACCGCTTTACACTGTTCCACCCAGTTTTCTACCATCTTCGTAGAAGAGCCGAAATGAAAGTGCGTATAGCCGGCAATTAAATTATTGTTCATATAGCCTTCTTCTTTCATTCCTCGCATCCCTTTTGTATCATAGGCAGGCGAAAACTCTTTCTCTGAATGAAAGGTTGAATAATGAAATTCATGGCCTTTAGCTTGTATATCGCCTTTAAATAAAAAATTCCCTGGCTTTCCCGTCACTTCTCGGTACCCTAAAGCAGCCAATTTTATCTGCATTCTTACTTGTCCGGGAATAAGCCCCACCATTTCATGGCATGTATCATCTGTTGTGACAATAGCATCTGTTAAAAACATAAAGCCTCCGCACTCAGCAAGTGTAGGAATCCCTTTTTCGATGGCTGCTCGAACAGAATTTTTAACGTCAATTTGCTGAGCCAGCGTTTCAGCAAATTCTTCTGGAAATCCGCCTCCTATGTAAAGGCCATCAGCATCTTGCGGAACCGTCTCTCCTTTTAAAGGCGAAAATTCTACAAGCTCTGCTCCGTAAGCTTTTAACAATTCGAAATTTTCTTCATAATAAAAGTTAAAAGCGGCATCTCTTGCCACAGCAATTTTCACTTGAGGTACGGACGGCTTTGTAAAGATAGGATCATTAATTTCTATTTTAGGAGCTAAAGCCAGTTCATATACTTTTTCAATATCAATTGTATCATGAACAAGTTGCCCTAACTGTTCAAAAAACGGTGTTAATTCTCCTCGTTCAATCGACGGGATCAGCCCGAGGTGACGTTCAGGAATCGTAAGATCATCGTTTCTTTTCAAGTAGCCTACTACAGGGATATGACATTCCTGCTCAATCGCTGCCTTAACAAGTTTATAATGCCCTTCACTTCCAACTCGGTTAGCAATTACACCGACAATGTTCGCTTCCGGTAAAAATTGCTGAAACCCTTTTACAATTGCCGCTGCACTTCTAGCCATACTAGCACAATTGACAACTAAAAGGACAGGACTATTGGTAATTAAGCTGATTTCTGCTGTTGTCCCTTCGTTCGTTAACGGATTTTTCCCATCAAAAAATCCCATAACTCCTTCCATGATGGAAATATCAGCGTCTTCACTAGCTCGAGCTACAATTTCCCTAACCATATCGTGTTCAAGCATCCAGCTGTCTATATTACGAGACGCTCGTTCTGTAACAGCCGTATGATACGTTGGATCAATATAATCGGGTCCGCATTTAAACCCTTGAACTCTATAACCAGCTTGTTTTAATGCCGCCATCAGCCCAATTGTAAGTGTTGTTTTCCCTACGCCACTTCCGGTACCGGCAATGACGAGTCTTCTGTTTGACATGTTGTTCTCTCCTTTAGTCATATGGAATAAGCGCCACTGAAATGGTGACATTCCCTGACTTTTTCTTCACAAGTTCAAGCGTATCAGCACCGCTGTATAACATAGCAGCAGGTTCACTAACGCCATATGCACCTGTATATTTAAAGACAGTATCTGAAGGCTGTTGGATACTTATGCTGTTTAGCTCTTGGGGCGAATAATAGACAAACTCCCAGCCGTACTTAGACGCCACTTCTAGCAGCCCTTCTTCATCTTTCTTTAACTCTATTGTACATAATGCTTTTACACTTTTCATTGAAAACTGAAGTTCAGCAAGCGTTTTTTCAATAACGGTTTCAATTTCCGCTGCGCTTGTTCCTCTGTTGCACCCCATCCCAATCGCCAGTACTTTTGGACGGTAAAGAACACCGTTTTCTAAGATCGCTTCTTCTTCTTTTTTTAAATTGCGATGCGTTACGACCAAGGCTGCATGTGGCGATGCTTCGAGAGCTGTCTGAATCGATGAGTACGTTTTAATGTTAGCTGGAACAGGGTGCTCATAGTGCCACCAGCCCTTTTCACCTGATTCTTGAACCACCGCTATTGCTTCTTCGTTTACTACAGAAGCGCTGACAGGGGTTAGCTTTTCTGCTGATTCCCACACCCATCCAAAGCGCTTACCAAATAAATCAACGGGAATCGTTTTTTGAACATCGGATGCTGTTGTAATAACAGGATGGGCCTCAAGAGCTGCCGCAACTTCACGCGTAAGCTCATTTGCTCCTCCGATATGACCTGAAAGCACGCTGATGACATTTTCGCCTTTATCATCAATGACAACAACCGCGGGATCCGTTTTCTTATCTTTTAAAATAGGGGCAATCATACGCACAACTGCTCCCAGTGAAATAATAATAATAAGTCCTTTATACGATTCAAAAAGAGAAGGCAAAAGCATCCGAACGCTTCCTGAAAACAGCTGAATGTTCTGCTCTTGTTCGTCTCCTTTTTCAAACTTGCTCATGTAATACACGTCAGACTGCTGAAAGGTGCGACCGAGATTTCTTGCAATTTCTACGCCGTGCTTCGTGATGGCCACGACGGCATAATCCCCGCGCTGTGTAATGGGAGCTTTTTTTCCTTCTTGGAGTTGAATCATTCCGACTTCACTCCTCTTCGAAAGCCATGGGTAAATGTTTTATCGTAAAGTTTTGAACGATAATCCTTGTCATGAATGTGAGGATCAAGTGCCCAGCCCGCCAAAATCATCGCCTGCTTGCGAATGCCGTTTGTTCGCATAGCATCATCCAGGTCTTTTACCGTCGTGCGAACAATTTTTTCATCTGGCCACGTTGCTTTATAGACTACTACAACCGGCGTGTCCTCACTCCAACCGGCGTTTATAAATTCTTTCATTACTTTTTTTGTGAGCGTCGCGCTTAAAAATAACGCAATCGTGCATTTATGTTTTGCTAAATCAGTTAATTTTTCAAACTCAGGTACAGGCGTTCTTCCTTCAGCACGAGTTAAAATAACTGTTTGAGTCAAATCTGGAATGGTTAATTCTGCTTCAGCCGCTGCAGCTGCAGCAAATACGGAGCTGACGCCCGGAACGATTTCAATCTCAACGCCTTCTCTTTTTAAAAGCACCATTTGTTCCATAATGGCTCCGTACATAGCAGGATCTCCGGTATGAACTCTTACAACCATTTTTCCTTCACGCATGCGATCAAGCATCGTGCTGACCATTTCTTCTAAATGCATCCCCGCTGTTTTTAACACTTCAGCTCCTGGTTTAGACTTAGCAACTAGCTCTTGACTTACTAGTGAGTCAGCGTATAAAACAACATCTGCTTGCTGAAGTAATTTTAATCCTTTTACGGTAATTAAATCTGGATCTCCGGGTCCAGCTCCGATTATGTATAACTTCATTTTCGCACCACCATTAGCGTTAAGTATTGTAAATCGGCTCCTTCTAGTTCTGAAGCTTTCCAAATAATTTCTTCATCTGACGTTACTTTTGTTACCACCGATGCTTTTTCAAGCAGATCAAGCTCTTTTAAAAGACCGACCATAAAATCGATGACTTTAGCTACTTTAATAAAAATAACGCAGTCGTTTTCCATTAATACTTTTTTCATTGTTTCATAATCTTCACGAGCAGGAACAATGGCCACGTGTTCATCACCGTCTGCTAATGGAATGCCTAAGCGAGACGCAGCCCCGTTAATAGATGAAATACCAGGAATTACTTGAATAGGAGCTTGAGGGTGACGTTCTTGCATCAGGCGCATCATGTGAATAAACGTGCTATAAAGCATAGGATCTCCCTCTGTCACAAATGCTACATCTTTTCCCTCCTGGAGCTTTTCCCATACTCGTTCCACTGTTTCGGTCCATTTTTTCTCTAAAATAGCAGGATCTTTTGTCATTGGAAACACAAGGCCTAGCATGTCTTTTTCATTTGCACTGAAATAGACATCAATAATTTTTTGGGCGTAGCTTTTGCTTCCTTTTTGCTTTTTTGGGTACGCAATAACGGGTGATTCTTTTAATTTACGAAATGCTTTTACTGTAATCAATTCTGGATCTCCTGGTCCAACTCCAAGTCCGTACAATGTTCCAATCATGTTCATTCTCCTCTTTTGGCTGTAATAATATAAATGGGGTTTAAAGCGTCAAATCGTGTTAAGTGTAAAATTGGCTTGCTTCTTGAAACTTGTGCAAGGGTAACAGCAGTCTCAAATCCTCGCTCTTTAAAAGCTTTCATCGCTTCTGCCAAATTTTCAATCGTTACGGCATTTAATACGATGCGCCCTCCTGAATTTAATCGGTTGCAGCACACGTCTAAAATGGTTTCCATGCCTCCTGCTGTCCCTCCAATAAACACCGCATCAGGATCAGCAAACTCACCTAACCCTTCCGGTGCTTTTCCGTGCACAGTATGGGCATCTACTCGAAATTTCGCTAGATTTCCCCTGCAGTTTTCCAAGTCTGCTTCGTTTTTTTCCACAGCAAAAATTTGTCCTTCACGCGCAATTTTAGCTGCTTCAATCGCGACTGAACCTGTACATGTTCCGATATCCCATACGACGCTGTCTCTCTTTAGCTGCAGGGCACTAATACTAAGTGTACGAACTTCTTTTTTAGTAATAAGTCCCTTGTCCGGCTTGCGTTGAATAAATTCATCGTCCTCTATTCCGAGAGGCCAGACTGGACTTTTTTCTACCTGTTTTAATATCACGACATTAAGCGGAGAAAAGAGTTGATTCGCCGCCTCTTCCAGCGAAAGCAGCTGACAGCGCTCCGCCTCTCCACCTAGATTCTCTGCCACAAACATCTTGTATTCTGTCATGCCGAATGATAACAAGTAGTTTGCCAGAGCACTAGGAGAATTTTGCTCATCGGTTAAAATCGCCACTTTTTTATAACCGTCAATGCGCTGAGCCAGCCCTTTTATACTTCTGCCGTGCACGCTTGTAAAATAAGCGTCTTGCCATCGCTCTTTTAGACGTGAGAATGCAAGCTGAATAGAACTTAAATAAGGATATATTTCAACGTCTAGCTTCGCAGAAAGATAGCTTCCAATTCCGTAAAATAACGGATCGCCTGAGGCTAACACAACCGCATTTCCTTCTTCGTTTTTTAAACGTTCAACAAGGGAAGAAAGACCTCCTTCAATGGCTACTTTTTCTCCTTCGAAATCTTGAAAAAAGTCAAGGTGACGCTTTCCTCCAATTAGCACATCACTTTCATACACCCACTGTTCATACATAGGAAGTAGACTTAACTTCCCGTCGTCACCAATTCCAATAATTTTAATTGCCATGTTGCACCGCCTGTCCTAAAAAATCTCCTTTTAATGTGTAAAGAGACGTATCGACATCGATTCCGTCCCCTACTTCCTTTAATGCTGATAAACAGCAGTACTCGCACAGTTTTTCGAAAAACTGATGATGACCGCTTTGCGTCATTAAATCTCCCACTTGAGAAGCTGTGTTTGCGCCTTTTATTTCCTCTACCAGTTCAGCAGAAGCGCCTGACTCAGAAGCTGCTTTTGCTAAAAAATTAAAATCAATAGGTGCACTTTTTGAATGAACCATCATAACGCCTTGCGCGACTTTTGAAAACTTTCCCATCATGCCTACGAGCGACACTTTTTTCATTCCTTGCTTTTTACATTGTTTTAACGTAAATCCAACAAAATCTCCCATTTCGATAAATGCTTCTTCCGGAAGTTCTGGGAACTGTTTCATTCCATATTTTTCGCTTCGTCCCCCTGTCGTAATGACAACGTGCTCACAATTACTCGCTTTAGCAACGCTAATGGCCTGCACGATACTTGCTTTATAAGCAGCTGTTGAGAACGGAACAACAATCCCCCGCGTCCCCAGTATCGAAATGCCTCCTAAAATACCTAGACGTGCATTTAATGTCTTTTTCGCCATTTCTTCTCCTTCAGGAACCGAGATGACAATCTTAACGCCTTTTTGTATGTTGTATTGGGCTAGAAGCTGTTCAGCCGTTTCTTTCAGCATCTTTCTTGGCACAGGGTTAATGGCTGCTTCACCGACAGGAACTGGGAGGCCAGGCTTTGTCACACGCCCTACTCCCACTCCTCCATCAATGATAATGTCTGCACCATTACACCACGAAACTTCAGAAATAATCAGCGCTCCGTGCGTGGCATCGGGATCATCTCCAGCATCTTTAATGATGCTAGCTACAGCGCTGCTTGTGCGATACTCGCATTCTTCAAGATGAAACGTAGCAAAGCGGCCGACAGGTAAGTAAATCGTTGACTCATCTTGCACTTCTCCTGAAATTAGCGTAAGCAGAGCTGCTCTCGTAGCTGCCGTTGCACAAGCGCCCGTCGTGTAGCCTTCTCTGAGTTTCTTAGGTTCTTTTGGTACTTCCTTCATGTGTTACACCTGATCTGCAAGAATTGAAATTGCATTTAATGCAGCAACCGTTACCGTACTGCCGCCTTTTCGCCCAATGTTTGTAATAAACGGCACGTCAAGTTTTGCAAGTTCTTCTTTCGATTCAGCTGCTGAAACAAATCCTACCGGCAGACCAATAACAAGCCCAGGCTTCGCTTCTCCTTCTTTAATCAAACGAATTAATTCAAGTAAAGCTGTCGGTGCGTTCCCAATTGCAAAAATCCCGCCGTCTGCTTCTTTAATTGCTTTTCGCATAGAAATAATTGCACGCGTTGTATTTAAGCGCTTTGCTTCTTCCATTACGTCCGGATCTGAAATATAAACTTTGATTTCACCGCCGTGTTTTTCAATTCGCTGCTTGTTTGTTCCTACTTGCACCATTTGTACATCTGCAACCACTTGCTTGCCGCTGCGAATGGCTTTAATTCCTGCTTGAATCGCATCTGGATGAAACAGCATACTGCGTCCAAGCTCAAAGTCTGCAGACGCGTGAATTACCCGCTGAACAATTGGGTACTGTTCATCTGTAAACGGATGAGGTCCAAGCTCTTCTGTAATCATTTCAAAACTTTTCCCTTCAATTTGCTGAGGCTGAACAGTTAACGGTTTAAATTCTGTACGAAAATCCATCTCAATCAACTCCTAGTTTGGTTTACTAAAGCATGAACCACTTCTTCAAACGTGGAATACACGGTCCCATACTCAATTTTCGGTCGCCCAATCATAATGATATCTAAGCCTAACTCTTTAGCTGCTTCCACTTTTTCATCCACAGATCCAACTTTTCCGCTTTCTTTTGTGACCATGACCGTCACTCCGTATTGCGTATAAAGCGCTTGATCAAACTCTTTTGTAAACGGACCTTGAATAGCAATAATATTTTTTTGCGGCAATCCTAACTGCTGACACTTTTCCATATTATCCAGCCTTGGAAGCATACGAGCAACAAGCCGTACATCTGAAAGAGGAAGGAGCTTTTCTGTAAAAACCTGCAGCGTCTTGCTGCCTGTTGTCAGCATAATAACTCCTTTTTTCTCAGCTGCTACTTCAGCTGCTTCTTCATACGTAGAAACCATCGTCATATTGTCGTAGGTAAAAGCCTGCGAAGCCCGCTCATAGCGTATGTAAGGAATCGATGTTTCAGCAGCCGCACCGATGGCGTTTTTAGATGCTTCTTCGGCAAAGGGGTGACTTGCATCCACAATAGCTTTTACACCATGTTCGTTTATAAAAGTCATCATATCTTCTTGTGTGAGACGTCCAATTTTCACTTTCACTTCTGCTCGCTGTAATTCGATTGCTGCATTGTCGGTTACAACCGTCGCCGTAACGTCGTAACCTTCTTTTTTCACTTGAACAGCTAATGCACGTGCATCGCTAGTTCCCGCTAACAATAAAATCATTTTAACTCGCCGACCTTATCTTCATGGTGGTGATGGTCATGATGGTGATCGTGGTGATGGTGCCCGTGATCATGATCATGATCGTGATGATGATGGTGATCAATATGCTCCATAATGCCGAGGCGATATTGACATGTATCGCAGTTCATTTTCACTTCGCCTTCTAATCCTTCTTCAGCACGTTCTTTTAAAATTGTCTGCAGTTTTGGATGAAAACCGAAATAGCCGGCTAGCTTAAACTCAATGTTTTCATGCTGCATTTTATACTGCTTCACCATTTCTTCCAAACGCTTAATTAGTACTCCTGTAAATAAGAAATACGGGAGAATAACCACTTTTTTAGCGCCCAGTTTTAAACATCGTTCCACTCCTTCATCAATCAATGGAGCGGTCACGCCCATAAAAGAAGTTTCGACGATTTTGTAGTTTGTTTTTTCCCAAAGAAGGCGCGTAATTTTATATAAATCACTGTTTGCATCAGGATCGCTTCCTCCTCGCCCTAAGACAATAACAGCCGTGTCTTCAGCTGGAGTTTCTAAATTTTCTCCTGATTCTTGTAATCTCGTTTTTAAAATTTCAAGGGCTTCTTCATGAACGCCAATGGGACGTCCGTACACGAAGTTTACGTGTGGATATTTTTCCTTAGCTTCATCTATAGCCGCCGGAATATGTATTTTTGAGTGGCCAGCTGGCAAGAGCATAATTGGAACTACAACTACATCTGTCGCTCCTTTTGCCACACATGTATCAATGCCTTGACTTACATTCGGACGTTCAAACTCTAGAAAACACGTTTCTACTAAAATAGATGGGTCCCAATCATGCTTCATAGTCGAGATAAACTCGCGAATTTGATCGTTCCCTTCAGGATCTCTACTTCCATGACCGACAAATAAAACTGATTTCATATAATGCCCTCCCATTTTTAATCTCCACACGGAGCTGGTTCTACTTTTATTTTTGGTGTTATATCTTGATAGTCGAATCCATAAACATTCTTCACACGCTTAAAGAATTTATGAAACCGCTCATTTGGATGACCTTTTTCTTTATATTCATTGACAATGTTCTCCACTATTTCAACAATGTCATCGGGCGCTATGCCTTCCGCCACAATTTGACCTGAATGGGCGTTTCGTCCAACCGTTTTAGCCCCTAAAAATAAGTCAAACGCACCTTTTCTGTAGACAATGCCGATATCTTCTTGAACAGCACCGTAGCAGGCCATACCGCATCCATTAATACCAAGCTTCAGCTCTTTTGGCATGTCCATTCCACCGAGACGCTTTTGTAATTGTTCCGTATGCGGGATGGCGTCACTTTTTTCTCCATCACAAAAATCACACGCTTTAATTGTAAACACGTCTCCGACTGGAGATAGTAAAAAGGAAGCTGATTGGAGCTTTTTAATAATCACATCTGGCTGAGCCGTTGGAATTTGCAGTTTGATTTGATGGTCAGGCGTATACTCCATCGTACCTTTTTCACCAACAACTTCTGCTAGTGTTGTCATTTGAACGGGCGTAAACTTCTTATTCGCAAGCCCTGGACTAACTGCCACTTCAAAAATAGACTCAATTGGCTGGTGTACGACCGGTGAAGTAGTTTCACCTAAAATTGCTTGAAGCGCTTCTTCTGCCAGAGCTCGTGAAGCTGCTTTTTCTTCTTTTGTATTCTGAACATCTTCAATAGCTGAAGCCGTTTGCTTTACAGTCTCCTCTTGATCAAGAGCCCATGGTTCTGCTTCTTTTCGAAGTCGCTGATGCGGTCTTAGCGGCTGCTCTGTTTGGTTGAGGGTATATTTCCGCTGATACCCGCGCGGTGTAATCATTAAGTCATCGTAAAAGAACGTAGATGAATTTCCGACAACAACGGTAGTCAGCATGCCTATTTCATGATTTAACATGTCTTTTAAATTGGTCATTACCACTTCTTCACGGTCACGATAAGCGCTTTTCACAAGACCAACAGGCGTATCGGGGGAACGGTATTTTAATAAAATCCTTTGCGCTTCCACAATTTGTCTTGTGCGTCTTCCGCTTTTCGGATTATAAAAAGCTACTACAAAATCTGCTTGTGCAGCTGCTTCGATTCGTTTTTCGATTAACTCCCAAGGCGTAAGGTGGTCACTTAAACTAATCGTACAGGCATCATGCATCACGGGCGCCCCAAGGAGGGATGCGCATGAATTAATAGCCGAAATGCCAGGAATCACTTCCAGCTCTACGCCCGTTTCTTTTTTCCATCCTTTTTCAATCAACACTTCATACACAAGGCCGGCCATTCCGTATACTCCTGCATCTCCGCTTGAAATGACCGCCACGGTTTTTCCCGCTTCAGCTTGCTTTACGGCTTCTTGTGCACGGCTTACTTCTTCGGTCATTCCTGTACTAATAATTTGCTGATTCGTTAATAGTCCTTGAATTAATTCCACATAGGTTTTATAACCAATGATCATATCACTTTCTTGAATGGCTTCTCTTGCTCGCTGTGTAATATGTTCAAAGCTTCCTGGACCGAATCCAATAACTAACAGTTTACCTTTCATGCTAGCTCCTCCTTTATGCGTTACTTTTTACTTTGTCAATTCCTTCTATGGAGTCACTCTTTTCCGGAGAAACAAAACCGTTTTGATCATATTCATAAATAAGTGATTCCTTTATACTGCAGCCTCCTGCTAAATGTTCTTCAACAATTCGATGAGCTACGTTTTCAGTGACCTGCTTGTACCAATCTCCTGAAGGGTACACGATAGCTACAGGAGCATCTTTGCATCTTCCGTTACAGCGCGTACGGGTTGTGTGAACCGCTTCATCTAGATTCAGTTCAGTCACTTTATTTCGAATAGCTTGCGTGGCTTCTTCTCCACCTTTTCTCATACAGCTGCTTCCATTACAAATCAATACGTGATGCTTTGTTGCATTCAAGTTCCAAGTCGTCACACTCATTCGCTCCTTTACTAAAAAAACGCCTCTATCAATGATAGAGGCGCAGAAAATTCAAACTAAGTTTTTGCACTTCCACCTATATCCCGTAGGGTAAGCTTCGCATTAGAAAAAGGCTGGTTTCCTGACTTCGATTCATTACTTGATTGCGCCTTCCCGAATACAGTGGCATATGCAATCAGCTCCTCTTCACAGTGGCGGGTACCGCGCTGGCTTCACACCAGACTTCCCATTTAACGCAATGTGAACATTGCGCACCTTTTTTGCACGATATGTAGTTTTGTGCTACGAGAAAAACCCGCTTCGCTAATATGCGAGCGGGTAAAACGTCAGAATAAAAGTGTACACAAATGCCACTTTAAGCCAACGTTTCCCTTCCCGCTCCCCGGAGAAATAGAAACTTCACAATAAAGACAGGTCTCCTGACTTGTGTATCATTCTACTTGAGAACCTTCCCGTGATTTTTCCACAGTGGTTATACTCGTTCGTCCACACTTACAGTTGCGGGGGCAGTACTGGTCTTTCACCAGTTTCCCTATTAAGCCTTCTTGGCATCTTTACTGTTGCTGTTTGATATATATGAACCTTTTAAACTATCAGAATAATAGAAGTAACTACCATATCATAGCGTACATTTTTTTTTATTTCAACTCTATTCTTTTCGTAAGATACAAGAAGCTATAAAAAAACAAGAGCATAAAGTCAGCTCTTGTTTTTTCATTATATAGCTACTAATGTTAAATGAGGATCATTATAATACACGACTTCTGAAAGAACTTTACAGCCATTTGTTTTGGCAAAAGCTTCTCTCGCCTGCGTTTCAGTTTCAAATTCAAACATTTTCATTTCTTTTCCAGCATATACCGTCAGTACCCACATGAAAAGATTCGCCTCCGATTATTGTAGTGATCGCTATATCCACATTATGACGAAACCATATCCTTTTGAAAACCCATTCTACAAAACTTGTCACAAGAAACTTTTAAAAATTTAAAAACATTTTAACTTCTGTAAATGAACAAAATGTACAAAAGGTTTAAGCCGTATTATACCTCTTTAAAAAAGGTGCTTTTTTTACCAACTGTTGCTTCACCAGTAAAAAATATATAGTATTTATTAAAAAAAGAATCCGGACAGCCGGCTTCTTTTTTAGGAAAGGAAAGTACAGACATCATAGTCCCTTCCTGCTCTTTGTTTTGCATAAAAATACACTAATTAAATATTCCTTTCTTAAAGCAGAACCATGTTCGATTGGATATAGTGGTAAAGAAGCTTGTACGTATGGTTTAATGAATCTTGATGCGTTCTCTCAAACGCATGAGAAGAATCAATTCCTGGACCAATTAAGCCGTGTACGATGTCATGCCCGGCACGAATAGCAGCAGAAGCATCTGATCCGTAAAACGGATAAATATCTAATTTGTACTGAATATCGTGCTCCTTGGCTAGCTCCACCAAATGCTTTCTCAAACCGTAATGATATGGGCCGCTTGAATCTTTTACACAAATAGACACGGTGTATTCATCAGTAGATTGTCCATCTCCCATGGCACCCATATCAACCGCTAAGTATTCTACCGTTTGAGGCGTAATATTCGAATTTCCTCCGTATCCAATTTCTTCATTATTTGAAATAAGAAAGTGCGTAGTGTATGGCAGTTCGATCTGCTCTTCTTGAATTGTTTTCATGAGCTGAAGCAATAAAGCTACGCTTGCTTTATCATCGAGATGACGAGATTTAATAAAACCGCTTTTTGTTATTTCTACACGAGGATCAAACGAAACAAAGTCGCCGACTTCAATTCCAAGACTGCGAACATCTTCTGCGCTATGTACTTTTTCATCCAATCGAATTTCTATATTATCTTGATTTCGCTCAGCTTTACCTGCATCTTTATACACATGAACAGATGTTTGATGCATAAGGATGGTCCCTGTAAATACTTCTCCTGCTGACGTTTCGATTTCACAATATTCTCCTTCAATGGAATTGTAGCGGAACCCTCCAATCAAGTCGATTTTCAGACGTCCACTCGGTTTGATTTCTTTTACCATAGCACCTAATGTATCGACATGAGCCGTCAGCATGCGGTGATGATCCGTATCTTTACCGGGAATAGTAGCGACTAAGCCTCCTTTTCGATTGCGATACGTTTGAATATTTAGCTCTTTTACATAGTCTTCGACAAATGAAATCACCTTTTCTGTATTTCCAGAAGGACTGGGAATCGAAACAAGCTTTTTAATTAACTGAACAGTTTCCGTCATTATGACACTTCCTTTGTCTCTCATTTCTTTTATTTTACCATATGTTTCAAAAAAGATAACAGGCAGCTCCAAACAAAAAAGCCAGGCAGCTGCCCGGCTTTTTTATTTTAAGCTATGTTTGATTTCTTTAATTCATTTGTGTAATTTAATGATTTTTGCTTATCAAACTCGCCTTCTGACTTGGACATTACAATTGCAGCTAAAGCATTTCCTACTACGTTAACTGTGGTACGCATCATATCAAGAATGCGGTCAATTCCTGCAATAAATGCCATGCCTTCAAGAGGGAAGCCCATAGATTCAAGCGTAGCAAGTACAACTACAAACGATGCCCCTGGTACACCAGCCATCCCTTTTGAGGTTAACATTAGCACAAGAAGGAGCTGAATTTGATCCATAATGGAAAGGTCAATGCCGTACATTTGAGCAATAAACAGCGATGCCAGCGCCTGATAAATGGTTGAACCATCTAAATTAAACGTGTAGCCTGTTGGAATAACAAACGATGTAACCGATTTAGAACAACCGAAGTCTTCCATCTTTTTGATAAGAGATGGTAAAACGGCTTCTGAACTTGCTGTTGTAAAAGCAAGAAGCAGCTCGTCTTTTAACACTTTTATGAGCGTAAACATGCTTGTTCCAGCCATTTTAGCAATAATTCCAAGAACCACAAGCACAAAGAAAATCATGGTGAAGTAAACGGCGAACACTAATTTCCCTAATGGAATAAGTGATCCGACACCAAACTTTATAATATTAACACCAATAAGTGCAAATACACCTACTGGAGCAAATTTCATCACCAAATTAGTTACCCAAAACATTGCATCCAAGACGCCTTCAAAAAAGGCTAAAACAGGTTTTCCTCTCTGTCCAATCGAAGCTACGCCTACACCAAACAGTACGGAAAATAAAATGATTGGTAAAAGATCGCCTTCTGCTACCGACTGAAAGACGTTTGTCGGAACAATATGAAGAAGCTCCTGAGCAATCCCTGTACTTTCAGACGTTTTTGCCGTTGCCTCATATTGAGAAATATCGCTTTTTGCAATATGTCCCATATCAACCCCTGCACCAGGGTGGAATAAGTTAGCGGCAATAATCCCCACTACAATCGCAATGGTTGTAACAATTTCAAAATAAAGAATTGTTTTTCCGCCAAGCTTACCTAATTTTTTGATATCGCCTACTCCTGCGACCGCTACGATTAATGCTGAAATCACGATCGGTACGACAATCATCTTAATTAAATGAATAAATATGTCTCCAATTGGCTGTAAAATAGAAATGGCCGTATCGCTTCCGTAAAAGATAGCACCTACAGCTACGCCTAAGATCAGTCCAATTAGAATCTGAGTTGCTAGACCTAACCTTTTCACTTTCTTGCTCCTTTCGCACAGTTGACTTTCACCCATCGAGCATATGCGGTTCAACGAACCGTGTATAAATATACATCCTTACAGCACCTTATGTAAACAGTTCTTTACTAATAAGGATGTAAGGCCGCACATGCAAATTTTTAAAAGCCACGGTTCTGTTTTATCATATCAAATAATTGTTGTACACTGAGATTTTTTTGCTAAGTATTTTTCTATTTTTGCTATTTCAGCGAATAAATAAAAAAAATAAAATTTTATATTGAAATATGCATTTTAGGTTAGTATAATACGATACATGTTTATTTTTATTATTCGAATATAAAATTCTGAAAATTTTAATTATTCAACACGATAATAAAAAGCATTTATAATTTTGGAGGTTTTAATGTGTCAAACAAAGTTCCTTTTTCATTTATAGTGGTTATTGGCTTTATGCTTTTTGCCCTATTCTTCGGCGCAGGTAATTTAATTTTCCCTGCAATGTTAGGTCAGTCTGCTGGAAGCAATATTTGGTCAGCAAATGCTGGATTTTTAGTAACGGGTGTAGGTCTGCCTCTGCTAGGCGTTCTCGCATTTGGTTTTTCCGGAAAAGAGGATCTGCAGTCTTTAGCTAGTCGCGTACACCCAGCTTTCGGTATTATCTTTACTACGATTTTATACTTGGCAATCGGACCGCTTTTTGCAATGCCAAGAACGGGAAGTGTTTCGTTTGAAATTGGCGTTAAGCCTTTTTTATCAGAAAATTCAGGTCACCTTCCCCTTATCATTTTCACGGTAATTTTCTTTACGATTACGTGCTTTTTTTCGCTAAATCCTGCGAAAATTGTCGATTTAGTAGGAAAAGTTTTAACACCTATTAAATTAACGTTTATTGGAATATTGGTAGTTGTAGCCGTTGTGAACCCAATTGGAAAGTTCGAAGCACCAAGCGAAGCTTATACAACACACTCATTTTTCAAAGGCTTCCAAGAAGGCTACTTAACAATGGATACATTAGCATCATTTGTTTTTGGAATTATTATTATTAATGCAATTAAAGAAAAAGGAGCAAAAACCAACCGACAAATCATCACAATTTGTGCAAAAGCTACGGCTATCGCTGCCGTTATTTTGGCTCTTATTTATAGTGCATTGTCTTATATGGGTGCTTCAAGCGTATCAGAGCTTGGACGTCTTGATAACGGAGGTACGGTTTTGGCTGAAGTATCAAATTACTACTTTGGCTCTTACGGAGGAATTCTTTTAGGTCTGATGATTACCGTTGCTTGTTTAACAACAAGTGTAGGCCTTGTAACATCTTGTTCATCTTTCTTCCATAAGTTGTTTCCAAGGGTTTCTTATAAGTTGATTGCTGTCATTTTATCAGCATTCAGCGCCGTTGTAGCAAACTTTGGCTTAACGGAATTAATCGCTATTTCGGTTCCAGTCTTAACAGCTATTTATCCGTTAGCTATTGTGTTAATTGCTTTAACATTCTTACATCCTTTATTTAAAGGACGTTCTGAAGTTTACCAAGTAAGCCTTCTGTTCACGTTTATCGTTAGTTTATTTGATGGCTTAAATGCTGCTGGATTCAAAATTGCCGCAGTAAACGATCTGTTTACATCGATTCTACCTATGTATGGAGTGGGTCTCGGCTGGGTAGTTCCTGCTATTGTAGGAGGATTAATCGGTCTTGGCATTACCTTCCTTCGTACAAATGATAATACGAACAGAAACACTTCAAGAAAATTAATTAAATAAAAAGAGGATGCATTTGCATCCTCTTTTTATTGTGGCGTTTTATGAATAAGGAGTTTTTTTCTCCGTTAACTTCACTTCTTCCTTTAACACACGTTTTTCATATAGATATTTATCCGTTTGTTGAAAATGATATTTATCAGCTTTTTCTTTTTCAGATGTGGTCAAAAGCACTTGACCATCAGAAGCAGCTGACACACCAAACGTTTCATTTCGATAAGTAGCATACGGAGCTACAAAAAACACTTCTTCAACAGCATCACGAGGAACTTCTTTTGTAAAAGTCGTGTCATTGTATGGAATGAATCCATTTGCTACATCGCCTTTATCATAGCTAATCAGCTTTACACACCCATTTTCCGTTTCATAACATTCGTAGTCTCGTTCATTATATGCTGCATACAAACCTTTTCGAATCATAAAAAACATTCCTTTACATTGGTTTAGCAACCGCTGGCACAAATCGTTTTTCTTCTGCCACGTAGGTAGCTAAAAGTACTTCTTCCCCATTTACCACTTGATATAGTTCCGCTCCGTTTGCTGGTGGATAATAGTTATCAAATTTGAACTCTGGAACGGTTTCTCCGTTTCGAGATCCTGTAAACCCATTAAGCGTACATGGAGGTCCATAATTATTACCAATCAATCCCTTTTAGTAGGTCTCAAAAATAAAACACACCATCTAAAATAGATGGTGTGTGAAGTATAGTAAGTAATTAAGAAATTTGTTTAAGTTCTGATGAGAGTTTTAAAAACTCTTCTTTATTTTTCATCAATAGCGTGCGGTCGATTTCTTCTTTTAGCTGTGCTTTACGAAATTCTGCAATCGCCTTGTCTAAAATCATCTCAGCGAATAATGCATCAAGCACCTTTCCGTTGGATTTTTGCGGTGAATTAAGTAAATTCTTTTTCATAAGAAATCAACTCCTTGGCTTTTTTATAATATAACACAAATATTCTGACTTTTCAATCATTTAAACCAAGTATTTTACATCTATTTTTTTCCACATAAAAAGGCCGCCCTTTTTGTTATAAGGCGCGGCCTTTTATTATGAATCTGCGGCTTTTTCTTTTACTTCCGCATAGTAGTTTTCATATTCAATAAATTCAGGAGCTTGATGAGCTGCCATGATACCGTGGTAACTGATGTCTAAGCCCACTTCTTCTTCTTCTTCCGTAGATCGAAGCGGAACCACCAAGGAAATAACCTTTAACCCTATCCACGTCGTAACAAACCCCCAAGCGCATAGAGCAATTAATCCAAGAAGTTGAACGCCAAGTAACGTCCAGCTCCCTCCTGTAAACACACCGCCGTCTGTAGAAAATAAACCCACAGCCAACGTGCCCCATATTCCCGAAGCAGCGTGTACAGGAAAAGCTCCTACAGGATCGTCGATTTGACGTGCTTCGAGCCAGTTTGTAGCTGCCATCATTAATAAGCCGGATACAGCTCCAATAAAAATAGCAGATGGCGTATTTACAAAAGCGCACCCGGCCGTGATGCCGACAAGTCCGGCAAGCGATCCATTTATTACAGAAGGTGCATCTGAACGGTTGTAGCGAAATAAAGTATAAAATAAAGTAGCTGCTCCGCCTGCTGCTGCTGATAACATTGTGACAATAGCAATGTGACCAATTCTAACGTCAGTGGCACTTAGCGTACTTCCTGCATTAAACCCGAACCATCCAAACCATAATAAAAAAGCACCCACTGATGCAAGCGGCAAATTGCTTGGAAGAGAAACAGAACTAATTCCATTTTTCGTGAACTTCCCTTTTCTCGGTCCAATCATTATTGCAGCTGCTAAAGCTGAAAAACCGCCAAGAGCATGAATAACTGCCGAACCGGCAAAATCAAGCATCCCTAACTTACTAATCCATCCGCCTCCCCAAATCCAGTGGCCGGCTATAGGATAAATAAATGTAGTCATTAAAATCGCATATAAAAGATATGCGCGGAAATTAATTCGTTCTGCCACCGCTCCAGAAACGATAGAAATGACCGCAATAACAAACGCACATTGAAACAGCCAAAATGTTTCAAGCCCAATTGGAATGTCAAGGTGCGATAAATTACCTGAGAGCGCAAAACCGCTTTTACCGAAGATTCCGCCTAAATCATCTCCGTACATTAATCCAAACCCAATTAAATAGAAACAAAGCGTTCCTATTGTAATATCAGCGAATACTTTCATAATAATATTGACGCTATTTTTATAGCGGACAAAACCTGCCTCTAGCAAGGCAAAGCCGCCTTCCATTAGCAAAATCATCGCCGCTGTTAACACAACCCACGTCGTATTTATACCTAAACTTAGTTCATTAACACTCATATCCCAACGCCTCCACTGCTTTTTAATCGTTTTATTTCTTGTACAATAGCAGGCGAAAGCGTAATTTCACTTGTTTCTTCATTTTCCGCTTTTATTAATTCAAGAACTTCATGAAGTTCTCGCATTTGTGCTTTAAGGTGATCAATTTTTTTAAAGCGTTCCTTTACGTATACCATATACTCGACCGCTTGATGCTGACTTAAAGGACGCCCGGTAAAAAATTTACGAAACGGTGATAGTGATTGGTACCAAGCTTCTTCAGCACGTTTCTTCTCTTCGTATTTACTAATTTTCGCTTTTATATCCTCTATTTCTTGTGCTTTAGCTTCTTTTAACTTCATTATAAATTCAATTAATTTTAATTGAGGCAATGTAATGACCACATTATGATAAAGTTCATCCACTATAACCATGTTATATCTCCTTACATAAGATGTTATATTTAGATTATATGTAGAACACTATAGTAAGTCAATGTAATTTTTTGAAAACTCTTTAAATAGTAAATGCGCCCTATCTTTTTACTACTTATAGAATATTAAGTTCGTATGTGTTGAAATATGACGTTATTTGTTTTATCGTAGGAAGAGGAATTATGTTAGTTCCCTATTTTAATTTTATTTACCTAGGCAATTATTCGCTTTATTTTTTATAAACTTTTATTAAACAAAGGGTTACGAGGTTCTTCACTTATTTTTTCAACGAAATGAGTTGATTTTATCTCGTATTAAAATTAAAATAGAATTATGTGCAAGATTTCACAACTTCACAATGTAGTTTGAAAGTCTAGCAGATAACTAGGAACTACATATGCAACAGTATCCAGCAAAGGAGGACTTTTCATGTCTCAATCAACTATTCAAAAATCAGCTGCAGAGGAAAATGCTGCTGTACAAACAGAAGCGGCAGTTAACAAAGGTCAAGCGGATGTGTTAGATCAATTGTTAAAGCCTGAAGTACAAGAAGCTCTTACTGTTCTTGTAGATAATTTACCAAAATTATCTGAAATGGTAACGGTGCTTACAAAAACTTACGACGTTGCGCAATCATTATTAACTGACGACGTATTAAAAGAAGATCTACTTGGTGGAGTAAAAGAATTTATCGAGCCGGTAGAAGGAACAGTAAAAGGTCTTGCAGCTACTGCAATCGAAGCAAACGATCGTGCAGAAGCAAATGCTTCTAATTCAATCGGTTTATTCGGTTTATTACGCATGCTTAAAGATCCACAAGCTCAAAAACTATTCCGCTTTGCACAAGCGTATTTAGACATTACAAACGAAAAACAAAAATAATTTTCATTAAAAAGTGTGGACGGAGGATCGACTATGTCAAAACATATTTTAATTTTAGGCGGCGGTTACGGTGGTTTATTAACTGCAATGACAGCTCGCCAACACCTAAGTGCGGATGAAGCAAAAATTACAGTAGTGAACCGTTTTGCTACTCACCAAATCATTACAGAATTACACCGTCTAGCTGTAGGCGGCGTTTCTGAACAAGCGGTAGCTTTACCACTTGATAAATTACTTAAAAACTACAACGTTGATTTAAAAATTGCAACGGTAAAAGAAATCTCACCAGATCAACGTGAAGTATCTCTTGAAGATGGTACAAAATTAAGCTACGACTACCTTGTTACAGCTTTAGGTAGTGAAACTGCTTACTTCGGTATCCCTGGTTTAGAAGAGCACAGCTTCGTTCTTAAATCAGTAAATGATGCAAACCGTTTACGTGCACACGTAGAAGCTTGTATCGCTGAATACAGCAAAACAAAAAATAAAGCTGACGGTACAATCGTAGTTGGCGGTGGCGGATTAACAGGTATCGAACTTGTTGGTGAATACGCTGACTTAATGCCAAGCCTATGTCTAAAACACGGTGTTGATCCGAAAGAAATTTCTCTATACTGTGTAGAAGCAGCTCCTACAGTTCTTCCAGGCTTCCCTGCTGAATTAGTAGAGCGCGCTCAATCAAGCTTAACAAAACGTGGCGTTACATTTGTTACTGGTACACCTGTAACAAAAATGGATGCTACAACTGTTGAACTTAAAGACGGCAGCAAAATTGAAACAAAAACAATGGTATGGACTGGCGGAGTTCAAGGTAACTCTGTAGTTGCTAACTCAGGTATCGAAGTAAATCGCGGTCGTGCACTTGTAAATGAATTCTTACAATCTACATCTCATAAAGATGTATTCCTTGCTGGTGACTCAGCGGTTGTAATGGGTCCAGAAGGTCGCCCTTACCCACCTACTGCTCAATTAGCTTGGCAAATGGGTGAAGTTGTAGGCGTGAACTTAGCAGTAGCTATTCGCGGCGGAGCAATGGAATCATTCGTTCCTGTCTTCTCTGGTACACTAGGAAGTCTTGGACGCAAAGATGCAATTGGTACAATCGGCGGAAACAAAACGCAATTAAAAGGTTTACCAGCATCACTTATGAAAGAAGCAAGTAACGTTCGTTACTTATCTCATATCAAAGGATTATTTGCATTAGCTTATTAATCCGTCTTAAAACGAAAGAGGAATTCTCCTCTTTCGTTTTTTTATTTACATAAGCCAAGAAATAAGAAGCGGCAGCGTAATCAACGATAAAATAGCACTAATAACAAAAGCAGATGCCGTTTCGTTTTCTAAGCTTTCAAACCGCAAAGCAATCATCGCTGCTACAGCAGACCCAGGAAAAGCTACCAGTAAAATAGCTTTTGTCACTTCATCTGAAGACAACCCTATCCATACTGCAATTCCGAGCATAACGATGGGTTGAACCGCTACTTTTAAGACGGCTATCCCAAGCGCCCCTTTACTAAAGTTAATTTTTCCAATTCCAATCGTTACTCCTACCGCAAACAAAGCTGCTCCCGATGTAATACTTCCGATTTGATCAAGCATATCCTGTAACAGTTTAGGTGACTGAAAGCCGCAAAGCGTTAAAATCACTCCAATTAACGGTACACATGCCAAAGGCTCAGATAAACCATGCAAAATAGAATGAACCGTTACTTTGAATAAACTTGTTTTCTCTTCCCCTTCTTTTCGCCCCCGTTGTCCAACGGTTCCCAAAATCGTTGCCAGCGGATCTAAAATCGCGTTTACTACGATTCCTGTGATGGCAATTGGAATCGCTACTGCACCTGCACCGAACAATCCTCCGAGTACTGGAATGCCCATAAAAGCAAACGTTGGCTGAGCTGAGTTTAGAGCAAACATAGAAGAAGAAGTTAGCGTATGCTTCCCTGCATACTTCACGACAAGCAAGATAATGAGGTAAAACCCGACGATTCCTAAAATCAGCGCTACTAAAAACGGCCATTCGTCTATGAGTGTTTTTCTTGGCGTTGTCGTTACACCTACAAATAAGTGTGCAGGAAGCGCAAACTTCGTTACTAATGTGTTGAGCCCCTTAGACGTTTGCTTATCAAATTTTTTAAAGTGCCCTGCTAAATAACCAAGCAAAATGACAAAAAAGATAGGCGCGAGAATGAGGAAAATTTGACCTATGCTCATTTATCATTCACCTCATTCATTTCTTGCCTTAACAGGTTTATAAACAGGCTGCCATACCGCTTCTTCTACAAGTTCAGCTACATTTTTTTCGGTAACAGTTGCTACGTTATCTTTTACAGCAGCATCGGCAACTGCTACAGCAACCGCCTTTGATGCTTTTTGAAGATCTTTAATATTTGGAAGAAGCGTATCTCCTTTTGTATCTGTTTCTGCTATACGCGCTACTGCATTGGCTGCTTCTGCAAACATAGATTCAGTAAACTTTTGAGCGCGAACCACAATTGCACCTAAACCAAGACCTGGAAACACAAATGCATTATTAGCCTGTCCGATTTCGTAAGTGTGCCCGTTATATTCAACGGGTTCAAATGGACTTCCCGTTGCAATAAGGGCTTTTCCTTCCGTCCATTTTATAATATTTTCCGGAACAGCTTCAGCAAGTTTAGTTGGGTTTGAAAGCGGCATAATCACCGGGCGCTCTACATGCTTTGCCATTTCTTTAATAATTTCTTCGGTAAAAGCATCCGTGACGCCTGATGTTCCAATTAAAATCGTTGGCTTCACTTGCTTGACAAGCTCCAACAGTGAAATTTTATTTTCATCGTCTTTTTCCCATTCTTTAATCTCTTCATTTTGGCGAACATATGGCTGTTGAAAAGGAGCTAAATCTTCCATATCTTCCGTTAACAGACCTCTGTAATCATATGCCCAAAAACGATCATATGCTTCTTCTTCAGATAACCCTTCAAGCATCATCGCACTATGAATACGATCGGCATTCCCAATTCCAGCGGATCCTGGTCCAAATACAACAACTCGCTGATCTTTTAAAGGCGTTCCTGTAATACGAACCGCTGTTAAAACGGCTGCAAGAGTAATTACTCCCGTTCCTTGAATATCATCATTAAATGTTAAAATTTTATCGCCATATTCTTTCATAATGTGACGCGCGTTAATATTACCAAGATCCTCCCAATGAAGAAGCGCTTTAGGAAACTTGGCCGTTATTTCTTTTACAAATTGAGCGATAAAACGATTATAGTCTTCTCCTTTTACTCGTTCATGACGATTTCCTAAATACAAAGGATCTTCAAGAAGCTTTTTGTTATTGGTCCCCATGTCAAGAACAACAGGCAGTACGCGGCTTGGGTCAATTCCTGCTGCAGCTGTGTAGACCGCTAACTTTCCCACTGCAATATTTATCCCTCCTACACCCCAGTCCCCAATGCCTAGAATACTTTCTGAATCCGTGACTACAAGCAAATCAATATCTTCGCTGTCGAGCCCTAAATTTTCAATCGCCTCACTTAATCGATCCGCTTCATTTACGGATAAATATAAGCCGTCAGGACGGTGGTATTCATGGCTGTATTCTTGAATGGATTGACCTACAGTAGGCGTGTAAATAATGGGAAGCATTTCACTTAAATGATCGGTTAATAAACGATAAAACAACACGACGTTCCGATTATGTAGATCATTCAACGAATTATTTTTTTGAAGATCATTCGGTGCTTTTTTGAACTGCTCATATGCTCTCTTTGCCTGTTCTTCTAACGTTAAGACCGTCGGAGGAAGAAGCCCCTGCAGATGAAGGTCTTGTCTTTCTTCTTCAGTAAAAGCAGAACCTTTGTTTAAATAAGAAGTGGATAAAACTGATTTTCCTTTTAGTGAAGTTGAAATTGAACCATCTTTTTCTATTTTATATGCTCTCATGTTTTTACCTCTTTTCGTGAACAATTAGATAGGGTTAGGTTCAGCAAAGAGATATATTTTTAACCATTTATTTTTAATGAAAACAAAAAAAGAGATTGAAGCATAACTACATCAATACAATCTAAAGACGAAAAAACGGGATAAATGAACCCTGTGTTCAACCTAACAATAAAAAGATCCGAACGATTCATCGTTCGGATCTTCCTTACACGAAAATACGTTTTTTACACCATGCTATAGTCTTCGTGCTCACTTTCTGAGTAATTAGGTGGCTGTATATGTGAAGGCACAAGACATTCATAGCTTTCCCCTTCTAGCCTATCCTCTAGCTCTTGTTTCGCTTGACTAATCAGCTCTTGATTTTCTATCATTTCAATCGCCGTAGCCGCAATGGCTTTTCCAGCTAACAACATCGCATCGTGAGCATACTCTGTTTTCCCTTGAGCAACAGCTTGCCATGTATGAAACGGCGTAGCATAAGCCCACGTTGCAGTCACGCACTGTGCAGTTGGAACATTCCAGCTAACGTCTGCAACATCGGTTGATCCCGTCATGAAGGAAACATTTTTAGACATAGGAGCAATTTGGTTGAAGACTGGATGATTTGCTAAAGCTCTGTCTAGCAGTGAACCGACTTGTTTTTTTGCTGCTTCTTTGTCTTCAGCGGATGTAGACTCGTAAATAGCTTTGGCAAAGACTATTTCTTCATGTTTCACCTCAGCCAAATTTATCTGCATCATTTGCTTATGCATCAGCTGCTCCATTGTTTGATTTGGAATTAGATTAGCGCAGGCTCCTTGAATTTCCTGTTCCATTTGTGTTTCAGTCATTAAAGCCGCTCCCTTTGCAATTTTCACAACCCGTTCATAAAGTTCTTTTACTTGAGATGGCTTCGGAGCACGAATTAAGTACATGACTTCCGCTTCTGCTTGAACAACATTAGGAGAAATGCCTCCGCTGTTTGTAATGGCATAGTGTACGCGCGCTTCATCTATCATATGTTCACGCATATAATTCACACCAATATTCATCAACTCTACAGCGTCTAAAGCGCTTCTGCCAAGGTGAGGACTAGCAGCTGCATGACTGCTTCTTCCTTTAAATTTAAAAGTTGCTTGCATAACCGCATTCGATGACGTATGCATGACACCATTAACGGTAGCCGGATGCCACGAAAACGCGATGTCTACATCTTGGAAAAATCCTTCTCGTACCATATACGTCTTTCCGTAGCCACTTTCCTCAGCTGGACATCCATAGTATCGAACGGTTCCCGGAACATTTTTTTCTTTTAAGTATTCTTTGACTGCAAGCGCAGCTGCTAGTGAGCCTACGCCAAGTAGGTTATGTCCACACCCATGGCCATTTCCATTTTTTTTGACTGGATCTGCTACTGCACACTTATCTTTTTGACTCAGCCCGGTAAGCGCATCATATTCACCAAGAATAGCGATGATCGGATAACCGTGCCCGTAACTTCCAATAAAACCTGTTTCAAGGCTAGCAATATGTGTACGAAGCGTAAACTCTTCTTTTTCTAACATGTCGCAAATTAGCTGTGCCGACTTATGCTCTTCAAACCTCGTTTCTGCATATTCCCATATTTGATCACTGATTTGAGTTAGCTCGTGTCGCTTTTGTTCAATAAGTTGTTCGACTTTTTTGACAATATCCATAAGACACTCTCCTTTTTCCCTCATTATTTAACAGCATTTTGTGCGTTCACTACCACTTTTGCAGGTCGAATCGAAAACAACGAAATAGCACAGACAAGAGCGCAGATAATTAATAAAGCAAACGCTGCATTATACGACCCGCAAAACGATTGTACTAAAAAACCAATAAGCATTGGTGTTAATACGCCGGCTGCTTGAGCCCCTGTATTAATAAAACCATTTGCTGAACCGACCACTGATTCAGGCAGCATTTTTAAAGGAGCTGAAGCGATTAAAATCACATTAAATGAAAACAGTAAAGTTACTGCGCTTTGAAAAACGATAAACATGCCTACGCTAGGTGAAATAGCCATTAAGCAAAGAAAAACGCCCATAAGTAAACCAAAAACCGCTGCTATCGTCTTGTCTTTTCCTTCTGGAAGCTTGTCTAAAATAAAGCCGCTAACAAACATTCCTATAATGCCTACAAATGCTGGGATAGCGGAAAGAAAACCGATGTCCGTTAAATTCAAATGTCTTACTTCGGCTAAATATGTAGGCATCCACGACATGAGCCCCCAGTTAATAGCGTAAATACTGAAATAGGCAATAAATAAATTCCAAATCATCGGGGTTTTGATAATTTCTTTTAATGTCATCTGCTTAGCAGGAATAGCAGAAGCCTCTCTTTTTTCCCCCTGCTGCTTTTCTTTTAGTAAAAAAACAAACAGAACTGTAATAACAAGCCCGATGGCTCCTATGATATAAAAGATACTTCTCCAGCTTATTGTTTGCATCAGCTGCGTCGCCAGAATCGGTGTCACCACGCCCATAATCGTACCTGACGATAACAAAAAAGACATGGCTCTACTGCGTTCTTGCTGAGGAAACCACCCTGCGATTCCTTTTGACGCAGATGGAAAATAGCTCCCTTCCCCTAATCCAAATAAAAAACGAATGATAATAATAGAAGCAAAAGACCAGGCCATTCCGGTAAAAACCGTAAACAAAGACCATAAAAGCACGGCGATTGTAATGACTTTTTTAAACCCAAAGCGGTCTGCTAGCCACCCACCAGGTATTTGCATCAGTGCGTATCCTGCAAAAAAACTGCTTAAGATGATGCCTGTAGAAGAAGCATTAAGGTGTAGATCTTTCGAGATATCTAAAATAGCGTAATTAATAATAAAACGATCTAAGTTTCCAAGCGACCAGCCTAAAAATAATAAAAATAAAATGATGTATTTCCAGTTCGACCTTGCTAGCATAAACTCGCTCATCTCCTTTTTATTCCATTTAATGTAATGTTTTGTAACAAATCGATTCGTTACATAAATATTAAAAAATTCTGACTATTTTTTCAATGTGTATTTCTATATAATAAGAACTATAACTATGTATTTTTTTACATTAAGTAGTCTATAAGGGGTTGTTAATATGAGTGATTTATTAGCTAATATGAAAGGTTATCTTACATCTATTATTAAAAACAGTTCTTATCAAATTTGGACAAGTATTGATTCTGCAAATTTTAACATGTTTTTTTCCAGTTCTTTATGCTCATCCCTGACTTACACTCCTCCCACTAGCCTACATAACGGCAGTGATTCCTTTCAAAAGCATATCGCATATGAAGAGTTCGAAGAAATTTACTTATCCTTTCCAAACCGGTATGCGTTTGTTGTTCGCATATTTGCTAAGCATGACTGGACACCACAACAAATAAAGAAGCTATCCGCTAACTTTTCTCCTTATGTGCTGCAAAAAAAGCTAGAGCGGCATGAGCACATTTTGAACGTACTTATGAAAAGTATTAAGGAAATTTCACTTTTACAAGACTCTGATTATCTATTAACAAGAATTCTAGAAAATGCTCTTTCAGTTATTTCTGTTGCGGATATGGGCGTGCTGTGGATGTTTGATTCTTCCACTGAATTTCTTTTGCCTCGCGCCTGGTCCGGGGGGCCAAACAATGAAATTCAAAACATGAAAATGAAAGTTGGCGAAGGAATTATCGGAAAGACATTTCAGCATAATAAAAGCTATATGTATACGAACTTAGAGGATATAGTACGCGATTCTTCTACTATGACTGACGATAATATTCACTATCTTAATCAGTCCTATACATTTACAAACATTCAATCTATTATTTCTGTCCCAATTTGCATGGAAGAACAAACGGTATGCGTACTCATTATTTATCAAAACGGTACAACTCCTCTTTTAAATGAAGAGGATAAAGAATTGTTAGAAAGCTTTTCCGATCAAGTTTCGATTGCTCTCTTAAACTCAGCGCTTTTTGAAGATGTAAAAAAACAAAATGAACTTTTAATACGCCGCGATCAAATTCATCGCACATTCATGAACGTTTCACTTCAAAGTAAAGGAATTGAACCGATACTTACCGAATTACGCCGAATGGTTACATCTCCCGTCACCATTGTAGATTTTGTTGATAATAAGACCTATGGCTTTTTAAAATTTCTTGATGTAGACACAAAAACAGCTGAATTTCACACGCATTTTCTTTTACATACAAAAGCTTGCTTTTATACTATTGAGTCACACAACCAGAAGCACAGCGTCTACATTCAACCGATACACGGCATTGATACGCTCTTAGGGTTAGTTATTCTGCAGACAAATCAAGAAGATCTTTCCTCTCTAGATCAAGTGGCACTCGAACAAAGCAGCTCTGTTATTGCACTAGAAATGCTGAAAAAACAAACGTTAGTCGATTTATTTTACAAGCGAACGCATGAACTATTTAGTGAATACTTATCATGTTATGACACCACTTTACTGTATCAAAAAGCAAATGAGCTAAACATTGATACAAAAAAGCATATTCTAGTCGCTCTTATTACCATTCGTTCACAGGCGGACCTCCAGCTCTTAAACTTACATCTTCATCGCCTTGTATCTGACATCAAATCGGTTTTCAGCTTAAAAGCGCCGGTCGTATACGGATTCGACACGAAAGTAACCATTGTATTCACGCTTGATTCTTATGAAGACCATCATGCTATTATCAAACAATTAGAAGATTCACTCTCAAAATGGCGTTACTACAATGAATGTCATGTAAAAATAGGGATTGGAAGTCGTTATTCTCACTTTACCCAAATAGAAAAAAGTTATAGTGAAGCTGAAAAAGCTGTCTCTTACCTTCTGTCTCAGCAGCAAGATGGATGCATGTTGTATGAGGAAATAGGAATTAACCGGTTATTTATTAATCAATCGAAAGAAGAAGTCAAAACCTTTATTGATGAAGTATTTGTCCCTCTTAAAAACAATCATTTGAACGATGAACCTTTAGAACAAACGCTAGAAGCGTATTTTGATAACAACCGCTCGGCTTCACTTACAGCTAAGCAGCTTCATATTCACGTTAATACACTCTATCAGCGGTTGAAGAAAATCGAAGATAAAATGAACATATCATTTACAAATAGTGAACATCTATTAAAAGTGCAGCTAGCGTGCTATTTGAAAAAATTTCACTACAGCTAAAAAACCGATTCTTATTTTTAAGAATCGGTTTTTTCAGTAGAAAGAACAGCTGCAATTGATTGCTTCCAGCGGCTTAGTACCTGTTTGGAATCATGAAGCTGAAATTGAATTCCTGATGTTAGAACGGCATATTTTGCGTAATCTTCTTTAACAGCGGCTACTTCTCCTGTAAATAACTCATAGCCTGACAACACAGGAGCTTCTTTTTTCAGCCAAAATTTAATGTAATAAGCTTTCCCTTCAACAACTAATGTAACGGTTGCCTTATGATTCTGTATCATGTTTTTTGCAGAAGTTGTACCCTTCCATACTAACAGCTTGACGCGTGAAGAGCTAATAGCTACCAGCTCTCCTGCGCTAATCATTGCTACATGAGGAAAACCCTCGGATGTCACTGTAGATAGCAACATCGCATCACGCTGTTTTCTTTCTAAGTCTTTTCCATTTAAAAATACGCGCACGGCTTTTGGCAGCTCTGCTTTATTCATTTTACTTGCCACCTTTGCTGATTAAGACCGGGGTGGCACAGGAGGCACGTGCGTTGCCAGCGGTACGTCTTTTGGATTGATTTTAAATGGTCGAGGGTATTTTTCAGGATTGGTGATCGTCTCGGGTTCAGAAGAACGCCAGGTAAACAAACACACGTTGCATAAGTAAATCTCCCAGGCTCCTTCAACTGGTGATTTAGATACTAAGTTCGCTTGTTTGGCTTCACATCTTGGACAAGTATGCATGTCGATTCCTCCTTGTTTATTTTTGCATCATATTCGTTAAGATTTTTTCCCATTTTTCAGTTTCAAGTGGTGTATCTAAAGGCTGCGAGTAGTGGCCTCTTGTTTCTGGTGCAACCGGTGTTGTAGCATCCAAAATCATTTTATCTGTAATACCAGCCGGATCAGATCCTGGATCAAGTGGCAGAACTGAGAGATTAGGCACTGTTATAACATCATGTTTTGGGTGCAATTTTGTCGATAGCGCCCACATGACTTGCGGTAAATTAAACGGATCCACATCTTCGTCTACTAAAATAACTAGCTTGCAATATCCTAATCCATGCGGCGTAGTCAATGCCCTCATACCAACCGCCTTAGCAAATCCTCCGTATCGGCTTTTCGTTGAAATGATAGCAACAAGACCATGAGTATACATCGCGTTCACCGCTTCAATCTCTTCAGGATATGCTTCTTTTAGCTGCTGATATAAAGGAACGCTTGTATTGATTCCAATTAAATAATCTGTTTCTGTCCAAGGCATACCGATATATAGACTTTCAAAAATAGGATCTTTGCGATGGTATACGCGATTGATTTTGATAACAGGCATGCTTCTGCCACCGGAGTAATGACCTGTAAATTCACCAAAAGGACCCTCATACTCACGTTCACCAGCTAAGATTTCTCCCTCTAAAATCACTTCTGCTCCCCAAGGTACATCTAAATCAGAAAGCTGAGACTTCACAATTCTGTACGGCTCACCTTGAATAGCTCCTGCCATTTCATACTCTGATTGATCGTAATGAAGCGGCGTAGCAGCTGCTGTGACAATCGCGGGTTCACATCCTAAAGCAATTGATACAGGGAGGTTTTCACCTTTTTCTTCGGCTTGTTTCAAGTGAATGGCAATATCATGCTGTGGCACGGGCTGAATGCCTAGACGGTCTTTCCCTTTGACCTGCATACGATATATACCTACGTTTTGTTTGCCGAAATGCGCCTTATCATGCTGATCACGAGAAATAACGCACGCTTTATCTAGATAATAGCCTCCGTCTCCTTGATTCAAGCGGAACAATGGCAAAAGGTCGAATAAGTTAATATCATCTTTAATTTCACACTCATGAAATGGCGCTGTTTCTTCTCTTTTCACTTTAACAGGAAATTTTTCATATCTCCGAGCAAACTCAAAGAACTGTTCTTTTACAGGAGTTGATTTAGGCAGTCCCATCATTAACGCGTGATTTGACCAGGAACCCATTACGTTTAGAGCTACCTTTGCGTTGTTATATCCATAAATATTTGTAAATAATAATCCCGGCGTTTGATCTCCTAAATTACTGATGGCTTGACCTGCTGAACCTAAATCCGGATCTGGCTGCACTTCATCTGTAATCGTCAGCAGCTGCCCTTCTTTATGTAGCGTATCAAGGAAATCTCTAAAGTCTTTATAAGCCATGTTTATTTTCCTCCTTGTGATAAATGTTTAATTCCATTCCATCTTTTTGCCTCAGGAAGCTCAATTCCTAATTGATCTAACGTTCGAACAGCAATATGCGTGACAATATCATCAATTGTCTCAGGTTTGTTATAAAAAGCTGGCATAGGAGGCACGAGGATAGCTCCCATTTTTGAGAGATCCAGCATGTTTTCTAAATGAATCGTATTCAAAGGCGTTTCGCGAGGAAGTAGCACCAGTGGCTTTCTTTCTTTTAACATCACATCTGCCGTTCTTGCTATTAAGTTATCTGCTAGTCCCATTCGAATAGATGCTAATGTTTTCATGCTGCAAGGACTTACAATCATTCCGTCTATACGAAATGAACCGCTCGAAATTTTTGCTGCTTGGTCTTGATATGAATAACAATAATCTGCTAGCGCTTCTACTTGCCTAACGCTATACGGTGTTTCCAGCTTAATTGTGGCATGAGCCCAAGACGACATGACTAAATGCGTTTCAACAGAAGCCTTCTTCAAAAGCTCTAAAATTCGAATACCTAGAATAGCTCCTGTGGCTCCTGTTATTCCTACAGCTATTTTCATTTCTTTTCCTCCTCTCTGCTTTGGTTACACATTTAACTTTACACTTATTTTCCATACAATTAAAATATTGATAAAGTATATAATAATACCTTTAAAGTATGGAGTTGAATATAGTGGAATTAAGACAGCTGCATTATTTTATTGTCATAGCTGAAGAATTAAATGTAACTAAAGCAGCCAAGCGTCTGCACATGGCTCAGCCTCCTTTAAGCAGACAGCTAAAGCAGCTCGAAAATGAGCTGGGCCTTTTGCTTTTTGAACGAAACAATAACAAGCGCTTATTGTTAACGGCAGAAGGAGAGCTTTTTTTAAAACGAGCGAAAGAAATTGTGCAAAGGGTCGAAAAATCAGTATTGGAAGTACAGGAATGTAAAAACGTAACAAATGAAAAGCTTGAAGTCGGATGTACAATCTACTGTGCATCAACGGTTCTCGATAAGCTAGCTCTTATTCAAAAACAGTATCCAAACAGTACTTTTAATATCTATGAAAACGAACCAGCTCATTTAAACGAGTTGTTGAAGGATGGAAAGATTGATGTAACAGTCACCACTACAGACTTACCTTGTCAACAGGTAAAAACAAAAACACTTGCACCAGATGTCTTTGTTGTAGCAGTTCCCAAAGAAAGTAGTTATGCAACAGAAAAGATTTCAGTCGCTGAAATCGCTTCTCTCCCTCTTATTCTTCTTCGTTCAAATCGGGAAATAAGCATATACAACCGCATTATAAAGGAATTTAAAAAGATGGATATAACACCTAACATTTTATGCGAATGCCATGACTCAGCGATGCTTCTTAATTTAGTATGTCGTGGCCTTGGTGCTGCTATTGTTCCTTATTCGATGCTATCTTCTTTTTCACTAGAACATATTAAAATTTTAAGCATAGAAGATAATCCATTTGTAATTGAGCCTTTAGTTACGTGGCGTACCGATAGTTATCTCCCCAAAATCGCTCAAGAATTTTTAAAGCTTTTTTAAGTATAGATGCACAAAAAAGGCTTTGCTAAAATAGCAAAGCCTTTTTTATTTTATATTGATATATGTGACTACATTAACCAAGAAATTAATAGCGGTAATGTAACAAGTGACATAATGGCACTAAGTACGAATGCTGAAGCTGTTTCACCAGCTAGGCTATCAAAGCGCACTGAAATCATCGCTGCTACAGCTGAACCTGGGAACGCTACTAATAACACTAATTTTACGATGTCAGCTGATGATAGACCCATTGCTGTTGCAATTCCTAACATTACAAGCGGCTGAATAGCCACTTTTAAAATCGCAATACCAAATGCCGCTGGGCTAAATTGAATTTTACGGATACCAATTGTTACCCCAACTGCGAATAGTGCCGCACCAGATGTAATTGAACCAATTTGATCTAAACTGCTTGATAGTAAATCTGGAGATTGGAATCCACATAGCACTAATACTACTGCGATTAACGGAACACAAGCTAACGGTTCAGAAAGACCGTGTAAGATTGATTTAATCGTTACTTTAAATAAGCTTTCTTCAGAATCCCCTTCACTTCTTTCGCGCTGTCCAACCGTACCAATAATAGTTGCTAAAGGATCAAGCATCGCATTTACTACGATACCCGTAATAGCGATTGGAATTGCTACTACATCCGCGCCAAACAAGCTACCTAATACGGGAATACCCATAAACGCAAACGTTGGCTGCGTAGAGTTTAAAGAGAACATAGACGCGCCTGTTAGTGAGTATTTGAATACATATTTTGCAACAAGTAAGAAAAGAACATAAAATCCAATAATACCAAGAACTAATGCTAGTAAAAACGGCCATTTTTCAATAAGCGTTTGTTTTGATGTTGTTGTAATACCAACGAATAGATGTGCAGGTAACGCAAATTTTGTTACAAGCGTATTTAACCCTTTAGATGTTGTTGCATCAAACTTTTTAAAATATCCTGCTAAATAACCTAGCAAAATAACAAAAAAGATTGGGGTTAAAATAATAAAGATTTGACTAATTTCCATTTTTGAACACTCCATTGTTTAGATTAGAATCAATCATATAAATTTGCTTTCTTAGAAAGATAATTATCTTCTAAGGCTTGTCTATGGATATTGTTTACGTCAGGCCATTCATCTCCCTTTTTGCTAAACATCTCTACAAATATGAAGTAACGTATAATGGTTCATGAAAACGCATGGACTTTGTTTTTCTACAATCATTTATTTACTTCGAAACTGTTCATTTAATCAATATCAAATCACATAAAACTTGTCATACAATACAGTAACTCTACAACCTTAGTAAAAACTTGTCATACAATCATGTTGTTGGCTTACTTAAGCTGAAAAAAAACACCTTCAAATGAAAGATGCTTAATCTTGTGACGAAAGAAAGCGACTTCTGATTGATGAGGAAGAATCTCTAAGAGTTTGAAACTCTCAGTTAAAAAGTTCCATAATTTCACAAAGTTTTTACAAACTATCTTACTTATTTGTATATTGCTTTCTGTGACGAATTTATGAACATGTTTTAACTTAACATTTGTAGGGGAATTATTCAATTACATTGCTTAAAATTTTAATGAAAAAAATATTTTAATCCTGTTTTTTTTACATAAAACGGATTAAAATAGTCATAAAGACCTATATATTATCGGTTAAAAAGAAGATGATTCATCTATCACCTTCTTTTGCTCACTTTATTTAATAATGACATTTTGATCATAACGTTACTTTATTTTAGCATCAATAATGGAAAAATTGTGTTCTTCTGAAAACCACGTTTTGATTTTTTCTTTTGCTTTCAGTTTAACATCTTCATCAATGTACATGGCAACTTGAATCAATGCAAGCCCCAGAGCTCCTATATCATCTGTAAATCCAACTCCTGCTGCAAAGTCCGGAATTAAATCTAAAGGAAGAATAAAATAACCTAACGCTCCTATAATCACTGCTTTTGCTTTTGGAGGAATATCAGGCTTTTGCAGCGTGTAGTATAAAAGCAGTACGGCATAAACAACGTTTGCTCCCGCTTTTTTACCAAACTTTTTAAGCTTGTCCCAAAATTTTTCTTCCGAATAATATTTGGCTGTTTCCTCTGTACGAACGGGTACAATTTCTTGTTTCTCTTCCATATCGATCACCCTTTCATCACCATATGTACTTATTATAAACGATTATCTCTACCGAATTCCATTGAGAGCTTAAACTCCATAAACCTGCACAAAGCAGGCTTATGAATTTTTTAATGAGTAATGCTTCATAACGATAGTAACTAAGTCATTCAGCGCCGTTTCGCTTTTAGAATGATTTTCAAACTGCTGAATGAGATCCATATGTTCAAGCAGCACTTCGTAATTACCCGTCATCTTTCTCAGGACTTCATATGCGGAACTATTCAAATCCACTTGTATTTTCAAATCCTCCAGCTGTACTAGATACTCATTCCAGCGCTGGTCTTGTTCTAGCAGCAGCCATACAATTTCTTTTATCGCCTTCCGCACATTGGACTCCATCTTTTCATCTCCTTTGATACACAGATATAACAAAGTCTATGAAAAAAACGAGCTTTTTCATTCCCGTATTACACAAAAAGAGTTTCTTTTATTTTATAACAAGCCCGCTTAAGAGCTCTTCCCATACTTTATCATCGCGCAGCACGTCCATTGAAAAAATAGGTGCATGTAAAACACATGTATAAGGCAAGTCCCAGTTAGCTTCGGACAAAAGTTCTTTTTCACTGTTTGTCAGCAGCAGTATATAGAAATCGTTTTTGACCATTCCCTTTAAAACATGCTCTAATTCTTTCGCTTCTTCATACGTTCCGCCCATACGAATAAACAATATACAAGAACTGGTCTCCATTGACGTTAAAAATCGCTCCGTTCTCCGTTCATATTTTTCTTTGACTTCATTATATGAAAGCCAGTTAGTCTCCGTATTAATAGACGACGGAAAATCATGAGCAGAATCAATTTGATACACCTTATCACGCAGTCTAAGCGTGGAACCATCTCCGAAAGAACTGATATAGGTTAAGTGTTCATATACAAATAAGTCTTTACAGTGATTTTTCAACAGCTGATTGACATGAGAAAGAGAAATGCTAATACACCAATCAATCACCCCGGCTTGTTTTCGCAAAGAATATTTTTTCATATATATCCCTGGAAAACAGTTATAGCCTAAACTGTATATCATATCGTACTGCTTGCTTTTTAGTTCATTTAAAGTAACCATATTCATCCTCCCTTCTTCTATAAAATATGACAGTCTTTTATAGAAAGAGGCGGCTTCTGCCTTATACCGTACAAGCTTTTTGCGTTTTAGGAGCTTGTGTAATAAAAGAGTAAGGAATTAAAAAAAACAACCGAAGCAAAATATTTTGGAACTCGAAAGATTCTTGTTAAAATACTTGTATTCCATTGAAATAACAAGGCCTATGAAGTCTTTAAAGAAAGAAGATGAAATTGATGAGTAAAGCATTAAAAGATATTCCGATTTCCGTGTTAGATCTTTCTCCTGTAGTTGAAGGAGGAACTGTATCTGACTCACTTAGAAATACATTAGATTTAGCTCAGCACGCTGAAAAATGGGGGTATAACCGCTATTGGCTAGCTGAACATCATAATATGACAGGTATCGCAAGCTCCGCTACATCTGTTGTAATTGGTCATGTCGCTGGAGGCACGTCACGCATTCGCGTAGGCTCTGGCGGCATTATGCTTCCTAACCATTCTCCGCTTGTTATTGCTGAGCATTTTGGTACGCTTGAATCACTATTTCCAGGACGTATTGATTTAGGCTTAGGAAGAGCGCCAGGGACAGATCAGCTGACAGCGCAGGCGCTGCGACGCGACCGCAGAAGCGACGGCAGTGACTTCCCAGAACAGCTGGCCGAACTGCAAGAATACTTTAAACCTGCTTCAGAAAGTCAGATGCGTGTTAAAGCTGTTCCCGGTCAAGGTTTAAATATTCCGATTTGGCTCCTTGGCTCAAGCGGTTTTAGCGCACAGCTTTCTGCACAGCTAGGCCTGCCATTTTCATTTGCAAGTCACTTTTCGCCTAATAATACAATGACAGCTCTTAACATGTACCGTCGTTATTTTAAGCCGTCCGACGTGTTAGAGAAACCATATGCAATGTTAGGTGTAAACGTAATCGCTGCTGATACAGATAGAGAAGCTGAACGCTTGGCTACTTCTATGCAACAGCAGTTTCTAAATTTAATTCGAAACACACCGGGTAAACTAAAAGCTCCTGTGGATAATATGGATGAACTATGGACTGACTTTGAAAAAGCTTCTCTTCAACAGCAGCTGGGCTCTTCTATTGTCGGAAGTCCTGAGACGATTAAAGTCAAGCTTGAACAGTTTATTGAAGAAACAGAAGCAGATGAACTGATGGTTAACGCTCAAATTTACGATCACAAAGCTCGCCTTCGTTCGTACGAAATTGTTTCTCAGCTGTTCAAATAATAAAAAGGCCGGACACGTCCGGCCTTTTTATTTGCTTTCTACTGCTTCAAGAAGTAAATCTGCAAGATGAACGGCCCTTACACTTTCTTCTACTCCTTCTCTGACTACGCCTAGCTTCATTTGAATGAGACAGCCCGGGTTTGCTGTTACAATTGTATGGGCATGGGCTTCTTTCACTTTTTCCATTTTATAATCTAAAATTTGCATAGACATCTCTTGTTCCGTTAAGTTATAAATACCAGCTGATCCGCAGCAATGAGCCGCATTTTCCATTTCATTAAACACCGTTCCGTTAATCGCTTGGATCAGTTTTCTCGGTGCGCTGGACGTTTTCATCACGTTTCTTAAATGACACGAATCTTGATACGTAATAATTTGACTTGGGAGCGATAACTTTTGTCTTTCTACAAACTGCTGCTGCAATAAAATCTCTGAGAAATCTTTGACTTTTGCAGAAAAGACCGCTGCTCTTTCTTTCCATTCCGGCTCATCTTTTAATAGATGATCGTATTCCACTAACAGCGCACCGCAGCCGCCTGCATTAAGAACAATATCATCCGCTTGAATGGATTCAAACGCCATAATATTTTGTTTTGCTAACTTTTTTGCCTGATCTTTTTCTCCGCCGTGCGCATGCAGGGCGCCACAGCACGTCTGCACTTCTGGTATAACGACCTTACACCCCGCTTTTTGTAAAAGTGCAATCGTCGCGTTGTTTGTTTCCATAAACATCGTGTCCATTAAACACCCTGTAAAAAAAGCAACCGTACGCTCTCTTGTTCCTTCTGCTTCAAATAAAAAAGGGCGTTTCTTCATTTCTTTTTTTGTTGGCACAGGCGGAAGCGTTTTTTCCATTTGTGCTAAATTACCGGGCAGGACGTTTAATATATTTGTTTTTTGAACAGCTTTTTGCAAGCCGCTTCTTTGATAGAAAGCAAGCAGAGAATGTACATTTTTTAATCGTTCTTTATGCGGAAAAAGCTGTTCAAACACCATATGCCTGAGCGCTTTTACCGGCCATTTATGTCGTTTTTTCTGCTGAATAATATCACGCGCTTCTTCTAATAAGTGTCCGTACTTCACACCCGAAGGACAAACAGGCTCACACGCTCGGCAGCCAAGGCAAAGGTTCAATTGTTTTTCAACGGATTCATCCGGTTCAATAAGCCCATCTACAACTCCTTTCATCAAAGCAATTCTTCCGCGCGGTGACGCTGCTTCATATTGATTGGTTTGGCCATACGTCGGACAGCTTGGCAAACAAAAACCGCATCTCATACAATTCATTAACTCGTCATAATCTAACCGTTCTTTAAACGCTTGCTGAATGTCTTTTGTTGCCGTCATGAACGAACCACCACTCTTTTTCTCGTGTCTTTAGCAAAAATTTTTCCTGGATTCATAATTCCTTGCGGGTCCAAAGCATACTTAATTGCTTTCATCGCAGCTACTCCTTCTCCGCCCATCTTCAATGCTAAATACGGTGCTTTCATTTCTCCGACTCCATGTTCACCTGTAATCGTTCCTCCAAGCTCAATGGCTTTATGAAAAATTGCTTCAAAAGCTTGTTCGACTCGGTGAATCTCCTCTTTGTCACGCGCATCTGTTAAGCAAGTCGGATGCAGATTTCCGTCTCCCGCATGACCAAACGTACAGATTTTAACGTTGTATTTTACAGCAATTTCATTAATCGCTTTGACCATTTCACTAATTTTGGACCGCGGAACGGTTGCGTCTTCTAAAATCGTCGTTGGCTTCATTCGTGCTAAAGCAGAAAGAGCTGATCTTCTTGCTGTACTTAACGCTTCTGCTTCTGCTTGCGAAGCCGCTACTTTCACCGATACAGCCTTTCCTTCGCTGCAGATGCGTGAAATCATTTCAATATCGCGCTTCACCACTTCTGGCGGGCCATCTTGTTCAATCAATAAGACAGCGTTTACATCAGTTGGAAGCCCAACTTGGGCAAAATCTTCTACTACTTCACACGTCGGCTGATCTAAAAATTCAAGCGTAGCCGGAATAATCTTATTGGCGATAATTGCTGAAACCGTCTTAGCAGCTGCGTCCATGTCTTCAAACAGCGCAAGCAGAGTTTGTTTTGTTTCAGGTATTGGAATGAGCTTTAAAATCGCTTCTGTCACGACGCCCAGCGTTCCTTCAGAACCAACAAACAAGTTCGTTAAATCGTAGCCAGCTACATCTTTAGCCAGCTTGCCTCCTGTCTTAATACAATCGCCGTTTGCAAGAATTACTTCAAGACCAAGAACGTAATCTTTTGTTACTCCGTATTTTAAGCCTCGTAATCCTCCTGAGCATTCATTGATGTTTCCTCCAATGGTTGATATTTTCATAGAACTTGGATCAGGAGGATAAAATAAACCTTTTGCCTCTACGGCATTAATTAAGTCTAACGTAATAACACCCGGCTGCACGGTAGCGGTTAAATTTTCTTCATCAATTTCCAAAATTTTATTCATTCGGTTAAAGGTAAGAACAATTCCGCCTTGCGTTGGACACGTTCCTGCGCTTAGATTTGTGCCTGAGCCTCTTGGCACAATAGGAACGTGATCTTCGTTGCATATCGTTAAAATTCTTTTCACTTGATCTTTGTTTTCAGGCATAATAACTGCATCAGGAAGCGACTGAAAGTTAGGGGTTGCGTCATAAGAATATACGAGTCTTGCTTCACTGCTATCTTGAAAGTTGGCCGACCCTACAACTTCAACGAGCTTTGCTTTTGTTCGTTCATTAAGCATAACGTTCCTCCTTGTATGTATCTCTTACTCTTATTATAGTTGCAGAAGCCATGAGGGAATATGGATAAAGAACTAAAAAAAAAACGCTTTAAAAACTTATTTTTTGTATGTTCATCTAATGAATAGCGTACTTATTCTAGTAGAGACAGCGCAAGGTAAAAAAGCGTGAGACCCTTTACACTTTTAGGATCAATGTCTGTGAGCTCTTTCATTTGCTTCAAGCGGTAATGAAGCGTATTGATATGAATATGTAAATCAACTGCCGTTTTTTTTAATGATTGATCATTGGATAAATAGCATTTCAACGTTTCGAGAAGCTCTTTTTCTTTTAAAAGAGCGGAAAGCACTCTACTTAAGAATTCCTTTTTTACAGGTTCAGAAACGTCTTCTAAAATCATATCCATCAGCAGTTCCTCATAAAAAACAACGGTTTGACGTTTTGAAGCTACTTTAAGCGCTTTTTTTGCTTCTTCATATGAAGCATGCAAATCAAATTGCTCCGCTGGCTTTCCTATACCAATAGTGATGATAACTTGGTTGTTTGCTTGAATGTACTGCTGACATTTTTTTAATTCTTCTTTAAATCCTTGTCTTACCTTTTCACCTACCGCTTCTTTCAGTAAAAGTAAGCGATCGTATCCCCAATTTGCGATATAATCTCCTTCACCTTTATGACTTTCAAACCAGTAGCGAATCATTTCTTGTACCTGCTGCTGCTTCTTTTTCGAAAGAGATGAGTCAATTTGAAAGAGCGTGCAGCAATAAGGACTGTCTACTTGTACTCCTAAAATATGACCTCGTTCAATAAATTCTGCATCTACCTGCTGGCTATAAATCCATTCACGAAAAAAAGCTTCTACTCCTTTATTTTCCCATTCCTTTGTTTCTATGTAGTATGCTTCGCGAATAATTAACTCTGTTAATCTTCGAATAATATCTGCAAAAGGCTCAACAGCTTCTGGAGTACCTGTAATGCCAATAACGCCAATAATGTCTCCTTGATAACTGATAGGCAAATTAATTCCTGGCTTAACTCCTTTTAAATCTGCTGCTTCTTTTTTAGAGATATATAGTTTTTGCTTTTTTTGCATCACGTTCCACGCGCCTTCGTGAAAAAAACCAACCCGCTTTTCTTCTGTTGATGCAATAATAATTCCGCGTGGATCCGTTACAATTACATGTTCTTTCATCACCAGCTGTACTTCTTTTATAATTTTCTTCGACAGTTCAGAAACTAGCTGCACGTTGTTTACACCTCACCTATCATCAATTAAAAGAGCTGAAAGAATGGTTTTCTCTCAGCCCGCTTTTTTTATTATGCGTTCACTTTTTCAGCTTTTTTTAGCACGTTAAAAAACTCTTTCATAAATTTAGGTAAATCCGGCCAAGCTTGTCCGGTTACTAAGTTTCTGTCTACGTGGAGCGTCTGTTCAACAAATACAGCACCCGCCGCTTCTACTTCCGGACGGCAAGCAGGATACGCTGTCACTTCTCTGTCTTGCAGATACTCTCTAACCGTCGTTAACACGAGCTGACCATGACAAATAACGCCTAAAGGTTTGTTTTCTTTTAAAAAATGAGCAGCAATTTCCTGAACTTTTGTGTTCATTCGAATGTATTCAGGCGCCCGTCCTCCAGGAATAATAAGACCATCATAATCGGCAGGATCCACTTCATCAACAGAAGCATGAGAATCAATTTTATATCCCGTTTTCTCTGTGAATGTTTCCATCTCTGGAAGAAAATCATGAACAACCGTTTGGAGCTTCTTTTTCACGGGAGAGGCAATGGTACACTGAATATCTTCTTCTAAACAGCGATAATACGGATAAAAAACTTCTAAAGCCTCCACGGCATCTCCTGTTAAAATCAAGACACGTTTACTCATCTTTTATCACCTTTTCTTTTAATGTCGTCATTTACTTCTTCTCGCAAGCTGCTTTCCATTCCTGCTTTTCCCCTATGAATAATAAAAAAAGCAGGGCCTTCATTCCTTTACTAGGAATGTCAGCCTTGCTTTTTATCTTGTACTCTTTTTAATTCAGCTGTTAATTCAATAAACCAAGCTTCGTCTTTTGTTAGCAGCGCAAGATCAATCAATGAAAGAATCTGCTCTTCGTGCGCCGTTTTTTGAAGGGGCAGCTTCTCTATTTTTTCATCCATCATGCCAATGGTTGTGCCGACCATTTTTTCATCATCACTTTTCACTACATTGATTAGTGCGGCTTTTTTAGATGGATTAATCGTTTTTATATATCCGTATATAAGTTCACCGTCGCGAGACTTTCCTTTGACCCAGTCGCCTACTTTTAAATTTCCTTCAAATAGCTTCACAGTCATTCTCCTTTCTTCATAAACATGCTAAGAATTAATGTAACGGCATATAGTATTCTAGAAAGTAGTGTAATCATAATACTTACAGTTTAGAAAGTCAAAGAATCTGTTTTAGAGCAAAAGGCTCGATATACAAAATCAGTGCAACAATAAAAAAATCCGAACGATTTATCGTTCGGATCTTTCTTCAACTACACTCAGCCTCTTTATTTGTTATACGAGTCCAGTTAAGCTGTAGATTCCAATGATTAAGAAACATGCAAGCGTTTTTATAACAGTGATGGCAAAAATATCTCGGTAAGACTGCTTGTGGGTTAATCCGGTAATAGCAAGCAGGGTAATAACGGCTCCGTTATGAGGAAGCGTATCCATACCGCCTGATGCCATCGCTACAACTCTGTGCATAACTTCAGGAGGAATATTGTATTGATTAATAGCTTCTACATACTTATCTCCCATCGCACTAAGCGCAATTCCCATACCTCCAGAAGCGGATCCTGTAATACCGGCTAAAATGTTTGTCGTAACGGCTCCATTGACAAGCGGATTTGTAAAGGTATGTGAAATACCATCGCGAACGGTTGCAAAGCCAGGAAGAGATGAAATAACGCCTCCAAAGCCATACTCAGCTCCCGTGTTCATCGCAGCGAGAAGCGCTCCGCCAATACTTGCGTTAAGACCCGCTTGGAAACCGGTGGTCACTCTCTTCCAGTCATACGCAATCGTCGTAATAATTCCAATAACAAGTGCTAACTCCACTGACCAAATACCAACAACTGCGGTTAAATCTACTTTTCCGAACGCTTCAAGGCCAATTTTGGCAAAATCAAAACCGTCTGGGTACCACTTTGGAATAGAAACAGTAAAAAATTTGTTTGCAACCCCTACAAGCACGAGCGGAACAAACGCTAAAACCTGTCTTGCTACGCTAGGTTCATATTTAGGTTCTGTAGAAGGTACAGACTCTTTTTCTAGCTCTGCAGCAGCCGCTAGTTCATTATTAAATCCGTAGTAGCCTTCTCCAGCTTTTCTTGCTTTTTTGCTTCGGCTTTCTAAATACCAAAGACCTAAGCTAAAGACAATAACCGATCCGATAATCCCCAGTGTCGGAGCAGCATAGATGTCTGTTTTAAAAAAAGTCGTTGGAATAACGTTTTGAATTTGCGGTGTACCGGGAAGTGCATCCATGGTAAACGAAATAGCTCCTAATGCAATCGTTCCCGGTACTAATCGTTTTGGAATATTCGCTTCGCGGAATAAGTTAGCCGCAAACGGATAAACTGCAAACGCAACAACGAATAAACTTACGCCGCTGTAGGTTAAGATTGCTCCCATTAAAACAATCGCCAAGATCGCACGTTTAGCCCCCACGACTTTAACAATTGTTTTCGCAATCGATTCAGCGACTCCAGACATTTCAACCATCTTCCCGAAGACTGCTCCTAATAGAAAGACAGGGAAGTAGTTTTTAATAAATCCAACCATTTTCTCCATAAAAACGTTTGAGAAAAATGGGAGTGCATAGCTTGGTTCCGTTAAAATAACGGCTAGCAGCGCACAAAGTGGAGCAAACAAAATAACTGAAAATCCGCGGTAAGCAACCAGCATCAAAAGCCCCAGAGACAGCAAAATAATCAGCAAATCCATAACGTTTCCCCTTTCATCCCTCATTCAATTTGTCTTGAATTTATCTTATTTCTTATAAAGTGCAGACTCAAACTCATATTCATAGGACGTGTAATAAAGCTGAATAACTTCTTCTGCCGTCGGTACGATCGGATGATTAGCAGGACTTCCGCTTTGAATCGCATCCGCTGCCATTTTCTCAACCGCCGCGTAAAACAGCTGTCGATCAATGCCCCACGATTGAAGATTAGGAATCTCTAAGTCGATACAAAGCTGCTTAATGGCTTCAATTAACACATCTGCTCCTTCTTTTTTTGTATATGATACGTTCGGAAAAAGAGCTTGTCCTATTTCACCTAAACGATCGATTGAAGCCTCTTTTGTATAGTCCAAAACCGCAGGCAGGAGCATCGCGTTAGAAATACCGTGCGGCACATGGAATAACGCGCCAATAGGTCGTGACATACCGTGCACTAGAGCAACGGATGAATTTGAAAACGCCATCCCCGCAAGCATAGAAGCATAGGCCATTTCGTTTCTTGCTTGAACATTTTCTCCATTTCTGTACACAAGACGAATATTTTTCATAATTAACTCAATTGCTTGAAGAGCAAGTGAATCCGTAAAAGGATGTGCTTTTTTAGACAAATACGCTTCGACCGCATGACTGAGTGCATCAATTCCTGTAGCTGCCGTTACGTGTTTTGGACATGATAGAGTTAATAACGGATCAACAATGGCTGTATCAGGCAATAATTGAGGCCTTGCGAGCATCATTTTTACATCGTATGCCGTGTCTGTAATAACCGTCGCTTTCGTCACTTCTGAGCCCGTTCCGGCAGTCGTAGGCACGGCAACCAAAGGAAGAGGGCTACCTTGAAAATCTTGTTGATTTTGAAAATACGTTCGTAGATGCCCTTCATTTGTCATCATAATGGCAACCGCTTTTCCAGTATCGATACAGCTGCCTCCCCCTAAGGCAATAACCACATCGCACTGCTCCGTTTTACATATGGCAAGCGCTTCATCTAGATGAATATCTGTCGGCTCTGAATTTACGCCTGTATACACGGCACAGTCCATGCCAGCCTCTGCTAAGTAACGACGACAAGTTTCTACATTGCCTGCTTTCGCCATAACGTCATCACTTATAAGCAATGCCTTTGTCCCAAGCAGTGCAGCCTGCTCTCCAATTTTAGAAAATGATCCTTCTCCATATAAAACCGTGCGTGGTACAAGTAGTTCATAAATTCCCACTGTTTTTCCCCCTTTGTTATCTCGCTGACAATCTCTCCTTCCGTATTTTCATGCTGACTTATGTAAGCGATTTCATTTATTTGTGCAAAAAACCAACATGAACTTCGTTTTTCTCCCCTATTTATTCTCTTTTTGTATACCCCTTTCCTCTTTCATTCTAAAATTTCATCTTATATTTTTCAATCTTTTTTTGTAACTTTTTAAAAATTACAAAAAAAGCCAGAGGTATTCTCTGACTTTACCATTTAAATAAACTTTTGAACAGTATTATTTCGATTTAATTTATAAATCGATAGCAGGAAAAAAACGAGTGCAAAAGCTAGTAAAATGCTGATATTTAACCATAGGCTGCTTAATGCGGCTCCTTGTTGAACACTTTTCAACGTGCTTAATACCCACGTTTGAGGAAGAAAGTCGGCTATTTTCTGCATCACATCCGGCATAAATTCAGGAGGGAAAAAGCACCCTGACAGTAAACAAGTTGGCGTAATAATAAGCGTTTGAAGGCCGTTTGCCGCTTTTGAGCTTTCTGTAAAAGCAACGATTACAAGCGACAAGCCGATGGCTACTAGCCCAAACAAAACTAAAATAAAAAATAGCTGCCACACAGGAATGTTCATATCTACGTGAAAAAGAGTCGTAATACAAACAAGTGTAATCATTACTTGCAAAGTTAATAAAATCATATTTGTCATAACATTAGATATCACGTATTGCCTTGCACTGACTGGCGAAGCTAGTAGTCTAAAATACGTGCGCTGCTCTTTTTCTTTTGTGATAAGAGCCGATAGATTTACGGCAGAAAAAAGCATAAACATAATTAAATACCCAATTGTCTGCTTGACAATGTTTTGATCGGTTCCTTTGTCTTCAAGTGCATGCGTGGAGACGTGGAATGGCGCTTTTTGATAACTCTCATACATTTGTTTAAACGCAGCGTCATTGCCGCCTGCTGCTTGATTAAGCGCAGAAACATTATCAATATATTGATACAAATAAGACTTAATAAAGCCCGTTACTTCTGCTCCTTTTATCGAAGTAATCGTAATATGATCTGGTTTGTTCGCTTTGACGCTTTCAAAAAACCCTTTTTCAAAAGTAATAACAGCATCAACTTTCTTTGACGTAATCTCATGATCCACTTCTTTGTCAGTGAGCATTTTAACATTTGTTTTATGCAGCCCTTTTAAAAACTGAACGGTGTCTTTTGAGATATCCGTTGAGTCGTGATTGACAACTCCGATATTCACCGAAGTCCCTGCTGTATTTCCATAAATAAGAACGGACATCAAAATACCTGCAATAGGCAAACCAATAACAAGTACAAGCGTCCTTTTGTTTCTAAGCAGCATATTTCTCAGCATATTTGTGACAAGCCACATGATATTTTTCATGTTATAACCCCTCTCTTTTTCTCAAAAGCACAATGGCTGTGCCCAAGAATAAAATAGAGAAGCCTACATTCAACCCGATAACTGAAAGAGAAGCGCCGATATCATTTGTATAAATCAATTTAATAAGTCCATTATTCATCCAGGTTAAAGGTGATACATTGACGAAGCCTTCTCCAGATCCATTTTGAAAATAGGTTCCTCCCACAATACACGACACTTGAATCACAACCATAATAATTGCTCTTGACGCCGCTTCCGTCTTCGTAAGGTAGCTAACTCCTAGTCCAAAGCTAATGGCAAAAAGAATTTGAGATACTAACATTACGAGTACTAAGAGTAAATGATCTCCCCAATTCGCATCAAAAAAATATTTAGTCGACATAATGACGACTAATACACAAATGGCGTGAACCAAAACAGTGCCTAAAATTTTCCCGACAAAAATTTCAGCGGTTTTAATCGGTGCGGCTACTAATCGAATTGCTGTATTTCGCATACGCTCTCCTCTAATTAAATAACTCGCTGAGATAGATCCGTACAAAACAATCATGGTGGTCATTGAAATAGCGTAGTAGTCTATTGAATTTGGCTGTTTTTGAGAATGAAGGGATGTTTCTTGAATATAGTCATGCTTAGACGCACGCAGCAGGTTCTCGACTTGCTGAGGATTTACTTTGGCCACTTCCATAGCCACGTTATACTTATCAACAAATGTACTTAACATACCTTGCACCACGTTAAATTCAATGCTGTTTTCTTCATTTCCGTAGAGATTAATGCCTCCGTCTTTCACTTCTACATAAGCTGTATAATGCTGCTCTTTTACTTCTTTTTTTCCATCTTGATCTTTTTTCAACGCTTTAAAGTGAATGCCCGATTTTTCTGCATGTGCAGCAAACTGCTTAAAAGCAGCAGATTCTTCATTACTTGTGTCGATTTTATAGAGAACATAGCTATCGTCTATCGTCATGTCGTTATTAAAGGCTTGAGACAAAGCTGTTCCTAAAATAAGGACAAGAGCTAGCGGAAAAAGAATCATAAAGATAAATGCACGCTTATCTCGCAGATCACTTTTCATTTCTTTCAAAGCAATTGCAATAATATTCATTCGCTATTCCTCCTTTCTTTTATAAATCTCTTAGACTGCGTCCTGTGAGCGTCAGAAAGACCGTCTCTAAATTAGGGGCTTGCTCCTTGACTGCTTTAATTTCGATATGATGCGTCATTAAATAATGAATGACCTTGTTTAAGTTATTCACTTCGGCGCTTGAATTAATTTTAATGATTCCATCTTCATACGTAACGGCTGTTACGCCTGGAATTTCCTTTAGACCGCTGCAATCTATATCGTCTGCTTCTTTTACTTCAATCCAAATGTCTTTTGTATCGGTGATAATCGCTTTCAGCTGTTCTTTTGTTCCTTCAGCAATAATTTTGCCGTGATCAATAATTGCAATTTTTGTACATACCTCTTCTACTTCTTCCATATAGTGACTCGTATAAATGATTGTGCTTCCCATTTCATTTAGCTTTTTTACAGATGTTAAAATATAATTTCGCGACTGAGGATCAATGCCAACCGTCGGTTCATCCATAATGATCAGCTTAGGGCGATGAGCAATTGCGCATGCGATATTTAACCTTCTTTTCATTCCTCCTGAAAAGCTTTTCGGATACGCCTTTTGTTTATCTAAAAGCCCTACAAACGCTAAAGCTTCTTCGACTCGTTCGCTAAGAAGTGACCCTCTTAATCCGTAGAGTCCTGCAAAAAACTTCACATTTTCATAGGCTGTCAAATCTTCATAAATCGCTAAGTCCTGCGGAACAATTCCGATGTTCATCTTTGCGAAATTTCGGTGTTTCTTTATATTTTTCCCAAGTACTTCAATATCGCCGCTGTTGCTTTGAAGAAGACTAGCTACCATATGAATCGTTGTGCTTTTTCCTGCTCCGTTTGTTCCTAAAAACCCAAATATATCTCCTTCTTCTACTTGTAAAGATAAATTATCTACCGCAATAAAATCTCCAAATTTCTTTGTTAATTTTTGAATGGATAATACGTTCATCATTTCACCTCTAGTGTGTTGGTATATCCTTATTTTATGAAAAAAAGGCAAACTTACGTCAGTGCATAAGTTCACCTTTTCCCCATGAGAAATCTCATTATTTACGTATGAAGTTTCTCACCTATCGGCAGCAGTGTGGTAACAAAAAATCCGTTTGTACCGTCGACAATCACCGTTCCGTTAATGGAAGCAGCGCGCTCTTCCATTCCTGCTATGCCAAGTCCTTTTTGAAACAAGTGAGCGCCTTTTCCATTGTCTTTGACTTCTACTTTCACCATTTTATTTAGTACGTGAAGCTCAATGGCAATCATCGTTGCTTCTGCATATTTCAAAGCATTCGTAATAGCTTCTGTTATATTTTCATGGATAATTTTCCACTGAAGAGGCGTGATAAGATCTAAATTCCCTTTGTATACAAGAGGCATTGCGATACTATGCTTAGCCTCAAATTCACCAATAAATAATTTAAGACGGCTGATTCCTATTTGCTCAGCGGGAGGCTTTATACTTTTTAACGTTAACCTAATTTCTTCAATGCCTTCTTTCGAAATCGTAATCGCATTTTGAAGAAGAGACAGCGCTTTTTCCTCGTCTTGCTTCATTACGTGCTTTGCTGCCTCCATTTGAATAAGCGCTCCTGTCATTGAATGACCAATCTTATCATGAATTTCCTGCGATAGTCGATTTCGCTCTTCTAATTTTGAAGCATATTGAGACTGTCTCACATACTCTTTATTTTCATTCACGTGCTTTTGCAGCTTTTGCATACTTACTCTCATTTCATCAAGCTTTTGTTCATAATTGTTTGTCCGCTTTTGATAGATAGCTGCTCCTGTGTAAATAAAAAAAGTAAACGCAGCGACTAACACATACAGAGCTCTACTATCAGAGGGAACTAGCAGTACTGGAAGCAATACAAGCAGCACCATCCATTTTTTTAAGATTGATTCTCCAATAAGCTCACAAAGGTTTAGCGGCAAAAGAAGAAAAAACAAAGGATGAAGTTGATACGCACAATATAGAATAAGGACAATTGAAAAAGCAATAAGCATGCGCTTGAACGCGCTCTTTTTCACAATAGACGCGGCGATATTAACACAGCTGTAAAGAAGCAGTGCTAACACAATAGCTGAAATGGAGTGTACATAATTAAACTGAATGTACGTAATAGCCAAAAACAGCATGAGGATGAGCTTGGTCATCATTAATCCGACTTCCATAGTCCTACTTCCCTTTACCGGTTAAATAGTAAATAGCAATTTGAGTACGGTGCTCAAGTCCCGTTTTACTTAAAATCGAACTAATATAGTTTGCTACGGTACCTTCTGAAATAAAAAGCGTTTTAGAAATTTCTTTATTTGAAAGCCCCTTGGCAATCAGCGTCATAATGCTTGTTTCACGCTCGGTAAACTGTGTCATATCCGCTTTGGACTCGCGCTCAGTTGCAGCGTTTAAACTTGATTTAATTTTATCAAGCACAACATCTTGCAGCACCGTATGTCCGTTGAACACACTTTTGATTGCGTCTCGAATGCGCTCTGGCTCTGTATTTTTTAACAAGTAGCCTTTAGCTCCGTTTTTTACAGCATCAATAATATATTCATCGTCATCAAACGTAGTTAAAATAAGCGGCTTTGCTTTCGTTGACTCTGAAATAAGCTTTGTAGCCTCTACACCGTCCATAACAGGCATTCTTACATCTAACAATGCAATATCGACGGAGTGATTCTTGCAATATTGAACGGCTTCTTGACCATCTTTTAAAGTAGCGACAACGTCGAATTCCTCGTATGTATTTAATATAATTTTCATTCCTTCTCGAATAAACGAATTATCATCTGCAATAATAATAGTAATTTTCATTTCTGCAAGTGAGAAGATCTCACTTTTTTTCACATCCTTTTTTCACATCCATCCCGATGCTTCTCATTTATTGTAGCCATAATAAACCAAAAGTTCAATGCGATAGTTTGCAGTCTTTCTAAGCACTAAAAAAGAGCAAACCTCCGCAGGTTTACTCTTTCGTCCTGTTACTTCTGAGCTAACTTAATCACCGTCTCTAAAAGTACGTTTACACCTTTTTCGCATTCTTCCCAAGGAGTGAACTCTTCTTCACAATGACTTTTTCCGTTTACGCTCGGAATAAAAATCATAGCCGTCGGAATGTAGCTAGCTAAAAACTGTGCGTCATGTCCAGCTCCGCTGACCATTCGCTTGTAGGAATACCCTAGCGAACGAACCGACTCTTCCACTTCATCACAAACCGTTTTATCAAACCACACGGTATCGCGTCCCCAAAGCTTGGTCACCCGCACTTCGCACCCTTCTAACAGCTCCGCTTGATCAGGCAGTGATTGAATAATTTTTTCCACGGATGCAATGACATCTTCATCCGTATGTCTCGCTTCAAGCGAAAAAATCACTTTATTTGGAATAACGGTATGAATATTAGGCAGTACGTTCATACGACCCATTGTATAGACTAAATTTGAATCCAATCTGCCGAGCTCATGACGAGCTTCAGCAATCAGGTTATTAGTTGCAAATAGCGCATCTTTCCGCATATCCATCGGCGTCGTCCCGGCGTGATCTGACTCCCCCGTAACTTCAATTTCATAGCATACCATTCCGAGCACGCACTCGACTACACCAATTGATTTGGCTTCTCTTTCTAAAATAGGCCCTTGCTCAATATGTAATTCTACAAATGCCGATGCTTCAGTAAGACGGTTACTTCTATCGCCTTCATATCCGCATGATTGAAGGGCTTGCTTAAACGTCACGCCGTCAACATCTGTCTTCTTCATCATAACGTCTTTTTGAAACTTGCCCGATAAAATACCTGAAGCCATCATAGAAGGCTCAAAACGCGCTCCTTCTTCATTCGTAAAGTTAACAATCATAATCGGCACCTTCGGCTTAATATTATGTTCAACCAGCGTCCTTACTAACTCTAACCCTGCAACTACACCGAGGATTCCATCAAACCTTCCGCCTTTTTTTACGCTGTCCATGTGTGAGCCAATCACAACAGGCGGCTTATCTTCTAGTCCTTCAAGCGTGGCGTAAATACATCCAAGGTCATCGATTTTAATATCCATTCCAAGATCCCGGCAGCATGAGCAAAAATAATCTCGTGCTAGGCGATCTTCTTCTGACAGCGCTAGGCGGGTTACACCGTTATTAGGTGTTCGTCCATAATCGGCAAATCGTTCAAGCGTATTTTTTAACCTTTCTCCATTCACTGCTACTTTTTGTCGTTGCAACTCAACCACTCTCCTCATTATTTGGTTATAAAGTGCGTCTAAGATGCTGTGTTAATGAATATCATTCATTATGACATAAAATAGGCGATATCACTTGAAGTCTGTTAGAACCCCTTCCATTGTTTTTGTAATGAAAGTGCGCAGCTTGCCTTATGTATCTATTAGCTTCAAAACGTAAATTTCCTGCTTTTTTCTATGAATAATGCACGCGTTATTTATGCATTTTTATTATAAAAATAGCGATAGGTTTTTTTCAAAAAAAAGAGAATTAGTTATTATACTAACTCTCCTCTACACACTTACTTTTTATTTGCTTTCTTCGCAATCGCAATCATTGTAGCCAAAACACCAACTGTAATAATCACAATAGCAATTACGGCAGTGGTAATAATAATTCCTGATGTCACTTCTGAAACACCCATTAGTTTACGTTCTCCTTTTGTGCCTGACCTATTTATCTAAATCAGCATATTGATCGATTTATTCCTATTATATACGAACTTGTAAAGCGACGAAATATGTGACACATAATTGACATACTGTTTATATGTTTTCTTTTAATTCTACGTTTTATTTAAGAAAATACGGGAATAATTCAAACATATATAAGAAATACTCTTTATTTCTTTAAAGAAGTATTGTAATATAAATGTAACAATTGTAATATTAACAGCATGAATGTTACATATATTTCAATGAATGAGTAGGAGGGAAATGGAAATGAAAAAATTTGGAATAATCTTAGCATCACTTGCTCTTTTCTTTTCACTAAGCACAGGAGTTACAGCTCAAGCAGCATCACAAAATCTATCAACGACTAATGCGGTAAAAATTGCAGCAAACGCAAGCAACCATTTCTGGAATGCACTTCATGGATCTAAAGGTAATTTATGTACTCAAAAAACATTTAATTATAAAGGCACTCAGTACTCATATCTTTGTCAAGATTTTAATACAAAAAGCAAACTAGTAAGCTACTTATCTGAAACGTTTACAAACAGTGCTATTCAAAAAGGATTAACAAATTATCGCTACATCACATATAACGGAAAGCTTGCTCGTCCTGTCGGTGACGGATTCAGCATGCTAGAGTGGAACAAAGCAAAAGCAAAACTAACTTATCAGCGCGCCGATGTTCGCTCTTATCAATTTACGGTTCCAACAGTTGACGGAGGAAGTGTAAAACGCACCGTTACATTTTATAAATCTGGTTCACAGTGGAAAGTAAATAAGTTTGATGCTGTACTATAAGCAATATAAAAAACAAGGTCTTCTAAGGCCTTGTTTTTTTATGCTCTCTCTTCCGCTCTTTATTAAAGAAGTTTCACTTTATTTTCACCAACTCCCCTTATAGTATGGAGACACACTACTACTTATTCGATACATTGTCATCGGAGGATTTTATATGAACATACTACAAAAAAGAACGGCTTTTATCGTAACGGCAGCTTTTCTTTTAGCATTTGTTTTCAGTATCGTTTCACTATCACACTATAAAGGAGAAGAACATTTATTTTCAATTCAAGAAAGTCATCAGTTAAAAAAGATTACGAATGGTATATCTGCTCTTGATAATAACTCAAGAGATCATCGTCTTCCTTCAGGAAACGGTCCTGCTTCACCCAGCAATTCCGGAGAACACGTAACGCCTTTTCATAATCTATCTATGGATAACGGTGCCGGAAGTCAAGGAGCTAATAAAGACTATGAAACGCCGCTAGCTCTTTATACGGTGGGCTTTTTTATAGCAGCAGCTTTCGTTTACGGATTAGTAAAGAAAAAGAAATGGCATCATTCGATAGGGCATTCTCGCGTTATTTTATGGTCATTACTTGGCACTGGTTTATTTATTCGGATTGCGCTGATTCCGTGGGTAGGCTCTCATATGGATGCGTCGCTTTTCAAAAACTGGGCATCGGTTGCGGCTAATCATTTTTCAAATTTCTACGCTAAAAGCGGAAGCGATTATCCGCCGTTTTATATTTATATCTTGTTTATCGTTGGGAAAGTTGGCAGTTTACCGGATTTTCAGCAGTATTTTTCGCTGTTGATTAAAATTCCGCCTATTTTAGCAGATGTTGTCACATCTTATTTACTCTATCGTTTAGCTCGTAAATACTTGGCACCTTCTTTTGCATACCTGTTAGCAATTGGGTATTTATTTAATCCGGCCATTTTAGTTAATTCAACGTTTTGGGGACAAGTGGATTCATTTTTCACTTTACTTATTGTCCTAGCCATTGTAATGATTACGGAAAAACGAATTTACGCGTCGGCCGTTATTTTTACAGCAGCGGTCTTAATGAAGCCGCAGGCGATTATTATCCTGCCTATTTTGTTTTTCGAGCTCATTCGCCTGAAGCAAGTGAAGCATTTCTTCGGCATTGCTTTAACGGCGGCTTTCACTGCTGGGGTGATTTTATTGCCTTTTTCAGTCGGAAAAAGTCCAACGTGGATTATTGATTTATTTTCATCCACCATTGGAGAGTACCCGTATGCTTCTGTTAACGCCTACAACTTTTATAGTTTAATAGGCGCAAACTATAAAGACAGCTCTGCAACGCTGCTGTTTTTCAGCTATCATACGTGGGGACTTATTTTTATCGTCGCGACAACTATTTTTTCTTGGCTTATTTATATAAAAGGACGGAGCTTTAAATACGCCGCTCTTGCAGCGCTTATTCAAATTTCAGGGGTATTTACGTTTTCTTCAAGCATGCATGAACGCTACTTATTTCCAGCAGCAGCGCTTGCTTTAGTGGCTTATATTTATTTAAAAGACAAAAATTTGCTTTACTTATCCCTTGGATTTAGCATCAGTATTTTTATGAACACTTTTTTTGTTTTATACGGCGACAGTAATATGCAAAACAGCACGTCATACCCGTTTTCTATGTTTGCTACATCGATGCTAAACGTTTTGCTTGTTGTTTATTTAGTAAAAGTTGCTTGGAATTTAGTCCAAAAAAGTACGGTTTTAAAAACGGCATAATACAAAAAGCTCAGTGAGTATGATTGATCACTGAGCTTTTTTACATAACAAGCGACATGCCTGGCGCGTCTTCTTCTCTTTCTTGAAATCCTAATTTTTTATAAAAATGATGCTTTCCTTTTGCTGCAAACAGCTGAATCGATTCAATTCCGCTTTCTTGGCATTTCGTCAACAGCTCTTGAATAATTTGCTTTCCAAGTCCTTTGTTTTGGTACGAGGGATCAACCATCACGTCGCAAATAAGCGCTTGGTAAATTCCGTCTGAAATCATACGACCGAATGCAATCAATTGTTCATTATCATAAATACCGACTCTAAACCAGCTGTTGGCTGCCGCTTCAAACAGCTGTTCTTTTGTATAATTGCCTTTTTTACTTTTATGTAATCCGCTCGCTTCATGCAAAGCAGCAAACTGCTCAAATAACGGAACCTCTTTTTTTATTACGTAAGACACGTTCATTCTCCTCTCAATACCGTTGCTTTCTATATTATATTTATACATCAAAAAGAATAATAATTCAACATTTTTATCTAGTTATCTTGTTACCCTTTCTCCAAATAAAAAAACTGCCAAACGGCAGTTTTTTAGGCCTGTGCTGATTTTTTTCGTTTTTTAAGATCAATTCCTGCAATAATAAGCAAAATGATTCCAAGAGCGATCATGATTTTACTCACTGTTTCTACCCATTCCGGTGCGCCTTCAGCAAGTAAAAGTGAAAATCCAATGATATAAACCGGAAACCCAACGAGAGCCCAAGGGGATTTCACCTTCTTTGTCTTCATATATAGGATCTCCTCCTTCTTTACAGATTCTATGTAGGCTGTATATGATGAGTTTATCAGAAAAAATTGGAAACGACAAAGGAGATAAACGCATGCATACGTTGCCTCAAACATTTTGTGATACAATTACTCACCTTCACTCTCATAAAGGCCAAAAGTGGCTAACTGACTTTCCTCAGCTGATTCGCTACTGCGAACAGCGATGGCATATCACCATTCACAGTCACTTCCCTCTTTCTTACCACTTTGTTGCTCCTGCGCGCAAAGCAGATGGAAGCGAACTAGTTGTAAAACTCTTTGTAGAGCCTTCAGAGCTGCTTCATGAGCAAGAAGCACTGACAGCAATAGCTGTTGAGAACACGGTAAAAATAGTGGACAGCGATGCTGAAAAAGGCATTCTACTGCTTGAAAAGCTATCTCCCGGATGCCCGCTTTCCTCTTTATCAACTAAAGAAGAAGCTGCGTTAATCGCTGCTGGGCTCATGAAATCTCTGTGGCGCATGCCTCAATCAGACTCCACTATCGAAGAAACAGCCGTTAAAAGAGAGAAGCAGCTTCGAGAGTATACACAAATGTATCCAAGCGGCATTGATTTTCTTTCTTCCGAAACGCTTCAACACGCGCTATCCGTTTTCTCTGAATTAAACCGGACTTCTCAGCAGCTTTTTTTGCTTCACGGAGACTTGCATCATGATAACATCTTACAGTCTGGTGAAGCGTGGAAAATAATTGATCCAAAAGGGTTGATTGGAGAAAAAGAGTACGAAATTATCCCTTTTCTTTTAAATCATCTGCCTAAGACAAACGTAGCAGAGACAATTGACCATCGAATCAATATATTTGTAAAAGAACTGAACGTAAGTAAAAAACGCATTTTACTGTGGGGATACGCTCATTCTGTATTAGCCACGTGCTGGTTAATAGAAGACCGCCAAGACGCCGCTTCTTTTTTACGTGCTATAGAAGCATTTCAGCACTTATTTGAGTACTATTACGGGCATAAAAAATAAGAGCCGACATTTGGCTCTTATTTTTTGCATTTCTCTGCGACAAGCTCATATGATTTTAATCGTTCAGCCGGATCATGCGTAATGGTGACAAGCATGAGTTCATCCGCTCCGTAGCGTGCTTGAACTTCTTGAAGACGGACGTGTACTTCTTCCGGGTTTCCGATAATCATAGCTTCTTTCATCTTCTTCATTTTTTTCTCTTCTTCTTCTGTAAGCGGATAGCTGGCCGCTTCTTCAATAGAAGGCACGCCTTTTGCTTCCATTTTATCCTGCTGAATTTTCCATAGAAGTGAGCTCGTTGCGATGCGATGCGCTTGCTCGGTTGTTTCAGCGCAAATGACCGATACAGTGACAATCGCATAGGGCTGATTCCCGCTCCGTCTTGGCTGAAAAGCCTGCTTGTACTGATCAATAATAGCTGAACCGTCTTGTTCACTCATAAACTGTCCAAACGTATAGGCCATTCCGTTTCTAGCAGCGAGCTCGGCACTTTTTTTACTTGTGCCAAGCAGCCACGGTTCTGGAGAGACAGGTGGAAGCGGCGAAGCTGAAAGCTTGGCGTATTCATGTTCAGCCGGAAATTTATCGTCTAAAAACTGCAGAAGCTCTTCAACAAGTTCAGGCATTTTAAATACTTGCTGCAAGAAGTTATCCGATAGCGCATTTGTTGCTTCAGCCGATCCACCCGGCGCGCGCCCAATCCCTAAATCAACGCGCCCTGGAAACAGCGTTGCGAGCATGTTATACGTTTCCGCTACTTTATACGGCTTGTAGTGAGGCAGCAGCACCGCTCCCGATCCAATTCGAATTCTATTAGTTTGTGCGCCGATATAGCCAAGCATCACTTCAGGAGCCGAACAGGCAAGTCCAGACAAATCATGGTGCTCTGCAATCCAGTAGCGCTCATAGCCAAGCTTGTCACCCGCTTTGGCCAGCTGCATCGATGCTTCTAACGCTTCCGCTGGGGTCTGATGGGATGAAACGGGCGATTGGTCGAGTATACTTACTTTCATCACACATCTGCTCCTTATTCGTTCACTTCAATTAAACTTAATGAGAAATCCCCTACCTGGCCTTTTTCATATAAATTTGTAAAAGACGTAGAGTACTGATGAATCGTTCCTTGGAAATCCAGATCTTCTTCTGGGACATTTACATGAAAAGTACCTTTATATAAAAGTGTAGTAATATCATGATATTCCTCACTTGTTACTTTAAAATCAACTGAAACTTTTGTTTTGCCTTTTACAATTTCTTGTTCATAGCTGTAAATTTGAATAGGCATATCATTTAATACAATTTCTTGTACCACGTTAAATCGTCTCCTTTTTTAGTGCGTATGAAAAATAATAGCACTTGAAGAAGTCATGAGCAAATAAAAGAGCTTCTGGTTGCGCATGCAAAAAAAGCATGGCTTTTCGCCATGCTTGTAGTCCAAAAACGATCTTATACGCGCTTTGTACGCGTGCGTTTGAATACGAAATAAAGAACAATAATCACAAATGCCGCAACTACAAACGGAAGCGTATATTTGCTTGCTACGTCTTCAATGTTCGCCCAGTTCTCGCCTAGCTTTCCGCCTAAGTAAATAAATAAAATCGACCAAGGAATCATCGCTAACACGGTTAAAGACGTAAACTTCCAAAACGGCATTTTAGCAATACCTGCAGGGATCGAAATCGCATGTCGAACAACCGGGACAAAACGAGCGGAGAAAACCACGCCCGCGCCGTATTTATTAAACCAGTTTTCCGCAAGGTCGATATGCTTATCATGAATAAATAAGTACTTGCCGTATTTTTGAAGAAACGGACGTCCTCCGTAGGCTCCAATCCAATATAAAAACCACTGTGCAATCGTTCCGCCAATAATTCCGGCAATGACTGCTCCAGGAAAACTAATCATGCCTTTAGAAATCATATACCCCCCGTAGGCTAGTACAATTTCACTTGGAATGATTTCAATCATTAAGCCGAGCGCAATACCTAAATAGCCAAGGCTCGTTAAAAAATCCAAAATACTCGTAATAAATGAACTCACCTTTAATCACCTTACTCATTCTTTAATAATTTTACACTACTACTATATTCCAACCATCAGTATAAAAGGAAACTATGAACTCATTATGAACAGCTTACTTCCCCGTTGACTGCCGGTACCTTTTCCGCAGCTCATGCGTATGCAGATCCGCTAGGCGGACCGGAATCGGAAGCTTACTTTCTTTTGAAATAAAATGCATCATAAGCTGATATGACATGTCCAAATCAATATAGTTTCCGCACGACAGAAAAATAGGCTTTACCCCTTTGGCTGTCCTTACTACTCTACCATAAACTTCGCCATCAATCACAATATCTTCATAAGCGCCTGCTGTATCTTCAGGCATAACGTAATCATGTCCCTTGATCTTTAAATAGCTTTTCCCAATTCCAACGGTAGGTTTATTGAGAAAAAACGAAGCATGTGTGGCTACTCCCATGTGCTCGTAGTGCAAATATCCGTTGCCATCAAATAAAAACACATCGGGCTCTATTTGAAGTTTTTTAGCCGCTTCAAGAATTAAAGGAAGCTCTCGAAAAGCTAGAAACCCAGGAAGATAAGGAACCGTTACTTCTCCTACACTGTGCACTTTTTCCACAATGCTTTTCGTCTGATAATCAACCACTACAATGCTGCAAGCTCCGTAAGATATGCCGTTTTCTTCCCAATACGCAACATCAACACCAGCACAGTTATGTATATGCGTCATTTTGACGCCTGATGTTAAATCAATTTGTGCTTTTAGCTTTTGCTGAAGCGTCCGGCACTCCTCTTTCGTTTGCATCGTAAACGTATGTATATACTGAATATCCATGTTCCATTCCTTTCATTGACTGACTCACCTATTATACAACTATTTTCTAAGAAATTCCTATTCTTTTTTTCACACCTTCTATTATAGCGCTGTTTCCTTAACGTTTGATTAAAATTCCTATTCGTTTACGCATTTTTTGTAAACATCATCATGAAAAAATCCCTATTTTTCTTTACGAAATGTCAACGTTTTCTACACACTTCCTCTATATCAGCATCACATTTTTTCGTTACGCTATTTCTATACCAACGCATAGGAGAGAAATGTGATGAAAAAATATTTAGCTGGTTTAAGCGCCGTCGCCTTGTTATGCTGTTCAATCGCCTCTTCTGCTTTTGCACGCACGGAAGAAAAACTCACAAATATCGCGCACCGAGGAGCCTCTGCCTACGCACCTGAAAATACAATGGCTGCTTTTCACCAAGCGCTAGAAATGAATGCGGATTACATTGAACTTGACGTGCAGCAAAGCAAAGACGGTGTACTCGTTATTATGCATGACCGTACCGTAGACCGAACGACAAACGGAAGCGGACACATTCGAGAGTTAACGTACGCGGAGCTTCAGCGCTTGGACGCAGGAAGCTGGAAAGGGGATTCTTTTACGAATGAAAAAATTCCAACTCTTTCGCAAGTATTAGATGAATTTCAAGGAAAAATCGGTATATTAATAGAGTTAAAAGCGCCGGAACTTTATCCTGGAATTGAAAAAAAAGTAGCTTTTGAAATCAACAAGCGACAGCTCGATCACGTTATCATTCAGTCTTTTAACGTTTCATCCATGAAAAAAATGCATGAGCTTCTCCCAAACGTTCCTATAGGCATACTAACTTCTTCACAGCGAGACGCAAGCCCAAATTCAATCCAGCAATTCGCCGCTTTTGCCACTTACTTTAACCCGTCTTATGACATCCTAACGCCTGCTCTTATCCACCAAGTCCATTCTGCCGGAATGAAAATATCACCGTGGTCTGGAACCAAGCGGCTTACCGCTTCATTTTTGTGGAAAACAAAAAGTGACGGAGTGATTACAAATTATCCTGATGAAGTGAATTGGGTGCAAACATCAAGTGCTATCGGACAACAGCTCGAAAAAGGAAGCGCACGCCGAGTAATTACACTTGCCGTCACAATGTGGCCATAGTTCCTGTAATCTTTTACTAGTAACCTCGTCTTCCTTACTGCCTTTTTAACGCTTCGATACGTTTGATTTCACTGAAATACCGAAAGTTCCCTTTAAAACATCTCTCCATCGTTTTAAAAAACTGCTCCGCTCCTCCTAACACCACCATAAAAAAGTCTTGTTTTGGAAGCACTGCTTTTACAGGAGGAGATGTATGCAAGGTATACAGTACAAACTGTTCAGAAGCCGATTTTAAGGTTAATACTAACGGTTGATCTGGAAAATTCATCTCTCCATATCCGGTCTCTTTTAAACTCTCCATTGCATCCAACAAATAAAGCCACATCCCATCTATAACATCCCATGCAGATGCATCAAGAAGCGGCTCACCGTAGTATTCAAGCTTAATAGCTCCTTCAAGGCAAGTAAAATCAAACTGATTACCGTAACGAATGAGTTCTTCTTCGTTCGATATATCGATAAAATAGTGCGATTCCTTTTCATATAGAGATGATAAATCCGTAATCAAAATACCTGGACGCTTAATGAATGTTTGAACACGAAACAACATTATCCCTCCATGCCCTGTTTGCTTTCACAGCTCAAATAAATTTTCTCCGTCCTTATTTACCCAATACTTTTCTATTTTTGGAATCAAACCTGTAAAGTCTTTATACGTTCCTTTCCAATCGCTTGGAACATATTCTTCAAATGAAGCCGGCTCAGGAAACAGTGAGTAAAACGTCTTTTGATCAAAATCCACCAAAAACGAAGGGCTAAAATCTAATACGTCTTCTTCATCTACGCTTTCTATTTTATCTTCAAACAGCTTTAAAAGAGTAGTTGTATCTGCTTGATACGACTCTATACGTTTTAAAAAAAGCTCAGCATTTTCATTGCTGAGAACTTCGATCCCTTTTCGTTCAGGTTCGATGTATTCATTAACCGCTGAATCACCTTCATTTTCAAAAGCTTGTGCAAACTTTACATAATCCAAATACCATAGCTCTCGATCGGTCACATACCATTGAAACTGCTTTTTATGTACTACTCCGACAATTACGTTTTCAGCATATATGGGTTCTAGTATGAGATGGACCCTCCTTGCTTTTATTAGCTTTGTGGCCTGTTATATACGATTTAATTAATCTTTAAGCACTCTCTTTTGTACTTTTTCATTCAGCTTTCGTTTTAAATATTCAGCAATTTCTATTTGTCCAAATTCCTTAGCATATCGGTACGCATCCATCTCTTTAATATTCTCACCGGTATATTGAACGGAAATATCTATACCTTGATCAACTAGATGTTCAACTACCTCTTTATGACCACCGTAAATTGCTGCGAATAATGGATTTCTTTTTGCTGAGCTTACATCTAATTCTGCTCCAGATTGGATTAAGTACTGTACTATTTCTACATGCCCCTCACCTGCTGCCACTCGTAAGGCAGAAGCATCAAATATATCCCCTTTTATATTTACATCGATTCCTTTATGCACTAGATACTCTACTATTTCCATCTGTCCTTTTTTTGCTGCTATATGCAACCAGCTACCAAATGGAGTCATGGTGTGTAGAATTGCTTTATTACTACCTATTAATTCTTTGACTGAGTTAATGTCACCACGTTTAATTGCATTTCTTATTGCTTTATTGACACTGTTTTTCTCCAAAGCATATCCCCCTTAATTTAGCTGTTTCTACCGTTTTTACTTTTAAATAGTTGTGGTCAGTGAACTTCACTGTCGTACTTGTAGTTCTTTTAAGACTTTTGTTCGCAGATCATTCACTGTTTTCCTATTCTTATCATCATTTAATAAAGAAGTTAATCTTTCTATGTAACTATCCGCATTCTCTATACATCTTTCAAAACCATTTATAAAATGCTCTACTAATTTATCATTAACTAAAGCAATGGGTTCGGGATAATATTCCACGCCTTCTCTTTCAAATGCTTTTCTACTAGTATAGGCAACTGCATCAATAATACAGTCCCAGGCTATAACATCTGTTTTATTATCTGACGTCTCTTGAATTATTGTGATACCATTTTCCTCGTGATCTAATAATTCATAAAGAGTATCTCCACTATTTTCTTTGTCTTTTAACCATTCCCAGCATTTACATATAACTTTCCGAGCTGAAATTTGATCTTCCGTACGAGAAAGTACCGGTACTACTTTTTCTGAAAGTGCCAGAAAAAATATCACTTTATCATGTTCTGTTAAACTATTGAAATTAGCATTAGTCATTCTTAAACTCCGTTTCCACTTCTCTCACTATGATGAGCTTAACTCCTCCGTCTATATATCTTTTGCTTTTCTATGATTAGGAAAGAAATTTTTTTATGATCTTTTTATCATATTCATCTTCTGAAATAATCCCCAAGTACTTATACTCCCAAATCACCTGTTGTTCATACGGGTCAACAGTAAGAATATCTTCATACCCGTAGTCTATCTCAAATTTCCCATCATGATCTAAATGCAAAGTTAAACTTGTCCATATCTCCTGCTTGTTTTCTATAAATACATCTAACAACTCACGAAAGCACTCTAACTGTTTGTCTAATAACACTAAGTAGCTCTGTTCTGACACCTCAAATAGTTCAGGTATATCATGACTATATATAGGTTCATCGCTTCCTTTTGGATAATAAAAGAAATACGTTGTTTGAGAACCTTCTCCTACTTCTGCATACAAATAGATTTCTCGCCAGTCTTCTTGTATCATTTCCTTTAAATTATCGGCCACCTTTTGATAAATATTATTAAGCTTTAATTCCATCTACTGTCCACCTTCTGCTTTAAATATTCAGCAATTTCTATTTGTCCTCGTTCAATCGCAAATGTGTAAGCATACATTTCTTTTATGTTTTCACCAGAGTATGTAATCGATATATTAATATGATTCTCAACTAACAGTTTAACCATCTCAAAATGACCGTTATATATGGCAGCAAACAGCGGATTTCTATCTGGTTCACTGATATCAATTTCAATATTATGGTTAATAAGATACTTAGCAATATCTATATGTCCTTTTGCAGCCGCTCTTTCTAAGGCATTGGTAGAAAAAGTTCCTCCTTGTGCATTAACATCTATTCCAGCACGAATAAGGTATTGTACAATTTCTAAATGACCATGAGCTGTCGCTACATGTAGCCATGTGCCAAAAGGTGTGATCCATGTTAACATTTCTGGTTCTTTCTCAAATAAGTCTCTTACCTTATTTAAGTGACCACCTTTTATAGCACCTCTAATAGCTTTTGTCATTTGAGTTATTTCCATTTTTCGTTTTCCCTTTACTTTCTACCTTGTAGAATCCTCTCCAATATACTTCAGCACTTCCATTATATCGTCTCTCTGCTTGGTGTAATGCGCTGTAGTGTGGAAAGCTTGTTCTCTATAGCAAGACTCCATTCGTTGCTTCTTTATATACTCCTACTAGTCTTCATTACTATGATTTTGTTTGATTTTATGTAAAAGAGCCATCACTTTTTCTTTATCATGGGCATGATCTTCAATATATACGCGGCAGATTTTGTGCAAGTAAGTTAAAAACGTTTCATAATCGACAATAACACTTTTGTCAGTGTCACCCGTACCGTCTAGAAATTCAATTCCGTTTTCAACATAACCCTCTTCCCACGGCTCTAAGTCACCTGAAAATGTACAAATGTGGTACTCATTTCCATAACCAGTTTCCTCTGAAAAATAGTGTAAGACTTTTAAAAATTTTTCATCTGATAAAGCGCTATAAAAACTTATTAATGATATTGTGGTTATTTGCTTAACAAAATAAAGAATAAATAGGGCATACGTTTAAAAGGTGTTGTACGTCCTATATAATTCGTAAAAACATAATATGGGGATTTAAGGAGTTACTTATATTCTCTGAATAAAAAATGAACTATGAGTCACTAGGTGGCCCTACCACAAAAAAGAAACCTTGAAAGGCACTTTGCCATCAAGGTTTGAAATTCATTTAATTTAAGGCACATACACAATAATTTCACCAATAGGGTATGTCCCCTTCCACCCACAAGGCCAACCTCCTTGCTTATAAACTTCAAAGATTTTTTCATAAAAATTATCTGTTTTCCCATTAACTAATCGATTTAATGCACACATCGTGAGGTCTCCCTCAACTTCCTCATTAATATCAATATAATCAAAAGGAAGAAAGTCATTCGAGTAATTGTCATGGTCACTAAAAAAATCATATAAATCATCTTGCTGAGTTACTAAATCCAAATCATATACCTTTTCAACAATACTTTCTGCTTCCTGTGATTTAACATATTCCCATACAGTATCGACTTCACTTGAGTCCTGAGACCAGGCAAGGTTTTGGGCTTCATTGAAATCATTTATTACCTCTAAGTTATTTACATGAAAGTTATTCTTATTAAACATCTTATCATTACGAATAAAATCCATTACTTCTTCTACTAATTGAGTGTTTTCACCAAATTTCATTTAGATAACCACCTTTCCCATAACTCTTCGGTTGCTCCACCGCCTCTGTTCCAAACAGGCAGTTTTTTATTTTTACCACTTTTGTAAAATTCCTCGATATTATTTATTTTAGTCTTATATAACGGTAATCCATTTTCCACTCCCTTTTTTAGCTTTTGTTGTAGTTCATATACTTGTTTTTCTAACACTGCTATATCTTGATTAACATCCATTTTATCAAGCTGTTTTCTTACAACATTGTTATAAACGCTATGAAAGCCTCTATGTCTAGATAGACTACTAACATCGTCAGAAGGTATAGGTAAAAATATACCGTTTGTAGAGTCATTCATTTCCATTCCAATTTTTTTAATAACTGGATGTTTATTTAATTGAGAAGGAATTATATGTTGTGCTTGATAACCTTTCCAACTTTTAGAGCGAGGTAACCCCATTGACTCTAGTAAGTTTTTACCTAATTTAGTTGGGTCTCCTGAGGTAGGGTTTCCAGGAGTACCTGGAATAAGTCTATTAGCATTATCTATACCCTTAGTACCCGTTTGAATTTGACGTTCACTCACACGCTCTGCTTTTACAGGCTTTTCAATCATCTGCATCGTCTGTTTCTTCACATTCTGCAAGGTCTCCCTCACCGTCTGCTGGGCAAGTGCTGGACCAGCCGGCACAAGTTCTGGCATGAGTCTTGGCATACTGCTGTCTAGGATGTTGTTATACGTTTTATGTAGCGACTGTGTCCAAGAGGCCGGTGCGTTTTTGACGCTTTGGTAGGCTTGCTTTGTGACGTTGGCAACGGCGCTTGTGCGAAGCGTGTTGCGCATGTTGTTGAGCTTTTCGGTTCCTTTGGTCGCAAGGCTTTGTCCCATTTTCCCCGCTACCTTCGTAGAAAGCGCCCCAGCTCCAGCAATTCCTAATGCTTGCAGAAGACTTGCTTTACGCTGTTCTTCACTGATTTTATTCCCGAACATGTCGCGTCCGGTCATGTATTCTCCTAGCCCGTTTGCGGCCACAAGACCGTAAAGGCCTTTTTCGGTTTGCTCTAGGACTTTGAAGGATTTAGCGGATTTGTAGGCGTCTAAGGCGTGATCCGCTGCGCTTAGGCCTTTAGCCGTTTTGTAGATGGCTTTTCCGCCTTTTGCGGCTCTTCCTACCCAGCCGACAACCGGAATGAAGCCGGCTGCTGCCATGGCTCCTGCTGCGACGCGCTGTGAGGTAGAAAGTTTTTTATCAACAGTAACTATTTAAAACAAAAACTTTACCCATTGACAATTTTGAAATACATGTTACAGACAAATGCTTAGATTTATTCTATATCAAAATTAATTAGATAAAAAAAGATGCTCAACTAATACGCTAAGCATCTTTTTTATTTATTCACTCATTCTACAACATTATAATTCTGTTTGATTTTGTTTAAAAGAGCCATTATCTTTTCTCTGTCATTATAATCTTACTAATTACTCTTCAAACCCAATGACTAACCACTCATCTGTAACATCCCAAAAGTTAACACCGTAGTCCGGCTGATCATTTGTAAACCAAATCGTAGCATTATCATTGCTGCAATTTTCTAAATCGACGGCTACATAACCTCCCATTCCACTTTCAAAGAAGCTAAATGTTGTAGTCAAATTAATCTCTAATGGTTGTTCTAGATCATCAATAATTCCCCATTCATCGTCATCAGAGAATGTAACATGATTTAATGATACTAATCCCATTGCCCTGCTTGAAAAATAATAAAAGCCGTCATGTATATTTTCATAGAAACTCCTCAATTTTTCAGGTACATCTTGCCAAACATTTTTTAAAGTAGGATTCTCTATATTACTAGTGGGTAAACCACCTTCATAATACATACAACCACTTTGAGAATCCTTTATACTATATAAAATCGCATATTTACCATTATCTAAGATTAATTCAACATCCAACAAATTTTCTGACAGGTATAATATTGTGTTGCTCAACTCTTTATTGAATAAACTTTTCCATATAGCTAAAGTTTTTCTTACTCTAATATCCTTATCTTCTTCCCTAACAATCTCTAACCATTGACTTGGTATTTCGTCCTCTCTAATGCTCTTTATTTTATCAAAGTGTACTAGTTCCACTTCTTTTCTATATTGTCTTAAAAAAGATATTTTATCCATTAGTTGTCACTCCTTATTGAATTTATTAAATTCATCTATTATATCTTGAATCTCACTCTCTAATTTTCTCTCTTTTAATATCATTTCTTCTCTAAATTTCGGATTAACCAGGATCCCTTCTTTTTTATATATTGTCCATTCCTGGTATGATTTGGATCCTTTTGATTTGTTTGCTGTCTCAGTCAATCCAATAAAATTTTCTCTGTAATTGGCGATTGCTTTTTGTTGTTCATAAGTGAGGATTTCAAAACCCTCCATTCTACTTATCTTAGCTAACGGAACAATGTGATCTGCATGTAATTTTCCATTTATTGTTTTGCCAGGGAGAGCTGGATCAGGAGTACCTATTAAATCATCAATATTCTTATTTACATCATCTTGTATTTTTTTAGTAGGTGAGGAAGCCCTTAACTTCTTACTAACTTCAGCAGATATCTTTCTTTCTCCATATCTCACACCACTAACTTCATCCGTACCCTTAGTATTCTTTTGAATCGGACGTTCACTCACACGTTCTACTTTTACAGGCTCGTCAACCTTCCAAACCGTCTCAACCTCAACCTCATCACCCAGCTTGTTAACATCACTCTCTGACATAAACCTGCCGCCAGGTCCACGGTAGCTGTTGCGATTCGGATAATATTTCACCTTCGTTACCATCTGCATCGTCTGCTGCTTCACATTCTGCAAGGTCTCTCTCACCGTCTGCTGGGCAAGCGCTGGACCTGCCGGCACAAGATCTGGCATGAGTCTTGGCATACTGCTGTCTAGGATGTTGTTATACGTTTT